>NZ_PVNB01000018.1 GCF_003001995.1 Orenia metallireducens | reverse complement strand
AAACACCCTGTCACTGTTGGTTTCACACACCGATACGACCAAAACAGCATAGGTAAGACTTTCACTTACTATCTCTATAATTTACAAGACACACATAAAAAAAGACACCCTTAAGGATGTCTAATAACAATCAGCCTCTATTCAAAGATATTCATAATATTACTGATAAACTTCTTAAATAATTGTAGTATTATCTTAAAGAAATTAGCCTTAGCTACTTCCTCCTTTGCTACTAGATCGACACGCCCTAATACCTCTTCTCCCTTCAATACAACTATCTCTCCTACCTTATCCCCTACCTTGACAGGTGCAACTACCTCTTTATTCAATCTGGTCTGTTTGACCGCCTCTTTCTCTTCACCTTTCATCACCGATATCTTCAAATCTTCCTTAGCCACTGCATCTATCTCAGGTATCTCACCTTTAAAGACCTTGACCTTACTAACTACTTCGCCTTTACTGACAATATCAACAGAACGATGGATACTGAAGGCATAATTTAATAGGCTTCTAGCTTCATTGAATCTAACCTTAGAGTTTGGTGCATTCATCACTACTGCAATAAATCTCATTCCATCCTTTTTGGCTGTAGCCGATACACAAAAGCCTGCCTCTTGGGTATATCCTGTCTTTAATCCATCAGCCCCTTTGAAGAAACGGACTAGATTATTAGTATTTCTTAAAAAACTCTCCCCATCTCTGATATGATCTATCCAAATTGATGTAAACTTTAATATCTTAGGATGTTTCAATAGCTCTAAAGACATCTTCGCTACATCAGCTGCTGTAGTATAATTTCCTTGTATATCTGGGTCTGTCGGTGGTAATCCATTAGTATTATAAAAAAAAGTATTCTCTAAGCCCAATTCTTTTGCCTTATCATTCATTGCTTTTACAAAGTTCTCCTCTGTACCATAAAGATGCTCGGCAATAGCCACACAGGCATCATTAGCAGACACAACAGCTACTGCCTTAATTAGATGTTCAAAGGTCATCTCCTCTCCAGGCTCTAGCCAGATCTGTGAACCTCCCATCTTGGCAGCCAACTCACTAGTAGAGATCTTATCATCCCACTTTACCCGCCCTTCATCAACAGCCTCCATCGCCAATAACATAGTCATAATCTTGGTTACACTTGCTGGTGGCAGCTTTTGATGGGCATTCTTTTCATAGAGTATCCTACCAGTCTTGGCATCCATCAAAATTGCTGACTTGGTCTGAAGATCAAATTCAGGCTTATCTATAGCCAAAACGGCTTGAGTAAAAAGACATAGTAAGATCAAAGTGATACCTATAATAATTTTCACTCTTCTCATAAACTCACCCCACATTCTTTAGTAATATTTATTAATCTTTGGGGCTGAGTATGATTGTAAAAATAAGGATAAAGGTTACTTCTAAAATGGAGTTAAATTGGCTTTGAAATCAAATTATTATTCTTTTCTCCTCTAATTTGACTACCCTTTTAATAACTTTATTCATAATTTCTTTCATTTCAGGAGTTGATTCTTTTACAAACCACCCTACCTGTCTTTCTTCTTTAAATTTACTTATCCTATTAAGAGACCTTTGTGGTAGCTCTTTTGACTCTGTTTGATCTGCTCTAATAATCGTCTCTTTAGTACATTCGTCAGGCAAGACCATCCTTTCCTGCTCACTATCATTGATTAATTCAAGAATTTCTACAAGATCTTGCACTAACAGCTCTAGCTTATTTTTAAGCTCTTCCTCTTTAATCTTATTCACCTTTCTGGTTTATACCTCCCCTGCTAAAGTATTCAAAATATATTTTTAGCCAATCCTATAGAGTTAGATTATAATATTATTTACTTATTAGACCCTGAAAAATTATAATGGCTTACCTATATTATAGTATATAAGTGGATTAATTTCTATTTATTTACATATTTTCTGTTAAAAAATAATTTTTACTGAACCTACCTTGTCATTATCTTCTCTAAACTCAATTAACTACATCCTTTTAGCACTCTTTACAGCTAAATCCAAAACAATTAATATCTATTTAAAAGAAACTATAATAATAATGTAAATACATATATGTATACTCTTATAAGTATAAGAATATATAATAAAAGAACAGCATGGATAGGATATTAAGTCCTAGCCATGCTGTTTAAAATATTTTTTACCATCCATTTTAGAAGGATATTATTAAAACTGACAAATTTACTTACTCACTTTGCTAATAGAATAAGTCATCTTATTAAGATCTACTGTTACTCTATACTTTGCTCCTTCTTCTAAAGATACATAAATATTGTCCATTCCTGTATCCTCTTTTAATTGACCCTCTGTTCCAATATAAGCAGGTCCACCACCATTAGTTGACCAGCTTCCATTTGTAGCAAATTTGAAAGCTTGATTTTTTGCTGCTGGTATCCAAGCATCTCTACTAGGTGCTGGTGCTATTATCTCTAGTTGATAGATACCTGCTGATACTCTTTCCATCTTTCCTTCTTCAAAATTCCAATTATTGATAGTACCAACTAAATGCACCGTTTCAATAGCTAGCTTCTTATTAGTCTCAATCTTATCCTTACTCCCTACTTCTTCCTTGAACTCCTCTATTTCTTGATTTCTTATCTCATTATCTATATATTTAGGGTTTCCTGAATTTTTAATAGTTATCACTTCAGTATCATCGGCAATCAGAGAATCTTGTTTATCATCTCGTCCTCCAAAAATCCATGTTCCACCTTCTGTAGTTAATGGTCTTAACATACCCTGAGAACCATCAAAATCCCAAGTTGTTATATATATCTTTGCTCCCGCTAAGCTATCTAGATGGGCAAAGGATTGGGCCTTGAAGTTAAATTCAATCGTCTTCTCCTTTTTATTGGTACTTATCTTAGGTGCTGGTGTTACTGAGGTTCCATAGTTCTCAGCTGTAGCTCCTTTAGCAGAATAATAGGCATTATTCCACCCATCTACAAAAGCTAGATAATCCCATTCAAACCCTGCTGGTGCTTTAGAATTTAATTTAGGCAAGACCTCTGCCCCTACTCCATTATCTAAATCTATAAATATATTAAAGAGTACATGGTCAAAACCATTATCGGGCTTCCAGATATCACTTATCTCTCCCATAGTCAACTTAATCTTTAGATTTCCTCCAAGAGGAATTACCTCCACCTTCCTAATATCCATCTGTGCACCAAAGCTACTATCCTGTGGTAAGGTATAGTTATTATCTAAGCCTCTGTCATCACCCTTAGGGTCTCTAAGCTCAAAACTAAATCCTCTTTCTACTAGATTGTTAGTATTGAAGTTAAAGTTATTAGATACTATCTTCTGTTCTGGAGCATAAACTACCAACTGATGGATACTCTCACCTAAAGCAAAGTCATGAATCGGTAGAGTTGCTTGCCAGCTTCCATTTTTAGCAATTTTAGCTGGTATAGCTTGGTCTAGATTGCCATCAACTACAATCTCTAACTGACTAATCTCCCCTCTAATCTTACCTTCTAGCTCAATATCTTTAGTAAAAACCTTTCCATTTATCTTATTATCAACAATTATTTCCTGATTATCATCATTAACTAACTCTGTTGGCTGATCTTCTGGTACTAAGATTAATCCTGCTCTAGGTGGTAGCTCCATAGTAACCTTAGAACTCTCTCCTACCACTACCTCTTTAATACCTCCCCTTTGCACAAGGGCTGTAAGCTTTGTTCCTACTACTAATCCTGTATCTAAGTTACTCATTAATACTCTCTTATCAGCTGTATTGAAGATAATTAGAGCCTTCTTCCCTTTATACTCTCTCTGATAAGCAAATACACCTGCTCCTGAATGATTATCCTGCAATACTTCAATGCTTCCTCTAGTTAACAATCTATTAGAGGTTCTAAGTTCTGCTAGTTTTTTAATAAATTGATACATCTCTGCCTCTTGATCAAAGTGGTCTTTTCCTCCAGAATCAACTCCTTGAGCAAACATTGCAGCCCGTTGAATAGTAAACCCTTGCTCTGTACCTTGGTAGATAATAGGAATACCTGGGATAGTAAACATAAACATCAATGACTGCTCCATTGCTTGGCGAGAGCCCTTCTCCAAAAATCTAGCGATATCATGATTATCAATGAATAATGGAGTTATATATGGGTCTTTATAATATTTAGAGTCCATAGTAATTTTTAGACGATAACCTAGGTAATGGGTCGGCTTACCCTCAGCAAAGACCCTACGTAAAGTTACATGCAAGGGAAAATTCAGCACTGCTGGTAACTCAGGCTTCTGATCAGTTCCTAAATAACTGGTTACCTTCCTATCTCCATTGTCCTTTAGTGGTTCAGACGATTCGAAAATCTCACCAAACATTAAGAAGTTATCCTTTCCTAGCTTCTGTGCTACATTAGCCATTCCCAGTGCTTGCTTATCTTTTGAATGAATAAAATCATGCCAAAAATCATGTTCAATATATTTAACGGTATCTACCCTAAATCCATCGACTCCAACCTCTTTTATCCAGTAACCATAGGAGTCCCTTAATACCTTTCTAACCAATGGATTCTCTGTATTTATATCATCAAGATCACTCATTTGATAGGTCTCTTCTTGAGATTCATCTTTAAAGTTATTTATCTTTGGAGTCCAATGGTATATATTAGCTTCACGGTCTTCTTTCTTCTTATAATTATTCAGATTAAAAGGATATTGGGTAGGTTGTGCTACAGGCTCTGAATCTTTATTTAAGATAAAGTTTTCACCCTTATTATCTGGATTATACTTATCATCCTGATAAGTAAAAAAGTTTCCTGTGTGGTTAGGCACTATATCCTGGATTAGATACATCCCATTATTGTGTAAAGTGCTAGATAGCTTTTTATATGTATCTAAGGTACCATAATGCCTATCTACCTCTTTAAAATTAACACCCCAATAACCATGATAACCAGTGACATTTACCCAAGGGTCAAACCATTGATTAGCTACAGGAGGTGTAATCCAGACTGCTGTAGCTCCTAAATTCTTAATATAATCTACCTTATCTATAATCCCCTGCAGATCACCTCCACTATAATAATCATTGCTTGTAGGATCATACTCACCTACCCCTTGGTCATTATTAGTTGGATCACCATCATTGAATCTATCTGTCAATATAAAATAGATTACTTGGTCACTCCACTGTGGTGATTCTACTTGAAGGTTTAAACCTTCTACTCCACCTTCTTCTGCTAAATCCTTTGCACTACTAAAAGCATAGATAGGTAAACTCAATGATAACACTACTACTAGTAATAAGAGTATCTTCTTCATCATCTCTCTCCTTTTATTTAATTATTATCTAGAATTACTTAAAATTCTATATTTTCATTAAAATTAATATATTCTTCAATAATAATTTCTAGAAACAAATTGAGAAATCCTCTAAAAAGAATAGAGAACGGTCATCCCGTTCTCCACTTATTTGCTAAAAAGCAATTTTAAAATAACCCTTTAAAGATATTCTTAATCTCATCTTTCTTCTCCTCTAGTTCTTCCTTAATCTTATCCTTTGCCTTCTCCTTCTCTTCTTCAACTTTACCTTTGCCTTCTTCTAGCTTCTTATCAACCTTCTCTTCCACTTTCTTTTTGGCTCGTTCTTCTACTATTGACTTATCCCAGCTTAGCTCTGGCTTAGTTACACTTCCCTTTAACTTAAAGTCTAGCTGCACCCGTTTACTTTGAGGAGCATAAAACAACTCTTTCTCTTTTAAATCCAATTTTTGGGACTTTTTTTCAGAGATTAAGTAGGTTAGCTTATAATTTAAGTCACCTTTTAAGGTTGAATAACCAGCAAACTCTAGCTCTCCAAATTCAGTTTTAGATTTAAAGCCATTTAAATACAGCTTCCCACCCTTTAAATTGATACTTCCATCGAGATCTTTAAAATCTAATTTGTTATCATCAAATAGACTAAACCAGCTATTTAATTTATCAATTAATATAAAATTCTTTAATTCTCCCTTAGCAACCAAAGCTTCTCCTTGTAAAGTAGCTGATTCTAAAATCTTATTTAGCTCCAATCCAACTCCACCAAGATTACTATCTAAATTAATCTTACCATATAACTTATTATCAAAGTCGGTAAAAAAGCTTAAAATTCGATTAATTTCAATATTATCAACCTTTAGCTTACCTTGATAGCTAGGATTCTCTCTAGCTAAATCAATCTTCCCATTACTTTTAATTCCACCATCTTCAATATTAGTTTCAAAATTATCTATAGAGATAACCTTATTATTAAGACCAGCCTTTAAAATTAAGTTTTCTGTCTTTAATTTTTGGTACTTTAACTCTTTAATATTAACTTGTGAGTTTACTTTAAAATCAGGTAGTAATTCAGCCAATTCCTTCTCTTCTGCCTCTTCTTTAGTTGCTGAATCCTTACTAGTAGGTAAGAAAGACAACAGCTCATCTAGAGATAATAACTTAGAATCTAACTCTATATCTATTACTCCATCACTCTTGTTGTGCTGCAAGGATGATAATAACTTTCGCCAATCTGAAACAGAGACTTTTGCAGCTAAGTCACTCTCTGCTAAATTTATCCTTCCATCTAATAGCTTTAAATCTTTATCATCAAAAGCAACGGTTCCTTCTAAGCTCCCTATCTCTCCAGTTAATTGAGGAACTCTTATCCTCTCTCCACTTAAGCTTATATCACCTAATACTTTAATCTTATCTAAGTTATCCAGTGGCTCTTTAACTACATCTTTAACTGAAAATCCTGTGCGTAAATCTGCTTCTATCCTTCCAGCAAACTGATAATCTTTAAATTTAGGGTCTAATCTTTCAAGTTCTTTCTTAATTAAAGCTAAATTCAAATCACTATCTAGATTTAAATTGGCATCTATCTGATTACTATCACCAGCTTTAGCAAATTCTTCATAATCTACTAAACCACTAACTGCTGCCTTTGAATCACCTTTATTGACTTCAAGCTTATCAATCTTAACTTTAAACTCTGCTATATTAAAGCTTCCAGCAATATTCTGGTATTGTTCACCTTGATAAGCTAGAGTCCCTATATTAAGATTAGCTGTTAAATTAAAGTCTGGAAGATAAAAAGCCTTTTTATTATCTTCCTTCTTATCCTTTTTGTCAGCTAATTCTTCTGAATTATCAGCTACAATTAACTTATCTAAATTTAAGGTATCTGCTTCCAAAGCTAAATTTAGATTACCACCTAGGCTCGCTTCTTGATTGATTATATCAGTTAGCATCTCCTTCCAAGCTACTACTAATAAACTACCTTTAATCCTATCCTCAGCTATACCAACTACTAAGTTATCGACTGTTAGCTCTTTATCACTTACCTTAATTTGTCCATTAATATCTTTTAACTCAACAGGTAACTTGTTATTAGCTAAGCTTAGTCCTATTAATTCAAGATTCCCCTTTAGATTGCTCTCCTTGATACTACTCTTAAACTCTTTTAATTTAAGATTTTTAGCAGAGATATCTGAGCTTAGTTGACCAACTAAATCCAAATCTAATTCTATTGGTAGCTTAGCCAGTAGCTCCTTTAGCTTTAAATCGGTCTTTAGATCCAAAGCCAATTTAGGATTAGAAAAATCAATTAGCTTAGCTTTTAATCCAATAGTTGAATCTCCTGCTTTCCCGTTAAACTCCTTTATCTCTAAAGAATCTTCTCCTAGTAAGAGATTTAAGCTACTCTTTAAATTAAAGCCCCCTAAGCTTAAGTTTAACTTCTCAAAGTTTAAGACCTTCTCTGCTAAGTCAAAGTTTAGTTGATGTTCTAAATTAAAATCTAAGTCTTTAAAACGTAAGTTATCAGCTAAACCTAACATAACTATATTCCCAATTTGGGATTCTCCTGCTGTTATTAATCTCTCTTCTCTTCCATTTAATAAAATAGATGATCTAGATTCTATATTATCTAGCTTAATATCCAACTTAGAGCTCTGGTCTAAATATCTTACTCTACCATCAACTATCTCTAACTTATCTAGATTAAGATCTAGACCAATCTGGCTTGATTCTTTACTATTATTCTCAATATTCTTATGCTCAACTCCAAACTGATAATTCTTATCTCCAGACTGATTAACTTCTAAAGCAATAATCGGCTTAATTAGACTGACTTCTTTAATCTCTATCTCTTTATGTAATAATGGTAATAGAGCTACATCCAAATTAAAGGTATCAAATTGAGCAAGGTATTCCTCTTTAAAACCATCACTATTAAGAATTTTAAAACCATCAATCCTTAAACCAAAACCACTTAAGAATTTAAGGGAGATATCTTCAATTACAACCTCTCTATCCAAAGTCTCCTCTAACTTAGGAATTATCATCTTTTCTAACTTATCGGAATTGAAATAACTCTTTAAATATAGGCTTCCTCCGATTAAAATAGCTAAAATTGTTAATAATAAATATATAGTTAGCCTTTTAATACTCACAGCACTATCTTTCTCTATCTTTGTTTTCATAATCTACCTCCTCTTGAAAAGAAACAATTGATAATCGATTTATAAAGACTAGCTTAATTTAAAGATTTAAAATAAGCAGAATAATATTAATCACAGACTAATCATAACTAGTCTTCTTTTACTATTTAAATTCTAATAATATTCTTTTTTTCCTTTTTCCAAATTTATAAAGTTATTAATACTAAATTTATACTGGTCTAAATTATCATTCAAAAATTTATTAATAATAATATATTTTCTACATTCTAAAAGGATAATTTGTTCTTTTCTAGAATTAACTATTATAGAAAGTTTTAAAAGCTACGTATATAAATTAAATCTTAATAAAGGAGGTAGAAAGATATGAATCAGGAATATATTAATCCAATATTTGAAGCAGCTAGGAATGTATTAAAGAACATGATACAAGTAGAGGTTGAAAGAGGAGAATTGACCCTTCGCAAAAGCCCTTTTTCTGCTAAAAAAGTAAATGCTTCTATTGGAGTTACAGGAGACTTAAAAGGTTTTATCTACTATAGCATGGATGAAAATACCGCTTTAGAGGTCTTTACTAAAATGTCAGGGATGTCGATGGATGAATTTGATGAACTGGTAAGCTCTGCAATTGGAGAGCTGGCTAATATAGTTACTGGAAACTCACTTACTAAATTATCTGAGTTGAATTATCAATGTGATATTACACCTCCATCGATTACATATGGAGATAATGTACAGATTACTACAAATCAAAGAAAGTTCTTAGTAATTCCTTTGCATACTGAAATCGGTGATTTTGAAATTAATGTTTCTTTAGAAGAGAGAAAAAAATAAAAAAGAGTGGTTCACTTAGCTAAGTGAACCACTCTTTTTGTCTTAATCTATAATCTCATAAATCAAAGGATTTAATTCCAGCTTGGTATCACCAATCTGATAAGCCTTTAATAATATCTCTTTAGCCTCCTCTACCTTAGTCTCATCATTATAATATAGGGTAGCGATAGCATCTCCCTTGGCTAACTCATCTTCCACCTTCTTAGCTAGAGTTAAACCTACTGCTAAATCTATCTCTGATTCCTTAGTCTCTCGACCAGCTCCTAGAATCATTGCACTAATCCCAACCTCTTCTGCCTCTATTCTCTGTACATAGCCATCTCTTGGGGCTGTGACCTCTACACTATACTTAGCCTGTGGTAATAGATCAGGGTTATCGACTACTTCAGGATTTCCACCTTGCTTAGCAATTAATTCCTTTAACTTAGCTAGACCACTTCCATCACTGATTGCTCTTTCTAGCATCTCTCTAGCCTCTTCAGAGTTATTAGCAACCTCTGCTAATAATAGCATCTGTGTTCCCAAGGTCAAGCATAGCTCTGTCAAATCATAAGGACCTTCCCCTTTAAGAGTGTCAATAGCCTCTTTAACCTCTAAAGCATTACCTACAGCCCATCCCAAAGGTTGATCCATATCAGAGACCACAGCAATAGTATTACGTCCAACTTCTTGACCAATTTCTACCATAGTTTGTGCCAACTCTACTGCACCTTCATAGCTCTTCATAAAAGCACCATTACCAGTCTTAACATCTAATACTATAGCATCTGCTCCAGAGGCAATCTTTTTACTCATAATACTACTTGCAATTAAAGGAATGGAATCAACAGTAGCAGTTACATCACGTAATGCATATAGCTTTTTATCAGCAGGAGCTAAGTTGCCAGTCTGTCCTGCTATAGCTACTTTATTCTGATTGACACTATCTATAAACTTATCCATACTTAAAGATGTACTAAAACCTGCAATAGATTCTAGCTTATCAATAGTTCCTCCAGTATGACCCAAGCCACGACCAGACATCTTAGCTACTGGTGCACCGCAAGCAGCCACTAGAGGCGCTAAAACTAAAGTAGTAGTATCACCTACACCACCTGTACTATGTTTATCAACCTTAATTCCTGTGATTGAACTCAAATCTATATTATCACCAGATTGAGCCATAGCCTTTGTTAATTTAGCAGTCTCTTCCTTATCCATTCCTTGAAAGAAAACAGCCATCGCCCACGCTGACATTTGATAATCAGGAATCTCACCCTTGGTATATCCTTTAATTAAAAAATCTATCTCTTGGTCAGTTAATTTCTTGCCATCACGTTTTTTATGAATAATATCATAAGCTCTCATTAGTTAACCCCCCCATTTTTTAGTGTATAGTGTAGAGTTTATAGTTGATAGTTAAGATTAAATTAAAGTCCTTTTAAGGTCTTAACTATCAACTGTCAACTGAACTTATAATTCCTCTAAGCAATTCAATAAATTTAGGCTTAACTCGATTAGCCGTTTCGATAACCTCTTCATGCCCTAGAGGCTGTGGTAAAATTCCTGCAGCCATATTGGTAATACAGGAGATTCCTAAAATTCCCATTCCCATGTGGTTAGCTACAATTACCTCTGGTACAGTCGACATTCCTACTGCATCTCCACCTAAACCTTGTACCATTCTAATCTCTGCTGGAGTCTCATAGGTAGGTCCAGAGAAGCCAACATAAACACCTTTTTTGACAGTAATCCCTTTCTTCTCTGCTACCTGTTCAGCCAATTCAATTAACTCTTTATTATAGGCTTCTGACATATCAGGAAAACGTGGTCCTAATTCATCTTCATTGGCTCCAATCAATGGATTTGTCCCAGTAAAGTTGATGTGGTCAGAAATCAGCATAAAGTCACCTACATTGAAGTGGCGATTTGCTCCACCTGCTGAGTTGGTTACCAGTAATTTATCTGCCCCTAGCATCTTCATCACTCTTACTGGGAAGGTAATAAAGGACATATCATAGCCTTCATAATAATGAAATCTCCCTTGCATTGCTACAACCTGCTTCCCCTCCAATTCTCCTAATACCAACTGCCCAGCATGCCCCTCTACTGTCGAGACTGGAAAGTTTGGAATCTCTTCATAAGGTATTGCAGTCTTGTTCTCTATCTCATCGGCTAATACTCCCAAGCCTGAACCTAAAATCAAGGCAATCTCAGGTGTAATCCCTGCTTTAGCTTTGATGTAGTTTACACTTTCTTTGATTTTTTGCATAGTTTTACTTGACATCGTCTTCCCCCTTTTCTAATATAAGTTTACTCAAAATCTAACTCAAATTATTTAAAATATTTTTGGAGAAAGCTTATCAGCTTTTTCCCCAGTTACTTTTATCATTGGCGCAAAAGTAACCAAATCTACGAGTTTTAAAATACAAAAACTCTTCGTGGCAGATCCAGCCCAGTCTAGAAAAAATTAAACTCGAGAAGAATGAAATTAATCTAATAGACCTAACACTCTACTTCTATATAAAGTTTCTCATCAAATCAAATTACTGATTAAGATTTTCTTCTCTCAAACAATAATTTTTTCATTTTTAAAATTTTTAAATAAATACCTTTGTATGAATTATTAACTATTTATTTAACTATCTCTTCCAAAAAACTACTTCCATTCCCTGTTCCTTCAACGCCAAAGATTTCGGCAATGGTAGCTGCGATATCACTAAAGGTCTCTCTAACTCCCAATTCAGTGCCAGCTTTTACTTGCTCTCCATAGACCAATAAAGGTACATACTCTCTAGTATGATCTGTCCCTTTATAGGTTGGATCACAGCCATGGTCAGCAATAATAATTAATAGATCTTCTTCATTTAATTGTTCCATAATCTCAGGCAGCCTTGTATCAAAACTCTCTAGTGCCTCGGCATAAGCTTCTGGGTTTCTACGATGACCATATTTAGAATCAAAATCTACTAGATTTGTAAAAATTAAGCCTTCTTTTTCATTTTTCAAGTAATCTAAGGTCTTATCTACTCCATCCATATTACTCTTGGTATGGACTGCATCGGTGATTCCTTCTCCAGCATAGATGTTCTCAATCTTACCTACTGCCATCACCTTATGTCCTGCATCTTTGAGATGATTTAAAACAGTCTTCTCAGGTGGTGTTAGAGAATAGTCCTTTCTATTGGCAGTACGTTCAAAGTTGCCAGGTTCACCTACAAAGGGTCTAGCAATAACTCTTGCTACTGCATGCTCCCCTTGCAATATCTCACGAGCCTTTTCACACATTTCATAGAGCTCAGGAATAGAGATAATATCTTCATGGGCTGCAATCTGGAAGACACTATCTGCAGAAGTATAAACGATAGGCTTTCCAGTCTTCATATGTTCTTCACCTAGCTCCTCAATAATTACTGTTCCTGAAGCAGGCTTATTAGCTAGACTCTCTCTACCGATTGCTTGGTGGAATTGATCCATCACTTCAGCAGGAAAGCCATCAGGATATGTTCTAAAAGGGTCTTTAGAGATAATTCCTGCTATCTCCCAATGACCAGTGGTTGTATCCTTCCCATTAGATTCTTCTGCCATCTTAGCAAAGGCAGCCTTGGATTTATCTACCTTAGCTACCCCTTCAATCTCTGCAATATTACCTAAGCCAAAGCTCTCTAAGTTAGGAAGCTTCAATCCTCCTACTGCCTTAGCAGTATTCTGTAGGGTTGCTGCACCCTCATCACCAAAATCAGCAGCATCAGGTAAAGCCCCTATCCCAACACTATCTAATACAATTATATTTACTCTTTTAATTTTCATAAAATTTCACCTCTATTCTTGATTTTTAGGTAGGTAAATAGTTAGGTAGTTGGGTGGTTTAATGATTAGGTAGATCTTCCTAACTACCTATCCACCTAAATCCTAAGCACCTAATATCTCCCCTTTAGTTTAACCTATCTTTGCACAAATATTACTTTTATTCTCATCTTGTTAGACGTCAGACCAATTCTATTATATTATTTCTGGATGAGATTAAAAGTTCCTGCTTGATTAATAAAAAAATTAATTTTCTTCTTTTTAATAGTAATACTTTTATTCTACTATTTACATTATCTTGATATTATGGAGGATAATTAGTTAATGATGTAGAAGAATGAATTTATAATTATTATATAGGTGGTATTAACGCATCAACTTCGTTAATACCTCTATATTAGCAGATTATATGAAATATGTCGTTAAGATATGAGTTATACGACAGATGGCTAGGATGGTAAATATATAGAAAGAGAATATTTTGTATAGAAATAAATTTAATTATTTGAAAAGCTGTTTAGATGATATTAACATAAATGTTATACAATAAGATAAGACGTTTTTGGGAAAATACATATAAAAATAATATTAAAGACCTAAAGAGAAAAAGAATGATTTATGCTAGATTGCAGTTGGATTTTAAATTATTGGTTTTAATGATAAATTACTGTTTTTGTAATTTTACAAGAGGATAAAAATATAATATTATTCAAATTTATTCACAGAAGAGTGGTAGGTAAAATTAATATACTAAAATTTCAGCAATAAACAATATAATAGAGTTGACATTCAGTAGCAGATATTTATTTTATCTTTCAATTAAATAAAGCTGAAAATACAGGGAGGGAATTAAATGATTAATAATAAAGATTTGAAAATCTCAGAAATGATAGAATTATCTTATAAGCTATGGGAGAAGAATAAGGAAAAATGGTCTCCTATGGAACCAGAGTACGGTAAAGATTTTATACTATATATGATTGAAGAAGTTGGTGAAGTTATTGAAATTATAAAGAAGAAAAGTGAAGAAGAAATTATGAATGATAATGTTATAAGAGAGAGGTTTATTGAAGAATTAGGAGATGTATTAATGTATTTTATTGATGTTCTTAATAGGTTTGATATCTCGGCAGAAGAATTTTCTGAAAAATATATAGAAAAATATCGAACTAATCTAGGAAGAGATTTTGAAAAACAACATAAAGATTTTTAAGTGTAACAAAGAAGACCGCCATCCATCGTATAACATGAGATTAGCAACATCCCAGTTGAGGTGCATAAATGAGGGCTGGGCTGACTTATGTCAGATTTATAGGTTTATCTTGAGAATAGGAGTATTATCGGGGACGTCGCGAATCTCAGGGACGTTATACGAAAACCAGGCCTTGTGATAAGAAGATTACTTTTGTAGATTGCAAACTTTAAGGATGGATATGATATAAAATATATAATAATTTATTATTCCAAACATGTGCTATTAACTGGTTGAATAAATAGAAATAATAATAAATTTCTGGAGGGTAACTATGGATTATATAATTGATAATATGAAATCTAATGATTGGAAAGACATAAAAGAAATTTATATTGAGGGAATTAAAACGGGGAATTCAACATTTGAGACTGATGCTCCAACTTGGGAAAAGTGGGATTCTGGACATACTAAATCTTGTCGATTAGTTGCCCGAGATGGAGAGAAAGTTATAGGTTGGGCTGCATTAAGTCCTGTTTCAGGTAGATGTGTTTATAATGGAGTAGCAGAAGTTAGTGTTTATGTAGGTGCAAATTATAGAGGAAAAGGAATAGGAAAAACTTTATTAAACAAATTAGTTGAACTATCTGAAGAAAATGGTTTTTGGACATTGCAAGCAGGAATTTTTGTAGAAAACAAATCAAGTTTAGAATTACATAAAAAATGTGGATTTAGAGAAATTGGTGTAAGGGAAAAGATTGGTAAAATGAAAAATGGAGATTGGAGAGATGTAGCTCTATTAGAAAGAAGAAGTAAGAAAATAGGATTAGATTAATTAAAAAATAGGCCTGGTCATCGTATAACAAGGGTTTAGAGACATTCAGCTATGTAAGGATTGCGGATGGAACGGGTGACTTATGAAATATACTTGTTTGAATGGAGAGTTGATGGCAGCTGAACATAGCGAACCCCCAGAACGTTATGTGGAATTACCATGAGAGAAAATATTGATTTCCAAGTAATCTTAAGTTTATGGGAATCAAAAAATTTAACCTTTTTATAAAAAACTATCTACTAATGTTAAGATGACGATTTTTATATAACTTAGCAGAATGATTGAAAAACAGAGAAAGGATTTGTTGCTGTTCATCTTACTTGTACAGCTATTTACAAAGATAAATGTTTTAGCTGCTAATAAAAAGTATTAATAAAAAAATTATAAAATTTTGAATAAATTGATCTATTTATGATATTTTAGAAAAATTCAAAAAATAATGATAATGGTTTTTAAATATAAAAAAAAGAGGGAGATAATAATGAAAAAAATTAATTTTAATAAGAACATTCCAGAAGAGTTTTATTGGTTTAATGAAGCAAGGGAATATTATTGTGATGAGGGATTAGTAATTAAAACTGAGGCTGATACTGATTTCTGGCAGAGAACTCATTATGGTTTTAAAAGAGATAATGGGCACTGTTTATTAACTAAACTTCGAGGAGATTTTTCTTTTACAGGTCACTTTGAATTTGAACCTCAAACTATTTATGATCAGTGTGGCTTAATTGTAAGAATAGATCAAGATAATTGGATTAAGGTCTCTACAGAATATGAAAATGAAAATATCAGTAGATTAGGGTCGGTTGTTACGAATTTAGGTTATTCTGATTGGGCAACAACAGATATACCTTCTGAGATTAAATCAATGTGGTATCGAATTAGTAAAAATGGCAATGATTTTTTACTTCAAAATTCTAACAATGGACAAAAATGGGGACAAATGAGAATAACTCATCTTCATCAAGAAATAGAACAGTTAGAAGTAGGTATTTATGCTTGTAGTCCCCAAAATAGTAGTTTTCAATGTAAGGTAGAAAAAATAATAATAGATAAAAACAAATGGGGGATAGATAAATAATTGTTTTGGTAACTTCACATAACAGCAGTTTAGCGACATCCCAATTGAGATCATAAATGAAAGTAGTAGGTGACTTATGTTAGACTTAGTGGTTTAATTATAAGTTAGAAGTATTAATGAGGACGTCGCGAATCCGCGGGACGTAACAGGCAGTCTAAAAATAATTTTAAAATAGGAAGGAAGAGATAACTATGAAAATAAGTACAATTAATTCTCAAGTTAACTATCATCAAAGAAATAGTGTTAGTCATAATGACAAGAAATTCAATATCAAAGATAGTATTAAAAGTTCAAGAATAGAAGACAATAGAGTGGCTAATCCAGCTATTTGGGATGAACTATCTAAAGAATATGATATTAGTAATATGTCTTTTAATGATTTGGAAACTGTTTGTAATAAATTGTATGAAGCCAAACAAATTTCTCTTTGTGAACTTGGAGATTTAACTATTGTCCCTAAACTCATTGCAAGGGCACAAGCTGAACAAGGATACAATGTAAATCCCTTATTAACTTCAAATAATGCAACAATAAATTGGGAAGAAGAGAGAATAAATTGGCTTAAAGAATTCGAAGCTCAAGCAGAGCAGCAGAAAAAATTTGGAAATATGTCTGGTTATAGTATTAATAAAAAGCTTGTTAATATTTTGGGGAAATTACTTTAATTAAAAATATAATACAGCATTTCACCTAAAATCAATCTAAAAATTTTTAAAATCATATCAAAAATATGTATTTATATATAAAACAGGGGGTGCTTTTAATAGAAAAGAAGGTAATTCTAGTACACGGATACAATAAAAACCAGAAAGATATGATTTCCTTAAAGAATAATTTAGAAAAACTAGGCTATAGCGGAACATTAGTTACCCTACCCTTAACCTTTAAAAAAATTGAATATTGCACCTCCCTCTTTAAAGAAAAGGTAGAGAAAATAATCTCTAATCTAGATAAAAATGAAAAAATCAGTCTTATAGGTCATAGCACCGGAGGACTAATCATCAGGCACTTCTTATCTAATACAGGTTATATACATAAGATAAATAGATGTGTTCTGATAGCCACTCCCAATCATGGAAGTAAATTAGCTGCTATAGCAGCTAATTTATCAACTACCTTCATTAGGATTTTTAAAACTTTGGGTTCATTACATCCTGATAATATAAATAGATTAGAATTCAAAGATATAAAGACTGTTGAAGTAGGTGCAATTGCTGGCAATAAGCGTAACCTACTGCTAGGTAGGATATTAGCAAAAGAGAATGATGGCAGAGTCCAAGTTAACTCTGTGAAGTATAGTGGCTTAAAGGATTTTATCATTCTTCCCTATGGTCACAAAGAGATTCATCATCAATTTAAAACAGCAGAATTAGTTGATTCTTTCTTAAGGAATGGTAAGTTTAAGGAAGATTAAAAATCAGATGGGTCACTCATCTGATTTTTAATCTTTGCAATTTTTCATTCTCAATTCTCCATCAACCTTAAATCACTATCCCCTCTACCAATCTAAGCAGATATGGGACTACATAGACCTCCACAAGAGCTGCTAAAAGTAATAAGACAGCAATTCCCACCATAGAAAATGAATAACCCACTAACATCTTCTTGAGATTATACTTCCTCCCTGTTAAGATTCCTCCCCCAAATCTAAAGACAAAAATAAAGCTTAAAAACCCTCCTAAGATTAGACTAGGAATAAGAATTAAATTCTGGGGCATAATCGAGGTTAGCGCCAGCAGTGCTCCCTTAAAGAACATCTCCCGAATCAAAAAAGTCGAAGTAAACCCAACTATAAAACCTCTTAAAATTATCAAAAAAGGAATTGCAACCACTCCCACCAGAGTAATTGCTAATACCCAAAATAACAAGGCATATTTTAAATTAGCCAGAATAACATTTCGAGCCATTAGCTGCTGATTATTGCTTAACAGTTCATTAACCTCTGTTATAAACCCTGATAAGTAATTCAATAAGACCGTCTTTTGCTGATAGGTTAGAGTATTAGCAGCTACAGAACCAGCAATACTCCCTCCAATAAAACAGATCAAAATAAAGATTAAAATCAACATATTCTCTCGGAAGAAATTATTAATCTTCAACTTTGTATATCTAAAATTAACCATTTAAACCTCCTTAAAAAGCAGTAATGAGTGACGGGTAATGAGTAACAAGTTAAAACCAAAAGACAAAAGTATCATTATAGAAAGACATCTAGTTATTGTCTTTAAAAGCGAAGGAAATTAGTGTTTGAATGAAGCAAGTATTCTAGAGAAATAATAGCTTTAAAATAATTTTTGAATTAGAACTCTAAAATTTTTTAATCTCAATGGATAGTGATTGCGGAGTAAGTTTAATTTCCTTCTTGATTGGGCTGTTTTTGCCACGGAAGGTTCTATGAACCTGTAGGTTTGGTTACTTTTTCATCAAGGAAAAACGTAACCCGCCCTTAGGCGGAACCTAATAATTTGTCTACTTTTTAAAAAGTAAAAGTGTCGCAATATCCCAATTAAGTTACACTTTAGACTTCAAAATATATAAGCAAGGATAACTACATATAAATTTAAAAATTGGATATCAAAGATACCCAATTTCTAATGTTAATTATTATGTTACAAGTAAGCAATTTTATTACACTAAACCTGTAAAAATCCTTCTTCAATAATTAATTTAGCTATATGCTCTGCTGCCAGCACATCCTCATAAGAATTAGAACTAGCTGCTACCAAGGTAATTCCTGTATTATACTTTTCAGCCAATGCAATTGCTCGTTTAGCCGAATCCTTAGCTGGCTTAATTCCCTTCTTAATTCCTGTTCTCACAATAGTTCCAGTAGTAACCTGTGGAGCACCATGGGTATATGCAGCATCAAAGGCAGCTCCACCAGAATCAGTAATAATCAACACAACCTTATCCTTAAAATCAGCCAAATCAGCCACCTGTGAGCCTACATTTGGTAATACCTTAGCAAACTTTGCTCCAGAACGCTTCACCCCTGCCATCGCCTGTTGGATATTGTCCAATCGTTCTTCTTCTGTTCCCAACCTAGGCTCTGTAACTATAATCAACTCTGTATTATGCTTTACAGCCTTCTTTCCTGCAAAATAACCGATCTTTTCAGGATTGACCGTTACTGGAACTGATACCTTATCAGAACTAGCCCCAAATATCTCTATAGCACCAGCATCTAAAGCAGCCTCTGCTGTAGTTGACATATCAATAATATCGACAATTACGATTACATCACCCTTTCTAGCAGCCTGAGCAGCCCCAGAAGCATTTGATGTAATATTTAATGTATGCAAACCCTCTCTATTATTCGATAACCTTTCCATATTTGCCACCTCCTCCAGGAAGAATAGATAACTTTCCTTCTCGTGCTCTAGTTATATTTGTTGCCACACGCTGACCTACCACCTCTACTAACTGCTTATAATCAACCTTGTGTAAAACATCCATCTCAGTACCAAAGGCTTTTAACAACTTCTCCAAAGTCTTCTTACCTACACCTGGTATATCGACTAAAGGAACCTGATGATAATACTCTGGTCTAAAATCAGGGCTAAAGGGCTTCTTTCTATTAGACAACTCCAACACTCTATCTAAAACTCCTTTTACAACCTTATGCTCCTTATCTCTACAACAGCTCAAAGCAGGATAGCTATCTACCAATGTCCTCTCACATTCCAAACAATAACTTCTATAGTACTTACCCAGTCTAGGCTCCAAACCATAATTACCGATCACCCTTCTCCCCTGCTTTCTCTTTAATGCTAGCAGTACCTCTTTAAAGGTAGGCTGCTTTAATAAAACTTTATTATATTCTCGCCCAATCTTAGCTAAGGAATGGGCATCAGAATTACTTAAGAAGGTCTTTTCCCTTAATTCATCGAGATAATCTGCCAATTGACTATCTGCACTTAAACCCAACTCTATAGCATAAATCTGCCTAAAGATTTCTTCACCAAAGATATCCATTAGACTATCTCCATAATTTCCATATAGCCCTCTATGAGGTGTAAAGCAGTGAGCAGGAATTAAGATTCCACCAAAACTATTAACAATCTTAAAAAGCTCTTTAGCAGATAGATAGGTCATCTGAGTGCTGAGATTGATATTTGTAACATACTTAGCTAGCTTTTGACTAAAAGCCTTGATATCCTCTAGATAAGGAAAGTATCCTACTAGATGTGCCTGCCTTCCAGTTTCAGACTTCACCTCAAGCTCAGAACCTAATATTAGAGTTACTCTATTCTGATAACTCAATCCCCCATCCTCTAAAGCAATTAGTTTGCCTTCATCAACTAGCTTCTTAATATCTTTAATCACCTCTGGTGAAGCAGCATCAACGATTCCTAAGATATCTATTCCCTTTTTATTTACTCCCTCACTGATAATATTCTCTATAATCAATTTATCAGAAGCTGTAATCTTTACTCCTTGCCCTGAATTAGTTCTACCTATATGTAAGTGCAAATCCATAAAGTACTCTTCCATAACTACTGCCTATCTAGCTGAGCCAGCAAGTACTGTAATCCTATAATCGTCTTAGCATCCCTAAACTTTCCTTCTGCTAACATCTTAGCAACCTCTGCAATCTCTAGCTCCTTAATTCTGACAAATTCATCATCATCAGGGTTCTGTTCATATTCAGTTAACTCTTTAGCCAGATAAATCTCTATAATCTCATCAGTAAAGCCGGGACTAGTATAAAAAGAACATAACCACTCTAAAGAAGCTGCTCTATAACCAGTCTCCTCCTCTAACTCCCTATGGGCACACTCCTTTTTATCTTCACCCTTCTCTAGTTTACCTGCTGGAAGCTCCAATAAAATCTCTTCACCAGGCTTACGAAACTGTTCAACCAAGATAACTTTAGAATCCTTACAAGCTACAACAGCTACTCCACCACTATGCTCAACTATCTCTCTTTTAGATAAGTTACCATTTGGCAATTCAACCTCATCAACCCTTAAGTTTATAATATTTCCTTCAAATATCCTTTTACTACTAACGGTCTTCTCCTTTAAAGTATCCATCTTATCCATCCTTTCTAAGCTCTTCACTAGCAATCACTCCAGCTATACCTGCTGTCATAAAATACTCCTTCTCTTCCTTTAGACCTCTACCCATAGTCTTTAAATTAAAATCTAAGCCCTCTAACTCTTTTAATACTTTATCACCTTCATAATAGAGAATCTGATGCTTATTATTAATTCCAGCTTCAATTAACTGCTCCTTAATCAAAGCAGCCTTCTTCCTATCAAGATAGGGGATTCCAACCTTACACTCTACCATCGTCAGTTCTCCCAAAGTAGTCCTACTATGGTGGCTCAATCCATAGTGGCGTTCCCGTTTATCACCAAAGCCTATTCTAGGCACAGCAATTGGAGAGCCTCCTAACTGATAGACAGCATTTAAAATATTAGCCTGCTCTACTCCACTAAAACCATACTTCGTTCCTGTACCTACAATCCCAGGACCCATACAGACAACTATTATATCCGCTTCACTAATTTCATAGGCACTAATCAATCCTGAATAGATATTGACAGCCTCTAAGTCACCACCAAAGGCATGCCCTATAGTAACTGTATTATCAATAATTCCCTCACCCTTTAAATAATGAACCATATTGCTAAATCTAAGGGGCAAAGCTGCACCATCGGTCATAATATATGTTATCTTAGCCTTAGGAGAGCTAACTTTAGCCATTACTGCTATAGGAGCTAACATACTATGTAAGGTGCCCACTATCACTGGTGTTCCACTTAAGGAATGAAAATTATTAATACGTTCATGATAAGGACTATTCTGCTCTTCAGCACTGAAGGTCTGAATCTGATAAGGAGTGTATCTTAGCTTCATGATATGTCCTTTTTTAGCCCGTTCTCTACTTTGATTTAAGATATATATGATAAAGTCATATCCACCAGTACCCAAATTTAGAGAGGTTGCAGTTGTATTTACTACTACCTGATCTCCTTCTCTTATCTCCCCTATTAAATTATCATAGCCTATCCCCTTCTTCTGCTCTCCTTCAATCTCTAGCTGAACAGTGGTTAAACCCTCTCTTTGTGATAAAATTTCAACAACCTTGCCCTGTCTAACTTCTATCATATATTACCCTCCACAGATTAAATAATTATTTCAATATAAAGAATTAAAGTCCTGCAAAAAAGCGATTCTTAGTTATAATACTGAAATTAGTATATCTATCTAATGAAGAAAAAATTCTAATTATCTTAAACTACTCACTATAATTAGACATCTATCACAGATAAAAAATAAAAAATCCCAGCATCCCCATGCTGAGATAAAAAATAAGGTTAATTAATAAGATATCTTTTAGTATATTCTAAAATTAGCTCATCTAGTTGCTTACTCAACTCTAATAACTCCTTCTTATTTATCTTTAAATTATAATCTATTAATTGTTCTCTCAATAAAGAAATCTTTTTATGTAAATCAGATTTTGATAAGCACTCCATCGATTCCCACCTCTTATTAGTTATTATAGAAATTATAGGATTATTCGATAAAATTTCTCATTGATAGAAGAACTATTTACCGATGTTTTACAGATTATAACTGTTTATTTAAACCTATTTACTTCTCTAAAAGAATTATACATAAAATTCAGCAGAAAATCAAGAAACCACTTACTTAATTTGGGTTTTAATATAAAAACCGCTATAATATTGAAGTATAAGTAGGTATTATCTAACTTTACCTAGTTGCTTCTCTAATCATAGAGACACAGAATTTAACAGCATTAAGTAGATCATCAACCTTGATATTCTCATCTATAGAATGTACATCGGTCATACCTACACTGATATTTATAGTTGGAATCCCCTTACCATTGAAGATATTTGCATCACTACCACCACCAGTAGACTGTAATAAAGGTTTTATCTCTATCGCCCGAGCAGCCTTAACAGCTATATCAACAATCTGACTATTTCTAGATAGGTCAAAAGCTGGATACATTCTCTCCACATCAATCTCAACTTTAGCATTAAATTTAGCAGCAGATCTCTCAAAGATATCTGCCATATGCTCAGTCTGTCTATCTAACTTATCTACCCTAAGGCTGCGAGCCTCACCTTCCAATTCGACCAAATCAGGTACAATATTTGTCGCTTGCCCCCCTCGAATAACACCGATATTAGCAGTGGTATCCTCATCAATCTGACCTAATTTCATATTCGATAAAGCCACACTGGCTACTTTAATAGCATTGATTCCTGATGAAGGGTTCATACCTGCATGGGCCGCCTTTCCTATCACCTTGACATTGATCTTATCCTGGGAAGGAGCTTGAGTAACAATCGTTCCAATCTCTCCTCCAGAGTCAAAAGCAATTCCAAAGTCAGCATCAACTAGACTATAATCTAAGTTTTTAGCACCTAATAATCCAACCTCTTCTCCAATTGTAAAGACAACTTCTAAAGCTCCATGATCAATATCATTCTCTTTAATGAGCCTTAGAGCTTCTAAGATAGTAGTAATTCCTGCTTTATCATCAGAAGCCAAAATCGTCTCACCTTCACTATAAATCACTCCATCCTTAATGATTGGTTTAATCCCTCTACCGGGAGTAACTGTATCCATATGAGCACTTAACAATAATTTCGGTTTAGTAGCATCACCAGCTAATTTAGCAATGATATTCCCAGTCTCTCCTCCTACCTTCTTACCAGCATCATCTCTAGTTACTTCCAACCCCAACTCTTCTAAAACTCCTACTAAATAATCAGCAACCTTGCCTTCCTCCTTAGAGATACTATCTATCTGTACCAACTCTAAAAACTGTTTGATAATTCTCTCTTGATTCATCGACTACAACTCCTCAATATTATTTTAAAAATTTATTTAAATTTTAAATAATTAACCCTTAAAGATTAATTATTAGTCCTATTAATTATTATGTATAACCCCTTTACTCTAATTATTCACCACTTTTATTTATATTAAATATTATTTACTATAATCCCTCTTTATAAGATAAAAATTCATTCTTAAAAATAAACTAAACTGTCGTAATATCTCCATTAACCACTCAAGTATATATCCAAGAAAAAAATCCTAGCCCAAAGAGCTAGGATTTTATATATCAAAAATTAGTCATTCTTCATTGCAATATTTAAACAAACTGCTAATCCACCAAATAAAATAGTAGATCCAAAGATCAACATTCCAATTGCTCCTGCTGTCATCTTAAATCTCCTCCTTTGCTGAATTTACATCTAATAATACATCTTCATTCCAGCTGATATTCTTCATTACATAAGCTAATACTAATAAAGCGATAACAAGTCCCCAACCTAAGGTCATAAGGGCACTAGTTGGATATCCTCCGTAAGCTACTGTAAGCTCTGTTTTAACCTTCATGATTAGCATATAACCTAAAACAATAGAGGTTACATATTTAATAGAGATATCCCACCAGTTACCAACTTTAAAATCAGAAACTGAATTTACATGCTCTTTTACTGTAGTTAGCTTCCATAGATAACCTAAGATGATACATTCAGCTAATCCAACTACAGCTAATCCATAGTTATTTAAGAAATGATCTACTAGGTCTAGAATTGAGATCCCTAATCCTGTTGCAAATACAATCGTACATAGGAATCCACCTAAAGATACTACACTAACAGCTTTCTTTCTTGTCATCTTAAACTTATCCATAATTGAAGATGTAAAGGCTTCAACCAAAGAAATGATTGATGATAACCCAGCAACAACCAATGACATGAAGAATAGAATTCCAAAGAAGGAGTTCATTCCCGGCAATAAGTTGATTGCTTTAGGGAAGACGATAAAGGCTAATCCAATTCCACCACTAGCAACCTCATTAATTGGTACCCCCTGTGCTTGTGCCATATATCCTAAGATACCAAAGACAGCAAATCCAGATAAAAAGCTGAACCCACAATTTGCAAATGCTGTAATAAAAGCATTATTAACAACATCAGATTTTTTTGGTAAATAACTAGAATAAGCAATCATAATTCCAAAACCTAAACTCAAGGTAAAGAATACCTGTCCATAAGCACTAACCCAGACATTATAGTCCTTTAGTACAGAAAAATCAGGCTCTAAGAAATGGTTTAACCCCTCTATAGCTCCTGGTAAAGTCACACCTCTAACAACCATAACACCAAGTAAGACTATTAATAAGGGCATAAAGATCTTACTTGCCTTCTCAATTCCTTCTTTAATACCATTATAAAGAATAACATAAGTAATTCCCCAAACTACAGCTAAACCTAATAATACATTCGTCTTAATGGTTCCAAAATCCCAGAAACCAGTAGCTCCTAAGTAATCTTTAAAGAAGAAAGCATTAGGGTCAGCTCCCCAGCTCTGCTTAACAGCAAAAACCATGTAATTAACAGCCCAGGCAACGATAACAGAGTAATAAACTGTTACTACAGCTGTTACTAATACTGCCCACCAACCTAAAGTCTCATACTTCTCTTTAATCTTTCTAAAAGCTAACGGTGCAGAACCTCTCATCTTATGCCCTAATCCCATCTCCAAAACCAACATCGGAATTCCTGCAGTTAATACCGCAAAGAAATAAGGTAATAAGAAAGCACCTCCACCATTTTCATAGACCATATACGGAAAACGCCAAATATTTCCTAAACCAACAGCAGAACCGACAGCAGCTAAAATAAAACCGAGTCTACTTCTCCATACTCTAAATCCTCCTTTTACAATTTTCATTCTACTCAACTTCTTACTACTTACCTATGACACATATAAGTAATGCATAAACTATTATATATGGTTTAATTTATCTAGTCAAGAATAGATTTAGATTTGGTAAATTTTATTTTCACCTACCCAACTTATCGAGATATAATAATATCTTATTATTTTTAATCAATTCAGATAATGAATGAAACTCACTATATAAATGAATAGAAAATAATAGAAGCATAATTAAAGTTCTAATGTATATCCCATAATTTACCGCCAATATTCCTCCTAAGCTTACCCCTAGTACATTAGAGCCTATATCGCCCATCATCCCCTTAGCTTGTAAATCAAAGTTTAAAGCAACAACTACCATAGTTACTATAGGTATAATTAAGAGGTAATTACTTAAGTCTATTCCTAAAAGTGATATTAAAAAAAATAGTGTTACCTTTAAAGCTCTTCCTGGTCTTAAGTCTACTAAATTAATAAAGTTGCTCATCAATAAGATTAAAAAGGTATTAATGAATAAATCAAGATAACTCTTATTCCAATAAAAATTGATAAAAAGAACAACCATCAAAGAAAAGATAGCCTTAATTGCTCCTGTAGTCAATCTTCTTTCAAATATTAAGGATTTAAAATGACCACTAAAGCCCTGACTATCTTTATTGCCAAAAGTATCATCTAATAACCCTACAAAGGCCATAGCCAAGATTAAAGTAATTAAAGGAATAACTTGCTGCGGGGAATAATAACCAAATAGTGTTCCTAAAATCAAAATAACAATTAAATTAAAAGCAAAAATTAGTCCATAGCCTACCGGTATCTTATCACCTTTAAAATTAAACTCAATAGACTCTGCCTCAATCAACAGAGGAGGGATTAACTTAAATCCTAATTTAGAGAAAATAAAGCTGATAAATATTAATATTGTAAGTGCTAACACTAATAAATCACCTTCTTAATTATAATTTAACCTATTATTTCAATTTTAATCTATTCAATAAGGTTTAGTGATTATTGTGACAGTTTAAGATTAACTTTGATCCTAAGAACACTAAATTAATTATCTTACTCAAACTCAAACTTATACTTAGACTTATCCTTATACTCTATTAATTTTAGAGATAAGCACAAGTGCTACATCTTTAAACTGCTTACCTCGATGGATAAAACCTTGAATATCCCTCTTACTTTCACGATGCTTCATCATTACTGGAACCTCTTCTACTCTAAATCCAGCTTGGCAGACATCAACAGTTAAGCAGACCTCTACTCCAAACCCTTTGGCAAAGCCTTTTAGCTCTTTAACTACCTCTTTAGAGAGAGCTCTTTGTCCAGAAAGAGGGGCTGAAAACTCTTGACAGGTCAACTTTCTTAACCCCCAATTAGCCAGCCCCTTAACCAGTCCAAAGCCTCCTTTAACTTTACTTGGAGGAAATTTAGCAATAGACATATCTGCTCTTCCCTCTAACAGAGGCTCTACTAACTTCATAGCCTCTGCTGAACTACCACCCAAATCAGCATCTAATAAGAGGATAATATCTCCATTAACCTCCTCTAAACCACGATTTAAAGCAGCACCTTTTCCTTGGTTCTGCTCTAATTTAATTACTTTAGTAGCCAAATTACTAGCCTTTTGATAGGTATTATCTACAGAGCCATCATCAATTACAACCACTTCCCCAACTCCATCTAAGTCTTTAATACTCTTGATAGTATCTTCTATCTTGTCCTCTTCATTATACGCAGGGATTAAAACTGAAATTGATTTATCCAATGCTCTCCCTCCTCAAGATCTGGAAGGTCTTTAGCTGCAACTTCAAATACCAACTTGATCAATCCAGAGATACTCTTAATACTCTGTAAATCAATTTTAATAGACTTTTCTTTTAGATTTATAGGATAATTAAGCCCTTCATCCAAATCCCCTAATAAGAGTACCTTTGTAAAATCACTCTTTTCACCTATAGTAGTTAAATCTTCAATTACCTCTAGCCCCTGAACATCAGCTAGCTTCAAGGTTTTGATTATCTTGTTTTTCAACTCAGAATCGACATTATTACCTACTACTACCAACAAACTTTGATCCTTTAACTGCTCCTTGACCACTAAAGGCATAATCATCTTCTGAAAATTTATATTATCAGCCAACCTAGTCTCTAAATAGTTAACCTCTTTAGAGAACTCCTTATTCTTAGTTCTTAAAGATTTAAAATCCTCTTCTAAATTTGAAATCAAATGCTTCTGCTCATTAACAATTAAATCATTTCCCACCATACTGCTACCAATCAAGATGCCAATCGCCAATGTTACAAATATAATTACAATTGTAATCACATGGTATCTTAAATCAACTAACATAATCCTCCTCCTAAAAGCCAATATTCATTCTTAGTCTGATTATTAATAATTTGAGTAACTGATGAAATGGTGTTGACACACTCATTATAGCAATGATCGGTATTAGTGATGCTACTAAGACCTCTGCAACATATTTAGGCTTTATTCGGCTCTTATATAGCTTATTTACTCCTTTGGCATCAACTAGCTTACTTCCTACCTTCAATCTGACCAAAAAGGTACTAGCCATCCCTGGACGCCCTTTCTCCAAAAAATCTATCATAGTAGTATGAGTACCTACAGCCACAATCAACTCTGCCCCTTTCTCATAAGCCAATAACATAGCAATATCCTCACTTGTCCCTGGCGCTGGAAAGGTCTTAGCCTTTAAATTAAGTCCTTTAATCCTCTCCATTCCTGGAGCATGACCATCAGGATAAGCATGGACAATCAACTCAGCCCCAGATGCTAAAGTCTTGTCACTGATACTATCCATATCACCAATGATAATATCAGGCTCAAAACCATACTCTACTAAAGCATCTGCTCCCCCATCTACCCCAATCAAGACAGGTCTAACCTCCCTAATATAAGAACTAACAGCCTCTAAATCCTCTCGATAATCCTTTCCTCTTACTACAATTAAGACATCTTTATCCTTCAACTTAATATCTATTTTAGGTATATCTATTCCCAAAATCAGATGCTTCTCTTTTTTGGCATAATCTAGGGTATTATCTACAAACTTATTTAACTCTACACCAATATTCTCCTTAGTCTGTTCTAACCTCTGCTCAACCTTCTTAGTATTAAGAACTTCACCTTCAAATAAAAGCTCTTCATTCTTTAATATCTGACCATCTTTGATATTAATCAAATCCCCTTCAGACAACTTATCAAAGATAGCCTTATCAACATCATCAATAATTGCTATCCCAGCTGCCAATAATCTTCTAGGACCTAAATTAGGATATTTACCACTGATAGATGGACTAGCATTGATTACAGCCTTAACTCTTCTCTCAATCAATGATTCAGCAGCCAATTGATCGATATCCTTGTGATCAATGATAGCTATCTCCCCTTCAAGCAATTCCTTGACTAAATCCTTCGTCTTAGTACCTAGTCTAACTCTTCCAGTTATTTTCATAATGGGAGCCTCCTAAATTTACTACTACCTTTAGTATATCTTGATTGAATTACTATCATACTTCTAATAAAAGGGAGCAGAGTTAATTTACAATTGTCAATGTACAATTTACAATTAAGTTTAAGTTTGAGCTTAAGGCTAAATTTAATTGAGTTTTAAACTTAACTACAAAAAGAGCACCCAAAATTGGATGCTCTAATTTAATCTTATACTTAGCCTTTAGCTTATTTCTCTAGCTGACTCTTAATTCAATTCTTAACTTATCTGCTACTTTAGCGACAAATTGAGAGTTAGTAGGTTTACCACTAGCACTTGTCACAGAATGACCAAAAATTCTATTAATAGCATTGGTATTGCCTCTCTCCCAAGTAACCTCAATAGCATGTCGAATTGCTCTTTCCACTCTACTAGCTGTTGTATTGAACTCCTTAGCTACTAAAGGATATAACTCTTTAGTTACTGCTCCTAATAACTCTACATCATCAACGACCATAGCAATTGCCTTTCTTAAATATAGATATCCTTTAATATGTGCTGGAATTCCAATCTGGTGCATTATATCAGTAATTCTTTCTTCAACATTTTTTCCGTTATTTGGATTATTAGCCGAAGTAGTAAATGTATAGCCTCTGCTTCCACAAGCAACTTTAGAAGTAACTTGCTTGATTCTATTAGATAACTTCTCTAAATCAAAAGGCTTTAAGATATAATAATCAGCACCTAAATTAACAACTCGCTGTGTCAACTCTTCTTGTCCAAAAGCAGTCAACATGATTATCTTAAATTTGTCAGTTACTCCTTGACTATGCAACTCTTCTAATACTCCAATTCCATCTAAATGCGGCATAATCACATCTAAGACCAATACGTCAAAGTCGACCTCATCGATTACCTTTAAAGCCTCAACTCCATCATTAGCAATTCCTACTACCTTAAACTCATCTTGCTGGTCAAGATACTCTTTAATCAAATTACAAAAATCCCTATTGTCATCTACTAATAACACCTTGATTTCATCTGCTTCTCTCATAGTACATTTCCTCCTCATACTGACTCTATACTACAAATTCTATGTCTGTTTCCAAATTCCTCCTTTAAAAAATAAAAAAAGCCAAAGAATTTATGATGCAAATTCTTTGGCGACATTCTTTTCTAATAAATCAGTCTGCATTATCATCCATTGAGCCAAAATACCATAGCCACGAGTAGAGTCATTGACAAAAACATGGGTAATAGCACCTACTAACTTATCATCTTGTACAATAGGACTGCCACTCATTCCTTGTACTATTCCTCCTGTCTGACTTAAAAGCCGAGAATCAACTATTCTAATAATCAAGCCTTTTTCAGCAGGTTCATATTGCCTTCTAACCTTCTCTATCTCTATATTAAATTCCTCTATCTCTCCACCATGGAGTACAGTATAAATCTTAGCAGGTCCTTCTTTAATCTCTAAAGGGCTTGCTACTGGTATAGCTTCCTTAAAATAAGGATGCTTAGGTGAGATAGATAAGCGACCATAAATTCCAAAACTATTATTCTTGGTTATATTCCCTAGCATACCTTGTCCATTGAAAAAAGTTCCTAATTTCTCTCCTGGTAAGCCATCATGACTCTGATTAATTCCTGAAATATTAGCTCTAACTATCTCTCCTTCTCCTACATCAATCTTCAATTGTGTATTTGCTTCAGTAATCATATGACCCAAAGCACCATAATAGCCATTCTTTGGTTCATAAAAGGACATCGTTCCTACCCCAGTAGCACCATCATCGACATAAATACCTATCATGTAAAATCCATCTTTACTTTTAATAGGAGTAATCTCCTTAAATTGAACCTCCCCTGACTTTTTTCTAATCTTAAATCTTAAGCTTTCGCCCTTCTTCCCATATTCATTGATTAATCTAGCCAAATGATATTTATTCTTAATTTCAACATGATTGACCTCTAACAGACTATCACCTACTTCAATATCAGCCTCTTTAGCAGGGAAGTATTTTTGCTGATTTTCTCCAATAATATAGGAGTTTCTCACTACCATAATCCCATCAGACTTAAGAATTACTCCAATGGCCTGCCCTCCAGGAATGACCTTGACCTGAGGGAGAACATTCACAACCATCTTTCTTAATGGGATTAAGCCAAATAATTTAAAATCAAGATTATACTCACCAACAGAAGAAGCCTGTAAAGCAATCGGATTAGAAAGATTGATATTCAGTTCATGCTGAGAAAGTTTTTGACCATTAATCTTTAGATTTCCCTGTTGATTTGATCGGATAGATACATTAAAAGGTAAATTTATCTTTAATGGTGTCTTATTCCCCTCAAATATTTGACAATTATCAGGTAGACCTAAAAAGATCAATACTCTAGGCAATGACAAAAAACAGATTAATAATAGAAGAAGATTGATCACCACTACTCTCTTATATTTTTTCATTTGTCACACTCCTACACAGTCCCCACCTGTGTAGTATCTTCCAATTAAAAGAATTTTAACAAAATTTCATCTGCCAATACTAAAAATAAACTCAAAGATTAATCTATCAAAGAAGACTATAGATACATTTTAAGCACTCTAAAATACCACTGTGGATGATATTTAACTTAGATATATACTTATTATACCCACCATAAATAGTTATATTCAGTTGTATTTTAAAGGTTTTTATGTTAATTGTTTTTAAATTTAATAATATTTTTAAATTATTTATTATTATCATAAAATTAATCCTGCTAATTTAAAATTTTTATAATAAATTCGTAAGTTAGATTCGAAGATAGATGGATATAATGACAATTTTAAATTTAAATATAAAATAAAAAAAGCACCTTTAATTAATAAAGATGCCCTAAATAGTTTAATTTTATTCAATTCTTTCTTTCTTTTCTATAGCTGATTTAAGTAATTCTTTGGCATGGTCTAGAGTTGTCTCGGTTAGAGTACCATCTAACATCCTCGCTAATTCTCTAACTCTACCATTATCATTTAATGGATGGATTACCGTCTCAGTCTCATCATTGACTACCTTCTTCATAATGAAATAATGGTTATCTGCCATACATGCAATCTGGGGAAGATGGGTAATACAGATTAATTGATGTTTAGCTGATAAGACTAGCAATTTATCAGCAACTAGCTTACCGACTCTACCGCCAATTCCAGTATCTATTTCATCAAAGATTAATGTAGATATCTGGTCAATATCTGCCGTTATCGTCTTTAAAGCTAACATGATTCTCGATAGCTCTCCTCCTGATGCAATCTTAATCAAAGGAAGCAGCTCAGATCCAGGATTTGGTGAGATTAAAAACTCCACCTTATCAATCCCATCTTTAGTAAAGTTCTCTTTTCTTAGAAAATCTATCTTAAATCTAGTCTGTAACATCGATAAATCCATTAACTCTCTAGCGATACTCTTCTCTAACTCTGTAGCAATTACTTTTCTTTGAGTAGATAATTCTTCAGCTTCAACTAAGTATTCCTCTTCTAATTTAGTAATTTCAGCTAATAGCTCACCTTTCTCTACCTCACTATTTTTCAGCTCAGCCAACTCTTGATCTATTTTTTGATAATAGTCTAAAATTTCTTCAATGGAATCTCCATATTTACGTTTTAAATCATTGATTAACTTCAATCTATTCTCTATCATATCCAAGCGTTGGGGATTGAACTCTATTTTATCATTATAGTCACTCAATCTAAAAGAGATATCCTCTAACTCATAATTGATATTTCTTAAACTCTCAGCAATCTCCTCTAAGCTACTGTCTATCTTGACTAGACTATCAAGTTCCTTAGAAAACTGCTTAATCTGGTCAATAATAGCAGTCTGTTCAAAATCACTTTGATATAGCGAGTTATAAGCCTTATTGACAGTTCTACTCAACTCTTCAGCATTACTTAACCTCTTCTTCTCATCTAATAACTCTTCATCTTCTTCAAGCTTTAATTCTGCTTGCTCAATTTCATTGATTTGGAACTCTAATAAATCAATTCTTCTCTCTCTTTCTTTCTCATCATAACTGATCTTATTTAATCTATTCTTCTTCTGCTGCCATCTGCTATATACCTCTTCTAGCCTATCTTTAAGTACCATCAGCTCTTTACCACCAAACTGATCTAATAGCCTCAAATGGTCTTCAGGATTTAGCAGTGACTGGTGTTCATGCTGCCCATGAATATCTATTAAATATTGGGTTAGCTCCTTAACCATCTCTAGGGTAACAACTCTCCCATTGATTCTTGATTTATTATTCCCACTTGTAGAGATTTCACGGGTTAAAATTAGAGTCTCCTCCTCTAATATATCTATCCCCAATTCCTTTAATAGATCTTTGACAAGAGGATTATCTTTGATATCAAAGCATCCTTCTATAATCGCCTTCTCCTCACCAAATCTAATAAAATCTGTCGATGCTCTACCACCTAATAACATATCCAAAGCTTTAATGATAATTGATTTACCAGCACCAGTCTCTCCAGTTAATATATTTAATCCTGGAGTCAACTCTAATTTAACATCTTTAATCAATGCAAAATTATTTATAACTAACTCAGATAGCACTGCTTTACCTCCCTCTATCTTTAAACAGTCAGACTTTTTAGCCTTTCAATCACACTTGTAACAGCACTTTTAGGCTTTATGATCAGCAAAATAGTATCATCACCAGCAATTGTCCCTAATACATTCTTCCATTCTGTATTATCGATTAAAGAAGCTACTGCTTGAGCTGTTCCTGGTAAAGTATTAATTACAACTAAATTTTCACTATAGTCTATCCTGCTTACTGAATCTTCAAACATCCTCTTCATTCTACTATTTATATTAATATTATCCTTCTGCTGAAGAGGTAATGAATATTTATAACCTCCATTATCTAGCGGTATTTTAATCAAACCCAATTGCTTGATATCACGGGATACCGTTGCTTGGGTCACTTCAATTCCCTCTTCTTCTAGCCTAGAAGCCAACTCATCTTGGGTATGAATATCTTCATCTTGGACTAAGCTCATAATTTTAAGATGGCGCTTACTTTTCACACAGTCTCCTCCTTTAAAACCGATTATTATGTAACCGGTTTCTTAGAATTTTATAAAAATTATATCCTTCTAATTTTATCATTTTAGCCACTAAATTAGATTTATTGATCTTAATGATATCATCTGATAGTATAGGAAAACTCTCTTGACCATCTACTGTCAACATCACTTCACTATGGTCAGCATCTACCTTAACTACTATCTCTTCATCCTCAGTAGTAACTATAGATCGAGAATTTAAGGTATGGGGGCAAATTGGAGTAATAATTAGAGATTTCATCTTAGGATTGACAATAGGTCCCCCTGCTGATAGGGAATAGGCTGTTGAACCTGTTGGACAGGCTATAATCAGTCCATCACCTGGGTAAGTTGTGATGTATTCTCCATCAATGAAGGTCTCTAACTTAATAATTCTAGAAAAGGGTCCCTTAGTAAGGACTAAATCATTGATAGCAATTAAGCGACTGACCAGTTGTTTAGACCTAATAACCCTTCCTTCTAGAATCATTCTCTCCTCTATCTGATATTTTCCTGCTAATAGTTTATCTAAACCATCCTCTAACATCTCTACCTCTATATCAGTTAAAAAGCCTAGCTGCCCCAAATTAATCCCCAAAATTGGCACATCACTAGCAGCAAAGGTACGAGCAGCCTTTAAAAAGGTACCATCACCACCAAAAACAATTACTATATCGGCAAAATCAACCAACCTCTCATAAACTTGACTTTTAACTCTCCGTTCTAACAAGCCTGCACTGGCTTCTTCTAGAATATAATCCTTCCTTTTATCATCTAAGTAATTACAGACTTGCTCCATTACATTTACAGCTTTGGCCTTGTTTGTGTTAGCAATTAAAGCAATTTTTTTAATCTCACCTCTAATACTCACTTCTATTCACCTCAGGAATATGGATTAAAGATCCTTATCTTTATATAATCTATATTAATTGGAATTATAAATCTTGATGGGCAACCTTGATTATTTCTTCTATCTTCTGATCTAAATTAGAGATTTCTAAAGCCTTTTGATCAAGAGTGAAATAAGATAAGTATTCGATATTATGGCTCTTTCCTCCAGTAATTGGTGAATAATTAAGACCGATTGGAATCAAGCCAATCTCTTTAGCAAAATTAAAGATCTTATAAATCACCTCTTTATGGATAGCTGGATCTTTAACAACACCATTGTTACCCACATTCTCTGGCCCTGCTTCAAATTGTGGCTTAATTAAAGCTACAATTTCACCAGAACTGTTCAATAACCCTTTTAAAGCAGGTAAGATTTTGGTTAAAGAGATAAAGGAAACATCGGTCATTCCAAAATCACCTGCTTCTCCTATATCTTCTAAGGTTAAATAACGAGCATTGGTCTTCTCCATACAGACTACCCGCTCATCACTCCGTAACTTCCAAGCCAGTTGATTATAACCTACATCTATTGCATATACCTTTCTTGCACCATTTTGCAAGGCACAATCGGTAAATCCTCCTGTAGAAGCACCTATATCGATTATTAGTTTATCACTTAAATCGATATTAAAAACTTCAAGGGCTTTCTCTAACTTCAATCCCCCTCTACTTACATAAGGGTGCAAGTCACCTTTTACTCTAATCTCTGCTTCCAAATCTATCTTAGTACCTGCCTTATCTATCTTCTGCTCATCAACAAAGACTAATCCAGCCATGATTGATCTTTTAGCTTTGGAACGACTTTTGAAAAAACCCCGCTCAGTTAATAGTACATCTAATCGTTCTTTTTTGCTCATATTACCCCTCCTGCATTACCTCTTTAATCCGCTTTTTAATCCCTTCTATATCTAAGCCATATCTAGCTAAAAGTTCTTCACTAGAACCATGCTCTATAAACTTATCAGGTAGCCCTATTCGTGTTAATCTTACACTACTATCATTATCAAGCAATAACTCAGCTACAGCACTACCAAAACCTCCCTGTAGGACATGCTCCTCAATAGTGAAGATTCTATTATATTTATCAGCTAAACCTAAAATTAACTCTTGATCTAATGGTTTAACAAAGCGACTATTGACCACAGTCAAATCTATCCCTTCTTTAGCTAAATCATTAACAACCTCTAAAGCAGGATAGACCATAGAACCTATAGCTAAGATAGCTCCATCCTTGCCTTCACATAAAACTTCTGCCTTGCCTATCTCTAAATCATCTATCTCTACTCTTTCTACTCCGACAACCTCTCCCCGTGGATACCTAAGAGCAATTGGTCTATTATAGTTAGCAGCCAACTTAATCATAGCCTTCAATTCATTTTCATCCTTAGGAGCCATCACAGTCATATTTGGCAGATGGCGTAAGAAGGCATAATCAAAGACACCTTGGTGAGTCTCCCCATCCCTTCCAACAATTCCAGCACGATCAATTGCCAATTTAACAGGTAAATTCTGAATACAGACATCATGCATTACCTGATCATAGCCCCGTTGTAAGAAGGTAGAATATAATGTAACAAAGGGCTTGACTCCATTTAAGGCTAAACCAGCACCCAAAGTTATTGCATGCTGCTCAGCTATCCCTACATCATAAAAACGCTTAGGAAACTCTTGAGCAAATTTATTTAAGCCCGTACCTGAAGGCATAGCTGCTGTAATCGCTACAATCTCACTATCATCTTTAGCCAGATCAATTAGGGTCTGACTGAAAATATTGGTATAGGTTCTTCTTTGCTTCTTATTCTTTCCTTCCCCTGTTCTAATATTAAAAGGACCTACTCCATGAAATTTAGCTGGTTCTTCTTCAGCAGGAGTATATCCCTTCCCTTTAGTGGTGATCGTATGAATTAAGACTGGACCACCAATCTTTTGAGCATCTTTGATATGCTCTTGTAAGACTTTAATATTATGACCATCAATAGGTCCTAAATAAGTAAAGCCGAACTCCTCAAATAAAATTCCCGATACCAGTAGATACTTTAGACTATTTTTTACTCTGTTTGCTGTTTTTAGCAAATGATCTCCAATAGCTGGAATAGCATTAATTAAATGTCCTAAATCCTTCTTAGCCCGATGAATCTTAGGATTTGTCCTTAACTTATCTAAATAATTAGAGACTGCACCTACATTTTCAGAGATAGACATCTCATTGTCATTTAAAATAACTATCATATCTTTTTGCAAATGACCAGCATGATTTAACGCCTCAAAGGCCATTCCTGCTGTCAATGCCCCATCTCCAATTACAGCCACAATCGTATCATCATCACCTTTAATATCACGGGCACAGGCAATCCCTAAGGCTGATGAAATCGAAGTACTACTATGACCGACATCTACCTGATCATGAACACTTTCAATACGTTTAGGAAATCCACTTATCCCATTTAACTTTCTTAAACTCTTAAAGTCTGCTCTTCTCCCTGTTAAAATCTTATGAGCATAGGCCTGATGACCTACATCCCAGATAATCTTATCCTTGGGACTATCTAAGATAGAATGAAGGGCAATAGTCAGCTCTACTACGCCCAAAGAAGAGGCTAAATGACCTCCTGTTTGTGATAAATTAATGATAATCTCATCTCTAATTTGCTGAGCTAGTTTATATAAACTCTCTATGGATAAATTCTTTAAATCTTGCGGTGAATTGACCTTAGATAATAGATCATCCATAATAAAAATCACCCTCTTTTAATTAGTTTACAATGTACAGTTTACAGTTTACAGTTATTTAAGATATAAATCCAACATTAAATCTAAAATAGAAGATTTATACAAGTCAAAATTCTTATGTTTTAGGATTTTAACTGTACACTGTTCACTGTCAACTGTTAACTGTCCTTAATACTCTCGTTCTATAATATAATCTGCTAATTGCAATAATAACTCAGCATCTTCACCAAAAATATTCAACGCCTCTTTAGCCCTTTTACAGGTAGCAGTAGCCATCTCTTTTGACTCTTGTAAGCCATAAATCGCAGGAAAGGTAGCTTTATCCCGATCTAAGTCACTGCCTATATCCTTACCTAACTTCTTGGCATCCCCTTCAATATCTAAAATATCATCAACAATTTGAAATCCTAAACCAATCTCTTTAGCATAAGTAGTCAAAGCTGCTAACTGTTCATCACTAGCCCCAGCTAAAATAGCACCAACTCTGACAGAAGCCTTCAATAAAGCACCCGTTTTATGGGTATGTATGTACTCTAGCTCACTGCCATCTATCTTCTGACCTTCTGCCATAATATCGGCAACTTGTCCACCTACCATCCCTCGATTTCCAGAGGCTTTGGCCAACTCCTTAATAGCTAATAAGACCTTATCTGGCGAAATATTCTTGACTTCAGTCATAAGCTCAAAGGCATAGGTCAATAAAGCATCTCCAGCTAATACTGCTATCGCATCACCAAAGACCTTATGATTTGTCGGTTTTCCCCTTCTAAAATCATCATCATCCATACAAGGTAAATCATCATGAATCAAGGAATAACTATGTATCAGCTCTAAAGCACAAGCTGCTGCTAAAATATCATCTTCATTAGCACCGATTAACTTAGCAGCCTCTAATACTAAAATAGGTCTTAGCCTCTTTCCACCTGCTAAAACACTATAACTCATCGACTCATGTAATTTAGCAGGGTGAAGCTCTTGATTAGGTAAATAATCTTCTAAAGCTTGGTTGATTAATTGGCTCTTTTCTTTAATAAATCTTCTAATATCCATTATTCTGCTCCTTCATCTTGGTAATTATAATCCTCTATCTTAACCCTACCATTCTCTTCTTTTATAATCTCTATCTTCTCTTGGGCCTGCTCTAATTTATCAGAACAAAACTTAGTTAACTTAACACCCAATTCAAACTCTTCTAAAGAATCAGCTAAGGTTAGCTCTCCCTTTTCTAAGTTCTCAACAGCCTCTTCTAATTGATTTAATGCTTCTTCAAAGGTTAATTCCGATTTATTACCCATCAAATTTCATCTCCTTATCTACAATACTACAGTATAATTACTTCTAGATTAGTGTTTTATCACCTGCATATATTAAGGTTCAGTCTAAGCTTAAGTTTGAGTTCAAGACTAATTTAGGTATTATTTTGCCTTAAACTTATACTTAAACTAATACACCTTATTATACCTAAAAATACTAATTTTATAAATTTAATCTATAATTTAGTTCCAGTATAAATAGTCTATGTATCAGTAAATTATAAAAATCTTCTTCATAATCACTCGTTACTTGTCACTGTATTAATAATATCTTTCTTTATAATAACAAAAAGGTCGCCTTAAGGCAACCTTTGAATTTGACTAAGCAATAGTTTTTAATTCTTCTGACTCTTTTATATCGACATTATTAAAGTAATCTTTAGTCATACTAATTACTACCCCTGATAATCCTAATAAAGCTACCAAGTTAGGAAATGCCATCAATCCATTTACTACATCAGAGATAGCCCAGATTAACTCTAGCTTGACAGTAGCTCCCATCAAGATACAGAGGATATAGATAAATTTATAAGGCTTAATTGCTTTAGTTCCTAATAAGTATTCAATACATTTTTCTCCATAGTAACACCATCCTAGTGTTGTAGAGAAAGCAAAGAAAATAATTCCGATAGCTATTACCAACCCACCTGGTCCTGGCATTCCTACATTAAAGGCTTCTGTTGTCAAAGCAGCCCCAGTCATTCCATTATTCCAGACACCAGTCATGATAATAGTCAAGGTTGTCAAACTACAGATAATAATAGTATCAATTAAAGTACCTAACATAGCAATTAATCCTTGTCTTACTGGACTGTCTGTCTTAGCAGCAGCATGGGCAATAGGTGCACTTCCTAGTCCTGCTTCATTAGAGAAAATCCCCCTTGAGATCCCCTTTCTAAGAGCTAACATAACTCCAGCTCCAGCAAAGCCACCAACAGCAGCTTGTCCATTAAAAGCAGAGTTGATAATCAACCCAACAGCAGCAGGTAATTCACCGATATGAGAAAGGATGATATATAAGGTTCCTCCAATATAGATTACACTCATCAATGGAACAATCTTACTTGCCACCTTCGCAATTCTCTTAATTCCACCTAATACTACTGCTCCAACCAAGATTGATAAAACAATTCCTGTATATAAAGGTTTAATCCCAAAGTTAGCATTTAAAGCATCAGCCATTGAATTTGCCTGTACTGTAGCACCAATTCCAAGCCATGCTACCATTACTCCACAGGCTGCAAAGAAGATTGATAATGGCTTCCATTTCTCTCCTAATCCTTCTTGGATATAATACATTGGACCTCCAGCCATCTCTCCTGCTTTATTCTTAACACGATATTTGACAGCTAGTACACCTTCAGCAAATTTAGTCGCCATTCCCACTAGAGCAGCCATCCACATCCAAAAAGCAGCTCCCGGTCCACCAACAGCAATAGCAGTAGCTACCCCTGCGATATTACCAGTTCCAATTGTTGATGATAATGCTGTAGCCAAAGCTTCAAAGGCCGACACATCACCTTCACTACTATTCTTATCCTTTTTAAAGATTAAGGTGATTGCATGAGGAACCTTAGATATGCTCACCCCTTTTAATCTAATGGTCAAGTAAATTCCTGTTCCTAATAATAAGATTAACATTGGTGGTCCCCAGACCAAACTACTCATACTACTAAAAAATTCTTGCAATGCTGCCATCATTCTTCCTCCTCTAATCCTTATTATAATTTTTAGTACAAATTAAAAAAATCTAAACCTCTAAGGCTTAGACTCTGGAGAAAGACAAATAAATAAAGGTAGTTAGGTGTTTGGGTAGTTAGTTACTACACTCCTAAAACCTATATTTTACCCACCTGCTTTATATCTGTCCTTTACCCTGTCCTTTTACCTGAGAGATTACCCTGAATTAATCAGGTTACTCCTTCGGTGCTCTTAATGAGTCTCTCCAGAGCGCCGTCCAGTTACAGTATTTTACCTGAGAGTTTCATCTATAGTCGGACAACTATAGACTTGCCCCGTCGGCAAAGCTTAAGCTTTTCTCCTGTAACATTCATCCGACACGTTATTCTATTTTGCCAGAATTATAATAACATATGTTTGTCACCCTTGCAAGTAATTATTTAAAAAATTTATTAAAAGCTTACAAACTAAAAGATTATACTTGTAAATTTAAAATTATATATATAGTCACACTAAATCTTTTAGTAATCAGTGACGAGTGACAGGTAATGAGTAAAAATCTCTTCTCGTCACTTATCACTTATCACTCATTACTGTCTTAATATCTCTCTAAAATCCAACTTTATTCTTCTTAATAATGTACTCGAACCAAACGAAACTTAACCCCTTTCTTATTCCAACCTATATCCCAAGGGACTCGATATCTATCGGAGTTATGACAATTTACTAGAGCATAGCCTTTAGAATCTAATCCAGTTACCACAGATATATGGTCAACCTTTCCTTTCTTTTCATAAGCAACATAATCTCCTGGTAATAGCTTATAGGAGGACTTTAGAACCTGATCATAACTGCCATGGGCAATCATAGCTGCCCGACCACTATAGGTCATATATTGATTAAAACCATGAGCATTTAGCCAAGCCTTAGTACCACTTCCTCTACTATAATTCCAGGCACGATTCTTTCTAAACCCTGCTCCCTCATATAATATCTGTGAAGCAAAGTTGGCACAGTTACCCCCTTGAGAATTAAAGTTTCTATATTTAGGGTTATATTTAAAACCATATTTAGGTAAACTAGCAGTTCCGCAATACTTATCAGCATACTCCACTGCTTTAAGTCTTCTTTTATTTAAATTCGATAAATCCTTAGGCTCCTCTGCAAGAATAACCTCATTTACCTCTTCAATCTTACTCTGCTCTAGCTCTAGAGAGTCATCCATAGGATCCATATACCACTCCTTGCTAATCACCCACCTCTCATCTTTGGGAATAATCTCAAAGGCATGATATGCTCCAATTCTAAAAGTATTATATTTTTTCGGTGAATCCTGATAAGCATACTTATACTCTGTGGAGACCAACAGAGTAGTTGAATAGCCATCCCCCTTCTCCTTGACATATCTTAAAAGAACTTCAGAGTTAATATCTTTAAATTTCACACCTTGTTTAGCTCCCCAATCTTGTAAGTACCTCATCTTTCTTAAAGAATGTTCATAAGCCCATCGCCCTGTCCTACCCTCTGTATTATATAGAGCTTTTAGAGTATCTTTATCCCCTTCTACCAAAGCCTTATTTCTAATATTAAATATATTCTGTATATCTTGGGATAAGATATCCTTGACCTCATCATCAATAACCATTACAGCATCTTCTCTAAACAAAACCCCTAAATAGCCCCCTAATCCTAAAAATATCAAGAGAAATATAGATAACAGCAAGATCTTCTCTCTATTTAATTCAATCAAAAGAAACATACGCTCCCCTCCACAATATACTAGTAAGATTATATGTCTAAAATTAGGGGACTATTCTGTAGAATTTAAATTGATATCTTGTAATCAAAAACCACATTAACCATAATAAGTATATTATAACTTGTCAGAGATAAAAAAAAGACAATCTACGAAGATTGCCTAAATATTACTTATTACTATTTACTTCTCACCGGTTACTGATTCAACCTTACAATCCAAAGCTCCATCCTTTAAGATAACCTCTATCATCTCCCCTTCTTCTAGCTGAGCTATTGACTTGATCTCTTCTTTGCTATCTAGCTTCCGTGCTAAACTATATCCTCTGGCAAAGGTACTTAATGGGGATAATGAATTAAGCTGTCCAACTACTCTTTCTAGCTCTTCTTGTTTCTTAGTCAGGTTGTCACAAATCTCTTTCTCAAGCTTCATACTCAACTCATCAACTTGTTGCATATACTCTGTAATCTTCTCTTCAGGTAAACGCAATGCTCTTCGTTCCTTTAAGCTAAGTAACCTATCATTTAAACGGTTTATTCGATTATCCATTGCACTATTTAAGTTATTATATAATCTGGCTAAGTATTTAACTATCTCTTCTCGATTAGAGACTACCAACTCAGCTGCTGCTGAAGGTGTCGGTGCTCGCAAATCAGCTACAAAATCAGCGATAGTAAAATCGGTCTCATGACCAACTGCTGAGATAATAGGAATTCTAGAATTGAAGATAGCCCTAGCTAGCTTTTCTTTATTAAATGCCCATAAATCCTCAATAGACCCTCCACCACGCCCGATAATTATTACATCAACATCACTCTGATTTAATAGCTCCAATCCTCTAACCAGAGTCTCTTCTGCTCCCACACCTTGTACTTGGCTTGGTGCAATCAATAGTGACACATTGGAGAACCGCCGTTTAATCACACTGATAATATCTCTAATAGCAGCACCAGTTGGAGAGGTGACTACACCTACTTTGGCTGGAATCTTAGGGATAGCCTGCTTTAACTCTGCTCTAAATAAGCCTTCCTTTTCCAAGCGTTCCTTCAATTGCTCATAAGCTAGATGTAAGCTACCGATACCATCAGGCTGCATCCGATGGACATAAATTTGATATTGACCCCTAGCAGGATAGATACTTATCTTACCTTCAGCAATTACCGACATCCCATCCTCAGGGATAAAGTCTAAACTCTGATTATAACCTTTAAACATTACTGCACTAAGCTGAGTCTTCTCATCCTTGATAGTAAAATACATATGCCCTGATGAGTGGTGGTGAAAGTTAGAAATCTCCCCTTTGAGCATAACTGGACTGAGGTTGGGATCAGTCTCTAGTAACTCTTTTAAATAATTTGTTACTTGGGTAACAGACCAGATTCGATCTGTTACTCCATTATTTCTCAACATCTTATCCCCTTCTTTCCTGACATGCCTTTAAAGTATTCTTAAGTAGAGTAGCAATAGTCATCGGACCTACTCCACCTGGTACTGGAGTAATAGCAGCTGCCTTTTCTTTGACACCTTTAAATTCAACATCTCCTAGTAGTCCATTTTCAGTTCGATTAATTCCTACATCTATTATAACTGCTCCTTTTTTGACCATATCAGCAGTTACAAATTCAGCTCTACCTACTGCTGCTACCAAAATATCTGCCTTTAGCGTATGCTCCTTTAAATCTTTGGTTCTACTATGGCAGATAGTCACAGTAGCGTTCTCCTGTAGAAGCATCTGAGCCATTGGTTTACCTACAATATTGCTCCTGCCAATTATAACTGCATTCTTACCCTCTACTTCAATCTCATATCTATGTAATATCTCCATAATTCCCCTTGGTGTACATGAATGAAGTCCACTACCATTAATCATCAGCTTACCTATATTGATTGGATGGAAACCATCAACATCCTTATCTGCTCTGATAGTATTGATTACTTTCTCTTCATCTATGTGCTCTGGTAATGGTAATTGTACCAAGATACCATCTACACTATCATCTTGATTTAATCTCTCTACCTCTCCTAACAACTCTTCTTCATTGATTTCAGCAGGTAATTTAATTAGATTAGAGTTGATTCCAACCCTCTTACATGCCTTCTCTTTATAAGATACATAAATCTCTGAAGCTGGGTTATCACCTACCAAAATAACCGTTAGTCCTGGAGTGATACCTTGCTTAGTTAGGTTCTCTACTACTTGACCAATCTCGGCTTCTAACTCTTTAGCTACTTTGCGACCATCTAAAATCTTAGTTTGACTCATTCTACTACTCACTCCCTATTCTCTAATATATTAACAATTATAACATAAAAACACTCTGATCATCCAACTTTAATTTAGTGACGGGTGACAGGTGATGAATAACCAGTGTAAAATTCTTTTCTCGTCACTAGTTACTCATAACTCATTACTATTTTACTATCTATAATGCAAAAATAGAAAGGATTTTATAAAACTTTGTTCAATTAATAATATATACTAATTTGGCAAAGGGGTGGTATTATGGAAGAGACTCAATGCTTGAATCTAACTGAGAAACATAAAATTAAAGAGAGAGTAAGAGATTTTTTTGATTCTTGGGTATTTGCCGATTATAAGGAATTAGAAAGAACTATAGCCCCTGACAGATTTATGGAGATAGAAATAATTATTAAGGATAATGATATAATCAGTGAAAAGGTTAATGAATTTAGTAAAGAAGAGTTTATTGATTATTGTAGAGACCTATTTACAAGAAGAGATTACCTAAAGTTCCAAACTAATAATGAAGAGATTTTTAAAAAAGGCGAGAAGTATATCTTTACTGCTGATATCTTAATTGAAGTAAGAGAGAAAGAAAGTGGGCAAGTCAATAGCTATGGTAATGCTAAGGCTACCTTAGAGTTAGATAAACTCAATGGTAATTGGTATATTTCAGAGTTTGAAAATATGATTACTATTTAGAAATAATCCCCTACTTCTAATTAGAAGTAGGGGATTATTTTAGGTGTTAATAGTAATCATATCATTCTTTATTAATCTTATAATAGATCATCAGCCACATGATAATTAGGATCCTCTATATTAACTTGGATAATACTCTCGGCATTCTTTAAAAGCATTTGACAGTCTTTACTAAGATGCCGCAAAATAATTTTCTTACCTGCATTGAAGTATTTTTCTGTTATAGAGTTAATAGCTTCGATAGCTGAGTGATCCATTACTTTAGAGTTTTTAAAGTCGATGATAATATTCTCAGGATCACCCTTAATATCGAATAAATCTCTAAACTCTAATACAGAGCCAAAGAATAATGGTCCATCTACCTCATAAACTTTAGAACCACAGTGACTATTTCTTTTATTTACCTGAATTGCTTTTCCTTTCTGCCAAGCAAAGATCAATGCTGATAGGATTACCCCTATAATTACAGCTGTAGCTAAATCTACCAATACTGTAATTAAAGTAACTGCTACTACCACTACAATATCTTCTTTAGGTATCTTCTTACCATACTTTAAGCTTTCCCACTTAAAGGTTCCTACTACAACCATAAACATAACCCCTACTAAACTTGCCAGTGGAATAACATTTACAAAACCTGAGCCAAACATGATGAACATCATTAGCCCTGATGCTGCTACCAATCCTGACAATCTTGTTCTACCACCAGATTTAATGTTAATAATAGACTGACCTATCATAGCATCTCCGCCCATTCCACCAAAAAATCCATTAACAGTATTAGCTAGACCCTGTGCAATACATTCTTTATTAGTATGCCCTCTAGTATCAGTCATCTCATCAATTACTCTAAGGGTAAGTACTGCCTCTGTCAATCCTGCAAGTCCCCCAATTATCGCATAGGGAAAGATAATTTTTAACATATCCAAATTTATTTTAACTTGGGGTATATGAAACTTAGGTAAGCCACCTTTTAACTCCATTCCAGCAAAGTCTTGTACATTTCTTAGATGATAGCCATTTTTATCCAAAAGAACTGCAATAACTGTCATTATTACAATAGCCACTAAACTTGCTGGAACTGCTTTAGTCAATTTAGGAACAAAATGAATAATTGCCATAGTAAAGACTACAAATAAAAACATTATTGTCATATCTGATGCAGGTAACCAAACCTTATGTATCATTTCAACACCATCTACCATTATTGTCTTTTTTACTTTAAACTGCTCCCACTGAGCCAAAAACATCACTATCGATAACCCATTAAGAAAACCAAGCATTACTGGATAAGGTATCATTCTGGCATATTTACCCAACTTAAATACCCCTATTAATACCTGAATAATCCCCATTAGAACTACTGTAGCAAAGAGATACTCCAAGCCATGCTGAGAGATTAATGAAGCAAATACAACTGAAAGTGCAGCTGTAGACGAACTAATCATTCCAGGTCTTCCTGTAAAAGTAGCTGCTATTAGACCAATAATAACAGCGGTTTGCAGACTGATAATTGGGCTCACCCCTGCTACAAAAGCAAACGCCACTGATTCTGGAATCAACGCTAAAGCTACTGTCAATCCAGATAGAACATCATCTTTAACTATCTGTCGGTTAAAGCTCTCTTTCATCCTTTTTACCATAAAAAACATCTCCTCCTTATATTCTTATAAACTTATATAAACTTCTTATATAAACTTCTTTTATATAGTCTCTTATAAAGATGTTAGCTTAAAACAAAAACCGCCTTATATATAACCTTATAATTTTAACTATCTAAAATTTACTACACTGCTTATTAAGAAACACATCCCAAGGCTTATAGACACGGAGATAATTATAACATAGATTATAACCATAGTAAAAGGTTAAATGAGATTTTTCTTTATTGAGATTTATAATAATAAGATGAATAATTTAATGTAAATTTTTACAATATAATAGAAAGCAGTTCTGTAAATACCCCAACTACACTTCCCATCCACCCATAAGCCTCTAATCTTCTAAAGTATCTTCCTGCAAAGGAGTTGAAGAGATCCTCGATATCCTGAGAGCTCATCTGATTGACTTCTAATTCCGTTACCTCTTTGATATTTAAAGCAGTTAGCAACTCTAAAAAATGGCTCTCTAATGAATCTAAGCTACTAGCTAAGATAATCTCAAAGCAGAATCCCTTAGTATCTGATTCAAGCATGCTATTTAACTCTGCTAATATCTCCTCTATAACTTTCTTGATAAAGATTAATAGTTGATATCTTAGTTCTCCATCATCTATCATTCTAGCTAGAAGCTTCTTAATATCAGCAGCTAAATAATCAAAATTTAGAATTTTATCGATATTCTTCTCTGCTAATTTAGCAATTATATCCTTCATAAAGATACTCAAATTTTCTTCAAAAGTAGGAGTACTATGGATAGTCTCAATAATTTTATTGACTACTTTCTTCAACTCACCTCTACTGATATTAACAGCAAGCTGATTAAGTGGTAATGATAAAATCAGTCTATCCAATATCTCACTGAACAAAACTAATAAATTTTCTTTAATTACCCCTTCTTTATTCCTAAGATTACTACTCAAAGAGTTGCTAAATACATCAATCTCATCTGTAAAAAACTCTAGCATATCCGAAATATCATCGATAGCCATTATCCTTGAGACTGATTTTAACTTTAATTCTAAAATTGAGTCAACTACTCTAGCTACTAAAACCGATAAGCTATTGACCAAATTTTCATTAGCTAAGAGCTTGTCCACCAAACTCATTAAGGCAGCACTATCTAAATCAATCCCAATCTCCTTAAGCCTTCTATCTCCCACTTTATCTAAAAATCTATTTACTAGCTTGACTATCTCCTGTTCTTTCAGCTTTATAAACTCAGGTAGCTTTTCATCTATTAGATTATCGATAATACTCTCGATAGTCTCTGCTGTATCTGTTAGATTATATACCCCTCTTTTAAAATAACCTGTAATTAAACCACCGATTCCACTTATCTGTTCTCTAGCAAACTCCTCTTCAACTACCTCTAAAGCCATATCTTTGATAAATCTCTTCTGATACTGTAGATAACGAATCCCTTTATTGAAGAAATTATTGATTATAAAGTCCATATTATCATATAATGGATTCATTAACTTACCATTGAATAAATCTTTTATCCTATCCTCAGGATTTATTTTTTTAAAGATATTATTTTCAATTAAAGAGGCTGATTGCTGACGGATTTCAGTTGACTTAAACTTTTCAAGAGAATACTCAACTATAAAATCCTTCAATGCTTTCTGATGGGAAGAAGGGATTAACTCCATCAGCTTCTCTTCAATTAATTCATCAAATTTTGGTGAGTATTCTGTCAATAGCTGCTGAATTTTATCAGGATTATCTATTAAAGCTACTAATTCTGTTAGCTCATTATCTACTACTTCCTTTAACAGCTCTATTATTCTCACTTTTAAAGACTCTGGTAGGAATTCCTTTAGAGAATTCTTGTTATTTATAAATTGAAATAGTCTTTCTGTTAAAATATCTTCTGACTCTAGTAATATTGTTTCTAGCTTTGAAGCTAGTTTAGCTTCTAATAATGAAAGATCAACCTCTAATATATCTATCTCTTTTAATTGATTCAATAATTTATTAACTAAATCATCGCCATTAAATTTGAGTACGTTTAACAAAGATATAAAAACTTTTTCCGATATCAAGCCCCTGTTCTTGACTAACAATTTATTAAGAATCAGATAATTATCTTTAGCAAACAGGCTTTTCAAATCATCTTCTATCTTCACTCTATTATCTTTAAATAACTTATTGATTGATTCCCCATTCAATAACTGTTCATCTACAAATTTACCCATAGAATCAGCAAACCTAGGTTTATTCTTAGCAACTACTCCTGGAGTAAAAGGAACTCTCTGCCCTAATAATTTCTTCTCACTATAAGGACGGAAGATCATTCTAAGAGCAAGTACATTGGTAAAATAACCGACAAAACCATATGTAAAGGTAGATAAGATAAAATTAAGCCAGCCTAACTGTGATAGATTGATACTCCCCTGAATTAAATATAAAATTAATGCTGCTATGATCCCCAACAATGCCCCTAGTTGAGTAATCGGCTTCAACTCTTTGCCCATAAAGCCCTCAACTACATCTTGTACCTGCTTATCTTCTAATTTATACAAATTATCGGCTACTGCACCTTTGACCTTCCCTTCTAGCATAAGAGGTAGATTCTTATTTACTAACTCCAATATCAAAGCAGTTATCCTTTGCACTACATCCTCCTGCTGATTTAATCTATCATATAGTTCAGTTATTCTCTGCTCTTGTAAGCCTGAAAGAGATTCTTTTAAATAGTTACTAGATTTGTCTCCAAGATTATTAACTAACTCCTCCTTCAATTTATCTGTAAATAGCTCAGAGAAACTCTTCCCCTTAACAAATGCTTCAACTTCTTCTCTCACTTTAGTTATAATAATCTCATGATTCTCTCGTAAATAACCTATGATTTTACCTTTAATTAAAGGTAAGCTAGCTTCCAAGCTCTCTTCATCAATAAGCTCTGCTAACTTTAATTGAGCAACCTTGATTATCTGCTGAAATAACTCTCTTTGCAATATCTCTGTTAATTGAGGTGTAAAGAGAAAATCTTCTTTAAATTTCTCAATTAAATTGTCTTTAATATTATCATCAAAGTATTGAGCCAGATTTATATTTATAATCTCACCTAAGCTAATCTCAAATAACCTATCAAAGCCACTCAAATCAATCCCATCTAAATATCTATCGATATTCCTGTCAATCAACTTGACAAGGTTCTGTATCCTGATTAAATCCCTACTCTCTAGATAATCAATAATATCCTTGATACTATTATCCTTGATATAATTTATGATCTGATGGCTCAATTCTCGGCTTAGAGTCTTAATATCAGAATCATCCTCTAAAGACAATAATAGCTTATCAATCAGCTGAAACCTTCTAGCGATATTACCTAAACTTTCTTTTATCTGACCTTTAATCCAATTCTTAACCCCTGACCCCTTCTCCAAAACCTCATCAATACTCTCTTCAATCAACTCTTCAATCTCCTGTTGATTCGCCCTAATCCACCTTACACCTTCTTCCACCAAATAGGGTAACTGCTTGTACATAAACTTCTCTAAGTTTTCTTTAATATCTTCACTTAACAGGCTCAAGATAGGAAGATCAATCTGCTTTAATAATTCTAGAGCTCCTTCTAGAAAATTATAGATTAACCTCTTACCTTCTGCTGATTTGAAGAATTCAATTACCCTTAAGAGAAGTTGATTACTTATATCATCTACTTGCTTCTCTCCTAAGATTTCAGCCAGAGACTTAGCTTTAACCTTCTCCTCTATCTCAGCCAAGATATCAGAGATACTCAACTCTGAATATAATTTTTCTATATTCTCATCGATACTAGCTTCAAATTTATCTTTAAGCCTAACATGAAAGCCTCTAGTACTATCCTCTAAATTAATGGCAAGGGTCTTGAAAATAGTTGCTGGAATAAACTCTACTAACTCTTCTGTAGAGTTAGTATTGTAGATATCATCAAGCAAATTATCAACTACTTTACTTTCAGCTAGAGTATTAGTAAAAAGATCAAAGCTTAAGTTGAGCAACTGCTCTAGTTGCTCAACACTTAGTAACTCCTCTACTAAGATATTCTCAGCCAAAATATCTAAAAACTCCGTTATGAAGCCTGACCTCTTCTGATCATAAAAGTTGCTGATATTTTCCAATGATTCATCTAATTTAGGTATCTTTGACCACTGTATATTCTCAGTATTCTGGTATAAATATCTTTCTAAGAGATCAGAGACTGTAGCTTGAAAAGCTTGCTTAAACTCCTTCTTAGATAGCTCCTGCTCAATGGTCTGATAATTGATGATATCCCGTTCTACCAACTGGCTTATATTCTCAATGAACTCATCCTTGGTCTCCAAAATCACCCCACCAAAGGGTCCATACTTCCTAAATAACATCTTGATTGCAAGATCATTGGTAATATATCCTGTTACACCTCCACCTAATAACTTAAAAATCATAGCTAAGTAATTCATAATTTACCTCCTTTCAACTAAATATACTGATATAATAACTGTCATTTTAGAAAGAAAAAGCGACACTTTTTAATAGCCACTAGCTACTGGCTACTAGCCTCTAGCTTTATAAGTTCTTAGCTAATAGCAGATTTATCACGGAGGGTTTATGATTTTCAAACCCGTAGGAGAGGCCAGAAGCTAGTAGCTAAGCTGTCGCAATATATCCATTAACTAACATTACTTGTATTATAAAAAGACTACCAATAGATATAACTTTAGTAGTCTTCTTAGTTTTATCCTATTTATTTTGAATATACTTAAATGACACCCTTTGACTTTATTTATATAAATCTGTTTTTAACAAAGAATCAATAATACTATATTTAATATCTTTAACTCTAAAATCTTTAAAATCAGAATAATCTAGCTCATATTCAAAACCTTCAAGGTCAAAATCGCTGTCTGTCAAAAGATATTCATTTTTATAATGTCCACTTTTTACTCCAGATATGATTACTTCACCTGTTGCACTATCAATTAATTCATAAAAAAGATTATTCCGATAAGAATACTCTATCTCATTACCTTCTTCATCCTCAAAATCAGTTGATACAGTGAGGGAATCAGTATCTGAATGACTTATTTGCTCAGTTAGTTGACTTTCATAATAAAACTTTATATCTGATATATTAATATGTAATAAATAATCAAAGTTTGAAATTTTATTAGCAACTTTATTAGCTTCTAATAAATCCTTGCTTACTTTTACTGTTTCCATTGGCGTATGACTCTTTATGTATTCGATTAATTCATTATTTAATATAATAACTTCTTCTTTATCAAGATAAATATCTCTAATATCCATCTCATTATGTAAATTATCATTTCTTCGTGCTCCAAAATGTAAATCTTCTTTATTTTCAATCTCTATAACTACTCCCAGCTTCTTTCCAACAAATTTTTGGTCATCTAAAATCTCTTCACAGCCACTTAAAATCAATATAGATAATAAACAGACTATCAACACTAATCTTCTTCTAATCACAGCTTGCCTCCTTTCAAAATAATATACTCATCACTTACTTTATTAAAATTCCTCTACCTGAATTATCTGAAGTTAAGTATGAGTATAAGATTAAATTCAAGTCAGTTTTACTCAATCTTAACCTTAAACTCAGCCTGAGAATTTATAGCAACTCCAACACAGCTAAAGCAGTAATCTCATCGGTTATCAATACATCTATTGCCCCACTTCTTAGCACACCTAAGATAGCTTCTGCTTTGTGAGCACCAGACACCACTCCCATTACATAAGGAATCTCTTTAAGCTGCTTAAAACCCACTCCTATTACTCTATCATCAAAGGTAGCATTACACCTCTCTCCATTGATATCAAAGAATCGAGCACAGACATCACCTATTGCTCCAGCTTGATTGAGCAATTTCATATCCTCTTCTAGCAAATAACCTGATTTAATGAAAGTCGATACTGGTTTTAACCCTCCAATTCCAAGCATTGCTACTGTTATTTGATTCATCATCTCAAAGACCTCTTTTATCTTTCTATCAGAGATAATAGCATCTCTAATTGCCTTATTATCAACAATGGCAGGTGCTGGCAAAATATTATATTCACCACCAAAAGCTCTAGCAAGGTTATGAATAATAGTATTGGCACTTACATCATTAGAGCCTAAATTACCTATCAGTTGCACAATATCAACCTCTTTATTAGTGGGTTCTACATAATCAGTTACCCTCCGTAAAGTACTTCCCCACGAGACACCTAAGATATCGCCATCACTTACCTTCTCACTTAAATGCTTAGCAGCAGTCTTAGCCACCTCATTAAAATAAACTTCCTCTGAAGCATCTTGATTAACGATAATCTTGGCTTCCTTCAAGGCAAATTTCTCCTCAAACTTTCTCTCCAACCTAGTAGCATTATCTTTAGGATAATTTATCTTGACTTCAATAATTCCCTCTTTTCTAGCTGCAGTTAAGACTCTTGAAACCTTCACTCTAGAAATCTTAATTCTATCGGCTATCTCCTGTTGACTCATATCATATTTATAGTATAGTTCAGCTACTTTAGCCATTAATTTTGGTTCATAAGTTGGCATATTAATTCACTCCTTAATGAAATCTACTCTTATTATAAATCCTTTTCCATTAGTTTTAAAGTCTACATGAATATTTTACTACTTCCTACTCTAATCTATTTAATTTTTACAGCCAAAGTATCAATCAATAAAATGCATAAGAGCGAACAAAATGTCCGCTCTTACTAAACTATAATCTTATCTTCCTAGTCTATCTGCTGCTAAGATAGCATCTTTAACCATCTGAGCATCTACAGCAAAAGGCATATTATGAATCGTTTCACCTTTGACAGTACTTGCCTCAGCAACCTTTAAAATCTCAGCTTCATCAATCTCTTCTATCCCTAAATCAGCTAAGGTAGTTGGTAAACCAACAGATCTACAGAATCCAATTACCTCTTCAAGCAATTTAGGCTCTCTACCCTCTAAGACCAATTGGACAATGGTAGAATAAGCTACCTTCTCTCCATGGGTCTTATTATGGGTCTCCTCTAATACTGTAAAGCCATTATGAATAGCATGGGCTGCTGCTAGTCCACCACTTTCAAAGCCTAGTCCACTCAATAAGGTGTTAGCCTCTACAATCTTCTCTAAAGCCTCTGTTACTACACCAGCTTCTGCTGCTTTTTTGGCTACTAGACCATATTCAATCAATGTGTCATAGCATAGCTTAGCTAAATTAAGTGCTGTCATAGTTGGACTTCCACCTGACATAGCTTTGCTTTTAGTCAAGCTAGATGCTTTGGCTTCAAAGTAGGTCGCTAAGGCATCTCCCATTCCTGATACTAAGAATCTAGCTGGAGCTTTAGCTATCACCTCTGTATCGACCAAGACTACATCAGGATTTGAAGGTAAGAATAGATACTCTTCAAAGACCCCTTCATCGCTATAGATTACAGCCAAAGCACTACAAGGAGCGTCAGTTGCAGCTATCGTAGGGATAATAACTACTGGCAACTCACTATAATAAGCCACAGCTTTAGCTGTATCTAAGGTCTTACCTCCTCCAATACCAATTACAACTTCAATCTCTTGTTCTGCTACTAATTTCTTCAATCTATTAATCTCATTTTTAGAACACTCACCATGAAAACTCTCTAGTATGAAATCTTTATCTTCTAGTCCTGCTGTTATCTCTTCTTGGAATAAATCTAAGACTACTGGGTCTGATAAAGCCAATACTTTATCACCTAATTTAGCAATGTGCTCTCCAACCTCTTTTAGCACGCCTTTACCTTGGACATACTTTCCTGGAGAAATTAGAACCTTTGCCATATTATCACCCTTTCTCTTTTTTTAAATTCCTTTGAACATATGTACTAAAACGATATCATGTTCTAAGATAAGTATAGTATATTTGCTAAAAAAAGTCAATATATTCTAGCTTTCTTTATATAGATGTCCAAGTCTAAAGTTGAATTTAATGAGTATATTGCGACACTTTTTACTTTTAAAAAGTGAGCAAAATTTTTATTAATTAAAGAAGTTACGGGAAAGCTTATCAGCTTTTTCCCGTGTTACTTTTGCCATTGCCGCAAAAGTAACCAAAAAGTCTAGAAAAAAATTAAACTCCCTCAGCAATCCAGATGTATTGGGATTAAGATATATGATACTTCTAATTCAAAAATTATCTTGAACCTATTGTTCTTTTAGAATATTTGCCTCGTTCAAACACTAATTTTCTTCGTCTTAAAAATCTTTAAGTTCTTTTAATTGTAAATTCAAAAGTGTCGTAATATCTCTATATTTTTTCATTCTAAAATTGTTTATCTATAATAAAAAGAGAGTAAATATCCATGTATTTACTCTCTTTTATATTTTGTTGAAGATTCTATAGATTATTGACCTTCTTTCCTTCTCCATAGACTCTCTCCCAATCTGCAATAAAGCCTTCTACACCTAAGTTGGTCATTGGATGATAGACTAGCTTTTCAATTAAATCTGGATTGGCTGTAACAGCTTGACTCCCTTGTAACAAACATTGGTGAATCTGATTAATATTTTTAAAGCTAGCAGCAATCACCTTAGTATCTAGTCGATGCACCTTAAATAATTCAATAATCTCAGCAACAACCTTAATACCATCAGCAGAGATATTATCTAAACGATTGACATATGGTGCTACAAAATCGGCTCCTGCTTTGGCTGCCATAAATGCTTGTTGTGGAGTAAAGACTGCTGTTGCAGTAATTTTAACTCCTTGCTTACTTAAGTTTTTAATAGCTTTAATTCCTTCAGGAATAACTGGAATCTTAATATATAGGTTTTCACCAAACTTTTTGGCTAAAAATTCAGCCTCCTCTATCATCTCTTCTGCCTTAGTACTTAATACTTGAGCATGTAACATCTTATCTTCACCAATGATATTTCTAATCTCTGCTAATAATTCTAAGAAGTCTTTATTCTCCTTAGAAATAATTGATGGGTTGGTCGTTACACCATCAAGTGGATATAAATCATTAAGTCTTTTAATCTTCTCTAAATTAGCTGTATCTAATAAAATTAGCATTTTATTTCCTCCTTTTTATATAAATAGCTTTAAAACCCTATTTTTACTACGGATTAACACAGATGGGCACAGATAATAAATTAATAAGAATATAATTGTTATTTGGTTTTAATCTGTGTAGATCTGTGGCTAGTAATTTCTCTGAATTTATTTTAAAATTTAATATCTATATAAGTTGAACTAATAATTTTCATAAAAAAGATATAAATCAAAACCTTTTTTGACACAGACTAAAATCTGATTAAGATCCGATTTAAAACCTTAATTTATTTAATTTTTAATCTGTATTTATCAGTGTAAATCTGTGTCTAAATTTTCTTTTGGTATTGATTTTGATATGAAGAACTTTAATTCAATTTATATAGTTTAAGTTATTAAAATTTCTGTTCTGTTCTCGCAATAATATCATCTTGGGTCTTCTGATCTAAGGTTACAAATTGAGCACAGTATCCCGCTACTCTGACTATTAAATCCCGATATTCTTCTGGATTATGCTGAGCTGCTCTAAGGGTCTTACTAGAGACGATATTAAATTGTACATGCCAAGCTTTTAGGTTGATAAAGGCTTTGATAAAGGAGACAAATCTATCAAATTGACGCTCACCTGCTACTAGTTCAGGAGGGAATTTTTGATTAAGGAGTTGACCACCAGTTATCATCATTGTAGGTAATTTGGTTACAGAGTTTAAGACCCCTGTTGGTCCTTTAACATCGGTTCCTTGGGTAGGTGAAGCACCTTCTGCTGTTGGCTTCTCAGCCTCTCTTCCATCAGGAGTAGCACCAGTTACTGTTCCCATTGGTACATTAGATGAGATTCCTGAGGTAGACATGTAATAGTTACCACCGATAGGACCTCGACCATACCTTGTATTCTTGTAGTTTTTAATCTGATTCATATAGGTCTTATAAGCAGCTACTGCTAACTGATCAACATAATCATCACCATTACCGTATTTAGGGGCATCAAGTAGCATCTTCTTAATGAATTGGCCTCTATCACCTGCAAAGTTATTAGCTAAACTCTCCATTAATTCCTCAGCCTTTAAGGACTTCTCTTCAAAGATATACTTCTTAATACTTGCAAAAGAGTTAGCCACATTAGCTAGACCTACCTGAAGCCCACTAACCATATCATAAATTGCTCCACCCTCTTTGACAGTCTTACCCCGCTTAATACAGTCATTTACTAATGAAGAACATAAGATATCTGGCACCAACTCTTCAAGCTGAGTATCTGCTACATGGTCAACAATCACAGAAAGCTTTGTATAATAAGCAATATGAGCCTCCCAAGCCTTCCAAAGTTGATCAAAGCTTCTAAAATCATTTAAGTTTCCTTGCCCTTTAAATAATTCATAGCCAGTTCTTGGATCAACTCCATCATTTAAGGTCAACTCTAAGGCCTTTAACATATTAAGGAAGGTCATTCCAGTACAGCGATAGCCCCACTTACCAGGTACAGCTACCTCTACACACCCTACCATCGTATATCCATAGGCATCTTCATAACTTACTCCCTTATCGAGTAAAGAAGGAATGATAATCTCATCATTATGAAGTGCCGGCATTCCATAACCAGCCTTGATAACCTCTGCAGCCTCTCGCAAGAATCTCTCTGGACTGTTAGTATGGACTCTAACAGATAGGTTAGGCTGAGTCAGCTTCATCTCAGCAACGCTCTCTAAAATCAAATAGGATAATTCATTAGTTTCATCTTTTCCTTGGGCATTCTGACCACCAATAGTTACATTTTGATAAGTAGGATAACCAGCTCCATAACCTGCATGGGAAGTAGGTCTAAGCTTGATAATCGAGAATAGCTTTATCCATAAGCATTCTAGTAACTCTTTGACAAATTCTTTAGTGATAGTTCCCTCTTCAATATCATTTTTATAGAATGGATATAGATATTGGTCTACTCTACCTAGAGAAGCTGAATGTCCATTGCTTTCAATCTGAAGAACTAAATGAATGAACCAGATTGTCTGAACTGCTTCATAGAAATTACGGGGTGCTTTGGCTGGAACTCGCTCACAAAGCTCAGCAATTTTGATTAATTCTTCCTTTATAGTAGGGTCAGCTACTTCTTCTACTTGGTCTTTAGCAAGTTGAGCATATCTTTTGGCAAAATTCATCACACTTTTGTTGGTCAAAATAATAGCCTCTAAGAAAGCCTTTCTTCTAATAGCATCAACCTCACCTAAATCAAGCTTCTCAAGTTCTGCTTGAGCCTCTGCAATTATACCTTCAAGACCTTTATCCAAGACCTTCTCAAAATCTGGAACTATATGCCCATCACCAGAGGTCATATTCCCTTCACCATGAATCACCTTTACCTTAGAAGCCTTCTTAACCTCGTCAGGTAATAGCTGATAACATTTAGCATGTAAGGTTTTACCTTTCCAGTATTGAACAAGCTCTAATAACTCGTCAATATGCTCTTTAGGTAAGTGGAAGTTATCGCCTGATCGTTTATCAAAGTTTCCTTCTGCTTCTATTTCAGCCTCCATCCACTCTACAGCATACTCTGGGAAGATAGGGGCTGTTCTCTCATCAGAAGCCTGATTTCCAACTATTAGCTCTCCATCTTTAATATAAATACTCATATTCTGTAAAATCTTCTCTACTGCTTTGGCTCTCTTTAAATAGATAGGAGCAGCTTCATTCTCTTGATAAGCTTCTGTAATATATCTAGCTCTTTCGATACAGACTCCTGGTCTTTTAGATAGAACACTCTCTCTTAATTTTTCTACTCTAGGACTTTGAATTTGATAAACTTTATCTTTCACACTCATCCCTCCTATTTTATAATCAACCTCCAATTTGAGCCTTTATCCCTTTAGACTCTACTAATTTCTTCAGATAATTCATCTTCTCATCACTAGGACTTTCTAAATTCTCTAAGAGATATTCTCGATCCAATCTAGCATACTTCTCCCTACCTAAGCTATGATAAGCAAGGAGGTGTACCTCTTTTATACCTAACTCTTGTGCCAGCTGGGCAGTTTGACTGATATTTTCTTTACTATCATTAACTCCTGGAATGACAGGAATTCTGATGATCATCTCCTTATTTAGTTGGGCAGCTCTTCTTAAATTATCTATTATCCAAGTATTCTCAACACCTGTTACTTCTAAATGTTTATTACTATCCAAGTGCTTAATATCAAATAGTACTAAATCTGTAAATTCTAAAACCTGCTTGAAATTCCCCCAACTCCCATAGCCAGAGGTTTCAATAGCAGTATGAATATACTCTTCTTGGCATCTTTTTAAAATCTCTGCACTAAATTTAGCTTGTGATAAGACCTCTCCTCCAGATAAGGTCACCCCTCCACCAGATTGATTATAGAAGGTCATATCCTGTTTAACTACTTCAACTACCTCTTCAACACTCATATATCTGCCTACTAACTCTCCTTTAGAAGAGTCCTCACCATAATAGTACTCCTGTCCTCTATGTTGAGTTTCAGGACTACTACACCATTGGCACCTTAAGGGACATCCTTTAAGAAAGACTACTGTTCTAATTCCTGGTCCATCATAAACCCCATAACTCTCTATTCTAGCAACTAGACCTTCAGACACAACTTATCACCTCCTAGTTAAATTCATTTTAAGAATCTATCTTGTGAACATTTGTTCTTATATGTTTATTTGTTCTTATACTCATATAGTACCACAGCAATTTTTATCTGTCAAGGACCATCGTCTAAGTCTAAGTTTAAGATTGAGTAAACCATAAGAACACTACTTTAGTGTTTATTTATGCTTATAATTAGGCTATAAGAATATCACCAATAAAAACATTCTCTAAACAAAAATAGGGCAGCCTAAGATTTTCACCTTAAGCTACCCTATTAATCAAAAAATTATTTACTTTGTTACTCGTCACCCATTACTTCTTACTGCCCTTAATATACTCATCAATCGCTCTAGCTGCTCTCTTTCCAGCACCCATAGCTTCAATTACTGTTGCAGCTCCAGTTACCGTATCTCCTCCAGCAAAGACTCCTGCTTTACTGGTCTCACCAGTATCTTCATCAGCTACAATTGTCCCCCACTTAGTGGTTTCAATCTCAGGAGAGTCTTTTAATAAAATAGGATTTGGACTTTGACCGATAGCCATAATCACAGTATCTACATCCATCACCCATTCAGAGCCTTCAATTGGAACTGGTCTTCTTCTACCTGAATCGTCAGGCTTACCTAATTCCATCTTGATACATTCCATTCCAGTTACAAAGCCCTCTTCATTACCTAAGATTCTGGTTGGATTATTGAGAAGCTTGAACTGAATTCCTTCCTCTTCAGCATGATGAATCTCTTCCTCTCTTGCAGGCATCTGCTCTCTAGCCCGACGATAAACGATAATTGACTCTTCAGCTCCTAACCTTAATGCAGTTCTAGCAGCATCCATAGCCACATTTCCTGCTCCAATTACTGCCACCCGTTTACCTACATAAACAGGGGTCTTGTACTCTGGGAAACGATAGGCTTTCATCAGATTAACTCTAGTTAAGAACTCATTGGCTGAATAGACTCCATTTAAATTCTCCCCTTCAAGACCTAAGAAACGAGGAAGCCCTGCTCCAGTTCCTACAAAGACAGCATCATACCCCTCTTCAAAGAGCTCATCTACACCTTTAATCTTACCGATAACATGGTTGAGTTTGATCTCCACTCCCAACTTTTCAATCTTCTCTACCTCATCTTTAACAATTGCTTTAGGTAATCTAAACTCTGGAATACCATAGGTCAATACCCCACCTACCTCATGGAAGGCTTCAAAGATAGTTACTTGATAACCCATCTTAGCTAAGTCTGCTGCTCCAGTCAGACCTGCAGGACCTGCTCCTATTATAGCTACCTTACCCTTATCTTGCTTAGTAACCGCCTCTATCTCTTCTTTATCTCTAGCATAATCAGCTACAAAGCGCTCTAAACGTCCAATAGCTACTGGTTCATTCTTAATTCCTACTATACATTTGCGTTCACATTGCTCTTCTTGAGGGCATACCCGTCCACAGATTGCAGGTAAATTATTCTTCTCCTTAATCTTCTTAGCTGCCTCTTCAAACTTTCCTTCTGCTACTAGAGCAATAAAGTCAGGAATGTCAACCTCTACTGGACAGCCTTGCATACAGAGAGGATTCTTACATTGTAGACAACGCTTGGCTTCATTGATTGCATCTTCAGCAGAATAGCCTAAAGCTACCTCACCAAAATTATTAACTCTTTGCTGAGGATTCTGTTCTGGCATCTTAGTCTTCTTAGTTTGCTTTGACACGGCAACCTTCACCTCCAATCTCATGACCATGGGCTAATTTTTCATGATCACTATAAAATTGCTGCCTTCTTAATTGTTCATCAAAGTCTACCAAGTGTCCATCAAAGGCTGGACCATCAACACATGCAAACTTGGTCTCTCCACCAACAGTCACACGACACCCTCCACACATACCAGTACCGTCAACCATCAATGAATTTAAGCTCACCATTGTATTGACTCCATACTCTTTAGTCAACTCTGACACAAACTTCATCATAATCATTGGACCAATAGTTATTACTAAATCTATATCATCATTCTCTTCTAAGACTTCCTTTAAAACATCAGTCACAAACCCCTGATGACCTTTAGACCCATCATCAGTACTTATATATAATTGCTGACTCAATTCAGCAAAGTCTTCTTCTAAAATTATCAACTCTTTCGTTCTAGCCCCTAGGATAGTAATAACTTCTGTCCCCTCTTCACTTAAAGATTTTGCTTTAGGGTATAGTGGTGCTGCACCTAAACCACCTGCAACACAAACAACCTTCTTATAATTTTCAGTCTCAATATGTTCTCCCAAAGGACCTACCAAATCTAAGAAGCTATCTCCAGCTTCTAACTTACAGATCTCTTCACTACTATAACCAACCTCTTGTACAATAATTGTAACACTGCCCTCTTGGCGATCATAGTCAGCAATAGTTAATGGAATTCTTTCTGCCTGCTCATCTACTCTAACAATTAAGAAATGTCCTGGCTGAGCTTTAGCTGCTACATTTGGTGCTAAAACTTTAAATTTAGTTATCTTAGGTGCCAAGACTTCTTTTTCTAATATCTTATACACTTGTACTCTCTCCTCCTAATTTATATAGATTTTCTAATTAGTAATAGTAAATTGCATAAAAATATAAAACTAATTATTATAATTATATCAATTTAGTTGCTAAAATCAACTTTTCTTGAATAAATAATAATACATGTCATCTAAATTATTAAAATACCCTACTCTTCTTTTCATTTATAACTAAAACTTTATGAGTAGAGTATTAGATGGCTAGGAGTTAGAAATTTAGGTAGTTAGGTACTTCCTACCCACCTATCTACTTAACACCCAAAGTGTAACTTTATCTCTCACCTTTAATTTACAGGAATAATTTTCATCTGCTCATTTAATATTAATGCCACGAGATTAAATCCCGTGGCTTTAGGTTATTTTAAGTAAAATATTTTATTTTTGAGTCTATTACCTTCTAAGCTTGACTTGATTAATTCCCATAGAAAGAGTCAGTATAAATCTGTTTCATATCTTCAACAGTAGGCTCTTGTGGATTGGTTAATGTACATGGATCTTGATGAGCATTTTTTGACATTCTATCTAGTATATTTTCAAAATCCTTCTCAGTATAATCTAACCAGTCTATTGCTTTAAATGAAGGTACTATATCTAATTTTTTATTTAAATCTCTAACAGAATCTGCTAAACTATCTACACCTAATGCCTTTTCGACTATTTCAAACTTCTCTTTAGCAGCTTCATAGTTAAATTCTATAACATATGGAAGTAATATAGCATTGGCTAACCCATGAGTAACATGTAATTCTCCACCAATTTTATGAGCCAAACTATGTACAATTCCTAAAGATGCATTAGAGAAAGCCATTCCTGCCATTGTAGAAGCATTATGCATCTTCTCTCTAGCTACCATGTCATCACCATTACTAACAGCCTTAGGTAAGTACTCAAATACCATCTCGATTGCTTTTAATGCTAAAGCATCACTATAGTCACTAGCTGCAGTAGATACAAAGGCTTCAACTGCATGTGCCAAAACATCCATTCCAGTATTAGCTGTAATATGTGCTGGCATTGTAGCAGGAATTTTAGGGTCAACGATTGCTATATCTGGTACAATTTCTGGAGATACAATTGGATATTTAATCTTATTTTCTGTATCTGTAATAACAGAGAAAGCTGTAATCTCAGATGCTGTTCCACTAGTAGAAGGAATTGCAATAAATTTAGCCTTATTTCTTAACTTAGGCATAGAAGCTACTTCAATAATATCTTCAAACTCTAAATCTGGATGCTCATAAAATGCCCACATAATCTTAGCAGCATCTAAAGCTGAACCTCCACCTATAGCAATGATCCAATCAGGATTAAAGTCTAACATCTCTTCTTTTCCTTTGATTACAGTCTTAACTGATGGATTAGGCTCTACTCCATCAACTATTTTAGACTCAATACCAGCTTCTTTTAAATAATCTACTGCTTGGTCTAAGAAACCAAATCTCTTCATTGAACTTCCACCTGTAACTAAAACCGCTCTCTCTCCTTCTAATCCTTTCAAAATCTCTAAAGAATTCTCACCAAATTCAATATTTCTTGGAATCAAAAATGTACTCATCTCATCACCCCTAATGTTATTATTTTAACAATTATATTATAACATAAGTGGTAATATAGTGCAATATTATATAAAAAATTAAAAAATATCTGACTTTTCTATCTAATTTAAAGTAACAATCAACTTTATTTATCATTCTTTAATAATTATTATCTTTTAATTGTTAAATATAAGTCAATTTTGCTTCCTGTTTATTGCAATTATAAAACTACCTACTTTCAAATGAAAGTAGGTAGTTTTATAATATTTAAGGTACCTCATGGCCCATTGAACTCTGTAAAATTTCAAACCATTGCTCCCTACTCAGCTCTATTTCCATAGCTGCAACAGCACTTTTGATTCGCTTTATTTTTCCACTTCCTACAATAGGGATTATCTTAGCTGGATGCTCTAATAACCAAGCATACATTACTTGGTCAATCGACTTAGCATTGACTTCTTTAGCTATCTGCTCTAAAGTCTCTCTGACTCTAATAGCTTTTTCATCTTGAGAAGTAAAGACCCTGCCCCCTGCCATTGGCGACCATGCCATTGGAGCAACCCGTTTCTCTTGACAATAATCTAATGTCCCATCCTCTATATTCTCTAGCTCCATTACCGAAAGCTCAATTTGATTAGTTAACAGAGGAAAATCTAAACGAGAGCTCAATAAACTAAATTGATGGGCTTTGAAGTTAGAGACTCCAAAGTTTAACACCTTACCTTCTTCTTTTAACTCTGTAAATACCTCTGCTACTTGATCGGCATCCATAAAAGGATCAGGGCGATGAATCAACAGCAAATCTATATAATCTGTCTTAAAATTTCTTAAAGAATTCTCCACAGATTTTCTAATATGTTCCTTACTGGTATCATAAGATTTAATCTTGTGTTCAGGACGATTTTCAGAGATTAACTTAATTCCACACTTAGTTACTAGCTCAATTTCATCCCTTAGCTTAGGCTTTAGACTTAAAGCCTCTCCCAAAATACCTTCACAGGTATAATTACCATAGATATCTGCATGGTCAAAGGTGGTTATCCCTAACTCTAGACATTCTTCCACCAGCTCTATAATCTCTTCTTTAGACATATCCCAGTCTGCTAAACGCCAATGCCCGTGAACAACTCTTGATATCTCTAATGTATCACTTAACTTGATTCTTTCCATAACTAATCCTCCTTTTAAGTTCAGTAACGAGTAAAACAATAATCATTATCAAATTTCTTCACTCTTTCTACAAATCCTTTGGACTCTTGTGAGAAGAAATAAAGTTTCATGTTTTTGAGAAACTTTATAATCGCTCTGATAAGTAACAGATTTAAACCTGTTGCTCAATATTATAACAAACCAAATACAAAATCTTTAATGATTTCTGTAATATATTATCTCTTGTAAATTTTTCACTTCTTCTATATCTTCCAAATTAGGCTATCCCTACCTAATAATTCTTCAAATTTATCTACACTATATTTATTATCTTCAATTGCAATAACTTCCTATGATTTTAAAATCCCCATATACTTATCTAAAACTACATCTTCACAAACTTTATTACCAGAAAGATAAAAATTAACTTTTCCTTGACTATCAGTATTTATATTAGAGTATCTTTCTTCTATGCTCCTTTTTAAGTGCTTTACTGTAGCCAAATTACCATCAATTATATCTATATGAGCAGGAAGTATCTCTCTAAAGAAGCTTTTATAAAAAGGAAAATGAGTACACCCCAGCACAATTGTCCCATAAGCATTCAGATTATAGGGTGCAAATTTATCTTTTAAATATCTAGTTATTATCTCTTCATCAAATACAAAATTTTCAGCAAATTCTACTAACTCTGGTAACGGCAATGAATCAACAATATCTTTAGAATCTAATCTAGAAACCAACTTTTGATATTTCTCTTCTTTTAACGTCAAAGGAGTAGCCAGTACTAAAACCCTCTTACCATCACAATTTTCTACAGCTGGTTTAACAGCCGGCTCCATTCCTATAATAGGAATATTATATTGTTGTCGTAGATCTTTTATTGCAATACTAGTGGCTGTATTACAAGCTATTAATACTGCTTTAACTCCTTGCTTGATAATAAAATCAACTGCATTAAAAATATAATTTTTTACTTCATTTTTAGGCTTAATGCCATAAGGAACATTTTCAGTATCAGCATAGTAGATATACTCATGATTAGGCAATATTTTCAAAGCCTCTTTCAATACTGTAAGTCCACCTATTCCAGAATCTAAAAAGCCTATTTTCACCATCTCACCTCCAAAACAATTAGGGATAGTTTACTTATAAATATTTATTTTTAAAAAGTAATCAAAACCTCAGGTTCCGCCTAAGGGCGGGTTACATTTTTCCTTGATGAAAAAGTAACCAAAAAATCAAGAAAAAAATTCAACTCACTCAGCAACCAACATCTATTGAATTAGAGAAATATAGTACTTCTAATTCAAAGATTCTGCAACTATTTTTATCCCTTGAAAATACTTGCTTCATTCAAACAGAAATTTTTTTCGGTTTGAAAATCTTTTAATTCTCAATTTTAAAGTGTGTCACAATAAGTCCATTAATCATCACTTTTTAGCCCCATTGCAGCAACACCCACTGCGTTATCACTACTCCATTTAGGGTCAGCAAAGTATAGTTTAGCACCTACAGCAGGATGTTCTAAACGTTTCTTTAATCTCTCTCTGATGTACTGATTGGCTGCTACACCACCAACGATTAAGATATCTTTGCTTTTCTCTTCAACAATTGCTTTCTTTAAAACCTTCTCCAAAGAATTGGCTATACACTGCTGCACAGCTAAAGCTATATCTGCTGAAGCTTTAGCAGTTTTAATCAATCTCATCGCTGCTGATGCTGGTCCAGAGAAGCTCATCTGATAGCCTTGTATTGAAGATGGAATACTGACCTTGCCTAATTCACCTTTAGTAGCCAAACTTTCTAGCTGGGGTCCTGCTGGAAAGGATAACCCTAGTGCTACACCAACTCTATCTATGAATTGACCAGCATGTAAATCTTGAGAAGCTCCCAACTCTGTAATATCAAAATGATTATTACTCTGTTCTACCTTCAGTACCTCTGAAGTTCCCCCAGATAGATGAACAGCCAAAAAATTATGTAGATTTATCTTTGCAGACCATAAACCCGCCATCAGATGCCCCTCCTGATGGGAAGTCTTAATCAAGGGTATGTTTAAAACACTTGCTAGAGCCTTAGCATGTCCAAAGCCTACTTTAAAGACTGGCATATAAGAGCCTTCTTGGGGGCAAGGCTTAGTGCTGACTATTATCTTAGTCAACTTATCCTTGCTAGCTTCTGCAACCTCAGCAATCAAAGCTGGTAGCTGCTCCACATGCTGAAATAGAGCCTCTGATTGGCGTAAGCCCCTCTCCCCTAAGTCAACCTTTAGCCTCTCTCGCTTCTGCTTAACTAATTTACCTTCTAGAGTCATTAAAGCAACTGAAGTTGTATAATTACTGGTATCTATCCCTAAAATCAACTTTAATTACTCCTCCTCTTTTATCTCCAAATCTAAAGCATCGACCAATTTTCCTAAAATGCCATTGATGAAGTTAGCCGACTTCTCATCACTAAAACTCTTAGCTAACTCTACTGCTTCATTAATAGAGACTGCTACTGGAATATCCTGTCTAAATAGAATCTCATACATGGCTAATCTGATAATATTTCTATCTACCTTACCCATTCTATCTACTTTCCAATCGACAACATTCTGATCAATTGTATTATCTAGCTCTTCTAACTTCTCATAAGTACCTTCTAGTAACTCCAATAAAAAACTCTCTTCTAACATCAATTCAGGCTGTTCAGACTTTAAAACCTCTAGATTCTCCTCCAAACTCTCTTGATTGATATCCATCTGGTATAATAACTGTACTGCTACTTCTCTTGCTTCATGCCTGTTTAATTCCCTAGTCATATTATTTCCTCCCCAAATTATGGTTAAGCTTAAGTCTAAGATTAAAATCAAGGCTAAGCTTAAGACTTAGACTTGAGCTTATAATCAGACTTAAACTCAACTTCTCATTTAAAAAACCACCCATGACTTAATTAGGTGGTAAATTATTAATTAATTTTAATAGTCTCAACAATAATTATTCATTATTTGGTAGAATATCATTAATCAAATCTTTGAAGTCCTGTTTATTATCATAACGCATCCCCAGATAATATCCAATAACTACACAGATAATAATAAAGATTGACAAGATAATACCAAAGTTAATAATTAATAAAGCAATCACAAAACCAAGTAGAATTCCTAAAATTCTACCTTTATAATCAGTTAAGAGGTTTAAAAGTTCCATTAGATCATTCTTATTAATCACTATTAAACACCTCTCTTTTAGTCTAATCTTGCTCTTTCTTCTCTTTTAATCTCTTTAATTAGAATCTGTACTTTCGATATCTTAACCCCTGTAGACTCACTTACTCTAGCCTTTAATATCTCTTGTAAGCGCTCTGACAGCTCAGGAATAATAGTCCTACTATCAACAACAAAATTTAAATAGACATGTACTCCATCCTCTTTGACCTTGATCTTAGATTGTATGTCCTTAGCATTGGACTCTTCTTTAACTATGTCATGGACCAAGCTATTGATAGCATCTAAAGAGATATTTACATCACCGAATTCATTTCTAGCAACTATAGCCTGCTTTACCTTCTTTTTTCTAAAGAATAGCTGTAAAATTCTGATAGAGATTAAAAACAAGACCGCCCCTACAACTATCCCCTCTATTCCTACAGTATATTTTTGATAATTTTCAAAGTTAGCAATTAAGAACTTAATATCCAATATACCTGAGTAAAGACCAATTAGCAAGATAGAAAGAATCATAGTAATGAAATCAATCAGCAATATTAATAATTTGTCAATAACTGTCATCTTTAAACTCCTCTCTAAAGTAGCAGTTTTTAGTAACAATATTTAAAGAATAATAACTTTCAGGTTGGAACCTATTATGTATAATCATACCCAGATCTAAAATATATTAGAAGTATTAGCTTAATGTTTTTAACAAATATTATAATGTTTATTTTTATAAAAAATCACCAGAAATATAAGAGAAGCTAACCCTTTAAACAAGAGCTAGCTTTTCTAGTGCTTATCTTACTCTAGGAACTTCTACTTCTTCTGTTTCCTCTTCTTCAACTTCTTCTTCCTCTTCTGCTTCTTCATCTTCAAAACTGATACCTTGAACATGAACATTAACCTCTACTACATCTAAACCAGTCATGCTTTCAATCGATCTCTTGACATTCTCTTGAATCTCTCGAGAAACTTCAGGTATCTTTACTCCATATTTCATGATTGTATATAAATCTACAGCAGCTTCAGTCTCTCCGACCTCCACCCTAACACCTTTAGATAAATTGTTCTTTCTTAATATATCTGCAATTCCACCAGCTATACCACCACTCATTCCTGCTACTCCCTCAATTTCAGTAGCAGCCAAACCAGCAATGATCCCTACAACTTCATTAGCAATCTTAATGCTTCCTACACCATTTTCAACTTCGCTCATATTTGCCCCTCCTTGTCTTTATTAAAACCTAATACATCCAACTATATAACCAGATTATCTGGCTAGAATATATTCTAGCCAATATACCTAATTTAATAAAGCAATTTAGTATAAGTCACTATATATTGTTCATTTATTATAATATCTATACTGAAGTCTAGAGGCATTTAATAATTACGAAATCTCCTAAAACTAATTATCTTCTGGTTTCATGATATGTTCAGCAATAAACCCTGTATCAAATTGACCTTTAATAAAGTGTTCATTATTTAAAACCTCTTGATGGAATGGAATTGTAGTCTTAATTCCATCAATTTCATACTCCTGTAGAGCTCTTAGCATTCTCTTACGAGCTTCTTCTCTATCTTTACCAAAGGTAATTAACTTAGCAACCATAGAATCATAGTAAGGAGGTATCATATATTCAGGATAAGCACAACTATCAACTCTTACCCCAATTCCACCAGGAACTAAATACTCAGTTATCTTTCCTGGAGAAGGTCTAAAGTCTTTACTAGGATCTTCAGCATTGATTCGACATTCAATAGACGCACCTTCTATTATAATATCCTCTTGAGAATAACCTAATTCTTCACCTTGAGCAATTCTAATCTGTTCACCAACAATATCTATCCCTGTTACCATCTCAGTTACAGGATGCTCTACTTGAACACGAGTATTCATTTCAATAAAATAGAAGTCATTATTCTTATCTAATAACATCTCAACTGTACCAGCATTGTAATAACCTACAGCCTTGGCAGCCTTAACAGCAGCATCTCCCATTCTCTGTCTTAGTTCAGGGTCAATAGCTGGAGATGGTGCTTCTTCAATTACCTTCTGATGACGACGTTGAATAGAACAGTCACGTTCACCTAAATGAACTACATTACCATGTTCATCAGCTAAGATCTGGAATTCAATGTGGCGTGGATTTTGAACATACTTTTCTAAATAAACTTCAGCATTTCCAAAAGCAGCCTTTGCTTCAGAACTTGCTGTTTGAATAGCCTTAACTAATTCTGATTCATTGTTGGCTACTCTCATCCCACGACCTCCACCACCAAAGGAAGCCTTAACAATAACTGGATAGCCAATCTCTTTTGCTATTTCAACAGCTTGATCAGCATCTTCAATAGCTCCTTCAGTACCAGGAACAACTGGCACTCCAGCATTGATCATAGTTTCACGAGCTATAGATTTATCTCCCATCTTGTTAATATGCTCAGGAGAAGGTCCAATAAATTTAAAACCACACTCTTCACAAACCTCTGCAAAATGAGCATTCTCTGACAAGAATCCATAACCTGGATGAATAGCATCAGCATGAGAAATTTCAGCCACACTGATTAAACTAGGAATATCTAAATAACTCTTATTTGAGGCAGCTGGACCAATACAGTAAGCCTCATCTGCATACTTTACATGTAATGAATCTCTATCAGCCTCTGAATAGACTGCCACAGATTTAATACCAAGATCTCGACAAGCTCTAATAATTCTTAATGCAATCTCTCCACGGTTAGCTATAAGTATCTTCTTAAACATCATATCCAACTCCCTTATACTCGCTCAACTATAAATAAAGGTTGACCATATTCGATTGGTTCTCCATCTTCTACTAAAATATCTACAACCTTACATTTAAATTCTGCTTCAATCTCATTCATCAGCTTCATTGCTTCAATGATACATAAAGTATCTCCTGCATTAATAACATCACCAACTTTAACAAATGCAGCTGCATCTGGAGCAGGTGATGTATAGAAAGTTCCTACCATTGGAGCCTCTATCTTCTCTCCATCTACAACAGGTTTTTCTTCAGCCTTTGGCTGAGCAGCTGGTGCTTGAGCTGTAGAATTAGATTTTACCTCTTCCACAATTGGAGCTGGTGCAGCTACCGCTGAAGCTTCTTGAGCTACTACTTTTCCTCCCTTTCTGATACTGATCTTTGTTCCATCACTTTCTAGATTGATCTCCGAGATATCAGTTTCATTTAAAATCTGTACTAATTCTTTAATGTCTTTTAATTCCATGTCTTCTTCCTCCCTATTAATTTCTGGTTCAGTTTCTCCAAAGATATCTTTCTCTTTCTTTCTCTCTTTTAAGAATTTTAATCCCACTTGTGGGAATAAAGCATAGGATAAGTAGTCTTCTTCTTTTTCTGCATAGCGTGTAACTTCGTCTTTTATATTATCCAACATTGGCTCTAATAAATCAGCAGGACGACAAGTAATTGGTTCTTCGTCACCAATTGCTCTCTTTTGAACCTCTGGATTGATCTCTGCTGGAGGTCTACCATAATATCCTTTAATGTATGATTTAATCTCATCAGGAATTACTTTATATCTTTCCCCTAATAAGATATTCAATACTGCTTGAGTTCCTACAATTTGACTGGTTGGTGTTACCAGTGGAGGAAACCCTAAGTCTTCTCTTACCTTTGGTATCTCCTCTAATACATCATGGATTCTATCTAAAGCCTCTTGCTTCTCTAATTGAGATACTAGATTAGATATCATTCCACCTGGTACTTGATGTGAGAATGTTTGCATGTCAGTAATCCTAGTAACTCCTCTAGGGAAGCCTTTTTGTCTTCTTACTCTTTCCCAATAACTATCTATTTCGAATAATAAATCTAAATTTAAATCAGTATCATAGTCAGTCTCTCTTAAAATAGCTGCCATAGTCTCAACTGGCGGCTGAGAAGAACCAAAAGCCAAAGATGCAGTAGCTGTATCAACGATATCTACACCTGCTTCAATACCTTTCAAATAGGTTGGAATCGCCATACCTCCAATATAATGACTATGTAATTCAATTGGAAGATCAATCTTCTCTTTAATTGCTGAAACTAAGTTATGAGCACGGTAAGGTGTTAATAACCCTGCCATATCCTTAATACATAAAGAATCTGCTCCCATATCCCTTAATGTCATTGCAGTTTCTACATAATGTCCAATAGTATGAACAGGACTAACAGTATATGCAACTGTAGCTTGTGCATGCTTTCCAGTCTCCTTAACAGCACTCATTGCTGTTTCGATATTTCTTACGTCGTTAAGAGCATCAAAGATTCTAAAAATATCTATTCCATTCTCCGCTGCTTTATCAACAAATGCTCTAACAACATCATCAGGATAATGTTTATACCCTACTACATTCTGCCCCCTCAATAACATCTGTAATGGAGTCTTGCGGATATAGCTATTTAATAGCCTAAGCCTCTCCCATGGGTCTTCATTTAGATAGCGCATACAGACATCAAAAGTAGCTCCGCCCCAAACTTCCATAGCATTATAGCCAACTTCATCCATCTTACCGATAATTGGTAACATATCTTCAGTTCTCATCCTTGTTGCCCACAATGATTGATGAGCATCTCTTAAAGTTGTATCGGTAATTCTCACTCTTCTCTTCATTCTTCTCCCTCCTAAATACTCATTCTATTATTTCTATATTTACAATTTAACTCCTTGTTAAGCGTTAAATTTATCGGCAATTACTAGCAAAAAGATTAATTTAATCTTCATTTCAAACCTTAACATAAAAACAATTTACTCATTAGTGAATTACTGGACTTAATTACAGAAAGACTCAGGTTAACGAACAAATATAACCTGAGCACTGTTAATCTTATTTAGTTATTATACCTTCTTTCATATATTTTGTCAATTCATTCAGGTTTTTTCTCAATGATAGTTATATTCTGTAAATTGATATTGGTGCTATTTTTAATAATATCACCAAGCTTTGCTACATCCTCCTTCTTTAATGCTTCTGTGCAGATAATTAGCTCTATAGACTTGTCATGGATAAAGGCAATTCCATCCTGATAACCTCTTGCTCTAACCAAGCTTTCAATCTCCATCTCTTTCTCTATATTATTCGTCAAAGTCAATAAACGTTCCTGTGCTTTAGACTTTAAATTCTTATCAGAATTAGGATTATTTATCATCTCTCTTAGCAGATTTATCTGTTCACTACGAGCTTGATCCCTATCAATTCTATATTCTACAAAAAAGTCCTTGCCTTTATTCTTAGTATCCTTATCACCTTTGGATAAGTTAATTACCTCTTTAGCTGTTACATCATTTAAGATTGGCTCTTCACTGATAATTTCAGTATCTGACTCCTTTACATCCTCTATGGCTACGTAGCCTTCCTGTGAAGATATATCTGCTAGATGATTATCAGATACTGAACTACGATGAATCACTACCGCTGTTACCATTCCCACCCATAACATCAATACTAAAAACCAACCTGCCCTTCTCTTCAACTCTTGATCAGTTATCATTCCAACTATCTTCATTAAAATCACTACCTTTCTTTTGATAATATAACTATCTTATAGCTAGGTACTCCTAAACCTATCTTAATTGCCCTTAATAATTTTGCCTTAATATATGAATTCCCAGCACCCTCTGCCACCACCAATACCCCTCTAATTTGGGGTTTGACCTCCTTTTTTATCAAAGGAAGCTGCTCACCACTATTATTAAGTAATACTACTTCAGTCCTATTATCATATTGGATCGTCTTACGATTTCCTCCAGAGTTATCCTCTTCTAAACTCTCTTGTTTAGAATCTTGATAATCTCTAGCATAAGTATACTCTGAACCAGAATCCAAAGTTATATCTACATCAACCTTTCCAACACCTTCAATTTGAGATAACATCTTCTGTAATTTAAGTTCTATACTCTCCTCCAAATTTGAAGTACTCGTATTTATTGAGCTTGCTTTCCTGCTAGCTAATGACTTTTTTGACTTGGAGGTAGAGACATCTTTGCCAAAGTCACCTAATAGCATTAAAAAGACACCTGCTAAGACCAATATCACCAAATATCTGATAAACTTAAATTGTGATTTATTGAAAAAACCCTCTTTTCCAAAAATATTATCCATATAAGTCCTCCTCTCTTATATGATTTAATCTATTTTACAATTTTTATATGAATATTAGTTGGTTAATGGAAATATTGCGACATTTTCGCTACTAGCTTCTAGCCTCTATCTTCTGGCTATTAGAACTATAAGTTCTTAGCTAGTAGCCAGTGGCTAGGAGCTAATAAAAAGTGTCGTAATATCTCTATATAGTATCACTTTTAAAATAATAGAAAGCATTAATTCAAGTCTACTGTAATCTGCTCAATATCAATCCCATAAAAATTAGCTATCAGCTCTTTTAATTCTGTTATCTGATTATCCCCATTATCTTGAGATGGATTATTTTTTGATAAATCTACACTAACCTCTTTAACTCTATTATCCCTTCCTCTAATAGATACTCCTTGGAGCCGACTATTAGAATCAAAATCTACCTCAACCTCAACATCTTCTAAATCTGAATTCAACTTGATTAAAGCTTCAATCTGCCTGTTTAATCTTCTTTTATAATCCTCTGCTATAACTTGATTATCTTCCTTTAATCGCTCTCCTTCTTGAACTATCTCTTCAAAGGATGGTTTACTATAATTAAATATATTAAAAAAGCTCAAAAAATTTGACTGATAATTTATTAAATTAATTATTGGGTTCAATATTACTAGGATAATAAACAGCCCAATCACCATATTGACTTCTCTTTTAGTATTATTATTTGGTAATAACATCTCAATAAAGTTAGCAAAGATAATTACTAGTACTATATTTCTAATCCAGCCTGTTAGAAAATCCATTCTATCACCTCATCATTACTGTAAAATTGGCTGCTCCTACCATGATAATTATCACTACAAAGAACATTACCCCTACAATGGCTACCGATGCAAAGACATACAATAGGTTATTGGCTAATCTATTGAGACAATCAACTATCTTATCATCACTGATAGGTTGAATCAGCGCTGCTGCCAATCTATAAATAAAAACCAAAGCTAAAATCTTAATCACAGAGAAGGAGCAGAATACAATAATAATAAATACACTAAAGACTCCCAAAGCATTCTTAATTAATAATGAGCCACCTATCACCATATCTAAAGTACTCGATAAAAAACCTCCCACTACTGGGATAAAGCTACCTGTTAAATATTTGGCAGTACGAATAGTAACCCCATCACTTACAGTAGCAATAGTCCCTTGGGCTACAATAGTTCCTAAAAAGATTGTTGTAATTAATCCTAGTATACTAGCAACCCCCTTCTTAAATAACCCTGCCAGCCCTGTCACCTTAAAGTTATCAGAGAGATTATTTACTATATCTAAAATAGTAGCTAAGAAGATCAAGGGAAAGAGGATATTGATGATAAAGGTACTTAAACTATTGACTATCAAGAAACTGATTGGATGAAATAAGGCTGCTGAGGTTACATTTCCCATACTAACCAGTAAAGACAATAATATTGGCAGTATTGCCTGCATAATATCTACCATATCCCTAATAGTATCTTTACCAATTCCTATAGCAACTTTAAAGGAATTCAGAGCTATAATCACTAAAACCAGATATACTATCCCATTTGCTAGATTATTAACCTGAGCTGAATCGTTTGACTGAAAGGTCTTTAAAACAGCTACCATCATAGCTAGGACTATTAATTGACCTAAGAGCTTACTATTTGCCCAAATTTCATCTAAGAAGTACTTCAATATCCCTTTACTAATCTCTATTATCTTGATTCTAAAGCCATCTTTACTGAATAATTTAATAATATCCTTAACACTTATCTGAGGAAGGTACTCTTCTACCTCTTTATTCAATTTTTCAACCTCTTTATCTAACTCTGATAGATTCAACTTCTCTAGTTGCTTCTCTATAATCTCTCCTGGTTGAATTGACAAGTCCTGCTCTGAATTATTAGCATCTACAGGTGGCGAGATTAGAGTCAGTATAAATATCAGTATTAGTAGCTTCTTCATATTATCACGCCTTTATGGTAAGAGTTGCATTACTGATTCTAAAATAGCTAACATAATGGGAATACCTAAAATCATAATAAAAATTCTACCAGCCAGTTGTATCTTCATAGCTATATTATGCTGCCCTGTATCTTCACAGATCTTATAAGCAAACTCAGTTATGTATGAAATAGCTATCACCTTTAAAATTGTTTTGAAATAAATTAAATCTATATTGGCTTTCGTTGCTAGATTCTCCATTACATCAATAATTACTGCTATCCTGCTTAGCAGTAAGAGTAGAATAATCAGTCCCACCACTATACTTAAGAGCAAAGATAATTCAGGCTTATATTGCTTGATTACTACAGCTAAAATGGTACCGATGATGCCTATACCTACAATCTGGATTATCTCCACCATATCCCCTCCTAAAATCCAAAGATACTACGAACATTAGTAAATAATTGATTTATCAGCTGAATAATCACCATCAGTACAATTATTACCCCAACTAAAGTCAACATCTGGGCTTGCTCTTCCTTCTCTGCCTGCTTTAATACCATATTGAAGACTGAGATTAAAATTCCTAAACCTGCAATCTTAAAGACTAAATCTATATCCATTTTCCAACCTCCTACCTTAATAGTTGACAGTGGCTTACACGAAGAGTCATATTTTTCGACTCGTAGGTACAGTTGACGATGGTTTACTTGAAGAGTCATATTTTCAGACTCGTAAGGACAGTTAAGTTCAAAATCATTAAACCTATATAACATAAAACCTTATAATAGTAAATTATTAATCTTAGTACTATAATCAATAACTTAATTTAATCCTTTTATTTACTCATAACTTATTACCCGTCACTCGTTACTGCTTTTAAAATATCAATATTGCAAGAAACACCCCTACTAATACCCCCAAATATCTCCACAACTTGACCTTCTCCTCCTTCTCAGTGAAGGCTTGTTGATATAGAGCATCTAGCTTATGCTGGGCTAGATTCATATACTTGACTTGGTCATCGATACTTGTCTGCCCTAAATTATAACCAAAGTCTAGCAGAACATCTATATCCTCTGATACCAAAGCTGTTTGATTATAGGTAGCATTAACTGCTCTATGCCAAGCCTCTTCTGCTATCATTCCAGAATCCAACTCTTCTTGTGCAACCTGAAAGATTGTTGAAATCGGTGCTGATAAGCTAGTAGCCAATTTAGCAAAGGCATCAGGTAAGGGGGTAACACCATAGCTTATCTCAGTTTCTAACATCTGTAAAGCAGTCTGTAGCTCCCTTAACTGTTTGGGTCTTAAAAGATATTGCTCAGCTATAATAAATCCAATTGTTGTACTACTACTAATGATAATTAATGCACCCAATAGTTTCATTTCCGTCCCCCTATATCTTAATAATCTTCTCTACTGTACCTGCTCCCTGCCGATGACTTAGAATGATTATCCTTTGAAAGGTATTAGTATTTATAATCTCTTTTAAGCTTGGTCTTAATTTCAACTCATCTAAGCTACTACCATGAACAGTAGTAATGATTCTCACCCCTGCATTGATAGCTTCCTGTAATGCTTTAACATCCTCTTCTGACCCAATTTCGTCGGTAACAATCACATCAGGGGACATGGATCTGATTAATAACATCATCCCTTCAGCCTTGGGGCATCTATCCAACAAATCTGTCCTTACTCCCAATCTATTCTGAGCTACCCCCTGATATGCCCCTCCAATCTCAGAACGTTCATCAACCACCCCTACTTTCAAGCCATTGAATTTTAAAGTAGGAATCCCATCACTTAGCTGACGAGTTAAATCCCTAATCAAAGTAGTCTTACCACAACGAGGTGGAGAGATAATTAAAGTATTGTAAATATCATTTCTTCCTCTCACTATCTCTTTAACCACCTTATCACCTGCACCGATAATTTCTTGACAAATCCTAATATTCAAGCCTGAAATATGCTTAATCCTCTTAATCCCCTGCTCATCAGCAATGACTTGACCGACTAAGCCTACCCGATGCCCTCCTGTCAAGGTGAAAAATCCTGCTTTAATCTCACCTTCTAAAGTAAAGAGGGAGCTTCTAGTCATTAAATTTAAGGTATCCTTAATATCCTTTATAGTTACTAAATATCCTTGCTTAATATCTTTAATCCTATAGCCTCTACTATCGACTATCAATTCCCCTCGCCGCCTCTCTAAGATTAAAGGGTTTCCTACCCTTAACCTTATCTCTATCAAATCATCTATTTGGTTATCATCTATATGATTAATTATCCTTCTAAGCTCAGGAGCTAGTACAGGCAAGATACCCTGTTTTAAGATTCTATTCATTTTATTTTCCATAGATACCACCTCTACCTAACTATATTAATACCATGGTAAAAATATGCAATAAAAAGAAAAAAGCCAAACAGAAAATCTGCTCGACTTGAAAAAATAATCTATATTATAATGATATTTATTAAATCAAAGATAGATTATCCACCATATATAAATAAGAGTATAGCTCCTACTATTAATAATAGAGCAATCAATAAACCACCTATGGCTGAATCTTCAAAAGAGCCCATAAACAAATCTAGGATTGCTATTAAGAGATTTTTAGAAAAACTTTCTTCCTTATAATCTTGAAAACTCCATTGAAAGAGCTTAATCCCCGCAATTATCAGCAAAAGACATAAAATAATCCTAGGTAATAATGACATCTTTACCTTCTCCTATTCTGTGATGAGTGATAAGCAGTCAGTGACAAGTGACCAGTAACCAGTAAAATTTCTCTCTCCTTGCTAGTTAATCATCACTTGTTACCGTCCTCTTACTATAATAACCCTTAGTTGAGTACAAAATAATATAAAGAAAAAAGGACACGATTTCTCGTACCCTTACTCAATTTTATTAAAAATATATCATCTTTTTAGTTATTCCACCATCAATCACAAAGTTTTGTCCTGTAATAAACTCTGCCTTATCTGATAATAGATATTCCACCATTGAGGCAATATCTTGGGGAGTACCTACTCTTCCAGCTGGATGCTGTAGATGGTCTTCTTTTGATAGCTTCTCCTGCTTTCTTTCACTCTTCTTTTGATAATTAGAGACATCTATCCAACCTGGACTGATACAGTTTACCCTAATAACAGGTCCCAAGCTCATTGCTAGAGAATGGGTCAGAGCATAGATACCACCTTTACTAGCACTATAGGCTTCTGTATTTGACTCAGACATAAAGGCTCTTGTAGAAGCCATGTTGATAATAACGCCCTGATTATTACGAAAATATGGTCTAAAGTATTTAGTAATCAAGAAGATACTACTCAAGTTAACTCCAACTACTCGATTCCACTCCTCAAAGCTTAGTTCCATAATAGCCTTATTGATAGCAATAGCAGCATTATTAATAATATAATCTATCTTCTTAAACCTTTCTACTACTTTCCTTGCTGCATCAATTACTTTATCTTCTTTAGCCACATCACAGTTAATAGCTAGAATATTCTCTTTAAACTCTTGATTATCTTCAATAAAATCAGCAATCGCTTCTGCATCATTATCTAAAACTACAACACTACACCCTTTTTTTAATAAGTGAAGAGCTATCACAGAACCAATCCCCTGTGCTCCACCTGTTATAATCGCAGTTTTACCCTTCATCTTAGCCCCCTATTAACTATTATTCTCTATAAAGCAGTCAATCAGTCTTCTTGCAATACTGACCCTCTCTGGAATTTGAGGAAGGCTGTTAACATCAAACCACCTTGCATCTGCAATCTCTTCATCATCAATCACTATCTCCCCACTAGCATACTCGGCAGTATAGGCTACCATCAAAGAATCTGGAAAAGGCCAAGGTTGACTACCAAAATATTCAATATTTTTAACCTCTATTCCTACCTCTTCTTTAACCTCTCTTCTAACACACTCCTCTAGAGTCTCACCTGGCTCTACAAAACCAGCAATCACACTATATAATTTATTGGAAAATCTATATGAGTTAGCTAATAAAATCTCATTATCTTTAGTAATAGCTACTATGATAGCTGGTGATATCCGAGGAAAGATTATCTGATTACATTCACTACAAATTTTAGCCTTCTCCCTCTTTAAATTCTCTGTAGGGCCCCCACACCTACCACAATATTGGCTATCATAAGACCAATTGATAAATTGATGTGCATAGCCGATTAATTTGAATGAATCTTCACCTATTACTCCATAGAGTTCCCTAATTCCATAAAAAGATAAACAGTTAAGTAATTTATTCGGGGATTCAAGCAATCCTACATAACAGGATACTCCATCTAAAGTGCCAAGAAACTCTGTGACAATAGGATTTAAATTATCTACAAATCTATTATTGATAAGTGGGACAGCAGGGATATCATTATTAAATTTAAGTAAAATTTGATTCTCACTAAATAAGAGCCAATAAGCTGAGTCTGATTTATTAGATATGGGTGTTGTTGACGATTTGAATTCCATATAATATCTTCCTTCCTTTAATTACAATTATAATTATTAAGCTATCTTAATAACTTCTCCACTCCTTGATAATCACCTTGCTACCTCTTTAATTAAAATGAAGTAGCTGATTAAACTTTAATGTATTAAGAGTTAGTGAGGATGTTGCAACAGTTATACTTTGAAAAGTAATTCAAACTATAAAAATCTCTTTTGGGAAAGCTTACCAGCTTTTTTCCCGAGTTAATCTTAGCATTGCCCTAAAAGTAACCAAAAGGTCTAGAAAAGAATTATAACTCACTACGCAATCCAAATAATATGAATTAGTAATTATTATACTCTCTAATTAAAAATTCATTGTACTCTAAAGTTCATCTCAATTTTTGCTATGTTCAAACAATAATTCTTTTCGCCTTTAAAGAACTTAACTGTCAACTAAGACGCGAAAGTGTAGTAATATCTATAAATAATATTATTTTGCTATAAACTAATAAAATAGCTCCTAATTAGGAGCTATTTTAACTTAATACTTCTATTTATTAATCATATATACTCTTGCTTCCCAAGGCTTAAATAGATTATTTTGCGATAATGATTCTGGTTGCTTAACATAATTACCTATAACCAGATTCCAATCTTGATTAATCTCATCTATTCTATACTCCACACTATCACCTGAAATATTTAATAAGATTAGAAATTCTCTTTCTTCATCTGTTCTAGTATAAGCCAATATATGAGAATCTTCTTCTCCATAAAGCTTAAAGTCTCCACGCTTTAAGGCATTATTATCTTTGTGTAAGGCTATCAGCTCTTTATAATAATTTAAGATAGAATCAGCTTCTTGATTCTCTTCTTCTACATTAATACTCTTATAATTAGGATTTACCTTAATCCAAGGCTCTCCAGTAGTAAATCCTCCATGCTCTTGGCTGTTCCATTGCATTGGAGTCCTTGCATTATCTCTATTACGTTGAAGAAAATATTCTAAAGCTTTCTCTTCACTCTTACCAGATTTAAGTGCCCACTCATACCTCTTCTTACTTGCTTGGTCTTGATAGTCATCGATATCATCAAATCTAACGTTAGTCATCCCTATCTCTTCACCTTGATAGAGATATGGTGTTCCCCACATAGTCAATTCTAATGTAGCAAATAACTTAGCTGACTCTTTTCGATAATCTTGATCATCACCAAAGACTGATACATGGCGAGGCAGATCATGGTTACTAAAGAAGACTGTATCCCATCCTTTAGGGCTTAAAGAATCATACCACTTCTTAAAATAATCCCTTAAGATTGGTGCATCAAGCTTCTTCGTAAGTACATGACCAAAGTGGAATACCATATCAAGCTCATTCCTATCCTGATCTACATAAAGCCTTGAAGATTCTGGAGTAGTACCACCAGTCTCACCAACGGTCATTACATCATGATTAATTAATACCTTCTCGTAAAGCTCTTGTAAATACTGATGAGTCTCTTCAGTATTACGATAGTTTCTCTTACTCCATCTTTTTTCAGGTTCAAGAGCATCTGGTAGCCCCTCTGGCTTTCCGATATGGTGAATTGCATCTAGACGAAAAGCATCTATTCCCTTATCTATCCACCACTGAACAATCTCATACATCTCTTCTCTAAGCTTAGGATTACTCCAGTTCAAATCAGGTTGCTTATAATAGAAGTGATGTAAATAATATTCTTCACTACTTTCATCAAAAGTCCAAGCTGAATCCTCAAAATAAGATTCCCAATTATTAGGCTCCTTAGACCAGATGTAATAATCCCTCTTAGGACTATCCTTAGAAGAACGAGCCTCAATAAACCATGGGTGCTCATCGGAGCTATGGTTTAAAACCAAATCCATCATGACTTTAATATTACGTTTGTGGCACTCCTCAATCAAAAGTTCAATATCATCCATAAACCCAAATTCCTTCATAACATCTCTATAATCAGATACATCATAACCATTATCATAATTTGGAGAGGAACAGAAAGGACTTATCCAGATAACATCTACACCCAGCTTTTCTATATAATCCAGCTTAGCAGTTACCCCTGCTATATCTCCCACTCCATCGCCATTAGAATCAAAAAAACTTCTAGTATATATCTGATAAACAACTACATCCTTAAACCAATCTGATTTTGTCATATTTCTACCTCCAATTGAATTGATAGTGAACAGTTGACTATTGACAGTGTACAGTTATGTTGGACCTAAGCAACTAACATTATCAACTGCTTTTCTTATGCTACTTCTTTATTATCCTTAACTAATGCTAGCCATACTTTAAAGGGATTTTCTTCATAATAAAATCTCATCAGATTGATTCCACCTCTAATTCCTTCATCTAAGATTAGAGTAAGATACATTCCCATTAGCCCTAAGGAGAGACCAAAAATCATCAACGGCGATAAAGAGACTACAAAGATAGTCCCAAATATCTGTGAATATAGCATCCACTTGGTATCACCAGTACCTCTAATGGCATGACCCATCACTACATTAAATACCTGTAAATTGATATGTAGTCCTGATAAGCGGAGTAATGGTACTGCTCTAGCAATTACACTAGGATCTGAAGTAAAGACACCTGCAAGAAACTCGGGAAATATCAAGAAGATTAACCCAAAAACCAAAGTAACTACTACAGATAACCTCTGACAATAAAAACCTATATCCCTTGCTTGCTCAAAATCTTCGTTACCCCAATACTGACCGACCTTGGTCATTGCGGCCTTAGCAAAACCAAGATAAATAAATAATGCCAGAGATTGAATCCCCGCTACCAGTGAATAAATCCCTATAGTCATCCCATCAATCTGATTTAATAAGCGTACTATTACCAACTGCCCTACATTCCATAAAAGAGATTCAAGTCCACTAGGAATCCCTATATTTAAGGTCTCTTTATATAAATTCCAGTTTGGTTTTAACAAAGCCCTTTTAGAGAACTTAAAAGGTAGATCACTATACACTATAACAGCTATAAAGATTCCCACAGCTGCTATAATATTAGATATCATAGTAGCTAAAGCTGCCCCTTCTAAACCCAAAGCTGGTAAACCAAACTTACCATAAATCATCACCCAATCTAAAAAGAGATTACTTAAACTCTTGACAACTCCAAAGACCATAATAGGTCGGGTAATGCCTACACCTTGGAAGATAGATGCTGCTGAAACCTCAATTCCTAAAAAGACTAATGAGACTGCTAAAATTCTTACATAAGTAACTGAATCCTGAAGTATCTGCCCTTCTGCTCCAAAAAGTGAGAATATCCATCTCCCACCTAAAGCCCATATTAAGAAGAGTCCTATTGAAAATAATGTAGAAAAGAAGAACGACGATTCCCCTAAACGCTGAACCTTACTATAATCCTTTCTCCCATAATTCTGAGCCACCAAAACTGTCAATCCTGTTGCTGCAGAAAAGAAGAAGAAGTTTAGAGCACTGTAAGGAATCAAGACATTCCCAATTGCAGCTAGATACCGTGACTCAAGATTTCCTAAAAAGGCTCTATCGATCATAATCTGAAAATGCATTACTATATTCTGAATTATAATCGGTAAAGCTATAGCTAAAATCACCTTTAATCTACTTATATTCTTATTCTCTTTCATCATAACCCTCCGTTCATACCTACCAGTCGGTATGTTTTTAAGATAAAAAAATTACACTTTCAACCTTATCCAATAATTATCAAATAATCTCTTGAACATATTCTGATCTTTTTTAATACCTGGATTGACAAAGTTTAAATATGATAGTTGCTGCAATAACGCATCTAACTCGAAGGATAAGATCTCTGGATCTAAATCTTGGCGAATCTCTCCTCTTTCTTGTGCCTTTTTAAAAGCAGCAGTCAAAATACCAATCTTTAGCTTATCAGATTCATCTATTGCCCTTTGAAACTCTGGATACTTCCGAGTAGCTTCATATAAAAAGTTATAGTAATGTAAAATCGCATCATCATTATCAGAACCTACCAAGTCTTGAATGTACTTTTTCTTCTCTTTAAGAGATTCAAAACCTCTCCAAATCAGAGCTTTTATATCTAACTCTATATTTTGTAGCCATTCAGGTATTCCATTTGGAGTGAAATAATCTTCTAAAACCTGATAGTATAAGTCCTCTTTACTATCAAAATAATGATAGATGCCACCTTTGGTCAACCCCGATTCTTTAGCAATAGAATTTAGGGAAGTCCCCTGATATCCCTTTCGAATAAATAGTTTGAAAGCTGTATTAATTATCTTCTCTTTACTATCGATTCCAATCTCCCTCCTTTAAATTAGATCCAATATTATATATAATAGTCTATATAATTATAACCAAATTAACATAAAAATCAAGAAAATCCATAAAAAATTTAATAGAGCAGCTTCTTAAATAGATTATAGTTCTAACTTAGACAGCTCTATTACTTTTTGATTTGCTAAATTTTCCTTTAATTTTTTATAAAAATCATTAAAGCCTAGTATATTTTCAAAATAAAATAAATGTGCTGGGCAGTCACAATCACTTGACCCAAAGCCTGAAAAAGGGATAGAGCTACTCTCTAAACTTTCTAGTAGTTGTGCCCACTTATGTTCATACCTTTCTCTACCATAAGCATACCAAATTTCAATAAGCTCTGTCTCCTTTCTTAAATAATCGATATGCCAATAGAGCTTCTTATACTTTTTATTATGCCTTCTAACCCTTGAATGTACCCCGCCTGACCCAAAAGCACTCCCTACATAAACATAGTAGCCTTTTTCAATATCAAAGTAACCTAATTTACCAACTTTAACCTTTTGAACCTCTTTAGCTTCTAGAATCAAGATATATGTTCCAGGCTCTGCTGTGATTGTCCGCTTAATCTTGCGCCATGACATTATCTTCCTCTCCTTATAATATATAATCTATTTCTTAACCTTAGCACGATATTTTAAAAATACAACTACTATAATTAACATATTTAAAATTTTATCATACTCTGCTGGCAAATAAATAAGTAACAACACCGATAAGACAACCACTAAAATATTCAATAGAACTTTAAAGATTATAATCTTCTTATTTTGCCCCTTCTCTTCTAATCTTATATATTCAGCTATAGCTACAAAGGGTAATAAAGGAATTAAAACTAGTAACGGTACAAAAGCCTCCATAACATATCAAACTCCTCTTTAAAAATCATCTTAAATAATTATTAAAAAAGTCTATTACCTGTTTATACACATCCTGATGAAATTCTTGATTAATGATATCAAAGCCATGACCTTCTCCTTCTAAGATATATAGCTCCACTTGATTAGTAAATTTCTTTAAAGCATTATATAATAATTCACTTTGCAAAAGAGGAACCTCAATATCTGCCTCTCCATGAACCATCAAAAAAGGAGGTACTTCTAGGCTTATATAATTAATTGGATTCGCCTCTGTTATCTCTAATAAATCTCTCATTCCATAAAAATCACAGACTGCCTGTACCTTGCTTGAATATTCTAGATACTCACCTACATCAAAACCTCTAAAATCCCCTGCTGTGCCTAATAAAGATGCCAAATGCCCCCCAATTGAACGTCCCCAAACTCCAATTTTCTCAGGATTAAAACCATAATTGTCTCCATTAGCCCTAAGCCACCTAACAGCAGCTTTACAGTCTTCAATCTGAGCTGGGAACTCTGCTTCATTATATAATCGATAGTCTATTATTGCAACAGCATATCCATTCTCAATCAGTGGTCTAGACACACTATAAACCTCTTCATAACCATTATTGCTACCTATTTCCCACTCTCCTCCATGGAGATAAATTACTAAAGGAGGCTTCTCACCAGCTAACTGAGGTACATAGATATCTAACACTAAAGACCTTCCATTAACATTACAATATTCAAGGTTAGTAAATTTATTGACTCCCATATAAAATCCCTCCAGATAATAGATATCACAGATAATTGCCACATCTTAACATATTCTACAAAATAAAGAGGTTTACCTTCTTTATTTGAAAAATAGAGTAAAAGTAGCCTCACCCCTTAAATATATATGTAATCTAAAATAAAAAAATCTTTAATCTTAGCAACTTATAATAGTATATAGCTAACCTCGCGATATTAAATCTTATTAAAAATTACAGTTATGTTGCAGTCATTCTTAACTTCTCGTTATACCATCTTTATAAATACACTATTTCATCTGCAAACTCTTCTGGTTAATATAATATGTCAGTTTAATTTTTTCTCTCTACCTACGATTTTCAAAATATAATTTCAATAATAGAGTAGGACCAGCCTCACAGCTGGGACCTCTCTTCAAACTGCACGTACGGTTTTCCCGTATACAGCTTTCCTTTATTGTTGCTCCATTCCA
>NZ_PVNB01000017.1 GCF_003001995.1 Orenia metallireducens | reverse complement strand
TTTATAGAAGTTCTAGAAACACCATATTCGCGAGCAAGCTCTGATTTAGATTTATTACCTGATTGATAAAGTTCAACTATCGTTTGTTTAAAATCCTCTGTATAACTCATATGGACACACCCTTTCTTAGTTATATTGTAATATGTTCACTAAAGTGTGTCCATGATTTTATACTAGCATCAATTGGGACACTTTTTTACTTCAGTGTATAGTTGATAATTGACAGTTGATAGTTAAGTTCAAAACCATTTAAATATAGGTTTTTAGTCCTCTAACTATCCACTACACACTATCAACTATCAACTCAAAAGTGTCGCATTATCATTCTATTATCTAATTTCTCCCTAATCTGCTTGCTCTATTAATCTTTTAATCTCTTCTTCTAATTTTAGAGGAGAAGTGGTAGGAGCATACCTTTTAACTACATCTCCTTTAGCATCGACTAGGAATTTAGTAAAATTCCACTTAATTGCTTTAGTTAAGAGTCCAGATTGCTCTTTTTTCAGGTAATCATATAATGGGGTTGTATCGGAGCCATTGACATCAACCTTTGCAAATACTGGGAAACTCACCCCATAATTTAATTGACAAAAAGATTGAATCTCTTGATTATTTCCTGGCTCTTGCTTGCCAAATTGATTACAAGGGAAAGCCAGTATTTCAAATTTTTCATTTCCATACTTTTTATATAACTCCTCCAATTCCTCGTATTGAGGTGTGAAGCCACATTTACTAGCTGTATTGACTATGATAAGAACTTTACCTTTATACTCTTCCAGACTGATCTCTTGACCACCTGCTGTCTTAACTTTAAAATCATAAACCGACATCTTATCATCTCCTTTTTTATTGTCTATAAGCTATACTCTATTTTGGTCAACTTTGTTTATATTTTCTTTGTAAAAACAATACAAGATAATAGATTTAACCCAATTAAATTGTACACAATTTAATTGGGTTAAACTTCCACCTTGCTTACAGATTATCTATCGTGATACTCTAATTTTTATAAAAATTAGAGTATCAGCAGCCTATAAAACCTCTTGAATATATTCTTCCATATACCTTGGCTCAATATGAGTTTCAAATCTCTTTAAAACCTCTCCATCTCTACCAACAACAAATTTAGTAAAATTCCATTTGATTGAGTTGCCATGAATATAGCTTGGGAACTTATCACTTAAAACTGAGTAGATTAATTTAGAATTAGGATGATCTAAATCAAAGCCTTCATGAGGAGCTTTCTCTGTAAGATACTTAAATAATGGTATCGCACCTTCACCTCTAACATCTACTTTAGCAAAAATAGGAAATTCAACACCATAATTCATAGTACAAAAGCTCTGTGCCTCTTGGCTAGTTCCAGGCTCCTGATTGGCAAATTGATTGCATGGGAATCCTAAAATTTCAAGCCCCTGGTCCTTGTACTCTTCATACAACTTCTGTAAATCTTCATATTGGGGAGTAAACCCACACTTACTAGCAGTATTAGCTATAATAAGTACTTTACCTTTATACTCTTCTAGACTAACCTCTTTACCATCTACAGCTTTGACCTTAAAATCATAAATTGACATTCTATCATCTCCTCTTAATTTTTAATTATTTATAAGATTTTTCACTAATTCACTTAACTTGTCTTTTAATAACAAAGCATCTTCCTCTTTTAAGCCTGTTTTACAAAAAGCTTTAGTGGGGATCTCAGAAGCTTTCTCTTTTAAACCTTTCCCTTTTTCAGTCAAAGATATAATTAAAACCCTCTCATCCTCTTCGCTTCTCCTCCTTTCAATTAAATTTAGCTTCTCTAATTTCTTTAATACTGGAGTTAAAGTTCCAGAATCTAAATATAACTTTTCTCCAATATCCTTCACAGAGATATTATCCTCCTCCCAAAGAACCATCATTACAATATACTGGGTATATGTTAAATTCAATTCCTTAAGATAAGGCTTATATATTTTAATGATCTCTTTTGAGGCAACATATATAGGAAAACATAGCTGATTATCAAGCTTTAATAAATCATATTTATTAATATTGATCACTCCCTCTTTTATTTTCAGTAATTAAATTACACTTAATTAAATTGTGTACAATCTAATTATAATGCTATTAAACTTAAATTGCAAGAAATACTTCTATATTTTTTTAATTTGATACGATATTATGATTAAATTTGAATGTAAATAGTGCCTATTAATGGATATATTGTGATACTTTTAAAATTAGCGTGAGTGGGTGTGTGAGTGTGAGTAAACCCCAATAAAAAGAAGTTTTACACACACTCACACTCATAGCTCACACTCGACACAAAGTGTCGCAATATCTCTATATTAAGACAATAAACTAAAAGCAATTTATATTGAAGTCAAAACTACAATATGCTAAAATAGTAGGCATACATAAGGAGGGTAAAAATATGATAAAGAGATTTATAAGTTATTATAAGAATCATTTAAAGTTATTTATTGTGGATATAGGTAGTGCTTTTTTGATATCTGGGATTGACCTACTCTTTCCTTTCTTTATTAAGGAGATGATAGATGAACATTTTCCCAAGCAGAACTTCTCTATAGCCTTCAATATAATAATTATCTTATTTGTTCTGTATATCTTAAGATTTATCTTACAGCATATTGTTCACCATTGGGGGCATATTGTAGGAATTAGGATGGAGACAGATATGAGAAGAGACCTATTCTCCCATCTACAGACCTTAGACTTCAAATTTTATGATGACAATAAGGTCGGATATCTGATGTCCCGTATTACCAATGACTTACTTAATATATCTGAATTAGCTCATCATGGACCTGAGGATTTATTTATATCTATAGTTATGATTTTAGGCTCCTTTGCCATCTTAACTACTATGCATTGGAAATTAGCCCTATTTACCTTTACTATGATTCCTATCATGATACTTCTATCCTTTAAATTAGGTAAGAGAATGCACCAAAACTTTAAGATAATCAAAGAGAAGCTAGGTATAGTCAGCTCTCAAATTGAGGACAATTTAAGTGGGGTTAGAGTGGTTAAGTCCTTTACTAATGAAGAGTTTGAACAAGAACGCTTCGATAAGGTAAATAATCGCTACTGTAAGGCAAGAGAAATAGCTATGAAGACTATGGCTGACTTTTATGCCAGTATGAACTTCTTTAGTAATATGATTCTTCTAATTACCCTAGCTGCTGGTGCTTACTTTATTAAGTTAGGAGAATTAACTAGTGGACAGCTTATAGCCTTTATCTTCTATGTCAATATGTTTATGGAACCTATTAAGCGATTGGTCAGCTTTAATGAACAGTTCCAAAAAGGGATGGCAGGTTTTCAACGCTTTATTGAACTATTAGATATGGAAGCAGAGATTAAAGATAAAAAAGATGCACTAGAGTTAACCCATGTTAAAGGTAACATAGAATATCGAAATATCTCCTTTGGCTACAATCACCATAGTAAAGTACTGGCAGGAATAGATATTAAGATTAATGTGGGAGAGACTGTTGCCTTTGTTGGTCCATCAGGAGCAGGTAAGTCTACACTATGTAAGCTATTACCAAGATTCTACGAAATAGACCAAGGAGAGCTTCTAATAGATGATATAAATATTAAAGATGTCAGTCTAACTTCATTGAGAAAAAATATAGGAATTGTACAACAGGATGTCTTCTTATTTAATGGAACGATTAAGGAGAATATAGCTTATGGTAGATTGGATGCTAGTGATGAAGAGATTATAGCAGCAGCTAAGAAAGCCAATGCCCATCAATTTATTATGAATTTAGAACAGGGCTATGATACCAATATCGGTGAACGCGGGGTTAAACTATCTGGTGGGCAAAAGCAGAGAATATCTATTGCTCGTTCCTTCTTAAAGAATCCACCAATCTTAATTCTAGATGAAGCAACCTCTTCTTTAGATAATGAAAGTGAGAAGATAATTCAAGAGTCATTAAAACGATTGGCAGAAGATAGAACCACTCTAGTAATAGCCCATAGGTTATCTACAGTTATCGATGCCGATAAGATTCTAGTCTTAACTGATGATGGAATTGTAGAGCAAGGAAAGCATCAAGAGCTATTAAATCAAGATAGCGGAGTATATAAATCACTTTATGAAAGCCAATTTGAGTTGGTATCATAAGAAAACCCTAGTGGATTTATCCACTAGGATTTTTTATGTTAAGCAACTTTTAATATCCTGCTTACCTCTAATTAGTCAAATAAACTTAGAAAAATTCCTTCTATTTTACAAAAGTATCACATAATAATATAAGCAGACATATAAATAATATGCTTTACTAATTATCATTTAAATTTAACTCCAAAGTTTGCTAACTATAATTGATAGAGGAGGATATAACAAATGCACATTTGCCCTTTACTCTTTATGGCCAATAAGAGCTTAATAAAAAAAGAGTCTAATTTAGATAAAATTTTATATAATAGCTCTTGCTTAGCAGCGGAATGTGTATGGTTTGATACTAATACCAACAGTTGCACCATTACAAAAAATCCACAGAGAACCTATATTCAAAAGACCTTAGGTTGTATCTAAGTATATATAAATAACTACATAGAGGGATGATTATTAGAATTGAAATTATCAAGTATAAAATCGATTAATCTTATAATTTTAAATCAAATTCTATTATAAGGATTGATTGAAATAACTTATAGAGGTGATGTGATTGTCTATTCAGTTATCTTCTAGAGTACCCTATTTTCAAATTTTAGAGAACAAAAGAGATTACACAGTAATCATCGATGAGAAGGTTTATAAAATGAATGCTATTGGAAGTTGTGATTATCTAGGAAAAGGATATAATTTGCCTCCCTCGCCAGAGAAGATTTCTTTTAATAATGCCCCTACTGCTATTAAAAATAAGATTTTTGGAATTCTAGAAAAATATTATGGATATTAAAAAGCTCAGGCAGCTTGCCTGAGCTTTACTTTAAAGATAATAGTTATAATCCTAGCATCTCTTCTAATGCATTTCTCATTATTTTAATTGGGGCATCTACATCAGTCCAGATTTCAAAGGCTATTGCTCCTTGATAAAGTAGCATTCCCAAACCACTAACTGCTTTGGCACCAGCCTCTTTAGCAGCCTTTAATAATACTGTCTCAAGAGGATTATAAACCAAATCATAGACTACTAAGTCCTTATGTAATACTTCAGTACTTACTACTGGCTTAACATCTACCTTAGGGTACATTCCTACTGGAGTAGCATCTACTAATAAATCTACTTTAGCTACAATTTCATCTGTCTCTTTAGAATCAACGACTATAGCCTTGGCTTTATCAACTTTACTATTAACATCATCTGCTAAAACTTTGGCAAGACCTTGGCTCAAATCGGAGATATAAATTTTATCAATCCCCTCTAAAGCCAATTGGAAAGCAACAGCTCTTGATGCTCCTCCAGCACCTATAATTAAAGCCTTCTTCCCTTTAGCTTCAAAATCCCCTTCTTCCTTCAATGATCTGATAAAGCCCCTTCCATCAGTATTATAACCTATCAGCTTCCCATCTCTATTCTCAATAGTATTGACTGCTCCAATCAGCTCTGCCTCTTCTGATAGTTCATCTAGATAAGGTATTACTGCTTGCTTATGGGGGATAGTTACATTGACACCTCTCAGATCAAAAGCCTTAATCCCCTTGACTGCCTCTTCTACATTCTCTGGTTTGATGGCAAAGGGTAGATATAAATAATTTAGATTTACCTCTTTGAAAGCACTGTTATGCATCGCTGGTGAAAAGGAATGCTCAACTGGATAACCAAATAATCCTGTTAAATTCACCTCTGCTAAATTTCCTTCTAAGATAAGCTTCTCCATACTAACTCCTCCTATTTCTTGATTTATAATTGATGATATAGAATTTATATTTCAAGTTCTTAAATAAACTATATAACTGATTAAGCTTACTTTCTTAAATTCAAGATTTAAATTTAATCTCCTTGTTTAAGGTATAATTAGTAGCTTCATTATCTTAATTTAAAATAGTTTAAGAATTTAAAAAAGCTCTATAGCATTTAGCTATAGAGCTTATAAGCAATCATAGACTATTGGTAATTTTTAAGGCTCGCAATTTCTTCCTTCAGGTCATAGACTAAGCCTGTTAATTCATTCAACTGTTCTCTGTCTGCTTCTAATTCATCATATAGCATTGTAAGCTCATCATTTTCTGAATAAATACTTGAATATTCATCACCCATATCCTCAAAAATATCAACCATCTTCTCCTTACCATTATCAATAGTTTCAGAAGCTGCATCACCAGCCATCATAGCCCTTTCCATTCCTCTTTCTGCCAAAGATTTAGCATTGCGTTTAATCTTTGGACCTAATAAATAGGTTAAAGCAGCCACACCAATCCCAATTAAAATATTCTCTGAGTTGACCGGTTTTAGAAGCTTCATTTTTATCCCCCTATTCTAGTTGATGCCTCTACTATAGATAATTTCTTCTATTAAATATTTCACTTGAATAAATAAAACTTGAAGCTCTCTCCCTAAGCCTTAAATCTTGTACTCCATATCTGCTCTAATAACCTTTAGTACTTCCTTTAATTTTTAAATATGGATGTGAAAGGAAGCCAATAATTACCTTGCTCTTACAGAATATTATGTATCTATCAAGCTAAAAAGATACAAAAATTTTTAAAGTTTTAATATTTTCTTATCTTCAAAAAATTAACATATTAATTAAAATCTCTAAACAAATAATTTAAAAAGCCTCCCCTAGGGTAACATATACCTTAGTATCATCATCACCAAAGGCCATATCAAACCTTAAATTAATTCCCTCTTCTTGATCTAAATTATATCTAACTCCCATTCCATAGCTTTCCTTTAACTCATCTATATCAAAGTCTTGATTGTATACCTCTCCTAATGAAGCAAATACTATACCATCAAACTTTTTATAGATTGGATATCTATATTCAATCTGAGCAGCAAACTTATTCTTATCTATATACCTTCCATCTAAAAGCCCTCTCATCAGTCTACTATCCCCAAGAGAAGCTAGCTTCTGAAAGGGTACCTCACCACAGTTGAGCTCTAGCATGAACTGAAAACCTATTACGTGGTGTTTGTATATCTCTTTAAAGGCTCTATAATCAAACTCATGTTTAATAAATTTATAATCTGTCAAATCATGATTATAGGCTTCTACTGCATAATTGAAATACTGACCATCTCTCGTATTCATTTTTCTATCTCTAGTATCATAAGAATAGCTAAGACCAACACCCAATAGATCTACTCCAGCAGTTCCTTCAATTCCTACTATATTCTTATCCAAACCTATATTATAATCTTCATAGCTTGTAATAATCCCTAAATAATTATTATCTAGTATCTCTTTACTAAATCCTCCTCTTACTTTAAAGCCTTCATAATCATAATCTTCCTCATTAACAGACTCGGTATTATTGCCTATACCATAATATTTTGAAATCCAATCTTGATAGCTAAGGACCAACTCTATTTTCTTATCATTATAATCTTTATTACTCACTAAGAATATATTGGTCTGCTTCTCTTGAGTATACATTGCTCCTAAATCTACCTTGAGCTTCTCTTGCTCTTCCTTCTTTAGATAAATAGCCATACCGCCTAGCATCACTCCTGTTTCTGGACTGCTAGCTATAATCGGAACTGAAATGGTCTTACTTTCTGGTTCTGCTGCCCAGACAAGGCTTGTACATAAAATAATTAAAGTAATTAATAACAAGACTTTTTTCATTATTTTCTCCTCCTTTATTATCTCAAATTATTTTAATTTCTTATGATTAATAGTGGATTTTTATGTATATATTGAGATACTTTTACTTTTTAAAAAGTAGACAAAGTTATTAGGTTTCGCCTAAGGGCGAGTTACGTTTTTCCTTGATGAAAAAGTAACCAAACCTACGAGTTTTAAAGAATAAAAACTCTTCGTGATAAATCCAATCAATAAGAAAATTAAACTCACTCAGCAATCAGAATACTAAATAATATTATTAATCAGATTCTTTAATTAAAACCTGATTAAACTCTAAATTCTAGTTCAATTTTTGCTTCGTTCAAACAGTAATTTTCTTCGGTTTAAAAACATTTAAAATCTTTTAATTCTTAATTCTCCATTTTCCATTCTTAATTTTGAAAGTGTCTCAATATCTCTATGTTGTATCAATTCTTCTACTAACACAAATAGATAATTTAATAAATTATCTATTTATGTATTCAACAATCGGAGCAATTGCCTCTTTATCAGTCCAGTCTATTGGATTATCATAACTATCTAATAATCTCTTGGCATCTTCATCCAACGCTTCTTTTTGCATCTTAAGCTTAAATTTCAAAGCCAACATCATCAATTTGTCAATCAAGCTTAGTTTTTTATAATTAAAGGCACCTCTAAGATAGAAGAACTTTATCTTCTCCTTCATCTTTTCTATAAAATTATGATTAATAATATGATTGATAACATCTTCTGTTGCAGGTGAGCAGCCAACTGCAAAGACTATGAGCTGCTTATCTTTCAATCGATCAAAGTTCTCTGTAAGTACCTTAACTCCTTTTATTCCTACTGCATGTAAAGACCCTCCTAAAACTATATTATCGTAATCCTGTAAATCACTAACATCAACCTCAGAGTTCTCAAATAAATCTCCCTTTACTTCTTGAGCTATCCACTTGGCATATTGCTTGGTACTCCCATATTTAGACTTATAGATGACAATAGTTTTATTAGTCTGCTCTTTCATTATTAATTCCCCCTTCTAACTTATTTTTATTTAGATAAAGCCTTCTCAATAGCCTTTAAGATCACCTTACTACTTCCCGTTGCACCAGAAATGACATCTACCTTTAACTTCTGTTGTCTAATCACTGAATCTACTATCCTTTCTGCCTTTTGACCACGCCCATTCCTATGTTCTAAAATATCGATACTAATTAGTTTATGCTCTTCAACTTTAACTACAACCTTTGCCGCCACAAGTGTAGTCGTATATTCACCAATATATTGCCCATCGTCTATTTCTTCAAGATTTATATCATTGATTTCTATATCTTCTAATTCTCTACACCCTGTTAAACTCATTGCAATTATTAAAACTAAAAACAAGTAAAGAACATCTCTTAGTTTAAATACTCTCATTTATAAAGCCTCCTATTTTTATAAATTTTACACCATTTTAGCAACTCCTTCTTATCTATCTTCTCAAGCACCTAACACTAAAATTATTATCCCATAATAAATACTGATTTAAAAGATAAACTACTTTAAAACTTCATTGAAATAAATCTCCAAATAAGTTATTATATACTTATAAATTTATTCAAGGAGGATTATTGAAGAATGGATGATTTAATTTTTTATTTATTTAGCAAAAGAACTATTAACAGTAATTGCTTTGATCTATGTTATTAGCTACCTCCATAATAAAAAAGATTAATAGAATAGACCTCCTATAAATTTCAGGAAATTAATTCTACTCACCCTAATAAGGTCAAATCTTTTTATCTTATTATATATTTCAATAGGATCAAAAAATCACCCTTCTAAATTGACTATATTTGTTACATAAAATATGCTTCCCTGTAGATATGAACTTTTTCTTAATCCATAAAAAAACAGGAGACCTTAGATCTCCATGCCCTTAGCTAACTTCCTTTATTTCTTTTTTCCTTACCAAAAAATTTTTAATATTTTCAAACTTTAACTCAGCAAATAACATCCCTAATACAATTAAAACCCCTCCCCAATATCCCTTTGCACTGATTAGCTCTCCAAGATAGAGATAAGCAAATAAAGCACCAAAGACAGGCTCCATCACAAAGATGATGGCAGTTCGTGTTGCAGTAGTAAATTGCTGAGCCTTATTCTGAACAATCAAGGCTAAAGCGGTAGCAAATAAGCCCATATATATAACATTAGTCCAGATACTAATATCTGTCACCAAAACATAGCTGCCTTCAAGCAGTGTTGAGATTCCACTCAATAAAGCTACTGTCCCAATCTGAATAATAGTAAATAAAATCGCATCTTTACTCTTAACATATCTATCGACTAAAAGTATATGTATTGCCAAAGAAAAGGCTGATAAGAAGACCAAGAAATCCCCTAAATTAAATAATAATCTACCATTAAAAGTTAATAAAGCTAATCCTATAGTAGCTAAAATAACACCAATAGATGTTGTTAACTCTGGCATTTTCTTAAAAATAATCGCCGATAGAATTGGTACTAAGACCACTGCTAGCCCTGTAATAAATCCTGCTTTAGAGGCATCAGTCAATTTTAACCCTGTAACCTGTAGCCCATAGCCTCCAAAGAGAAATACTCCAGCAAACAATCCATATTTGAATGTATTTAAATCTAATTGTTTCACCTTTTTATAAAAGATCATCCCCAAAACTGCTGTAGCAAAGCTAAACCTTAAAGTTAAGAAATAAAATGGAGTGATTGTATTAAAGATATCCTTCATAAAGGCAAAGGTACTGCCCCAGATTATAACTACAAATAGTAATGATAAATCAGCTTTGATACGTCTTGATAAAAATCCCCCCACAGCATCTCCCCCTAATATTATTAATAAGGGAAGGGTTGCAACCCTTCCCTACATGGAATCTATCTTCTTACTCATTACTCGTCACTCATCACTGCCCTTAGCAGCAGTCAGCCTCTACTAACTCTTCTATATCTATCTTCTCATTATTAACAAAATATTTACTATATAAGTAAGTAATTAATATTGCTAAAATCACTCTAGAACCTAACATAATCAATCCATTTCCACCAATAGCCACAAATAAAAGCGTATCTTCAACTACGGCATGGCAGACCATTAGAAATACAGCCACAGTCATCAATTCTGAGGAGGATAATTTATCATCTTCTACACTTCTGATAATCAGCCCAGCCCCATAGGTAATACCAAAGACTTGAGCTACAATCAATGGTAAACTAGCATCTTTAGGTAACTTAAAAATTCTTAATATCGGTGCAAATAAACTAGAGAATTTATCTAAGAGACCAAGCTCATCTACTATCTCAATACCGATAAGTAATGGAAATAAGATGACTGCTACTGTCTTTAACATCCCTAAACTTCCATTAAAAACTTCAAAAAAGAATCCTGCCCAATCCATTTGATATAGTTCAACCCCTTTATAAAAGTATATTTAAAATAATTCCAGATACTAAGGATAAGATTATCCTCAAACTTATTAAAGGAAATAGCCTGACTCTTATCCTCTTAATAATAGCCCCTTCAATGATCAAGCTATGGGCCAATCCTAGCATAGTCCCTAAAATAGTAATCTCCCGAGCTCCCAAATCTAAACCAGCAATTACTCCTAAAGCACCATAAATATTCATTAGATACCCTGTTAATAGTGCTAAAGCAGCTTCACCTGGCAAGCCCACCAACTTCATCATTGGGCTAAATAATTGATCAAAATATCCTATAACTCCTGTATATTTCAAAAAAGTCACCAATATATATACTGGAATAATAATCTTCATCAAAGATAGATAAGTACTCCAAGATTTTTTGACTCCCCTTTTAATTGCTTCAACCACTAATCTTCCTCCTTCATTTACTCTCTAAATATTTATTAGTATCCATATCATTTTATAATTAATTGCTTATATAAGCAAGAGGGTCATTATTTTTTAGAATATTAAAACATTTTATTTAATCTAACTATCTTACCCACCTGTCTGCCTAATGACCAAAGTGTCGTATTTCCTCTATTAAATCAAGACCACAATACAGCTCAATAACTTCAAAGTAAAAATTCCCCCTCAAATGAGGAGGAATAACTATAAAATTATTATATACTTTTTAATATCTTCAAGCATTAAAACTTTAGCAGCTTTATTGCCAGACTAGCTTATATATTTTACAGATAAAACTGGTTAAGAGGCTAAGTCATCACTGATTTGATACCCTCTACTTTTTAAATACTTCTCCAATAAGATACTACTGATAATAATTAGAGGAATAGAGGTAAACAATCTAATCAAAGTAAATTTAATACCTACATAAGAGGCTTCAAATAAAGTCATTGGTATTCTACAGATAGCTGCCGCCCCAATATATGTAAAGATAATTCTTAGACTGGCTCCTTTCTTTAACAGAGAATGAGCAACAGGAAAGGCTACATACAATCCTCCCACTGTAGTCCCTGATAATAAGATAGCCCAGATAAAGGAAAGGTAATTTGAATCATTACCTAAATGCCTCTCTATCACCTCTCTATCTACCCAAGTATCAAAAAGACCAATCAAAACAAATACAGCTGGAAGAAACTTTATCATCGTTAGGGTAAATTGGAGAAAGTTATCATATATACCTTCCCCTACATTATAATCAAAGATAAAGCTCAATAGCACAAAACCAACAAAGAACAAAAACAGACCATATTTTCTTAAATTATTTAAATTCATATTATTATCTCCCCATAAAAGATACCGACCAATACTGAGACTAATAAAGCTATTAGTAAACTTATCAGATTTCTAATAATGGTTACCCTTACTCCAAAAAACTCCTTCTCAATTGGATAGGTCAATACTCCCACCATCATTAAAGTAGTAGTAAATCCGCCAATAACCATATAGCTAACACCTTTATCCAATAATATCCCTGCTAAGGGAAAAGCAATAAAACCTGGCATCAGAGAGATTGAACCTAAAAGTATAGCTAACAAAAGCCCTATTATCCCACTACTCTCTCCCAAAAACCTTACAATCAGCTCATCAGATACAAAATAGAGTGAAATAGATACTAAAATTATCATATTCAAAAATACAGGTAAATTCTTGATTAACTTCTTTATCCCTAGCTTGACACCAGCAATTGTCTTCTCCCTATCCCTGATAAACAGCACTATCGTCAACAATAAAGTTAATAGATATATCATCCTTCTCACCTACAGATTTAAGATTAACTCTAAATTTGATCCTACTTAAGTAACTTCTTAATTTCCTCTTTACTAGCTACTCTACCCTTAACTTTAACTTTACCATCAATTGCTAAACCAGGTGTCTTCATAATTCCAGCCATTGCAATCTCAGCCATATCAGTCACCTTCTCTAGTTCGATCTCAATTCCTAACTCTTTTGCAGCTGCTTTAGCATTATCAGCTAGATTGATACAATTCTTACATCCACCACCATACACAGTAATCTTCATTAAAATTCCCTCCTATTTATCTTTTTGAATCGCTATTTTTATATAATAAATCATAATCTATCTCTATATTCTCCAACTTCTCTGCAAACCAAAGCCTAGAATCATCTAAGGCTTTATTATAAACTAAAGTCCCCAACTCTTCTAAAAAGAAATCTAATACCCTTTCAGCAGCAATAATCCCTATCTCCTCTTCCCTTTCATTATAGAAGAAACCTTGAATCTCATTAATTAATCTATTCTTCTTCTCTCTGGATAATTCTAAAATTGACTCAACCTCCCTTCGATTAGCTATTAGCTACTAGCTATCAGCCATTAGCTAATTACTACATAACCCAATTAAACATATACCCCACCCCAATAATAGCTACTGCTACTACACCAATAAAGATGGCTATCAGCTTAGGCTTAATCACCTTGCGTAAGATAATCATCTCTGGTAAGGATAATGCCGTAGTAGCCATCATAAAGCTTAGTGCTGTTCCTAAGGCTACACCTTTATCTAAGAGTGCTTGAGCAATTGGAATTGTTCCCATGGCATTAGAATAAAGGGGAATTCCTATTAATACAGCTACTATTACAGACAGTGGATTTCCTTCACCTGCATACTTAGCCAATACCTCTGCTGGAGCATAGCCATGGATTAAAGCTCCAATTCCAATTCCAACCAAGACATACTTCCACACCCTTCCAACAATATCCTTGACCTCACCTTTGGCATACTCAATTCTCTGCTCCCAGCTGAGCTCTTCTATCTCATCATCATCGATCTGAATCTGATAGACATACTCTTCTACCTCAGACTCTAAGCCTATACTCCCGATTATTATTCCACCAACTACTCCCACAACTATTCCACTAATTAAGTATAAGGTTCCTATTTGCCAACCAAATAATGAGTATAACATCACTAAGGCTACCTCATTAACAATTGGTGAGGTAATTAAAAAGGAGAAGGTAATCCCTAAGGGTACACCTGACTCAATAAAACCAATAAAAATTGGTACCGAGGAACAGGAGCAGAAAGGAGTTACCACTCCTAAAGCCGAAGCTAAGAAGTTGCCAACAAACTTACCTCTGTTACTTAACAACTTCTTAGTCTTCTCTGGTGGAAAGAAACTACGTAAAATCGAGATAAAAAATATCATAATACTCAACAAGACTATAATCTTAATCGTATCATAAAAGAAGAAGTGTACTGACTCCCCTAAACGGGTCCCTTCACTGAAATTAAACCAATTATAGATCACCAAATCGGCAAACCACTTTATCATTCTCCATCACCCCTCTAATAATGACTCTCTAGTCTCTTCTAATTGCCTTAATAAAATCACTTTAGCTATCTTTAAAATCTCAATAACCTGCTCATCCTTTAGGCTATAATAGACCTGTAAACCATCCTTTCTATCCTTAACCAGCTGGGCATTCTTTAACTTGGCAAGGTGTTGGGAGACATTAGACTGGCTCTGATCTAAATTTTCATAGATATGGCAAACACATAACTCCCCTTCTCTTAACAATTCTAAGATTTGAATTCTAATTGGATGTGCCAAGGCTTTAAATAAATCACTTTTTAACTTAGCTAATAATGGCATCTATTTTTCCTCCTAGTTTATCTATTATAAATTAATTCTACATCCTATAATATAACCAGCTCTACTTTGTACCAGATGCAATAAATATACTAATGCTCACCTTCTCAGAATTACAATCTTTTGTAGTACAGCAATTTGAGCCTACACAATCTACATTAATATCCCTTAATCCTGCTTGGATAAACCACTTGGCTATATCCTCTCTATCAAAGCCTAACCATCTATCATATTGGTCTCTTCTTAAAAATTCAAAGTTATGCTTATCTAAGTCTGTTATTACTAGCTTACCACCATCCTTTAATCCTCTAGCCATCTCTTTGATAACCTCTACTGGCTTCTCTACGTGGTGTAAGAACATATTGGCAAAAACATAATCTACCTCTCCATCCTCTAAGGGTAATTTTTCTGCATTACCTTGACGACACTCAATATAACCTTTATCTCCAAACTTCTCCTTAAGTTTATTAAGCATCTCTAGAGACTGATCTACTGCAATTACCTCTATTCCTCTCTTAATTAGACCTTCAGTTATAAATCCAGTACCTGCACCAATATCAGCTGCTTTTCCTTCTTTGACCTTTGCCACAGAGTAAGCCTTTTCCTTTACACTCTCAGAAAAAAATTCACTTCTCATGACATCCCAATCCTTCGCAACCTCATCAAAATACTTTTTACTTCCCATATCACTCCACTCCCCCTTGATTCTAGTTTATGAATCAAACCCTTTAACTATTTAACTATATTAGAATGTAATAATATAATTGTTAAAAATTTTATATATAAGTATATCATTAATTTCTAATATAATTATATGCAATCAATAATCTTATGTCAAGAAAATATTATACAAAATTTAGTAAACATAATAGTTTAATAAATTTTTATTTATGAAATTACTCTAGTCATAACAAAATTCTCCCCACCATAATAATTAAAGCTATACACTATTGGTCTGTTTTTAGAAAAAGTGGTCCTAATATTCTTTAAAATAGGTTGCTTTATATCTACTTTTAATAGTCTACTTAACTTATTATCTGCTAATATTGCACTAGTTTCATCTTTTGCCTTTGTAGGCTTATGGCCATTTCTTCTTAACATCTCATAGATAGATTGCTGGCTAATATCGATCTCTAATAAATCTGGACAGATAGCATAAGAGATATAAGACTGTTCAAAACCCACTGGCTTATCATCTGCTAAAATTAGCCTTTCTATTAAAATAACCTTCTCATCTGAGTTTAGATTCAAGTTTTTAATAATCCTCTTATTTGGCTTGATTAACTCCTTATTAATAATTTTATTATTGGGTGTCATTCCTTCAGCTTTAATATATTCATTAACTCCAATTAAACTAGGAAATTCCTTTAAGTTATTCCGAGAAACAAAGGTTCCTTTCCTCTCTTTTCTTTCTAAAATACCCTCACTTACTAAATTCTCAAGGGCCTTTCTAACGGTCATCCTGCTTACCTTAAAAAGCTCACCTAGCTCCCGTTCTGATGGAATCCTTTCACCTATACTATACTCTTTTTTTTCAATCTTACCTCTGATTAAATTCTCTATTTGATAATATAAAGGGATGTTATTATCCTCTAATTTCATATTTTAGCCTTCTTTCTAACTTAAAAATTATTTAGTTCTATTAGTATCTATTATCATTATTGTAACTAAAGTCTATCATTCTTTTAATTCAATTACAATTAGATCTTTGAATTGTATAATAATATCTAATTTTCTCAGTTGATATTCTGTAGTGAATCTTCCCTTCTAAAAACATTATCTATGTAAGCACCCTTGGAATATAAAAACACCCAGAACAAATCTGGATGCTTTTGAATAGATATTCGACTGTTTAAATATATTTTATTAATAATCTACTCCGCCCATTTTCACTTCTGTAATTTTATAAATCTCTCGTACTTACTTAACTATCTCATTTCATTCTTTACAACAAGATTAATAGACTATTTGCCTAATAGTTTTTATTTTTAATAATATTTTGTTTCTCTTCCTCTAAATTTATACATCCAATAAGTCTTCAATATTTACAACCGACAAATCTTTTAATTTTAGATCTGCTTTTAGATTACTACTAGCAGAAGCAACACCTACTGTCTTCATTCCACCAGCTATAGCAGCCTCAATCCCAGCATCTGCATCCTCAACAACTAGACATTTTTCAGGGTCTACTCCCACTTTTTCAGCAGCCAATAAGAATACTTCTGGATCTGGTTTACTTTTTGTTATCTGATTCCCATCGGCAACTCCATCAAAATAGTTGTCTAAACCTATCTGCTTTAAGATTAAAGGGGTATTTCTACTTGATGAACCTACCGCTATCTTGATCCCTTTCTCTTTTAACCCTTCTAGTATGTTTATTACATTAGATAATATATCATTTTCATCTAAACTTTGTAATAAATCACGATAATAGTTATTCTTTCTGGTAGCAAGCTCTTTCTTTTCCTCTGCACTGTACTCTTTATCTGTTTCAGCTATTAACATCTCTAAACAATCCATCCTACTTACTCCACGAAATCGTTCATTAAACTCACGGTCAAAAGATATCCCTTCTTCATCGGCTATCTTCTTCCAAGCCTGATAATGCTTCTCGTCTGTTGATACTATGACACCATCCAAATCAAAGATAACTGCTTCTATGCTCACAATTAATCAACTCCCAGTAAAAATTCTATTAAAAATTGCAATAAAACTTCTTGAAGCTCTTTAGTATTTTTATTATCTCTTTTATTAAGCAACTAAATTTCTAATTCAATAACTTCATCTTGATACTTATCAGAACTTACTTTTATTGAAACAGTACCTTCATTTTCTTTCTTCTTCAAAATTGCTAAAGCACGACCCTGGAAGGTTTCTGTTACCATTTTATTATAATTGTAATCTGACTTTGGATTTGCACTACCAAAACCTATTATTTCTGCTGCACCTTCTACTGTAATTTCTAGCCTTGCTTCTTCCTCAGTTCCTATGTTTCCATCTTTATCACAGATTTCAATGGGTAAATAAATAAGTTCTTGGTCTCTTCCTGCTTCTGGTTTAATAACTACTTTTCGTTCTTTAGCAGCTGTTGATAAGTCCATCCTTCCAATTTCTAAGCCATTCTCATAAGCAATAGCTGTTAATCTACCTGGTTCATAGCTAGTTTCAAAATAAGTTCTAAATCCAGCTAATTTCCCTGCTGCCTTCTTACCTAAAGATTTGCCATTACAAATTAATTCTACTTCTTCACCAGGAGAATAGATTTCGATAATGATTGGTTTTCCTTCAGATTCTTTCCAAGTCCAGCTTGAAATGCTATCACTCATTACCCATGGTGTCTTAATTAAATCTTCTCCATATTTATGGGGATTTTGAACTGCTATATAGGGATCTTTTCTTAATCCAAATACAACTTCTCTAAAATAGGAAGCCGGTCTTCTAAAACCAGTAATATCTATATCACCACAATAAGCAAGTTGACAAGGATATTGAGCTCCAAAACCACCTTCGCCTCTCTGATAGGCAGGAACTCCTACTCCAGCTTCTCCGATATAATCCCAGCCTGTCCAGGTGAAATCTCCAATGACATGAGAATACTTTTTAACAAGCTCCCAATTTCTAGCTATTCCCGGTGGATAAGTTTCACTACCGACAATTACTCGATTTGGATATTCTACTCCATCTTCTTCATATCGAGCAGCCATATAATTATATCCAGCAATATCAGTAGTTGGACATACTTTCTCTAATATTTTAGTTATTTCTGGGTGCACAACGATTCTATCCATATGATCTTGCATCAGAGCCATAAAGTTATTAACATTACCCTCTAGGGTTCCTTCTTTATTCAATTCTGCTACCACATCGGCTACAATCTTATCCACTACATCTCCAGCTGCAAAAACTCCATTAATAGATACAAGGGTAAATCTAGTATTGTCCAAGGATTTTACTTTTTCAGAAATCTGATGACAAATCTCTACCCCTTTATTGGTACCTAATTCAGGTATCTCATTACCAATTGAATATAAGATAACTGATGGATGATTATAATCCTTTCTCACCATCGCTTCAATATCTTTTTCCCACCACTCTTGAAAGTACATTCCATAATCATAATCTGATTTGCATCTTGTCCACATATCAAAGGACTCATCCATGACATACATCCCAAGTTCATCACAGGCTCTTAGCATCGCTTGTGATATTGGATTGTGAGCCATTCTGATAGCATTAAACCCTGCCTCTTTCAATATTTTAACTTGACGGTACTTTACATCATCATAAGTTGCTGCCCCAAGTAATCCACTATCATGGTGAACACACGCTCCTCGTAATTTTACAGTCTTTCCATTCACCCGTAATCCTCTTTTAGCATCTACTTGCAAGATACGGATTCCAAATTTATTTTCACTTTCATCAATAACTTCATCTTCTTGATATAATTTACTAACGCAGTTATAAAGTTCTGGTATATCCGCTGACCAAAGCTTAGGATTATCTATTACGATTCTTTGAGAAACCTTTCTTGCTCCACCTTCAAATAGAACAACTGGTATTTTATCTGCTGATACGACAGTTCCAGCTCCATCTTTGATCACTGTTTCTAATACTAATTCAGCTGGAGTATGGCATCTATTCTTTAACTCTGTAGAAATATCTACTACTGCATAATCATCCTCTATAGAGTCAGTTTTGATCTGTATTCCAGCTGGAACCATATAGGTCAAATCAGCTACCAATAGATAAACATCGCGATAGATACCACCACCAGAATACCAGCGACTGTTGGTCATTGCACCATTACGTACAATAACGCGGATTTCATTCTCCTCACCATACTTAAGGTAGTCATTCAGATGAACATAAAATGTTGAGTAGCCAAAGGGACGTTTTGCTGCTAATTGTCCATTGATGTAAACAAAGGTATTCATGTAGACACCTTCAAATTTCATCATCACAGTTTTGTTACGATACTCCCTAGGAGCATTAAATAACTTTACATAATTATAATTATCACCGTCACGATAACCTGTATTACCTTTATTAGCACTCTCAGGATTTGGATCTACTTCAATCATTGCATCATGTGGCAAGGTAATATCCTGAGCCTCTTCTGGAATATTCCATACTAGAGCAAAAGCATCTCTGTCTAACCAAAATTTCCATGATTGATTAAACTTCTTTTCTAACATTTTTTTCCTCCTAATTGCTATTTAAGCTAAATTTATTAATTTAGCTCTAAATAACAGTTTCTTTTTCACTCCAACTAGATTTATTTCCTTACCACCTTTTTAATTTACATAATTCATCTATAGTAGCTTTTATATCTTCAGGTTTAAAGCCCATATATCCCATCTGGTAAAGATCTTCTAATTTTTTAGAACCCATCTCAGGATTACCACTCTTAATCAGGCCTACTGCAGCAGGCAATTTTTCTGCTAAGATCTCCATTGCTTCTTCATCTTCTTTTAATTGTTCCAAACGCGTTTCCTTATGATAAATAAGACGATAATCAGAAGTTGGCATGTATTCAAAATCATAGCTACCACTACCAAGATGTTTTGCTGGATCTTCACACCTTGGTAATATCAGAGTAGCTTCTGCATTAAAAGGTACTTCAACATGAACATGAACTTTACCATCTTCTTTGATTTCCCAATTACTCACATATGTTCCGCTTACTGAATCATACTGACACTTAACATATTTAAATTTCATGTTAGGCTTAGGTTCAATTACAGCCTTTCTAAAGCCTGGTTCAGCTGCTCTAATTCCTGCTACATGAGCATAGATAAATTCCATAACAGATCCATAAGCATAATGATTTAATGAATTCATTCCTGTGCCACTGATCGTACCATCTTCTAAGATAGAATTCCAACGTTCCCAGATAGTTGTAGCTCCAAGATTGACACAATATAACCAACTTGGAAATTCCTCTTGGAATAAGAAGTCATAAGCTAAATCCTCCATCCCATTCTCACTCAATACAGTACATAACAAAGGTGCTCCCACAAAACCACATTTAATTCGATAACAATCCTTTTGCAGCCTATTTCTAAATTGCTCTATTACTCTAGCTTTATCTTTATAAACACCAAATTTTAAGGCAATAATATATGCTGTTTGGGTATCAATAGCCAGTCTACCTGTAGGGGTAAAATACTCTGCTAAGATTGCCTCTTTTATATGTTCACTTAAAACCATATATTCTTCTGCTTCTTCAGATTTACCAAGCCTTGCTGCCATCTCTGACAAAATCTCTGCTGAACGATAATAATAAACAGAAGCTATATAATAATCTTCAGTTCCGCCTTTAAAACTTTGTGAAGTAACTCCATCTAAAGCTAGCCAATCTCCAAAATGAGACCCTGTTGAATATAAATATTTATTACCTGATTTTTCAGCTTCTTCTGTAACGTAGTCCACCCAATCTTTCATCATTGGATAATAAGTCTTCATCTCTTCTATGTTTCCATAATAGTTGAACAATGTATTAGGGATAAAAGTAGCTGCATCACCCCAAGCACTAGAAGTACCACCTAAGTCTCCAGTATTGGGAATATAATTAGGTACTCCCCCATCCATTCTTTTTTGCTCATGTCTCAGATCTCGTAAAAATTTACGATAAAAAGCTCTGGTATCCATATTATAACTTGCAGTTGGAGCAAAAACCTGAGCATCTCCTGTCCAACCCAGCCGTTCAGATCTTTGTGGGCAATCAGTAGGCATATCAATAAAGTTTGATTTCTGTCCCCAAAGACAATTTGAATAGAGCTGATTAATCTTTTCATCTGATGTCTCAATAAAGCCTGTTCTATTCAGATCTGAATATACTACTTTGCCAGTGAAATCAGATGGATCTAATTCTCCAACCCAACCTGTTACTCTGACATATCGGAATCCAAAATAAGTGAAATGAGGTCTTACAACCTCTTCTTCTCCATTAGAAATATAAATAAACTGTGATTTTGCATCTCGATAATTTTCATTATAGAAATTACCTTCTTGTAAAACTTCACCGAAATCTAATACTACTTTAGAACCTTTAGGAAGCTCTGACTTAAATTCTATGAACCCTGCAAAATTTTGCCCCATATCTAAAACAGTTTCCCCTTTAGGAGTGGTAATTACTTCTTTAACAATGATCTCCTCTTTGACAATCACAGGTAGGCTAAAACGGTCAACAAGATGCTCCTTGACCATATTATAAGTATTGCTATCCTCTCTATCAGGTCTAATGATTTCAACTGGCTTTAAAGAATTATCTCTATCATCCCAAAGGCAGCGATTATAAATTTCACCATCATAGATATTACTATCTTCTATATCCGATCCACAATAACTCCAATTTTCATCTGTTGTAATTAACTCTGTACTTCCATCTTCATATTCAAGATGAATCTCAGCAATTACAGCCATTTTGCTTCCAAAAATATTCTTAGCAGAATTGAGACCAAATTTACCCATAAACCAACCTTTACCAACATAGACCTCAATCTTATTTTCTTCTTGCACTTGATTAGTTATAGGATAAGTTTGATATTGAAGCTCTGTTTTATAATCACTCAAAAATGGAGCTAAGTATTCATCTCCAATTTTCTCTCCATTTAAATAAGCTTCATATAAACCAAGACCACAGATATAAATTCTAGCTTTCTTCACCTTCCCTTTAGTAGAGAAATTATAGGTGAAAATAGGATGAAAATCATCTTCTTTTTTAGTTCCAATCCATTCTGCCTGCCATGCTTCATACATTTTACCAGTCTCAAAAAAATCTGTTTTACTTACTGCACTATCTCCCTGATCTCCTGCTACTTCTACTCGATAATAATATCTTGTTCTAGGTTGTAGCTCTACCTCTAGTAACTCCCCTATCGAAGATAAGTCTTTTCCTTCTTTTATATATAAAACATCTGAGAAACTTTCATCTAGACTCACTTCAATTTTGGCATATTCTTGTTTAGAAGAATATGTATCTTCTACAATCCAAGAACAGATTATTTCTTTAAGTTCAAATCCAATTGGATTATCGAACCCATTTATTTTGGTATTGACTACTTTCATATATCTTCACCACCTCTTTTTATTATCTTCTTAATATTTAGTATCTTCTCGTCCACAGAAGGGATCGATAGGACTGGTACCTTTAAATTCACTTCTCCCCATAACCTTATCCATTATAGCATCAATCACATACTCTGAATTACAATAGCCATTAATATAAGTTTTAATCATCGGTGCATCAAATAGGTGATAAGGGTTACCTACACTGATAAATAATGTCGGTACCTCTTTGACAAACCAAGGCATGTTATTACCAAGACCGAATAAAGTGTACCAGTTCAATCTAGAAACAGTTTTATTACTAGCGGTTTCAATATTTCCAATATAGATTACAAGATCATACTTACTTTTAAATTCTTCTACTGTATCAAATATTTTATCAAGAGGTTGTGATAAATCTTCTGGGATATATTTGCTAACTTCAAAGCCCTCTTCGTTCAATAGCTTTTCAAACTGCTGATAGACTCTTTCATTTGATGGAAAATCTCCCATCATTTCAACTAGTACCCTTTTATGTTTCTTCGAATTAAGTGGTAACAGATTTGCTGTATCTTTAACCAAGGTTACCCCCTGATCTGCACACTCTTTAGCCCATCGATCATGCTCTTCGTTTTTCAACACTGATAATGCTTCAGCATCTGGTACTAATCTTCCCTGTGCTTGTTTTTCATGTAATTTTAATGCTGCTTTGGTTGCTAGAATTCTCAAAACTGCTTCTTTTAATCGTTCTTCTGATAAAAGACCATTTTCATAACCATCCATCATATACTTATAATCCTCATCTAAATCTCTATTAAATAAGAAGATATCACAACCAGATTCAATAGCTAATGGAACCGATTTTCTTCGCTCCATGGCACTACAAAAGCCTACCATCGGAGTTGCATCTGTACAGATTAATCCATTAAACCCTAGTTTTTCTCTTAGTAACTTACCTAAGATATTCTTAGAAAGAGTTGCTGGTATGACCTCTTCACACACCTTTCCATCATAGGCTTCTTCATAAGCTGGCAAGGCAATATGTCCCGCCATAACTGTTAAGGCTCCTTCATCAATTAAGCCTTGATAAACCTTTCCAAAGGTGGAATCCCATTCTTCACAATCCATGGTATTTACACTGGTTAATAGGTGTTGATCTCTTTCGTCTACCCCATCACCTGGAAAATGTTTAATAGCAACTGCCACCTCTTCTTCCTTAGCTGCTTTCATATAGGCTTTTCCCATTTCAAGAACGATCTCTGGATTATCTCCATAAGTTCTTACATTAGTTATTGGATTTCTAAAATTATAATCGATATCGACAACAGGAGCAAAGGACCAGTTAACACCTACAGAACTGCCTTCTTTACAAGATACTTTACCTAATTGGTAAGCTTTATTCACATCAGCTGTTGCTGCTACTAACATTTGTCTGCCAAAAAAGGTTCCTTCTATAGCAGAACCAGTCCCACCATACTCTAGATTAGAAGCAATTAATAGAGGTATCTTGGCAGCATCCTGTAATACTCTATGATTATTTTGGATCTCTTTAGCTTCCCCTTCTCTATAAAGAACCCCACCGATATGTTTAGATTGAACCAAGTCTTTTAATTCCTTTTCATCATTGCTAAAGGAAATTGGACAAAAAAGTTGACCTATCTTTTCTTCTATTGTCATCTTCTCATATATATTTTCTGCCCATTTTATCTCATCATCTGATAAATAAAATGGTTTTTCACGTAATTTATTCATTTTATCACCTTCTCTTATTGTATTATTCCATTTTACTATTCCCATCATATCAAATCTAATTCTATAACTGAGATTTAAAAGATGATAAAATCATCTCAGCAGTTCTCAAGTTAGTTGCTAAAGGTACATTATGAACATCACAAACTCTAAGCAAAGCACTAACATCAGGTTCATGGGGTTGAGCAGTCAAGGGATCTCTTAAGAAGATAACTGCTGCTAACTTATTATTACTGACTTGAGCTCCAATCTGTTGATCTCCACCTAAAGGTCCTGAAGCCATCCTAATAACTTCAAGGTTTGTCTGCTCATTTAATCTCTTCCCGGTTGTTCCAGTTGCAATCAATTCAAAATGCTTTAAAATCTCTTCATTTCTTTTAGCAAATTGGATTAAATCTTCTTTCTTCTTATCATGAGCAATTAAGGCTACTCTCTTCTTCATTCTATTAGCACCCCTTTGTCCTAATTATTAAATTAAAAACCAGAAACAGTACTCTCAACAGACCTATTCTTTAAAGTATCTAACTAATATCTTTAGCCAGTTTTTAAGAAAACACTTACATTTCTTTGGTTGATTTCATAATAACCGGTATCTTCAATCTCTGGTATACCTTTACCTTTGGCAGCTTCTAGTAGCCTTCGTACAAGTAATGCCCCCCACAATTTATTTCTCATACAAAATTGTGATGAGACTACTCCTGCTTTTACATAGTCCATAACTTCATTACTATTTGCAATACAGACTAGCTTTTTCTTTAATTTCTTTCTCTTATATAACTCAGCAGCTATTAAAGAACTTTCGTCAGTTACCACATACAACAGATCGAAATTTGGATTTTCCTCAATCAAAGCTTCTAGCTCTTTTTCAGTCTCTTTAGCATCTGTACCTTCCATCTTAGATAATCCTACAATCTTCATCTCCTGATTACTATCAATAATCTCTTTAAATCCTTCATATCTGCTTTTAATACTAGAAATATTTGCTCCACAGAGTAAGACGATTATATTCCCCTTACCATTTAGATGATTAACTGCTGCTTCACCAGCAGCCTGCCCCATCTTAAGATAATCAGTGCCTATATGAGCCAAACGGCTACTATCAGAAATATCATTATCTATTGTAACTATATTAATCCCCTTTTGAGCAGCCTGATTAACTAAAGGTTTTAACTTCTCTTTAGCTAATGGAAATATAGCAAACCCCGTCACGTTACTCTCTATCAACTGCCTAACAGAACGACAATGTTGATCAGCACTATATTTTTCAGGTGTTGTTATTATTAAATTTACTCCAAGTTTTTCTGCTTCTTTGATTGCTTCTGCTTCAATAGTATTCATAAATTTACTTTTTTCTAACAATGATAGACCTATAGTGATCTTATTGGTGACAATATCATCAAGTTGATAATTACTCAATACTCTATTTATACCTTGATTGCTATTTTTTAAAGTTAAAATTGAAGATAAAGCACCTTCTTGAAGGTTTTCTTGATTGAAAATTAATGAAGTAACTTCCTGAGTTACTGCTGCAGATTCCTCAGCAATTGTTGCTACATCAGAAATAGAGTTCATAATATTTTTATTAAATTGATTGATAGACTTAACTTCATTATGAATCTCAGCTTCACCACTAATCAATTCTTTTAATGATGCGCTTATCTCTCCAAAAGAAGTGGTAACACCTTCAATAACATCATTTCGCTGTTGAAAATGGCTACTGACTGTAGCTGTTACCTCCATTGCTGTATTAATCTGGCTAGAAATAGTGTTAATAATAGTTGCTATTTCACTGCTGGCATTATGAGTCTGATTAGCTAAATTTCTTATCTCTTCAGTTATAACATGAAAGCCCTGACCTGCTGCACCCGCTCTAGCTGCTTCTATTGCTGCATTTAAGGATAATAAATTGGTTTGTTTAGCTATATTAGTAATTGTAGTAGTAATTTCCTCGATATTTCCTGCCATCTTATTTAATTGTGCTATGTTCTCTACTAATTCTCTAATTAACTTCTTTGTTTCTTGTTCAATTACTAAAAGTTCTCTTACATCTTCTTCTCGTTGTTCATTAAGATTTCTTGCATTATCTGCTTTACAAGATAGATGATAACTCTTCTCCATTAGTCCATTAATTTTATCTTGGAGCTCTCTGGTTAGCAAAAGAATATCTTCAGCACCTTCGGCTTGTTCATCTGCTCCAGCTGCGATAGATTTTGAAGCCTCAGAAATTTCCTTAATTCTCTCATTACTTTCATTAAAATTTATATCTATTACCTCAGTTGCTTGAATTAAATCATTCAGTTCCCTTTTGATAATGTTAAAGTCCTTCTTATATCTATTTTTTAACATTATATATATAAAGTGAAATGTACCCATTATAGCCAATATAATGAATAAAAATATCATTATCTACACATCTCCTCCAGGACTTTATCGGAATAGATTAAAACTAAATCTCTATAGTAGCGCTTAAAGTCAAGATGATTATAACTAGTCACAAGCTAGGCATTATCTAAAACCTAGCAGATTATCAATTTATTTCATCTTCCTATTCTGTTTGGAATTAATAAGAACTAACTTATAATATAAGTTAGTTCTTATTTTTGATTATGATATACTTAATCAACCTAGTCTGATATTATCTTTTAATTAATCTTCTTTACGATTTTTTAATTCTTCAACTATCTGTGGATACTCACTATCTAACTTATAGAAGTATAATAATACTATCTGCCCAATGAATAATATAATTGGTAGATGAATGAATGTAAACTTAATAGCAAGTAAAGCCGAATCACTCTGTGCTGCCTGACCGCCAACATACCCACCTAACTGTAGAATAGCACCTAAAATTACTCCTCCTATTCCTGTACCTACTTTCTCTCCAAAGGTTCCTGCGCTGAAAGTTAATCCTTCTATACGTAGACCACTCTTCCATTCTCCATACTCAACGGTATCACCAAGCATAGCAAAGCTTGCTACTGCTACTGGAGCAATCCCTAATGATCTAAGAACCATACCTACTAATATCATATTAATATTTGTAGAATTAATTATCATTATTATTGAGCCAAGCACCGATAAGACTGATCCACCTATAGCAAGATTTCTCTTACCAAATTTTTGAATAAGAGGTGTTACTAATAATACCCCCACTATGATTGGTACAAAAGTAGCAGGTCCAATCATACCCATATATGCTGGATTACCTAGTATATACTTAGCATAGTAAACATTTATTCCTGCCAATCCTGAAGCTACAAAGGATATTAAAATAGTACTAATGGTAATTAGCCAATATTTATTCTTAAATAATACTTTTAGCCCTTTTTTAACAGGAACTTTGGACTCAGCCCCAATCTCTACAATAGACCTCTCTTCAGTATTCTTAAAGCAGATTAAATACAATATAACAGCAGCTATACCATAGATAATACTCAACATCTGCCAACCATGTTTACCTCCACCAAAATAATTAACTATAGGCATAGTAACTATAGTAACTAGTACTCCTCCTGCCATTCCAAAGATGGTTCTAAAAGCACTTAACTGAACTCTCTCGTCTTGATCTTGAGTTATTAGACCAATCAAAGAATTATAAGGAACAGTAATTGCTGTATAGATAATAGCAAGAGCTATAGTGTATGTGATAAAAGCATAAACTATCTTTCCAGTCATACCAATATCAGGAGATGTAAAAAGAAGTGCTATAGCTATTCCAAAGGGTATTGCTAACCATAAAAGCCAAGGTCTGGCTTTACCATGCTTTGAACTAGTCTTATCCACTATAATACCCATGGCTATATCACTAGCTCCATCGAGTAAACGGGCTGCTAACAGGATCGTTCCTACAGTTGCTGCTGCTATTCCACCAATCTCAGTATAAAAGAAAGCAATAAACATATTAGCAGTTGTTAGTAGCAAATTAGCTGCTGTATTACCCAGTCCATAAGATACCTTTTCTCCCAAACCTATTTTTTGAACATCTGTCTTTTCTATTGTCCCATCACTTACTCTAGCTTCCATATAAATCCTCCTTTAATTTATAAGCTATAACTCTATATTCTTATAAATCTTATAGTCTTATTATAGGTTTGTGGTAACTTATTTAGTTTTATCAATAAATAGCAAATGTAAATTTCCACTATTTTATTTAATTACAAATCAGTAAAATATTTTTCTTAAATTAATCTTCTACCCTTATATTGCATTGATTAATTTTTTATATTAAAAATCCAATGAACTTAAAGTAGTTGATAAACTTCAAATTCAACTCGTTAACAACTGCTCTTCAGAATCATTGCTAAATTAAAGATTCATACAATTTAGTAATATCTTCAACACTAGTATCCTTTGGATTACCTGGTCTACAGGCATCATCATAAGCAGACTGGGCTAAGAAGGGTATATCTTCTTTTTTTACAATCTCTTTTAGGTCTGTAGGAATACCAATATCAGCTGATAACTTTTTAACAGCACCTATAGCTGCTGTTCTATATTCCTCAACAGTCATCTCTTCTGTTCCTTCAACACCCATAGCCTTTGCAATATACTTATATTTATCACCAGTTGCTTCTGCATTATACTCCATAACTGTAGGTAAGATAATTGCATTTGCAATCCCATGGGGTGTATCATAAAGAGCTCCGAGGGGATGTGCCATTGAATGAACAATACCTAAACCAACATTAGAGAATCCCATTCCTGCTATATATTGCCCTAAAGCCATTCCGTCTCTACCTTCTGGTGTATTGTCAACAGCACCTCTTAAAGAACGAGCAATAAGCTCAATTGCTTTTAAATGAAACATATCTGATAATTCCCATGCCCCAGCTGTAATGTATCCTTCAATAGCATGGGTCAAGGCATCCATTCCAGTTGCAGCAGTTAAACTCTTAGGCATAGTTGACATTATCTCTGGATCAATGATAGCAACAACCGGAATATCATGAGGATCTACACATACCATCTTACGATTCTTCTCTACATCAGTAATAACATAATTAATTGTAACCTCTGCTGCAGTACCAGCCGTAGTTGGAATAGCTATAATAGGTACTGATTTATTTTTAGTAGGTGCAACACCCTCTAGACTTCTTACATCTTCAAACTCTGGATTATTGATGATAATTCCAATAGCTTTAGCAGCATCTATCGAGGAACCTCCACCAACAGCAATAATATAATCTGCTTTAGCAGCTTTATAAGCTTCAACACCATTTTGTACATTTTTTATTGTTGGATTTGCCTTGATATCTGAATAAAGCTCATAGCTTAAGCCATTGCTTTCAAGCACATCTAAGACCTTTTGAGTTACGCCAAACTCAACAAGATCAGGGTCTGAACAGATAAAAGCCTTTTTAAAACCTCTAGCTTTGACCTCATCTGCAATATTATTAATTGCTCCTGCTCCATGATAAGAAGTCTCATTTAAAATAAACCGGTTTGCCATAACAATCCTCTCCTTTTTAATTTCTTATAAGTATAATGTACTTAAAAATTTATTTCTCATATAAAAACTCTTCTGGAAGTGTCACCTCAAAATCTACTGCTAAATCTCTGAAATTCTGGGCAGTAATCGTCTGTAATTTATCTGGTCTCATCGATAAAGTTTTTACTAGAATTTCAGCAGACTTTTCTACTGTGTGCATTAACCCAAATGTAAGATCAAAATCCTCACCAGAACAGAAGATACCATGATGAGCCCAAATTGCAACATCATATTTCTTCATCAATTCACTGGTAGCCACTGCTATCTCACGTCCTCCAGGCACCATCCAATCTACCACACCTACTCCATCAGGAAATACTACTGGACATTCTGTAGCCATCTCCCATAATTCGCGGGTAAAGATCTCATCTTTTAATGGTAGTACAAAGCTAAGAGCAATTACATTTGTTGTATGGGCATGATAGATTACTCTGTGCTTACCCTTAGATGCAATTTTCTTTACCTCATGATTCATCAAATGAGATGGAAGTTCACTTGTTGGACGTCCACCATTGACAAGCCCCCAACAGATTCGATAATTTTCACCATTTTCATCTAATTCAACTATTGCAATAGAATCATCAGGTTTAATACTGATATTTCTAAAGTACTTTCCACTACCTGTTACCAAGAAATATTCTCCTGCTAACTGAGGTACACTGGTACCAATCTCCCGCCATTGCCCACCTTTATTTAAATCATCAGCAGCTGCTTCAATCTCTTCGGGCTTGATTCTATAGGTTAAATTTCCACCATTTCTTTCATGCCAGCCCTGTTCCCATCCGTCATTTGCCATCCGGATAAAACCTTGCACAAATTCTGCTTCTAATACCTTCATCTTCAAACCTCACCTTCTTTCAATGATTAGTCTCTTTTAATTAAAACTTCTTGCTCGTATTCTCTTATCTCTTCAAACCAGTCTTCTTTTGCTGGAACATCATTTATTTCACAGAAATAGTTCCAGACAGCACCTACAGGATATAACTTTAATTCTTCTTGGAGCATCATCAGTTCACTAAGTTGTCTTGAATTTTGAAGCTGAGCTAATTTATCCTTTGGAAGTAAAAGTGCACTAAGTAATGCTTTTTGCATATTTCTCATACCTACTACCCAAGCAGAAATTCTGTTAATACTGGCATCAAAGAAATCAAGTGCTAAGATAACTTTCTCTGAACCATTAACAATAATCTCCTTAGCGATTTCTTTGGTCTCATCATCGAATAAGACTACATGGTCGCTATCCCAACGAACTGGTCTGGTTACATGGAGTGCCACCTTATCAGAGAATAATAACATTGAGGAGATTTTATCTGCAACAGATTCTGTTGGGTGATAATGACCGTTATCTAATAAGCAAAGTAGATCATTTTTAGCTGCATAATTCATATAAAATTCATGAGAGCCAACGGTATAACTTTCAACACCGATTCCAAAGACCTTAGATTCTACTGCTACATCAACCTTACTCTTATCATAATCAACAGCTAGAATCTGATCTAACGAGTCTTTTAATCTTGCCCTTGGTGCCAGTCTATCTGCTGGTACATCTTTAAAACCATCTGGTATCCAAATATTCATAGTACAGTTCTTTCCAAGCTCTGTAGCAAAGTATTCTGAGATACGCAAACAAGCTTGACCATGCTCGATCCAAAACTTACGAATCTCTTCATCTTCACTAGATAAAGTTGCATCTGCAGCTTTAGGATGAGAGAAGAAAGTTGGGTTGAAATCTAAGCCTAATCCTCTTTCTTTCGCAAATTCCACCCATTTTTTAAAGTGTTTAGGTTCAAGTTTATTTCTATCAACCTTAGCACCATCTTTAAAGATTGCATAGTTTGCATGTAGATTGATTCTATGAATACCTGGAATAAGACTTAAAGCCTTATCAATATCTGCCATTAATTCTTCAGGATTTCTTGCTCTACCTGGATAATTTCCTGTTGCCTGAATTCCTCCAGACAGCTCTGTATTATCTTCAAAACCTGCTACATCATCTCCCTGCCAGCAGTGCATTGAGATTGAAATCTCATTAAGCTCATTAATAGCAGCATCTGTATCTACTCCAATTTCTCCATATTGTTCTTTAGCCAATTGATAGGCTCTTTTAATTCTTTCATTCTTTACTTCTGTCATAATAGCTCCTCCTTCTAATTTTGTAGCTCTTTGAATTTTATCCAATTATTCTCTACCTCTTCTAAGGAAAGATTAGGCGTATAATTTTTGATTGTAAATGAATTACTGACTATCTCTCTTGCTTCTTCTAATGAATCAATATACCCTAAAGCAATATATTGCACCAATAAATTTCCTATTGCTGTTGCTTCTATCGGACCTGCATATACCTCTAAACCAGTAATATCAGCAGTTAATTGGTTTAAGAACTCATTTTGAACCCCTCCACCAATGATATGAATCTTATTAATCTCTTTAGTAGTTACCTCTGTTAACTCTTCTAGTACTTGCTTATATTGGAAAGCCAAACTTTCAAAGATACATCTAGCCAGCTCACCAGGTTTTTGAGGTACTACTTGCTCTGTTTCTTGACAATATTTTTTAATCTCTGCAATCATACTCTCAGGATTTAAGAACCTACTATCATTAGGGTTGATTAAAGAGTTAAAAGCCTGCTCTTCTTTTGCTAACTCTACTAACTCACCAAAGTCATATTGATCATTAAGCTCTTTCTTAACCTCTTGAATCAACCATAATCCCATGATGTTCTTTAAAAATCTATTAGTTTCATAAGCTCCACCTTCATTGGTAAAGTTATATTCTAATGCCTTTTTAGTACAAATTGGCTTCTTAGTCTCTACCCCCATTAAAGACCAGGTTCCAGAGCTGATATAAGCATAATCTGCTGAATTGGTCGGAACTGCTACAATTGATGAACCAGTATCATGAGTAGCAGGAGCAATCACCTTCAACTCTTCTATATCTAAAGACTCTTTTAATTCATCTTTAATCTCTCCAATTACTGTCCCAGGCTTGACTGGATCATTAAATATACTGCTAGGAATATCTAGTTGCTTTAAAATCTCTTGATCCCAACTTTTAGTACTAACATTAAATAATTGAGTGCTAGTAGCATTTGTATATTCATTACTCTTCTTTCCTGTCAATAGATAATTAAAGTAATCAGGAACCATTAGAAAAGACTTGGCTTCTTCTAAATATTCAGGGTCTGATTTCTTGACAGCATAGAGCTGATAAATTGTATTAAATTGCAAGAACTGTATGCCTGTCTTATTATAAATCTCTTCTTTAGAAATAATATCAAAGACCTCTTCCATTACCCTATCAGTTCTATGGCAGCGATAAGATACTGTATCACCTATAACTTCATTAGCTGAATTAAGTAATACAAAATCTACTGCCCAAGTATCAATGCCAATGCTTTCTATATCATTACTTTTGCTCTTCTTAATTCCTACTAAAATTTCATTATAAAGCTTATCAAGCTCCCAACAAGCATGTTCATTTCCTTTTTGATCCCTTTTGTTTGTTATTTGGTTTTTAAATCTGTGTATCTCTTCTAGGCTTATCATATCATCTTCTAATGTCCCTTGAATAAGTCGTCCACTAGAAGCACCAATATCTATAGCCAAAGATCTTATCTCCATGTTACCTCCTCCTAGCATCTGTAAAACTAATTTATAAATTTCAATATTTTTATTTATTTAATTTTCGATTACTTCACTAAATTAACATAAAAATAGAGTCCATTAAATCCCTAACTAAAATTGATCATATCTAGTCAGGTTATACATATTAATGAACTCTTATATTAAAATAATAATCTTATAAACTTATATTCATTATAATTACTATAATGTACTATTATAACCAGAAACAACTGATAAAATTCTGTTTTACCATTTTTGTTTTTTTGGTTTTCTTTTGTTGTATTTTTATTTTAATATATTGCAAAAAGAAAGTCAAGAATTAATTGTTTGAATTTCAAGTTAATAAACAAGTAGATTAGAATAGATGCCTTTAATTACATATAGATTATATTATCCCCATAAAAACAAATAAGGTATTCCCAGCATTTCTATAAAATAAAGCTAACAGACAAGCTTTACAGCAGAAATATTGGAAATACCTAACAGTTTTATAAAGAAGAATATAAGGGGTTTTATTCTAAGACTGTTCTAAAACTTAACTCATAACATAGAGTTATATTTTTTACTCTATTTCAATCAAATAGTACTTTTTATTCTTTAAAAAATTATAAAATCAACCTGCATACGAGCTGCTGTAAAATCATCGCCTGCTTCTCTAGTATGCCATTTATCTGTTGAAATTCTTTCTCCATTCATAACAAATCCAGTAAGCAAAATACCTCTTCTAATAACATAATGTCCACCCAAGACAACTCCTTTAAAATTATCGATATGAGCCCCATAAAAATCATTGTCAAGACCTCCATCAAGAGTAGCATTAGCAGGATTTTTATGATATGTGGCAAAAAGATCCCAAGAATGACCTGGTGCCCAAAAAGCAGCCTCACCATACTTTAATCGAGCCATATAACTAGTATCATCTGTATTTATAGTAGCTGTATCTAAACTGGCTGTGGCACCTGCTACAGTAGCAGAAAAATGATGTGGTAACTTGGTATCAAAACCAACCTCATAATACTGATTATCATAGTCACGATTCTGATGATAAACTCCTTTAATATTAGTCTTATCAGATAACTTGTAAGCAAGCTCTACAAAGTCATATTTACCACCATGCTCGTCACCATAAATATCATAATAATATTGATTTGGATACTCATCATTACCCTTACCTTCTAATGAACCAGAAAATACTGTAGCTTTAAGCTTATCATTAAAATTATGAGCTAATTCTACCCCTCTGACGTTGGTATTATAACCGCCACCACCTTTAACCAACCCATAACCGACAGAATCTGCACCAAAGTTACCAACTCTAAGGTTATAATCACCAAGTGAAGTTGTTACATATGTGTCAACAGTATCAGTAGTATAATTTCCAGTGTATCTCATCTCCTGATAGTTATTTGTATGGAAATGAACCGCTGTTCTGTCATCAATCAGATAGCTAGCAGTAATATCTGCATTAATCGCATTTTTCAATACTCCTCTATCTCTAGCCGCACCATTACTATCATCCCCATAGTCATATCTAAAACCTAAATAACCAGAGAACTTTACTTTCTCTCCACCTATCGCAAAAGCAGAGTTAGCAGTACCAATTATCAGAACAAACATCAAACTCATTATTAACAATTTCTTTTTCATTTTTATCCCTTCTTTCTATTTATTTTAATATTAAATCTTTTCAATAACATTCACCCTACTAACTGATATAGGTGATATTTTTAAAATTTACTGATAGCGGTTATTAAGTTATTGGTCTTATTTATAAAGAGTATATAAGTTATCAAAAAAGAATGAATCAGGCTATATCTCTTTAATACTTAGTATTTCTAATATTATTCTCTACTGCAAATGCTGGTGAAACTATAACCATAGTAAATTAAGTAACCAAGAAACTTTTTCGTAATCCCCCCTTTTGTTGAGTACTTAAAGCTATCTAAGATTTTAATAGCTTTTGAATATTATAAGAATGGCAATTTCTTGTTTCCTTCTATCACCCCCTTTCAATTTTAAAGTAAAACTATAACATTTTAATTTTTATTGCTTATATTAATTAAGTTATTTGGATTTATTATCATATTCAATATAAAATAGAGCCCATTATATCTTCTCTGTATAAACCTAAAAGATTTACGTCAGACCAAAGATAGTAACGGACTCTCATATTAATACTTATTTTATAGACTTATATCCATTAACTTAAACTTGTTACCCAATAGTTGATAAAAATCATATTTTGTTTTATTCTTGTTTTTGTTTTGTTGTTTCGTTATTTATTTTGTTATATTTTTATTTTAATATCAATGCAAAAGAAAGTCAAGGCTTAATTTATAATAACTTAACTTTTTATCATATTTTTTATCAATCACAGATAGATTATTACTATAAATTTAAGGTAATATTCATCTTATTAATCTCATTTAAATAAAATTACGAAACATTATTTTGATTTTGTTTTTATTTTGATTTTTTTTATTTTTAGACTAAAACCGCTTTGAAACCAAATATCTTCTTTTAGTTATTTCATAAATATGTTATAATTAGCTTATAAAAATAACCACAGGATAAAATATAAATTTAAAGGAGAGTTTTAATTATGATTGCTGAGGAAAGAAGAAAAGAAATCATTAAAATAATAAATGAAGAGAATGCTGTTAAAGTTAAAGATTTAAGTAAAGCCTTTAAAGTGACTGATGAGACTATTAGATCAGATTTAAATAAATTAGAGGAAGAGAATTTACTTAAAAGGACTCATGGCGGGGCAATTGCTATAGATACAAACAGTGAATTATCTTTTCATATAAGAGAGAATAAATATAAAAAAGAGAAGAAAGAGATTGCTAAAAGGGCTTGTCAATTCATTAACCCTGGTGATACAATCTTTATGGATGCCAGCACTACCTGCCTTTATCTAGCTAAGGAATTGATTGATTTTGAGCAGAATATCAATATTATAACTAATTCCAATAGAATAGTTTATGAGTTATCTAAAAATGAGAATATTTCTGTTATCTCTACAGGTGGTCTATTAAGAAGGAGCTCTCTTTCATTTGTAGGACCTTTAGCCAATAAGAATATCAACAATTACTATGCTAATAAGGCTTTCTTATCCTGTAAAGGGATCTCAGTTGAGCGTGGGGCCACAGAGATTAATGAATTGGAGACTGAAACAAAATCTAATATGGTTAAAAGAGCTAATGAAGTAATAATTTTAGCCAACCATACTGCTTTTAATGAGATTGGACTTTCGCAGTTTGCTACTTTAGATGAGATAGATAAAATTATTACTGATAGCTCAATTGAAGAGGAGATTATTCAGAAATTTGGTCAATTAAATAAAGAGATTATCAAAAGATAATACCAATAATCAACTAATTTCCAAAGATAAAGGCTAATTTTAATTAGCCTTTATCTTTTATTTTAACTAAGCTTTAACTACTAATAACCTAGTCAATATTTTTGCTACCCCATCATCATCATTACTTTCAGCTATGATATCTGCTTTCTTCTTCAACTCACTAAATTCAGAGTTTGACATTGCTACCGAGGTTCCTACAATATCAAAGAGTTCTAAATCATTTCCCCCATCTCCAAAAGCAATACAGTTCTTAACATCAATTCCTAGTTTATCTGCTAAATATACTAGTCCTGTTCCCTTAGATATATTGAGGGGATTTATCTCTAAATTGTCTTTAGAAGAACTGCTTAGTTTAAATTTCTCTCCAAAGCTTTCTACAATTCTTTTTTTAAAGGATTCCATTTCATCTATTTTACCCATTACATCTATCTTTTGCACGGCTAAAGAACTATTTTTTAGCACCTCATAAATATTATCTGAGGTCTTTCGTGAATTAAATAATCTGATTAACCGCTTTATTAAGGCAAAGCTTTTAAAGAGATTCAATTTATTCTTAAATACTCCCTTGTGAGATAAAACCATCTTAATAAACTTTAATTTACTCTTCATATAGATCTCTTCTGGAGCAGCTAATGAATAATTAAGTGAAGGGTAACTTTCTATTATTTTAAGTAAAGAGATAGTATCTTCTTGACCAATAGTTCGATTAAAGATAATCTCGCCATTAAAGTCTGTAATATGACTACCATTATTGGTGATATAAGCTAAACCTGCAATATCCTTGACTACACTTCTAGCTTCATGATAATTTCTCCCAGTAGCAATAGCAACCTTATAACCCTTTGAAATCAATTGCTTTAATATTTCTTTATTCTTTGGTGAGACCTCAGATTGTGAATTTAATAAAGTTCCATCCATATCTAACAAGACCATCTCTATTTTATCATTAAACATCCCTATCATCTCCTATATACAAGTAGAAGAACTTAGACTTTAAAGTCTAAGTTCTTCTAAATATAATTTTATCTAATAACTAAGTCTATTATTACTTTCCTACTCAAATAACCAATCAATCATCTCTTGATTCTGTAATGCTGGAACCCATGAAAAATATTACAGTTCCTGCTTCATACTCTATATATTTATCATAAAGATTTATTAAATTGATGATATCATAATATCTAATTTCAAAACTACATTTAATCTATAAGTAATAAGCAGCTAACAACTATCTGAATAATTGTTGTCTACCACTCATTACTTATTATCACTTCTGTAAATCAATTTAATTTGTAGGCTCTAAAAGATCATTAACCTCTTCTACTATTAAATCTTTTTTTAGCTTAAAGAAAGCTCTTCTTCTAATATCTCTTGATGAAGCACCGACCCTTAATTCATACTTACCTGCTTCTGCTAGCCAAGCTGACTTATTTTCATCAAAGGATGCCAATGTCCTAGCATCAATTTCAAAGCTAATAGTTTGGGTCTCTGCTGGCTGTAATAATTTCGTCTTAGCAAAACCTTTTAATTCTTGGATAGGTTTATCTAGTTTATTAGCTGGTGCATTCAAGTATAACTCTACTACCTCTTTCCCTGCTACCTTACCAGTATTTGTTATATCAACTGTTACTCTTATCTTATCCTTAAAGATATTTGAGTTAAGTTTTAGGTTACTATATTCAAAACTAGTATAGGATAGACCGTAACCAAATTCATAAGCTGGCTTAATATCAAACTTATCATAGTAGCGGTACCCTACATAAATTCCCTCTTCATAAACTACTTTACTTGGGTCTACTGGATCATCTCCCGGGAAATTAGCTGCTGATGGCACATCACCATAATCCATAGGGAAGGTCGTTGCTAATTTTCCAGATGGATTTGCTCTTCCTGATAATACATCTGCTATAGCATAACCTGCCTCTTGCCCAGGCTGCCAAGATAATAAGATTCCATCTACTTTATCCCTCCAACTAGCTACCTCGATTACTCCACCTATATTAAGAACTACTACTACCTGCTTACCTACCTTATGATACGCATTGGAGACTCTCTCTATCATCTTCTGTTCTTCATCTGTTAAGAGAAAATCACCTTTCTCATTCTTTCTATCGCCACCCTCTCCAGAATTTCTTACTATTACAATTACTCCTATATCTGTCTTTTCAACTACTGCTGAAATTTCATTATCTCTTAGGGGCTTTTCTGGAATTTGGGGCTTCTGTTCAAAGAAACTATGAGGTGGTTTTTGATACTCTTTTAATCCTCTTAATGTGCTAACATAAGTAGCATATCTAGCTAATAAATCTTGATCTAATTCAAAATTCTCATCTAATCCTTTGGCAATAGAGATAGTATAGGCTGTATTTACATCACCACTACCTGTTCCACCCTTGATAGTTTCAATCTGTCCATTACCAAACAGACCTATCTTTGCATCAGAATTTAAAGGCAATACTTTCTGCTTATTCTTTAAAAGTACCATCCCTTCTGTTGCTACTTGGCGTGATATCTCTGCATTGGTCTTAAGCTTTGGTTTATTAGAGTATCTGTACTCTTTAAATCTGGGAGTTTGAAGTACCATTTTAAGAATATTTTTAAGGTTTTTATCTAGGATTTTTTCATCTAACTTTCCACTCTTTACAGCATCTATTAAAGCTTGGGTTTGATTAGGGGTACCAGGCATCAATAGGTCATTCCCTGCTTGCATTTGAGCAACCACATCAGATACACTGTTTCCTTCCTCAAAGATTACTTTAAGACTCTCATAACCCCCAAACCAATCTGTCATCACAAAACCTTTAAATCCCCATTCATCACGTAAAATCGTCGTTAATAATTCCTGATTTGCTGATGTATAACTCCCATTTAATCTATTATAAGAGCTCATTACTGACCAAGGCTGTGCATCCTTTACTGCTATTTCAAAACCACGTAGATATATCTCCCTTAAAGCTCTTTGTGAGATTATTGCATCAACACTTAATCTATTAGTCTCCTGATTATTTGCTACAAAATGCTTGATAGTTGTCCCTACTCCATTATCTTCAACACCATTGACCACTGCTGCAGCCATCTTACCTGAGATTAATGGGTCTTCAGAATAATATTCAAAGTTTCTTCCTGTTAAGGGGTTTCTGTGGATATTCAAGGCTGGTGCTAACCAGATATCTACACCATACTCTTTGATCTCCTCGCCTACTGCATCTCCTACTTCCTTAGCTAAATCAGTATTCCAGCTAGATGCAATCGCTGTTGCTACAGGAAAGGCTGTAGCATAGAAAGTCTCCTCTGTTCCCTCTCTAGTAGAATTGATTCTAAGCCCTGCAGGACCATCTGCTAATACAATAGCTGGTATTCCAAAACGAGGAACTCCATTGATATTTCCTGCTGCTCCTGGCACACCTGCATCAGTTAAACCAACCAAGGATTCTCCTGACATCCCTGGACCAACCAAGATTGATACTTTCTCTTCTAAGGACATCTCAGCAACAACCCTATCAATAGATTCCTCATCTGTTAATTGAGCTTCTGCTAAAGCTCTTTCTTCATTTAAGATAAATATGCTAAAAACTAATAATAGAACTAAACTAATTTTAAAGATATTGAACATTTACCAATCACTCCTTTTTAATTTATATTAGTATCTTGTAGATACGTTTATAACAATGATTATAACTTATGAAAAATAGGCTTCATCTTTTCAAAGGTACAAAATTCTTTGTAGCCTAGTCTTTTAAGCTCTTCTTTTACATAGACAATCTTATGACCTACATCCTCTTCTTGATGAGTATCTGAGCCTATTGTAATAATTTCCCCACCTAATTCTCGATATAACTTTAATATTTCTTTGGAAGGTGTTAAATCTTCTAAACCATAGCGGAAGCTAGAGGTATTAACCTCAATTCCTTTTCCCTGCTTAATTACCTGAGTTAAAATTTCAGTCACAATATCTTTTATCTCTGCAAAAGGATATTTTCCTAGTTTATCATACCTTGTAATCATATCTAAATGCCCCAAAACACTATAATCATCATACTCTCTTATCACCTTTAATATCTCTTCATAGTATTTTCGATTATATTCCTGCTGTGTCTTTCCCTTTTGAAAATTTTGTGACCAGAACTCCTGATTATTTACTTGATGGCAAGAAAGAATAACAAAATCAAAGTCATATCGATCAAAATCCTTTTGAAACTGATTGATTGTATGTACCTGCATCCCAAATTCAATTCCAAGCTTGATAGTAATTTGATTCTTATATTTTTCTTTACATCTTTGAAACTCTTTGATATAAGCAGTATAATCACAATTTAAATCTCCCTTTACTTCATAATCCACATGCTCAGTAAAGCAGATCTCATCAATTTCTAATGATATTGCTTTTTTAATTACATCCTCCATCTCATAAGTAGAGTCATTGCTGAAATTTGTATGCATATGATAATCAGCCAACATCTAAAAGCCTCCTTTTAACCTCAAATAAATCCTAATTCATAAATTAATCTAAAATATTATTTAGAAGTTTTAAATCTATCTTTTTAAGTAGTTATTTCAATTCTATTTCCATCTGGGTCTAGAATTACACTTTCAAAATATCCATCACCGGTCATTCGAGGCTCACCTATAACCTCATAACCATCTTCTTCTAACCTCTCTGTAAGAGCTAAAACTTTGTTCTTACTCCCAACTGAGATTGCAAAATGAATTAATCCTAGACACTGATCAGCAGTATTATTTAGGTTTTTAGGTATTGATGGCTTATGCATAATCTCTAAGCGACACCCTTGATCAAAAGATAAAAAATATGATTCAAAGTTTTTAGACTCATTAATATATTTATCTCCTGCTGTAGCATTAAAGTATGTACTATAAAATTCCTTTAATCTTTCAAGATTATCAGTCCAAATTGCGATATGTTCTATTCTCATCGTCTTTATCCTCCTAGATATTAATTTTATTAATTGATTATAATACTAAAGCTCCTTAATGATTTTAGCAGGATTTCCTCCTACAACTACATTATCAGGTACATCCTTAATAACAACAGCACCAGAAGCTACTACAACATTATCACCAATAGTAACACCTGGATTAATTACAGCACTGCCCCCAATCCAAACATTATCACCAATTGTTACTGGCTTACCATATTCTGCTCCTGAAACCCTTAACTTAGCATCTAATGGGTGGGTAGCAGTATAAATAGATACTCTTGGTCCTAACATACAGTTCTTACCTATAGTAACTTTACAGACATCTAAGATAATACAATCAAAATTGGCATAGAAGTTATCTTCAAGATAAATATTACTACCATAATCACAGCGAAAGTTTGGCTCAATATAAAATCGCTCCCCAGTACTAGCAAAGAGCTCTTTAAGAATATCATGTCTGTTCTTATCTGTTGATTCATTAAAAAGTCGTGTCATTTTTCTAGCATTAATTCTTTCTAAGACCAATTGCTCATCAGCAGCATTATACAACTCTCCAGCTAACATCTTCTCTTTTTCTGTCATTTTTTCACCTTCTTATTCTAATATAAGTTATCTTTAATTATATCTCTAACTTCAAAAATTTAAAACAATTAGAAAAAAGAGCCAATGCTAAATACACTTACAAATAGGTATTAATCCTGGACTCTTTTATCTACTACTATACTTTTATGACCTCTAAATGAAATTGATATTATATTATTTTATTGCTAAATAATGATATCACTCTTCATCTTCAAGTAATATTTGACCATTACTTGCTATTACATCTTTATACCAGTCAAAACTCTTCTTTTTATATCTTGCTAAAGTTCCTGTTCCATCATCATAACGATCTACATATATAAATCCATAACGCTTTCTAAGCTCTGCTGTCGAGTTACTTACAAGGTCAATACACCCCCAGGTTGTATATCCCATCAGTTCTACTCCATCTGCAATTGCTTCTGCTACTTGTACTAAATGGTCATTTAAATATTTTATTCTATAATCATCATTCACTGTTTTGTTGCCAGCTTCATCAGTTATTAGCTCATCATAAGCTCCTAATCCATTTTCAACAATAAATAAAGGCTTTTGATATCTATCATACAATTGATTTAAGATATATCTTAATCCTTCAGGATCTATTTGCCAGCCCCAATCAGATGCTTCTAAGTATGGATTGGGTACTCCTCCTAAAAAGTTCCCTTCCCCTTGAGTATTTTTTTTGGGATCAGAAGTTGAGCAAGAACTCATATAATAGCTAAAGGAGATAAAATCAACAGTATACTTTAATGTCTCCTTATCCTCAGTACTAATATCAAGCTCGATATTATTCTCTTTAAAGACTCTATTCATATATTTTGGATATTCTCCTCTAACATGAACATCGGCAAAGAAGAGATTCTGTCTATCATCCTGCATTGCCTTAATTACATCACTTGGCTTGGGTGTTAAGGGATAGTTAGGAATACCTAAAATCATACAACCTATTTTGAAATCAGGATTTATCTCATGACCTACCTTTACTGCAAGAGCACTTGCTACTAATTTATGATGTATAGTTTGGTATAGATCCTCTTTACTTAACTTATCTTTTGGTGTCCATACTCCTGCACCCATATATGGATAGTGTAATGTCGAGTTGATTTCATTAAAAGTAAGCCAATACTTGACTTTATCTTTATATCTTGTAAAGACAGTTCTCGCATATTTTTCAAAGAAATCTATCAGCTTTCTATTCTTCCAGCCATCGTAATTTTTAGAGAGAGCGAGGGGAGTTTCATAGTGGGAAAGAGTAACCAGTGGCTCGATATCGTATCTTGCTAATTCATCAAATACTTTATCATAAAACTCCAAACCTTTTTCATTGGGCTTGCTATCATCTCCATTAGGGAAGATTCTTGACCAAGCAATTGACATTCGAAATACCTTAAATCCCATCTCTGCAAATAAAGCTATATCTTCTTTATATCTATGATAAAAATCTATCCCAACAAGCTTCATATTATCTTCTGTTGGCTTGTCTGTTCTTCCTCCTTTTATTCCTTGAGGATATATATCTTGAATTGATAGTCCTTTTCCATCCTCATTATATGCCCCTTCAAATTGATTAGCAGCAGTTGCTCCACCCCATAAAAAATTTTCTGGAAATTTCTTTTCTAGTTTATTCATAATTTCCTCCTTGTAATTCTTACTTAATGTTATTTTAAGCCTCTAAAAGTATTTATAATCAATAATATAACCTCTTCTTTCAATTAACAAGTAGGTATTTATACCTTGGTCTATACCAAGATTGATAATAAAAAATTTTCTTTTATCTATTTATTTTGAAATAATTCCTGATAGTTCTTAAACTTCTTATATGGTTCTTATATCCTCAAAGCTTTAGTAGTGGTATATACCAATAAAATTATATGTTAATTATAAGAAATATAAATTCAATTGTCAAGTTTTTAATTAAGCTTTAACCTACTAGAGTCCAATAATTAATGGTATAGTCTTATCTACAAGGGAACCACCTACTAAGACGCTTGTTGTAACCTCTTTATACTTATCACCTCACTATTTTACAATTGATTATATCACTGATTTATCTCAGGTAGAAAATACTTAGAGATAAATCAAAATACTATCCACAAAATTATAATCAAAATCAAAAAATTGATAAATAAAAAAACACCTCTCAGGATTATCCTAAAAGGTATTCATATTTCTTAAATTTTATTATCTAATCTCACTAGTATTATATAACTCCCATAATATAGTACCTTTATATAGATAAACAACCTTAAAAAGAAATTTATTTTTTACTCCCCTCTTAAGATTAAGAGGGGCTGGGGGCGTTGTGAGATTTTAAGAACTCAAACTCACCCCTAACCCCTCTCTTCCCTACGAGTCTTAAATGAGACTCTCCGTATTACTCTCTCAAGAGAGGGGAAAATTACATTCTAGATTTGTTTATCTATAATAGCGTTCTGAGCTAACATAATCACTTCTCTTCTCAACTCAACTGGATTGAGTTGATTAATATCTTGACCCTTATATAAAAGAGTTCCTGAATCTATACTGATCATATTATTCAACAATTTTAGTAAGGTTGACTTACCTGCTCCACTAGGACCAATGATTGTAGTTATCTTATTATCTGGAAATCCTAAGCTATCAAGCTCTAGGATATTCTTAAACCTAACCTTTTCTAGATTAAACATTAAATTTACCTCTAGATTACTTTTATTCTATAAAAATATTCATATTCCTATTTAATATTATACCCAATCTTTAATTTAACATAATATTAACAGAGAACAAACAGGTTATTAACTAATTGATCTTGAAATTATTAAAAATACTAAATTTCATTATTATTTATGAGGAGGGCTTGAGATGAATAAAACTAAAGTATTATTTCTTTGTACAGGTAATTCTGCCCGTAGTCAAATGGCAGAAGCATTTTTAAGAAAATATGCCAGAGAAAAATTTGAAGTGTATAGTGGTGGTTTAGATGCTAAAGGGATAAATCCTTATACTATTAAAGTAATGGATGAAATAGGAATAGATATCAGCAAGCAAGCGTCTACTCCACTTAAAGATTATTTAGGTAAAAAACACTTTGGATATTTAATTACAGTATGTGCAGATGCTGAAGAAAACTGCCCAACCTTTCCTGGAGTAACTAAAAGGTTGCATTGGGCTTTTGAAGACCCAGTAGCTTTTGAAGGTAATGAGGAAGAGAAGTTAAATAAGTTTAGAGAAGTAAGAGATAAAATTGAAGAGCAGATTAAAAAGTGGTTAGCTGAGTAAGATTATTAAAACAGGTCACAGGGGATAATTATCCCCTGTGACCTGTTTTTTTTATTTAAGTAATTCTTTAATCTTTTCTATACTAGGTACTCTTCCTTTGACCTTAACCTGACCATCAATCGCTAAGCCTGGAGTGTTCATAATCCCTGCTTTAGCAATCTCAGCAAAGTCCTCTACCTTCTCAATCTCTACATCAAGACCTAGCTCTTTAGCAGCAGCTTGAGCATGATCAGCCAAAGTAACACAGTTAGTACAACCTGGACCATAAACTGTAATCTTCATCTTAACACCTCCTTATTTTAGTAATTAGTAACTAGTAATTGGTGATTGGTTAAAGAATTTACTAATTACAAATGACTAATTACCAATCACTAATATCTACATCACAAAATTAAATAAATAACCTATCCCTATAATTGATAAACCTACTACAGTAACAAATATAGTGATTAACTTAGGCTTAATTACCTTTCTTAGAATAATCATTGCTGGTAAAGATAATGCAGTAACAGCCATCATAAAGCTTAATGCTGTTCCTGTTGCTACTCCTTTACTCATTAGAGCTTGCACAATTGGAATTGTACCAACAGCATTAGAGTATAATGGAATTCCAAATAGAACTGCTAAAATAACTGCAAAAGGATTTCCTTCTCCTGCATATTTAGCTAATAAACTAGCAGGGGCATAACCATGAATTAAAGCACCAATTCCTATTCCAATAAAGACATACTTCCAAACACGCCCAACTATCTCTTTAACCTCACCTTTAGCAAATTCAATCTTTCTTCGCCACATTTCCTTCTTACTTTCTTGAGCAAGAGCTTCACCTTGATCTTCATCATTGATTTGAATCTGATAAACATACTCTTCCACTTCATCTTCTAAGCCTAAAGCTCCAATAATAATTCCACCAACAACTCCAACTACTACTCCACTAATTAAATATAGTGTGCCTATCTTCCAGCCAAATAATGAGTATAACATTACCAAAGCTATCTCATTAACGATTGGAGAGGTAATCAAAAAGGAGAATGTAATTCCTAAAGGTACTCCTGACTCAATAAAACCAATAAAAATTGGAACTGATGAACAGGAACAGAAAGGAGTTACTACCCCTAAAATCGAAGCCAATACATTACCAACATATTTTTTCCTATGGCTCAATAACTTCTTAGTCTTCTCTGGTGAAAAGAAGCTTCTTAAAATGGAGATAAAGAAGATCATCACACTCAATAGGAATAAGATTTTGATAGTATCGTAAAAGAAGAAGTGAACTGACTCACCTAAGCGAGTCGCTCCATCAAAACCTAACCAATCATAAATTACTAAATCTGCAAACCATTTAATCATCTGTTATTCCTCCCTTGTTAAACTTTGTCTAGTCTCATCTAACTGATCTAATAAAATCTCCTTAGATAGTTTTAAAAGCTCTCTAATATTATCACTTTTTAAATTATAATAAACCTGTAAGCCATCCTTTCTACTTTCAACTAGGTTAGCTGTTTTGAGCTTACTTAAATGTTGAGAGATATTAGACTGGCTCTGATCTAGCTCTTCATAGATAGTACAGACACATAGTTCCCCATCTTTTAATAGCTCTAGATCTGAATTCTAATTGGATGGGCTAATCCTTTGAATAAGTTACTTTTTAGTTTGACTAACATAGGTTGCTCTTTCCTTTTAACAGTATATTAGAATATACTAATGTATGTGTTAAAAAATATAGTTTAGTATATTACGTTTTTCTAATATAGATTATAATACTAGTATTAATCTTTGTCAAGAGAAATTGACAACTATATTCCGATATAGTAATATAGTTGGAGGAAGATATAGGAATTAATTACTTTAAAAAGAAAAGGAGCGGGTTTAGTGATCAAAATTAAAGTCAAGCCCTTATTGATTATCTCATTGATCTTTGGTATAGCAATAGCATTAATCTCTTTTTATAAAGAGGATGCTAAAAGTATTTTAGATCAGAATGTGTTAGCTACTGTCAATGGAAATGAGATTACTAAGGAGAATTTAGAAGAGGAATTTCAAAGTTTGCCTACAGAATATCAACAGAGGTTTAAGTATAATAAAGAGGATTTATTAGATAGCTTAATTATACAAGAGCTATTATATCAGCAGGCAAAAGAGTTAGGGTTGGAGGTAAAGGATAAAAATCAAACTAAAATTAAAGATGCTTATGCTCAAGAGGTAGTTAAGTACATAACTAAAGATATTAAAGTCAGTCAAGCAGAGGTAGCAGAGCTATACTCTGATAATCCCAAGTTAAAGAAAACAGAGTATCAGGATCTTGCTCAAAAGCTAGAAGCTTATCTTATTAATCAGAAGAAGGATTTAGCTATTAGAGATTATTTATATAATTTAAAATCTAAAGCTAAAATTATTAAGAATCAAAAGTGGCTTAAAGCAGAAAAAAATAAAGAATTAGAACATCCAATTACAGCTTTATTAAAGAATGGTAAGCCAACAGTATTAGATTTAGGTTCTTCTAGCTGTGTTCCTTGTAAGATGATGAAGCCAATCTTTGCAGAATTAGAAGAAGAGTATCAAGATCAAGCCAATATTATCTTGGCGGATATAGCGATAGAGCAGGATGTAGCTTATAAATATCAAATTAAGGTTATACCTACTCAGATTTTCTTTGATAAGAAGGGGCAAGAGGTCTGGCGCCATGAAGGATTTTTGGCTAAGGAGAAGATTGTAGAGAAGTTAGTGGAGCTTGGGGTGAAGAAGAATGATTAGAGAGCTATTTACTTGGGTTACTAACTCTTTAACTGCAAGTGCTAGTATTGCTTTATTAGCAGCTTTTATCTGGGGGATGTTAAGTGTGTTACTCAGTCCTTGCCACCTAAGTAGTATCCCCTTAATTGTAGGATATATCAATGGTCAAGAAAAATTATCCACTAAACGGGCTTTTAAATTATCTCTGTTATTTACTCTAGGAATGATAATAAGCCTCTTTATAATTGGAGTAGTTACTGCTTTGTTAGGGAGATTAATCGGTGACTTAGGTAGCTGGGGTAATTACTTGGTAGCAGGAGTCTTCTTTATTATGGGACTGAATTTTTTAGAGATTATCTCCTTTGATTGGGATGATAATAGTAGTAAAGTTGTTAAAAGTAAGGGTTATCTAGGTGCTTTGCTATTAGGGTTAGTTCTGGGAGTGGCTTTAGGTCCTTGTACCTTTGCTTATCTTGCCCCTGCACTGGGGGTAGTTTTTAATCTCTCTACTAGTAATCTAGTTTATGCTATTTTTTTGATGGGAAGCTATCTAGTCGGCTATGCCTTGGTTATAGTGGTTGCAGGAACTCTAGTTGAATGGGTACAGAGTTATTTAGATTGGGTAGGAGAATCTAAGTTTTCAAGGATAGTGAAGAGGGTTTGTGGAGTTTTATTGTTGCTTGGAGTAATTTATCTAATTTATACAGCTTAAATAATGTATTTAAATGTACTAATTAAAGGAGTTGGTCAAAATTAAGAAAAAACAGAAATATTACAAATCACGAGCTAAAGTTGCTAAAGCATTAGCCCATTGGGCTAGAATGATGATAGTTGATATTTTGGCTGAGCAGGAAGAGCTTTGTGTCTGTACTCTAACTGAATTAATAGATTTAAGTCAGGCGAGTATCTCTAAGCATCTGGCAGTTTTAAAGGAGGTGGGAATTGTTAGTTTTAGAAAAGAGGGCTTGAAGGTCTTTTATTCTTTAGAGACTCCTTGTGTAGTTGACTTTTTTGACTGCTTAGATCGAGTGTTGGCTAAGGATTTAAAGAGAAGGCAGAAAGAATTAAAGGATCTTTCTAATATAACTAAGGGGGAATAAATCATGAAGATTGAGATTTTAGGAACTGGTTGTGGGAAGTGTAGTAAGGCTACTAAGCTGATTGAAGAGATAATTAAAGAAATAGGAGTCGAGGCTGAGGTTAAACACATTACTGATTTAGCAGAGATTGTCTCTAGAGGGGTAATGAAAACTCCTGCTGTGTTTGTCAATGGTGAGAAAAAATGTGATGGCAAAGTCCCATCTAAAACTGAGATTAGAGCTTGGTTTGAATAAGATGAGCTATTAAATTTAAATATCAATTTTACTTGAAAATTTCTACTTATAAATGAAAGCTACTATCAACAAAAGTTTCTAGAACATGCTGCTTTTTCAGAGCATTATGCACGATTAAAGATGGCGACAGCAGCTAATTCACAAAAATATTACAAATATGCTGAGCTAGAATATTTTCATAAATCTAAGGCATTACATTATAAGGGGCTTTTTAAGGCAGAGTCAACTTTAGAACAATAGTGAGTGATAAGGAAAAAATCAAGTTTATATACTAAATTTTAGTATATAAACTTGATTTTTAATTTAAGTATGACTTTTCTAACCATCTATCATTAATTGGCTCTCTTCATTAAAAAAAGTCTTATACCCTAATTGAACAAATAAGATAACAGTTAAGGCAACACTTCCTAGTATACCAAGCATTATGGCTATCTGATATTCAATCGCTGTTACAGGAGAGGTCCCAGATAAGATTTGTCCTGTCATCATTCCTGGTAAGAAGACAATCCCCATTCCTACCATAGAATTGATAGTTGGCAATATAGCAGAATCAAAGGAATTATCTACAATCTCTTTGGCAGCCATCTTAGGAGTGGCACCAAGCATTAAGGCTGCTTCAACAAGGTGCTTTTGAGAGTGCATTCCATCGACAAGTCTTGTGACCCCCAGGGAGATTCCTGTCATTGAATTACCAATTAACATCCCTGCAATAGGGATAAAATAGCGAGGATCATACCAAGGAGAGATATTAATCACAACAAGTAAGAAGTAAATAAGACTTGATAAAGTCCCACATAACATAGAAATAGCAATAATTCTCTTAAGGGATTTTGAAAGCTTACTTTTGACCCTTTTAAAGATATTATAAATAGCAAAGACCTCCATAATTGCTATTACAATAATCGTATATAGCGGATTTATATTATTAAATAGATAAACAAGAATATATCCTGTTAATATCAGCTGTAGTGTCATTCTTAGCGAAGAAACAATAATCTCCTTCTCTCTAGAGATACCCCTTGCCCTAACAATAAATAATAATATCAGAACAAAAATATAAGCAGCTGCCATTTGCCATAGCTGAAGATTGATTACACCATCCATACTTTACACCTCCTTCTGATTTAGTACCCTACCATCTTTAATTTCAATAATCTCATCAGAAAATTGCTCTGCTATCTTTTTAGAATGAGTAACCATAATTAAAGTCTTGTTATTCTCTTTAGAATAATTGACCAATGCTTCAATAATCATATGTTCTGTATCCTCATCTAGTGCCGAAGATGGTTCGTCTAATAATAAAACCTCTGGCTCCATTAACATTACCCTCCCTAGGGCTAACCTCTGCTTCTCTCCACCAGATAATTTTTCAGCATCTTCTGATAGTTCTTTCTTCAGTCTCACTAATTTTAACACTTCCAAAAGCTTCTCATCTGCAACCAGTGGTTTTTCAGAGAATTTAAGTCCTATTAATAGATTATCTTTGATACTACCACTAAAGATAGCAGGTGCTTGGGGAAGCATTACAAGATCTCTTCTTAACTCTACAGAATCTATCTCTTTTAGAGCTTGATTCTTGTAAGTTATTTTTCCACTATCACAACTGATTAATTTATTTAAGAGCCTTAATAATGTCGTCTTTCCACTCCCACTCTGCCCTACAATACAAGTAACTTTGTGCTTTTTAATAGTAAGAGCTTCAATATTAAGAACATCCTTATACTTTACCTTTTTAAGTGTAAACATGGTCTGCCCCCTCATTAATTATTCTTTTATCTCTTTAAATAATTCATAAGCCTTCTTTCTAGCCTCTTCTAAAACTTCATCCCCTAGTTCAGTTATCTTGTAATATTTTCTAACTCTCCCCTCTACAGTTCTCTCTTCTTGCTCTAAAAGACCCTTAGACTCCATGCTATGCAGCATAGGATATAATGTTCCAGGACTGATATTATAGCCATGCTCACCAAGCTCTTCTATCATCCACGAACCATAAAAAGGCTTCTGTTTGGCATGGTGAAGCATATGGATTTGGATAAAACCTAGAAAAAATTTTCTTAAAATTTTGTCTTTAATTATACTCACCTCTAAATATATGATTTATATATATCCACATCCGATATCGGACTACGACATTATCATATCATAATAATCTATTATTCTCAATAGTATTTTTCTTATAATAGGAATATCAAATAAAGTGAATAAATAAAGATTAATACCGAAAATTAGCAATAATTGTTTATTAAAGAAAAATACAAAAAACTTTCTTAAAATATTGACAAAACAGATAATATAAATTAAAATAATTGATGTTGATTATCATTATCGGGCAAATCTAAATAGAAGACTACATGAGTTCTTTCAACATCTATAGCTACTATGCTAGCGCAGTAAAAGGAGGGTAATCTATCAACGATAGTGTTAATTTTAATACATATAAGATGAAGGAATAATAAATAAACCTTTTATTTATAAGATTATAGAAGATAATGAACTTTAAATAATTACTTATTTGATAATTAAGGAACTTTATTCAAAGGAGGACTTATTATGTTAAAGAAATACAATTTATTAATTGCTCTAATTATTGCACTCTTCTCTCTATCGGCATGCTCTGGACAAAATACTGAGGAGACTGCTGTACAAAAAGATTATTCTGGTACTTATGTAGGTTATTCATGGAAAGGTGAGTCAAAAGAGGTGTTACTAGAAGATGCAGCTCAAAAGATAGAAACAAAACTTACTATCGACTCTAAAGGAATTATTACTGACGCTAGTATGCTTTTCTTCAAAAAAGATAAAGAAGGAAATTGGTATACAAGACAAGATACTAAAGCTGAAGTAAATGTTGACTTTTCTAAAACACCTACTATCGCTACTTTAGCATCTGATAACCAAGATTATGCTGCAGGAGAGTCTATGTTTAGTGTTAAAACTGCAGATATGATGGCATTCTACGCTGTAGCAGTAGATAAAAATGGAACTGTAGCTTTAGTTATTGTAGAACCATATACAAGATATCAATTTGAATTTAAGATGGATAAGGATTTTGAATATAACACAAAGATGAAGGATATGACTATTGGAAATGGTCTAGTTGTACCAACAGTTAGAACATCAAAATCCGGAAATATAAAACCTAAGAGTTGGGATGAATATGCTGATTATAATGTTTTAAGCTTCTATAAAGACCCTTATGTTCTAACAGGTCAAGGTGTTTTTGAAGGACTTACTAAAAAATCTAGTATAAAAGAATTTTTACAACGAGTTGGTGTAAGCTTTGAAGGAAATAGACCTGCTGAAATGGAAGTAAGCTATGGATTTACTGGTATAGGTGGCTGGGAAGGAAACTATCAAGCTATCGCAGATTATTTAATTGGTAAAAATGCAATAAAAGTAACTTCTTTAGTTGACTGGAGCAATTCTCGTTACAATAAGAATATTAATGAAGATAACTTCTTTGGACTTGATACAACATCTGGTGCAACTAAAACTGTACAAAATTCTGCAGATACTATCTCAGGTGCAACTGTTAGAATGTCTAGAGAATCAACTTCTTATCAAAGAACTCTAGTAAAAGCTGGAATAATCACAGAAAAGGAAGTTATTAAAGGTAGATTTTAATATTTCATCCTTAGCTTTATCCTAGAAAATAAATAGAAATAAGATAGCCCCCTAATTAGGGGGCTATCTTATTTCTATTTGAGTTTATTTTTACTAGAACACAGTTAAAAGACTAATTTACTTCTCTACTCTTACTTGGAAACCAATGGCGAGTACGATTAGCAATCCCCACTAAAGCCAACATCACAGGAACTTCTACTAAGACTCCCACTACAGTTGCTAATGCAGCTCCTGATTTAAGTCCAAATAAGGAAATAGCTGTAGCTACTGCTAGCTCAAAGAAGTTACTAGCTCCAATCATACTTGCAGGGGCTGCTACACTATGGTCTAGCTTAAGCAACTTAGCCCCACCATAAGCAATAATAAAGATAAAGAAGGTCTGAATTGTTAATGGTATTGCAATCAAGACAATATCTAATGGATTATTTAAGATAATATCCCCTTGGAAAGAGAATAGAATAATCAAGGTTAATAATAATCCAATGATTGTAAAGTTACTTAATTTCTTAAGATAGACATTCTCAAACCAATCAATCCCCTTATTCTTAATTAAATACTTACGGGATAAATATCCTGCCACTAGAGGTACTAAGATATATAAGACTACCGATAATAGGATAGTATTATAAGGAACTACAAAGTCTGTTACCCCCAATAAGAAGATAACTAAAGGTGCGAAGGCAAAAACTAATACCAAATCATTAACAGCTACCTGTACTAAGGTATAACTAGCATCTCCATCAGTTAAATAACTCCAGACAAAAACCATAGCTGTACAAGGAGCAGCTCCTAATAAAATTGCCCCAGCAATATACTGCTCTGCTAACTCTGGATTGATAAAGGCTCCAAAGATATTCTTAAAGAATAACCAGGCAAAGAAAGCCATCGTAAAAGGTTTGATTAACCAGTTAACTATTAAGGTTAAAGCTAAACCTTTAGGTTTTCTTCCTGCCTCTAAGATACTACCGAAATCAATCTGTACCATCATCGGATAAATCATAAACCAGATTAAAATCGCTACTGGAATCGAGACCTGAGCATACTCAAATTGGCTTAAGGTCTCTGGGATAATCGGTAAAAAGCGTCCCACTCCAATTCCAATTACAATACATATAGCTACCCAAAGTGTTAAATATCTTTCAAAAAATCCTAAGCCACCATCTTCATTAACAATTACATCTTCCTCAACTTCATGATTCTTCATAATTAATCCTCCTTATTATTCAAAGCTTTCAAGGGTAAACCTCTTAATAAAGCCTAACTTCTTAATATCTAATCTGAGTTTGGAATAACTAGCTAGTAAATTTTGATGTAAGTAAATAGTTATTCCATCTTTTAAAAGCTTTTGATAATCTGCTATATTATCTTCCTTAGGACTTCCTTCAATTACTTGGGGAGGGGTTTTAGCCTGACGGATTCCACCAGGCATTATCTTTCCTCCACAGCAACTATTAACTGTTAACTGACGAATAGTAATTACTAAGTTTCTTCCCTTAGCATACTCCTTTAACTTTGACTTAATTACAACCTCCATCTATTAGCTATTTCCTTTTTCAAACACTTCAACTAACTCTTCAGCTAAATCTGTCTCTTTAATAGCAGCAGTTAACTTAGCTACTGGATAGATGACCTCAATAAACTCTGTCTTTATCTTACCATCAATGACTTCAATTATTGTATAAATAGCATTAGGATTACCATGCTTTGGTTTACCAATACTACCAACATTCATCATATGCTTACCCTTGATAATTCTATGGTAAGGTAGGTGTGTATGCCCACAGACCAAGATATCCTCTTCTATCTCCTCTGCGACCTCTGCTACTGCTTCACTATCTTCATATAAGTATTCATTAATCTTTCTAGGGCTACCATGGACAAACAAAGCAGTCTTATCCTCTATCTCTAAAGTCAAACTAAAAGGTAAATTCGCTAAGAACTCTTTATTCTCTTCAGTAGTCTCCATTGCAGTATAGTTCATAGAAGACATCCCTATCTTTTGAGAACGCTCCGTCTTGTAGTCACAGCCACAAGCAATTCTCCTATTACCGATAGCATCATCATAATTACCTTGAATAGTCTTAATCCCTTTCTCTTGAATCATAGCGATTACCTCATTAGGAAAAGGACCATAGCCCACTAAATCTCCAGTACAGACTATCTCATCTATATCTCTTCCTTTGATATCCTCTAAGACACTTTCTAAAGCAAAAATATTACCATGTACATCTGAAATTACAGCTACTCTCATTATAAACCCTCCTTTTTAATTGGCAGTTAATAATTGATAATGTATAGTTAAAAATATCATTATTAATAGAATAAATAAATCAAAATCTTTTTTACCACAAATATACACAAATCCACACGAATAATTCAAAACCATTTTATTAGAATTTAATCTTTTAACTCTCTATTCGTGTTTCATTTGTGTTAATTCGTGGTTAATAATCCTTTTTTTCTTTTATATGTTTAAATGCTTTTATTGTCAATTACAAATTGTACATTGTAAATTTGTTTATTCATATAGTGCTTTACCAGCTTCAATCAAAGTATCTAAACCTTGAATCTCTTCTGCAAATAAAGGCATTTGAATAATTGGAGCATTAAACTTCTTCTCCATATTAGCTAAATGTTCTTCTTGCATCTTTCTTCTCTTTTTAAAGTATGGTGTAGTACAATACTCTGTTGGCAGAATCTGATTGGCAACTACCAGTTGTGTCTTTACATTAACTGTCTCTAACTCTTCAACAGCTCGGTGTGCCTCTAAGATAGGTGTGTTTTCAGGATAGACTACAAAAGAGAAAGTCGTCTGCTCTTTATCCTCTAATCTAGCTATTACCCTCTTAAACTTCTGCTGTGATTCTAAGTCTGCTTGGGTACTAGTATTGATAGATGTTTTAAATTCTAATTGTTGCTCCCAGTTCATTGGTAGCTCTAATAATCTTAAAGTATGACCTGTTGGAGCTGTATCAAAGACAATGATTTGATAGTCATCTTCTTCAGTATAATCTACAAATTTATCAAAGGATGCCATCTCCTCAGTACAAGGAGAATCTAACTCTTCTTTAAGTCCCATTAGTACCTCTTCACTATAATCCTTCGCTTTAGCATCTGCTAAGACTTTTTCTTTATACTCCCCAGCAACAGCTTTAGGGTCAATCTTAACAATATCTAAATTATCCACTCCAGCTACCTTAGTAACCTCACCTGAAACTTCTTGCTCAAAGACATCCTCTAAATGGGAGGCAGGATCTGTAGTTAATAATAAGGTCTTATAACCTAATCTCGCTAAGTAAACAGCAGTCACTGAAGAGATAGAGGTCTTACCTACACCTCCTTTACCAGCAAAAAAGATTAGGCGTGGTTCTTTAGCTGTTGGTAATAATACTTGAGCATCATCTCTCATTATCTTCCCTCCTTATAAAGGATAGCGGCTACTTTAGTTAATACTTCTAATCCTTTAATCTCTTGGTCTAATAAGTACATCTTCTTAGTTGGCAAGTCAATTTCTTCTTCTATTTGAGTTAAATACTTTTGCTGCATCTCACCCCTCTTTTTAAAGAAAGGGTTTTGACACTCCTCTTCAGGTAAGATTCCATTAACAATTATATTGCTGGTATTAATTCCAATCTCTTGTAATTCTTGACTAGAACGGATTGTCTCTCTGATTGAACTACCTTCAGGGTGCATCACAAAAACAAATTCTGTTCGATCAGTATCCTTTAATAATTCCACTGCACGGTCATACTTCTCCTTTGACTCTTGAATATTCTGCACAGGTCCCATACAAGTTTGACCACTACCTTGGGCACTCTCTTCGATATGTTTACTCCAATCAACAGGTAATTCTAATAATCTGATGGTATGACCTGTTGGAGCTGTGTCAAAGATAACTATGTCATATTGGTCATCATCCATAAAGTCAATAAATCTATCAAAGGATGCCATCTCCTCAGTACAAGGAGAGTTTAATTGTTCTTCAATCAGCTTTAGCATCTCATCATTAAAGATTTCCTTCATTGGTGCTAAGGCTTTCTCTTTATACTCTTCTGTTGCTTCTTTAGAGTCTATCTCCATAGCAGATAGGTTACCGATTCCAGCAATTTTAGTAACCTGATGACCAATCTTTTGTTCAAAGACATCAGAGAGATTAGCAGCTGGATCTGTAGTTACTAGAATAGTATTAAGTCCTTTTCTAGCATAATAGACAGCAGTAGTAGATGCCATTGAGGTCTTACCTACTCCACCCTTACCAGAAAAGAAGATAAATTTAGTTTCAGACATTATTTAGCCTCCTTAACTTTTGCTATCTCAGCTTTTAACTCTTCTAGAGTTGGGTATTCTCCTAATTTAATAAAGGTACCATTAATTGCAGTTGCAGGTAAATCCTTAGTTCCTTGAGTATTAACTAAATCTAAAATAGCTTTATTCTGTTGAAAAGCAATAGGATTATTATTCATTGAATTTCTCTCTACTTCAATACCTTCTTTCTTTAATTGCTTAAGTGCCTCATTAAATTTAACAAGTTTATCATCAACATTAGGACCACAAGCTCCTGTTGGACAGCACATTGGTGGCTCATAAATAGTAACCTTAATTTTACTCATCTAAATTCCTCCTTATTTTACTTATTTATTATTCACAAGTACTTCTTTCAAAATCACATTTTTGAGCATCATAGGTTGTGATGTATTTTAAATTATTCTGTAATTGTTCCACTACTTCTTGGTTTAACTGATAATCTACCCATCTACCTCGCTTAGTAGCAATAATTAAATTAGCATTTTTAAGTATCTTTAAATGGTGAGAGATATTTGGTTGGCTCAAATCTAACTCTTCAACCAAGTCACAGACACACATCTTCCCACAGGATAAGAGATTGATAATCTCTAAGCGAGTATTGTCTGCTAGAGCCTTTAACACTTCTGCTATATCTGCTATATTATCCATTCTATTCTTCCTCTCCTATTTAAAATTTCTACTTAATATATAAACATATTTATATCTATTTATATATTAGCATTGATTAGTATTTTTGTAAAGTTAAATTTTCGTTAACTCTCTATTATCTATATCCAACTTTACAGTAATTTAATATGGGAATAGTGCCACACTTTTAAGTGTCGCAATATCTAGCTTTATCCTCATATTGAAATTAAACGTATTTTTTTAAGCCTCTTATATAAAATAATTAAGAAGTAACTAATAAACCAAAGGAGAATCTATTATGTATCATTTCTTAAAGGCAATAATCTATTTTATAGGTGCTATTATCTTACTAAGACTTGGAGGAAAGAAGAGTATTTCACAATCAACACCAGCAGAGGTAGCCATTATGATCGGTATCGGTACAGTCCTAGTCCATCCACTCAAATCAGAAGACCCATTAATGGCTTTCTATGGTGGTGCTTTAATAGTTAGTGGTCTGATAATAACCTCTTTTATAGAGATTTATCTCCCTAAAATCAAGAACTGGATAATCGGTCAACCTGTTGAGCTGATTAAAGATGGTGAGATATTAGAGAAGAACCTAATTAAATCAATGATGACTGTAGATGAATTAAAGATGAAGTTAAGGATAAAGAAGATCAATAATATCTTAAAGATAAAATCAGCAGTACTTGAAGCCAATGGTGACTTGAGTATAGAAGCGAATCCTCAACAATCTTATGCGACTAAAGAAGATATTGAGGAGATAAAGAAGGCTATTAAACAGATCGCTACAAAACTAAATACATCAGTTAATTTCTCTACATCAATTAATGATCATAAACTTAACCTCTTTAATCAAGTAGAGGAAGTACAAGAACAGGATCCCTTACAGTAACTATATCTAAAATAAAAATACCCCTATAATTAGGGGTATTTTTACTATATTAATTCAATTAATCGCTTGCTCTCTATCTTCCCTTTGATATCATTTAAGTCCTTACCTAAGTTTGTTTCAATAGCTGCTACCATTGTACCTTCTACTAAAGGTGCACTACTTACTACTACATTAGTATAACCTTCTAATTCCAAAATCTCTAAAGCCATCTTAGAGTTCATTAAAGAACTACCTACGTCTCCGATTATAATAACACCCTTATCAGTATATAATTCCTCAACAGCCTCTATTATATCCTCTATATCTGTTCCAATTCCTCCATATCCATCGCCACCAATTGAAATTAGAGGTATCTCTCTGGGAACAAGTTCTTTGACTAATTCTTCTATTCCCTCGGCAATTTTATTACTATGTGAAACTACTAATATTCCAACCATTCCCACTTTCCCTCCTTTATTTAGCTTATATCAGTCCATTTCATAAAATATGATTTCAGCAATTAATTCATTATTATTAATAAAATCTTATTATACTTATAATTTAAATGAATTCTTTATTAAATAACTATCTCAGGTAATTATGAAATTTCCTGAAACTCTGTATTTATTATATTCTATCAGATTATAATAAAAATTTCATCTTATATTTAGCCTTAAGCGATAATATACTTATGTCATTAACCTAAAAAATATTACCACTTAAAGAAATACTACTTCTCAGCGTTAGATAAAGGGATTACAGGAAGATTAATCTACTCTATTTCTCTTAAAAACTGACCAGCTATTAAATATTGATATATAAACTAAAAACCACTCTATATATGCAAGTAGAGTGGTTAATTATATCTAATTAAAAGTAATATTCTTAAATTCAAGTCTATTTTTTGGCTAAGTCTCTAGTAGCTACTACATCTACTCCTGTGTCTAAAACATTTTTAATAACTATGTCTCCTAATTTTACAGGAGCTTCTAATTCAACTTTAGCTATCTCTCTCATAGCTTTTTCTAATAAACCTTTAGGAATAGGTTTTGCAGTCTTAACTGGAACTAGAGGCAATATTCCGCCTTTTACCTTAGCAGTAGTAGGTAATACTCTAGTTGGATTAAAGTATTCAGCTTTAGCATATTCAACACCTCTAGGGCAGCGATTACCTTCTACTTTCTTGATCTCTTCATCTATAACTTCTACATTTAAATCACAGCCCATTGGACAACTAACACAGGTAATCATAACCTTATCTTCCATTACTATTCTCCCCCTTCCACAATCTTGACTTCAACTGTACTACCTTCTAATTGCTCAATCATCTTTTCAGGTAATGGAATACTAATCATCTCTGCTGGTTTTACAAACCTTTCTTTTTTAGCAAATAGTTTCTTATCTCCATCCATAACTAATATTTGAGCATTCTCCATTGGTCTTTTACCTCTCATATAAAGATCTACACGCTTTCTTTCTTCAATCTTCTCGGTTATCTTATGAGGAACAATATAACCTATATTATCCCCAGCTATTATATTAATCTCTTTATCTCTTTTAACTATTTTATCCTGTAAATATAGAGCTGCTGCTTTACCAGCCAACTTACTTTCTTCAGTCACATAATCAACTAAATCATGTACATGAAGAACATTTCCACAAGCAAAGATACCATTAATATTAGTCTCTCTACATTCATTCACAATTGGTCCACCTGTTACAGAAGCTAATTCAATTCCTGCTGCAACAGACAATTCATTCTCTGGAATTAAACCAACTGATAATAATAAGGTATCACACTCAATATAATATTCTGACCCAGGAATTGGTTTTAAATTTTTATCAACCTTAGCAACGCTAACTCCTTCTAATCTCTCTTTACCATGAATCCTAGTTACAGTTTGGCTTAACCGTAATGGAATATCAAAATCATCCAAACATTGAACTATATTACGGGTTAACCCTCCTGAAAATGGTAAAAGTTCTAATACTGCTTCTACCTCTGCTCCTTCTAAATGCATTCTTCTAGCCATAATTAAACCGATATCACCAGAGCCTAAAATTACAACCTTCTTTCCTGGCATATAGCCTTCCATATTAATATAACGTTGAGCAGTACCAGCACTAAATACCCCAGCTACTCTACTTCCTGGAATTCCGATTGCTTCTCTTGTCCTTTCTCTACAACCCATAGCCATCACTACAGCCTTAGCATCAATTTCTAACATTCCTTCTTTAGAGTTTACAGCATAAACCTTTTTATCTGGAGTAACTTCTAAAACCATTGTGTCTAACTTAATATCAATACCACGTTCAGCTACTTTCTCCATAAATCTCTGGGCATACTCTGGACCTGTTAACTCTTCACCAAAGAAATGTAAGCCAAAGCCATTATGAATACATTGTTGCAAAATTCCACCTAATTCGAAATCACGTTCCATAATTAATATATCTCTAACCCCTTGATCATAAGCCTCTTGAGCTGCCGCCAACCCAGCTGGTCCTCCACCTACAACAACCAAATCATAAGACTGCTTATTCATTATCTGTCACCTCTTTCTGTAAAGATTCTTTAGTTTTTTCTACTAAAATTTTTGAATTATCCTTCTCTAATTTAACCTCTGTTTTAGGAATCCCTAACTCTTCAGATAAAATTTCTACAACTTTTGGTCCACAAAAACCTCCTTGACAGCGTCCTGCTCCTGGTCTTACTCTTCTCTTAATTGCATTTACAGTTCTTGCTCCTACTGGCTGTCTAATTGCATCTAGAATTTCTCCTTTAGTAATAGACTCACAGCGACAAATAATCTCACCATAATTCGAATCCTTTTCAATTAATTTCATTCTCTGCTTATGGCTCATATGTCTAAATTTAGGTATCTCCTGTTCATAAGGATCAAAATCATCCTTCTCTTCTAAACCAGGCAATTCTTCTTTTACAATCCCAACTACCATTTCAGCAATAGCTGGTGATGATGCTAAGCCAGGCGATTGTATTCCAGCTACATTAATAAATCCTTTTACTTTATCACTAGCTTCAATTAAAAAGTCACCAGTCTCTTTAATCGCTGCTCTTAAACCAGCAAACTCTTTTATAACCCCTCTAGTAGTTAAATCAGGAATAGTCTTTTTAGCACCTGCTATTACTTGATCTAACCCTTCTCTAGTATTAGACAAATCATCTTTATCTTCTATTTCTTCAGCACTAGGCCCTATTAATAAATTATCTTCATCTGTAGGGGTTACTACAATCCCCTTGCTTACTTTGTTAGGTAATTGGAAAATAGTATGGTTAACTTTAATATCTAATATCTTATCATATAAATAATACTCTCCTCTGCGTGGGGTAATCTTAAAGTCCTTTATTCCTACCATCTGAGCTATTTTATCAGCATATACTCCAGCAGCATTAATTACTAATTTAGCTTCAATATTGCCCTTACTTGTCTTAACTAACTTATAATCTCCTTTATCTTCTATGTCAGTTACTTCAGCTTCTAAAATAACTTCTGCACCATTTTTAACAGCATTATTAGCTAAAGCAACAGTTAGTTCAAAAGGATTTACTATCCCTGCAGTAGGTGCATATAAAGCAGCTACTGAGTTTTTATTTAAATTTGGTTCTAACTCAAATAACCTTTCTCCTTTCACAATCTCTAAATCTGGCACCTTATTTCTTTTACCATTTTCTAAGATTTCTTCTAATTGTGGTATTCCTGCTTCATCCTGGGCTACAACTAAAGCACCTATCCACTCAATTGGGACTTCTAACTCCTTTTGTACTTTAGTTCGAAACAGCTCATTACCTCTCACATTTAACTTACCTTTTAACTTATTGGAATCTGCATTAAATCCAGCATGAATTAAAGCAGTATTAGATTTACTAGTTCCAACACAAACATCTGTTCCTTTTTCTATTAAAGTTATATCTAGTTTATACCTTGATAATTCACGGGCTATAAAAGTACCTACTACTCCACCGCCTATGATTAAAACCTCTGTTTTATTAGTCAATGTTAATCCCTCCTTATAGGAAATAAACTTAATAATTAAGACTGATAATATAGATTATTTATCACTTATATATTCTAAATTTAAAGCAAATATATTTTATCTCGTTCTAAATCATAATTTATTGGATAAGAACAATTGTTATTATCACGTTATATATAAAAACCACATTTAAACACCACCTTATAGACATACTATCCCCTAGGTGCTTAAATGTGGCTTCTCTTTGGTCTCTACCACAGTATCAATTTTAAGTTGTTTATTTACTTATTTACTTATTATTCTTTTTCTTCCCAGCCCATAGACCGCTTAACAGCTTTCTGCCAACCAGCATATAGTTTTTCTTTCTTCTCTTCTTCCATTTCTGGCTCAAATACTTTATCAATTTCACGTTTAGATAATACTTCCTCTTTACTATCCCAATAACCAACTGCTAACCCTGCTAAATAAGCAGCTCCTAAAGCAGTAGTTTCAGCAACCACTGGTCTTTCTACATTGCTACCTAATATATCAGCTTGGAATTGCATTAAGAAGTTGTTAGCTACTGCACCACCATCAACCTTTAAATCTTTGAGCTCTAAGCCTGAATCTGCTTGCATTGCAGTTAATACATCTCTGGTCTGATAAGCTAATGACTCCAAAGTAGCTCTAATAATATGCTCTTTACTACTTCCTCGTGTCAATCCTACAATAGCCCCACGAGCATACATATCCCAATAAGGTGCTCCTAATCCTGCAAAGGCAGGTACCACATAAACACCATCAGTACTATCTACTTTAGTAGCAAAATATTCTGAGTCTGGAGCTTCCTCAATCAATTTAATTTCATCTCGTAGCCATTGTACTGCTGCTCCAGCTATAAAGACACTACCCTCTAAAGCATAGTTAACTTCACCATCAAGCCCCCATGCAATAGTAGTTAATAAGCCATTTTCAGAAGGAACTGCCTCTGTTCCAGTATTCATCAACATAAAACAACCTGTTCCATAAGTATTTTTAGCCATACCTTTTTCGTAGCATCCTTGACCAAAGGTAGCAGCCTGTTGATCACCAGCAATACCTGCAATCGGTACATTTTGACCAAAGAAGTGATAATCTACAGTTTCTCCATATACTTCACTACTTGACTTAACTTCTGGTAACATTGACTTAGGAATAGCCAACATTTCCAATAATTCTTGATCCCACTTAAGGTCATAAATATTATAAATCAAAGTACGTGAAGCATTAGTATAATCAGTCACATGAACTTCTCCACCTGTTAACTTCCAAATTAGCCAACTATCTATTGTTCCAAATCTTAAATCTCCAGCTTCAGCTTTCTCTCTAGCTCCATCTACATTATCTAAAATCCACTTGACCTTAGTCCCAGAGAAATAAGCATCTGTTACTAGTCCAGTCTTACTTCTAATTTTATTCTCTAAACCTTTCTCTTTCAAGTCATCACAGATACTAGCAGTTCTTCTATCCTGCCATACAATTGCATTATGAATAGGTTTTCCAGTCTCTGCATCCCAGACTACAGTAGTTTCACGCTGATTAGTAATTCCGATTCCAGCTATCTGGTCAGGTCTAATATCAGCCTTAGTTAAAACTTCAGATAATACAGCCATTACACTTACCCAAATTTCATGAGGATCATGTTCTACCCAACCTGGTTGAGGATAAAACTGCTTAAACTCCTTTTGAGCAACACTTACAATCTCACTATCCTTGTTAAAGATAATCGCTCTAGAACTCGTTGTTCCCTGGTCAATAGATAAAATATACTTTTTCATAAATTTATTCCCCCTTAAAATTATAATGATTTAGAAGTATCATCATATATAATTTCTTGATTAAACACTTCAGGTAAATAAGGTCTAATTAACTTTTTATAAATTATAGCTCCTAAGACTCCTCCTACTAAAGGTCCTATAATTGGTACCCAAAAATAGAAGTTATGTGCTCTAAAAGGTGTACTACCCCACCCAGCTATTGCTGTAAATAGCTTAGGACCAAAATCTCTAGCAGGGTTAATAGCAAAACCAGTTAATGACCCACCAATACCACCAATTCCAGCTACTAATAAACCAACAGCTAAAGCTCCTCCCAATCCTTTAGGTGCAACACTATTTTGAGCATCTCCCATAGCCATAATCCCTAATAATAAGATTGCTGTTAAAATTAACTCTATCATCATCGCTTTAGGATTAGATATATTATCCATAGCGATAGTATGGAAAACAGTCATATTTTCAGCTGTTTTTTCAATAAATTGTTCCGCATAAAGAAAGTATGCTCCTGCTGCTCCTAAGAAAGCTCCAATTATTTGTGAAATAGAATAAGGAACTACCTTTTTCCATGGAAAATCCCCTACTGCCGCTAAAGCAACTGTTACTGCAGGATTAATATGGGCACCTGAAACACCACCAGTAATATAAACTGCCATGGAAACTCCCAATCCCCATAATAAACATAACTCCCACCATCCAATATTAGCCTGCACTAAAACTAAATTAGCTACTGTTCCTGCTCCAAAGAAAAGTAATATTGCTGTACCAATCACCTCAGCCAGACACTCACCAAATAGATTGCTCTTTTCCATTAAAACTCCCCCTCTTTACAATATTTTGATATTTATTAGATAAGAAACTAAATAAAATAGTTTATTTAGTTTCTATCTACCACTAGATAAATATACCATACATAAGTTTTTTGTGATTTTCAGAATATTCAGATAGCAGTAACCAAACAAAAAAACTTCTTAGGTTCAATCTAATCATTTAGACCAATATACCCAAAGAAGCCTTATATTATTATAAACTTATATTCTCTTATTAAGGATTATATGCAATTAGCTTATAATGATAATTATTTTGATACAAATTTATATTACTTATTAAAGTTATATAGATATAAAAAACCCCTACTTAATAATATTAGACATAGCACGCCCTTTAGGCATAGCATTATGCTAATAAGATTAAATAGGGGTTCTCTTCTTCTCTACCCTAGGTTTATTTTGTTTAATTTTGTTTATATCTATATCTTATTATCATTATACTCTTAATATTACATTTTTGCAAATTAAATATTTATTTAACAATGCCATATCTTGGTAATTAATTAAAATCAGAATTCCATAATCCTTTTCGGCTTGTAGAGATAGCTAAAATATCCCCTTTCAACAACTCTTTGACCTGAGAACTTTCTTTTATTAATCCACCAGCAATAATAGGGATATCTAACTCCCGCTTTAATTCACCAATTAATTCGGGAATCACAGCTCCTGGTAATACTTCTACAAAATCTGGTTTAGTAGATTTAACAATATTAATACCTGTCTTTAAAGATTCTGAATCCAATAAAAATAATCTTTGTACAGTAATTAAGTTCTCCTTTTTAGCATCTTTAATCAATCTACTTTTAGTAGTTACTATTCCATCGATACCTATTTCCTGAGCCAAATATTTAATTGCTTCACTATCACTAGCAATCCCTTTGACCATATCTATGTGCAAAAATACTAACTTATCTAATTCTTCAGCCTTTTTTACTATATTATTTAAATTAGATAATTTCCCTCTAAGCACAAATATAATATCAATTTTATCCTTAGGAATATCCGATAAATCATCTATATCCTTAATAGCAGCTATAATCGGCTTCTTTTTTAATAATTGTTCAATATACATAATATCCTCCTCTAATAATTTTATCATATACAATAGTTTCAACATAATTATTAAAGAAACCTTTTATTTAATTAATAGTTTTCCATCCTTCATAATTAACTCTCCATCAATCTCAACTGTTGGCTTTTCGATAATCCCATCTAAATGACTATCAACTGAAACCACTCCTCCCATTCCAGCATTATCACCAATAGCAATATGGACCGTTCCTAAGACCTTCTCATCCTCCAATATATTCCCTGTTAATTGAGCCTTGTCATTGGTTCCAATCCCTAACTCAGCTATATTCCGAGCATCTTTACCATAGGGTTGGATGATCTCTCTTAGCCTTTCAGCTGCCTCTGTACCTTTAATCTCTGTGACATATCCATCTTCTACAATCAGCTCAATCTCTTCAGTATGTACTTTAGCTTCAGCCATTGAACCATCGACTACAAATTTTCCTTCAGATTTTCCCTCTATAGGGGCTATATAAGCTTCTCCAGCAGGCAGATTCCCAAACTCCCCTGAGTTATAATAGATACCTGTATCTGGATGACCTTCTCTTCCTTCAATCATCATTTTGATATTTGTTCCATTAGGTGCTGTAACTTTAACCTCTTTACCCATAGTCAACTTCTCAGCAACCTTTAAACCTCTCTCTTTAATCACCTCATAGTCTGCATTTAAAGCTCGCTTCATCATCTCTTCTGTCACATCTGGCATAGTAGTAGCCCTTGCTCCAGCATCACAAGCATCAATTCTGGCTCTAGTATGGGATAGAGATTTAGAAGTAGGCATAATCACTACATCAGCATATCTCATCGCCTTAGCAATCAACTTAGGCGGCTCTTCTCCATGGTTTTTACGTGGAATCATTTCAGTTAAGATCGCCTCTGCTCCCAACTCTTTAGCTGCTGCAAAGATAAGCTCACCAATCTTCCTTTTAGGCTCATCTACAATAATTAAGACTTGCTCTCCTTCTTTTACTGCCAAACAATCTTTAACAACTATTCTAGCTGCATCCTGTAATTTATTCATATCAATCTCCTCTCTAAATATTTAGGCTATATATCATAATTTTAATCATTTTTAGATTTTATTATACTCAGCTACTAATCTATAAATTAATAACTCTAAATTTATATAATTCTTTGAAAATAATATATTATTTATTTTTATTTTATAGATTATAGCTGTGATCCTTCACTTATCTCTTCTTTTAACTTTAATAACTCTTCATTTAGAGTCTGATTATCCTCTAATTCTTCAAACTTCTCTTCCAAATCATTCTTTTCAACGTTATTATAAAATTCATTACTAGCCTCAGCCTTAATCTTTAACTTCCCTATTCTCTCTTCTACTATTTTTAAATTTTCATCATTTATCTCCTCTATGTCAGCTAAGGTAGTATTAATTTCTGTGGTAATATTGGCATTCTCCTTCTCTGCAATCAGTTCATCTCTCATATTTTCAGCTTCTTCTATCTCTCTACTCAATTCATCTAATTTTAATAAATGAGAATCAAGGCTAGCCTTTCTATGTTCTACCTGTTCTCTATATTCATGATAGAGCTTCTCAAATCTCTTCTTATGCCTTAGAACCTCTCTTGCCTCTGCTTCATTATTATCTTCCAAAGCAGACTTGGCTCTTTTTTGGCAGTAATTCATCTTCTTCTTGGCTTCTTGTTCTTTATCCTCAGCCTCTTTTAGTAATTCAACAGAGGTTCTAACTGTACTCTGAATTTTATTGTGCATCTCTTTCATGTACTTAATATCCTCCTCTATATCAACTACAATATCTTCTATTTCATCATCCGCCTTTAAATCACTATTAGCTTCTAACCTCTTTAAGAAGAAATTGATAGGAAAGATAAAATAAACAATAAATACTATTAATAATGCTAAAAATAACTTAAATGATTCTAAAGCACCTATAACCATTAATGAAAAAAATAATGCAGCTATTATTCTGATAAATAATAAGAACTTCTCTTCTCCATCTAATTCCCCATTTTCTTTCTTATCTATCTCTTTTAATCTTCCTCTTGGAGCAATTAAATAGCCCATAATAATAAATACTGTACCAGCAATCGTACTACCACCACCTTGCCAAAAGCCAATAGTTAAAAGGAGAAAAAATAAAGCAACTATTAACCTTATTATTTCTATAAACTTTCTTAACACCCAAAATACCTCCTTTAGGCAAAAATATAAACGCAGACAACTATATTCTTTATTTATCAATCAGATATTAACTACTTTATTCTCAATAACCTATAAATTTCCTTTTAAAATTAAAATATATTAATTTCTATCTCTAAATATAAATAAGCAAGTATCATGATACTTGCTTATTTATATTTAGTATTTAATTTTATTCAAATATCATCAAAAAATAAAAAAATCTGAGTTTTACTCAGAAAATAAAAGTGGTACCGAGGGTCGGACTCGAACCGACACGGGAGTTAAATCCCACCGGATTTTAAGTCCGGTGCGTCTGCCTATTCCGCCACCTCGGCATATATTTGGCTGTTAGCTAGTAGCCAGTAGCTATTAGCTAATAAAATGGAGGCGGCACCCAGATTTGAACTGGGGAATAAAGGATTTGCAGTCCTCTGCCTTACCACTTGGCTATGCCGCCTTAATTTCAGTGATTAGTGATGAGTAACCAGTTAACAGATATTAACTCCTCACTCTTCACTTGTTATTATTAACTGCTTTTATTGGTACCCCCAAGGGGATTCGAACCCCTGTCGCTGGGATGAAAACCCAGTATCCTAGGCCACTAGACGATGGGGGCCTAGATTAGTTGCTAGCTGTTAGCTGCCGGTTTCTGGCTTAAATCTTTAAAGATTCAGGCTAAAAACTAATAGCCAGTAGCTAGTAGCTAGTAGCTAAATAAATGGTGAGCCATGGAGGATTTGAACCTCCGACACCCTGATTAAAAGTCAGGTGCTCTACCGACTGAGCTAATGGCCCATATGTTAGTTACTAAATACCCCAACATTTATATATGTTATAATAATCATACCTAAATGTCAAGAAAAAACTTAAAAAATTAATTAGCTAATGTTGCTTTTCTTTGCGACACTTCTAAATAATAATATATTCATAGATAATTGTCAAGAAATTTAATGATTTTTCTGCTAATTTAATAAATAGATAAATAATTTGCTATTTATAGCAAATTATTTATCTTAAATTTAAAATGATTATTTACTAAGTTGATTATCTTCTGTTAACCAACTATTAACAGTCTCTAGGTTATTATCTACAAATTCTTTAGCTGCCTTCTCTGGTTTCATTCCATTTTGTATCTTTAACATTACAGAAGATAACTGCTCTGTTGTAATCCTATATTTTTCCAAAAACTTAGTTAGCTCTGGTAAGTCTTCTCTAATACCAGGTCGCCCTATACTCTTAATATACTCTCCACTACCCATTGCTAATTCAGGATCCTTTAAGAACTTAAGATCCCATTTTGCCCATTTCCAATGGGGTTTCCAGCCAGCAACTGCTATCCATTCTTTATTCTTAATAGCTCTAGCCAATTCAGCTGTCATAGCTGGTCCACTACTATCAATCACATCCCAATCCTCTAAACCATAAGTAGGTACAACATTATCCTTAATAATAATCATCTCAGCTGCTCCTGGATCTATTCCCACTATCCTATGTTCAAACTTGTTGGCATAGTCTTTTAACTCTGCCAAACTATCTATTTTAACATAATCAGGTACTACAATTCCAATTTGAGCCGATAAATAGTTATTATTCAATTCAACAAGCTGGTCTCCAAACTTCTTCCAATAATTCTTAGCTGTATCTGGTAACCAGGCACAGACAAAAGCATCTATATTACCTCTAGCAGTACCTTGGTACATTGCCCCTGCTTGTAATACTGGAGTCTCTACTTCATAGCCTATTCTCTCTAAAACCTCTTGAACAATATGGGTAGAAGCTTCTGCTGAAGCCCACTGTACATAGGCAATCTTAACTTTACCTTTACTCTTATCTACATCACTTTGACTTCCTTTACTGCTTTGTGGTGCTTCCAGCAGACCACACCCTGTTAAAGATAATACTACTAAAACTAAAACTGATACAAAGATATAATTATTTTTGAATCTAAAGATAATAAATTCCTCCTATATATTTATTGTATTTATCTGTTATGCTAGTTGAACTTAAAGATATTTAATATCAGATTATGGATATATTGCGACACTTTATAAAGCAATGGATAATTAATAAAGTATAAATAATAGTTAAGTTAAAAATCATTAGATCTTCTAGGAAGATAATTTTTTTATTTATTCACTATTCATTATTATTTATTATTTGTTAAAGTGTCACTTGATCAACCTATCTACTAGCATAAAACGCTATATTTCCTTATGAGCTAACTCTATCAGAGCTCTGACTGATACCACTAGTAACTCTATCTAAGATGATTGCTAGAATTACTACAGCTAAACCAGCCTCAAAACCAACTCCTATCTCCATTCTTTGAATTCCATTAAGCACTTGTGCCCCTAAACCACTGGCTCCAATCATTGAAGCAATAACTACCATCGATAGAGATAGCATAATTGATTGGTTAATCCCAGTCATAATAGCTGGTAGTGCTAAGGGCAATTTAATCTTTAAAAGCATCTGCCATGGATTTGAACCAAAGGAATGACCAACCTCTTCTAATTCACTTGGTACTTGACTTAATCCTAATTTGGTCAATCTAATCGCAGGTGGCATAGAAAAGATAACTGTTGCCATTATCCCTGGTACATTACCGATTCCAAAGAACATAACAGCTGGAATCAAGTAAACAAACGGTGGCATAGTCTGCATAAAATCCAAGACTGGCGTAAGTAATTTATCCAAAAAATCATTATTACTCATTAAAATCCCCATAGGAATCCCTAGCAATAAAGAAATTACTGTAGCTACAAAAACTAACACAAAAGTCTGAATGGTAGGTACCCATAATCCCATACTAAATATCAATAATAAGCCTACTAAAGTAAAGGTTGCTACCTTCTTATCTGCCAAGAACCAAGCTATACCTACAAATAATAATATAATTATTAATGGTGGTAAAGCTAAGAATATTTCCTCTGTTTGAGCCATAAAATTACCAACTACCTGTGAGACCATCTCAAAAAAACCACCAAAATAAAGCAATAATAAATCAATAAACTTCTCTACAATAGCACCAATTCTTATATACATTTATATAATCTCCTCTCCAGCTAAGTTAGCCAGCACTGTACTTTTAACTATAATCCCTAATAATCTATCATTATCATCAACTACTGGTAATGGAGTATTCAAACCAGCTATATCAGAAAATAATTCATCTATACTCTCTTCAGGACTAGCAACCTTTGTTTCCTTGATCAAATTAGCTAAGTTATCCTCGCTATTATTAACTGCCTTTAAAGCATCTTCCCCTCTTACAACCCCTTTAAATTCACGATGCTCTCCTACTACAAAGATACTTGAAATCCCCTCTTCCTTCATCTTATGCATAGCAGTTTTTGGTCCATTATTCTCATAAAGTAGAGCTAGGGGTTTAACCATAATATCTTGAGCAGTCAATACCTTTGAACGATTTACACCCTGTACAAACTCTCTAATATAATCATTCTCAGCATTATTCAATATCTCTTCGGGAGTACCGATTTGAATAATATCACCATCCTTCATAATAGCGATCCGATCCCCTAATTTTAGAGCTTCATCTAAATCATGAGTTATAAATATTATAGTCTTGTCTAACTCCTCATATAACTCTAATAATCTATCTTGCATATCCCTTTTGATTAATGGGTCTAAAGCACTAAAAGGCTCATCCATCAATAAGATATCAGGATCAATTGCTAAGGCACGTGCCAACCCTACTCTCTGTTGCATTCCACCACTTAACTGGTCTGGATATTGGTCTTCCCAACCTGCTAATCCTACACGCTCTAAAGCATCTTTAGCTATCACTACTCTCTTATCTTTAGGAATATCTTGAATCTCCAGCCCAAATTCCGTATTCTCTAATATAGTTCTATTTGGTAAAAGTCCAAAGTTTTGAAATACCATTCCAAACTTATCCTTTCTAATCTCTCTTAACTCCTCTTTACTCAAATCAGTTAGACTGACACCATCTAGTCTAACCTCTCCTGCTGTTGGCTCAACCAATCTATTAAGACACCTCAATAAAGTTGATTTTCCACTGCCTGACAATCCCATAATTACAAAGATTTCTTTGGAATTAATCTCAAAGTTTGCGTTATTAACCCCCACTGTCAAACCCGTCTCTCTAAATACCTCTTCTTTTGAATAACCCTTTTCCAACAATCTAATCGCTTTCTGTGGTTTCTTACCAAAAACCTTATAAAGGTTATTTACTTCAATCTTATCCACTTATTCAACCTCCTATAATATTCTTGATTCATTGACAAATATTCAACATAATAAACACCTTTAAAAGTAATATCTAGTTAAATATCTTATCTCAAAATTAAGTAACTTATCAAATATCTGTAGCTATAACTCTTTTTCCAGCTTATATATTATTTCTATATTACAAAAAGATACTTGCAACAAAAAATCTTTGGAATATTCCAAAGATTTAAATATATATATTTAAAATTATTTAATGATAGTACTTATTAATACTGTTACCACTCATAAATCTTATAATATATACCTTGCTTTGTCAAATCGACCAAAATCAAATTAAGATTTATTAAAATCGGAGATCTCTCTGATTATTAATTCCAAAAATATAACTTAACTAAGATTAAATCTGATTTAGGAATAAAACCAATATCATATAAATGATACTCTCTTAGCTTAGGGTTTATCTCCTTAGCTTTCTTGATAAAGGCACGTAACTCCTCAATTAAATGTAATGAATCTGTATCCTCAGAATCATCTAAATCTATATAACGATTGATAGTCAATAAATTCTTATTCATAATTATTCCTCCTTAACCCATCTATATATTATAATATGCAAGTAACATTGATTGTGTGAAAATTTATTTATATATTAATATTAACATCTTCTTCTTTTAATATTCTCTAAATCGATGATATCTCCCCTAAATTATGGTATAATAAACTAATATATTATAAAAATGGAGGTGTTTTATGGGATTCTTAGATGGATTGATGGGTAATGCTACTGAGATGAATGCTAAAGAGGTAGAACAAGAGCTAACTGAAGTATTGCTTACTGGAGAAAATGTGAACAAAGGCTATAAGGTATTAAGAGATTTTTTTGTATTTACTGACAAAAGGCTTATTATTGTAGATAAACAAGGGATTACAGGAAAGAAGATTGAATATCACTCAATTCCTTATTCAAGTATTAGACACTTTAGTGTTGAAACTGCTGGTAGTTTTGATGCAGACTCAGAATTAAAGCTATGGGTTGCAGGTGCGAGTATGCCAATCCAAAAGCAATTTGGAAAGAGTAATAATATTCTCGAGGTTCAAAAGACTCTAGCTGAGTATGTACTGTAACAAAAGAAAAGAGCTACTAGATTAAATCTAGTAGCTCTTTTCTAATTATTTTATCAGGAAAATAATTACTACAAGCACATACTGCTAACTTATATTCAGTATCTATATCATACATTCTAAAAAAATATCTACCTAAATTATTAGATACTTTTAAGCTTATATTTTGATTATCTATTCTTCTTACTATAAAAGAGTCCAAAGGCAAAAATAGACCTTTACCTACTGCTTTAATATAACTTTCTTTTAATGTCCATAAATCATAAAAACAACTTAATTTATTCTCTTTTTTTTGAGAAATTAAATCTATATATTCCTTTTTTGAAAAAAATTTTTTAGCAATTTCTAAATCAATAGGTTCTATTCTTTCTATATCTATGCCAATAGACTTATTATCTACTGCACATACTATCCATTCTCCTGAATGAGATATATTAAAATAGAAATTAGAATATTTTTTTAAAAAAGGCTTTCCATATTTATTATTTTCAAATTCTATTTCTTGATTATCAATCTTCAATCTATGACTTATTACTTTCCTAATCAATAGCTCTCCTAATACTGTTCTATAAGCATCTTCTTTTTTTAAATATTTTTTAATACTCTTCTGTTTTTCTAGAGAAACTAAAGAAATCATCTTCTTGAATTTTAAATCATCTATACAAGCCTCTAATTTTACAGAAAATATTTCCAACATAAATAATCCCCTTTATTTAAGTCACTAGTTATTAATCATAATATAGTAATTAATTTCAAAAATAACCTTCTAATATTACAATTTCATCTGCTAAAATTAAATGTTTTTTACCAGATTAACTTAAGCTTCCTTATTCAATTTTCTTTAAATCAAGACATCTATATTTTATCGCCTTAGTGATAGCATGATATAAATTCTTCGCCTCTAAAAAATCACAGACTTTACTTCGATGATATTTTACAGCAGAATGAGAAATATGTAAAATAGCACTAATTTCATTTATTGTATGACCTATAGCTGATAATTTTAATATTTCTTCTGTCAATTCATTTAGTATTATCTTTTCTTGACCTGAAAAAAAAATAATCTTTGTCATTTGGGCGACTAACTTACTGAGTAATAATTCAAATAACATGTTATCAATTTCTGCAATTTCTCTATCAAAAATCGACATATTTAGATAAGCAACTACCTTCTTATTAACTATAATAGGAGTTGCTATAGATTCCCAATCATAAAAATAATCACAATAATGTTCATCTCCTTTTAAATGAACAATATTATTTATATTAATTGCTAAAGAAATCGCATTAGTCCCACAACTATCTTCTGTAAAATATGCTCCTTCTTTAAGCTGAAAATTACTTTCCTTCTCATTATAATTACAAAAATGTTTTGCCATGAGTACCCCATCAGAATCAGTTAATAGGAATAAATAAGATTTATCACTAACATATTTAGCTGTCAATAATTTTATTTGTTTCATAAATAATTTAACCAAGTAGTTATTATCATTCTTTATCTTTTTTAATTCATTTTGGCTAACATATTTGTTAAACTTATTTAATTTTTTATTTATATTCTTTTTATAGCACCTGTACCAAGAATCTTTTAATAACTCTCCTGTTATACTTTCTACCATCTTTTTCACCTCAAAGTTATATACTTTTGATTTTATATATTAAGATAAAAAATTAACCTTATAACATTCTTTTGAAGCATTTCAGCTAAAATCAACTCCCTTAGCATTTAAAGACAACTTCTTTATACAGATATTAGAAATAAATAATCTTATCTGTTTCTGATGTTGATATATAAAGTGTTTACTGCTATTACTATTATTAAAGCACTAAGCACCTAAAACTCTATCTTTAATCTTGTATAAACCCTATCTTTCCCCAGCTTAGAAACAACAGCATCATCTTCATCATCACTATCAACATAGGTTCCACCTATCTGTAACTCAACAGCATTGGCTAACGAATAATTAAACTGTGGTTCAACTACAAAAGTTTCTGTTTCCAGTTCATAATTAATATTACATTCTATTTGATGAAACTGAAAAATCGGTCTATCAGCATGGAAATTTAAAATTTTAATATCATCTTCATTGTCTAAACGACCACCTTTAAAATAATACTGACCTACTAAATATAAATCATCACTAAATTTATAATCTATACCCAGCGCTGCCTCTAAACGATTATCAAATTGATTATCCTCATAAATACTATAAGCCGTTTCTGTCCAAACTCCCATCTCTCCAAAATCTCCAATAAAATCGAAACCAATTCTATTAGCTTCTGGATAAATAAATTTTCCTTTATCATTTTCTATAAATTCCTTATCAAAACCATGGTAAGTACTTGCTGATAAGTCAAACCCCTTGAAAGCACGTTTTGTTATTTTAAATCCTCCTTGGATATTTTCAATATCATTTTCTACTCCTGTTACCCCTTTAATCTTTAACAAATTTTCTTTTTCTTCAGATAACTTGTTTCTTTCAAAATATGGTGTTATTACTCCTGTTATCTCTAAACCATTGGCAGTATAATATATTCCCTTAACTGCTTTAACACCAAGCTTCTCATCTAAAGGCTTTATGGCTGTATAATCATGAGGATTAAAATAATCTGTTGGTTGTAGTTTATAAGAGCTTCCCCAATTAATTATCTGTTTCCCAATTCGCCAATCAATATTATCTGTATAATAATTTAAGTAAGCTTCATTAAGTTCTATTTCTGCATCTTCATTCTTCATAGAATAAGTAGCCAAATCTATATACATATCTGCATCAAAACCAAAATTCTTTTTTAACTCTAAATCCAACCTCTCTCGGCCTATCAATTCTCCATCATCAGAAATTCCTTCAATACTACTATCTAATGTTCCAGAAATCTCTAATTTATCTTTAGCAAAAACTCCTGTACTACAAATTAAAAATATTACTATAGGTAAAATAAAATTTCTTCTTTTTAGCATTACTAATTCCTCCTATTTATATTAACTATAATAAATAACAAGTGACAAGTTACTCATCACTTATCACTTGTTACCAATTTAATATCTTCTTAAATATCTTGGACTAAAGATACGGTCATTTACCTTATCATTATAAACAACTGATTCTAAATAAAGTATAGTCTTTGTTCCTTTTTGTACATCTTCCATTATCACCTTCTGAGGTGTCCAATAACCTTGAATCTGTTTAACATTGTAGTTTGTCAAAATCTTCTGTAGCTTATCTCTAGAATCATAAAATTCAACTTTAGTTGGATACCAAGTCTTCTTACTTAGAATTAATTTCCCATACTTATAATCTATATCTTCATCAGTAGGAATTATCTTTAAAGTATATTCTTGTTCATTCTCTTCCAAAACTATTGCCTTATAATCATCATTATAATTTTCTGCACCTATTAACGACAAATCATTGTAGCTAAAGTCTGTTCCTACAAAACTGCCATTTTTTTGGCTTCCAGAAATCTTTCTTACTGATCCTAAAGCAGGCAAATATAAATACATATCCTCATCATCAATTTCAGGCTTATCTATAGATAAAAATCCTGTTCCTTCTACATCAGATGGTGATAAAAAACGACTTAAAGCTTTTTTTCTTTCTATCTTTTTACTTATATTTCTTAAAGTCCTAACTCTCTTACTTCCTGAAGAATCATATAACTCTAGTTTGAGTTCCATCTGAGTTGTCTGAACATCTCTAACTTCTTCCATTTTATTCAATACATCATCACCTGTCATCTTAGCAGAAGCTACAACAGTTAAACTAAAAATCAATACTATTAAAGTAGTCAAACTAATAATTTTTTTCATTATATATTTCCTCCTTTGTTTATTGCTCTTTTATTTTAAAGTAAAATAATTGACATTAAGACAGTAAAAAGTAATGGGTGACAAATGACAAGAAGATATTATTACTCATTACCCATCACTCATCATTATCTATATTAAAATCTAACTAATATAATTATATTAGTTTTGATATTCAACTCTTTCCGCAACCCCTTTAATCTTCTCTTGGGGTTTAGTTTCTAGAAACTTAGGTTTAAAGATAATACAAAGCGCTGGTAAAAACAATAATGCCCCTAATAAGCAAGCTCCTATTGAAACTACAACTAAAAATCCAAAGAACTTCACTGGTAGGAAATCGGAAATCATTAAGGCTACAAACCCAATAACAACTGATAAAGCATTAAAAACTATCCCTCTTCCTGTTGTTGTTAATGTAATCCTAATTGCTTCTACAGTATTTCTGACTTTTTTCTCTTCACGATATCTCCATAAGAAATGAATTGTATAATCAACCCCTACTCCAACCATTACAGACGATAATAAAGCTGTTGCTATATTTAACTCAATCTTAAAAAATCCCATTAACCCAAATAAGCTAACTATAGCTAGAGATAAAGGTATTATAGACATTACACCAGCAACTGGTGATCTAAATAAGAACATTACAATTATACCTACAACTATAGCTGCTGTAATTAAACTCATTAACTGCCCTTTAACTACTGCATCACTTAATTCAGATTGTAAATCACCAAAGCCTCCTACAATTTTTAATGGTGAATCTTTATCCTTCTTAATGTAATCTCTGATATATCCAACTAGTTCTTGGATATCTCCAGTACTATTAGTAGGTATCTTAGCAGTAATTAAAGCATGTTTACGCTCAAAATCTACTAATTTTTTAAGATCACCAGAACTTTCGTATAACATAAAATATTGAGGAATAGCATTTTTATTATCAGGAATTGTATCAAATCTTTCATCCCCACTATGAAGCTCTTTGTTCATCTTTCTCATTATCTTAGAAATTGCTCCTACATCTCCAACATTTTTATGCTTGATAATCGTTTCTTCAAAATTGCTTATTTTTTCCATTACTTTAGGGTCTGTAATATCACCTTCTGCCATTATTGAGATAGTATTAGCTCCTCCAAAATATTTATTACCTGCATTAGTAGCCTTAGTAACACTTGAATCCTCTTTAAAATAATTAACTGGATTAGTATCTATCTTCAGATAAAAGACTCCTAAAGAAATTAAAGCTACAATTACAATAAACACTATAGTTATCTTCTTAGGATTAACTGTTACAAAATTGGCAGTAAAATCAAGTAATCTTTCTAATAACCCCTTCTTTCCTTCTCCAACAGCAGTTTCTATTGGCTTAGCTTTAGGTAAAAGAACCATTACAGCTGGTATAAATGTTATACTAGCTATCAATGCAAAACCAATCCCTATTGCAGCAAGGATGCCAAGTTCCTTGGCAGGCACCATAATATGTGTCATTAAACATAACATTCCTGCTATTGTAGTAAGTCCTGCAGCGATAATTGGTGCTCCTAAGCTTGAAACCACTTTAGCTACTAACTTTTCTTCACTCAAATTTACTTTTGAAGTATTCTCTTCCTGATAATGAGCAATAATATGGATTCCATAATCATTAGCTATTGCTATTAAAGACATTGGTAAAATAACTGTAATCAAATATATCTTCCAATTTAACATTGGAATTAATCCCATTGAAATAATAATAGACATCACTACTACCATAAAAGGTAATAATACACCCCTAAACTGTCTAAAACATAGATATAAGAATACCAACATAATCAATAAAGCTAAGGGCATCAACTTCTTCATATCACTTTGAGTATTTTTACTAACCTCTGCTCTGATTATTGGCATCCCAGCTAACTTAACTTCTTCATCTCCAGGTATATCTTCTATTAGTTTATTAACCTTTGTTAATATTAAATCATCTGTAACATCATCTTTTAAGACTCCTATAATTGCCATTGCTTTAAAATCTCTAGAGATTATACTACCATAAATCAACTCATTATTTTTTATTCTTTCTTTTATTACTTCTTCTTGTTTATCACTTTGAGGTATTGTTTCAATAGCATCCTCAACAATCAGCATATAATCTTCTCCTCTTATATCCTGTACAGTAAAAGGACTATTTACTTTATCTATCTCTTCCCAAGTTTCTAACTCATCTGATATCTTTTTCGCTCTATTTAAAGTTTTTGCATTTAAGATATCATCTGTTTCTAAAATAATCATTATCGCATCAGTTCCACCAAAGACATCTTCAATTTTATCCAGATTTACTCTCGAAGTCATATGTTCAGGTATCAATCCTTTAAGACTAGGATCCATCTCCACCTTTGGAATTTGTAAAGCAAACCAAACTGTAATTAATAAAAATAAACTAATAACTATCCATGGATGGCGAATAGAAAAATTTGATACTTTGTTCATAAAACAACTCATCTCCTTATTATAAACTTATAATTTATTTTAAAGCATTAAAATAATAATTTTAATACTCATTATCAACTAACAATAAAAATGATAACTTTTTCCATTTTTATACTAAATTAATTCTATTTTGGAATAATTCATTTTTCGCAGTATTTAGAAAAAATATACTCTCTTCAATATAAAAATACTTGACTCCTATTTATTTAATAACGCTTTCTTAACTTTAGCTAATAATTGAGAAGTTTTTTTCAGCTCCTCTTCAGAAAGATTAAATAAATATTTTTTAAATATGCCCTTATATTCTTGTTTATGATTTCGATAATATTCTTCCCCCTTAGCAGAGAGACTTATTAAAACAACACGTCTATCCTTCTCACTTCGACATCGACTGAGATATCCTTTTTCAATTAAACGATTAACAATACTTGTCATAGTAGTTGGTGGAGTAGAGAAAAATGAAGCTAATTCTGACATAGTTGCAGATTCTCTTTGACCAATTAACTCAATTAAAAAATGCTCCTCGATACTAAAGTCTTTATCTACTTCAGAAACATGTTCAAAAATTATTTCTACGAAATCTGTTAAAATTCTTTCTGCTATATTTATTCTCTCATCTAAATTCATAATTAAAACCACCTTATCAAAATATTAATAATATTACGAACTTCGAACTATCTGCCATAATTATAATCCATATATTAACTTTTGTCAACAAATATTTACATTGAATTCTGGCAAAAATTATAGTCCTAATAATAATATAAAAATTTTAACAAATTTAATTATTAATACAAAATAAAAGAAAACTCCCTTCTTAGTATAATCCCCTTATAGTAAACACATTAAAAAAAGTTCCTTATAATGATAAAGGTACAGTGACTACTATATAGGGGGTTTTTCTATGTCAAAAACTAATAAGATATACAGTAAAAAAAATTAAACTTAAAGCTGTTAATATGTATTTGAATGAAAATATTGGTGCACCTACTATAGCTAAAATACTTGAATCATCTGATAAAAACAGAGTTTATCTTTGGGTTAAACACTATAATGAAAAAGGCAAATCTGCTTTTAATGAAGAAATAAGAGGTAAATTTAGAGGGAAAAGAAAAGGTAGACCTAAAACAAAATTCAACTCATTGGAAGAAGAAATTAAATATCTTAAAAGGAACTTGGAATTCAGTCTGTGATCCATAAGAAAGTGTATAGACGCTAGTATAGCAACCAAATCTCTTCAAATATAAATTTTAGGTTCTTTACGCTTTCTCCCTTTTTTATTTAAAAATTTCTTTACAAGCCACTCCATATTAAATTCTATCTCCTTTGCATTTAATGGGCAATATTTCACACAAGCATAACAACGCAAACAAATCTTTTTATTTACTTCCAGTTTTTGTTCATTAATTGCTTTCGTAGAACAAATCTCAACACATTTTTTACATCCATTACATTTATTTTTATCTATTACAGGAATTTTAGCAAATAATTTTGCACCATCTTTAGGCAAAACTTTTGCAATAATAGGAATTAACCTTGCTAACAAGGTAGATTGCTCAGTAATCTTTATTTCTGATATACTTTGTAAATCATTTATCTGCTTTAATTTTTCTACTACTTTTTCCCCAAATTCTTTTGCTTTATATAAATCACACATATCTGGACGACCTATAGCTAATTTTATTTTTTCATAAGAAAATGAATGCTCTCCAATAAAAGAAGAAGCCCCTATTATTTTAAACTTTCTCTTCTTCAACAGATAATATAACTGTTTGAGAGCTATTCCTGGCTCAACATTACCATAAACAGAAACTAATATAACTGGTTGATTATTCCCTCTTAATTTTTTTAAATAAGGTAAAAGAATATCAGGTATTCTTGCTCCATAAACTGGAACTCCAATGATTAAAACTTCTTTATCATCAAAATTAATGTTTAAATTTTTACGAATATTTGGCTCAGTTAAGTTTATTGTTCTTATATTCTTAACTTTCATACTTTTTGTAATTTGATTAATAACCTGTTGAGTTGTCTTAGTTGGTGAAAAATATATTCTTGTTAACTTGTTAATCTCCACTTTGATCACCTCTGAACATTCTTTTAATTCAATAAAACTTATCTATATTTTAATAGCATTCCAAAAAATCTATATGCTTACAGGCGTGTTGGTTATCCCTAAAAAGTAAATAAAAAAAATAAAGAAAGGAACACCTCTTTATAGTATTCACCACAAATACTATAAAGAGGTGTTCCTATGAATAAGAATAGCCGAATTATGGATATAACGCAAATTTTTTCAACTCTAGAAAAAGTAGTAAGAACTGCAATATAGAATGCACGATTTTTTCTAAGATATTTATACCTCAAATATAACATAAACTCTAAGCAGCTTTTAACTGTTTTTTTAAATATATCATTTGCACTCTTAAAACCAAACATCTCTCTAGGATAATTATTTGTCCATCTTTCAATTCTTTTAATTTCGTTTCTACTAATATCTTTAAAACTAGTTCCTTTTGGAAAGAACCTTCTAATCATTTTATTTAAATTTTCATTACTGCCCCTTTGTCATGAACAATAAGAACCAGCATAATACTGTTTTGTTCTTGGAATACTACTTTTGGTAAATGACGTCTCTACCCCTTCATAATCATAAAATTCTTTACCATTATCTATTGTTATTGTCTTAAATAAATCTCTAAGCTTTTTTACATCTATCCTTCTTTCTATTCGATCCAATCCATTAATAACTGCCTCTTATTTCTTATTAAGTATTTTCTCAATTATTTCTTTTCTACTATATCTTTCTGTTAAAACTAATACAAATCGCTAACAAAAATAACTATACCCCTAATAGGTAATCCCTATTGATACTACAACTAAAAACCAAATAATTTTACTCTTCCTAGTTATTGCTTTCAAACTATTAATTCACAATTCTTCTTCATTACCTTCTCTGCACCTTCAACAATATCAAGGATAATATCCTCTGCTGGCTCTACCTTTGTTACCATCGCAGCTACTTGACCAGCCATAACGGTTCCCTCAATTACATCTCCATCAACTACTGCCCTTCTCAATCTTCCAATACCTAACGTTTCAATCTCTTCTTTCAGGGCTCCTTTTTGCTCTATAGCTTGAATTTGACGAGTTAATTTATTCTTAAGGTTTCTAACTGGATGACCAGTAGAACGAGCCGTAACTATCGCATCTCTATCCCTTGCTTTTAAAATAGCCTTCTTGTAATTTTCATGGGCTGTACACTCTTTAGCACAGATAAAACGGGTACCAACCTGTACCCCTACTGCACCTAATGAAAGTACAGCTGCTAAACCATAACCATCAGCAACTCCTCCTGCTGCAATTACTGGCAAATCAACTGACCTAACAATTTGAGGAATTAAAGGCATTGTAGTTAACTCACCAATATGACCTCCTGCTTCACTTCCTTCTGCAATAATCGCATCAACACCCAAACGGGCCATTCTTTTAGCAAGTGCAACTGAAGGGACAACAGGGATTATCATTATTCCAGCCTCTTTTAAATCTTCTATATACTTTCCTGGATTGCCAGCCCCTGTAGTAACTACAGGAACCTTCTCTTCAATTACAACCTCTATGACTTCATCTACATAGGGAGACAATAACATTACATTAACCCCAAAGGGTTTAGCTGTTACCTTCTTAACTTTTTGTATCTCTTCTCTGACAAGATCAGCAGGGGCATTACCTGCTCCTATAATACCTAAACCTCCAGCTTGAGAGACTGCCGTTGCTAACTCTCCAGTAGCAATCCAAGCCATTCCACCTTGAATCACTGGATAGTCTATATCTAATAACCTGCATAATTCTGTCTTAATCATTTTAATCTACCTCCCTTTAAACCCATTCAATAACTGTAGTGCCCCAAGTTAGTCCTGCTCCAAAGCCAACAAGGACAACTATATCTCCTCTCTTAACCTTAGCTTGCTTCACAGCTTCATCTAGAGCTAGAGGAATTGATGCTGCAGAAGTATTTCCATATTGATCAAGGTTGACATAAATTTGCTCCCTGTTTAATTTTAACCTTTTAGCCGCTGCATCAATGATTCTAATATTAGCCTGATGTGGAATCAAGTAATCAATGTCATCCCTAGTTAATCCTGCCTTCTTCAAAGCCTCTATAACAGCCTCTCCTAAAATTCTAACAGAAAACTTAAAGACCAGATTACCTTCCATCTCTAAATACTGTTAAATTAAATTTTAAATCAAATAAAACATATAAAGATCTTGCTAAAGACATAGGAATTGACTTCAATGCTTCAACTTAGATGTTATAAATAATATAGAGATAATAATAACTTAGCTTTTTTACTATACTTTTTCATTAAAAGCAAATAATCATCCATTAAAAATAGCTTTGACTGATAGCTAATTTCTCTGTATTTCCTTGGTAAATTGACATATACACAATCAAAGTTTTCATTGTTTAATTCCCTCTGGCTAATTATAATATTTCTATCTTATAATAAATTGTAAAAAAGGTAGATATTAAAAGTTAGGAATAAAAGATAAATAATGCTTTCTTTATCCTCTATTCCTAATTTTAGCTTACCTTAATATAAATACTTTATAAATCAATATTTAGCGAGTATTTCAAAGCATATAAAACATTACACATAAGTACAGCAAGTACAACTGGACCAATTCCAGCAGGAACAGACGTAAGCCAGCCTGCAAGCTCTTTTATCTTTTCAAAATCTACCCCTCCTCTTAAAAAAGTACTTGCACTAAATATCCTACCTTTATCCATATGCTCAGGTAAAGGTAACAAAACTACAATGCCTTATACAGTATCACCTTGATTATATTTTTCAATAATTCTGGTAACTTCCCCCTTCAGAAGTTTCTTTTGAATTAACCTCATGGATTCAAAACCTAACTTCTCTGCTAATTTAAAATGTAGCGATAAATTACGAGTAAGTAACTCTTTCTCCTTTCCCTCTACTTCAACCATCAAAATAGCTAACTGTGGAACTACTCCATAATCTTTCTTTATTTTAATTACCTCATAGTAACTTCTTTTAAAATATCTTCTTTAATATTAGTCGCTTTAAAAATTTTGCACTCATTTAATCATCCTTTTTTACTAAAAAATTTAACTTACTATTTATTTTTGTAGCTAACTCTTTAATATTAGTCTCTTTACCAAACAACGTAAAATGATCACCTGGTACATCAATTATCTCCATTTTTCCTCTTATATAAGTCTGCCACTTTTCTTTTGGTAAATCACTTGTATTAAGTAATTCTAAAAGTTTTTTTAATCCTACTCCCTTCTCCACAGCATTAAACATAACAATATTTCCTGAAAACTTATTATCAACTGTGGAATCACCTAATATTCTATGATTATGTTCCCATATTTCAAAAAACTTTTCCATATCTTCCTTTGCAACATTCATAGTAAAAAAAGATTCCTCTTTCATCGCATCAAACATTTTACCAAAATCATTACCTCTATAATATTTATCAGTCAATACTTGAAAATCTGAATTTAGATTGTGATTAATATACATATCTACAACTAATGGAAAAGCTTTAACAAAGTTCCCCCTACTTGCATTATCTTTGTAATAAGACATAGGTGCTAAACTATCCATCATAAAGATATCAAACACTTCATCCCCTGCTTTTTCAAGCTGTAATGCCATCTCATAAGCAGCATTTCCTCCAAATGAATATCCTCCAATTAAATATGGACCCTCAGGTCTTATTTTTTTCAATTCTTTAACATACTCTGCTGCAACCTCTTTTAAACCTAAATTTCCAATTTCTTTTATTCTACTTTCAGGGAATTGAATTCCATAAATAGTAAAGTTATCGGACAAGTAACGTTTTAATTGATGATAACACAAAATAGAACCACCAGCCGGATGAACAAGGAAAATTGGAATAGACAATTTACCTTGTTGAATTTTGGTTACTACTTCATTACCAATTAGTTTATTATTGCTTTTAAAATCAATCTTTTTCATTATATATTCTGCTATAACTTTAGGTGTTTGCAAATCCATAAATTCATTTAAAGCTAATTCAATTTTAAATACATTCTGTAACTCGGAAACAATTTCTACTGCCGATAACGATTCTCCACCTAAATCAAAATAGTTATCATTGACCTTAATATCTTCTTCTCCTAAAAATTCTTCCCAAATCTCGATCACTTTCTGTTCAACATCCAATTTATTTAATTCATTTACCTGACTATCATGTTGCTTTAGCAATTTATCTGTCTTTTCTTGAGTAGGTTCTATCCAAAATCTTTGTTTATCAAAAGGGTATGTAGGCAGCGATATATGTTTTTTAGATAATCCGCTGTATAATTTCCCCCAGTCAATTTTTAAGCCTTTAGTCCATAATGAACCAAATAAATTGAGTAATTTAGCTATCTCTGTACCTTCACTTTCTTCTTTTAATAAATTTATTGATAATATATCTTTATCAAAAGTGATGTTCTCTAAAATATTCTTAGAACCTATTTCGATAAGTACTTCATTATTAGATAAGTTTTTCTTGATATTTTTCTCTATCTTATTATTTTTTATCTCAAGAATTTCTTTCCAGTAAGAAAGACTTTCTATCTTCTTATCTCTTTCTGGAATTAATGCTGTTTCAGGTTCTTTAAATTTAATATTATTTAATAGAATTTCATTGTTATTTATAACACCTATTAATAATCCAAGTGCATCTTCTAAGGATAAAATACCAGAAATACAACTTGCCACATACTCTCCTACACCACCTTGAGTATAAATGCTATCTGGCTCAATTCCACATTCCTGTAGCATTTTAGCTACAGAATATTTCTTGATAAATGTAGAAAGTGATTTCCTCATCTTAAAAGAAATAACATCATCTACATCTTTGTTACACCACTTTACAAGTTTGACTATGCAATCTTGTCATCTCGTAGAAAAGAACTAATAGCTTTCTGAACTTTAGAATAAATTTTGCTACTTTC
>NZ_PVNB01000016.1 GCF_003001995.1 Orenia metallireducens | reverse complement strand
AGTATTGACTATATGACTCCTAATGAATATGAAAAACAATTATTAGCTGCTTAATTTGTTCAATTTTTTGTGTCCAAGATATTGACTTAAGTCCAATTCGCTTATTTATAAATTTCCTATAGTATTTAATAATTATCTTGATTCAAATTTAAAAAATACAGAGTTTTATAGTGGACTTTTTTATAAAGATATTATAATAGTTGAAGGGATTTCCGATAAAGAAGCTCTAAAGACTATAAGTGAATATTTTGAAAATACGGTTTATATTTTTGCGGCAAATGGAAAAGCATGGATACCGTTTTATGTAAAGCTATTTCTTAAACTTGGTAAAAATGTAATTGCCATAACTGATGTCGATAAAGAAAATAATAGACATTCTGCTGCACTTACTCAAATTTTAGATAGTATAAGTGAACTTAAACATATTCAACATAATCCTGATATGGAAACAGAATATGATATTGATGTAGAGGCTATTTCTAAGCTACTTGGAATGTCAAACAGTATACGAAAAAGAAATAGGGGATGGCTAAAACAAATTGCAGCGTATTATTATTTTAAAGTTCAGGGTAATTGGCATAAGTTAAAAGATAAGATATTTGAGCAAAATGAAATATATGATTTTGAGTAAATTTTATCATCACATAAACCAGCTAATAAAAGTCAAGAATTAATCAAATCTTAATGAGAACAATCTTAAATTAACTTATAAAGAATATTGGTATGGATGTCGGCAAAATGTCGGCAAACAGTCAAAAAATTAAAAAAGAGCAGTTTATCAAAACCACTCTTAACCCTTGCTACTATAGTATTTTTAAATGGTCGGGCTGATTGGATTTGAACCAACGACCCCTACACCCCCAGCGTAGTGCGCTACCAAACTGCGCCACAGCCCGAAAAAATTGATTTTGTTAAATTATTATATCAGCTTATCTATTTGGTGTCAAGAAAAAGAGTTTGAGTTTAAATAAGCTGCTCTGCTTAAACTCAAACTCAATCCAAAGTTATTATTTTAATACTACTATGGCTTCAGGTGTATTTACTCTGAAAGTAAAAGATTCCATAAAGAAGAACTCTATTTCATCATCAGTGTGGGAACTATAACCAATCGAGATATCCTGTCCAACTATCAATTCAAAATCCTCACCACGGGTTGATAATAATAATCCCTGATCACCAAGTACTGGTGCTGGAATAACCCTTCCTTGAATTAACTCCTCTAACCTCTTCTTAGTGGGATATCCTTTATCATCTATCTCATTTAGAGTGTATAGCATCGAATAGAGTGGTGGTGCTAATAAGAGCATATAGGGTCCTTCTATATTCTCCATCACCAAATTCTTAACTCCATTGGCAACTGCTGAAACTATCCCCTCTTCTTTATTAATCTCAATTATCTCTTGAGAGGATGAGTCTATTAAGCCCTCTATACTTGCTTCATCGATCCCATAAAAGATCGCTTCATCCTCTGCCCTAGCTAACTTCTCTGCTGCCTCAATTAGTGAATCAGTATCTATATCTTCAGCGCCACGGGATAATGCTTCTACTTCCTCTAAACTGAGCTTAAAAGGAATTTCAACCTCTACCAAAGGTAGTGTGTGCCTTTTATAATATTTAATTCCTTCTAATTGAGAATCATCAAATAAGACTCTTCTACCTGTATTCACAGCAGCAAAGTCTATGCCCTTTGGTCCAATAAAATCTACTACCTTACGACCACTTAGCTTCGTATTCAGTACCGCTTTAGCTTCTGCTTCTATAAACCCCCAAGCCTCAGGAGGGATTGGAGCTAAATTTTTTCTCAAATTACTCATCATTCTACCCCCTTTTATTTAATCCTTTTATTCCTAAGGAATTATCACTGCTAATACTGACTTTAGGACTATCTACAGGTCCATGACTATAACCATGGTCATGGTGGTGTTCATCATCAGCATGGGTAATAGGTCCATCACTGAATAAAAACTCTTGGAAGTACTGGTCAAAGTTAGAGTAATTACGGCGCAGCCATTCTAAGGCCATAGCAGCATGCTCTATCTCTTCATCACGATTATGTTCTACTATAGCTCTAATCTGTGGATCCTTTGTCGCTGCAGCTCTTTGATGATACCAATCGATTGCTTCTAGCTCTTCAATTACTGTTTGAATCATTCTATGAAAGTCTTTAACCTCTTCTGGTAAATTCTCTTCATGAAATGCCATCTTAGTCTGCCCCCTTGTGAAATCTTATCTATGTAATCTTACCTATATAATTACACTTTAAGCTTTAAAATATACTTATTTTTTAATTATTCATGGTTTGATTAATTTTGATATATTAGTGGCGTTTTTCCGGTATTAAGAGGGTAGGTGGTTTGATTAGCAGATTAAACCTAACTACCTGCCCCCTAACTATCCAACCACCAAAGAACAAAGTGTCGTAATATCTCTATATTGTATAAATATCTCTACTAACACCACCTCGATTATTGAAGCAATCAAAAAGGGTTTAGAGGTGATCACCTCTAAACCCTTACTATATAATCTATAATATTTATGGTAATGTCAAAATTCTTGGTCCATCCTTAGTTATAGCAACAGTATGTTCAAAATGTGCAGATAACTCCTTATCAGCAGTAATTACAGTCCAGCCATCATCCAATATTTTAACTTTATGAGTTCCTACATTAATCATCGGCTCAATAGCTAAGACCATTCCTTCTTTCAACCTCGGTCCTCTACCTGCTGGACCAAAGTTAGGAATTTGAGGGTCTTCATGTAGATTACGTCCTACCCCATGACCTACAAACCTTCTTACTACTGAATACCCCCTTGCCTCAACATACTTTTGAACAGCATGGGAAATATCTGAGAGTCTATTTCCTTCTAAAGCTTGCTCAATTCCCTGATGTAATGACTCTTCAGTAACCTTCAATAAGTTTTGAGCCTGATCAGAGATTTCACCAACAGCTAATGTATAGGCAGAGTCACCATAAAAACCATCAATTAAAACTCCTAAATCCATTCCAATGATATCCCCTTCTTCTAAGACTCTATTACCAGGAAAACCATGGACAACCTCTTCATTGACTGCTACACATAAGGTACTAGGAAAGCCCTGATATCCTTTAAAAGCAGGTTTTCCCCCTTTACTTAAAATGAACTCTTCGGCTATTTTATCTAATTCTCCAGTAGTAATCCCTGGAGTAACCTTTTCAGCTAACAGAGCATGGGTCTGCGCCACTATGCTTCCTGCTTTTCTCATAATCTCTATCTCACGTTCTGACTTTCTAATAATCATTTTCCTTATCACCTCTAATTTATTTAATTCTAGTGCCAAATCACTAATTTATATTAACTCTTATTATTAACAATTACCCTAGGAATTTAACACCTTTAATTAATAATATTATAATAGAAATAATATCATTAATATTTATTATACAACTTTGTTAGGATAAATTCAAAAATTACTCTAATTATTTCCTAAGCTGAAATTTAGAATATAGAATCTACTACTAAATTTAACTATAAACTCACAATCTTACCCATTCTTGTTATAACTTTATCTTCAAAAACTAAATTCTAACTTCAAGAATTAAGACTTAAATATATTTTGATTCTATTTACATTTAAAAGTAAAATTTTCAATTAAATTTAATCTTTAATTAACTCAATCTTAACTTTACTACGATAAACTATATAATAAGTTTAGAGTAAAGCCTAGGACTATATCTGCTAACAAATAAATACTGAGCTAGATAAACTATTCTAGAATAAAGTTTATAATATTTCTAACCAGTACTTATAGTGCTTATTTTTCCTACTAACCTATAAAATCTTCATGGTATAAGAATAATCCTTAAAGTACCTAACAAGTCTATTTACTTAAAAAATGAATCCTACCTAATAAACTACCCTACTGACCTTTTTTAATTTATCTAATCTCTAAATCTCTTCTAAGATAATACAAGCTATAAATATTATATACTATAAGGAGGAACTTATATGTTCTTACAAAAAAGTTTGAGGTTAAAGTTAAATTTGATAATTATCATAGTAATACTATTACCCCTATTGATTACAAATTATATCAATATCAAAATAGTCATCCAACTTTAAATAAAGATTCTTCCCAATCACAAGAAGTTTAACTAAATTTAATCTTTAGTTAATAAAATCTTAATTTTACTCTGCTAAAATTTATCATGATGTTATCTAAATAATATTATTCAATCAGGAGATTGAGATAGTTGCAAGTTCTAAATAGGATTATATTTCAATTATTCTTCACTTGTTACTATTAATCAATAAGAGTAAAGGAGCGACAACTTCTTATGAGAATTGCTTATTATATTCAAGGAGAAGGAAGTGGTCATGTCTTTAGAAGCCTACCAGTAATTAGGCATCTACAACAGAACCATCAAGTTAGACTGATTGCCAATAATAAAGCATATAGAGTGCTCAGTAATCTAGGCTATCAAGTAGAGCAGATTAATGGAAGCAGTCTAGCTTATAATAATAATAAGATGAACTATATTAAGACCTTGGTTAACTTTTTAGAAAGTTCACCAGAGATTTTAAAGATGGTCTTTAGCAAGGAATTAAAGGCTTTGGCTAAGTTCAATCCCGCTTTAATCATCAGTGACTTTGAGCCTACAGGATTCTATTTAGGAAATTTCTTGAGAATACCTGTCATCGCTATCGATAATATCAACCTGATTACCCAGTGTAAAAATTTTGAATATCCAATTAAATACTTACTTCATTTTCTAATGGCAAAGTTAATTACTAAGACCTGGTCCCCTTCAGCAAACTATTATTACGTTCCCTCATTTATTGAACTAAAGACTAAGAAGAACGTTGAGCTGATTGAACCTATTATTAGAGAGGAAATTTTAGAGTTAAGACCTAGCAATGAAGGGCATATCTTAGTCTATTTATCCTCTAAAACACCTTATCTTTTGGACTTATTGAAAAAATACTCTGAAAAAAAGTTCTACATCTTTGGCTATGATAGAGAATATACAGAACAAAATCTATACTTTCGTAAGTATGGAGATGGCTTTATTGAACTATTTGAAGGTGCTTCAGCAGTCATTGCCAATGGTGGCTTCTCTTTTATCTCAGAAGCTATTTATTTGAAGAAACCAGTATACTCTATCCCAATAGCCAAGCATTTTGAACAACTATTAAATGCTCTAAATTTAGAGAAGATGGGTTATGGCAAATGGTCTAGAGAAGCCAATGAGCAGGATTTGAGCAAGTTTATCAATAACCTAAATCATTATCGTAAAAATCTAGGAGAATTCAAAGCAAGGGACAACTCCACCTTTTGGCAGAGCCTAGACAATAAATTATTAGAACTTGAAGAGAAAAAAGAGAGATTCTCTTATTTTCCTCAGCTTTATAAGCGCTAGTTTAATTTAGTATGATTATATTAAGATAATAAGTCTGCAAGTAAATACTTGCAGACTTATTATTAGTTAATCTATCTTCACAGCTTAAAATTTCTCAAAATCATCTTCATTTAAATCCATTATCCCCTCTAAGTCATAGTGATTATCTTTAAATTCACTTCTTTCTTTATCCTCCTCTTTCTTAGCAATCTCGTGATAACCTTCTACCTTCCTATTTAGATTGAATTTTCTGACAAGCTTAGTCATATCTGCAGCTTCATTACTTAAAGACTCACTAGAGCTAGCAATCTCTTCAACCATTGAAGCATTATCCTGAGTCACATGATTTAGCTCCTCTACTGCTCCTTGTATCTGATTAGCTGCTGAACTCTGCTCTTCCATAGCTGCTGCAATCTCTGCAATTGATTGGGAGGTCTGATTACTATTCTCGACTATCTTACTAAGAGAAGTTCCTGTCCGTTCAACCAATTCATTCCCTTCCTCTATCTGTGCAATAATCGTCTTAATTAAATTTTCTATCTCTTTAGCAGATTCAGCTGTTCTAGCTGCTAAGTTTCTAACCTCTGCTGCCACCACTGCAAAGCCTTTGCCATGCTCCCCTGCTCTGGCTGCTTCTACTGCTGCATTCAGTGCCAATAAATTGGTCTGAAAGGCAATATCATTAACTACAGTAATAATATCTGAAATCTCCTTACTGCTTGCTGTAATTTCTGACATAGATTCCATCGTCCTCTTAATAACTTCAGAACCTTCCTGAACCACTAACATAGTCTTATTAGATAAGTCATCAGCTGCTTCAGAGCTACTAGCAACCTCTTCAATTGAGGCAGCAATCTCTTCAATAGTTGCTGACACCTCCTCTAAGGCAGATGCCTGCTCTTCAGTTCTTTGAGCTAAAGCCTCATTACCATTAGCAATCTCAGTTGATGAATTATTAACATTAAATGCATTGTTCTTTACTCTATAAATTACATCACTTAAAGAATCTATTGCTTGATTTAAGTTAATAGCCATCTCGCCTAATTCATTTCCTACTTTAACACTTACCTTCTCTGTAAAGTCTCCTTTAGCTACCTTAGATAAAGTCCTTTCAAATTGATTAATGATAAAGTTTAACGAATCAATAGCTCTATTGAGATTAGCAGCCATGCTTCCTAATTGATTTTTAGCTTCTATCTCAACCTTACAGTTAAAATCACCTTTAGCTAAACTTGCTAACGATACTTCAAACTTAGCAATTATCTCATTTAAAGAATCGATAGTTCTATTAAGACTATCACCCATCTTACCTAATTGATTACCTACTTTAATATTAGCATTTTGAGTAAAGTCTCCATCTGCCAGCCTCTCTAGGACATTATCAAACTCAGTTATTACTGAATTTAGATTCTCAACAGTCTGATTAAGGTCTTCACCCATCTCGCCAAGCTCATCTTTACGATCAACTTCAACTTTATTAGTAAAATCCCCTTCAGCTACCTTGGCTAAAACTGCTCTAATAGCATCAATTGGATTAATAATAGCTCTGGTCAATACTATACTGATAACTATCCCCACAATAATTGCCAAAGCTATAATAGTAAAGTTGATTAAATTGATATTAGAGACTCTTTGATGCATCTGTTCATTTTGAATCTTATATAACTCTCTTAATTTATCCTCCACATCTCTTCCTGCTTTGACAACCTCTCTCTCTAATGACGATCTATCTCTATCACTTTTAGTATAACTTATAAAAGCACCTTTATAACTATCAACAGCTTCAATAATCTCCTCTACCCTATTATAATCTTCGCCCTCTAGCCCCTCTAATAGCTTTTGAGCATCTTCACTAATGTCTTCAATAATTGATTCAACCTCTAAAATATACTTCTCTTCTCCAAATAGGATATAATTCTTTTCAGAGGTTCTAGCATCTAAAATACTTTTAATCATCCTATTGCTATCATTAGCAAGCTCTACTTTAGTAATTACAGAACTTAATCCACTATAACCTAAATAACCAACTGTAATTATCAATAGAACCATCACAGTAAAACCCAATAATAGCTTAGTTTTTACCTTCAAATTCTTAAATCCACCTTTAACCATTTAATCACTCCCCTTATCCCAACTTTTCTTTTATTATAAATAATATTTTAAATATAGCCAATTTTCTAAATATTAGCTATATCAAGAAGCTACTTTAGAATAACTAAGCTTAGTCTAGGGAAATCATGATACATGGACTATCTTATGTATGAAGTCGACTTAAATTTTAGTTTATAATACAATATCACTCTAACTTTTCATTAAATTCAAATTATATCTAGAGTCATATATATAATTCTATAATAATATAGCAATTCCTCTTTTACTACTCTCAACTATTATTATTTATTAATAAATTATCATAGGAATTTATCAATAAACAACAAGTAATACAAGCAATAAATAAGAATTATACTGTTATCACAGCTTACTCATTAGCAAGTATATAGCCCTTATAAGCACTTTACTAACTAAAGCAATTTGCTATCTCCCTTATTATATAGTAAAATATAAACAGGATTTATCTACTATTATAAACATTCATGATTTAATTATCTTTAAATTAAGTAGTAACCTTGGAGGAGATTTCAATGGTTAAAGCAGCAGATTTAAAAGAGGAGTTATTTATTGTATTACTTCCTAAAAAGAATGATATGAGAAAAGCATTAGAACTACAAGAGACTATTTCAAAACATTATAACTTATATAATGATGACGATTATCCTGAATTACATATAACCTTAAATAGAATAAATAAAAGAGATATTGATGAGGCTAAAGAGGTTATAGCAGAAGTTGTTCAAAATTATCAACAAAACCCTATTAAGATTGAAATAAGCAATTTAAAGTGCTTTTGCCTTAAGGAGAAATTTCTTGTATTAAAGGTAGACGAAACTGATTCACTGACTAGCCTTAGTACTCAACTCCATCAGCAATTGGTTAATAGAGATTTATCTACTCTTACTAATTATGAAGAATGGTCCTTCCATATGAGTTTAATCAGTAATATTTTTGCTAAAAACCCAATTTCTGACCAAGAATTTAATAAAATCTGTCTGATTTTAGATGGTATCCCCCAAAAGATATCTACTGTAGGTCAGAGTATAGAGATTTGGAGACCTACCTTAGACAAAGACAAGAAAGTAATTGCTAGTTTTAAATTATAATTACCCATCAATAAATATAAAGGCTGTTGGTTTTTACCAACAGCCTTTATATTTATATTGTTAAAACTTATCAAAGTCCTCTTCTTTAATCCTCATTACCTCATCTAAAGAGCTACTCTCCACTCTCCTTGCTTGACTAAGTACATGCTTCTCACCTTCATTATTCAATTTAAATTTTTCAACTAAATTAGACATATTTTTAGCTTCACTACTCAAGACTTCACTAGAACTAGCAATCTCTTCAACCATGGAAGCATTGTCTTGAGTTACTTGATTCAACTCTTCTACTGCTCCTTGAATCTGATTAGAGGCAGAGCTTTGTTCCTCCATAGCTGCTGCAATCTCTTGAATAGCTTCAGAGGTCTCCTTACTATTTCTGATAATCTCCTCTAAAGAATCCCCTGTCTTCTCTACTAATTGGTTACCCTCTGAAATCTGCTCAATAATAGTATTGATTAAATTCTCTATCTCCTTAGAAGATTCGGCTGTTCTAGCAGCTAGATTTCTAACCTCTGCTGCCACTACTGCAAAGCCTTTACCATGCTCTCCTGCCCTAGCTGCCTCTACTGCTGCATTAAGTGCTAATAAATTGGTCTGGAAGGCTATATCATTGACTACAGAGATAATATCACCTATCTCCTTACTACTAGCTGTGATCTTAGACATCGACTCCATTGTCTGCTCTACTACTTTGGCTCCATTATCGACTACCCTCAAGGTATTATCTGCTAATTGATCAGCACCTTCAGAGCTAGCTGCTACTTCTTGGACAGATGCTGTAATCTCTTCAATTGTAGCTGATATCTCCTCTAGAGATGATGCCTGTTCTTGTGTTCTTTGGGATAAGTCTTGATTCCCATTAGATATCTCATTAGAAGAAACAGTTACGTTACTTACCACTTCTTTGACCTTACTGATCACATAACTCAACTCATCGATAGTCTTATTTAAATTAGCTGCCATCCTTCCTAATTCATTCTTAGCTTCTACAGTAACCTTACTTGTAAAATCACCAACAGCCACCCTTGCCAATACTTCCTCAATATTACCAATTATTCCACTTAAAGAATCAACTGTCTGATTTAAATTATTACCTATCAATCCCAATTCATCATTGCTTTCAACCTTGACCTTCTCATTGAAATTCCCTTCTGCTACCTTTGCTAAAACCTTTTGAATTTTATCAATTGTTGCAGTAATATATTTAGTTATTGCTATTGAAACTACAATTCCAATCAAGACTACCAAGATTAGGATAATAAAACTTACTAGATTTGTTCTAGCAATTTGATGATACATCTGCTCTTTCTCACTTGCCTGTATCTGTTGTAAATCTACTTCTATATCTCTAGCTAGAGCTACTAAATTATTTTCTGCTATCTTCTCTTCATCTACATTAGCTACATAATCATTGAATATTCTTTGATAAGCATTCACTTCTTTGATGATATCGTCAATTAACTTTAAATCATCTCTATTACTAAGATATTCTTTCATCTCTTCTACTTGATTGATAAGATCAGTTATAAAGCCTTTAACCGACTTGATATACTCTTTATCCTCTCTCATAATAAAGTTCTTCTCTTCACTTCGAGCATCCATCATATATTTAATTATACTATTAGCACCATCAGCTATCTCTACTTCTGCCTTAATAATTCTATTTTCATCCTCATTATCTATACTTTGATAAGCTTTAGCCCTCTGCTCTTCTCTTAATTTTTGAGCTAAATCCATTACACTCCTAGCAGCAGTAATCATCTCTTGATTTAACTCTTCTTCCTTATAATAAAAGGTTACATATTTATCAAAGGTATCTCGATACCCTTCAATCTTAGCAATGATATTATCAATCAGTCTTCTTTCCTGCTCTTCTTTAAACTTTGCTTTAAGCCCTTCTGCTTCCCTGATAATATCGTCAATTTGCTCTTTTATTTTAGTGATATACTCCTCTTCTTCATGCATAATAAAATTCTTTTCAATCATTCTAATACTTAGTATATGCTCAATCATTTTATTGGCATCATCTGCTATCTCTACTTCAGTTTTTACTGTTTTCAAGCCAAAATAACTGAATATTGCTAAAATTATCGCTAGAACTATTATCGTAGCAAAGCCTATCCCTAATTTTCTAGATATCTTTAAATTCTGAAACCTATCTTTAAACATATAACCCCTCCCTCTTCTCATTTAATACAAAATAAACTAATACTTAATTAATTCTAGAAAAAATTCAAATTACCTATTCAAAATAATAATAATTTTGAATTATTTTATAATATTATTTATATAAAATAATTAAAGCTAATAATTTAATTAATAGTCTAAATTTAAACCATTATTATATATTATTTTATATTTTAAAAAACAATTAAAGAATTATATACAAAGAAGAGGACTTTAAAGTCCTCTTCTTTACTAAATCAAAATCTATCAAAATCTCCTTCATCAATACTCATAATCTCATTCAATTTTTTAAGTTGGTCTTCTCTTAAATTATTAGCATCACTCATCTTATAGTTTCTATCAAAACCTAATCTGAACCTTCCTACTATTTGTGATAGATTTGTCGCTTCGCCATTTAAAATCTCACTAGAATTAGCAATCTCCTCTACCATTGAAGCATTATCCTGAGTAACTTGATTTAACTCCTCTACTGCTCCTTGAATTTGAGAAGCTGCTGAGCTCTGTTCATCCATAGCTGTTGCGATCTCAGCAATAGCTTGGGCAGTTTGATTACTATTTTGAACAATCTCTTCTAATGAGTAACCTGTCTTTTCTACCAATTCATTACCTTCTTTAATTTGATCGATAATCATACTGATTAAATTTTCTATCTCTTTAGATGACTGGGCTGTTCTAGCAGCTAGGTTTCTAACCTCTGCTGCCACTACTGCAAATCCTTTACCATGCTCTCCTGCCCTTGCTGCTTCTACGGCAGCATTAAGCGCTAATAAATTTGTTTGAAAGGCTATATCATTAACAACACTAATAATATCTGATATTTCTTTACTACTTGCAGTAATTTTAGACATTGATTTCATAGTTTCGCCTACTACCATAGATCCTTTTTCAACGACCTCTCTATTCTCCTTAGCAAAATTAGTAGCCTCTTCAGAATTAGCAGCTACCTCTTGAATAGATGCATTAATCTGCTCAATTGTTGCTGATACCTCTTCTAAAGATGATGCCTGCTCTTGAGTCCTTTGAGATAACTCATCATTTCCCTTAGCAATTTCATTAGAAGAATTGTCGACATTCATAGCCGTTTCTTTTACTTGAGAGATTACCTCACCTAAGGAATTTATAGTTGTATTAAGATTTTTAGCCATCTTTCCTAATTGATTCCCTACCTCTATATCGACATTCTCTCTAAAGTCCCCTTTGGCAACTTTAGATAAGATTTTTTCAAATTCATTGATTACTAAATTTAAAGAATCAATTGTAAAGTTTAAATTATCTCCCATACTACCTAATTGATTTCCTACTTTTATCTCAACCTTCTCTGTAAAATCACCATCTGCTACTTTAGCTAATACCTTTTCAAACTCGTTGATCACTTGATTTAAAGAATCAATTGTAAAGTTTAGATTATCTTTCATACTGCCTAATTGATTGCCTACCTCTATCTCAACCTTCTCTGTAAAGTCACCATCTGCTACCTTAGCTAATACCTCTTGAAATTTATTGATTACTTGATTTAAAGAATCAGCTGTTAAATTAATACTATTTACCATCTCACCTAATTCATTCTCTGCATTGATAGTGATTTTCTTAGTAAAATCACCTTCAGCCATCTTAGCTAAAGCCTCTTTAATTTCTCCAATCACAGTGGTCAAGGATTCGTTCATTTTATTTAATGATTTGATTAACTTACCAATTGCATTATCACTATTATAATCTAGCTTTGATATGTTGAAATTCCCCTCAGCAATCTGTTCAGCTAAGCTAACACTAGCTAATAGCGGTTTAGTTATCCCATTAATAATAAAATAAGAAATAATTAAAGCGACCAATGCAGCCAAAACTGAAAGTAAAATTATTTTAAAAGTAACGTTTTTTTCTATAACCTTTGACTTTTCATTCAATTGATTTGATGCTTCTGTATACTCTTCTTGAATTGTATTCATAATTCCTCGTGTAAGTTCAAATTGACTTTGTTCCTCTTCTAATAAACTTTCTATCCTAGCACTATCATCTACTTTCTCTTCAACCAATCTCCAGATTTCACTTGTTAACTTACTATAATTCTCTAGCTCAGCATTAAACTTTTCTTGTAGCTTTACTTCTTGCTCAAAAACAGTTTCAGTCTGTGTATAACTATTAAAACGATCTTTGGTTTGTTGTATATTCTCTTCATAAGCTCCTTTAAGTTGCTTAACAAGGCTACTATTTCTTTCATTAACCCCTTGCATAAGTGCTACTCTTGCCTGTTGAAAATCACGGTCTGCATTTAATATCAATTCATAAGTTGGTACAAAATTATGCTTAAAAGAATCTACTATATTTAAAACCTTCTCTATCCCATTAAAGCCCATAAACCCAGTCAGACTAATAGATACAACCAATAGAAATACTAAAAAATAAAGTTGAAAAGCAATTGATCTATTAAAGAACAATTTAGTAAAGTTAGACATCATTCATCTACTCCTTCTACTTTTTTAGTTGTCCAATATAAATCTAATACAAAATAGTGATAATAAATCACTAAACCCAATTCCTTACTCAAACCTCCTTCTTCTGATAATACTGATTATTGATAATATTTACTTCTATAAAGATTATCAATTACCTATTTGAAGCTAGAGGAACTTTATGTTCACCTTACTAAAATATCTCAAAATTTTCTTCATCAATCTTCATTATTCTATCTAACCTTCTATGATTATTGCTTTTTTTATCAGCTACGCTTTTATTTTCCTGAAAATTATTATATTCATTAACTGAATTTAATCTAAACCTTCCGACTACTTGAGATAAATTCTTCGCCTCTCCATTTAATAACTCACTAGAACTAGCGATCTCCTCTACCATCGAAGCATTATCCTGGGTAACCTGATTTAACTCCTCTACTGCTCCTTGAATCTGATTAGCAGCAGAACTTTGTTCCTCCATAGCAGCAGCAATCTCTTCAATAGCTTGGGCAGTCTGATTACTATTTTGCACAATCTCCTCTAAGGAATAGCCAGTCTTTTCTACCAATTCATTCCCCTCTTCAATCTCTTCAATAATAGTACTAATTAGATTCTCTATCTCCTTAGCTGACTCAGCAGTTCTAGCCGATAAGTTTCTCACTTCAGCAGCTACTACTGCAAAACCTTTACCATGCTCTCCAGCTCTAGCTGCTTCTACTGCTGCATTTAAGGCCAAGAGATTGGTTTGAAAAGCGATATCATTAACTACATTAATAATATCTGAAATTTCCTTACTCCTTGCTGTAACCTTTGACATTGACTTCATTGTTTCTCCTACTATCTCAGAACCTTTATTCACAACTTCTCTATTATTTTTAGCAAAGCTACTTGCTTCTTCAGAACTAGCAGCTACCTCTTGAATTGATGCATTAATCTGTTCAATTGTAGCTGATACCTCTTCTAAAGAAGAAGCCTGTTCTTGAGTTCTTTGAGATAAATCCTGATTACCATTAGCAATCTCATCACTAGCAGTATCTACAGTAATTGATGAATCTTGTACCTGAGCCAAGGCCCTATTTAATGAGTCAATTGTCTCATTAAGACTATTTGCCATTTTTCCCAACTCATTTTTAGCTTCAACAGTTACCTTGCTAGTAAAGTCCCCCTCTGCTACTCTGCTTAATACTTCTTCTATATCCTGAATAGTCTCTTGTAAGGAACTAATAGCTAAGTTAAGACTTTTAGCCATACTTCCTAACTGATTATCTGTCTTAATATTGACTTTTTCACTAAAGTCTCCATCAGCTACCTTAGCCAATATTCTCTCAAATTCATTAATAATATCATTCAAAACATTAACAGTTCTATTAAGATCTCTTCCCATCTCACCAATCTCATCATTTGTTTCAACCTCAACAGTATTAGTAAAGTCACCTTCTGCTAGCCGTGCTAACACTCCCTTCACCTTATCAATTGGTTTGATAATAGAACGAGTAATCAACAAAGAGATGACTATCCCTATAATAATTGCTAATAATCCAATAATCAGGATTGTCTTATTACTCTTAGAAATTGTATTTCTCATATCCCCCTTTTGAACTTCGGCTAAGCTCTGTAAACTCTGCTCAACTGCAAGAGCTTCAGCCATCAACTCTTCTTCTAATGAATTTTGTTGATAGATAGCCTTTGTATAATCAATAAAAGCAGTCCTATACTCACTTATATCTAAAATGAGCTGGTCTAATTTCTTACGCTCTTCTACTTCATCAAGGTCTAATTTTCCTTTGGTCTCTTGGACCTGCTCTATTATCTTCTCAAGTTCTAATTCTACTAAAGTAGCATCTTCCTGCTCTTCACTAATAATAAAGTTTCTCTCATCTGTCCTTATAGTCAATACATCTTTAATTATTCTATTACTATCATCAGCAACCTCTATATTATTCTCAACTACCTCATCAGCACTGTTATTAGCCAAAGCCAATTTAACATCTGCTGCTTGATTCTCCCTCACTTCAGTAGCTAGTTTGATAGCAACTCTAGCATTTTCCACCATTACTTTAGACAACTCTTCTCTTTGACTATGTTGGAGGATATATTTAGAAAAAGAGTTCTTATAATCACTTATATTAGTTATAATTTTATCTATAATAACTATATCACTTTCTTTAGTAAATTTTGCTTTAATCTCCTTAGCATCTACTAAAATATCTTCAACCCTGCTTTCAACTTCACTGATATACTCTTCATTTTCACTTAATATGAAGTTCTTCTCTTCTTTTCTAATATCCAGCATACTTTTAATCATTCTATTAGCATCATCTGCTAAGCTTACTTCATCTTCTACCAATTTCATTCCAGCAAGACTAAGATAGCTTACTAATAGTGTTAACAAGATTATAATACCAAAACTTAGAAATAACTTTGTTCCAATTTTCAGATTTTTCAATTTATTCTTCACCTGCCTCACTCCTTCTCTTTAATTCCTTCTTAACTAAATCCCAATTATTTTTAAGGATATTCTTTATTAATTCTATAACCAGCTACAAACCCCTCCATCTTTTTAAATTAATTTCCATTTATTTATATTGTTATTTTCATAGCTAGTAGACCTTAATGGGAGTATTAAGACAGTTTATTAATCAGTGACGAGTGACGGATAACGAGTAAGAAACTATTCTCATCACTCGTTACTGCCTTAATATCTCCCTATCACACCAGTTTTAACTAACAGGATCTCTAATATCAATTAATTTTATCAACTACTCTGCGGTCTAAACCTTCTAACATAGACATCCCCATTGGATAAGAGATAAATCTGCCTACCATATCTTTCTCCTACATCTTTAGCTACAATTGGGATAGAATAGCTTTGAAGGCTCTTTTTTGTAAACTCTATATTTGCTCTAGCAACATTATCAGAAACTATACTTGTAACTTCTCCCCCTCCAAAGACTTTTGCCTTTATATTAGTAACAGATGACCCTTGGTTTATCATCTCTCTAACCAATAAATCTATAGCATCCACCCCATACTTACCATCCTTAGCATTACTTTTCTTATAATTTTTAGTTGGAAGCATAAAATGATTCATCCCGCAGACAGAATTTCTATCATCTATTAAACAAACCGCTATACATGACCCTAATAAAGTAGAGATAATAATATCTGAATTATCATTAACATAAATATCCCCTGCAAATATCTCTTTTACAACCTTATCTCCAATGAATTTTACCACAAATACCATCACCACTTTATAAATTTTAAAAAATAAGAGGTGATTTATAAATCACCTCTTATTTTTAAAGATTAAAATCTTTCAAAATCATCTTCATTAAATTTCTTATTATCTTTTAAAAGATTAAAGATCTCATCATCTCTATAATCTTCCTGTCCGATTTTAGTAGAAACTTGCTTTCTAGTACTAACATTACTGAACTTAAATCCACTGATAATATTAGCTAGTTCATTAGCCTCATCATTTAGTGAATCACTAGAACTTGATATCTCCTCTACCATCGAAGCATTCTGTTGGGTAACCTGATTTAACTCCTCTACTGCACCTTGAATCTGACCAGCAGCAGAACTCTGTTCCTCCATAGCTACTGCAATCTCAGCAATCGCTTCAGAAGTATGCTTACTATTCTCTACTATCTGCTGTAAAGAGTTGCCTGTCTCCTCTACCAAATGATTACCCTCTTCAATCTGGCTGATTATATTGCTAATTAAGTTCTCTATCTCCTTAGCCGACTCAGCAGTCCTAGCTGATAGGTTTCTTACCTCTGCTGCTACTACTGCAAAACCTTTACCATGCTCGCCTGCTCTAGCTGCTTCTACTGCTGCATTTAAGGCTAACAAGTTCGTCTGAAAAGCAATATCATTGACTACATTAATAATTGCTGCAATCTCTTTACTACTTGCAGTAATCTTGCTCATAGATTCCATCGTTCTCCCTACTACCTGTGAGCCCTCTTCTATGACCTCCATAGTCTTAGTTGCTAAATTGTCAGTATTATCTGAGCTAGCAGCTACCTCTTGAATAGAAGCTGTAATCTGCTGGATTGTTGCTGAAACCTCCTCTAAAGATGATGCCTGTTCTTGAGTTCTTTGAGATAAATCCTGATTTCCACCAGATATCTCCTCAGATGCATTACTGACATTGATTGAGCTTCGTTGTACCTTGTGCAAGACTTCACTTAATTGGTCGATAGTTATATTTAAACTCTTGGCCATCTTACCAAGCTCATCATAACTTCTCACCTTAGACTTTTCCGTAAAATCTCCCTTAGCAACCTTAGCTAAAACCTGTTGTACCTCTTGAATTGCTTTGGCAATAGAACCAGAGAGCAAGAATACAATTATGGAGATAATCACTAATAATACCCCATAACCAATTGCAGACTTCTTAAAGATCTCATCAGCTGCTACAGTCAGTTCTTTAACTGGAACAGTCAAGGCTAAAGACCAATTTGCCTCCCCTATTGGATGATAATAAACATATTTATCTATCCCCTCATAATTATAACTTGCTTTACCAAAATCACCAGAAATCATATTCTCTGATATACTAGCCAATTCTGTTGATATTTTACTATTATTAGAGTTTGTCAAATCTAATTTCAAAATATTCTGCCTATCTGGATGGGCAATAGTTAATCCTATAGAATTAAGTAGATAAGCATAGCCAGTCTGACCTAATTTAAAGTCATCTACAATCTCTTGTAAAGGACTTAAGAGTACATTTCCTGCTAAAACTCCTATCATCTTACCAGACTGATCTGTTAGTGGAACTGTAACTGTAAAGATATCTTTACCACTCAGTTTAGAATTGACTGGATCACTGATAAACATCGACTTACTCTCTTTAACCTGCTGGAAGTAATCTCTTTTACTTAAGTCATATACACCTCTATCCTGGGTAGTCCAAGCTTGTCCATTAAGATCTATTAACATCAAATTAGCAAAGGTTCCTTGTAAAGAGTTTGCTTTTAACTTATCTATGATAACCCACAACTCTTCTTGTTTCTGGTTCCAACCCTCCTCTAAATTAACAGAATTAGCTAACAGCTTGACTTCATTCTCCTTAGCAGTCAACCAATTATCGATTAATTTAGCGTTATTCTTAACCTGTTCTAGACCATTGCTTTCTACAGTAGCTGTTACATTATCTATCACCAGATTATAATTCTGATAAAGCAAAGCCAATAATGTAGTTACTAAAGGTACTAGTATAAATAATAATAGCTTATTACGTACAGTCATCATCTTCTTAATAGATTTAAACAAAACAACCACCCCTTCTCTAATCATTTAATAAGTCGATAACTTTACTGGGTATTTGATTCAAAGCAACTATTTCACTAGCAGCTCCCAGCTCTATTGCCTGTTTAGGCATACCAAAGATAGTGGAGGTCTCTTGGTTTTGGACTAAGGTATAGCCTCCAGTATCTTTAATCATCTTCAACCCTTTAGCTCCATCCTTGCCCATACCTGTCAGAAGAACCCCAATAGTCTCAGCTCCTGCAATCTGAGCTAAACTGCCAAAGGTCACATCTACTGCAGGGCGTTGATAATTAACCTTAGGTCCAGTAATTAATTTACTATAATAACTACTTCCTTTTTTGATAATCTTCATATGATAACCACCTGGAACTACTAAGGCTTGACCAGCTAGTACTTGATCCCCATCTTCAGCCTCTTTGACCTTGATTGAACTTATCTTATCTAAGTTATCTGCAAAGGTTTTGGTGAAGCCCTGAGGCATATGCTGCACAATAATTATACCTGGACTGCTTTTAGGAAAGTGGGGCAATATATTCCTAATTGCTGTTACCCCACCTGTAGAAGCTCCGATAGCAATTAGCTTATTAGAGGTATCTTTTTTCAACTGGATAGATTTATCAGCGATATGTAGACTATGAGATTTTAACTTTCTAATATCTACCTTAGCCGCCGTCTCTACCTTGCTTATAATCTCTCTTTGAAATTCCCTTTTCTCCTCTTTATCACTTAAATTAGGCTTAGCTACAAAATCTACAGCACCTAACTCCAGAGCCTTTAGAGTAACTTTACTTCCACTTAAGGTCAAGGTACTGACCATTACAACAGGTAACGGATGGGCAATCATTAGCCTCTTTAAAAACTCTAAACCATTCATCTTAGGCATCTCTACATCAAGGGTCAACACATCAGGATTAAGCTCCTTGATTTTCTGTACTGCCAAATAGGGATCACCAGCAGTCCCTACTACTTCTAGCTGATCACTTTGCTCTAAAGTTACTCTCAATAACTGCCTTACTACAGGGGAGTCATCGACTATTAAAACCCTTATCTTCCTCTTTAGATTTAAACCACTCATCTATACCCCCCTTTCTTATTAGGAAATTATTAATCTATTAACAATTTTGCTGGAAATTCCTATACTATAAAAAATCAATTTAATAGTTTTTAGTCTAAGTCTAAGATTGAATTCAACTAAATCTTGTATTTTGCTTTCTTTGAAACTATTTAGTCTTGATCTTAAACTCAAACTTAATCTAATCATACAATTCACTCTTAAAGTGAGTTATTCTAATTATTATATGAAATCTTTTGATAAGTAGTCTTAGCTACTAAAGCCCATTCTTTTGAAAATTTGTGACTGATAGGAATAGATTCAGAATGTCCTAAAAACAAATAGCCTCTGTCCTTTAGCTGCTGATAAAAGCCTTCTAAAACCTTATTTTTAGTCTCCTCTTTAAAGTAAATAAAGACATTACGGCAGAAAATAAAATCTAGCTTTGCCTGAATTGGATAAAGACCACTTTGATTTAAATTCAACCTCTGAAACTTGATCATCTTTCTTAAGCTATCCTTTGCTTTAAAGAGACCTTGATTTTCACCAGTACCAAGCTTAAAGTACTTAGTTAACAAATTATAAGGGATATCCTTTACTTGCTCAAAATGATAGATACCCTCTTTGCCAATCTCCAAGACTTCAGTATTGATATCAGTAGCCAGTATCCTTATATCCCAGCCCTTATTAGAAAAGAACTCCTTCAATACTATAGCTAAACTATAAGCCTCTTCTCCACTAGAACATCCTGCACTCCAAACCCTTAGGGTCTTATCCTTTCTTGTAGCTAATTGTGGCAATACCTTATCTTGGAGAAATTGAAAGTGATATTCTTCTCTAAAGAATCTAGTTACATTTGTCGTTAATAGATTATATAACTGAACCAGCTCTGCTTGATTGGAGTTCAAGTAGTTATAGTAATCTTCAAAGTCAGCTAACTTTAACTGTCTTAACCTTTTAGAGAGGCGTGAAGTAACCATTGCTTTCTTCTTATCAGACAAATTAATACCGATTCTATCAAAGATCAATTTACTGAATTTTTGAAAAAGCTCGCTATCAAGTAGATAATTATAATTCATCTTGCTCCTCTTTCTCTTGATTCTCTTCTGCTAAAACCATATTTGTATCTAAATTATTGATCTTTTTAAAGTTCTCAAAAGAGATTAATCTTTCTAACTCTAATAGCATAATCAAACGATCCTCTACTTTGGCCATACCTTTAATAAATTTGGTATCAATATCTGAGCCAAATTCTAGATTATCCTGAATATCTTCTGTAGAGAAGCTAATAATATCTGAGACCTGATCAACAATAACCCCAATGATCTTATCCTCTACTTCTAAGACGATGATGACAGTAAATTCATTATATTCACCAAAATCAAATCCAAACTTTTTCCTTAAATCAATGACTGGAATTACTTCACCTCTAAAGTTGATAACCCCCTTCATTACCTCTGGGGTATTTGGTATTTCTGTAGGCTTAATATAACGGATAATCTCCTGAACCCTTAAGACATCAACACCATATTCCTCGTTCACTACCTTAAAAGTTAAGAATTGATTCTCTGCTGAAATATTGGTCAACTGCTGATTTAAGATATTCATAGTATTATCTTTACTCTCTTTCATCTTAATATGTCACCTCACCTTGAATTATTTGGCTTTCAAATAGAGATTATACTACTTCAAATTGCCTTTTTAGTCGTTCTATTCCCTTTTGAACCTGCTTTTTCTTAAAAGGTTTTACTAAAAATCCTTTCGCACCTATTTCTAAAGCCTCTAAGACCATTGGCTTTTGCCCCATGGAACTACACATGATTATATTGGCATCAGAATCAAAGGATATAATCCTTCTAGCAGCCTCAATCCCATCCATCTCTGGCATAACAATATCCATAGTTACAAAGTCTGGTTGAAGTTCTTTATACTTTAAACAAGCTTCAAAGCCATTTTCAGCTTCACCTACTATCTCATGCTCCATCTCTTCTAAAAGCTGCTTTAATAGATGCCTTACCACATAAGAATCATCAACAATCAATACCTTCTTCATCATAACCCACCCCTTAAATCAGTTAATAGTTAATAATCAATAGTGAATAGTAAATAATTTAATTTCTAACTCTTAACTACCTTAGTGCCATCTTAATAATCGTTGAAATATCTAAAATCATAGCTACATTACCATTTCCTAAGATAGTAGCTCCTGCCATTCCTTCTACATAAGTATAATTATCCTCTAAACTCTTAACTACAGCCTGCTGTTGTCCTAAAATTTCATCTACTAACAGACAAGTCTTCTTACCCTCATCATGAACAACAACTACTATAGCTTTAGTGGGATCAGTCTCTTTAGCTTCGATATTAAATAAGCTATGTAGCCTTGTTAAAGTTATATAGTTATCTCTAACTTTAACAACCTCACCTTTTCCTTTAACGGTTTTAAGATGTTCTGGTGCTGGTTGAATGAACTCATAAATTGCATTCATTGGGATAATAAAGTTCTCTTCCCCTACTTTAATTGCCATCCCATCAATAATGGCCAAGGTTAATGGCAATTTGATTTTAAAGGTAGTACCTTGATTGAGTGCAGTAGAGATATTGACTGTTCCTCTTAATCTCTCGATATTACTTCTAACTACATCCATCCCTACCCCTCTACCAGAGGTCTCAGTTACAACCTGGGCTGTGGAGAAACCTGGAGCAAAGATTAATTGATAAATATCTTCATCCTTTAGCTTATCTTCTCTATTTACTATTCCTTTATCTATAGCTTTTCTTAATATTTTATCTTTATCTAAACCTGCTCCATCATCTACAACCTTAATAATAATACTTCCTTCTTTATGATATGCACTTAAAGTAATCTTTCCAACTCTATTCTTACCTTCCTGCTCTCTTTCTTCTGGAAGTTCAATACCATGATCAATAGAATTTCTAATCATATGTTTAAGAGGGTCTGCTATCTGTTCAATAATATTCTTATCAAGCTCTGTCTCTTTTCCTTTAATTTCTAAAGCAATCTCTTTTCCTTGCTTTTTAGAGAGATCACGTACCAACCTTTTAAAGCGGATAAAGGTATCACCGATTGGAACCATCCTTACCTTCATAATCTCTTCTTGTAAATCTTTGATTCTCTTGTCAACCTCATCAAAAGCAGTTACAAACTCTGTCTCTTTATTATTATGGAATTGAAAGACTAAATCCCTTACTTTTGCCTGACTAATTACCAGCTCAGCCATACTATTCATCAGCTGCTCTAGCTTATAAGTATCAACCTTGATACTACTCTTTTCTTTAATATTTCTGACCTTAGTCTGTTCACCAACTACCTTCTCTACCTGCTTCTTACTTACCTTACCTCTTTTGGATAGAATCTCTCCTATTCTATTTTGCTCCTCTAAAGCCTCTTCAATATCCTCTTCCTCTACAATACCTCGTTCTACAAGTATCTCGCCTGTCAGCTTTTCTGCTAGAGTCTGGTCCAATCCATCTTTAAAGTCCTCTGTAACCTCTTCAATTTCAATCTCATTATAAAACTCAATAAAGATAAAGACATCCTGCAACCTCTTTAAAGAGTCACTTGTCTTGACAAATATAGTCAAAGTCAGATAGCAACCCTCTGGATTCAACTCATATATCTCAGGTATTCTAGAAAGATTAACATTAATATCTAAAACGTCACAAAAGTCTGACAATTCTTTGATCAAACCTAGAGGGTCTGTCCCAGTCTCAAAGAGATTATTATTCAACTTTAGCTTAATCCGATAGACACTGTCCTCTTCACTAAGCTTTTGTTTCTCCTCTACAAAATCCTTAGCACCTTGATTACTAACAGGGGCTTCTAAAAAGAATTTAAATGCAGTACTTATTTCAATAACCTTCTGTTGGTCAACATGATACTCTGGATTAAATATCTGCTTAACCATAGCTTCTATAATATCTCTACTCTCTAATAATAGGCTTATAATTTCATAATTGATTTGCAAAGAATGATTTCTAATCTTATCCAATACATCTTCAGCATGATGAACAAAGTCAGCTATATCTGTTAACCCAGTCAAACCTGCACTACCTTTAAGTGTATGCATACTTCTAAAGATTTTATTAATCAGTTCATCATCTTGGGGATTTCCCTCTAGCTGTATTAAATCAATCTCTAATTCTTCTAATATCTCTTCAGATTCTTCAACAAAAATATTTATTAAAGTCTCTTCTCCCATTCAATTCCCCCCAATCTATAAATTTATATCTCTATAGAACTAGTTAACGGACAAACTTCTTAACAACACCAATTAACTGCTCTGGTGAGAAAGGCTTCACCAACCATCCTGCTGCCCCTGCTTCTTTCCCCTTTAATTTCATCTTGTCTTGGGACTCTGTAGTTAAAATTAAAACGGGGACGAACTTAAAGTTTCTATTCTTTTTTACCTCAGAAGTAAAGGTAATCCCATCCATATTAGGCATATTAACATCAGTAATTATCATCTTTGGTCTATCAGTTATACTAGAATTATCCTCTAGCTTCTCTAATCCATCCCTACCATCTTCAGCTAAAATCACCTCATAACCTTCCTTCTCTAAAGTGTATTTTACTGAAGAACGAACAGTTCTAGAATCATCAACTACTAAAATTTTCTTTGCCATCACTTACATCTCCTTTCTTAAAGTCAATATACTATCCATTCCAAATAAGGTTAAACTCTCTTCAACCTCATCAGCTAAATTAATCAATTCCAAAGTGGACCCTTGATTTAGCAAAGTCTTCTCTAAAGAGAGTAATAACTGTATTCCTGCAGCATCAATATACTCTAACTTATCACAATCAAATAAGACTCCATTAGAGTTTAGCTTCTCTAAAATCTCCTCTCTAAAAGAGGCCACATTATATATAGTTAGCTCTTCTGGTAAGACAAGCAACAATTTTTCCATAAAAATTCCCCCTCTTTAAAACTAATAATAAAGAATAATAATAGATTCTGTAATGAGTTAACTTTAAGTTTAAGGCTAAATAGCCTAAAATTAAGGATCTAATTTAACTCAAGCCTAGGCTCAAATTAATTTATCTATAGTAAATCTATTAAAATAGACGGTTTTATAAGATTTGTAAATCACCAGAAAGCTTTCATCTAAAACAATGTCAATTCCCCACCTTCACTACCAGTATCGATCTCTAAATCACCAATCTCTTCTTGAGCTGTCTTTCTCTCTAAATAGCTTGTAAATTTATCGATCAGCTCTTGTAACCGTTCATTACTCTCTTCAAAATTTATATCTTTAGAATTCTCTAAATAATATTCCTTGATATTAGAAGTCTTTGACTTTAATTTAGACAAAAAAGATAACACCTGTTGTCCTTGCTCCTCTAAAAGATAAAATTTCTCCATCTCTGTCGTAAGAGCAGCCAACTCCACTCCTAAAGAATCTATTGAAAAATGTAAAGACTCCATCGCCTCTTTAACCAACCTTCTGCCAGTTAACAGACCCTCCTTAGAGCTATTTACAATTTCCTTAGAGCTATTTATATTCTGTTTATTCTTTAATGCAAACTCTAGGAAGGTACTATAATCACTTTGTAATTTATCCTTAAGTTGCTGATAAAGTTCCTTATTGTCCTTGCTGGAATTGATAAATTGATTGATAGCCTCTTCTATTCCATTGACAAAGGAGTGTTTAGTGCCCATTATATGAGAAAATTCAATTTTAGCCATTAACTCTAACTTCTTAAACCTCTTAGCTACCTTATCAATCTCCTCTAAGCCTTGCTCAATTCCTTCCATATTGTCATAAAAACTATCTTTATCCCTAATTAAACTGTCATATTTGTCCTCTAAGCTATTCATCTTGGAGGTAAATTCAGGAATGAAGGAAATTAATTCTTGATAGATTCTATCTAAGCTATCAGCTCTATCTAACCCCTTTCTATCTTCTGATAAAAGCTCTCTAATCTTATCATCCTCTTCTTTTAAGCTGATAAGATTCTCATTGATCTTCATAAGCTTATCACTTATGTTGAAGATAGACTCCTCTAATTGGCTTAAGATATTCTCCATCAATCCCCTAGAAAGACCTGCGACATTATCTATAAAGATAACCATATCTATAAACTTACTCTCTTGGTACTCCTCCAAATCTAGGGTATTAACCTCTACCTCTAAAGTCACTAAAATCTCTATTAAATTCTCTAAATTCTGCCTAATAATATCTTGATATTGGAGTAACACAATAATATCATAAATCGGTTCTACACCTATCTTAATATGTTCTATAAAGTCCCTTAATATATTAGATATCTTCTCTAATGACTCTAATACATCTGTAAAGATCTCTTTAGTCCTATCCTTAGATTTATCGCCAATCTCATCTTCAATTGCTGCTAAAGCTCGTAAATTATCAACAAACTCTTCATACCACTCCTGTAAAATAAGTACATTACCTTCAATCAAACTATACTTAGCTTTAATATCATTTGAAAGGCGATTAATCTCATTAGAGATTACTCCAAAACCAGCTCCATTGTTTTCAGCTTTGATTGAAAATATAATCGCATTAATTGATAAGTCCTTAAGATCAGTCAAAGAATCATTTAGTTCTTTAGTCAAGGTCAATATTTGAGAGAACTTGCTCTCTTCATCATCACTATCCATAATAAAATCAGATAAGATATCAATAATATCACTTCGATCCAATAAAGAGTTATAAACCTCTCCAATCTGACCTTGTAAATCCTCTAAGATATTTGATAATCTAAAATCTTGACTATCCTCCAAAGGTTGATTATCCTCTACAAAATAATTGACCAAGATCTCTGTCTCTACTATTGTCTCATCGATACTTTGCTCAATCACAGGTAATTTATCTGAGATCAAACCATAAAACTCCTCAGTCTTATCAATAATCCTTCTCAATATTTCTATATTATCGCTAAAATCATAACCTATTATCTCTTTAAACGCTTCTAAAACATCATCTTTTTTCAATATATCACCCCATCTTATATAGACAAGATTCTTTACTTAATTACTTCGACTATTATTGAAAATTTCCTCTCTTTTCTTTAAAATTAAAAAGATTTTCAACTTTTTTGTAAAAAATGCATTTAGCTTTTGTTTATTAATCCTTAGACAAATGGCTTAATATCGGTATATTGCAACACTTTGGATATTAGGAGGGGAGATATGGTTTGATGGATTAATGACAAAAAATAAGAGAAGACAGATTAATCTGCCTTCTCTTGGTGAAGTTTAAATTATTTTGATAAACTATCTAATAATTCTTTAAAGTTGGGAAAAGAGATATTGATACATTCAGCACCTTCTACCTCTACTGCGCCTTCAGCAATCAAACCTGCTACTGCCATAGACATAGCAATCCGGTGGTCATGATAGCTCTGACAAGTCACTCCACCTGTTATCTGCTGCTTACCTACAATCTCCATTCCATCCTCTCTCTCCTTAACCTCTACACCCAATCGAGTCAATTCCTTGACCATAGCATCGATTCTATCAGTCTCTTTAACCCTCAATTCTTCAGCATCCTTAATAATAGTCTTTCCTTCTGCCTGACTAGCTGCTACTGCTAGAATTGGAATTTCATCTATTAGAAGAGGGATTAAATCACCATCAATTACCGTTCCCTTTAATTGACTACTCTTAACCTTAATATCTGCTATTGGCTCACCATTGACATCACGTTGATTTAACAACTCAAAGTTCCCCTTCATCTTTCTTAAAGCCTCAATTACACCATCTCTAGTAGGATTTAAGCCAACATTCTCGATAATTATCTCTGATCCTTCGGTAATCATCGCTGCTACCATCAAAAAGGCTGCCGAAGAGATATCACCAGGGACAACTACCTTTTTACCTGTTAATTTTGGATTACCTTCTACCTTAACTGCTAGACCATCAACCTCGATATTAGCCCCAAAGTACTCTAACATCCGCTCAGTATGATCTCTAGATTTGGCAGGTTCTCTAACTTCAGTTACCCCTTCACCATATAATCCAGCTAATAAAACAGCTGATTTAACTTGAGCACTGGCTACAGGAGAATCATAGGAGATACTATTTAATTCACCTTTACCAACCACTGTAATTGGTAAAAGGTTAGCATTATCACGCCCGTAGAACTCTCCACCCATAGTACTTAAAGGCTTAGTTACCCTAGCCATCGGTCTACTTTTTAAAGAATCATCACCAGTTGCTACAGAGTAAAACTTTTGCCCTGCTAATATCCCTAGCATCAAACGAGTAGTAGTTCCTGAGTTACCAAAGTCCAATAAATCCTTTGGCTCTTTTAACCCTCTTAAGCCTACCCCATGAACTACCATCTGATCAGTACCAACACCCTCAATCTTAACTCCCATATCCTGAAAGGCTTTAACTGTACTCAAACAGTCCTCACCTGTTAAAAAACCCTCTATCTCTGTCTTCCCTTCAGCTAATGATCCTAACATCACAGAACGGTGAGAGATAGATTTATCTCCTGGAACTTTTATTCTACCCTGTAAACCACCCTTAGCTTCTACTCTCAATCTCATCTCTAATCCCCCTACTTCTTAATTACTTTATAGCTTTTCTCTTTTAATAGTCTGTAGGCTTCTTCCTGTTCTTCTTCTTGACTAAAGCTTAATCTAATCGTTCCACCTTCATCCCTAACCTTTAAAACCTCTATATCTTGGATATTAATCTCTGCATCTCCTAATAATGAGGCTACACTTCCAATTGCGTTAGGTTTATCCTTTAAGGTTATAATCAGCTCAAAATTACTTGGCAATAATCCTTTTTTCTTCATTGGCAGTCTAACTCTAGCATCCCTAATTTCTGCTAAGGTTTCCCCCAGGATCTCGCCTTGATTATTTAGAATTAGCTCTTTAAGGGAGCTTAACCTCTCCTCAAAGATATCGATTGTCTCTAAGACCATCTCTTTATTATTTAAGAAGATATCTCTCCACATCACAGGATCTCCTGCCGCTATTCTAGTAGTATCTCTAAACCCTCCAGCAATTAAAGAGGTAACCTGCTCATCTTTTTGACTAAATTGCTCGATTACACTCATCAGATTTACTGCTATTAAATGGGGAAGGTGACTGGTTACAGCCACCGTCCTATCATGATTTTCAGGAGATAAAACCAAAACTTGTGAGCCTATTTTCTCCAATATATTTTTAAGTTCTGCCAAGCTAGCTTGATCCGTCTTCTCAGTCTCTGTTAATACATAGATAGCATTCTCAAAGAGATACTTATCTGCTCCACTTGGCCCAGAGGTCTCTGCACCAGTCATTGGATGACCTCCAATATAGATATGGTCTCCAACTAAGACCTCTAGTTTTCTAACCAAAGTAGATTTGGTACTACCAACGTCAGTAATAATTGTTTTGTTATCGATATAAGGCAGCACCTCTACTACCAAATCCTTAATTATACCCACAGGAGTAGCTAATATAATTAAATCTACATCTCTAACCCCTTCTTTTAAGCTAGCAATTTTATCAATCGCACCTATATTTAAAGCCTCTTGTAGATAATCCTGATTTTTATCAATTCCAATAACCTCTTCAACCTCTTGAATATCACCTAAAGCCAAGCCCAAAGAGGAGCCAATTAATCCCACTCCAATAATCGCTACTCTTTTGATCATATCTATCCCCTTAAATCTCAGTATTAGTAACTGCTGCTATAGCCTTTAACTCTTCTACCATAGCCTTAAACTTGTTAGGCTTTAATGATTGAGGTCCATCACATAAAGCATTCTTAGGGTCAGGGTGTACTTCAACCATCAGACCATCTGCACCTATTGCTAAAGCTGCTTTTGCTAATGGTGATACATATTTCCAATTTCCTGTACCATGGCTTGGATCTATAATTACAGGTAAGTGGCTTAACTCTCTAATTACAGGAACGATAGCCATATCTACAGTATTTCTAGTTTCAGTAGTAAAGGTTCTAATTCCTCGCTCACATAAGATTACATTATAGTTACCACCAGCCATAATGTATTCAGCAGCCATCAATAGTTCCTTGTAAGTAGCAGTCATACCTCTTTTTAATAATACTGCTTTATCAGTCTTTCCTACCTCTTTTAATAAAGAGAAGTTCTGCATATTACGAGCACCAATCTGTAAGATATCAGCATATTTTGCTACCAACTCTACATCCCTAGTATCCATTACCTCAGTCACTATCTTAAGCCCAGTTCTCTCTCTAGCCTCTGCTAATAATTTCAATCCATCTTCCTTCATCCCTTGGAAGCTATATGGAGATGTTCTAGGCTTAAAAGCACCACCACGTAAAATCTTAGCTCCACCTTCTTTAACTTGTTCAGCCGCTTCAAATAATTGCTCTTTACTCTCAATTGCACATGGACCTGCCATAATTGCAAAGTGTCCTCCGCCAATCTTGACACCATCAATATCTATTACCGATGGTTCAGGCTTAAAATCTAACCCCGCTAATTTATAAGGCTTACTGATTTCTACTACCTTCTCAACACCAGGAAAAGCTCCAATAGAGTTAAGTACCTCTTCTCTTCTACCTTCACCTACCACTCCAATAATAGTCTGAGTCTTACCACTATCAGGATGTGCCTCAAATCCTGCCGCTTCAATCTTTTCAATTACATTTTTAATCTCCTCTTGCTTTGCACTACTCTCCATTACGATTACCATTTCTATCTCCTCCTTATTTTCTACTTGCTTCTCTCTACTCATTTTTAGAGTTAATATTTTTAGATTAAGTCTAGCTATAACTTTACACTCGATTTTAAATTATGATAATACTTCTTCTAACGCCTTAATCATCTTCTTATTCTCTTCTGGCAAACCAATAGTTACTCTAGCTTCAGTCTCATAACCATAAGAGGCTAAGCTTCTGATAATAATCCCCTTCTTAAGCATCTGCTGGAATACTTCTTGGTTAGACCTACCCAAATCTATTAAGATAAAGTTGGTCTCAGTTGGAATATAATCTAATCCCAATCGTTCAAACTCTTGATATAGGTATTGCTTACCTTGCCGATTATACTCTAAGGACTTCAGTACATGGTCTTGGTCATCTAAGCTTGCTTCAGCAGCAACCTGAGCTATAGAGTTGATATTAAAGGGTTGTCTTACCCTATCGATATAGCCGATTAATTCTGAATTACTAATTCCATAACCCAATCGTAATCCACCTAAAGCATAGATTTTAGAGAATGTCCTTAAGATAATCACATTATCATACTCATTTAAATAATTTATAGTTTGAGGATAATCACTATTATCTACATACTCATAATAGGCTTCATCAAAGACTACAATTACATCCTCTGGTACTTTAGCTAAGAACTCTTCAACCTCTCTTCTCTCAACAATAGTACCTGTTGGATTGTTAGGATTACAGATAAATACCATCTTAGTCTTAGCGGTTATTGCTGCTAACATAGCCTCTAAGTCATGGGTATTGTCCTTTAAAGGCACCTCTACAACCTTTCCACCCATAATCTTAGTAGCAAACTCATATTCACTGAAGGTAATATCGGCTATTACTACTTCATCATCGACCTTGATAAAACTCTGGGCCAATAATACTAGTAACTCGTCTGATCCATTGCCAAAAATTAACTGGTTAGCTTCAATCCCTAAGCTCTTACTTAGCTTCTGTCTTAAGTTATGTACATTTCCATCAGGATAGATATTCACCTTAGCAACTGCCTCTTTCATCTTATCAATTGCCATTGGCGATGGTCCTAATGGGTTCTCATTTGAAGCCAATTTAATTACTTCCTTAAGACCTAATTCCCGCTTAACCTCATCTATTGGTTTTCCAGGAATATATGGTTTGATATCCATAATCTCTTCTCTTACTACTCTTTTATCTACCATTGTGGGCTTCCTCCTCTTCTACTAAGTCTGGTCTTAAACTTTTAGCTCCTTTTAGATAAATATGCTTGATCTGATCTTGCTTTTTGTCAGTATTATAATGAATCAAGATCCTAATACATCTACTTAAAGCCCCCTCAATCTCTAGCTCCTTAACACAGAATAATGGAACGTTAGTCCAATCCAACTCCCTTGCAGCTACTGCTGGAAAGACCTGATTTAAATCAGAGGTCATCGAAAAGATGATTGAAGCAATCTTATCTTCAATTATTCCATTCTCTTCAGCAACCTTCTCTAATAGTTCCTTAGTAGCAACTAATATCTCCTCTGTATCATTATTCTCTACTGTAATAGCTCCTCTGATTCCCCTAATCACAATCTCACCTCCAACCTAATTTTAAGTTTACAGTTTACAATTTACAGTATATAGTTGTAGCTCAAAGTACTTTAAATCTTTAACTGTAAACTATCAACTGCCAACTGAATTTACGTTACTGCTCTATGACCCAATCCTATTGCCATCTCATTTAAGTGTAATAAGCCAATAGCAAAGAAGACAGCTACACTGATATGGTCTCCTTCTCTAGCAACTCCAATCTTACCACCTACATTAAAGCCAATTGCTTTAGGGTTTATCTGAATCAAAGCTTCTCTAGTAGCTCCTGCTACTGCTCCTTGCTCGGTATGGGTCTCTTTAATAACCCCTTCTCTCTTAGCAGCTACAATTGCTCTTTCAATCATAGTCTTAACTGATGAGTTAAAATTCCCACCAAAATCAACTGCTGCCACCTTCATTTTCTGCTCCTTATAAGCTGCCTTTAAAAGATTCTCTTCATCTCTATCACTTAATGCCATCTTAATTGCTGCTGTTGCCACCTTCTTACTTGTTTCTTCATTATTTGCCAAGTTTATCACCTCTATAAAGAAATTATATATTCTCTGTTATAGAATATTATCTGTTATCCCAGAACTTTTATAACTTTAGATATAAAAAAAGTACCCCGTACAAATAGGGGTACCTATAGTTATCCTAAGAATAAACCTACCTCACCTACTGTACTACTCTACTAAATTATTTGATTGTTATCATCCCTACCAAATTACTTACCCCAGTAATAAAACTACTATTCTACTACCTACCGTTATACCATACTACTTTATTACTGTTGTACAACATCTTAACATAACTTTTATTTTAAAGCAAGTTAAATTTAAAATTTATTTAGACTTTCCACTCTTCCCAAGGTCTTAAGCTCATCCTTTAACCAAAATTGTTGACCTCTCCTAAAGCTTTTAATACCATTAGAGATACCAGTTACTTCAAACCAGAGACCATCATTTATTCCACGAGTATCAATAGTTAAATAGTCCCCTTCTTCGATATTGACTTTAAGGTATCCTTTACTAAAATCCCCAATCACTTGACCATTCATAATGACTTTGACCTCAGGATAGGATACCTTATTCTGTAAAGAGATTACTATATAGTCTTCTTGCTCTACTGTAGTAAATACCGCTTGGGCCTTCTCTTTAAAATCTTCCCTTTGTCCAAAAGCCAAAATATCTTCAACCTTTGGTAGCTTAGCTATTAAGCTATCCTTAAAGTTAGGATTAGTTAAGACCATCTGTACCCCTACTACTATAATAAAACCGATAATTATCGTAGTCAATACCAATCTCTCTACAAAATTTTTGAAATTATCAAATCTCCTTGGCATAATTCTCCTCCTAAACATACTTTTATAGTATAATTATAGTATAATAATATGTTTAAGAAGATAAGATATAACTACTATATACTACTTCCTACTAAATATCCCATTGAAAAAGCACCTTGAAGGTTAAAACCACCAGTATAAGCATCTACATCGATGACCTCTCCTGCAAAATAGAGTCCCTGAATCAATTTAGATTCCATGGTGCTTGGATTGATCTGCTCAGTAGCTATCCCACCTTTGGTTACAATAGATAGGTTAAAACCCATAGTTCCTATCACAGTCACTTCTAAATTGCTTAACAGTTCAAGCAACTCTTGCCGCTCCTCTTTAGTAATCTGATTGACCTCTTTATCCTCTGGAATAGATGATAGGGAAATGATGACAGGTATTAGCTTACTTGGCAAGAGGTCTCCTAAACTATTCTTAAACTGCTTACGAGAATACTCTTCAAAATCTCTTTGTAACCTATTATCAAGCTGTTCATAGGATAGAGCAGGCTTAAGGTTAATGCTTAGCTTAATCTGAGCCTTACCCAAATAGTCAACTACATCACGGCTTAAAGTTAAGATAATAGGTCCACTGACTCCAAAATGGGTAAATAACATCTCCCCAAACTCTTCTTTCTTCCTCTTACCATCAATTATCAAAGTAGCACTAACATTTCTTAGATTCAACCCTTGTAATTCTTTAACCCACTCCTCCTTAGTCTTTAAAGGAACTAGAGATGGTTTAATCATACTTATATCATGTCCTAGTTCTTCTGCCATAGTATAACCATCACCAGATGAACCTGTTGTTGGATATGACTTCCCACCAACGGCAATTAGTACATTAGAGCTATAATATTCTTTTTCATCAGAATCTTTAACTCCCTTTACCTCTTTACCCTCAGCAATGACTTTATCTACAGAAGTCTTTAATTTGATTTCAACACCTGCATCTGTAATAAATCTTTTAAGAGCTTCCACAACATCTCTAGCAGAATCAGAAATAGGAAAGATCCTATCTCCCCTCTCTACTTTGGTTTTAACCCCTAATTTATTAAAGAAATCTTTTAATTGCCAATTGGAGAAGGTATATAGGGCACTATATAAAAACTTACCGTTATCTGGAAAGTTTTTGATAATCTCCTCTATCTCACAGTCATTGGTCAAATTACATCGACCCTTACCAGTAATCAATATCTTCTTACCTAGCTGTTCATTCTTCTCTAATAATAAGACCTTTTTACCACGATTAGCGGCTATGCCTGAAGCCATCATTCCTGCTGCACCACCACCTACTACAATTAAATCATACATTTATCTAGCCTCCTATTATATACTCATTCAACTTTAAGATGAAATTTAAATCTAAATCTGAGTTTGAAAACCATAAAATATTGTTTTTATAATTTACTTATACTTATGCTTAATCTTAAAGTATCACAATTTCCCGATTAAATTTCATTTTATAATTGGTTATCTATACCATACTTAATTACTCGCCCCTTGCTTTCTCAAATTTAATCTCTTCACCTTGAGCATCTATTCTTAGCAAATAACCGTCGATCTCGTGGCGATCTTGTATCCATCCTCCTAAGATAAAATCACCATCTTCAGTCTTAGCAATAGCATTAAATCCCCCATCCTGATAAGATGACCTAAAGGATTTTGCCCATTCTTCTTGGCCATTTTGATTGAATTTAACGGCATAAGCTACATGACGATAATCATTATCCTCTTCAATAAATATTAATTTATACCCCACAGCTATAAAGTAGCCACGCTCTGCTTCTTTAACATCAGTAAATAGATAATAGTCCTCTTTCTCTAGGTTCTGATAGACCTTAGTCCATAAAGTATCTCCTTTAGCATTTAGTTTAACTATATAAGCACCATAGGATTCACCTTCTTTGCCTTGCACCTCACCTACCAGGATCAGCTCTCCTGCTTGATTTTCTAGAACAGAGTTAAAACTACTATTATATCCATCTTTTTCAATAAGCTTAGACCACTGTTGATTGCCTCCCGAATCCAGCTTGATGATGTAGGCACTTCTACTATAGCTATATCTATTAGTACCATAATAACCTACTAAAATAATACCACCATCACTGCTCTCCATAATGGAGTTAATTCCATCATAATATTCTCCACCAAAACCCTTTATCCACTCTTGCTTGCCCTTCTTATCTAATTTGACTAGATAAGCTTGCTGATTAAAAGAGTCTTCTCCCTTAGCTATTTTGACCTTTCCCCCTATAAGTAAAGACTTATCATTTAATTCCTTAGCTACCTTAAAAGAAGCTCCATATTTACTTCCAAATCTTCTAGACCACTCTTTATTACCTTTCTTATCCACCTTAATTAGATAAGCATCTGTTTTATTATTGTTAGATGAAGAGCTTTCACCTACTAATACAACTCCACCATCTGCTACTTCTTCAATTCCATTGAATTTGATATTACCCTCTTCCTTAAAATTGCTAACCCACTTCTGAGTGCCATTTAAAGCCACCTTTAGAAGATAAGCAGTTTTGTTTTGATCATTAGAAGCCTTACTGCTATAACCAGCAGCTAAAACAGAAGAATCATTTAGTTGGGTTATAGCAGTAAAGTTCTCTATTCTACCATCCTCTCCATAATCTCTTCCACTGATATCATAGAGGAATCCTTCAGGAATAACCACAAAAAAGAAGGCGATCAATATTCCCACTACTGAAGCTATAACAAGCCACTTAAATTGATAAAGATAAAAATTCATATAACCCCCCCAAATAACAATCATTTTATACTAGTCAAAACTAATATAATTTAGAGATATTAAGGCACTTTAGTAATCAGTGACGAGTGACGGGTAACGAGTAAAAATTTCCTCTCGTTACTGTCTTAATATAGCCATAATACGATCTTAAATATATTAAAATACAACTAGCACAATCTATAATATAAATACAGTTTATAGCAGCAAAATTAATTTAAAAACCAAAAGAATAAATTAATAGTTAAAGAAAAAGTAGCTCCCCAGGGAGCTACTTTACACTTTATTAATAGCATCTTCAGCTGCTTTTTGTTCTGCTTCTTTTTTACTGCTTCCTGCACCCACACCTAAAACCCGCTCTTCAAGATTTACTTGAATAGTAAACCTCTTATTGTGGTCTGGTCCTTCTTCCTTAACAACTTCATATTCTGGTCTCAAATTAGAGTTCTTCTGAACCAACTCTTGTAATAAGGTCTTATAATCTTGAATATGCTCCCCCCGCTCTACTAACTTAATATCAGGGATTAATAATTCCAAAATAAAGCCCTTAATTATCTCTAATCCTTGATCTAAGTAAATACTACCAACTAAGGCTTCAAAGGCATCAGCTAAGATAGAGTCTCTGTCTCTACCACCAGTCATCTCTTCCCCTTTTCCCAAAAGTAGATATTTACCTAGATTAATTTCTTTGGCTTTTTCTGCTAATACTGGAGCACTGACAACAACAGATCTAATCTTAGCCAACTCTCCTTCGGGATGATTGGGATACTCAATAAACATATACTCACTGACAACCAAATCTTGAATCGAATCTCCCAAAAACTCCAAGCGTTCATTATCTTTTAATCCCAAATGTCTATTTTCATTAGCATAAGATTTATGGGTAACAGCTCTTTGTAATAACTCTAGATCATTAAAGAAGATACCAAGTTGCTGTTGTAATTCTTCTAAACCTTTATTATAACCTGTCATCTTGCCCACATCCTAAATTATTCATTATATTCTTTAAATACAACAGTAGCATTATGACCACCAAATCCTAAAGAATTAGATAAAGCTACCTTTACCTCACACTCTCTAGCTTTGTTTGGAACATAATCTAGGTCACATGTTGGATCTTCATTTTTATAATTGATTGTTGGAGGCACTATATTATTTTTGATAGCCAATATTGAAGCAATAGCTTCAACACCTCCAGCAGCTCCTAATAAATGCCCTGTCATTGATTTGGTAGAACTGATAGCTATCTTACTAGCATAATCACCAAATACTTGTTTAATTGCTGCAGTCTCTAATTCATCATTAGCCGGTGTAGAAGTTCCATGGGCATTGATATAATCCATCTGTTCAGGAGAGATTCCTGCTTTATCTATAGCCATTTTAATTGCCTTTGCTGCCCCAATACCTCCTGGCGCTGGAGCTGTAATATGATGAGCATCAGCAGATGCACCATAGCCTACCATTTCAGCATAGATTTTAGCCCCTCTTGCTTGAGCACTCTCTAAAGATTCTAAGATTAAGATACCAGAACCTTCTCCCATAACAAAACCATCACGTTTAGCATCAAATGGTCTACTAGCACCTTCTGGATCATCATTATTAGTACTCATTGCCTTCATAGAACAAAATCCAGCAAAAGCTAGTGGAGTAATACACGCTTCAGCTCCTCCAGCAATCATTGCATCAGCATCACCACGACGAATAGTTTCAAAAGCATCACCAAGGGAATTTGTAGCACTAGCACATGCTGTTACAACAGAAGTATTAGGTCCTTTAGCACCAGTATAAATTGAAACTTGCCCTGCTGCCATATTAGCAATCATCATAGGAATTAAAAATGGTGTTACTCGATTAGGTCCTTTGTCCAATAGTCTTTTATGTTGCTCTTCTAGAACCTCAATTCCACCAATCCCAGAACCGATAATAGTTCCTATCCTCTCAGCATTCTCTTCATTAATTTCCAATCCAGCATCCTTCATTGCCATCTGAGCTGCTACAACAGCAAATTGAGTATAACGATCCATCCTCTTAGCTTCTTTACGATCAAGACCATATTCTTGAGCTTTAAAACCTTTGATTTCACCAGCAATTTGTGTCTTATATTCTTCTGCATCAAAGTGGCTAATCTTTGTAATTCCAGATTTACCTTCAACTAAAGCATTCCAATACTCTTCCAAACCTATCCCTATAGGAGATAAAACTCCCATTCCAGTTACTACAACACGCTTACTCATCTTCCTCTTCCCCTCCCAGATACTTTCTAGCTTCACTTACTAAGTTATTTATTATCTCCTTTACAGGTAAGACCTTATCAATTAAATGTGCTCTCTCTCCTGCAAAGACCAATCCATGGGTCATATTACCTTCTTGAGCTTTGATTAAAGAGTCCATAATACAAAAACTATGGGAGCACTTCTTTAAGCAGATATAATCACAGCTCTTACCAGTATCAACTTCATTACTACTTAACCTATCAAAAAACTCATTCTTTAATGCTCTACCTGGTAGACCTACTGGACTATTAATTAGAACACTATCCTCTTTACTGGCATTTATGTAGGTCTGTTTAAAGCTATCATCTACCTCACACTCTGTACTTGCTACAAATCTTGAGCCCATCTGCACACCACTAGCACCTAGCTTTAACACTTCAGCAATATCCTTACCATCAATGATTCCACCTGCTGCAATTACAGGTATTTTAACCGCCTTAACAATCTTTTCAACTAAGGTCTTCATCGGCTGATCTGTACCTAAATGACCTCCTGCCTCTTTACCTTCCACAACGATAGCAGAAGCCCCTAGTTTCTCAGATATTTTAGCAAGTTTTACAGAAGAGACAATAGGAACTATCTCTACTCCAGTCTCTTTTCCTACTGTGAACAGATCTCGAGAGAAACCTGCTCCAGCTACAATAAGATCAATTCCTTCACTAACGGCTGCATCTACTAACTCTTTGAACTCTCTAACAGCAACCATAATATTAACACCTATAATCCCTTGGGATAATTCTCTAGCCTTACGAATCTCTTCTTTCAACTCTTCTACCTTAAGACCTGAACCAGCTATTAAACCAATCCCACCTTCATTTGCCACAGCAGCTGCTAAAGGAGCAGTGGATACCCTAACAGCCATTCCACCTTGTACAATCGGAACCTTAGCAATCAAATTTCCTATTCTTAAATCAGATAATTTCAAATCGATTCCCCCATCATTATTTATTTGAGCAATCAGTAATCAACATTAAATCTTCTTAGAGAAGAATTATATCTATATAAAAACATTTAAATCTAGGAATCGCAAAGTACTTATCTTTTAAAATTCAGTTAATTTCATAAAGTAAAACCAAGCAATTAGATATATTTATTATTGAACCTATAGCTATTAGAATCTTATAATAATTATGAAATTTCCTGACTTATCAATCTCAATCAATCCTTAATACTTTGGCTCTAGTTATTAAACTTAATTTTTAAAGTTATTTATTATTTATATGTTCATAATCTATTATTAATTGTATGATTTCAAATTAAAATAAAGTTATTTGATTAAAGCCCCGCTTATAGAGATAAACGGGGTCATTAAAAATTAAAATTATAATGCATTTTCAATATAATCTACAGCATCTTGAACTGTTTCAATATCTTCAGCATCTTCATCAGGAATTTCAATATCAAACTCCTCTTCAAAGGCCATAACAACCTCTACGATATCTAAAGAATCAGCTCCTAAATCATCGATAAAAGAAGCCTCTAAAGTTACTTCTTCAGGATCTACACCTAATTCTGCAACAACAATATTCTTTACTGTTTCAAATACGTTCATACTTTCACCTCCTCTCAATGAAAACTTAATTTAAATAACGCAATGTAGTTTTCATTACTAGGGCATCGAGCCCGTCGCAATTTCAACTTAATTTAAATAACGTAATGTAGTTTTCATTATTTGGCCATCGAGGCCGGCACAATTTCAACTTAATTTACAATGTACAATTATAATTGAAAAGCTAATTTGAAATTTTATTAAAAATTTAGATAACAACTTCTATTTTAACTGTACACTGCACACCGTTAACTGTCAACTAAAAACTACATTACCATTCCACCATCGACTCTAATTACTTCACCAGTGATATATCTTGCTTCATCACTAGCTAAAAAAGATACTAAGTTAGCGATATCCTTTACTTCACCAAACTCCTTCATTGGAATCGCAGCAATCATCTCTTCTACTACATTTTCAGGTAATTCATCGGTCATAGCAGTCTTAATAAAGCCTGGAGCAATAGCATTTACAGTTATCCCTCTTGTAGCTAGCTCTTTAGCTACAGATTTAGTAAATCCGATTAAACCAGCTTTAGATGCAGCATAATTTGTTTGACCTACATTACCCATCAACCCAACTACAGAAGACATGTTAATGATCCTACCACTTTTCTGTTTCATCATTGTTCTAGTTACAGCTTTAGTAGCATTAAAAGCACCTTTAAGATTGACATTTAATACTGCATCCCAATCACTTTCTTTCATTCTCATCAATAATGTATCACGAGTAATACCCGCATTATTAACCAAAATATCAAGACTACCAAGCTCTTTAGTAATAGTCTTCACCATTGCTTTAACTTGATCCATCTCTGTTACATCAGCTTCAAGGGCAATTGCTTTACCTCCCAAGGCTTCAATTTCATCTACAACCTCTTGAGCATTCTCAGCCTCTCCTGCAAAAGGGTAATTAACAACTATTTTAGCACCCTCCTTAGCCAATTTAAGGGCAATAGCCTTTCCAATTCCTCTAGAGCTACCTGTAACCACAGCAACTTTATCCTTTAACTTCATATTTTCACCCCTTTAATCCCTATTTCAATGATATTTTTCCAATACATCTATATTTTATAAGTTAAGATTATAATTTTTTCAATGTTTTTTCTAAAGACGCTAGATCTTCTACATTCAAAGCAGTTACCTTACGGTCAATCCTTCTCATAAACCCTTTTAATACTCTCCCAGGTCCAACTTCAATGAAAGTGTCTACACCATTTTCGATCATAGCTTTAATCGATTCTTCCCAACGTACCGAACCACTGATCTGTTCAATTAAGGCTTGAGCAAAATCTCCAGATTGAGTAGTAAATTCTGCATCGACATTGGTCACTACGGGAACTTGAGCATCATTAAAACTAATCCCTTCTAATTCCTTAGACAGCTCTTTAGCAGCAGACTCCATCAAACTAGAGTGGAATGGACCACTTACATTGAGGATAATAGCCTTTTTAGCTCCGGCCTCTTGAGCCAACTCAGCAGCTTTCTCTACCCCTTCTTTCTCTCCAGAGATAACAATCTGCCCTGGACAGTTATAGTTAGCAGGCTCCACTATACCAGCAGTTGAAGCCTTCTGACAGACCGCTTCTACCTCTTTACCATTTAAACCGATAATTGCAGCCATAGTTCCTTTACCAGAAGGGTCAGATGCTTCCATTAACTGACCACGCTTTCTGACCAATTTAACTGCATCAGTAAAGTCCAATACTCCAGCTGCTACTAAAGCCGAATACTCTCCTAAGCTATGTCCAGCAACTATATCAGGCTCTATCCCTTTCTCTTTTAATACCCTATAGACTGCAATACTAGCAGTTAAGATTGCTGGTTGAGTATTAGAGGTCTGTTGCAAATCCTCTGCTGGTCCCTCAAAACATAATTTAGAAACATCTATATCTAAAGCGTTATCTGCCTCTTTAAAGGTCTCTTTGGCTACTACAAATTCTTTAACTAAATCTGCACCCATCCCAACTTGCTGAGATCCTTGTCCAGGAAAGATAAAAGCAACTTTACCCATCTTAATTCCTCCCTCTTTAAGTTCAGTAAGTAGTAATTAAACTATTAATTTACAGTTATCCTTCATTACCTTCTTAGCACCTTCGATAATATCAACAATAATATCCTTTGCTGGTTCTACCTTTGATACCATTGCAGCCACTTGACCAGCCATAACAGTTCCTTCATCTACATCACCATCAATTACAGCCCTTTGCAATCGTCCAATTCCCAATTTTTCAATCTCTTCTTTAGGTACTCCTTCTTGCTCCATAGATTCAATTTGACGAGTTAATTTATTTTTAAGGTTTCTAACTGGATGACCAGTAGAACGAGCCGTAACTATCGCATCTCTATCCCTTGCTTTTAAAATAGCCTTTTTGTAATTCTCATGGACTGTACACTCTTTAGCACAGATAAAACGAGTACCAACCTGTGCCCCTACTGCACCTAATGAAAGTACAGCTGCTAAGCCATAACCATCAGCAACTCCTCCTGCTGCAATTACTGGCAGATCAACTGACCTAGCAATTTGAGGAATTAAAGGCATTGTAGTTAACTCACCAATATGCCCCCCCGCTTCACTTCCTTCTGCAATAATCGCATCAACACCTAAACGAGCCATTCTTTTAGCAAGTGCAACTGAAGGGACAACAGGAATTATCTTAGTTCCAGCATCTTTTAAAGCATCTATATACTTTCCTGGGTTTCCAGCCCCTGTAGTAACTACAGGAACCTTCTCTTCAATTACAACTTCTATTACTTCATCTACATAAGGTGACAATAACATTACATTAACTCCAAAAGGTTTATCTGTAACCTTCTTAACCTTTTTTATCTCTTCTCTTACAATCTCAGCAGGGGCATTACCTGCTCCTATAATACCTAAGCCTCCAGCTTGAGAGACTGCTGCTGCTAATTCTCCAGTAGCAATCCAAGCCATACCACCTTGAATAATTGGATGTTCTATATCTAATAACTTACATAGTTCTGTCTTAATCATTTTAAACTACCTCCCTTTAAACCCATTCAATAACTGTAGCCCCCCAAGTTAGTCCTGCTCCAAAGCCAACAAGGACAACTATATCACCACTCTTAATCTTCCCTTCTTTTACAGCTGCATCTAGAGCAAGAGGGATTGATGCTGCTGAGGTATTACCATATTGGTCTAGATTTACATAAATCTGATCTCTATCTAACTTCAACCTCTTAGCTGCTGCATCAATGATTCTAATATTGGCCTGATGAGGAATCAAAAAGTCAATATCATCTCTAGTTAATCCAGCTTTCTTCAATGCCTGCACAGCAGCCTTGCCTAAGATTCTAACAGCAAATTTAAAGACAGGGTTGCCTTCCATCTCTAAATAATGTAGCCCTTCATCGATAATCTGTTGAGAAAATGGTCTCTTAGATCCCCCCCCACGGACTATTAAAACTTCATTCTGCTCTCCATCAGCTCCAATAACATTTGATAAGATACCACCTGATTTAGTAGGAGTTAGAACTGCTGCCCCTGCCCCATCACCAAATAAGACACAAGTACCTCTATCCTCCCAATTAACGATCTTAGATAGTGTTTCAGCACCAATGACTAAAACATTATCATAAGTACCTGTTTCAATATATTGGGTAGCAACAGATAGACCATAAACAAATCCAGAACAAGCTGCTACCATATCAAAAGCTGGGATACCCTTAACTCCTAATTTATCCTGTAATACACAAGCAGTGGAAGGAAATGCTAAATAATCAGGAGTAGCGGTAGCTACTAAGATCAAGTCTAAATCCTCTGCTTCCAACCCTGCATCTGCTAGGGCATTTTTTGCTGCTTCATAAGCCAAGTCAGAGGTTGCTATATCATCTTCAGCAATTCTTCGCTCTTTTATTCCCGTCCTAGTTGTTATCCACTCATCACTAGTATCTACCATCGCTTCTAATTGATTATTTGTTAGGACCTTCTCAGGAGCAAAAGAACCTACTCCTGCAATTTTAGCTTTTCTAAGTTCTCGTATCATAATCACTTACCAGTCCTTCCTTCAATATTAGCTTTCTATATTGGCTTTAATTAAATTTATCAAATCTGCTTTTATTCCCTTTTCAGCATTCTTTATAGCATTCTTAATTGCCTTTGCATTAGAACTACCATGGCTAATTATTGTTATCCCATCTATACCCAATAGTGGGGCACCACCATATTCAGTATAATCCATCTTCTTAGCTACTCTTTTAAAGGCTGGCTTTAATAGTAATCCACCAATCTTTCCTAAGAAGGTTGCTGTAATTTCCCGCTTAATAATCTTAAATAAAGCGGAAGCTAAGCCCTCAGTAGTCTTTAAGACAACATTTCCAACAAACCCTTCACATAAGATAACATCGTATTCTCCTGTGAAGATATCACGCCCTTCAACATTACCTACGAAATTTATATTATCCATCTCTTTTAATAGTTTATGTGTTTCAATAGTTAATTCATTTCCCTTTTTCTCTTCTTCACCAATACTTAATAAACCGACTGTAGGATTTTGTTTGTCTAATAAGTTTTTAGCATAGATTTGACCCATTAGAGCATGTTGCACTAAATGCTCTGGCTTACTATCAACATTAGCCCCCATATCTAAAAGAAGAGTCTCCTCCTCTAATGTAGGGAAGACTGTAGCAATCGCTGGTCTTTTTATCCCTTTGATGCGCCCAGTTTTAAGCAAACTACTTGCCATAACTGCTCCTGTACTTCCTGCCGAAACAAAAGCATCACCTATACCCTCTTTGAGCATCTTAGAGCCCACAACAATTGAAGAATCCTTCTTCTGTCTTAATGCTTTAGCTGGTGATTCATTCATGCCAATAACTTCAGAAGCATGGCAAATTTCTATCTTATCTTTATCATATGTATATTTAGCAAGTTCTTTTTGAACTTCAGTTTCAATTCCCACTAAGATGAGTTTAGAGTCAATCTCTTGACTTGCTTCAACAGCCCCTTTTACAATCTCATCAGGAGCATGGTCTCCTCCCATAGCATCAATAATAATCTTCAACGGACTCAACCCTCCCTATTCATCAGGTCATCCTTAACAGAAAATATAATGAACTCTCCTTTAAAAACACTTTCCCCGTTAATCTTAGTTTCCACCTTTACATAAAATCTATTCCCTTTTATCTTCTCCACCTTAGCCTTTGCCACTAATCTTTCACCAACATAGACTGGTCGATTATATCTAACCTCTGCCGAACCTGTTAAAGCAGCATCGGCATCAATAATTGCTACAGCTAAAGAATTAGCTTGAGCAAATATATGATGGCCTCGGACTATCTTGCTCTTTTCTAACACTAGCTCCTCAGTGCTCTCTAAAATAGAGATACCACCATCATTGAGTTGAATATCGATTAACTCTCCAATAATCTCCTCACTCTGTACCGACTTAACTTTAGAGCTTGCCTGTCTAGCAACAGATTTAATCCTCTCTCTAACTTCAGGTATCCCCAATTCCAATCTATCTAAACGTATAGTTTGAATACTGACATTAAATAACTCTGCCAATTCCCGGTCGATTAAAAAAGGGTCTTCATCTAATCTTTCCTTTAAATTTTCTTGACGTTCAGCTTTAGTCAATCTCTTCATAGTTTTTACCACCTATTAAAAGCTCATTTTAAGACCTGCTACTAATTAATTTCTATAATTATTATATATAAATTTTTCTGCTATTGCAAGATTTTATTCGCCTCTTCTTTATCTTTTTTAACAAATCCTACATTTTGTATCAAAAGAATAAGAAGTCTACTATATCTAGTACTTTCATCCATCACTGGTTAACATCATTTATAATGAGATTTTAATATAATGTTATAGATAGATATTAGGACAGTAACAAGTTACGAGAGAAGATTTTTAATCATTAGCCGTCATTCATCACTGTCACAATATATCCATTAAGCTTCATCCTAAACATTTTAAGATGAAGCTAAACTTGATTAGCAGCTATAAAATCCTCTGCTTTATGTAAATATAATATCCATAATATTTTGATTATATAAAAAATATTACAATCTCTTGTTTGGTTATAAAAACAAAAAAGAGTAAAGCAGAAAAATTCTACTTTACTCTTATCTATGGTAATTATTTCACTTTTCTTCCATTGTAGTATCCACAATCAGGACATACACGGTGAGATAATTTTGGCTCATGGCATTGTGGACATTCCACAATGTTTGGAGCATTCAACTTCCAGTGCGTTCTTCTTTTTCTCTTACGAGTTTTTGAGGTTCTTCGCTTAGGTACTGCCACTACAAACACCCCCTTATATTACTGTATCCTATGTTATAAATCCTTTGACATCCCATGAAATAAACCTACATGGATTCCTCCTTTTTAGAAAGCAATCTATTCTACTTTATATTTGACATAAAACAGAAATTGGATTTTTATAACTTCTTTAAAGAGGCTTAAATTCCCGTATGCCCTACGGTATTGATATTATTAAAAATAGCACTTACATCCTGAACCTATAAATCCTATTGGACCTTTCTTGGCAAAACCTGCAAGACTATCAGGTTTGACGTGCTAAATTCTATAACTAAGTTATTACTCATCTTCCTTCAACAGCTTCTGTAATTTAGCCAATCTCGGATCAACCTTGTGCATAAAACAATCACAATCTTCTTGATTTAAATTCTTGCCACAGCTTGGGCATAAACCTTTACACTGTTCATCACAGACAGCTTGCATAGGAAAAGCCAACCTTAGCTCTTTGAGCAGGCCTTCTCCAACACTAATCTCATCATCTACCACCTCATCTTTAGAGAGTTCAAAATTAAAGTCAAACTCTAAGTTCATAGAAAACTCCTCTAAACAGCGACTACAAGGTAAAATAGCTCTTAATTTTACATGGGCCATAACTATATATTCTTCACTAGAATTAATTATAGTTACATCAAATTTAGCTGGATTTTCAAAAGATATCTCTCTACCTTGTATAAGCATATCTTCTAAAAAAACATCAAATTCTTGCTTTAAATTGGTCCCTAGATTCTCTTTAATACTTTCAACATTTACTTTTATATTCATTTAATCACCTCTAGGACAACATTAGTTATTATAATATAGGTCTTACCTTGTTGTCAAGATATTTTATTTTAATTAGCCACTAATTCCTTGGTATCACGAGCAATAACTAACTCTTCATTAGTTGGGATAATAAATATCTTCACTTTAGAGTCATCAGTACTGATCTCTATCGCCTTTCCTCTAACATTGTTCTTCTCAGCATCTAATTTGATTCCTAGATAATCTAAATCAGCACAAATATCCTCTCTTAATCCAATAGCATTCTCTCCAATTCCTGCTGTAAAGACCATAGCATCAACACCATTCATGGCTGCTACATAAGACCCAATATACTTCTTAACTCTATAAACAAACATATTATAAGCTAATTTCGCTTTATCATTATTCTCAGCACCTTCTATTATATCTCTCATATCACTACTGATGCCTGAAACTCCTAATAAACCACTCTCTTTATTCATTAAATGATCCATCTCTTGTGGAGATAAATCTTCTTTGTCCATTACAAAAGGTACAATAGCAGGATCAATATCTCCACAACGAGTTCCCATTACTAGTCCTTCTAGTGGAGTAAGCCCCATACTTGTATCATATGATTTACCATTCTTAACAGCAGTTACACTTGCTCCATTACCTAAGTGACAAGTAATAATCTTTAAATCTTCAACATCTTTACCTATCTCTTTTGCTACTTGATTTGCCACAAATTTATGGGAAGTACCATGGGCTCCATAACGTCTAATAGAGTGCTTTTCATATAATTCATATGGTAAAGCATACATATAAACCTCTTCTGGCATGCTTTGGTGGAAAGCAGAATCAAAAGTAACTACTTGAGTTGCATGAGGCATTAGCTTCTCACAAACTTCAACCCCCATCAAATTAGCTGGATTATGTAGTGGTGCTAATGAAGCCCATCTATCAATCTCTTTTTTAACCTCATCAGTAACAACTACCGATTTATCAAAAGAATCTCCACCTTGTACTACCCTATGACCAACTGCTTCAATCTCATCTACACTAGAAATAACACCTTTATCTCCATCAGTCAAAGAATTAACTACCAGCTCCATCCCAACTTCATGATCAGGAATATCTTGTACTATCTCAAATTCATTCCCATCACTATTCTCTTGCTCTAGCCGAGAACCTTCAATTCCAATTCTTTCAACTAATCCTTTAGCTAAAACACTTTCATCTTCCATATTAATTAATTGATATTTAATTGATGAACTACCACTATTAATTACTAAAATTTTCATGCTTATCTCCTCCTTAATTCTATTCAACAATCAGTAATTAAACTTAAGATACTATGTATTAATTAAAACTTAACAATTTTGTGCTTGTACTGCAGTAATCGCTACTACATTTACGATATCTTGAACATTACAGCCACGGGATAAATCATTAACTGGCTTTGCTATCCCTTGTAAAATAGGTCCAATAGCCTCTGCATGTGCTAACCTCTGTACTAATTTGTAACAGATGTTTCCTGCTTCCAAATCTGGGAAGATTAGTACATTAGCAGTTCCTGCAATCTCACTATCAGGATACTTCTTTTGAGCAACTACAGGTACAATCGCTGCATCAGATTGCATCTCTCCATCTATCTTTAACTCTGGTTGAGCTTCTTGAGCTATTTTAGTAGCCTCTTGTACTTTGTCTACAAATTCATGCTTAGCACTACCATTTGTAGAGAAAGATAACATTGCTACTTTTGGATCAATTCCTCCTAAATCCTTAGCTGTTTTTGCAGAAGAGATAGCAATTTCAGCCAATTGACTTGCATTTGGATCTGGATTTACAGCACAATCACCAAATACCATTAAACCATCTGTGCCAAAGTCTTTATCTTGTACAATCATAATAAAGGCTCCTGAGATAACTGAAATCCCTTCAGCAGTGCCAACTATCTTAATAGCTGCACGTAATACATTGCCTGTAGAGTTAGCAGCACCTGCTACCTTACCATCAGCATCCCCTTTTTTGACCATCATCGCTCCATAGTATAAAGGATCTTTTATCTGCTCTTGAGCCTCTTCTAAGGTAATTCCTTTGTGCTTTCTTAGCTCATAATAGGTCTGAGCATAATCCTCTAACCTATCCGATTCTAAAGGGTTAATAATTTCAGCACCTGTTAAATCTATACCATGCTCTAAAGCTACATCTTTAATCTCTTGTTCATCACCTAATAATACGATATCAGCAATCTCTTTTTCTAAAATAATAGGAACAGCCTTAACCATTCTTGGCTCAGTTCCCTCTGGAAGAACAATCTTCTTTCTATTACTTTTTGCCTTATCATGAATCTTTCCTATAAAACTCATCTCTTAAATCCCCCCCTATATACAACTAATAATATTGTTAGTTAACTCTTATTTACCTTATTATAATTACTATATCGACCATGTAAATCCCTTGTTTTTTGATAAAATATTTATAAGTTTAAATAATGGCAAAAGTCAATTTAATCACAATCTTGCTAATTATCTGATAATTATATGGTATAAATTTAAAATTCTATCTTTTATTCTCTTATAAAGAGATTAAATTTATACAGCAAATTGATATTTCCATTTAATATATCTATAATAGATAGTAAGCAAAGATAGATAAGGAGGAAATTTAAATGAAAGTTCTTGGGATTATTACAGAATATAACCCCTTCCATCAGGGGCATCAGTTACATATAGAACAATCATTAAAAAAGAGCCAAGCCGATGCTTGTATCTGCATTATGAGTGGAGCCTTCTTGCAACGAGGAGAACCTGCTATAGTCAACCAATGGGCTAGAACAGAGATGGCTCTAAACGCTGGAGTAGATTTGGTCATTCAGCTTCCTGTCTCCTATTCTGTAAGGAGTGCTGAATATTTTGCATTTGGAGCAATTAAATTACTTGAAGAAAGCAAAATTGTAGATTATCTCTGTTTTGGTAGTGAATTAGGTGAGATTGAACCTTTAAGTAAGATAGCAGCACTCATAGTCGATGAACCTAAACAAGTAAGCAGAAAGATTAAAACTGGACTTGCACAGGGAATCTCTTATCCCCAAGCTAGAAGTCAAGCCTTGATAGAATATATTAAAGCTAATCAAGAGGAATTCCAAGCTCCTACTGAGAAATATATTAAAATATTAAATAATCCTAATAATATTTTAGGAATTGAGTATATTAAAGCATTAATCCAATTAAAGAGCGCTATTATTCCTTTGACAATTAAAAGAGAAGGCAGTGGATATCACTCACAACAACTTAAAGAGTTCGCAAGTGCTTCGGCAATCAGAAATGATTTAGAAAACAGCTATAAAAATAACACAGAGTTGATTGATCAAAGATTAAAAAAAGCACTCCCACAAAAAAGCAGTGAGATATTGTATAGAGAGTTCAATCAAAAGAGAGGTCCCATCTTTTATGAAGACTTCTCTAATTCTATCTTAACTCTATTAAGAAGGACAAATACTTATGATTTAGAAAATTTCGAGGATATTATAGGAGGCTTAGAGAATAGAATTAAAGACGCTAGTATAGAGGCACGATCTTTAAAAGAATTGATAAATTTAATCAATACAAAGTGTTTTACACAGACTAGAATTCAAAGAATTCTAACCCAAATTCTATTGGATTTAGATCAAAGAACCCTAAAGAAATTTGATAGTAGTGGAGGTCCCCAATATCTAAGAGTACTAGGTTTTAATCATAAGGGAAGAGAATTATTAAAATTGATCAAGAATAAATCCTCATTACCACTTATCACAAAAGTAGCAAATCATTACAGAAGTAATCAAGAAGCAAAGAGCTCTTTACAAGAGATGTTGAGTTTTGATATTAAAGCAAATAATATCTATGCTTTAGCTTATCCTGATCAGAATTTTAGAAGAGGAAATATGGATTTTCGTAAACAACCTATCATAATAAAATAATAAATAAACAGTTAATAATCGCAGGCTTATGGGAGGGCGAACAGATGAAAGAGATTAAAGATATAATTATAGAATTGGCTGAGAATTTTAAAATCAAAAGTAAAGATTCTAATACAGATAATAAATATTATGATGATAAACTTAAAACATATAGATTCTTATACCATACCTTTGAGGTCTGGCATAAATACTTTAGCCAAATGGAAGTAGCTAAAAGAAGTGAAGATTATTTAATAGCCATTTCAGAGGAAAAAATTAAGAGTAATGAGATAGAAAGAGAAGTAGCAGAGGAGATTATCGATCTTGTGAAAGCAAAAAATAATTCTAACAAGACTTATGTAGTCTTTGATTTGGAAACTACAGGATTAAAGCCTTGCAGCTGGGGGAGAATCATCGAAATTGCTGCAGTTAAAGTCAAAGTAGACACTGAAAACAATAGTTTTGAAATCTATGATGAATTTCACGCACTGATAAATCCTGCTATGAAAATCCCTAAGAAGATAAGTAAAATCACAGGCATCACCACAGAAATGGTAGAAGATAAAGAGTCAATCTATGAGGTATTACCCCAATTTGTAGAGTTTATAGAAGATGGCAGCTACTTATCTGGTCATAATATTAAAGGCTTTGATATCCCTTTTTTAGATGCAGCTGTAGAAAAATTCAAGTTCAATCGCCCTGACTATAAGAATAAAGTTGAACAGATAGTAGACACTTTATATTTATCTAGAAAAAAACTGCCAAGTTTAGAGAATCATAAATTAAAAACAATAGCAGATTATTTTTCTATACCTATAGAGAACCATCATCGAGCAATCGATGATGCTAGGGCTAATGCTCAGGTCTTGATTGAACTATTGAAATTATAGAGAAATTAGGCAGTTGGGTAGTTAGGAATTTAGATTGACCTTAACTTTTAATCCCTAACCATCTAACACCTAAGCGCTACTATAAATCTAAGTGTTCTTCTTTAAGATAAGCAATTATCTCCTTTATGTTCTCTACTACTACAAGCTTTATCCCTGATACCTTCATCTCTTGAGCCTTATCAGCATTACCTTTAGGAACAAAAAATATCTTAGCCCCTTCCTTCTTAGCCGCCGCTATCTTTTGTTGAATGCCATCAATCTTACCGATACGACCATCTAAATCAATTGTTCCAGTTCCAGCAATCTTTAATCCATGGGTAATATCTTCTGGTACTAAGCGATTATATATCTCTAAAGTAAACATCCCTCCTGCCGAAGGACCACCAATCTTGCCTGCATTAATCTCTATATCAATAGGTAGCTTATACTCTCTATTATAAGGGGTGATTAAGACACCAATTGATGGATTCTCTGATTCTTCCTGCAAAGGTAGTGTTTTTAAGTTATAAGTTTTCTTAGTATCACCCCTTTTAACGGTCACCTCAACCCCTTGCCCCATCTCTCTATTTCGGATCTTATCTACAGTCTCAGTCACCAGATGAACTGGCTTATCATCAACTGCAACTATAATATCACCTTCTTGTAACTTTCCATAAGCATCCCCTTCTTCTAAGACCTTAACAACCTTAACCCCTTCTCCAGTTATCTTAGGATCATAACCTGCTTGCTTTAAGGCTACTGCTTTGGCCTTAAGTTGACTCTCTTTCATCATCTCTAGCATAACCTCAGCATATTCTTTCATATCTATACCTTCAGGTTTAGGTCTTAACTCGATCAATTGAGGGTTGAATAATTTTATATATAAATAATCAAATAATCTAGCCTCTCGCATGGAGACGGCAGTTAACATTATCTCACCTTTTATAGGATAAGACTTAGCTTTAACCTCTACCATTGGTTCTAAGTTCTTAGCAATTCCAGGTGAGATTCTATAATAATCTGTAGGCCAAAAAACTAAAAAACCTACTATCAATACAGTAATTATTCCTAGCAGTAAATGTCTATCTTCTCTATTGAGACGCCTCATCTACACTCCACTCCTCTATTAACTTTTTAATCTTTGGTATAGATTCTTTAGTAGCTTGATATCCTAATTCTATACACTCTCCTGCCTTATCTAAACCAGTAGTAGGGATATGACCAACCTCAGGAATAACCAATATATCAGCACCAGTATTCTTATGTTCAGCAATCTCTTGCTGCATAATATCGATAGAATTAATAATTACATCAAAGATATTATTGATCTTAGTTCCATGAATTATATTGTGACTAACCTCTATACCTACCACAATATCAGCTCCCATTTCTCTTACAGGAGTTACGGGAACTCTATTTAAAACAGCTCCATCAACCAATACCCTACCATTTAATTCATAAGGCACATAGACTCCTGGTATAGACATACTAGCTCGAATAGCATCAGCTACTAAGCCTTGCTTAATCACTACCTCCTCCCCCTTCTCTATATCTGCCGCTACTGCAACAAAGGGAAGGTTTAATTGCTCAAAGGTCTTTCCATGAGTCAGTAACTCAAAAAGCTCCTTAACCTTCTTTCCAGCAATCAATCCCTTTCTTGGTATAGTGATATCTGTTAAATGCTCCCATTTTAAATGGATAGCTAATCGCTCTAGTCTATTTAATGATAATCCAGCAGCATAAAAGGCACCAATTACACTTCCCATACTAGTGCCACCTAAATAATCAATCTCTATATTTTCTTCTTCAAAAGCTTTTAAAACCCCTAAATGAGCTAATCCTCTTGCTGATCCAGCACCTAAAGCTACACCAAGAGTAGGTTTCATCCTTTTATCACCCCAATGTATTTAATTAACTACAAATATTTATTCTTAGCATTATTTTGTATATTATTCAATAAAAATATAAAATTACCTCTTATATTTTGAAGATTAAGCTAATCAATCTTTAGCTTTACAATCATCTTTATAGAGCAATATATATTAAATCCCTTTCAAGTAATGATTAGCTACTACAGTAATCCTGCTCTGCTAAAATATTATGTATTGATTTTTCTAGAAATGCCTAGATCTATAAATTAGACTGTATAAATTGAAACAAGAGTAACTATGGTTTAAACCATAGTTACTCTATAAAAAGCCATAAAATAAAAAATCCTAGAGGATATCCTCTAGGATTTTATGTATTTATTACTCTTCGATTGCCTCTACTGGACAAGATCCTGCACAAGCACCACAATCGATACAAGCATCAGCATCGATTTCAAATTGAGTATCACCTTCAAAAATAGCTTCTACTGGGCAAGTGCTTTCGCATACACCACAAGAAATACAAGCATCAGTAATTGTATAAGCCATTCTATTCACCTCCACATAAGTTTATGTAATTACTAAATCTAAGATATTAATTATTAATTCAAAAAATGACTAACTTATAGAAAATTAATCAAACTTGATTATATAAGTAATTCTCTTACGATAATAGGATAGCATATGTAATATTGCTTGTCAATAAAGGAGAACAAACATGAATGATAATCATTCTCTGTTGATTATGTGCTAAATATTTTTACTAAAATTATGTAAATTTATTTTATAAGCAAATTCGGCCCTTCCACAACTTTTATGAAAATCTATTTTTGAACTTATAAATAACCTTTTATCCACAGGTTCTAAACTGTGGTATTATCATAATTTGAAAATCTGTAACTAACTAGCAACTCAAATTTAACCAATTACTACTTTTAATCACAAAGTTTGTTGTTGAACTTATTGGTTCAACTTATATAAGTTAGGGGTTTAAAATTCCATTTTAACACCGGAATATACTTTTGTTTCATCATCAGTCATGGAAATACCCACTACAGGAATAATATAAAGGTAATTTGCCATGCCTGCTTCATCAACATCTAAGTCATCATCATTAAAGTAATCCACAAAGATACTACCATAAATATCTCCAATAAATACATTTGGATTCCATAAGCCATCTCTTACTTCAAATAATTTATGGATATATTCAGCATTGAGCTGATATCCATTATCTATATCATCAAAGGAGAATCCTCTTATATTATCGTCTTTTTCAAAATCTTTAAATTTACTTCCTTTAAGAACTATACTGCTATTATCCATTAAGTAGCTATAACTTACTTCACTATTAACTCCATTATTATTTACATTATTCTGCAAGTAAAATGATAGATTATTTTTAGCCGTAGCTAAATTAAAAGCCACTCCTGGTATAACATTTTCACTAAAGTTAGTATTGTAATCTAACATAATATCTGTTCTTAACTCTGTTCCTTTAGAATAGACTGGTAAAAGAAGATTCAAGCAGGTCTCCCTATCCTCATCCTCATCATCATCCTGCTTTATACTACTTATCGAAATTGGTACTAGTAACATCTGTGTATTAAAATAGAAATCCAATCCTCCATATTCAGAATAATCTATAGAATAAGAATTTAAGCCTAAAGCATCCTCCCCAGCTAGTAAAGATGGGAATAACCTCTTAGTTGGTTTAAATAAATGACTTAAACTCTTACTAAAACCTTTCCCCTCTTTTGCTTGAATATCCAAATCAGAAAGATCTAATTTTATATTATCCTCAATAACTTTTTCTTCAGCCAAGGAAACTTCTTCATAATTCAATGGAACTTCATATATGTTTGTTCCTTCTGCATCAACTGAAACAAAATAAAATTTATCCTTGTATGAAAGACCTTTAATACCTTTACACTCCAATATACCATCAGTTATTTTAGCCAACTTCTTAGTCTCCAAATTATATTCATAATTTGTTAGTAAACCATCATAATTACTAATGAAATAAATCTTATCAGCTATAACATTTATATTAGTTTCTGGATATTGGGTGTCTATAATTTCTTCTAAGGATACGTCATTAATATCTAAAAATTTAATCCCATTAGATCCCAAAACTTCTTTAGAAACTACAATAAGTCTATCCTGATAACTTTCAATTTCTCCTATAAATTCTTCTGTAATTCCTAACTTCTTCTCATCACCATTTGCGTATTTCCAAATTTCCGAACCGAATTTTTCATTATTTTGCCTTGCATAGATTATAGTTCCATTCTCCAAAACTGAATAATCATTGAACTCATCTTCTAATATTTCTTCCTTTCTTGCTGTCTTTAAGTCATAACTATACAAAATAGCTGTTTCTCCTACCCCAATAGCATAATACAACTTGTTATTCACCACCTTAATCGAAGCCACATTGGGCATTAAAGAAGTTAATAAAATACTTTCCCCTTTATTTTCTAAATCATATTCGATCAAATTATAAACAGATCTATTATTAAGAACCGCTGGTTTGGTGGTTTTTTCTTTAAAATAATATAATTTATTATCTGCAAAAGTTAACCCCTTAATCGAGCCCGATTTACTACTTGCAATCACCTTACCTGGAATCTGCCAACCTTTATTCTTTTCTTTCTCATAACTTTTCCATTCTTCAAATAAATCCGGAAACCTCTTTCCATATATCTTCTTAGCTGCTTTGTCAATCCCTATAGCTGGAAAAACATCTCCTAAAGCTAATATAGGGGTCCAATAATAGGAACCATACTCATTAAAAAATTCAGTAAACTTATCTTCACCATAAGTTTCTGCTAAATATCTAAAGAAGACCCCACCATAAAGATAAAATTGGCCCTTTGGAAAATAGTCCAGCCTATAATTAGCTTCTAATAAAGATGGTAATTTGTCAGCTGCTGCTTTACTGGATATAAGAGTATCAAAATAACCCGCATTTAACCTTCCTTCATAAGGACTAGTTTGTGATTCATTATAGACCGTTATTCCTTCAAGCACCCAAATTGGGCTATGACGATTTGGTGAAAAGAAGTTACCAAAAATTTTAGTCAAAACAGATGCTGTTCCTTTAGTATTAGTCATTTGAGATATATGAGTATATTCATGAACACTCACCATCCTTAACCAACTATCATATGATAGAAGTGGACCCATTTGTGGATTATTTGTAACAATACTGATTTTGACAGGTAGAGGGTCTGCCTCACCATCTACTTCTAACCCCATATCTTGGAGTACAATACATGTTTTAAAATTCTTATCGTTTCCTGTAACTGAATCAATTTTGGAATGATATTTCTCTAGATAATATAAGGTCTGCTCAGCTTGATACTCGTATCCTTCTTGATAAAATACAATAAAGTCATCGGTTTCATAAGTTTTCCAATCAAAAATTGATGCTGCAAATGCTGTCATCGATATATTGATCAAAACTAAGATTAATAATAAAAATAAAAAAATTTTTTCCATTAATATCTCCTCCTTATATGGATATATTTAAAATATCTATTTCTTATAGTATAGAGAAACCGATAAAGATTTCATATTATGTCTCTAGACTTTAAATTTTCATAATTATTTAAGAACTCAAAGCCAAAAGAATTATTAGATGCAGATTTACGCAGACAAAAGCGGACTAAAACATAAAATTATTAAATGTTTTAAATCAGAAGTTAATCAGATTTTAGTCTGCGTCAAAACAGATTTAGACTTTAATTCATTGATAGGTGAATTTAAATTCTTTTTCGTGTTCTATATAGATTTAATTAAAGTTTTTCATTAATCTTTTATCAATGTATATAGTGTTAATCACTCCAAAAATAATTCTTCGTGCGAAACTCTTTGAGATAAAAAATAACCCTTCGCAGAATTTTAATTTTTATTCTCCCACTTATATATATGGCATTAAAGATTTAACATTTCAATTAGCTACGGGTTTTAACTCGTAGCTTCTGTACAACTCATAATATCGCCACAGGTTAAAACACTGTGGCTAATGATTCTTTTTCGCTGTATATATAGGATGCCGCTGCAAAAAAGATTTTTTATATTTTTTATGAAAATAATTATTTGAATCTACACATTTTGTTTTTTTACAGGTATTTGGATTTCTACTAGATAATTATCTGGATTAGATTCATTCCATGCTCCTTTAATAGATACTTGACGTACTTCTCCATAAGGTTCACATTCACTATCTTCAATCCAATTTGCAAGAAAGAAAAAGGCTTTATCAATGTTTTCATAACGCCCTTTATATAAAAGTGTTGCCACACATGGCACAGGCTCAACTTCTCTAAAAACAAATTTTCCTTCGTTTTCTTGTAACTCTGCCACAGGCATCGCAACCTCAATATCTACATTACTTTCTTTATACTCGCCGTCATGGTATATTGCAAAAGGATTACCATTAGGTTGTAATTTACTATTTTGAGCAAAATTACCTAGCATAGCCCATAAGTCAACTTCTTTATTATAATTCTTCACCTTCTCTCTTATCGATACTACTTTACAACTTGGTATTTCCTTGAATTCAACTTTATAATCCATTATAATCATCTCCTCTCCTAATGTGGAAATAATCTTATTAATATCAGATATAGTTTTCCTTTGATTATTGATATCTTCTTCAATTTCAATTTTTTTGCTTTCTAATTCCTTTAAAATATCTTCATTATCTTTCATTTTAACTAATCTAGATATTTCTGCTATGTTAAATCCAACATCTCTAAATGTAATTATTTTGATAAGTTCTGGCATTTGTTTTGCTGAATAGTAGCGATATCCTGTCAATTCGTCAATTTTTGCAGGCTTAAATAATCCGACTTTGTCATAATACCTTAACATTCTGGTAGATACTTTTGTAAACTTTGAGAATTCTCCTATTTTAAACAAACTTTCTCCTCCCTTCTGTAAAACAAATCTGATTATACTATTATTATAAACCTTATCATTATGATAAGGTCAAGACTAATTTATATATAATTTCCCAGTTTCTAAGTATAATTTAGATCAAAGTTATCAGTAGATAAAATTGTTAATAGATCAGCTTATAAAACTTATAGTATTCCAAAGGTCTATATTGACAATTAAAAAGACCAGTAACACTAAATTTTAATTATTTGATAATTTATATTATCCCAACAATCTTTCTAATCGAATATTTTAAATTTAAGTATTTCTTAAATAAAGAACGAGTATATTAATTAATATACTCGTTCTTTATTTATACCTATTTAATCTCTATCTTACTTGCCTCAATCACTACTTTAAGTTCTAAGTCACCATTATTATACTCCCACTGATCACTTTCAACTCCATCTACCACCACTATACTTGGTTCTAAATCTAGATTCCTAAACTTAATTAAGTAACTACTATACTCTAATTGATAATCATCTGCTAGGCTATCTATGTTAACCTCTAATCTATCAGTGTAATAGAGATAACTAAACTCTCTTATATTATATCCCCCTTGCTGATAAGCAAAGCTGCTCCCATCGTCTTCATAGAGGCGATAACTACCTTCTTTAACATCACCACTTAAATATATATTTAACTCAAGTTCCTCTATCTTCTCTTCCCCTACATAATTCATCACTGGGGATAAAGGTAGAATAGCACCTGCTTTAATAAAGATCGGTATCGTATCTAAAGGTGCCTTAGCTATAATATGCTTTTGACCTTGATAGCTCTGCCCAGTCCAGAAATCCTGCCATTCTCCCTTAGGTAGATAGACCATCCGTTCACTTCTATCTGGTTGATATACTGGAGCTACTAGGACACTATCACCGACCATAAATTGGTCTGAAAGATTATAGGTCTTCTCATCTTCAGGATACTCTAAAACTAAAGGTCTCATTACAGGCAATCCACTTTGGTGAGCTTGATAGAAGAGGTTATAAAGATGGGTTAAGAACCTATAACGTAACTTAATATACTTTCTAATTATCTCTTCATACTCCTCACCAAAAGACCAAGGCTCTTGGTTGATATTATTAATAGCACAATGGTTTCTCAAAAAAGGCATAAATAGACCTAACTGTATCCAACGGGTCAACAGCTCCCCATCACTGTTATCGGCAAATCCCCCTACATCAGTTCCACAGAAGGTGATTCCAGAAAGCCCCATATTCATCAACATTGGTATTGCCAACTCTAAATGAATCCAAAAGCTCCTATTATCCCCTGTCCAGACAGCTGAATAACGTTGAATTCCTGAAAAGCCTGCTCTTGTTAAGACAAAGGGACGTTCCTCAAAATTATATCTCTTTAAGCCTTCATAGGTAGCCTGCCCCTCTAGTAACCCATATAGATTATGAAAACGGCGATGGGTTCCCATATCCCCATCATTGTCATGGACTACTTCAAGATCCATAGTACTGGTCTTACTGAAGATACCTGGCTCATTCATATCATTCCAAATCCCCTTAACACCTTGGTCTAACAATAGATGGTGCTGATCTCCCCACCATCTTCTAACCTCTGCCTTTGTAAAGTCTGGAAAGGCACACTCACCAGGCCAGACCTTAGCAATATAATATTCTCCGTCTAGGTATTTGCAGAAGTAATCATGCTTGATACCCTCTTGATATAGCTTATAACTGGGGTCCTTCTTTACCCCAGGATCAATAATCGTTACCACTTTAAAGCCATCCTTACTCAAATCACTTAGCATCTGCTTAGGTTGAGGAAACTCCTTCTCATCCCAAGTAAAGACCTTGTATTCATCCATATAATGAATATCAAGATGGATTACATCACAGGGAATCTCCTTCTCTCTAAACTTCTGGGCTATTTCTCTAACCTCTGCTTCAGGATGATAACTATAACGGGATTGATGATAGCCTAAAGACCATTTTGGTGGTAGTGGCATCCTGCCTGTTAGATCGGTATAGGATTTAATTATCTCTTTGATATTAGAACCATTGATAAAGTAATAGTCTAATTTCCCACCTTCAGACCAGAAGGAATAATACTCCTTAGAGTTTAGACCTAAATCAAAGTAAGTCTGATAGCTATTATCAAAGTAAATCCCATAGCTTCTTCCTTGATTAAATCCAATTAAAAAAGGAATCGATTGATATAATGGATCAGTACTTGGCACATGGGGATTGAAGGTATCGGTATTCCACATAGTATACTTTCGTCCCCGTTTATCTAAATAGCCTGTCTTCTCTCCAAGCCCATAGAACCTCTCTTGCTCCTCTAACTTCTTCCATGCTCTAACCTGATCTCCACTCCAACCAAGAGCATGATCATTATAATCTTGATGTATTAGCTTATCCTCTAAGTCATAAAAACTTAAAGAGAAATTCTTCTTATTGATTAAGATCTTTAAGGACTCTGTTTTAACCTCTAATAGTTCTGTTCTATCTAAGATACTAAAATTATTATAATTCAAAGTATGGTCAACTACTGCTGGGGTACTACTAAAATCAACTTGATTATCACCTTTAGCCATCACTACCCTAAGGATATCACTAGTCAAAAACTCTAAGGCTATACTCCCCTCTGTTAGCCTTAAAAATAATACGTTCCCTTCCTTTTGATACTCTACAAGCTCACTAAAGATAAAATAACTATTATCTCCAGTTAAACTACCACTATCTATAATCTCTGAGCTATTCATCATATCAACTCCTATCTTTAATAATAAATCAGCTTTAGCAATACTCTGCCATCATAACCTTTTAACTGAATCCCTTTTAATTAGTTTTATGGGGAGAGTCAAGGTCTGCTTATCCACTCTATCTCCAGCAATTAAATCAATCAATAACTCTGTAGCTCTCCTTCCCTTTAAGAAAACTGATTGACTTACTGTACTAAGGGAAGGATGGAGAAATTCAGTATAAGGAAAGTTATCAAAACTAACAATTGAAATATCCTCTGGTATCTTGTACTTAAGCTCATTTAATTTCTTATAAATTCCCATACTCATAATATCAGCAGTTGAAAAAATTGCTGTTAACTGCTGATTCTGCTTTAATAACTTTTCAATACCATAATAACCACCTTCCATCGAAACACCTACATTACATATATTCTCCTCTTTGATAGGAAGATTTCTTTCAAGCAATGCTTTTTTATATCCTTTAAAGCGTTCCATATCAACACCATCTTCTATTAACTCACCACTAATTAAGCCAATCTCCTTATGCCCTAAATCCAAGAGGTGCTTGGTAGCAATATAACCTCCATACTCATCATCAATGCCTACCTTATAAAACTCTTCCTGCTTAGTATAGCTATCAATCAAGACTATTGGAATCTTAATTTCACTCAAATTATCTATCAGCTTAGGAAGTGCTCCAATAATAATCAAACCATCTAAATCTCTCTGTAAAATTACATTTTTAACTTTATCAGCAGTAATAGTAGAACCGATAAGTAATATACTGTAGCCTTCCTTTGTACTTAGTGTTTCTATACTATTGAGTATATTACCATAAAAGGGGTTATCAAAGTTGAAGTTATCGTGACTACTCTCACTTAATCTATCAGCATTACCCCAATTAGGTATTAATACACCGATTAGATTACTCTTTTGCCCAACCAAATTACGAGCAGAGAGATTAGGTTGATAGCCTAACTTTTTAACAGCCTTTAACACCTTCTCTTGGGTTTCATCAGTTACATTTCCTTTATTATTAATTACATAAGATACCGTTGCAATAGAGACCTTAGCCTCTTTAGCAACATCTTTGATTGTCACACCCACAGTAACTTCCTCCTTAACCTAAGATTAAAATAATATTATATTCCAAAAATCCATGATAAACATTATCAATTATCTTGTTAGAATAATGTCTTTAGCATATACAACTCATTAAAACTTACACCTTCCTACCTTCCATTCGAATTCAATCTTAATTTTCAATGTAACACTTATAACATTTATAACATAATATATAATATTTAAACAAATTCAATATATGGAGGTGCTTAAAATTCCTACTGAAAGAGATGAAAATAATAGTCAAATTATTCAACCAGTCTATGAGTATATTATCAAACCCGGAGATACTTTATTTTACATTTCTCAAAGAAATAACATACCTCTTGGAACATTAATTGCTGCCAATCCTCAAATAAAGAATCCAGACCTTATCTATCCTGGTGAGAAAATTTATATTCCTAAACCCAAAGAAATTCATAAGGGAAAAACTACTCATTATAAACACGAAGAATGGCATTGTTATGAAGTTCCTCCGCAAGGATACTATATAGCAGCAGTCAATATCTCTGATTATAATAAAGGACTAATGTGTGGTGCTTATCTAGAAGTCACTAACTGGCTAAATACTATAAAAGTATTAGTTGTTGATAGTATGGGTAAAGATAAAGACTATATTGATTTAGAAGAAAAGGCTTTTCAAAAGATAACTAGACTCTCAAGGGGTATTATCGGTACCACATGGAGAATAATCCCCTTAGAATTCACCGACCCTAATGATAATAAAATAAAATATCATTTTGGTTCAGATAGTACTGAATATTATATAAGTTTGCAATTAAGAAACCACCTCTATCCAGTTAAAAAACTAGAGTACTTTGATAAGAAAACAGAAAAATATATAGAACTGAAAAGAAGAACAGATGGTATCTTTACTAAAGTTAACCCAAGACAAAAATCCTTCAATTTTAGAATAACTAGTATCTACAATCAAGTAATTATAGATAAAGATATTAAATTAACTCCTGGAAAAACTGTGGTTGGAAATACTCAATTCAAGAATTTACACTACCCGGAATCATTAAATTAAACCCTTCAATCAGATTAATTCTTTTCTTCTGTTTTTTAACACTCAAATTACAACTACTACCCCCATCTGCCCCTTATGAACTTAGAAATAAAAAGTTCCAGTAGAAAATTTCATTTTAAACTTAAGGGGCTAAATATCTAAGTCAATCTATAAGCTCGTGCTTCATAAGGTTTAAGCTCAACCTTATCAATACTCTCATCTTCATCTACCTCATAATTACTTATCAATAGTTCTTTATTGTCAAAGCTAATATCCTCTGGTAGGATAAATTCTGCCTCTGCTTTAAAGAAGTTAACGATAACCAATATCTGCTCATCAGCTAAGTTTCTAGTATAAACAAAGATTGAATCATCATCTTCTAGCAATAATTGATAATCACCATAAACAATGACATCATTCTCTTTTCTTAATCGGATTAACTTCTGATAATAGTAAAAGATAGAATCATGGTTATTTAATGCTTCTTGTACATTTACTTCTGTATAATTTGGATTGACCTTTAACCAAGGTGTCCCTACTGTAAAACCTGCATTCTCACTATCATCCCACTGTATCGGAGTTCTAGCATTATCCCGCCCATTCTGCCAAATTGCCTCCATCATCTGTTGATGAGTATACCCCCTTTTAAGGTTATCACGATAGAAGTTTAAGATTTCAATATCATTATAATCATCAATTGATTCATATTTGACATTGGTCATTCCAATCTCTTCACCTTGATAGATATATGGGGTTCCTTGCATAAAGTGTAATAGTGTAGCCAACATCTTGGCTGACTCCACTCGATACTCTTGATCATTACCCCAACGGGAAACAATCCGTGGCAAGTCATGATTATTCCAGAACAATGAATTCCAACCTTGACCTTTTAATTCAGTCTGCCACTTACTTAGAACCTTCTTTAATTTCTTAAAATCTAGTGGCTTAGGACTCCATTTCCCTTCCTCATCATCCCAATCAAGGGTCATATGTTCAAATTGAAAGATCATGGATAGCTCATTACGCTCAGGGTCAGAGTATAGTTTAGCAATTTCTGGTGTTGCACCCCAAGTCTCACCAACTGTCAAGACATCATAATTACCAAAGGTTGCTTGGTTCATCTCTTGTAATAAAGGATGTAGCCTTGGTCCATTGCTAGTAATCTTCTGATCAACCTCTTTGCCAATAAGATCAATCACATCCATTCTAAAGCCACCAATCCCCTTCTCTAGCCAGAAGTTCATCATCTGATGTATCTCTTTTTGAACCTGAGGATTCTCCCAATTCAAATCAGGCTGACGCTTACTGAACAGATGGAAATAATACTGTTCAGTTTCTTCATCATACTCCCAAGCCGGTCCACTGAAGATGGAAGGTATATTATTGGGAACTCCTCCATCTTTAGGATCACGCCAGATATAATAATCACGATAGGGATTATCCTTAGACTTACTTGCCTCAATAAACCAAGGGTGCTCATCAGAGGTGTGGTTAACGACTAAGTCCATAATAATTTTGATACCACGCTCTTTGGCTTGAGCTATCAATTCATCCATATCCTCCATAGTCCCAAACTCAGCAGCAATATCTCGATAATCAGAGATATCATAACCATTATCATCCATTGGTGATTTATAGACTGGCGATAACCAAATCACATCAACTCCTAACTTCTCTAAATAGTCTAATTTTTCAATAATTCCCCGTAAATCTCCAACACCATTTCCTGTCGTATCCTTAAAGCTCCGTGGATAGATTTGATATACTACTGCTTCATGCCACCACTTTCTTTCCATCTTTATCCCTCCTAAATAAGTTAATTAGATCTTATAAATACTTAAATTTAAAGTAAAGCTTAATGAGTATAGTGCGACACTTTTCACTTTGGTAGTTAGGGGTTAGGTGGTTAGGTAGTTGGATTTTCCTAACCACTACCCACCTACCTCCTAAATGTTGCTTTTTCACTATATACCCTAGATTTAAGTTTAATTATAAACAATAGAGATTATAGAAAATAAACTAGTTTAAACGTTTAAACTACTGCTAAAAATAAACTACTCTTAACTAGAGCAGCTTTTAGATTTACTAATATTCTTATGTCAGATTATAACATTAGGTAATTCTATTGTAAAGAAGATTTTTAAAATTTCAATGCAGATATGGGATTTCTAATATTAAAATCTTCCCACATCCACACTGATATTTAGACCTCTTTAATAATCTCTATTTACAACTATATCAGCTAAATCTGTTAATATCTGATGATATGGATTACCTTCTAACCCCTTAATCCTATCTTTAGCCTTATTGATATAATCTTTAGCTATTTTCATAGTATAGTCTAAAGCACTATTATTAGTTATAATCTCTTTAATCTCTTGACTATTATCTACTGGATCATCTAATAGCTCTGCTAGCTTCTTGCCTGAGCTACTCTCATAAAGTGTATATAAGATTGGTAAGGTATAGACACCTTGAGTAAAATCATTTCCTTCTGGCTTACCAATACTACTACTACTTTTGCTAAAGTCAAAAAGATCATCGACCAATTGGAAGGCCATCCCTATATAACGTCCATAATGGGCAAGATCTCTAATTTGTGCTTTAGATAAGCCTGCACTACCTGCCCCTAAAGCACAGCTTCCCTCAAATAACAAAGCAGTCTTACTCTTAATCCTTTTAAAATAACCCTTATAGGTTACATCTAAATTATATCTATCTTGATGCTGTTGAATCTCACCTTCACAGATCTGCCTAATCACCTTAGATACCTGCTTTAGCTGTTGCTGTGTAGCCTCTCCAGCTAAGATATCAAAGGTCAAAGTAAAGAGATAATCACCAGCAAAGACAGCTACATCCTTACCATATTTTGCTTGTACTGTTTGGGAACCACGCCGTAAGTTGGCATCATCTATAATATCATCATGGATTAGGGTTGCCATATGGAGAACCTCTAAAGCAGCAGCCAATGACCATACCTCTTTTTTCTTATATTCACCAAACTTGGCTGTTATCATCAGTAAAGCAGGTCTAACTCTCTTCCCACCTGATTTAGCCAAATCACAAATAGCCTCTTGAATCAAAGGCTGCCTACTGACTAAAGAACTCTGTAAATAATCTTCAAATTCTATTATCTCTTCTTTAATAAGGGGAAATCTATCCCAAAACACCCTCTATCACCTACTTTAAATAATTTATATATCAATTTGCCAAGGTATATTTATTCTTTTTAGTAAGTTTGAACTTATCCTTTAAATTAGCTGTAACATAGATTTGATTCTCTTCAGTAATCAAAATTGCCTCTATACCATCCAATTGATTAACCAGCTCTAGACCATGCTTTATTCCTAGAATATAGACTGCTGTAGATAGGGCATCAGCATCAAAGGAGCTTTCAGCTATAATTGTAGCACTGATAACTCCATTTTTAGCTGGATAACCAGTCTTTGGATTTAAGATATGATGATATCTAACACCATCCTCAATGAAATAACGCTCATAATTACCTGATGTTACTACCGTTTTATCTTTCAAACTGACAACACCAACTACTTCACCACGGCTTTTGGCCTTAGGATCTTGAATTCCTACCTTCCAATTAGAACCATCAGGTTTAGTTCCTAGAACAGATACATTGCCACCAAGACTGACATAAGCACTCTTGACCCCCTGACTCTTTAGAAATTCAATCACCTTATCAGCTGCATACCCTTTAGCAATTCCACCTACATCCAAAATCATGCCCTCTGTTGTTAGGCTAATACTTTTATTATCAGGATTTAACTGTATCTGCCGATAATCTACTAGTTTCAATTTAGCTGCTAATTCTTCCTTAGAAGGAACCCTCTGCTTCTCACTACCTATCCCCCATAATTTAACGACTGGACCGATGCTAGGGTCAAAAGACCCTTGGCTTAGTTTAGCATAATTTAAAGCCTTATCGATCACTAGATAGGTATCATCACTTGCCTGAAAACCTTTTTGACCAGCTAAGTTATTAACTTGGTTAATCTCGCTACCTTCAATGTTTAAACTCATCTTCTGCTCTAAGTGGTCTATTAAAGTAAAAGCTTCTTTAACTGTACCCTCTAAATTCTTGCCATAAGCCTTTAGTTGAACTATCGTTCCCATCTTATAATCACTTTTTAAAGTAAAATCTTCACTATTATTGGCGGAGCATCCTAATAAAGTTATGCTTATCAATAGGATCAAATAAAAAAATTTAAAGTATCTTTCTTTATTTAATTTCACTTTTATCACCACATATCCTTTTTAAAATTTTATCAATAAAACCTAGAAATTAGTGATTCTAACCAAAAACTCGACCTTGTTCTTGTTAAGCGTTATTTATCCAAAATTTAACTAGTAGAAAAAGCTAGTTTACCACTACATCTAAATCTAATAATATCATTAAATCAATTCTATCCTCAACCCCTTTTATCCTGCAAAAGATCATAATCTTTTATAAAACTATAAAGGAATTAGAAAATTATCAGCGAAATATATTAAATAGAGAATTAATCTATTCTCTTAAAATTTATATTTTTTCAAAGGAGGGAAGAGATGAGTAAAAAGATTGTTATTCTAGGAGCTGGTTATGCTGGGATTAAGGCTGCTAAAACCCTTAATAAGAAGTTTAAAAAGGACAACTCTGTTGAAATTACTCTAATCGATCAACATCAACATCATATCTTATTAACTGAACTACATGAGGTTGCTGGTAATAGAATCGATAGTAATGGAGTAAAAGTCTCCTTAGCTGAGGTCTTTGATAATACTAAAGTCAACCTAGTCCAAGATAAAGTTACTGGTATTGATACTGATAAACAACAGTTATTATCTGAAAATTCTATATATAACTATGATTATTTGGTCTTAGCAGTAGGTAGTGAGCCAACATACTTTAACATACCTGGAATGGAAGAACATGCTTTTGATCTCTGGTCTTTAGAGGATGCTAAAGAAATCAATGGACAGATTCGTACTATGTTCAGTTTGGCCTCTCAAGAGAAGGATATCAACAAGCGTAAAGAGCTATTAACCTTTACTGTTGGTGGTGGTGGCTTCACTGGAATAGAGGTAGTTGGAGAGATTGCTCAATGGACAGATGATTTATGTAAATTATATAATATTCCAAAAGAAGAAGTCAGCATTAAAGTTATTGAAGCTATGGATAAGATTCTTCCTGTATTAAGCAAAAAAAGAATTGCTAAAGCAGAGAGATATCTTAGAAAAGAACTTGGAGTAGAGCTTCTTTTAAATTCTACTATCTGCAAAGTAGAAGAAGATGGTGTAATTATTAACAGTTGTCAGTTAGAAGGAAATCATATTGTTGATACACCTCAACAAGAAGATACAAAGATCAGAACTCAAACTCTAATCTGGACTGGTGGAGTTAAGGCTAAAGAGTTTGTAAAAAAATTAGGATTAAACTTAAATCATCGTGATAGAATCGAAGTAAATAACTATCTACAGACATCTATAGAAAATATCTATGCCATTGGAGATAATACTTACTTTGAAACTGACGATAACTGGGTTATGCCCCAATTGGTTGAGGCTGCTGTACAGGCAGGCAAATCTGTTGCTAATAATATCTATGCAGAGATTAGTGGCAAAGAGTTAAAGGAATTTAAACCACAATTACATGGAGTAATGGTCTCTATAGGGGCTAATTATGCCGTAGCAGAGCTTAAACCTACTCCAAAAATAACTCTGCCAATATCAGGATTTTTGGCAATGATGACCAAGCATCTGATCAATATGCATTATCTATTTGAAGTTAATGGTTTGAGTTTGATTTGGGAATATATTGAACATCAATTTGCTGATGTTAAAGGAGGTATTGGAATGCTAGTAAGACACTTATCTAAAAAGTCAGGTACTTATTGGTTGGCTATCTTAAGAATCTTTCTAGGATTGAGGTTCTTAATCGAAGGTATTCATAAAGTACAAGAGGGTTGGTTGACTGGATCTGAAGGGCAACTGGTTTCTGGAGCCTCTTCAGTCTTATGGAGTGATGGTACACCCCAAATCTATATTGATTTAATGAAGACCTTTGTTGCCCCAAATCAAGTACTATTCCAAAAAGTACTTGTGCTTACTGAACTAGGTGTAGGTCTTAGTTTAATCTTTGGCTGCTTAACAGTCTTAGGAGGACTTGCAGCAATGGGAATGAGTGCTAACTTTATCATCGGTGCTTTAGGATCAGAGGCAGGAATCTGGGAGCCAGTCTGGTTATTCTTAATCTCTTTAACCATGCTTTCTGGTGCTGGTAAAGCCTTTGGGCTGGATTATTATTTAATCCCTTGGCTATTTAATCTATCTAAAAAGAAAGTAAATTATGATAAAGACATTGCAGTTTAGCCTTTGCTCTTTAATTTTTCTAGGCTAATTCCAACTATTTTTGGTGGTTTACTAGGATGAGTAGTAGTAATTCTGTAGACAAGGATTAATCTGATAAATTATTAGCTCATTAATTATTTACAAATCTATCAATAATTATTAAAGCTTATAAGATAATATGTATTTGCAAATACATATTATCTTACTATATCTTAATTATTGGACAAGATGACTAGTTATTTACATAGAATCTTGTTTGATAATAACTATTATTTTTTAGGAGGAAGATAAATATGAGGAAATTTTTTAGTTTAAGTCTAATATTCTTATTATCACTGGTAGTATTAGCAGGGTGTGGTGGAAATCAAACTGCTACAACTGAACAAGAGCCTAAAGAAGAGATTGATACTGTAACAACAGCATCGATAGTAAGTGATGAGGCTGCTTTTGTAAAAGCTATCAGCAAAGATGGAACTTGGATTATTGCTACTTTAAATAACTTATCTTTTGATAAAGAGTTAGTTGTAGAAGGTACTTTCCATAATAAAGGTAAGGCTAGTAATGATGTATACCGTAAATTAGCCCCTTATACTCAAGATGAGAACCACAATATCACTGAAAGTTTTACTATCACTGCTCCAAAGATGATTATTAAAAGTCCTAACACTCGATTCCAAGGTGGTATCTTTGTTGGTGACATTTATGTTGAGGCTAATGGCTTTAATGTAAATAAAGCTACAGTTAAAGGTAATATCTACTTTGCTAAAGAGGAGTATAAAGACAGCTTTTCAGTATCTAAAGGCGAAGTAACTGGTGTTAGTGAAGTGAAAGGTGAAGCAGATGTAGTAACAGCAGCTTCAATTGTAAGTGATGGAGAAGTATTCAAAAAAGCTATAGGTAAAGATGGTAAGTGGATTATTGCTACTTTAAATGACTTAACCTTTGATGAAGAGTTAGTTGTAGAAGGTACCTTCCATGATAAAGGTAAGTCTAGCAATAAAGTATATCGTAAATTAGCTCCTTATGCTCAAGATGAAAGTCACAATATCACTGAAAAATATACTATCACTGCTCCAAAGATGATTATTAAAAGTCCTAACACTCGATTCCAAGGTGGTATCTTTATTGGTGACATTTATGTAGAGGCTAATGGCTTTAATGTAAATAAAGCTACAGTTAAAGGTAATATCTACTTTGCTAAAGAAGAATATAAAGATAGCTTTACAGTATCTAAAGGTGAAGTAACTGGTGTTACTGAAGTAAAATAATATAACTATAGAGTATCCAAAGATAAAACCATAACAAAGACCCCAGGTATATACCTGGGGTCTTTTATATTTACACCCTATCAATAACTATCTCATCTAAGGATAGTCGTGGTCTTGGTGCTGGGTTATCTGCTGCATAGCCTATCGGCAATAATGCCACTGCTTCTATATTATCATCTAAATTTAATAATTCTGATAATTTCTGCTGATTAAACATCATCACCCAGCAACTACCTATGCCCAGCTCTGTTGCTTGTAAAGTCATATTCTCGATAGCAATAGACAAGTTTAAATGTAAGTACCTTTTAGCATCTTCTTCACTCATTTTACGTCCTTTATATCCAGAACTACCAACCTTTTCTAAAGCAGTTCCCTTAAAAGCACCTGCCTTACTCAATTCCTGAAGCCTATCTGGTACCTTCTCTAAAGAATTGTTATCAACACAACAGACTATTGTAACAGGTGCACCTCCTACAAAATCTAAAGTACACCCCTTTAATTCTTCTCTCATCTTATCAGACTCTACTACAATAAACCTCCAGGGCTGTACATTAGTCCCTGATGGTGCCAATCTCGCGGCTTCTAAAATCAACTCTACATCCTCTTCTTTTAACTTATCTGATTTAAAATTTCTAATACTTCTTCTCTGCCTAATTGCTTCTTTAATATCCACTTCTTATCACCCCTATTTAGTCCTAGTAATTACTCATTATGTATCTCTTTCAATTCACTATTATTTTTAACTTATTAAAGCTTTATTATCAAATTAGCTAAACCACCTCCACCTTAGTCTAGATATGTAATATTTTTTATTACATTTGTGACAAAAATATTATCCTACTACTTTTAAAAATGTATTGATAGTAGGATAATTCTAATGTAATTATAATTGTTACAGTTACTTTTGTCAAGACCGGTTTTCTTTACATCTCTTTTTCAATATGTTAAAGATATCCTGAATAGTATACTCTTCTAAAAACTCCCCTACCCTCTCTTCAGCCTTGTAAAATATAACATCTAATACATCCTCAATATTTGCCCCAATCTCACAATTACAGCTATGGCACTTAGGCTTTAGTGTGTTCTTAGATGTTAATCTATAGATATCCTTTAAAGAGATTTTATCTGCAGATATTTTTAAGATAAAACCACCTTTAGCACCCTCTTTAGATTCAATATATCCATTCTTTCTTAATAGACTCAATATCTTTCTAACTCTTACTGGATGAACCTTCATACTCTCTGCCATAGACTTACTAGTTTCCATCCTTTCAGGACTATAAATTAATAAGACTAAACTATGCACAGCAAGAGCAAAATCACTATTCATCATAATCATATAACCCCTTTTAGATTTCTTATTTTCTCCATTGCCTAGTATAAAACTTACAAATAAATATGTCAAGGGATTTAAAGGATTCTTGATATATTATCTTAAGAATCTAATCTATTTGATTAAATTTCATAAAACCTCAAAAAAATTTATACAGTTCAAAAATAACAGAAGGTAAGCAGTTGCTTACCTTCTACTTTATTTTAAAGATCAATGATGATATTTATAGGGTTTTTTTGATCGTGGCTTATCAATGATCTCCTTAAATACTATCCCTCTAAGAATACTCTCTTCAACAGAATCTAAATCAATCACTTGAAATCCTTTGCTATCTTTAATTTCATCTTGCTTCTTCTTATTCTTTTTATCTTTAATCTTCTTCTTTTTAACAGAATCTCTTTCTTTCTTTTTACTTATCTTGCTATGATATTCTTTTTCTATCTCTTCTTGAATCTTATCTTTTTGCTGGCTAATAGAACTATTATTGATCTCTAAAGGAGTCTCTATTTTTTTATTATCAACACTAGTTTTTGGAGAGATTTTCTCCTGAGATTTACCCTTCTGCTGATTCTGATTAGCTTCCTCTGTGGAAGTCTTGATTAATCTACCAATTCCTGCAATTATTATCCACACTAGAAAGGGCATAATATCTTCTATAAAATCCATTTATATCAGCCCCTACTCTTTATCTTTTTTCAAAGGCTTCTCAGGTTTATTTCCAGAACCTAAGCTAGAGATATTCTCTCTCATCTGAGTATCTGCTTTAAGATTCTGTAAATTCATATAGTCCATTACTCCTATCTTGCCAGTTCGTAAGGCCTCTGCCATAGCTTTAGGAACTTCTGCTTCTGCCTCAACTACCTTAGCTCTCATCTCTTGTACTCTAGCTCTCATTTCTTGCTCTTCTGCTACAGCCATAGCTCTTCTCTCTTCAGCCTTGGCTTGAGCAATCTCTTTATCTGCTTCTGCCTGATCAGTCTGTAATTGAGCACCAATATTCTTTCCTACATCAACATCGGCAATATCAATCGATAGAATCTGGAATGCTGTACCAGAATCTAGCCCCTTTCCTAATACAGTCTTAGAAATAGAGTCTGGATTCTCCAAGACTTTAGTATGGGCTTCAGCAGAACCAACAGTAGTTACAATACCTTCTCCAACCCTTGCTAATATAGTCTCTTCTCCTGCTCCACCAACTAAGCGATCAATATCAGCTCTAACTGTAACTCTTGCAGTTGCCATCACCTGAATTCCATCCATAGCTACTGCAGTTACAACTGGTGTTTGAATTACCTTAGGGTTAACACTCATTTGTACTGCTTCTAATACATCCCTACCAGCTAAATCAATAGCTGTAGCTTGTTTAAAACTTAAATCAATCTCAGCTCTTTGGGCAGCAATTAGAGCATCTACTACTCTATCAACATTACCTCCTGCCAAATAATGTGTCTCTAGCTGTTCTGTTGTTACATCTAATCCAGCCTTATGAGACTTGATCATTGGACTAATGATATGGGTTGGTATAACTCGACGTAATCTCATTCCAACAAGATTTAATAGACTAATTTTAACACCTGCTGCAATAGCGGAAATCCACAATCCTACTGGGATAAAATAAAAGAATACAGAGAGGAACAAAATACCAAATACAATAATAAAAATCGCTAAGCCTCCAGTCAACTTTATCACTCCTTGTCATTTTTTACTTCTTACTCCTTACTCTTCACTGCCCTAACAACTACTCTACTTCCTTCAACCTTAATTATCTCTACCTCTTCACCTTTAGCGATAAATCCACCTTCACTGACCACATCAAATCTATCACCATCAACCTCCACAATTCCTGCTGGTCTTAAAGTTGTTAGAGTATATCCAGCTTTACCCAAGATAGCAATATCTTTTGGAGCAGCTATATAGCCCAAATCTTTAGTCTGGCTCTCCTCTAAGGAAATTCTATGCCATAACTTGCTTGTTCCAAAGACTCTCACAATAATTACTGTTCCAATTACCGATAGAATAAATACGGTAGCTAAGACCATTAAAGCAATATCTGGTGTTGGGAATAAGAAATAAAGGCTAGCAAAGATAGCCAGCAGTCCACCAATGCCTGTTACTCCAAATCCAGGTACTACAAATATCTCTAAGACCATCAAGATTATACCTACTAAAAATAATATGACTAATCCCCAGCTTGCTACACCATTGATAATATATCCACTAAAGAAGATTCCTAAACTGACTAGGCCTATTGTACCACCTACTCCAAAACCAGGTGCTAAAGCTTCAAAAACTAAAGCTATAAATCCTATAGTTAATAATAAGATGCTAACATTGGGGTTGGTAACAACTCTTGCCAACTTTTCAGCAGTAGTAGCTTCAACCTTTACTACCTTGGCTTCTGATAGATCTAATTTCTTTAATAGACCCTTAAAATCATCAACTAGCAAATCAGCCATCCCATGCTCTAATGCCTCCTGAGCAGTCAAGGTTAATAGTTTATCCTTGGCTATAATACCTTCAACCTTTATATCCTTATCAACCATAGCTGCTGCTAAATCAGAATTCTTAGCTCTTCTTTCTGCTGTTGCTTTAAACTCTTTACGCAAAGCTGAAATATATTTTTCTTCATTGGGTCTAGTCTCAGCAGCTCCCATACTACTACCAGGAAGCATCACCAGCTTCTCACCTGAAAGTGCAATCAAAGCACCTGCTGACCAAGCTCTATTTGCTACATATGTAACTGTAGGAATCTTAGTAGCAAAGATTGCATCTTTAACCTTAATTCCTGAGTCTACTAATCCACCATAGGTATCAATCTTAAAGATAATAACATCTGCTCCCGCCGCTTCTGCTTCTGCTATCCCTTTTTTTACTAGTTTTAACATTCCAGGATTTACAGTCCCCTGAATTGGTATCTGATATACCAAATCTGAAGGTCTAGCCTCAGCTTTAAGAAGTAATAGAGAACTTAGAAATATCATTACAGAAAATAAAATAGTCATTCTCTTTTTCATCTACTCACCCCCTTTCTAGAATTATTATTAATCTATTAGATTTATTTATTACATAATTATCTAAAAAGATAAAATCACCTTTAAATTAGATCATAAATAATTAATATTATTAAAATTTTATACTAATATAGAATTAATAGAGTATAGATATATTAAAAACTTAACTTTACTAATTTGCTCAATAATAAAAATCATCCCCAAATATTTGAAGATGATAATTTTATAAATAAGACTTATCTGTTTCATCAACTTTACTCTGCTAACTTTAAAATATAATCATAGGCTACTAAAGCAGCTTTAGAACCTTCACCTGCTGCTATAATAATCTGCTTAAAGGGAACAGAGGTTACATCTCCAGCTGCAAAAACCCCTTCAACACTGGCTTTACATTCACAATCGATTACTATCTCGTTATAGGGATTTAATTCTAGCTTATTATCGATAAACTCTGTATTTGGCACAAGACCAATCTCCACAAATACTCCATTGATCTCCATCTCTCTTTGCTGATTATTCTTCTTGTCTCTGATTACAACACTATTAACCAGTTGCTCACCTTTAATCTCTACTAACTCATGTTCAGTTAAGATATTCACATTGTTGAATTTATCCAACTTATCAATTAAGATTTGATCTGCTGTCAATCTATCTTGGTCTTGAATTAGAGTTACTTGCTCAGCCAATTTAGCCAAGTCAATACTCGCCTCTACTCCTGAGTTACCACCTCCTACAACTATTACCTTTTTCCCTCTATACAAAGGGGCATCACAGGTAGCACAATAAGAGACTCCTCTACCAGTTAACTCTTCTTCTCCAGCTATACCCAAAGTTCTTGAAACCTTTCCTGTGGCAATAATCAGAGCACGAGCTTGATAAGTCTTCCCTGCAGCTGTACTTACCTTCTTAATCTTATCATTAATATCTATAGCTGTTACTTTTGAGCCCTGTTCAAATCCTATCTCAAACTGTTCTACCTGAGCTCTAAATTTCTCAACTAGCTGTGCCCCTTCAATATATCTATAACCGATATAATTCTCTATATCTATAGTGTATAACAGTTGTCCACCTATATCTTCAGTAATTAAACCTGTCTCAATTCCCTTTCTCATACAATAAATTGCTGCAGAAAGTCCAGCTGGGCCTCCTCCTATAATCAATATCTCATAAACCTTTTCACTATCTAGGGCAATAGCCTTATTCTTACTATGTAGCTGATCAGACTGCTTTAAATTTAATTTAGATTCCATCTATTTATCTGCCTCCTAATGATCTAATACAAGATTTATTCTATGATTAAATACTCTAAGCTACTACTATTTTTCTCGATTCTTCTGTATTTTATTTATTAACAGAGATTTTAGTAAGCATAAAGCCTTGTAGTAGTATAAGAACTTACACAATATAGAGAAAAAGCGACATTTAGGCGGCAGGTGGGTAGGGATTAGGAAAATCCAACTGCCTAACCATTCAGCCACCTATCTACCGAACACCTAAAAATATCGCAATATCTCCATAAAAAATACTATTAACATCTAAATTCAACTAGCACAATAGGACAATATAGATATGCAATTTATATTTGCTTGAAAGTACTATCAAATAAAAAAGCAACAGTACTATTCAAATAATACTGTTGCCCTTTGATTCAATAGATATTATTCAATTTTAGGAGGTAATTCATGGCAAGTTCTTTAGTACTGATTCTTATTATCATTATAATACTAGATATATCTTTTGTCAATAATTTAAATATAGTTTATTGTCTGTTAAAAACAAACTCGCTTATATTTACAAATTAATAACATTATTATAATATTTATAAATTTTTTAATAAATATCATTGATAACCAGTATCACTTATGTTATAATTGTTAATTGTTGTATAAATAAAACTCTTCCATTAATTAAATTTATAATTCTAATATTTTATTTAGGAAGTTATGAAAGTTTTAGCTATAGTTGTCAGTCATCTAATAACCACTAAAATTAAGAATAAAAAGGAGAGATTTGCTAATGAAATCAACAGGTATTGTTAGAAAAATTGATGATTTAGGAAGAATTGTTATCCCAATCGAACTAAGAAGAACTCTAGGAATTGATGTTAAAGACCCTCTAGAAATTTATGTGGATAGCAATATGATTATCTTCAGAAAGTATGAGCCAGCCTGCACTTTCTGTGGTAATGCTGGAGATACTATAGATTTTAAAGGAAAGATTGTTTGTACTGAATGCCTAGATGAAATATCTAATGAAGGTAAAGGTGCTTAATTCTATAAGATGATAAAAAGTAAAAGTAGTAGGGAATTCCCTACTACTTTTTGATATTCAATCAAAATTAATCTAATTTTGCTAATTTATAAGCAAAGTAGTTATCTATTGTACTATCATAGGATCTAATCCTCTGCTGATAATAGTTATATCTTCCTAACACCTTAAATAGATAATTATTATATAATTGATCTAAATCTTTAGAACTAGCCTTAGCAAATCCCTGATTATAAGATACAATAATTTTATCAATATCCCCATTGTACTTATTGTAAGCCAAACCTAAATAATAAACAGCAAATCTAATTCCTAGACCAGTTGGATCTAAAACATCCCACTTATTATAATTAATATTAATTCTTTTAGCAATCCATTTAGCTGTATCGATTCTCATGCTAGCAATTCCAATACTAGCCCCTGAGTCATAATCCTCCCTTGAAACAAAATTAGTCTCTGTCTCCAAAATGGCCGTTACTAACAAGGGATCTATATTTACTTGCAACTCCCTAGAATAATAATCTGACCAATAGATAATATCTTTAGCATACTCTCTAACCCTAACTTTAGACAAAGTAATATTCCCATTATGAGCTATATTGTGGATATACTTAATTCGATAACTGATATAATTCTCTAAAGACTGATAATTATAAGCATAAAGGTTTGCATTGAAACCCAAAACCATGATTAACACCAACAAGATACTTAACCTAACCTTCACTTTTAATACCTCCTATACTTATAAACTGATCTACCTTATATGTAATTAACCAATAAAATCCAACTTTCTAATCACTATTAAATACTTATAGAAATCAAGCAAATAATATTACATATAATTTATTTTATGTAAAAAATAACTATTAATAGATTTTATATTATCATATTATTCTATCTACTGTCAATTGTGAATAATCTTTATTTATATAGAAAGATTCAGCTAGTAAATAGTGATAACTTGACTTTTCATTCTTCCCTCTTGACCCTCCTCGGTGCAAGCACACGAAGATTCCTACTTCATAGAAGCGATACTTCGCCATCTCCATAGGCTTAAATTCCTGTCAGTCCGTGGGTATTATTATAATTATATTTAAGCTAGACTAGAAAAATAATCTAATTATAGTATATTAATATATTTAATCTATTATTCACTACCACCAATACTGATACAAACCTACTTGTAAGTTGCTTATTTCTTCAAGATTGAGATTAAATTTACTAGCTAATTTATAAGATTATCTACTTTATTATTTTGATTTATTAAAGTAAGTCTTAAAATCCCTCGATTCTTTAATTTTAATTTTTGCAGGTAAATTACTAATCTATGTAGAACTAATTATTCAAAGCGATTTAATATAAAATGCAGAAACTTTTTATTAATATCTAACATAAGAACTATAACCCTTTAATTAGACCAAGAAAGGAGACTATAATGATATCCTTTAAAAAGAGATTATTTATTATAGCCACAATTATATTAACCCTATCCTTAGCCTTTGTATATAATCATAACATTTCAAATCAGAATAAATCAATTGAAGAAGAGACTATTCTTATTCTAAATTCCCATAACACTTCCCCTCTCTCTTTCTTGAATGAATATAAAAATTTAATCGTTTTCATTATTATCTTAATCTTATTGGTATTATTCTTAATAATAAACAATATTAGAATAAATAATGTTAAAAATAAACTCTATAAAGAAAAAGAATTTAAAGAAAATATAATCAATACAGCCAATACTCTAATCTTTACCTTAAATGGAGAGGGTAAAATTATCAATTTTAATCAATATGCTGAAAGAGAGACTGGTTTTAAGGCTGAAGATGTTTTAAATAAGAGTATTTACGAAATACTCATTCCCTCTAATCTAATAAAAAAAGCCAAAGAAGTATTTAATCCTATCTTTACTGAAGAGAAGATTCGCAATAGAGAATTATCTATACTATGTAAGGATAATAAACAGAAACTTATCTCTTGGAGTATCTCACAGATTGTAAACTTTAATCAAGAGGTTGATGGTATCTTAGCTATAGGGATAGATATTACTAAGCATAAGCAGGCTGAAGAGGCTTTAAAATATCAATCACTTCACGATTCATTGACTGGATTAGCAAACCGAGAGAGAGGGCTTTAGCAAACAGTTGCAGATTGAAATTGAAATTGCCAAGCATAACAATGAAAAGCTTGCAGTATTCTTTTTAGATATAGATAGATTTAAATTAATTAATGATATTCATGGTCATCAAACAGGGGATCTAATATTATTAGAATTGACTAAGCGTTTAAAGAATATTTTAAATAACAGAGAGATGATTGCTAGAATGGGTGGTGATGACTTCATTGGAATTTTACCACAAATCCAGAATCATAAACATGATATTCCAGAAATCACCCAACGCTTAACCAAAATCTTTGATAAACCTTTTATTATAAAGGATAATAGGTTCATTCTAACTGCTAGTATAGGAATCTCCTTTTATCCTGATGATAGTATCCATGAAGAAACCCTACTTAGAAATGCTGATACAGCAATGTATAAAGCTAAGGAAGAAGCAGGAACTTCCTTTCAATTATACAACAATAATATGAATTTACAAGTCAATAAAAAGCTATATATGGAACAGAATCTAAGAAGAGCTATCCAAAATAAAGAACTTAGAGTCTACTATCAACCAATTGTAGATATTAAGACAGGAAAGATAAAAAAAGCAGAAGCTTTAGTAAGATGGGAACATCCTACTGAAGGTTTAATATCTCCTGGAAAGTTTATTCCTTTAGCTGAGGAGACTGGTTTAATCGTTCCTTTAGGAGAGTATGTACTAAAAGAGGCCTGCCTTCAAGCTCAAGCATGGATAGATCAAGACTATCAACCAATAGAGATTTCAGTTAACCTATCTGCTCAACAATTTCATAAGTCAAATTTAACAGAGACTGTTAAAGATATCTTAGCAGAAACAGGGTTAGACCCTAAACTATTGGGGCTAGAGATTACCGAAAGCTTGGCTATGGAGAATATAGAGTTGACTTGCTCTATTTTAGAAGATTTTAAAAAAATGAATGTCAAGATATTATTAGATGATTTTGGAACTGGTTATTCATCTTTAAGTTACCTTACTAAGTTTGCTGTAGATATCATTAAAATCGATCGTTCCTTTATCAGTAACTTCCACAATAATAGTAAACGGAGTGCTATTGTATCTGCTATTATAGCTATGGCTAATAAATTGACGATGAAGACTGTGGCTGAAGGTGTCGAGAATTGGGAAGAGATTAAATTTCTAAATGATTATAAGTGTGATGAAGCCCAAGGCTATCTCTTCAGTAAGCCTGTACCTGCCAAGGACTTTGAGGATTTATTGAAACAGAAGATAGAATTTAAAGCACAAGCCTAATAAACTAATAAGAGCCATAAATATGGCTCTTATTAGTTTATTATCTGATCCTCAAATAGAAAGCTAAGTGATTTTTCATCTCTACTGAATCTAAACGGTTTTCTGAAGAAATCAGATAATGACCTCCCTCTAAAGTGGCTTTAAAGTCTTTAAAGCCTGCATCTCTTAAATATCCTTCTAGATCAGATATACGATTATTTTCAGTTAAGAGCACCTTATCTCCTACAAACTCATCATTGACATAAACATGATACCTGTCATGGTACAACTTCTGCCCATTATCTAGCATCTCTCCATTTTGATAATAGTTAGTAGAGAAAAGTCCACCAAAACTCCAATGGTTATTAAATAGTACCATCTTTCACAGCCCCTTTCTGAGCTTAATTTACTCACTTAACTTTAATTTAAGTATATCCTTATTTTCTTTATTCAATAAGTTGACTAAAGAAAAAGAAAAGAGTAACTCTTGTGAAGAAGAGTTACTCTTTTTAAATAAAATTAAGTTATCTCTATCCTTTTTGAGCAATAACTCCATAATGATTCTCACTTAGCTCTATCTCTTTTAGCAGTTTGATATTATGGACAGTTAATAATTTAGATAACTCCTCTAAGCCTATTCGATGCTTCAGAGGTGGTCCACTTTCAGTCTCAACCTTCTTCCACTCAATAATCGCCAATTTCCCTCCACTTTTTAACTTCTGCAAATAGTTCTCTAAAAATTTATCTTTATCCTCTATCTCATGAATCACATAGGAGATTAAAATAAAATCAAGGCTATTATCTTTTAATTTAGCACCATATTCATCAGCTTTGATCAGCTCAATATTTTTAAGCTGATTAGCTTCAATCTTATCTTGTAAGTAATCTAACATCTCCAAGGAAGTATCGATAGCATAAACTTCTCCCTTTTCACCTACTATCTCACTGGCGACAATAGTAAAATAACCTGTTCCACAACCAATATCAGCTACCTTGTCACCCTCTAATAACATCAGTCTCTCCAAAGTCTCTTTAGGAGGCATTGCCTTTCTTCTCTCTGGATTATCTAATTTATGCTTATTTTTAGGATTAAACTTGTGTACCATCAAATCTACCCCTTTACTATATAGTCATTATAAATCTTAAATTATACAATTAATATTCTAGAAGTTTATTAAAATACCTTCTCCAGAATCATTCTCATCTCCTCTGCTGTCGGCTCTTTAGGATTATTTCTCATATCTTCATGATCACAGGCTGCTTGTCCCAACTCTAATAACAAATCCTCTGCTACTCCAAAATCTCTAAGTTTAGCCTTTACACCCAATCTCTGATTTAGCTCTTTTAAATCTTCCACTAAAGCAGTTATTGCCTCTTGCTCAGTCAACTCATTAACCTTAATCCCAAAAGCTTCTGCTATATCTAAATAAGCCTCTTGAAAATCCTTAGCATTATATTCAACAACATAAGGTAATACCATAGCAATCCCTAATCCATGGGGAAGCTTATACCTTCCGCCTAAAACCATCGCTAAGGCGTGTGCTGCACCTACCCCTGCTTGAGAGATGACCATTCCACTTAAGGTAGCTCCTAAAGCAAGTTTAGTTCTTGCCTGAAGATTACCTTCATCATTAACAGCATCATAAATAGCAGCTCTAATCAATTCAATAGACTCTAAGGATAATAAGTCTGAAATAATATTCCCTTCTGGTGATAGATAGGCCTCCATAGCTTGGCATAATGCATCTATTGCAGTATAGACTGTCATCTCTTTAGGAAGGGTAAAGGTCAATTCAGGGTCTACTATGGCTACTTGGGGAAAGAGATAAGGTGAGAATAATACCCTCTTACTCTCTTCTTCTTTATCACTAATCACTGCCACAGGGGTTACTTCACTTCCTGTTCCCGAGGTTGTAGGAATAGTGACTATTGGAAGTACATCAGAAGTAATCCCTTCAGCCCCTATCTTAGCACCAACTAAATAATCTCTGATCTTAGCAGGATGGGTTCTAGCTACAGCAATTGCCTTAGCAGCATCTATACTACTGCCTCCACCCACTCCAATAATAAACTCACTGTCATTATCTTCAGCAAATTTAGCACCTCTTTCTACCAATTCTGCTGAAGGATCTTCCTCTACCTCAGCAAACACATCATAATCTATTTCTGCTTCATCTAAATATTCCTCTAGCATTGCCAATATGCCAACCTTCTCTATATTGGAATCTGTTACCACTAAAGCCTTATTCCCATATTCACCAATTAATTGCCCTATCTCCCCTAACTTACCAGGACCAAAAGCCACCTTAGTAGGTGAATAGTATTCAAAATCAAACATAACTCATCACTCCAGTTTCTAAATTTTATTTTATTAATAGTATTGCATTATTTACTATTTCTAATCTTAAAATTTAGCATATATCTAGAGTAACTAATAAATAACCCTAAAAGAAATAAAAAATTCTATCTACTGAGATAGTAGATAGAACCTTAGAAATGCTATTTAATCTTTAAAAGGAGTAAATAATAACTTCTCTTGATTCCAAAGATAAACTTCTTGACTATCTGAAGAACTAAGCTCTTGACCCTTACTCTGCTCTAAATCTTCTACCTTTAGTTCTTGCTTCCTTCCTCTAGCTATAATCTTTTCTTTAGAAGCAAAGGATAGATCTACTTCTTCAACCTTAATTAGCCACCCTTGCTCTAAAGGCTCAGCTACTTTTAAATAGGTCACTCTTTCCCAAACTTTTTTTATAGCTAAGTCTTTATCTATAAAATAAATAGATTTAGTCTTGCTTTCAAAAAAGGCACCAAAACGCTCATCTAGATATTCTTCTACTACTATTGCTTTATACTCAAGGTCAGGAAGTTCAATAAAGTTAAGACTAGTGATAGGCAGCAGATCCTCTATAAGCAATTTAAGATGATATCCAGAGTTTGATTTGATAAAAATTGCTAATAGCCCATTATCTTTAGGAAGAGATAGAGCAACTATCAGTTCTTCTTCCTCATTTCCATAAATATTAGCAAACTTTATATCACTTCTAAGCATAGAATCATCTAACCAATTATCTAGTCTTAAACTCTTTAATATACTCTGACTTAACTCTCTTTTTACCTGTCTATCATCTCCGTCAACTTCACCTTTTAGGATCAATATAGCATCCTCTTTTACTATCAAGCCTTTATCAGATACAGACTCTAAAATTTCTTCTGCAAATACTGGTTTTAAATTGCCTAGCAAAGCCACTAAAATCAAGACAGTAACTAAAACCAGTGATTGTTTGTTAACTATCACCTCCTTATATATAGTCTGTAGTTAAAGTAATAAATTCATACTTCAATTTTAAAGAGATGATAATAAATAAAATCAGAAATACTTGTGTTTAGCTAAATTATAGATTAAAATTATATAATAATTATTTTTCTTATTATTTTTTTGATTCTTTATAGGTAATATAATAAAATTATTATATTAATTTACTCAGTTAAAGCATTGCAATTCGCAATGATATTTAATAAAAAGAGCTATGTCAAACAAAATCATCATAGGAGATTAAAGATGAATAACTATACTATTAGATATAATCCTTTAAAAAATAGAATATATATTACTTTTAGCAAAGCATTAGACCTTAAAGAGGCTAAAAAATATGCTCAGGAGATCAATCAGCTTATTAACAAAGCTAAACCAAATTTTACAACTTATCTTGATATCTCTTGTGACCCTATCCACTCTAAAAAAGTAAATGATCTCTTTGATAACCTTAGAAAAAATATTATAGATAAAGAGGTTAAAGGAGTAGCTACTATAATGTCCAAATCCAAAGTAGCTGAACTTCAAATTAGAAGAACACTACAAATCTTTAAGCACCATCGTATATTCTCAAATGGAATTGAAGCTGAAGGCTACCTTGATTCATTATAATTTGGAAATCTTTTCCATAAACTTTATAAATATATAAATTACTTATTCTTCCTTAGTAATCTTATCTCTTGATAAAAGACTTCTGACTAGATTTCTAAAGTAAGATACTCCTCTTCTCTTTAAATATATATATCCCATTATTGAGGAAAATAATGCACCTAAAGAATCTACTATCAAATCCCACATGGTATCCACTAACCCTGATTTCTGCATATTCAAACCAAAAACCCAATCCATAGTAAACTCAAAAATCTCCCATAATACACCTACACTGACTGCAAAGGTAAAGGAGAATATAGCTATAAAGAGAGAACTTAAAGCTAAATTAACTTTAGTATCTTTATTTAATATATAGATTAAGGCAAATCCAATAAAGCCTAATATTACCCCTGATAAGGTATGGAGCATAATATCCCACCACCAAAATTTTAAATAATACTCATTCAATTCACCTAAATATAATGAAGCAAAGATAAAAGCTAAAATTATTAATTGAAAACTGGGAGGGATGTAGATATAATTTTTATCCTTTAAAAAGATCGGCAAATAGGTCAAAGCCAATGTCAATAGTGATGTAAAGAGATTTAACCAATTATCGGTCAATACATTTCCAATAATTGCTCCTAATAAGAGTAACCTAAATAGATTAGCAAGAATAATATATATTCGATGCCTATTATTTAACACTTTTACTTCCTCCTTTCTTTATAATAGAGGTTGAATTAATTTTATAAAAAATCAATATAATCAAAATAAAATGAATTATATAAGTTATTGATAAGAGAAAATAAGAAGATTATTTTGGCTATAATATCTATAATATTTGTTAATAGTGATTAATGTTACTTTAAACTAAAGATTAAGAGTGTATAGGATAAGTTTCTTTAAAATAATAAGATAGTCCTTGGAAAATATTCTCCAAGGACTATCTTATTAAACAATTCTTATGCTGTTGCTTGATTATTAAGCTTGCTTCTATCTAAAAATTTAACATTCTTAGCTACAATTCCCGTCTTATAACGCATCTCTCCACTCTCTTGGTCCTTCCAACTATCAATCTGTATTCTTCCTTCAATTGCTACCAATCTACCCTTCTCTAAATTATCTGCACATTGCTCAGCCAGCTTTCGCCAAACCTCTACATAAATAAAGTCTGTCTTCTGCTCCCCATCTTTGCTCTTATATTCCCTCTCAACAGCAACTACCAGGGTTGCTTTTTTGATCCCACTTGAAAAAACCTTCAACTCAGGATTACAAGCCAATCTACCGATTAAATTAACTTGGTTCAACATTCAAACTCACTCCTCTTCTTTTATTTCCACTTATAATAACCACAATTTACATATTTATGCATTATTATTTTGTTTTTTTAAGTATGGAGTTTTAGAATGAAGCTTAATGGGGATATTGTATCAATTCTCCTATTAACATAAAATTTTATTGTAAATTTAAAATCTCCTTGGCATAATCTAGTCCCCCAGCCAAATCTGAGAACTTCCCATCTAGCTGTGCTCGATAAATTTCCTTCAATAAAACCCCTATTCTTTTACCAGGCTCTACTCCTAAATCTATCAAATGTCTACCCATTATTATTGGCTTAACTTCATCTTTTACCTTATCATAAATCTCTAAAATCTTATCTATATAGCTTAAATCAACTTCAATTCCTCTTCCTAAAGCATCTGCTTGGTGCAGCTTCAATAATTGGGGAATATTAACTTGAGTTACTAACTTTCTAACAGCTTTCTTAGATAAGTGCTCTCTTAGATTTAAAGGACGCATATGATACTTAACTAACTTTTTAACCTCTTCTATTAATTGCTTATTATCGGTAATCTTAGTAAGAAAACCTTCAACCCTCTCTGCACCTGCTTGTTCATGACCATAGAAATGAATCCTATCTTTTGAGCGTTTAACCTTAATATAAGCCTTACCTACATCATGGTAAAGTATTGCTAACATCAGAGCAACATTTCTCTCTGCTATTGGCAATACATCTAAAGCTAGCATAATATGTTCAAAGGCATCACCTTCAGGATGATACTTCTCCCCCTGCTCAACTTCTGCTAATTGATCTATCTCAGGAAATAACTCAGCCAAGACTCCAATTTTCTTCATCCATCTAAAAGCAAGAGAAGGCTTTTCAGCCTTTAAGAGTATCTTCTCTAGCTCAATAAAGACTCTCTCTTTTGCTAGTTCAGCTAACTGTGGAATTAACTCTTTACATAACTTCTCAGTCTCTTGAGCAACTTCAAAGTCAAATCTGGCCTTAAATTGTGCTACTCTTAATACTCTTAGAGGATCTTGCTGGAAGGTAGCCCTATTAACATAGGCGATCATTCCTCTCTTCAAATCCTCTCTTCCACCATAGATATCTATAATCTGCTCCTCTAAAGGGTCATATAACATCGAATTAATAGTTAAATCCCTTCTTAATGTAGCATCTTCTATACTCATTGTAGGCTTTACTATCAACCTTTTTTTCTGTCTATTCTCTATAATTTGTTGGGGAAAAGAGAATTCATACTCCCCTAATAAATAGATAGGATATGATTTTCCTACCAATCTAAACTCCCCATAATCCTCTAATATCCCTTCTAACTCTTGAGGACTGATTTGATAGATCTCTACATCAATATCCTTACTCTCTATCCCTAAAAGCTTATCTCTAACATAACCACCAACAATATAAGCTTTACCACCGATAGCTCTGATATCTTTAAAAATTGATCTTAGCATAATTATTACCCCTTTTCCAATCTATGTAGCTATAATTATATTGACTTATTCAATTAAATATTGATATCAAAGAACGATAATGCGACACTTTAGTAATCAGTGACGAGTGACGGGTAACGGATAAAATCTCCACTCGTTACTGTCTTAATATACCCATATTATTCAACTTACTTCTAATTCACTCCTGCTCTCTAGGTTGAGTAGGATCACACTTTGGAATGTTCAATTCAGTAACTTGGGCTAGTTTAGTCAAGTAATAGCATTCTTCTCGATACATATGATCAGTCAATAAAACAGTCACATTACCTAGTAGCTCTTCATCATACTCCATTCTCTTTAGCCTTTGTAAAAACTCTTGGAATAATTCCATCTCTGCTTTGACCTGACGATTAAAACGGCTTAATGCTGGAAAAGTATCTAGACCAGTCCTTAAATAACCAGAAAACTCTATTGCCTTCAGATGAAGATCTCTGAAGTTTTTAGTAAAAGATCCACTCTTCTCCTGTAGGCTCTGCTCTACGAAATCCAATGCTGCTTGAATAGAAGCTGAATGTCCGTAAGCATCCTGCAACCATAATAGATGACTTTCTATAGGATGCTTAACTGGAGCTGCTTCTCCTCTGATTAAATATTCCAATATAGAAAGATACCTCTCTAATTCATTGACCATGTGATTGATAAAAGTTGGAGTCATATTAATTGAAACATCACTTATTAAATCACTTTCTAAAATATCTAACTTAAATCCTCTAAGCTCTATTGCTTGCTGATAAGCAGTTTCATTCAACCGCTTGACTTCAGCCATTGATAATGATTCTCTGGCCTTATTAAGTAATGAATCAAAACTATCAATAAAATTCTTTGCTATCTCTATGGTATTATACTCCTTTGGACTTAAAGAATTATAAATAAACCTAGAGTGGTCTCCTAAAATCTGTAACCAAAAACGATGTTCAAACAAGGCATTATACAGGTACTCCCTTTGCAAAACTATCCCCTCCTTTTTAAATAATTATATGTTAAATAAAAGGAAAGATGTTTAGCTTGCTTGATTAGTTCACTTTAAGTTTTATTCTTGCATTATTTAAATTTAATCAAAAATAGAAAACACCTCTTAAGGCAGAAAACCCACAGTAACTTTTTACTGTATCTACTTTAAGAGGTGCTAGGATATAATCATCCACTTTAAATCTATATATTATAACAAATATTTATTGTTTTTCTATTAAGCAACATTAATTTAAGCACTTCTTACAGGCATGATTACACAGATATAATCTCCTGATTGACTTTTAACTACACCTGGAGCTAAAGGACCTGATAGCTCTAAAGTAACCTCTTCATTGTCAACAGCCTTTAAAGCATCGATTAAATAATTAGCGTTGAAGGCTATCTCGGTCTCATCACCACTTAAAGAGATTCCTACTCTTTCAAAAGCCTGTCCTACTTCTGGAGCATTTGCAGTAATTACCAGCTCATCTTGAGCAAAGTTAAGCTTGATGATATTGGCATCTTGCCTTGCTAGTAAAGCAGCCCGCTTGATTGCTCTTAATAAGTTCTCTTTGTCAGCCTTTGCTTGAATACTACTCTTATTAGGAATCACATATTTATAGTTTGGGAATTGACCTTCAATCAAACGAGATATCATTATAATCCCTGAAAAGCTGAATAAGATTTGATTGTCAGTAATAATAATCTCTAACTCTTCCTCAGAATGATCAAGTAGCCTACTTAATTCCTTAATAGTCTTAGCAGGAATAATAGACTCAAGCTTCACTTCTTGGTCTTCAAGAGGGCTATGACAATAAGATAATCTATAAGTATCTGTAGCTACTAACTTAATCTCTCCTTCTTCTAATAATAGCAGTCCTCCATTTAAGAAAGGCTTACTCTCATCCTGAGAGATAGCAAACTCGACTTGGTTGATTATATCTTTAAATTTACTTTGAGCAATACTAAAGCTATACCCAGACTCTATCTCTGGCAATGTTGGAAATTCATCAGCTGCAAAACCATTAATATTGAATTTAGAATGACCACATTTGATAAAAGCCGTATTATTAGACTGATTAACCTCCATTCTGACCATATCATTTGGTAGCTCTTTGATAATATTACCAAAATAATTGGCTGGTAAGACAATTTCTCCACTTTCTATGATATTTGCATCTACAAAAGACTCAATCCCTATCTCTAAATCAGTCCCAATTAACTTTAGCTGATCTCCCTCTGTCTTTAATAAGATCCCCGACAGAATCGGTAAGGTTGTCTTAGTAGATACCCCTTTTCTAACTGTATTTATACATTGATGAAATTCTTTTTGATTTACTTCTATCTTCATAAGTACCTCCTAATAAAATTTATAATATTTTATATTAAGTAAGCCATCTAATTTAGTTAAGTATGAATAACGATATCTTGATTCTTATAATATTGTAACTTTAGTATATCCTAAATCCCCTATCATATCTTATCATCTTTAGTACCTATTTTTCAATTATTTAATAGAATAAAATGATATTTTATATACCCATAATGATTATATTAACATAATTTTTAAGCTTCATCAATGAACTTTGTGATTATTAATTTTAAAGTTGTGGTTTTAGCTGATTTTTAAGCTTTTAACAGGAAGTTATTATAACAAAATCTAATTTAAAATATAATAAAAAGATGTGATAAATTAATTTATCACATCTTTTTATTATATCAATCTATCCTTAAACTATAATATCATCAAAAACTCATAAAATATATATTTTATAATATTACCCTTGTGCTTTTTCCCAATCTGCTAAGAAGCTTTCGATTCCTTTATCAGTTAATGGATGATTTGACATCTTTTCAATTACTCCATAAGGAATTGT
>NZ_PVNB01000015.1 GCF_003001995.1 Orenia metallireducens | reverse complement strand
GTTATTTTGTGGTGATCTAATTATATTACAGTTTGGTCTACTATGGGCATTTTTTTATTAATTTTTATTAGTTCAAGTTCATTTTACAATTAAGCTATATTATATGTGGCTCTCCTTCATAAAAGATTTATTGTTAGTTATATTCATTTTCATTTAGTTGTGTATACTTTTCCTTTAGCTTAAATATATTTTATATAGAAAGGAGGGAAGTAGCAATGAAATTATGTGATGACTGTATTAAGGCATTATCATCTAAGCTATCAGAGGAGTCGGTTAATACCTTAAGGAATTCTTTGGAGTTATTTACTAATAATCAAGAGATAACTTTGCGAGATTTATGGGAGGTTAACAGATTAGGTAAGTATAGAATGAATGAGGTGATAGGGGAGTTAGAGGAGAGTCTCTTTCTCAAAGCTAATAAAGAGGGAAGAAGGGTCTATTTAGAGTTAACAGCAACAGGTCAGCGATTTATGGAGATTGATTTAGAGAATAGATTAGCGACAGAATCTAATTTAAAAGAGTCTAGTGATGAACTTCAAGCTTTATCAGTAAAGGGGATAGATGGGACAGAAGAATCTAAAGAAGAGGCCTTAGAGAATAGTAATATCGATAATACAGAAAGTAGAGAGGAAGAAAGTGAAGAGGTAGAAGAAGTAGTAGAAGAAGTAGTAGAAGAAGTAGTAGAAAGTAAGCCGGCAGTAGAGAAGGAAAAGAATCTAGCAGATAATAATAAAAGTGATGATAAGTCTAAACCGATAGTTTGGGACTTTTAAATTAATGGACCTAATTTTAGGTCCATTAATTTTATATAAATAACAAAATCTAATTTATCTTTTTGATTTGAATTCATTACTTGTCATCTAGCATCATTGTATTTATATTTACTTATAAAGTTTTACTATAATAATATTGCTTATTTATTTTCACTTAAAGCAAAGCCATTCATGAACTGTTCTTGGAGTAAAATAAAGACAATTAAGGGAGGTAATAAGGTAATCACAGCACCAGCCATGACTACAGCCCAATCTGTTCCTTGATCTCCTGTCCCTATTAATGATTTTAGACCGATTTGGACTACCTGCTTCTGATTAGAGGTGATAATAATCAATGGCCATAAGTATTGATTCCAGACATAGATTAATTCAATCACAGCCAAGGCACCGATAGTATTTAAAGACATAGGAACCAAAATTTGAAATAGAAATCTTAATGGACCTACCCCATCAACTTTAGCTGCTTCTACAATAGACTCAGGAAAGCTCATAAAGTATTGTCTAAATAAGAAGGTTCCTGTGGCACTGGCTAGAAAGGGAACTGTTAAAGCCAGAAAGCTATCTCCCCAATTTAGCTGTTTCATAAATTCAAATAAAGGTATTATTCTAACTGGAATCGGTAACATTAGTGTAATCAAGATCAGCCAGAACAATAACTTCTTATATTTAAAGTTAAAGAATACAAAAGCAAAGGCTCCCAAAATCGAGAAGACAATCTTTAAAGTGGTAATGACAATTGCAATATAACAACTATTGAGCATCAGCCTAGCCAGATTATAATCAAGTAAAGCCTTCTTATAATTATTGAAGGTGGCAGAGCCAAAGCTGAGTTTAGGAGGATAACTGAAGATTTCCCCCATTGATTGGGTACTCTTGATAATAGCAAAAAGTAAAGGAGATGCCACTATTAGCATCATAGTCAATAAGATTAAATGAGTTAATACTACTTTAGTCCATTTCTTAATAAGATATTTATTCATCTGTCAATCACCCTAATTTTTAAATTATGAACCATAATCAATCTTACTATCACTCCATTTAAACTGAGCGATAGTCAATCCCATCACCATTATAAATAAAATAATCGATTGTGCTGCAGCAAATCCTGTCTTATAGTTTTGGAAAGCGTCAATATATAACTTATAAATCATAGTAGTAGTTGCATTGACTGGTCCCCCTTTGGTTAAAATATCGATTATGCCAAAGGTATCAAAAAAAGAATAGATTAAATTCATTATCACCAAAAATAATGTAGTTGGCTTAAGAAAATCAAAGGTAATCAGAAAGAACTTTTGCAAACTATTTGCTCCATCCATCTCTGCAGCTTCTAAGATCTCTTGAGGAATATTCTGCAAGGCAGCTAGATAAAAGACGATATTATACCCGAGATTCTTCCAAACTGCTGCTCCTATCACCATTAATAAAGCCAAATGTTTATTAGAGACCCAATCAGGACTGATTCCCCATAATAAATCAGTCAGATAGTTAATTATTCCAGCTGTGGGATTGAACATAAATAACCAGATGACACCTGCAATTGCTGGAGATAAAGCATAGGGCCAAATAAAGCCTAGGCAATATAAACGACCACCTCTAATATCTTGATTGGATAAGACAGCAATAAATAATGATAAAGTTAAGCCAATTACCACAACACCAACTGCAAAGAAACAACTAATTAAGATACTTTGTAAATACTCTATTGAAGTAAATAGTTCTATAAAATTACTTCCACCTACAAAGATCTTTCTCATCCCCATAAAAGCAGTTTTATATAAGCTTAAGACAAAGGTCTTTAGGGCAGGATAATATAAGAATAGTAGAGAAACGATTATTGAAGGTAATAATAAAAGATATGGTAAAGCTTTGCTACGGAATTTTACTTGCATTTGACTCACTCCAATCTATCTTGCAATTAAAAAGAGGGGATACTTGCATCCCCCAAGCTTATTATTTAATTAATTTATTGTACTCTTTTAGAGATTTATTAATATCTTGGTTAGCCTGATTTAAGGCATCTTCTATACTAGTTTCATCATTAATGATCTTCTCTACAGTCTTTTCTACTATCGTTCTAAGCTCCATAAATCGTCCTACCAAAGCACCTTGAGTTGGTCTAACGTTTTTAGTCTCTATTAATTGGTCAAAGGCTGTCTGGTAGTTAGGATTCTCTCTAAACCAGCCTTCAGCTTTTAATGATTCAACGGCACTCTTTCTAATCGGGAAATAGCCTGTAGATTTATGCCAATAAACCTGATTTTCAGTTGAACTCATCCATTTCACAAAGTCTTTAGCAGCTTTTTCAATTTTGCTATCTTTATTCTTAACAATCCATAATGATGCTCCACCAATGACAACACCATTTCTAGTCTCATCAGCAGGAATAGGAATTGGAGCAGTTCCAACTTCAAAGCCTTGATCCTTAGCCGATTTGGTCAATCCTGTAACTCCAGAGGTAGAAGTTATCAGCATTGCTGCTCTTTGAGAGAGAAAGTTTTGGTCAGCTTGTGCCCAAGCTTCAATACCAGGATTAATCCATAGTCCTTGATCATATAATTGCTTCCACCATTTAATAATTTTAATTGATTTTTTACTAGTAAGATAGGCTTGATCAGCTAAGCCAGCTCGTCCATTCTCTTGATTTACTAGATTTTGACCAAGATTTGCCATCCATTGCTCATAAAACCAAGAATGTAAGGCCCAAGTAATACCAGCTTTACTAGCACCACTAGCAACTAACTTTTGACTAGCTTCTGTGATCTCTGCAAAGGTAGTTGGTGGGTTTTCTGGGTCTAGCCCAGCTTTTTTAAATAAATTCTTGTTGTAATAAAGAACTGCATTTGAAGAGTTAAAGGGCATTGAATATAATTTTCCATTTACTTTATAGTAATTTAAGACAGGTTCCAGGAAATCATCCCAATCAATCTCACCTTTCTTGGTTAAATCTTGGAAGGGGATAAAGATTCCACTATCCACGTTCTGTCTAGTACCAATTTCAAAGGATTGAATTACACTAGGTGGGTTACCTTGTTGGGTTGCTGCTATTGTGGCATTTAAAGTTTCTCGATAACTTCCTTTATATTGTGCACTAACTTGAATATTAGGATGTTGCTGATTAAATTTTTCGACCAAAGTATCGACTACCTCTTTGTTGTGTCCTCCCATTGCATGCCAAAAACTAATTTCAATCTTGTCATTTTGACTATCATCTCCACCAAAAATCCACCATGCTTTACTGGCTGTACTAATAGTAAAGATAGCAAAAACTACTAAAAGCGCTACTACAGATACAATTGTACCTTTCTTATCAAACATTATAATCCTCCTTTTAGTTGACTGATTTTATTCCTAAACTCAAATATATCAGATTTATTTTAAGAAGAGATTAAATGTATATTAATTTTTGGTTAATATAACATTTTATTTTAATTAGATTTTAAAATAAATATTGATTGTTAATGGGGAGATCGCGACACTTTAGCTACTAGTTTCTGGCCTCTCCTACGGGTTTGAAAATCATAAACCCTCCGTGATAAATCTGCTATTAGCTAAGAACTTGTAAAGCTAGAGGCTAGTAGCCAGTAGCTAGTGGCTATTAAAAAGTGTCGCAATATCATTCTATAATGACATTTTTAAACTTCAATAGCTATAGCCTTTTTCTAGTATGAGATTGACAGATTCAAGATAATTGTGATAATTTTAAATAGAATTCGGAAGGTTATCTTAGAGGAATAATTTAGCTTCTAGAGAATATTAAGATAGAGTCGATGAACTTTAGTAATAAATATAATTATACTTAAATTAATATTATAAGCTAAGGTGGTGGTTGTTAAGTTATGAAGAAGGTTAAATTACTTTATAATCCTATGTCAGGCAATAGAAGATTTCCTGATTTTCTAGATGATTTTATTGATAGATTTCAAAGAGCAGGCTATGAGGTGAGTGTATTTAGAAGTTTAAAGCCAGGGGATATACCTATGGGTTTGGAGAGAGTTGTTGAAGATGAGTATGATGCTATAGTAGCTGCTGGTGGTGATGGTACTGTTAATGAAGTGATCAATAAGATGTTAGCAGATAAGATAGATGTTCCCTTGGGAATTGTCCCTGCTGGAACTGCAAATGATTTTGCAGCCCATCTGAATATGCCCTTTGAATTTAGAGAATGCTTTGATACCATACTGAAAGGAAATATTAAAGAGGTGGATATAGGTAAAGTAAATGGTAGATACTTTATCAATGTTTGTGCTGGGGGCTTACTCTCAACTGTCTCCCATGAGATTGATAGAAAGTTTAAAAATACTCTTGGTAAGATGGCTTATTACTTAAAAGGGATTGAGCAACTACCTAAATTAAAACCCATTCCTTTAAAAATTACTACTAAAGAAAAGAGAGTAGAAGAAGATGTCTATCTATTCTTAATCTTAAATAGTCAAGGGGCAGGAGGTTTTAATAAGCTAGCTCCTAAGGCTACTATTGATGATGGTCTATTGGAGTTTGTAGCAATCAAGGCAAGGCCTTTACATGAGATAGCAGCTTTATTTGTCAAGATACTCCAAGGAGAGCACCTAAATGATAAGAATATCATTTATTTACAGGATAATTACTTTAAGGTTGAATGTACCGATAGTACCTACGACCCTCATTTTTCCGATGTAGATGGTGAGAAAGGTCCTCACTTACCTTTGGAGATATCCCTAGAACCAAGAAAATTAAGGATTTTTGCTAATATCTAATAGATATGAAGATGATAAAAAGAGTAATGAGTGTTAATAGTAACTTGATTATTTATTTTTCACTTATTAATCTTATTACTCTTATTTTATTAATTCAGATTTAGGTGATTAACTAAGCAATCAGTAAGATTATTCTGCTAAATTGAGTTAAGAGTATCTATTCTCTAACTCTTTTTTTTATTTTTGTTGAACTTTTTGTTATAATATAATATATTATTAGAGGAAAGAAGTTATCTATTACTGTTAAATAGCAAATAATCTAAAATGTTAAAAATATTTGGCAATAAATTTTTGGATTTATAGGTTTGGAACTGAATTATTATAAATTATCAATAATTCCCTTACAGATAAGGGATTTTTCTTTGTTTGGAGATTAATCAACTCAAAATTTAAATTCTGCTGCAAAAAGAATAAGGATACTTATAATAGTGATAATCGTATTATGACTTAAATTAATAGATTTTGACGTAAAAGGGGCTGGATGATAATGAATAAAGGGGGAGATTATGTGATTGTACTAGGTGGAATGATAGGTGTAGGGAAGACAACTTATGCAGAGATGATAGCTAATCATTTGGATAGTGATGTCTTTTATGAGAGTGTAGATGATAACCCTCTATTGGACAAGTTTTATCATAATAAGAAGAGATGGGCCTTTGCTTTACAGATTTATTTCTTAAATAAGAGATTTAAATCAATTAAAGAGGCTTTAATTGATAGAAATAATGTCTTAGATCGTAGTATTTATGAAGATGCATTATTTGCTAGAATTAATTATGAAGATGGGAATATGAGTCAAGCGGAATTTGATTGTTATCTCGATTTATTGGATAATATGATGGAAGAGTTAGAAGGTATGCCCAAAAAAGCTCCAGATCTATTTATCTATTTACAAGCATCTTTTGAAACTATAGAAGAGAGGATTGAAAAGCGGGGAAGGGATTTTGAGCAGTTTGACCATAATCCAGAGTTAGAGCATTATATGAGAAATTTACATTCTAGATATGATGATTGGGTCTTTAATCACTATGATGCATCAGAGATACTTGTAATTGATGCTGATAGATATGATGTAACCAAGCAAGAGGATGCCAAAGAGGTGTTATTGATGATTGATAAGAGGTTAGCGGAATTAGAGAAGATTGAGGCTATAGGGTAAGGATTGATAGTGACGAGTAACAAGTAAAATTAAGATAATAAAAACATTATAAATTTGATTTTAATATTGGGTATTTATCATATGTTATTGAAGAAAGGGCTACAGGTTAAAAATCCTGTAGCCCTTTCTTAGTTTACTAAGTCTGCTGTTGATACTTGTTTAGTAGGAGATAGTTCTTTTTTATTATCTGATTAGATGGGTTTTAGTACATAATCGAATTTCCATAAGCAACTATTAAAAATTTACATTTTCAATTATTCAGATTTAATATTTGTGAGAATTAAAGCATATTATTAGCTAAAGAGATACTTTAAAGGATATTAAAATGAGAACACATAAGTTCATTAAGGGGGGTTAAGAGAAAATTTAGATTATTTTAGTAAAATTCTAGGGTGTTTTATATCCAATAAATCTAAGAGACTAGCATTAATTGCTGGTGAAGGGTATGATATTATTATGATTTTATATAAGATATTAAAGAGGGTTATTAATAGGATTGAGAAACTATATCTTAGAGCAGTCAAGGCTCAAGGAAATTTAAAGGCGATAGCTACTATCCATAATATCTTTGAGATTGATGAGAGGAATTGGCATGGTTTAGGTCAGATACAGAGGAGTGGATTGAAATTAAAGAAGGGGTATGGTAGTTTTGCTATTAAGAAGGAGCTTGAAATTAAGAGAAGACATCAAAAGTAGAAGTGGTTTTCTATCTCTAGAGATGTCTTAAAAGCTAAAAAGAGGTATGATAATTATAGAATATTCGTTGATACAAGACTTGCAAAATTAAAGTTAATAGGTTATTCTGATTAATAGAATAATAATAAAAATAATGCTGATTCTACTAGTAGAATCAGCATTATTTTTATTATATCTTTACTAAATCAATTATGGAGGTGACTTTAAGTGAAGTTAGGTATTGATATTGGAGGAACCCATACAGATGGGATCTTAATTGAGAAACAAGAGATATTAAAAACTACTAAGATTAATACCAATCATAATAAGCTTAGTGAAACTATCTTAACTAGTTGCCAGAATTTGATTGCCGATATAGAGAGAGAAAGAATCGATAGTATTGTATTAAGTACAACTCTAGCTACCAATTTGATTACTGAAGGTAACTATCCCAAGACAGGATTGATCTTAATTCCTGGACCAGGATTAAATCCTGCCTATTATAGTTATAGTCCCTATACCGAAATTATCTCTGGGTCGATTGACCATAGAGGAAGAGAGGTTAAAGAGCTTAATCTACAAGAAATAGAGGATAAAATTAGCAAGTTGCTTAAAAAAGGGGTTAAGCAGCTTGGAATCTGTGGTAAATTCTCTAATCGTAATCCTAAACAGGAGTTACAAGTTAAAAGATTAATTGAGAAGAATTATCCTCAAATAGAGATTACCCTAGGACATCATCTATCAGGGAGCTTAAATTATCCCCGCCGTGTCGCAACTACATATTTAAATAGTATTATCCAAAAAGGTTACAAAGAGTTTATTAGAGAGATAAAAGAGGGGCTCGATAGGATGGTCTTTAAGAAAGAGATTTATATTCTTAAGGCCGATGGTGGAACGATGCCCTTAAAGGAGTCGACTAAAGTTCCAATTGAGACGATCAACTCTGGTCCTGCTGCTAGTATTATGGGAATTTTGAGTCTTAATAAGCTAAGGGGTACTACTATTGGTCTAGATATTGGTGGAACTACAACTGATATCTCCTTATTTATCGAGGGAGTACCATTATTTAATCCCAAGGGGATAGAGATTAATGATTATAGAACCTTAATTAGAGGGTTATTTAGTCAATCGATTGCTTGTGGAGGAGATAGTCTAGTTCAAATAAACGAGGGTAGTATTCAGCTTGGACCAATAAGAAAGGGGGTTGCTGCCTGTTTAGGAGGACCTGCGCCTACTCCTACAGATGCTTTAGTGATCTTAGGCTTAAGTAAAATTGGTGATAAGATGCTGGCTAAAGAGAGTTTAGAGCCTTTGGCTTTAGAGCTGAACTTATCATTAACTGAGTTTGCAGAAGAGGTTATTGATAGATTTTGTAAGAAAATAAGGTTAAAAATTGAAGAGATTTTAAAGAAACTCAATAGTCAAGCAGTTTATACTATCAATGAACTTTTGAGTTCTAAAGAGATAGAAGCAGATAATTTAGTAGTGATTGGTGGACCAGCCAAAGCCTTAGCAGACAGATTATCTACTGAGCTAGGGCTTGCTTATCAGTTACCTAGAGAGTCAAAAGTAGCCAATGCTATTGGAGCATCTCTAGCTCAAATTACTCAAAAATGTACCCTTTATGCTGACACTTCGCAAGGGTATTATCAGATTCCTGAATTTGAACTAAGAAAGCAGGTTAATACTGATTTTAATTTAGACCAAGCCAAAGAGGTTGTTAAGAAAGAGCTTAAGAAGAGAGTTAATAGTGAAGCTTTAATTGAAATTATTAATGCTCAATCCTTTAATCTGATACGTGGTTTTAATACAGTTGGTGAGATTATTGAAGTTACAGCTCAAATTAAACCGGGGCTGGAAAGGGCAATTCACAATGAATAATTAAAACCGTTAAAACTACTAAAAACTTTAAATAGGAGGGTTTTTAATGAGAATCAATGCTAAGAATAAATTAGGTTTAATCTTCTTTCCTGCCTTTGATTGGGCTATCTCTCCGACACATCCTGAACGGGAAGAGCGGCTTTTATATACCAAAGACCAGATTTTAGAAGAGGGGATTTTAGATATCGAAGGCATTGAAGAGTATAATCCTATCGTTGCTAGCAAAGAAGATGTAGAGAGAACCCATATCTGTGTTCCCGATATAGATAGTATTGTGACTATGCCCCATTTGATTTCAGCAGGGGGAGCTATTAAAGCAGGAGAATTAGTAATGGAAGGTGAGGTGGATAAGGCCTTTGCTATTATTAGACCACCAGGACACCATGCCTTTCATGTAGTCCATGGTGCTAGGGGATTTTGTACTATTAATAATGAAGCAATCATGGTTGAGCATTTACGGCAGAAATATGGTAGTGATTTAAAGATTGCCTTTGTTGATACCGATGCCCATCATGCTGATGGAACCCAGAATATCTATTATAATGATCCTAATGTCTTACATATTTCTTTACATCAGGATGGTAGAACCTTATATCCAGGCACAGGCTTTGTCGAGGATTTAGGTGGACCAGGGGCTTATGGTAGAACGATAAATCTGCCTCTACCACCTAATACCACTGATGAAGGGTTATTATATGCTCTTGATAATCTGATTTTGCCTATTCTCGATGATTTCAAGCCTGATTTGCTGATCAATGCAGCAGGTCAGGATAACCACTATAGTGACCCCTTGACCAATATGAATATCTCTGCCCAAGGTTATGCAGAATTAAATGCTAAGTTAGATCCTGACCTAGCTATCTTACAGGGAGGCTATTCCATTGAATCAGCTCTACCTTATGTCAATGTAGGTATAATCTTAGCGATGGCAGGTTTAGATTATAGTCAGATCAAAGAGCCAGATTATCATCCAGCGATTAAAGAGCAGTCACCAAAAATCACTGCTACTATTAAAAGAGATGTGAAAAGGTTACTTAGAGCTTGGGAGAATAAAGATGAGGTTGATATTAGAAAGAAGTTCAATTGCAAGGAGTATTATACTACCAAGCGAAATATCTATTATGATACTGCTAATATTACAGAGAATCAAGAGGTCAAGATTAAAATCTGTGCCGATTGTGCAGGATTAATGATAATTGATTCTATTGCCCATCCTTCTGCTGTTGGCAAAATTAGAGCTATTATCATTCCCCATAATTCTTGTAATCAGTGTTCTAAGTTAGGGGATCAAGAGTATGAACGAGCAAAGGTTGGTTCAAAGTTTAAAATTGTATATCTTCAAGATAAGAAAAAGGATAAGTTGTTATCTTCTAAATGATTAGGAAAGCCACAGGTTTTAACCTGTGGCTTTCCTATATTTGAATTTCTAAACCTCTAACTTGTCACCGATTACCTGTCATTCATCACTGCTTTCTACTGGAATCTGTTTTGAGAATTAATTGAGTTTCTTTGAATGATATCATCTTGCTGGTCTAAGAGATGGTTCATCCCTCTAACCAAAGTATCATCTTCAAGAAGGCTATAGATATGATATCCAAAGTCTTCTCTTTTTAATAGTACCTCTTGTAGAACCTCAGCAGTACCATAGTCATGGATTTCATGGGCACGGGTAATTGTCTTTCTCATCATCTCCTGCATCTTTAGCTCATTCTCTAAATCATTGCGTAGAAAATCACGCATAGTATAACGCCCTTCCACTTCATGCTTAATATAAGAGAGCTGATGCTGAGTAACAGGGTGAGCAGTAGGTACAACTCCTAATCTAGCAACTCGCTCTCCAACCATATCAATATGCTTTTGAGTCTCCTGAATATGCTCTTCTAACATATGGTGGATACTGAAGAAAGACTCTGCTCCCTCTGTCAACCAGTGATGCTTGTTATACTGGTGTAAAGCTATTGTTAAGGCACATTGATGGTCATCTAGCATCTGCCCCATCTCTAATCTGATATTCTGGGGTAAACCGATTCCAGCCAGCTCCATCTTAGCGGTTCTAGGCTCTTGGCGGAAGACCATATTATGCTCTGAAGAATGACCTGGCATATTAGGATCAAACCCTGATTTGTTAAGATTGAATGTCCCATTGAAATTATTCATGTTTGTTTTAACCTCTGATATATCGTTATAAGTTGATGGTAAGACTTGAATTGTCTCCATTATAATTCCTCCTTTTAGATTTTATTAAATACACTAAAATTATTATCAATTATTCTGATTTTTATACAAGATTAGAGGAGCATATTAAATAAAATACCCACTGTCTAACTAGTATCCACAGTCTCCCACCTCATTAAGATCTTATATTATTGTATATTCTTTAAGTAAATTTAATCTTTAGAGGTTATTTATACATTTATGTGGACTTTTTTACATTTTAAAAAGGAAAAGTAAATTAGGTGTTCAATTATATATAGTAGTTTCTGCTAAAAATTTAAACAGGGGTGATAACAAGATGAGTTTATTTAAGAAGATGATGGCTAGTGTAGGAATTGGTGCAACCAAGATTGATACAGTCTTAGACTCTGAGAATGTGGTAGCAGGTGCAGAAGTAACAGGACATTTTGAGATTAAAGGTGGTAATGTAGAGCAGGAGATTGATAAAGTTTATCTCAATGTGATGACAAAGTATGAGAAGACAGTAGAGGATGAGGAGGAGAGTTCTTATAGGGTTGATTACAAGCTACAGGTAATTGATATTCCTGTTGAAAGAACAGTTAATTCTGGAGATGAGCTCAGTATCCCTTTCTCCTTTATCTTAGATGCTCAGACCCCGATTCCAACAGAGAACTTTCCAGTCTGGCTAGATGCAGGTTTAGATATTAAAAACGCTATCGACCCAGGTGATAAGGATATGATAGCAGTTGTTCCCCATCCCTATATGCAGGTAGTATTAGGAGCTTTAGAGAAATTAGGCTTTGTACTTACTGAGGTTGTTAATGAAGAGGCAGACTTTGACTGGAAACATCCCTTTGTCCAAGAGCTGGAGTTAAAGCCACAGGGTGGAGTTTTTGTCAACTCTCTAGATGAGTTAGAGCTATTATATAATATACTTGATGACCGATTAAAATTGTGGATTGAGGTAGACCGTCGAGCAACTAATCTACTAGGAGTTTTTGCAGAAGCCATGGATTTAGATGAGAGTGAGGTATTACTTGAGATTGCTCAAGAGGATTTGGAGCAAGGAGTAGATCATATAGCTGAAATGATTAAGAACTTTATTGAAAAGTTTATTTAGATAAAAAGGGCTAGTAGATGCATCTACTAGCCCTTTTTATCTAAATAATCAGAGCTAAGATAATGGCTGGTTTAAGAATAATAAGAGATTATATAAAAGGAGAATATAAATTTGACAAGAATTTAATATAATAAGTATAAGATTATAAGAGGAGGAATGATAATGGGAATAAAATTAACAGTAATTGGTGGTAGTGGACTCTATACACCACTTTTATTTGATGCAATAGCTAATTATCAAGAGGAGATTGACTTTGATGAAATCTGTTTAAATGGTAGAACTGCAAGTAAGTTGGAGAAGGTAGCTAGACTAAGTCAGAGTGTGATAGATAAGTCAGAGTATGATTTCAAGGTTACATATACAACAGATCGTCAAGAAGCGTTACAGGGCGCTGAATTGGTTCTTTGCCAGATAAGGGTAGGAGGGATGAAGGCTAGAGCCTATGATGAAGAGTTTCCTTTAAAGTATGATATTATCGGAGAGGAGACAGTAGGACCTGGAGGCTTTGCTAATGCTTTACGGACTGTACCAGTAATGTTAGAGTTGGCCAGTCAGATGGAAGAGTATTGCCCTGAAGCTCTATTAATCAACTTAACCAATCCAGCTAGTATAGTCCAACAAGCGATTGAGCAGGAGACGACTGTAAATGTAATCAGCCTGTGTGATTTGCCAGTAGGGGTATTAAATAAGATTGCTAAGATGTTAGATGTAGATCGAGCAGAGCTTAGATATGATTACTTTGGTTTAAATCATTTAGGATGGTATCAACAGTTAAGTATTAGAGGTGAGGATAGAACTGCTGAAGTTATTGAAGAGGTAGACTCTTTAGATCTAGGAATTAATTCAGAGTGGATTAAGAATTTAGAGGTGATTCCATTGCCTTATTTAAAATATTATTACCATCATAGCATAGAAGTAGAAAAGGCAAAAGGGAAGGATATCTTAAGAGCAGAAGAGTTGATTGAGACCAGTGATGAGATAGCCAAAGCCTTAGAGGAGAGTCCAGAGACAATTCCAGAGTTGATCTACCAAAGGGGTGCTATCTGGTATTCTGATGTGATAGTCCCATTAATAGCAGCGATAGTTAATGATAAGAATGAAGAGTTTATTTTAAATATAGCCAATAATGGGCTGCTTGAGGGGATAGCTGATGAGGTGATAGTGGAGGTAGCTACAATCGTTAATGGTAGTGGTATTAGAGCATTAGAGGTAGGTGAGATTCCTTTACAGGTTAAGAGCTTATTACAGCAAGAGGCCAATTATCGGAATTTAGCTACCCAAGCTGCTATCAGTCAAGCTAAGGATGATATCCTAAAAGCATTAGTGGTTAATCCTCAGGTTCCAAATTATGAAATAGCTTATCAGATTTGGAAAGAAGAGTTTAGTAAATAGTAAAAACTAAGAGAAAGAGGATTAGGGATGACCTAATCTTTTTTCTCTTTAAAAATGTTAAATTTCTGTTAAGAACTCTTGGCTAACAAGGAATAGCCAATAATTTTCAAGAATTAGAATCTATCAAATCTTATAATGGGGTGAATTGATGGAAAATAAAAAGCAAGTTTATTCTTGGGTTCTGTATGATTGGGCTAATTCAGCCTTTGCTACAACTATTTTAGCAACAGTCTTACCAATATTTTATAGGACAGTGGCTGCAAAAGGGTTGGTAGAGAATGTAGCTACATCTTATTGGGGATATACTCAAGCAATTGGAATGTTAATCATTGCTTTATTATCACCAATCCTAGGTGCTATCTCCGATTTTTCTAACTCTAAAAAGAGCTTTCTCAGATTTTTTGCTTATCTAGGAATAACAGCTACAGGTTTATTGTTCTTTATAGGTGAGGGTGACTACCTCTTGGCATCATTCTATTTTATCTTAGCAAGCATTGGCTTCTCTGGTGCTAATGTGTTTTATGACTCTTTTCTACCACAGATTACAACTCCAAAGAGGATGGATTATGTTTCGTCTTTGGGGTATGCTGCTGGTTATTTGGGTGGGGGGCTTTTGTTAGTTATAAATTTAATCATGATTAAAAAGCCTACTATCTTTGGGATAGGTGATAGTTTGTTGGCTACTAGACTATCTTTTGTAACTGTAGCAATTTGGTGGTTTATCTTCTCTATTCCTATCTTTAGAAATGTTTCTGAGCTTCCAAGAAAGAAGAACTTCAAATTCAGCAGATATATCAAAGTTGGCTTTGCTAGAGTAGCAAGAACCTTTAGGAATATACAACAATATCGCCAATTGTTTAAGTTCTTGATTGCCTTTTGGATCTATAATGATGGAGTAGGCACGATTATTCGCATGGCTACAATCTATGGTAGTGAAATTGGAATCGGACAGGGTGATTTGATTGGTGCTTTGGTCTTAACCCAATTTATAGGGATTCCTTTTGCCTTACTTTTTGGTAAATTAGGTGAGAGAATAGGGGCAAAACGAGGAATTATCATAGGACTTAGTGTTTATTTATTAATTACTGTTGTAGGTTATTTTATGAGCAGTGCTCTCCATTTTTGGATTTTAGCTGGAATGGTTGGTTTAGTACAAGGTGGGGTACAGGCATTGAGCCGTTCCTTATATGGGATCATGGTTCCTCCAAATAAGTCGGCTGAATTCTATGGCTTCTTTGGTGTTTCTAGTAAGTTTGCTGCAATCACAGGGCCCTTTATCTTTGCACTAGTTGGACAGTTGACTGGTAGTAGTAGATGGGGAATTATCTCCTTAGCTACCTTCTTTATCTTAGGGATAATTCTGTTAAGTAGAGTAGATATAGAAAAAGGGAGAGCTGAGGCTATTCAATAAGCTCCCCTTCAAAATTTATCCCTTGAAAGGCTACTGCTAACTGTGAGTTTTCAAGCTCATCTTGGAGGTAGCCTTTTAATATACCTATTAACCTAATGGCTTCTTCAACCCCTTCTAGTATCAGTTCTTTAAACTTTAAGTACTCTTCTTTTGATAGGATTTCGTAATTTATTTTAGTAGGATAGCTTAAAGTATTGAGGTTAAGTGGTGCTAAAGGATTTAATGTTTTAAAAACTATCTTTTTGATCTGATAAGGACTATAAAAGAAGCTCATTACTTGTTTGAAGTCTTGGTAGGAATCATTGATTAATTTTATTTCTAAATTATGATTATGACTTTTATCTAAGATATAATTATAGTAATCTATAATTATATCTGGTAACTTATTTCCTAAATCAATCTGATCAAGTGGAGAGAGGCTATAGACTCTTTTTTTCCAGATTTCTTCAACTAGATAAGTATCTAAATTAATCTCTAAGAGCTTATGCTCATCAGAATTTTTCTGTTTAGCAAAGACAAAGGGATGGGCTATCTTATCTACTGCATAATGGGCTAAAAAGCCACAAAAATAGCTTAGTAGTATCGGGAAATCCTTACTATCATTTTTACTTTTTAAGTAATTGATACTCTCTATAAAGAAAGATTTAATATTTGTTTGGTGTAGCTGTGATCCGATTTTAGGACCACGTTTCTTCTTAATCCAAGGCCAAAAATCATTATAAAAGAAGAAGTCAGGTCCTTGGCATCCTAGATTATAGCTTTTTCTATTCTCTTTAATAATATCCTTGAAACTATTCTCTTCTAGTTTGTCTATAATTAAATCTCCTGCAACAATATGGCTCCAAAAATCAGGCATAATATCCACTCCTTATCTTTAAGGTATGATAGGTATTTAAGCTTAAAGTGAAACTTAATAGAGATAATGCGACACTTTTTAATAGCCACTAGCTACTGGCTACTAGCCTCTAGCTTTATAAGTTCTTAGCTAATAGCAGATTTATCACGGAGGGTTTATGATTTTCAAACCCGTAGGAGAGACCAGAGACTAGTAGCAAAACTGTCGCAATATACCCATATAACCTCATAGTTAAATTTCACGAGCTATTTTCTCAATAATTTATTAACTGCTATCTCATCTAAGGGTTCTATATGATATAATTATAATACAAAATAACTTATTTAACTACTCTAGATAGATATTTAAGCATTATAATTCGAGGAGGTGTAGTAGTTATGTCTGATTTAATTGCTAGTTTGCTCTTTGATCTGATCAAGAATATGGCAGTTATAGCAGTAGCAGCCCAACTATTGATTATGGAAACCGATATTTTTTCGCAAGTGATTAATAGAAGGGCTAAGCTTAAATCTAAGATTTTCTTGATTATATTTTTTGGCTTATTATCAATTTTGGGCACTTATTTGGGTATTTATATCCATGATGCTTATGCCAATATTCGAGCTATTGGAGCAGTTGTCGGTGGTTTACTGGGAGGACCTTTGGTAGGACTTTTGGCTGGTCTAATTGGAGGACTTCATCGTTATTTCCTAGGTGGATTTACAGCCTTTGCTTGTGCTTTATCTACCACTTTAGCAGGGTTAATTGGTGGAATAATCTATTACTATCGACCTTTTGATAAAATCTCTTTAAGTATGGCATTTCTATTAGGAGTGATGATAGAGGTTTTAGAGATGGGATTGGTCTTGATCTTAAGCCATCCATATGGCCAAGCCTATGAACTAGTAAGAATTATAGCTCTACCTATGATTTTAAGTAATTCTCTAGGGATTACTTTATTTATTAATGTGCTCCATAATAGTATGAAGAAGGGACAAGAGCTGATGGCCTTACAATCATATAAAGCCTTAAAGATTGCTAACAAGAGTATCGGTTATTTAAAAGAAGGTTTAAATTATAGTTCTGCTTTAGAGGCATCAAAGATTATTTTGGAGATAAGTGGTGTTGCAGCTGTTTCAATAACTGATCGGAAGAAGGTTCTAGCCCATTATGGACTGGGAATGGATCACCACCAGGCAGGAGAGCAGATAATGACTAAGGCTACTAAAAAGGTTCTGTTAGAGGGTCATTTGAAGGTAGCTACTAACAAACAAAAGCTAGGTTGTCCAGTAAAGGACTGTAATCTTAAGTCAGCGGTAATTGCCCCTTTAAAGAGAAGGGATGAGGTGATTGGAGCACTAAAGTTATATAAATCTGAAGAGAGTAGTATTACAGAAGTAGATATAGAGTTAGCCCGAGGGATTTCAGAGTTATTATCTACCCAGTTACACATATCCAGTTTAGAGAAGGAGGCACAGCTGTCTACTCAAGCTGAGCTGAAGGCTTTACAGTCTCAGGTTCATCCCCATTTCTTATTTAATGCCTTAAATACTATTATCTCTTTTTGTCGTACTGACCCTATGGTAGCAAGAAATTTATTGGTCAAGCTATCTAAATTCTTCCGTCATACCTTAAAGGAGAACCATAGCTTAATCAGGTTAGAGAAGGAATTGGAGTATACCTCTTATTATGTTGAGATAGAGAAGGCTCGTTTTGGTTCCAATTTAGAGGTCGAGATAGATATTCCTAAGCAATTATTAGGCTGTCAGGTTCCCAGTTTTGTCTTACAGCCGATTGTAGAGAATGCTATTAAGCATGGTCTTTCTTCTAAAGTTGGTCTTGGTAAGGTATTGGTTAAAGCAAGGGATAAAGATGAAATCTTAGTATTAGAGATAATAGATAATGGGGTAGGAATTCCAGATAAGTATCTAAATTGTGTGATAGAAGCAGGGTATGGAAAGGGATGTGGAATTGGCTTGAGCAATGTTAAACAGAGAATTCAAAAGATATATGGTACTGAATATGGTTTAGAGATTAGTAGTCGGCAGCAAGAGGGGACTCGAGTTAGAATTCAAATTCCATACTTACTTCAGGGGAGGGAAGCTAATGGAGAAGATTAGAACAATAATAGCAGATGATGAATTTCCAGCAAGGAGTGAACTGGAGTTTTTATTAGAAGGGATAGATGATATTCAACTGGTAGGAGTAGCAGAGGATGGGATTCAAGCTTTAGAGCTTATTAAAGAAAAAAGTCCTGATTTAGTCTTTTTAGATATTCAAATGGGAGGAAAGACTGGCTTGGAAGTTGCCAAGGAGCTTATGGACTTAGAGCTAGAGCCTATAATTGTTTTTGTAACAGCTTATGATGAATATGCTTTAGATGCCTTTACAGTCAATGCAGTTGATTATCTATTAAAGCCTTATGAAGAAGAGAGGCTTGTAAAGTTAATAAATAGAATTAAACCCCTCTACTTTAAAGAACAGGCTATAGAGGAGAAGCTAACAGATCTAATTGAGAAGATAAGAGATAAAGGTAGAATTTCTAAGATTGAGAAATTGGCTGTGAGAACAAATAAGGGGAATCTCAAATTACTAGAGTATAATGATATTATACTCTTATATACCCATGATTCTAAGGTCTATGTCAAAACCTATGACCAAGAGTATCAGATAGACCTATCCTTGAGTGAATTGGAGGATAGATTAAAGCAAGCTGAATTTTTGCGAGTGCATCGCAGTTATTTAATCAATCTAAACAAGATTAAAGAGATAGTTCCTTGGTTTAAAGGAAAATATCAGGTCTTAATGGGTGATGATAGACAGATGGAGGTTCCTGTCAGCCGTGCTAAAGTGAAAGATTTACAAAAAGTATTTGGGATATGATTGTTTAACTTTAAAGTAAAACTAAAGAGAGACAATGCGACACTTGGGTTGTCAGGTAGATAGGTGGGTAGGGTTTAGCAAAATCCAACTACCTAACCACCCAATCCCTAACTATCTAATAAAAAAGTATCATAATATACTCATATAGTTTCACATTTAAGTTAGATTGATATGTTTTTAGTTAATCTAATACAGCTTAGAGCAATATAATGCAATTGAACCCTTAATTTATGTTATTTAGAGTAAATTACTTATCAAAATAGCAAATTTATTCTATAATTTAAGTACAAGTTAGCAATAAGTTTATAACCCCTATAATCAGTTAACACTCTAAAAATTAAAGGGGGAGATATAATATGGTATCTTTTATTATCTCATTAGTTGCATTAGTTGTGGGGTATATGGTTTATGGTAAGGTTGTAGAGGGAATTTTTGGAGTCGATGGAGATAAAGAGACTCCAGCTTATTTGCAAGAAGATGGTGTTGATTTTGTACCGATTAATTGGGCTCGTGTCTTCTTAATTCAGCTCTTGAATATTGCAGGATTAGGTCCTATTTTTGGAGCAATTGCTGGTGCTTTATTTGGACCAGCCGCATTTTTGTGGATCGTATTTGGGTCTATCTTTGCTGGAGCTGTCCATGATTATTTAGCAGGGATGCTATCTATTCGTAATGAAGGAGCAAGTATTTCAGAGGTAGTTGGAGAGTATTTAGGTGAAGGTGCCCGTAAATTTATGAGACTCTTTTCTATCGTTTTATTGGTCTTAGTTGGCACTGTATTTATGACTGGTCCAGCTGGCTTATTAGCTAATATGACTGGCATGAGTCTGAATATCTGGCTAGCGATTATTATCGTTTATTACTTCTTAGCTACTGTTTTACCAGTAGATAAGATTATTGCTAAATTCTATCCTGTTTTAGGTGGTTCACTATTGATTATGGCAATTGGTATCGGTGGGGGATTGGTTCTTGGAGACTATCAAATTCCAGAGATAACATTAACCAATCTTCATCCTGGCGAACTACCAATGTGGCCAATGTTATTTGTAACCATTGCTTGTGGTGCAATCAGTGGCTTTCATGCTACTCAATCACCACTAATGGCTCGCTGTTTAGAGAATGAGAAGGATGGAAGAAAGGTATTTTATGGAGCGATGATTGCTGAAGGTGTGATTGCTTTAATTTGGGCTGCAGCAGCTATGACCTTCTTTGGAGGAACTGATGGTTTAGCAACTGCTATGGCTGAAAATGGAGGACCAGCAGGAATTGTTAAGCTAATTAGTGATAATATGTTAGGTATAACTGGTGGTATTCTAGCGATGCTAGGAGTTGTGGCTCTACCAATCAGCTCTGGTGACACTGCTTTTCGTAGTGCTAGATTGATTTTGGCTGATATCTTTGATTTAGAGCAGACAGATAAGACTAACAGATTTAAGTTAGCTATTCCTCTATTTGCAGTAGGGATTGTCTTATCTCAAATGGACTTTAGTATCATCTGGCGTTACTTTGCTTGGTCTAATCAGACTTTAGCGATGATTGCTTTATGGGCTGGAGCAGCTTATTTACTCCAACATGGTAAGTTCCATTGGATTGCTACTATTCCAGCAACCTTTATGACAGCAGTCTCTATCTCTTACATTATTATTGCACCAGAAGGCTTTGGGATTCAAGGTCCAATTTCAACAATAGTTGGTGTCTTAGCTGCTGTTGGAGCTTTAGCATTATTCTTAGTCAAACAAGAGAAGAAGGAAGAAGATGTCAAAGCAGTAGCATAGGCAAATTGAAAATTTATATAAGAACTAAATAAAAAACCTAAGTGGGTCTTTACCTTCTTAGGTTTTTTATGTTATGGATCAATATATAACAGGTTTCTTGAGCTTTTAGTTAGCTATACTTTAAATTTTACTTTAAAGTTGATAATTATAATTAAATTCATATAATATCAGCTATTACAATACATATTTAATAAACCTATGATTTTATAAACTATCGATAGAATAAGAGGGTTAAAAAGTTAGGGGAGGTTTCTTATATTGTTATTGAAAAGATGGAATAATCTAGAATTGCATACTAAGATTTTAATTGGTTTGATCTTAGGAATAATTATCGGGGTGATCTTTGGTGAAAAGACTGTAGTCATTGAACCTATAGGGGAGTTATTTATCAGGTTGATTAGAATGGTTATCATTCCTTTGGTCTTTTCTTCTTTAATTGTGGGGGCAGCTAGTGTAGGAGACCCTAAAAGTTTAGGGAGAATTGGGAGTAAGACCATTGCTTTTTATCTATGTACAACAGCTTTTGCTGTAATTATTGGATTGATCTTAGGAAATGTGATTCAGCCAGGTTTTGGCTTGAAGCTAGATGTAGGTAATGTAGCGATGGAGGCTAAGGATGCACCTCCAGTAAGCCAGACTTTACTTAACATTGTCCCCAAAAATCCTATTGTAGCCTTAGAGCAGGGGAATATGTTGCAGATTATTGTTTTTGCTCTATTTATAGGTCTGACAATCTCTTTGATTGGTGATAAAGGAGAGCCGGTCTTAGCATTTTTTGATTCCTTTGCTGAGATTATGTACAAATTGACTGCTCTAGTAATGGAGTTTGCTCCCTATGGAATCTTGGCATTAATAGCTTCTGTTGTCGGTTCTTTTGGCTTGGCTGTGTTGTTGCCGTTATTAAAAGTAATTATTGCTGTCTATCTTGGTTGCTTGATCCATTGGGTTATTACTTATGGAGGAGCAATCAAACTCTTTACTAAGTTGAGTATCAGAAGATTCTTTAAAGGTATTGCTAGTGCTCAAATCTTTGCCTTTAGTACCTGTAGTAGTTCTGGGACTCTACCTGTTACTACCAAGTGCTGTAGAGATAATCTAGGTGTCTCTGATAAAATCAGTAGTTTCGTCTTACCACTAGGAGCTACTATCAATATGGATGGAACAGCACTTTATCAAGGGGTCTGTGCATTATTTGTAGCACAAGTATATGGGATGGAGCTAAGTCTTGCTCAACAGCTTACTGTAGTATTGACAGCAACCTTAGCTTCAATTGGAACTGCTGGAGTACCATCGGCAGGATTGATTATGTTAACTCTTACTTTAAAGAGTGTGGGTCTACCTTTAGAAGGGGTTGCACTAATTGCAGGAATTGACCGTATTTTGGATATGGCCCGTACTGTTACCAATATAACTGGCGATAGTGCAGCTACTGTAATAGTAGCTTCATCAGAGGGGGAGCTTGATTTAGATCTTGCTAACTCAAAAACTACAAATGCTTAAAGGTAATAGTTTACATGATTATCTTTAAATTAGTTTGAGTCTAAGGATGAGCTTAAGCAATGATAAATTCAGTTATAAAATTAAAAATTCACTCAGTCTTAGATCTAGTCTTGTTGCCGAAAGGCAACTTTTTTTCTTTATAATAGCAATTCTACTAATAATACTCCTCCAATTCCCCCACCTACTACCACTAATAAGTCTACTTCAAGCCATGCCAATATCACAGCGATAACTCCACCTGTAATAGCTGAATTTATACTATCAGTGGAGTAGATAATTCCTGGAAAGATCAAGGCGCTTAAAGCTGCTATGGGGATAAACTCTAAAACTCGTTTAAGAAAAGGTGGTAGTTTGATATCCTGTAAGAAGATCATTGGAAGCATTCTAGGGATATAAGTGACAGCTCCCATTGCTATTAAGAGTAACCAGATATTATTCATCATTACCACCATCCTCTGGAAATAAAATTGCACCAATAATAGAAGCAAGTATTGTTGTAATAATTATCATCCATCCAGTTGATAAAGCTTTAAAGAAAGGCAGATAATATAGGGTAGAACTGATTGTAATAGCTATAAAAGTTACTGTCAATAAGGAATTAGACTTCTTAAGGTTTGGAACTAATAAGCCGATAAACATTACATAAAGGGCAATGCCCATACTGCTTTGGATGATTGTTGGCAATCCTGCTCCTAAGAAGACTCCAATTGCTGTTCCACCAGTCCAAGCCAAATAAGCTATTAGGTTTAATCCCAATATAAAATCACCAGCAAGCTTCTTTTCCTGTAAAGAAGCCATAGCAAAGGTTTCATCAGTTACTCCAAAGGAGAGTAGTAAGAGATATTTTTTTGATAGACACTTCTTTAACTTCTGTGATAGGGCAGCGGTCATTAAAAAGTGTCTTAAATTAATGATAAAGGTTGTCATAATAATTTCAGGATAACCTGTTGCTAAAGATAATAGATTGACAGCAATAAACTGACTTGCTCCTGCAAAGACTATTAAAGACATGGCAATACTGATATGATTAGGAATATTATTGCTTTTGGCAACTAAGCCAAAGGCGATAGCAATAGGGATATAACCGATAGCAATAGGGATTCCAGCTTTAAGTCCTACTAGAAGAGATGAATTCTTTATAACCATATTTTTCTTCAATACGCCAGTATTTTCATTATTATTCATGCCTGTTGACACATCCTTTCTTGATTATATATAGTTAAGTGAGATCTAATGGGTATATTGCAACATTTTAGGTATTAGGTGGATGGGTGGTTTGGTGGCTAGGTTAAACCTAACTACCTAACCTCTAACTACCCAACTACCAAAGAAAAAGTATCGTAACCTCTCTATATAACGTCATAATTAAATTTAATTATAAACTAGTATGTTATATTATCTAATTGTATTTTATATAATACGAAATCTATTGTAATATATTATACTAAAATATGTTATAATATACAAGAAGAAATTATATTATAACAAGGAGGCTAATTAATGGATGATATAAATCTTAGTATCGGAATCAAATTACGACAGCTAAGAAGAAAAAGAAATCTTAGCTTAAGCGATCTGGAAAAGATGACTGGAGTAAGTAAGTCAATGCTTGGTCAAATTGAAAGAAATGAATCCAATCCCACAGTTAATACTATGTGGAAGATTGCTAAAGGACTTGATGTCTCTTTTTCTTATTTTATTGAAGAGGATAGGGAGAAGGTATCCATTATTTCAAGAGAGAATATTAGACCATTAGTAGAGGGGGATGGCAAATATAGAGTTTATCCTTTATTTACTTTTGATCAGGAGAAGAAGTTTGAGATCTATAATATCGAGGTTGAACCCCATTATGGCTATGAGTCTGAAGCACATTCTAGAGGTGTAGAAGAGTATGTTGTTGTATCTAAAGGTGTCTTAGAGATGATAGTAAATGATAATATATATAAGATTAAAGAGGGAGATGCTATATTTTTTGCAGCTGATAGGGTACATACTTATCGCAATAGTAGTGATTTTTTGGTCAAAGCTCAGGTTTTAGTCAATTATCCATTAATCAGTTATTAGATTGATAATTTATGATTTTAGAAGGATTTAGAGTCAATATCTTTACAATATAAATTTTTATATAAAGATTTATATTGACAATTCTACTCATCACCAATACAATATAATATACAAACGTATGATATATTATATTATGGTCTTTAATAAATTTAAGGAGGAGTAGAGTAGTGAGAAGTTTATTTGCTAAGAGAGTTGATGATATTCCTAAGTCTTTTATCAGAGAGATCTTGAAGGTGATAGATGATCCTGAGATTATCTCCTTTGCAGGTGGTTTACCAAATCCAGAGTTTTTTCCAGTAGAAGGGATTAAAGAGGCGGCTAGTAAGGTATTAACAGAGGATGGTACTAATGTTTTACAATATAGTACTACCGAAGGCTATCTTCCTTTAAGGGAGTATATTGCTGATAGATACTTTAAAAGGCAGGGTCTTAAGATCAGTCCTGAGGAGATATTGATTACTAATGGTTCCCAGCAGGGGCTTGATTTAATAGGGAAGACCTTTTTAAATGAAGGTGATGGAGTGATTATCGAGGAGCCAGGATATTTGGGTGCAATTCAGTCTTTTTCATTTTATAGACCTAAGTTTCATTCAATACCATTATTAGATGATGGGATCGATATTGAGTCTTTAAAGGATACTTTGGCAGAAAATGATTGTAAATTATTTTATGGTGTACCAAATTTCCAGAATCCTTCTGGGATAAGCTATAGTGATAAGAAGAGAAGGGAAGTAGCTCAGCTTCTAGAAGAGAGTAATACTGTTTTTGTAGAGGATGACCCTTATGGAGAGTTGAGATTTATCGGAGAGGATATACCCTCAATCAAGAATTACCTTAAAGATAATACTATTCTATTAGGTTCTTTTTCCAAAATAGTTGCTCCAGCCTTTAGATTAGGGTGGATAGTTATGAGCAAGGAGAAGATGGAGAAGGTTATTGTAGCTAAACAAGCTGCTGATTTACATAGTAACTATTTTGCTCAGCGGGTAATCTATCAGTATTTGCTTGATAATGATATTGATCAACATATCAATAAAATTAAAGAGGCCTATGGACGACAAAGAGAGGCAATGGTTAACAGTATTAAAGAGTATTTTCCCCCAGAAGTAAGCTGTACTGAGCCAGAGGGTGGAATGTTCTTATGGATTACCTTACCTAAAGAGTTATCTTCATTAGATGTATTTGAGATGGCAATTAAAGAGCAGGTTGCTTTCGTTCCAGGTAGCCCTTTCTATGTTAATCAAGGAGGCAAGAATACTTTAAGGTTGAATTATTCAAATGTAGCTGAAGATAAGATTGAAAAGGGAATAAAGTCTTTGGCTAAAGTTATTAAAAGAGCATTATAGAGAAAAAACCCCGCAGCTGCGGGGTTTTTTATTAGAATATAAATTCAATATCAGATAATCTCTTCTTAACCTCTGTAAGGACTCGTTTTTCATCCTCTTCATCTTCTGCCACAAAAGTAACAGAGAAACGAACGAAGTTTCCTGCATCGTCCCAAGGTACTGTAGAGATTAGTTTTTCTTTGATTAAGAATTGAGAGAACTCCTCAGCATTAGCAAATTCTGCTCCACTCTTAGTTCCTTTAGGAATCTCTACATATAAGTAGAAAGAACCTTTAGGCTTTACTGCATCAAAACCAACCTCTTTTAAGGCTTCAGCCAATAATTTATAGTGACGAGAGTACTTTTTCAGAAGTTTTTTTGTGATTTTTAGAATTTTTGCTATATAGTTTGTTTTTTAGGCAGGAAAATATAGATTTATCAAGAAATTTAAACAATCGCTATCGGCTAAAAATATTGATGGTATTAGATAATATTAATATAAGTAAAGCTTTTCTTAGTTTTCACTATGCTTGATGTTAACTTATCTCTAGGTAAAGAACAAAACTTTTCCTGATAAATTAACTTATACTAAGTTTTTATTTAAAAGTTTTAATGGAATTTTTATAGTTGTTTTTCATCATTTTATTTGCTATAAAGAAAATTTATTCACTGATTTACTAAGATGAGGATAATTTTATTTTTAAATATTAAAGGGGGAAATAATATGATTAAAAGTAATATTTTTTGTAAAAAGATAATTTTATGTTTAATACTGGTATTACTAACAGGAGTAATTGGGTGTAGTAATGATGATAAAAATTCTAACAAAGTTCCTATAATAAAAGAGATAACAGCTTCAAAAACTGTTTTACAGCCAAAGGAGAATATAAATATATTAGTTGATATTTTTGCTGATAATCAAGAAGCTTTAACATTTACTTGGAGTGCAACTGGTGGCACTATAGAGGGAGCTGGTAATTCGGTTACATATATTGCACCAAGTACAGCAGGTAAGTATACAGTAGAAGTAAATGTTGAAGATGTCAATGGTGGAGTTACTAATTCAAGTATTATTCTTACAGTTTACAATGATGATCAAAATTCTAACGAAGCTCCTATAATAAAAGAGATAACAGCCTCAAAAACAGACTTACAACCAAAGGAAGATATAAATATATCAGTTGATGTTTTTGATGATAATCAAGAAGCTTTAACATTTACTTGGAGTGCAACTGGTGGCACTATAAAGGGAACTGGTAATTCAGTTACATATACTGCACCAATTACAGCAGGTAAGTACATAGCAGAAGTAAGTGTTGAAGATGCTAATGGTGGAATTACTAATTCAAGCATTATTCTTACAGTTTACAGGGAAATAGTTTTTGTATCAGGTACTGAAGGTGATTTGGATATATATAAGATAAATGAAGATAGTACTAATATAGATAACTTGACAAATAATAGTTCACTTGATATAAATCCAGTTTGGTCACCAGATAGAGAAAAGATAGCTTTTTTATCTGATAATAATGGTAATAAGGTTTATAACTTATACATAATGGATGCAGATGGTAGTAATAAAATTCAATTGACAACTAACCATTCAATTTATGCTATCTTCCCAGGAAGTTGGTCTCCAGATGGGGATAAGATAGTTTTTGCATCTAAAAAGGATGGTAATTATGATATATACACGATTAATGTAGATGGGAGTAATGAAATTAAGTTAACTAATGATGTAGATACAGATAATGAATGCCCAGCATGGTCACCAGATGGAGATAAGATAGCTTTTGATTCTGACGGAGATATACATATAATAGATTCAGATGGAGGGAATAGAATCAATTTAACAAATAGTGTAGTATATAAAGAATCTCCAATATGGTCACCAGATGGAAGCAAGATAGCTTTTTTATCTGAGGATAATGATGCAAATTATAATTTGTATATAATGGATGAAAATGGGGGCAATCAAATAAATTTAACCAATGATAAATTATTGAATAATATAAATCCAGTATGGTCACCAGATGGAAGTAAAATAGCATTTTTATCAGGTATTGATGATAATAATTATATATATGATTTATATGTAGTAAATGTAGATGGAGATGATAAAATTAAGTTAACAAATAATTATTTAATGGATATTTGGTCTGTGGTTTCTTGGTCCTCACAGGGAGATAAGATAGTCTTTTCAGCTGATGATGATAGTGATGGTGGTAGTGATTTATATTTAATTAATGCAGATGGCAGTAATAGTATTAAATTAATTAATAATCAAGTATATGATATGATGCCTGCATGGAGACAATAACATAATCTTTATATTCAAATAGTTTGATAAACATGAAAAGAATATTATTGTTCAATAAAATAATTAATAAAAAATAATTTGTCTATGGTTGAACAATAAAATTATCAATTATAAAAATGATGATAATGTTATAATTAAAGTAAAAACCCCGCAGCTGCGGGGTTTTTTATTAGAATATAAATTCAATATCAGATAATCTCTTCTTAACCTCTGTAAGGACTCGTTTTTCATCCTCTTCATCTTCTGCCACAAAAGTAACAGAGAAACGAACGAAGTTTCCTGCATCGTCCCAAGGTACTGTAGAGATTAGTTTTTCTTTGATTAAGAATTGAGAGAACTCCTCAGCATTAGCAAATTCTGCTCCACTCTTAGTTCCTTTAGGAATCTCTACATATAAGTAGAAAGAACCTTTAGGCTTTACTGCATCAAAACCAACCTCTTTTAAAGCTTCAGCCAATAATTCATGGCGACGGGAGTATTTTTCAGAAGTCTTTTCAGTAATCTCTGGATGTCTTAATGCATAAGCTCCTGCCAGTTGGATTGGAATAAACTGTCCAGAGTCGTTATTGTCCTTAACTGTAGCAAAGGCTTTAACTACTTTGGCATTACCTGCTACAAAGGCCATTCTCCAGCCAGTCATATTAAAGGATTTAGATAATGATTGAATCTCAATACCTACCTCTTTAGCGCCAGGAATTGACAAGAAGCTTAAAGGTTTATTATCATCAAATACCAATCCTGCATAAGCAGCATCATGGATTACAATGATATCATTTTCTTTAGCAAATTCAATTACTGATTCAAAGAACTCTTTAGTTGCACTAGCTCCTGTTGGATTATTAGGGTAGTTTAAGTATAATAATTTAGCTCTCTTCTTCTGATCTTCAGTTAAAGTACTTAAATCAGGTAAGAAATTATTCTCTTTAAGTAATGGAAGGTTAACAACTTCTCCACCTAACCATTTGGTATGTGTTCCCATTACAGGATAGCCTGGTACTGTCATAATAGTGATATCACCAGGGTTGATAAAAGCACTTGGTAACATTGCTAGAGCTGGTTTAGAACCAATAGAATGATTGATCTCAGTCTCTGGGTCTAATCCACTTACACCAAACACCTTCTCCATATATTCAGCAGCAGCTTTTTTAAACTCTTCAATACCGTTATCAGAGTAGAAACGATTTTCTGGTTTTTGAGCCTCTGCATATAATGTCTCTACTACTTCTTTATCAGCCATCCAATCTGGCTCACCAACACCCATATCAATTAACTCTATATCAGGATGCGCTGCCTTAGCAGCTCTTTTAGCTCTTTTAATTTTTTCAAATTTGTAAATAGTAGTATCCTTACCGAACTTACTTCCTCCAATTCTCTCAGCAAATAGATTCTGTATGTAGCTTTCTTCTGTCATAATCCGATTCTCCCTTCTCAAATACATGGTTTCATTATAGTATCTATATTTTCTCCAATATTTATTATATAGATTTCTTGCTTGTAAATCAACTGATTATTGAAAATAGTTATTAATTAATAGTCCCTAAGCTGACATTAGTGATTAGAGGTTAGTGTGATTTTTATTTATTATTTTACATATATTAAGTTTAAAGCATACCTTATAATTGGGTTTTATTAAAAAGGGAGGCGAAGAGATGGATATGGATAAGATTATTGAAATCGATATTCTGCTGGAGAAGTATAAAGCTAAATTAGCTGACCCTAGCTTATCAGACTCAGTAAAGAGCGGATATAAGAATATGATTGAAAATTTAAAATTATTCAAAAAAGAGTTTATGGAGAAGTAAAGATTTATAGAAATATCTTGCTTTAATATCTTTGCTTAGTTGCAAATTACTATTAAAGAATTTTGGGAGCTTAAAAAAATAAAGAATAAAATCTTTAAAATTCCTTAAACTAAAGAAAATAATCTTTATTTAAGGAGACAATCAATGGAAGGTATTATATTTATCATTGTTGCAGCTGTATCAGGTTTAGCTATGGCAATACAGGGATCATTAAATTCTGTACTTGGTAAAGTGGTAGGGCAGTTAGAGGCTACCTTTGTAGTTCATATTATAGCTACAGTGTTGGTAGCTTTACTTTTGTTTGCTCTATCTTTAGGCAAAGGTGATTGGTCCCAATTAGCAGAAGCACCTTGGTATACTTATTTAGGAGGACTACTTAATGTTATTATTCTTTATGGGGTAATCTATAGTATACCTCATCTTGGAGTAGCCAATGCTACTACTGCTATAGTAGCTGGACAGGTTCTAACCGCAGTTTTAGTAGATCATTTTGGGCTTTTTGGTTTAGAGAAGATAGAGTTTCATTGGATACAACTAGTGGGACTCTTATTATTAGCAGTTGGAGTCAAATTATTATATGTGAAGTAAGTTTAGCTGTAGACCTTCTTGACAGATTAGCAGAAAATATATATAATATAGCCAGACCCCTTGGGGAGGGGTAAAAAAATAATAGTGAGGTGATTTTAGTGGGACAACATACAGTTGAAGTAAATAAAGATAACTTTGAAGAAGAGGTATTGAACTCTGATATGCCAGTAGTAGTTGATTTTTGGGCACCTTGGTGTGGACCTTGTCAAGCAATTGCTCCAGTTTTAGAAGAGTTAGGTGCAGAGTATACTGGTAAGGTTAAGGTTGCTAAAGTCAATGTTGATGATAACCAAGAGTTAGCTACTGAATATCAAGTAGCAAGTATTCCAAATCTAGTATTCTTTAAAGGTGGAGAAGCAGTTGATAGACAGATTGGGTTCTCTTCTAAAGGTGATTTGGAGAATAAGATAAATAGTTTATAATAAAAGGTGGTTAACCACCTTTTATTATATTTACACTCTTTTTAGGGGTGGTGTAATGGCAAAGATTGAAAATCAACTACAAAAAGAGCTAATAACCCGTTTGAGAACAGTCAAAGGGCATATTGGTGGTATAGAGCGGATGATTGAAGAGGGGAAGGATTGTGCAGATATCTTAATACAGATTTCCGCAATCAAATCTTCTATCAATAAGATTGGATTGTCCTTGATTGAAAGTAATCTATGTGATTGTATCTCTGATTCCTTGGATAGTCAAGATGAACTCAAAGATTCAGTTAGAGATGCTTTGAATAAGGTCTTAAAATTTACTAAATAAAAAAATTTACTGCTTAAGCAGTAAATTTTTTTATTTATAGACTATACAAATAAGTTATCTCTACTATTAATTAAAGATACTTATTAAGTTATTAAAATTAAAGTTTACATATCCACGTTCATAAGCAATAATTAGAGTCACTGCTGTAAAGATGACTAAGAAGATAAGATGCTCTCCCCAGCTTCCAGTAGTAATATTTGTATGAAATTTAAATCTCCTATCATTAGGATAAAAGAGGGGGATACCATGAACATTGAGCATATCTGCTAAGATATGGCTGATATAACCTATTAATAGTCCATACCAGATTAATTCACTAATCCAATTTAAGTCGATCAACTCTTTAGTTAAGAACCCAAATAATATAAAGCCTAATAAGCTATGGGTAAAGCCACGATGCTTAATTCCAAACCACTTCAAAGGCTTACTAATAAACCATAAAGCCTTCCCTGCTTTACTACTAGCATGATCTATATCAGGCAATAATGAACCGATAATTGCTGCGGTATAGAACTTCCATAAGTCTCCATTAAAGATTGACCCTTCAATTAAATAAGATAAATCTATAACATTAAATATTGCTAATATCTTGATGATAACTACTGCAAAAACAAAACCAAATAGTGAATGGGTATGATAAGTCATCTGCTTCCTACCTTTCTGTGTTTATTTTAGTTGCTCTATTTATTATATATTTTTTGTTCTATATTATCAATAGATGTAGAAAAAAGAAACTTTAGCATAAGTAGTGATGAAATAAATTGATGATAGGAAAATAAATTTATTGATTCTAGAATTAAGAGTGAGAGAATATAAAGATATTAAGATACTTTAGAAATCAGTGACGAGTAACGGGTAACGAGTAAGAAGCTTTTCTCACAACTTGTTACTGTCTTAATATTCCACATAACCTCTTACCATTTAAAATTAAAATAATATAAACTCACAAGAAACATCTTCCTTCATAAAAAAATAATTTAAACTACAAAAATTAATATCATTCTCTTAATATGGAAAATCATTGACTTTAAGGAAAACTTATGTTAGTATATTGACTACTAGGTCAAACTGACCAGTCAGGTGATATATATTTTTGAAGAGGAGGAGGATGCATGGAAGAAAAATCGAAGAAGGAACGGTTAATTCAGGCGGCGATTAAATTATTTGCCCAGCAGGGATATCATAATACAACTGTTGCTGAGATAGCTGATGAAGCGGGAGTAGCCAAGGGGACAGTTTATTGGTATTTCAGCAGTAAAGAAGAGTTATTTTGGGGGATTATCGTTTCAGGGGCTGAATTAGTTAATAATAAGTTAGCTAAGGAGGCTGAGCAGAATAACAAAACTGCTGTAGAAAAAATAGAAGCAATAATTAGATTACATATTAGTTATTTCAAGAAAGGTAAAAATATTGTTAAAATGACCCAAGAGTGTTCCGCTAGTCCAGGTGAAAACTTTTATAAGGAAATACAGCAATTACGGAAAGTAGCAATTAATAGTGTAGCTAAAATAATTAAAGAAGGACAAGAGAATGGTGAACTTGTTGCAGATATTCAAGCAAAAGAGTTGGCTAATTTCATCTTAGGAGCTATTGGAGGAGCTTATAATCCTAGTATTTATGAGTTAGAGGATGTAGAAGAGACAACAGATTTAATTTTAAAGATTATATTTAAGGGAATTAAAGTTTAAGAGATTAAGGAGGATTATTTATGAAAAGAAAAGAGGCTTATATCTTAGTAATTGTTCTATTATTTGCTTTTAATGCAATTGCTTCTGCACATTATATTTATGTTGTTGATAAAGAGGAAGCAATTGAAATTGCTTTAGAGCAGAATTCAGAATTGAATAAATTAAGAAAAGAGATTGAAGGTGCAGAAGCCCAGTTAAGAGAGGCAGAAGGAGCCTTTTATCCTACTGTGGATTTGGGAAGTGGATATACTAGATTTGGTGAAGAACAAAATGGAGCTAATGATAACTATAGTGTCAGCTTAGATCTAAATCAGCCAATCTATCAAGCTGGACAATTAAGATCAGCTTATGCAATCGCTAAAAATACTTTAGAGATCAGTAAATTAGAGTTAGAACAGCAGAAAGAAGAGCTTATTTATCAGGTATTAGAAGAGTATTATAATATTTTAAAGGCTAAAGAGATCCTTAAGGTACGAGAGCAGCAGGTAGAGCAGAATAAGGAGTATGTGGAAGTAGCTGAAGTCAATAAAGAGGTAGGAATAAATACTAAAAGTGATGTATTACAGGCAAGAGTCAGCTATAATCAGGCGCAGCAGGATTTATTGGTTGCCAAAAACAATTTTGAGACTGCTAAGCTAGCCTTGAAGAATACCTTAAATATGGAAGATAATGTTGAATTGGAGATTAGTGATACTTTAGATTGGCAAGAAGCAGAGTTTAAGCTAGAAGAGGCTTATGAGTATGCTTTACATAATAAAACTGCTTTTAAATTACTAGATTTGCAAGAAGAGAATGCCAAGTTAAATTTAAAGAGAGAGAAGAACAGTAATCTCTATCCTGAGGTCAGTTTAAATGCGGGGTATGAAGCCAGTGATGATAAATTGAGAGTAAGTGATGGTGAGTGGAGGGCTACTTTAAATCTCAGTTATAATCTATTTAATGGTGGCCGTGATAAAGAACAAGAAACACAATTAAATAAGGTGTTAGAGAAGGTTCAGATCGACCAAAAGCAGACTAAAAAAGATCTTAGGTTATCGCTTAAAAGTACATTATTAAATTTAAGAGCAGCTAAAGATATGATTAAATTAAATGAGTTGAATTTAAAGCAGGCTCAAGAGGATTTAGAGAATAATGAGTTAATGTTTAGGGAAGGAATTATTAGCAGTTTGGATTTACTAGATGTTCAAACTACTTATCAACAGGTTAGAACTCAATATTATCAAGCTATTTATGATTATAATTTAGCAGTGGCTGAATTGAATAAGGTAATTGGAAAGAATTTAGCAGAAGTAAAATAAATCTAAGGAGGAAGTACCATGCTAAGAGATTATAAGAGGATAATTATGGTTTTATTAATATTAGGAGTAACAGTTACTGCTCTAACAGGTTGTGGATCAAAGCAAGCCAAAGAGGCAAGCACCCAAGAGAAGCCCCAAGAAGTAACTGGAATCCCAGTAGAGGCCATAACAGCAAAAACTGGTGAGATAACCAATTATATTACAGTTACAGGAACAGCTAAAGCAGTCAAGTCAGCTGATTTAACCCCTCAATTGCAGAAGAAGGTAATAGAGGTATTAGTTGATGAAGGTGATAGAGTTGAAGCAGGAGATAAGTTAATTCAGTTAGATCAAGCAGATATCAAAGCACAAGTAGCTGAAGCCCAAACAGGATTGAAGGCAGCCCAAGCTGCTTTAGAAGAGCTTTTAGCTGGAAGTAGACAAGAAGAGATCGATAAGTTAACTGCCCAAGTAGAGCAAGCTAAGGCTAGCTATGAACAGAAAGAAAGAGATTATAAACGTTATCAAAGATTATTTGATAAAGAGGCTGTCTCTAAGCAGCAATTAGAGAGTGTTAGAACAGAGTATATCAGTGCTAAAAATAATTATAAGGCCTTACAGGAGTCTTTAAAGATGTCACAAGCAGGACCAACTCAAGAGGCGATTAATACCCAAAAATCTAATGTAGCTCAAGCAGAAGCTAAATTAGATACTGCTAAGTTAAATTTAGCTAAGACTGAAATTACTGCTCCCTTTGCTGGGGTAATAGCAGAGGTTAATATTGAAGTAGGGGAGATGGCTGGAACACAACCAGTAATTTCGATTATAAATCTTAGTTCAATCAAGATTAAAACCTATGTTAGTGAGAAGAATATTAATAACTTGGAATTAAATCAGCCAGTAGAGGTAGATTTTAATGCCTTAGATCATAAATTGGAAGGTAAGATTGCTAATATTAGTCCAGCATTAAATCAAGAGAAGTTAGGCTTTCCAGTTGAAATCAACGTTGATAATAGTAGTAACTTAATTAAAGCAGGAATGTATGCTGAAGTTAAGATTGAAATAGATTACAGTGCAGGAAAGGTAGTTATTCCCAAACAAGCACTAATTCAAGAAGATGGTAATTCCTATATCTACATAGTTGAAAATAATAAGGCAGTTAAAAAGAAAGTAAGTACTGGCTTAACTACTACAGAAGATGTAGAGGTTCTATCAGGAATTGAAGCAGGAGATAGAGTAATTACTGTTGGTTCAGAACAATTAACAGCAGGATATGAAGTGCGAATTGTAGGAGGAGGTGGGCAATAATGAAGCTTTCTGATTTTTCGATAGATCGCCCAATAGCAATTACCATGTTTGTACTCCTAGTCGTATTGATTGGTGGAGTATCCTTTACTAGATTAGGGGTTGATCTATTACCAGATTTGGATCTGCCTTATGTTGTTGTTCAAACACAATATAATGGTGCCAGTCCAGAAGAGGTAGAGGATTCCTTAACTGACCCTTTAGAAGAGACTGTAGCTACAGTAGAAGGATTGGATAAGATTCACTCTACAAGTAAAGAGGGTGTTTCTACAATCATTTTGGAGTTTGACTGGGGTGCAGATATAGATAATGCTAAAAATGATGTTAGAGATAAGGTTGATATGGTTAAGGATGCTCTGCCAGATGGGGCTGATGAACCGATTATTATGCAGTTTGACCCAGCCAATGAACCAATTGTTAGAATAGCTATGTCTGGAAGTAACTTAACCTATTTAAAGCAGCTAGCAGAGGATAAATTTGAAACACAACTAGAAAAGATATCTGGTGTTGCAGCTGTAGATATTGTTGGTGGTTTAGACCGAGAGATTCAAATTAAAGTCAACCAAGAGAAGTTAAATGGTTATGGATTGACTTTAGATGATATATCATCTAGTATTAAAAGCTCTAATTTAAATATGAGTGTTGGTGAAGTAGATGATGGTACTAAAAAGCTCTCATTAAAAGGAGAAGGAGAGTTTCAAAGTGTAGATGAGATTAGAGCTATTCAACTAATCTCTTCTAGTGGTCAGAAGATAAATTTATCTGATATTGCCGTAGTTGAAGATACTCATGCTGAAATAAAGCAGTATAGTTATTTAAAGGGTAAGCGGAGTATTACTCTAGGAGTAAAGAAACAAAATGATGCTAATACTGTAGAGGTAGCTGATGAAGTTAATAAGCAGATAGAGAAGCTAAAGCAAGAGGTTCCTGAAAATATCGAAGTCAAGGTCATTTCAGATACCTCTGAATTTATTAAAGACTCTATTGCCAGTGTGCAGCAGAACTTCTTTATGGGTGGAATTTTAGCAGTTATCATCCTATTTCTCTTCTTGAGAAATATCAGAACAACAGTAATTATTTCAACTGCAATTCCAACCTCAGTAATTGCTACTTTAGCAATGATGTACTTTGGAGGTTTGACCTTAAACAACTTGACCTTAGGTGGATTGAGTTTAGGTATTGGGATGCTCTTAGATAACTCGGTAGTAGTATTGGAGAATATTTACCGCCATCATCATGAAGGGTTAGGTAGGGTTCAAGCAGCTAAAGAAGGAACCGCAGAAGTAGGTATAGCTATCTTTGCTTCTACAATGACTACAGTAATTGTATTCTTGCCAATGCTCTTTGTAGAAGGGATTGCAGGAGTAATCTTTACTCCAATGTCAAAGACTATCGCCTTTTCACTACTGGCTTCTTTAGTAATTGCGCTAACCTTTATTCCAATGCTATCCTCTAAGCTATTGCGAGTGGAGGTAGACGAGTCGAAGAATAAAAGGGGAGTCATTACAAAGGCATATCAAAAACTTTTAAAAGTATCTTTAAAATGGCGTTATGCTATTGCTCTATCGTTAATAGTTATTCTAGTCCTGTTTGCTTTTGGACTTAAGAGTAAATTGATTCCTCTACAGGTTGAGTTTATGCCTCAATCTGATCGAGGAACAGTAAACCTTTACTTTGAGTTAGCTCAAGGAACTAAGCTAGAGAATACTAATGAGTTTATCAAAGAGATGAAGCATAAGATTGATGATATTCCAGAGATAGAGAGTTTTTCTAGTGAAGTGGGCTCTAATAGCAATAGCTATGAAGGTGAAATAGAGGTAGATTTAGTAGATTTAGAAGATAGAGAACGTAGTGTTACTGAAATTGCTGAGGTAATTAGAACTAGATTAAAGGATGTAGCAGGAGCCAAGATCAATGTTGTACCACAGACTTCAATGATGGGGCGTCAAGGTAAGGGTGGTAGTGCAATCAATGTTAATGTTCAAGGACCTGATTTAGATACTCTATTAGCTTTAGCTAAGCGAATAGAAGGAGAGATTGAAGCTACAGAAGGAACTAGAAACATTGCGATTACACCTAAGGCTAGTAAACCAGAATTGGAGATTATCCCTAAAGAGAACTTAGCTAAAGAACTAGGGATTACCAAGCAACAATTATTTAATACCTTAGATACTGCAATTGATGGTGCAGAAGTAAGTAAATATAAAGAGAATGGAAAAGAGTATGATATTCGCTTGAAGCTATTTGATGACGAGACCAATTCAGTTAATAAACTATTGAATATCAAAATTAACTCTCCACAAGGTGGATTAGTACCATTATCACAGATAGCTAAGATAAGATATGCAACAGGTCCAAATGCAATTGAAAGAGAAGAGCAAGAACGTAAGTTTACTATCTCTACAGATACACATAACCGTAGTTTAGGTGCTGTATTAGGAGATATTCAAGGAAGATTAGCTAAGTTAGACCTTCCAGCAGGATATAGTATCAATTATCAAGGTGATGCTGGTGATATGGCAGAGTCCTTCCAAGAGTTAGGAAAGGCGATGATTCTAGCGATTATCTTAGTTTATATGGTAATGGCTGCTCAGTTTGAATCTTTAGTCCATCCCTTTATAATCATGTTTACAGTACCAGTCTCTTTGGTAGGAGCAATTTCTGCTTTAGCAATTACAGGTGTCCCTTTGAGTATCAATGGTTTTATTGGGATAATTATGCTAGCGGGAATTGTTGTTAATAATGGTATCGTGCTGGTAGATTATATCAACACACGGCGTGAATATGAAGATCGAGAACAGGCTATTTTAAATGCTGGACCGATCAGATTAAGACCAGTTATGATGACATCGCTTACAACTATCTTAGCGATGATACCTTTAGCCTTAGGAATTGGAGCAGGAGCTGAGATGCAACAATCGATGGCAATTGTAGTAATTGGTGGATTATCCCTTGCTACAGTCTTGACCTTGGTAATTGTTCCAGTTATCTATGATATTATGGAAGACCTTTCTCAACTTGTAATGAACTTTTTAAGAAAGATCCTTCATGGTGATGAAGAGACAGAGATAAAAGCATAATTTAAGGTAAAATAAAAGTGCTACTTAGCTAAGAAGCTAAGTAGCACTTTTATTTTTTGATAGATAGTTAATTGTTGGTGGGGCGATTAATGAGTATATTACGACACGTTCGCTTTTTAAAAGCGAACAAAATTATTAAAATATTTTTCGGGAAAGCTTATCAGCTTTTCTCCCGAGTGACTTTTAGCATTGCCCTAAAAGTAACCAAAATGTCTAGAAGAAAATTGTAACTCACTACGCAATTAATATCTATTGAAGTGATGAAATTTAAAAATTCTACTTCAAAGATTATATTGTTATTATTTTTTCTTTAGAATGCTTGCTTCGTTCAAACAAAAATTTTCTTCAGTTTTAAAGACCTTAACTTTAAACTGTTAACTGTACACTATCAACTGAAGTAAAAGTGTCGCATTATCTCTATATTACATCAATTACTCTTCTAGCATAAAATTATTATAATATGAGCTAAATCCTATCTAGAGTGTTATTAGGAAATTATTTCATTGCAAGATTAAGGTGGCTCTAGCATAGAAATAGGGTGAAGGTCGATATATAAATAAATGATTAAGCTTAAGGACTAAGGTCATAGTTATAGTTTATAAGTAGAGTAAGTACTAGCCGATTTAATTGATGAAAGAGAGTTATAAAGTATAATTATATAAGTATGACTTGAATAATTTAGTTTAAAAGTCTTTTGTATATAAAAGTAGCTAAGGATCATTATTTATCAAAAAATAAGTAGTTATTAATCTGTTCATGGTTAGGAGGGATTTATTGATCTGTCGGGATTGCATCTATTTTATATATAATAGATTCTATTGCAACCGCTTAAAATATCATGTCTATTTAACTGACAGGTGTTGTTATTTTAAGAAAAGAGTAGAGGAATCTATTACTGAAGATTAATGCTAGAGACATCTCTAGCATTAATCTTATTTATACCTACCAAACTTATACTCAGGTGGTAATTATCAAATCTTTTGATAAGAGAGAGGAATTATTTATTGCTTATAGAATCTATATTTTAGTAAAGGAAGTTAAGATTAAGCTAATAATGAGAAGAGATTCATTGAGTACTTTATTTGCTATCTATTAGTTAATATATATAGAAAGAGGTGTAGCTGTGAAGAGAATAATGGTTTTATTAACTCTATTTTTAGTAGTTATCAGTAACAGTATCTATGCTGACAATAGTAGTGGTCTAATAGAAGAGTTAGATCAGCTTAGTGAGACTTTATTTAAAGATATTGAGCCTGTAGAGGGATATGTAGTAGATATCAAAGGAAAGCAAATCTACATTAATTTGGACAATAAAGATAACTTATTTATTGGTCAGAGGTTTAAGGTAATTAGAGAAGATGAGCTTTTAAAGGATCCAATTACTCAAATGATATTAGGTAGGCTTGAAAGAGAGATAGGAGAACTAGAGGTTAGTCAAGTTAAAGAAGGGTTTTCTATAACGAAGCTAAGTCGAGCTGATTCTAAAGTTAAGATTGAAAGAGGAGATAAGATAGTCCCAAAGGAGAGTTATAAGCAGGTTGGAGTACTTTCCTTTAATGATAGTAAGGAGTTTAGTCTATTAACAGAACGAATAAAGAGTTATTTCAATGACTATCTAGATCATGATAATAGATTTAAAGTGATTGATAGTAAAAGGATCGATCAAGTTCTAGAAAGAATGGGGATAAAGGAGAATCTTAGTCAAGAACAGATTGCTTTTTTGATAAGAGAGCTAAAACTTGATCTTTTATTGTTGGTAGATATTTCAGAGGGTAAGAATAGTATCTTTGTTTATAGTAAATTATATTCACAAAAGAATAAAAATACCAGTTCAGAAGAGGTCATTACTCTATCTAAAGATGATAAATTCTTGCAATACTATAAAAGCAAAGAGAGTACAGAAGAGTTTACCTTACTTTATAAAAGTGATCTCCTTGATATTATAAGTGAGAGTATTGGAGTTGGTGATATTGATGGTAATAAGGATATCGAGATTATATTAAATAATAAAGACTCAATACAGACCTTTAATTATAAAGATAAGGAATTGATTGAAGGTGAGCTAATAGATACTTATCAGCTAACAGAGTATGATGATTATGAACTAGTGGTCGGTGATAATGACCAAGATGGATTCGCTGAAATCTTTGCTGAGAACTTCAATTATTCATTTAAATTTAACTGGACTGAAAAAGGTTATGAAGCTAAGGCTCTTGAGAATTTGTATCGGAATCGCCCCAAAACTTTAGCCAAGCTAAATGGGAAAGATTATCTAATTACTAGGGATTATCGTAATCGCTTGAGATTTAATCTTTGGGAGGATGCTTCCTCTTCTTATAAGACTGACTTTGAGTTAGAAATCAAAGCTAATGAGGGGTATCGTTTGGCTTTTGAGGATATGGATGATGATAGAGAGGTTGAGATGATAGTTTCAGCTTATGATGGTAAAGGGAACAATAGGATGAAGGTCTATGATTTAGATGGTAACTTTGAGTATACTTTCCCAGATAAATATGGTGCTAGTATTGGAATTTTCAAAGATAAAAAAGAACTAATCTTTCATACAACCATTGAGGAAGAGAGTCGATTAGTATCCTTTCTGTGGGATGGAGAGGAATATAGCTCTAAATGGAAGAGTGAGAGTTTTGTAGGGGAGATTAGGGATTTAGCAGTAGCTGATATTAACGGTGATGATCAAGAGGAGTTATTAGTCTTAGCAAGTGAAGAGAAACAGAGTAGAATCTATATTTATCAGAGAAATTTAGAATAATGGCTTGTCAAGGGCAGCTTAACGAGATAAAATGATAATTGTCTGATTGAAAATTAAACTTTGAATTTGATCTCTAGGTTTAATTTTAATAGATAGGTTTATTATGACACCTTAGTTATTAGATGGTTAGGTCTAACTTAGCTGCCTAACTCCTATACTATCCAACTACTAAGATATATAATTATAATTTATATGATAATCTCAATAAGAATATAATGTATTAGAGATGGTATTTTCTTGAGATTTTTGAGGGGGGTTGTTTATGAAGAGAGCACATATTATTGGGATTGGTGGAATTGCGATGTCGGCTATTGCCCAATGCCTGATTCAATTAGGTTATCAAGTAACAGGATCTGATCTGCACCATAATGATTTAGTAGAAGAATTAAGAAATCAAGGGGTAGAAATCACAATTGGACATCAAGCAGAGAATATATCTCAAGAGATAGAGAAGGTAATCTGCTCTGATGCTATTCCTGAATCTAATGTTGAGATGATAAAGGCGAAGGAGTATGGTTTAGATTTATTAGGTCGATCTGATGCCCTTGCTTGGATTACCAAGGAGAAGAGGGTGATTTCAGCTTCTGGAACCCATGGTAAGACGACTACTTCTTCAATGATTGCTTATCTATTAGAAGAGGGAAGGCTAGAGCCAAGCTTTATCATTGGAGGGATTTTAAATAACTTTGCTAGTAACTTTAGAGCCAATCAAGGAAGGTATTTTGTACTTGAGGGTGATGAATATAACAAATCTTTTTTAAAGTATCCTTCTGATATCGGAGTTATTACTAATATTGAGTTTGATCATCCAGATATCTATGCAGATATGGCAGAGGTATTAGATACTTATCACCAATATGTAGATGGGTTAACAGAGTGTCTGGTAACCAATCAACAGGTGATTAATCAACTTGCCTTGGATATGGAAGAGATGGATATTGAATTAATTACAGTAGGAATTGATGATAATCAGGCTGATTTTAACGCTATCAAGATCAGAGAAGAGGAGTTATGCTCTTATTTTAGTGTTGAGTATCAAGATAAGGAGATTGGTGAGTTTAAGATCAATGCATTAGGTAGTTATAATGTTAAGCATGCTTTAGAAGCAATGGCAGTAGCTAGATACTGTGGTTTATCCTTTGAAGTAATAAAGAAAGGTTTGGAGCTATGGCAAGGAGTAAAACGGCGTTTTGAAATTCTAAGTGATAGGGAAAATAAAATTGTTATCAGTGATTATGCTCATCATCCAAGTGAGCTAGAAGCGGTAGCTGGGACTTTAGAGAGGATCAAAACTGATAAGAAGAAGGTCTTAATCTTTCAACCCCATCAGTATATTAGAACTAAGAGCCTATTTGAAGATTATAAGGGGATTTTAGATAAAGAGATAGACGAAAAGGTAATATTAAAGATTTATAAGGTTAGAGAGACGGTAGAGAATTATGATTTAGAGCAGTTAGGCAGTACTTTAACCCAGACGATCAGTGATGGTGATACTACTTACTATAATTGCTTTGAAGATTTAGAGGTCTGGCTAGATCAATACCAACAGAATAATCAAGGAATCTATCTATTCTTAGGTGCGGGAGATATAGATTCTTTTGCTCGAGAGTGGGCTTTGAGAGATTAAAACCGATTAGGTTTTAATCTCTTCTTTTTTATTGGTATTTCAGAAAAGGATTTGATATGAAAATATAGGAAAATTTATTTGTGAGTGGAATATTCCTTCCTTAAATCTTATAAACATTATAAGAGTGTAAATTTATTGAGGGGGGTGAAGGAATTGCCCGCTTAGCAGGGTGATTCTACTGATGGAAGCTATAATTATAACTCTTGTTGTATTGGGTGGAATACTTTTAGCAGCGGTTTGGTGGAGAAAGAAGGAGTATGATAAAGAGGCTAAGATTATTCCAATGCCCAAGGATAAGAAAGAAGAGCTAAAGAGAGAGTTTATGGTGGATGCTGCTGATTATGAAGAAGAGGAGATATTAGAAGAGATTGAGTTAAATGACAATCTTGAAAATAAGCAAGAAGTAGAGGAAGATGAAGAAGTAGAGGAAGATGAAGAAGTAGAGGAAGATGAAGAAGTAGAGGAAGATGAAGAAGTAGAGGAAGATGAAGAAGTAGAGGAAGATAAAGAAGTAGAGGAAGATAAAGAAGTAGAGGAAGATGAAGAAGTAGAGGAAGATAAAGAAGTAGAGGAAGATGAAGAAGTAGAGGAAGATAAAGAAGTAGAGGAAGATGGAGAAGTAGAGGAAGTTGAAGAAGTAGAGGAAGTTGAAGAAGTAGAGGAAGATGAAGAAGTAGAGGAAGATAAAGAAGTAGAGGAAGATGAAGAAGTAGAGGAAGATGAAGAAGTAGAGGAAGATGAAGAAGTAGAGGAAGATGGAGAAGTAGAGGAAGTTGAAGATAAAAGTAAATAAAATATCGATACTAGACTATGATCTCCTGTATAAAGGAGGTCATTTTGTCTTTTTAAAAGGGCTTATTCGGTTAGAAGTAAATACTTTGTAAAAATAATCCTGAATATAGATTTTTGATACATCTAATCTAAATTTAATAAATAACTTGTTATTTTTAGCAGGAGATTGTAAGAATAAGTAGAATCTACATAATAAATCACATCAATTTATATAGAAGATAGGGGGCAATTTATGGGGAAAATAATGTCACTAAGGAAGAAGCTAATTTTAATCTTATTAGCTATTATGTTGATAGTATCAGTTAGTGTATTGATTACTGTAAGAATTGTTATTACTAAAAATGCTAAGGAGTCTGTATTAGAGAAGGTAAAGACTGATTTGGCAACAGGTTATAGTATTATCGATCAAAAATATCCTGGAGATTGGAGATTAGAAGGTGAGCAGCTTTATAAAGGTCAGACTTTAATCAATGGCAATTATCAAATAGCTGATTATATTGGAAGCCTTACCAAAGATACGGTGACCATCTTTGCTTACGATACTAGAGTAGCTACCAATGTCAAAAAGGATGGTAAAAGAGCAGTAGGAACTGTTGTATCTGATATCGTCAAACAGAGGGTTTTAAAAGAGGGAGAAGATTTTTATGGTGAGGCCAATGTAGTAGGTCACTTATATCAGACAGGATATACTCCAATTAGGAATAAGCAAGGAGAGATAATAGGTATTTGGTATGTGGGGGCTTCTAAAGAATTTGTTGATAAGATGGTTGCTGAATCATTTTATAATGTCGGTGCTATAATTGTTGTCTTAACTCTTATTATCTCTATACTCTTATATTTTCTTTCTATTAAAGTCTCAAAACCGATCTTGAAAGCAGCAGAGTTTGCTAATCAGATTGCTCAAGGGGAGTTGAATTTAGAGTCTTTAGAGTATAATGCTAAGGATGAATTAGGTCAGTTAATTACTTCTCTTAATCAGATGAAGGACAGCTTAAGAGAGATTATTATCAATTTATTAGACAGTGTAGAGAGAATCTCAGGTCATGGGCAAGAGCTATCAGCATCAGCCCAAGAGGGAAATGCTGTAATAGAGACTACCAACCAATTAATTGAAACTATGTCAGCAGGTATTGAGGAGATTTCAAGCAGTAGTGAAGAGGTAAGCAGTTTTGCTTTAGAATCGAGCTCTAAAACTACTACTGGTAGAGAGAATATAGAGAAGACTCTGCTTAGTATGGAAGGGATAAAGAGCTCAGTAGTAGATACAGTTAAAGCTATCAATGACCTTAATTATACATCAAAGGAGATTGGGCAGATAGTAAAATTGATAACCAGCATATCTGAGCAGACTAATTTATTGGCTTTAAATGCATCAATTGAAGCAGCTAGAGCAGGTGAGCATGGACATGGCTTTGCTGTGGTAGCTGAAGAGATTAGGGGATTGGCTGATGAGACTGGCAAGGCTACTGAGAGGATAGCAAATTTGGTAAAAGAGACTCAAAAAAGATCAAAGGTAGGTTTAGAGGCTATAGAGTTGGTTGAGAAGAAGGTTGAAGATGGACAGAGTATAGCCACTGAGACTGGTGATATATTTGCGGAGATTGAAAGGTCAAGTAGAGAAATTAGTGCCCAAATTGAGCAGTCATCGGTACTATCTCATAAATTAGCCTCAGATAGTACTAAGATTTCAACAGCTACCCAAGAGGTTAATAGTATGTCAGAAGAGATTACTTACTCCTCCCAGGAATTGGCCCAATTGGCAGAGGAGCTAAGGGATTTGGTTCAAAAATTCAATGTTTAAGATAAAAAAGGTTATCAGCAATTGCTGATAACCTTTTTTATAACTCTATATAATTCCTATTAATCTACAGATAAATATGATAAAATACTAAATAATATTAAAATGGTTAATAATTTAAAAAGAGGTGATTATAGATGAATTTATCGATAATAGTAGCTATGGATAAGAATAATTTAATAGGAAATAATAATAAAATGCCTTGGCATTTGCCTTCTGATTTAAACTACTTTAAACTAAAAACCTTAAATCATCCAGTAGTAATGGGAAGAAAGACCTTCGAATCTATTGGTAGACCCCTTCCAGATAGGAGAAATATCATTTTAACAAGAAATAAAACTTATGCTCAACAAGGCTGTGAGGTAATTCATTCTAAAGAGGAGCTTTTAAATCAATTTAAAGATAGCAGTGAAGAGGTCTTTATCTGTGGAGGGGCAGAGATATATAAGCAATTTTTACCATACTCAAATAAGTTATATATAACAAGGATAGAGGAGGAGTTTGAAGGTGATACTTACTTTCCCTCGATAAATTTAGAACTTTGGGAGAAGGTTTCAAGTCAGCAAGGAGTTAAGGATAAGCAAAACCCCTATGATTATAGTTTCAATCTCTATAAGAGAAAAAGAAAGTTAGGTTAATGATAATTATTAGAAATACTTATAGCTAATGTGATTAAAATCATATAAAGCTTAGTCAAGCTTCTTTATAATATAATTGTAAGTAAGGAAAACTAAGTAATTGAGAAATTAAAATAAATCAGGGGGTTTTAGTTATGAAAATTGAAAAGAGTGATATTATTTCAGAGGTATTAAGAAAGTATCCAGAGACTGCAGAAGTCTTTATGAGCTTTGGAATGCACTGTTTAGGATGTCCAACAGCTACAGGGGAAGCAATTGAACAAGCTGTAATGGTACATGGAATTGACCTTGATGAGATGATGAAAGCTTTAAATGAAAGGGTAAATTAGACTATAACTTTTTACTTTGGTGGTTAGGAGTTAGGTGGTAGTAAACTCTAACCCCTAACAACCTAGTACCTATAACCTAAAAGTATCGTAATATACCCATTAATTTAGACTTGGATATATAAATAAGGAGGCGATGAGATGAAATCTATAAAGTTATTGGTGGCAGAGCATAATAATATCAAAAGGGTCTTAAAAGTTGTTAGAAAATTAGCGGTCAAGGTCTTTGAGAGTGGAGAAGTAGATTTTGAATCTTTTTATGATGGAATTGATTTTATTAGAAATTATGCTGATAAGCACCATCATAATAAAGAAGAGGAGATACTCTTTAAGAAGTTATCTGAAGAGCTAGGTGAACCTCTAGCCAGTGGTCCAATTTCAGCTATGTTTTCAGAGCATGATTTGGGTAGATTATTTATCTACAATTTGGAGCAAGCCTTAAAAGCAGTTAAAGATGGTGATGAAGAAGCTAAAGTAGATATTATTGCTAATGCTGTTGCTTATACAGATCTATTATATAGACATATCGATAAAGAGGATAATGCTATCTATACTTATGGTGAGAAGAATTTAAGTAAGAAGTCCTTAGCAGAGGTAGAAGAGGCATGTCATCAAGTGGAATTAGAAGCCAATCAGCAAGGATTACAGGATAAATACTTGAAACTAATAGATGATTTAGAGCAAAGAGTAGATTAATTTGATAATTTAAGATTTTAAATCAGGGAGCAATCTGCTCCCTGATTTTTATTTATTAATAGGGTAGAGTAAACTAGAGATAGAATAAAGTATTCTTCTAATATTATCAATGGAAGATTGATATTTTTTACTAGAACTATAGAGGTTTAAGCTATTTTATGTTGAATTATAAAAATAATGAGGTGACTTATATAACTAACTCTTTTTTATTCTCAATTAACTAGAAAATAGGAGGGATGGCGATGAGGTTTTTTAATAGAACAATATTGATCAAATTTTTAGTACCAACGCTATTTATGATAATTTTAGCTACTACTATTGTGGGAGTGATGGGTTATAATTTACAGAAGAATACTTTAAATGATCTTATTAAGGATAGGGCTGAACTCAAGATTGAAGAGGTAAAGGTCAGCATTGATGAGAGAAGTGAGGATGTAGAGATCACTAAGAAGGCATTGAATAAATATTTAATTATGCTAACTAAGATGGTAGCAGAGGCTATTAAGGATGTTCCTGAGAGTAGGTTAAATGAAGAGCTTACTGAAATAGCCAGTTATCTCAATATACCAGAGGTTCATATAATAGATGAAGAGGGAGTATTGCAATGGACTAATATTCCAGGGTTCATTGGTTTTAACTTTAACAGCTCAGAACAGACTAGACCTTTCTTAGAAGGACTGAATAATAAGAATTTTAGCTTGGCTCAAGAACCACAAAAAAGAGGTGTTGACCAGACTCTCTTCCAATATGTAGGAGTAGCTAGGCAGGATAAGAAGGGGATTGTACAGATTGGAGTTAAACCAGAGGAGTTACAAGAGTTGGTTGGCAGAATAGATATTGGTGAAATAACTAAGAGGATGAAGTTTGGTCAAGAAGGTTATATCTTTATTACTAATTTGGCAGGTAAGATAATAAGTCACCCTGATAATGCTTTAATCGGTAAGAAGATCACTGAGTATGATTGGGGTCAAAAGGTTTTAAAGCAAGGCAGTGGACACTTTTTATATACCTTTAATAAGCAAGAGAAGTTGATGTATTTTGACAAATATGATGGTTATATAATTGCTGTTACTATACCTATATCAGAATATTTAGGCAGCTTGGCTTCTTTTAGAGAGATTATATTATTTACTACAATTATCTGTATTATTCTAGCCATTATAATCATCTATTTTATCGTTAAATCGATAATTAAACGAATCAATTTGGCAGTTGATTTTTCCAATGAGATAGCGGAAGGTAACTTAAAGGTAGAAGAGCTTGAAATTAAAGGTGAAGATGAGATTGCTAAATTATCAAAATCACTTAATAAGATGAGAGAGAAGTTAAAGGGGATTATTGTTGATTTATTAAATGATGTTGAGGACTTATCAGCTTATAGTGAAGAGTTATCTGCTAGTGCTGAGGAAGGGAATGCAACAATAGAGACGACCAATCAGCTTGTAGAAGATATGGCAGCTAGTATTCAAGAGATTTCAGCTAGTGCTCAACAAGTAACAGGTCTAGCCCAAGAATCAAATTCCCAAACCCAAGTTGGAAGTAGAAATATTGAAGATACTCTAGCTAGTATGAAAGCTATCAATCAATCTGTCAAGGATAGTCGAGTAGCTATTAATGAGTTAGATCTCAATTCTCAAGAGATAGGCACTATTGTAGAGATAATTGATAATATTGCAGAGCAGACTAATCTATTGGCATTAAATGCTGCCATTGAAGCTGCAAGGGCAGGAGAATATGGACAAGGCTTTGCAGTGGTAGCTGATGAGATTCGAGAGTTGGCAACAGAGACCAGTAAAGCCATTGATGATATTAATAAATTAGTGAAAGAGACCCAACAGAAGTCAAAATTGAGTTTAGCTGCTATTAAAGAAGTAGATATTAAAGCTCAAGAAGGAATGGAAGTTGCCAAGAGAACAGGAGAGGTATTTGTTGAGATTCAAAGCTCTAGTGAACAGACTACTGCACATATTCAACAAACAGCAGCAGCTACTGAGCAGTTAGCTCAGAAAAGTGATCAAGTTATGACCTCCTCTAATGATATTGGGAATATGTCAGAAGAGATTACTAACTCATCACAACAGTTAGCTACTATGGCTCAGAAGTTACAAAGTTTAGTGGATAATTTTAAGGTTTGATTTAAATATAAGCTAGCGTGTTGAAAATAGGCTATGAATTCATAGCCTATTTTTTATGTATATATCAATATTAGCATGTTGTGATAATTTAAAAATAAAGAATAATCTTAATACTAAGTAAGTTATTAAAAGAGTATTTTTATAAGCTACTAAATTTTAAACTGGACATATAGCATTAGCATTCTATAAATAGTAACCTATAAAGGTTATAAATTAATCTTCCTGTCAAATAATAAAGGATATATACCTACTTATCTTGTATTATAAAGAAGGGTATTCTTAAAGATAATAAAAAAAAGTAGAGGTGCTTACAATGACAAATATTATTTTAATTGCAATAGCATTAGCTTTAGATGCCTTTGCAGTGGCTTTAGGATTAGGCTGTGGAAGTAGGTTGAGGGCTAAGGAGAAGTTTTTGATTGTACTCTCCTTTGGTTTCTTTCAGGGGTTGTTTGCAATCTTTGGTGCTCAATTAGGAAGGTATATTAATAGTAATATCTTTGATTTTGGTAATTACATAGGTGGAGCTATTATTCTAATTATCGGTATCTTATTTTTGAAGGAAGGCTATGAGAATCAAGAAGCCTGTGTTTACATGGAGTTTAGTCCTTGGACCTATATAGTTTTGGGAGTTAGTGTGAGTATCGATGCCTTTGGAGTAGGCTTTTCTGTATTGTATAACTTAGATATTATTCCTATACTCAGTAATGGTACAACTATTGCAGTAATCACTGCAATCTTAACGGCTGTATCCCTGATGATAGTCAATTATATTAAAAACTTTGCAATTATTGAGAAGTATGCCAACTATCTAGGAGGGATAATTTTAGTTATTTTTGGAATTAATATGCTAATGGATATTATTTAACTTAGAAATATTATTATACCACTGTGGTTTATTGCTAACCTTGGTGGTTTTTTTATTTCAATTTTAAATTATCAAGTATCTCCATTCTTAAAAAGGGTAAAAATATAATTATGAAGAATAGATTATACACAGGAAACCGGTTTTCTTATGTAGAATTACTTTATTAAATACAATATAACTGGAGGGGTTAAGATGGCCTTTGATACACCGATTGAATTAAGGAATCAAATTATTTATGAAGCTTATGTGAGAAATCATAGTAAAGAGGGTACCTTTAATGAGCTTGTCAAGGATTTAGATAATATTAAAGAGCTGGGAGTCAATATTCTATGGTTGATGCCAATTCATCCTATTGGGCAGAAGAATAAGAAGGGGGAGTTAGGTTGTCCTTACTCTATTCAAGACTATAGAGGAATCAATCCAGAGTATGGTACTTTAGATGATTTTAAAGGCTTAATTAAGGCTGTACATCAAAGGGGCATGAAGTTGATGATAGATGTAGTCTATAATCATACTGCCCATGATTCTAAGCTATTTGAAGAGCATCCTGAGTGGTTTTATCGTACTGCTGATGGAGAGGTAGGTAATAAGGTAGGTGATTGGTATGATGTCATAGATCTTGATTTTAATAATCAAGAGTTATGGGATTATCTAATAGATGCCCTTAAATATTGGGTAGAGCTTGGAGTAGATGGCTTCCGCTGTGATGTAGCTTCGATGATTCCTCTAGATTTTTGGAAACAGGCACGCACAGAGGTTGCCCAATTAAAAGAGGGGGTTATCTGGCTTGCTGAGAGTGTAGAACCTGACTTTCTTAAAGCTCTAAGAAAGAATGGTTTTGTAGGTCTATCAGATGCAGAGCTCTATCAAGCCTTTGATGTAAGTTATGATTATGATACCTTTCTGTACTTTAAGAAGTATAAGAGTGGAGAGATATCCTTTAGCCAATATTTAGAGAAGGTAAGGATGCAGGAGTATATCTATCCTGCTAATTATGTCAAGATGAGGTTCATTGAGAACCATGACCAAGCACGGGCAAGAAGGTTGCTAGCAGTAAAAGAGGATTTATATAATTGGACGACATTCTATTACTTCCAGCAAGGATTGACTCTAATCTATGGAGGTCAAGAGACCGATGATATAATTTCTCCAAGTCTATTTGATTCTGATCCAGTTGATTGGACTCTACTTGATGAATATTATGTAGATTTATTAAAAGATTTAGGGGAAATTAAGAAAGACGAGATCTTTGCTAAAGGACATTATGAGATTTTAGATAGTGGTAGAGTTGGAGTAGTAGTGGCTACATATCAATTAAATAATAGATTAATGGTTGGAGTATTTAATTTAGAGCAGAAGCTAGGGGATATTAGTGTGCCAGTACCTGATGGTACTTATGAGAATTTAATCAGTGCTAAACAGATTAAAGTAGAAGATGGAAAGATGACTTTAGGAGTAGAGCCGATTATCTTTGCTCTAGAGGTTAAAGAAGAGGAAGGGCAGAAGGTAATCTTAGCAGAATTATAAAGAATAGTAATGAGTAAAGAGTGAGCAGTGATGAGTAAAGAACTAAAAAATTTGAATTCCTTTAATAAGGTTATGAGAGTTTTTACTCTTCACTACTTACTTCTTACTGTCTTTAAGCTGCAATATGTTTAGATTTTTTAACAGCAGTACTGTTCTTTTGGTAGACAAAGATATACCAATAGCTAGCTCCAATTACCACTGCTCCACCGATGATATTACCAATAGTTACTGGTAATAGATTATCAATAAAGAAGTGTCTCCAAGTTAGCATAGCTAATTCATTTTGAGTAAAGTGCCCAGCCTCTAAGTACAATGGGTTTTTGCTAGCTATAATGCCAGCTGGAATATAGTACATATTTGCAATACTATGCTGAAATCCTGCAATAATAAAAGCAAAGATTGGGAAGAATCCTCCCCAGACCTTACTGGTAATATCTTGAGCACTATACATAGCAAGGGCTGCAGCACAGACAATAATATTACATAAAGTACCTAAGATAATAGCTTGACCAAAGCTGGCTTCTAGCTTATGTAGTGCTAAATGGATATGATAAGCTCCTAAAGCACCATTGCCAGCATCAAATTGTCCTGCCGAGATGGTCATAATAGCAATTAAAACTGTTCCAATGAAGTTACCAATATAGACAATCCCTAGGACTCTTAAAAAGCTTCCCCATTTTATTCTCTTCTCCAAAGTACCAATCATTAATAAACAGTTACTAGTGAATAAATCTGCTCCAACAATAATAATTAACATAAGTCCTACTGGAAAGATTGCTCCAGTTACTATCTTAGCAGCACCAGAATTTTTGATGGTATAGGCAGCAGTATTACTGGATAAAGCCCCCATAGCAATAAATATCCCTGCAATAATAGCAGATAATAAGATGATGCTATTACTTCTATGAGTCTTTTTAATTCCAGATTCAATAGTATAGTCAATCGTTTCTTGTGGCTTTAAATAACGCTTCTCCATTTTGACCCCCTAAAATGTTTTTGTTAAAAGAATCACGAATTCAATCATAACATACCTCTGAGTATAATTCAATAACTTCAGTTATTTTAGTGAATAGTGTGAAAATTCTTAGTACAGTAAGGGGAAAGTGAAGAGTAAGCAGAATTAATAAATTAGTATGTTATTAAGGAATGAGAGAATATAGAGATATTACGACACTTTTTAATAGCTACTAGCTATTGGCTACTAGCCTCTAGCTTTATAAGTTCTTAGCTAATAGCAGATTTATCACGGAGAGTTTATGATTTTCAAACCCGTAGGAGAGGCCAGAAGCTAGTAGCTAAAGTGTCGCAATATACCCATATAGTTTTATATTTAAATTATAGAGTCACAAATTTATAATTTACAAGTAAATAGAAAAAGAGCAAGACAGGTAAATTTTTACCTGTCTTGCTCTTTTAACTGATTATTAGTAACTCATTACTCGTCACTGTCTTTATCCAATGCCTCCATAGATAACTCCAAGTACTAGTACTACAACAGCTACTATAGTAAATACATATTTGGCTAGAAAATCCCACCATACTCCTAAAGGTTTATTAGCACCTTTATTTATCTCTGCTCTAGCTTTAGAGACACCAAAGACCCAGAAGAAGACAACAGCTGCTAAAACTGCACCTAAAGGTATCAAGTAGATACTGACAAAGTCAGCAAACTTACCAAATAAATTTATATTCAAATCTAAGGGTATTCCAATTAGAAAACCAAGAGTACCTACAATAATAGCACTCTTTTTTCTAGAGATTTTAAAGTAATCCATCAATGCCTCAACAGGCACTTCCATCAAGTTAAGTGCTGAAGATAATGCAGCAAAGAAGATGCTTAAGAAGAATAATGTACCAAAGATATATCCTCCAGGCATCAACTTTAAGATATTAGGAATTGTAATAAATAATAAGGTCGGTCCAGCTTGTGGACTCAATCCAAAGGCAAAAACTGCTGGAATAATCACTAAAGCTGCTAGAAAGGAAGCACAAGTGTTGAAGATAGCAGTATGAATAGCAGATTCAGGGATATCAACATTATCTTTTAAGTAGCTACCATAGACCAACATAGCCGCTCCTCCTAGGCTGACTGTAAAGAAGGATTGTCCTAAAGCCATAATCCAGGTAGTAGGGTCTTTTAATAGACTCCAATCGGGAATAAATAAGAACTTTAGCCCTTCAATTGCACCTGGTAAAGTTAAAGAACGAATTCCTAGAATAATCAATATTGCAAATAAGGTAGGCATCATATACTTATTAGCCTGCTCTATCCCTTTAACGACTCCTAGGTTGATTATAATTAAGGTAATGATTATAGCTAACATATGCCATACTATGCTCTGGGGTTGACCAGCAAAAGCACCAAATACAGCAGGTATATTATCTATACTTACAGTTGCAAAACTATTGCTTAAAGCTAATACGAAGTATTTCAGTATCCAGCCAACTACAATTAAATAGAAGACAAATACTCCACTGACTCCAATTACAGGGATTGTTCCTAAAAAGGAACCAAAGGGTAAATTTTTCTCTGCAAAGACCTCTTTGAAGGCACCAATAGCTCCTCTTTTCTTATTACGTCCAAAAGCAAACTCTCCCATCAAGCCAGTAGTTCCTAAAACTAGAATAAAGAAAAGGTAGGGGATTAAAAAGGCTGCCCCACCATAGCTACCTAGCCTCCAAGGGAACATCCAGATATTACCTAGTCCAATTGCTGCTCCAATACATGCTAAAATAAATCCAATCTTGCCACTAAAAGTCTCTCTCTTTTCCATTCTCAATCTCATCCTCCTCGTCTCGTGAAGCAAAAAATATATAATTATATAGAAATTTTAGCAAAAAAACAAAGAAATTTCAATGATTTAGCTTATAAAAGTTAAAAATTAATAGAAAGAAGTGTCTATATTATAAATAAAAATAGAAAGATAGAACTTGTGTATTTATAGAATTATAAATTCATTTTAGAATTGGTCATTTATGACTATCTATCAAAAGAAGAGGTGTAAAGACACTTGACATAACATTGATTGAATTATAAAATATGTACTAGTATACTCATCTAACTTTAAAATGAGCTTTAGATTAATGTTAAGTTAGATGCCAGTAACAAGTAAAGAGTAAAGAGTGAGCAGTTAAACTCAAAGGATTAAAATATCATAATGCTTTAAAATTATGCTCGTTACTGATAATTGATTATTTGTCATTATCAAGTCTGAGTGAATTAATATGGAATAAATTTATTTTGGGGAGGATGTTATGAAAGAGGATTTAGTTAATAAGATAAATAAGCTTAAAAGAGAACGTAATGCAATCATTTTGGCCCATTATTATCAGATAGATGAGGTACAAGCGATAGCAGATTATACAGGAGACTCTTTGGGATTGAGCCGTAAAGCAGCAGAGACCGATGCCGATGTAATAGTCTTTTGTGGGGTAGACTTTATGGCTGAGAGTGCTGCTATCTTATCACCTGATAAGACTGTATTACTACCAGAAAGGGATGCAGGCTGTCCAATGGCTGATATGGTCACTGCAGATGCTTTGCGAAAGAAGAAGCAGGAGTATCCTGAGGCTACTGTTGTTTGTTATGTTAACTCTTCAGCAGAGGTAAAGGCAGAGAGTGATGTCTGCTGTACATCTTCAAATGCAATAGATATTATCAATGCTATCGATAACGACCAGATTTTATTCGTTCCTGACCAGAATTTAGGTCATTATGTGAGTCAGCAGACTGATAAGGAGATTATCCTATGGGAAGGCTTCTGTATTACTCACCATCGAGTTAAGGATGACAGTATCCATAGAGTTAGAGAGCTTCATCCTGATGCAGAGATTTTAGTCCACCCAGAATGTAGACCAGAGGTGGTAGAGCTAGCTGATTTTGTAGGCAGTACAGCTCAAATTTTAAAGTATGCCAAACAATCAGAGGTTAAGAAGATGATTATTGGTACAGAGATGGGAATCTTATATCAACTAAAGCAAGACAGTCCAGATAAGCAATTTTACTTCTTAAATCAAGGATTAATCTGTCAGAATATGAAAAAGACTGCTTTACACCATGTAGCAGAGGCTTTAGAAGAGATGAAGTATCAGATTAGTGTCGATGAAGCCACTAGAACTAAGGCCAAAGAGGCTTTAGATAAAATGTTAGAGTTAAGTAAATAATGGAGGGAAGAGCGATGCTCCCAAGATATTTGAAGAATTTTGATACAGCTAAATTAAGAAAAGAAGAGAGTGATTTTCTAGTTATTGGAACAGGAATTGCAGGATTGGTTACAGCTTTGAATTTGGCTAAGTCAGGAAAAGTTACTCTTTTAAGTAAGGAAAGATTAGCTGAATGTAACACCGAATATGCCCAAGGTGGAATTGCTGCAGTAATAGCCAAAGAAGATACCCCCCAGTCACATTACCAAGATACTTTAGAGGCAGGAGCAGGTTTATGTAACCCTAAAGCAGTAGATATTTTGGTTAATGAGGGGAGTAAGCGGATTAAGGAACTGATAGATTTAGGGGTCAATTTTGACCGTAAAGGTGAGCAGATACTATTAACTAAAGAGGCTGCTCACAGCTGTCGGCGAATCTTACATGCTGGTGGTGATGCCACAGGAAGAGAGATTAGAAAGTCTTTAGTTGAGCAGGTAGCTTCAGAAGATAATGTTACTTTAGAAGATGGAATCTTTGCTGTAGATCTACTTACTGATAATCAAGAGGTCCATGGAATCTTAGCTTATGATAGAAGGCAAGAGGAGTATCTGCTTTATTTAAGTAAGGTAGTAGTCTTGGCTACTGGTGGAGCGGGACAGATCTATCATGCTACTAGTAACCCTTCAGTAGCTACAGGTGATGGGATTGCTTTAGCCTATCGGGCAGGAGCTAAGGTAACTGATTTAGAGTTTGTTCAATTTCATCCTACAACCTTAGAGCTAGAGGGTGTAGATAACTTTTTAATCTCTGAAGCTGTGCGAGGTGAAGGTGGAGTACTTAGAAATCAAGCTGGTGATAGATTTATGACCAGGTACCATCAATTGGCTGACTTAGCTCCTAGAGATATAGTGGCCCGTGCTATCTATCAGGAGATGAAAGTAAGTGGTGCTGATCATGTTTATTTAGATGTAACAGCCTTAGATTCTGCCTTTATAAAGAAGAGATTTCCTACAATTTATCGCACCTGTTTAGACCATGGGATAGATATCAGTCAGGATTATATTCCAGTAGCTCCAGCAGCCCATTATTTGATGGGAGGAATTCTTAGCAATCTGCATGGAGAGACTAATATTAAAGGGTTATTTGCTTGTGGAGAAACTGCCTGTATAGGAATTCATGGGGCTAATAGGTTAGCTAGTAACTCTTTATTAGATGGATTGGTCTTTGGTAAGCGGGTAGCTGATAGAGCAACTACTTATCTAAATCAAGGTGATTTTTCTAAAGGGATTAGCTTAAAATATGAGGCTCAAAGTACTATAGAAGATATAGGGAAAATTCCTTCAAAAGAAAGGGTTAAAGGGTTGATGTCAGCTAAACTAGGGATAGTTAGAGAGAGAACTGAATTGGAAAAGGGTTTGGCAGAAGCAGATAACCTACTTGCTTATTTAAATTATGATTTATCTAATGTACATGACTTTGAGCTACAGAATCTGATTACTTTAGCTCATCTAAGCTTTAAAGGTGCTTTATACAGAGAAGAGAGTAGAGGGGCACATTATCGCAAAGACTTCCCAGTAGTAGAGACTGCTTGGGAGAAACATATTATCTTACAGAAGGATAGAGAGTGGGAGGAGTTGGCTATTGAGTTTGAATAGAGATAGGATTTTAGAGATTATAGATAATTCTTTAAGAGAAGATGTAGGTACTGGAGATATAACTACAGCAGCAGTTGTCGGAGTGGGAGAAGAAGTAACAGCGACTATCTTAGCCAAAGACAAAGGGGTAATTGCTGGTTTAGAGGTGGCTGCTTTAGTGTTTGAACAGGTAGATAAAGAGATAGAATTTAAGCCTCTGGTAGAAGAAGGGGTTGAAGTAGACTTTGGTACAGAGCTGGCTAAAGTCTCTGGCTTGAGCAGTTCAATTTTAACAGCAGAGCGATTGGCCCTTAACTTGTTACAGAGGATGTCAGGGATAGCTACTAAGACAAATTATTATAAGAGTCTGGTAGCAAATTATAAGGTTAGGATTGTAGATACCCGCAAGACTACCCCAGGTTTAAGGATCTTAGAAAAGTATGCTGTCAGAGTCGGTGGTGGAGCCAATCATCGTTTTGGACTTTATGATGCAGTAATGATCAAGGATAATCACATTGCTGCAGTAGGCAGTATCTTAAAAGCAGTAAGTCAAGCTAGGGCCAATATTCCTCATACAATGAAGATAGAGGTAGAGACAGAGAGCTTAGCAGATGTTAAAGAGGCTTTAGAAGCTAAAGCTGATATCATTATGCTTGATAATATGGATGCTCAGCTGATGAGAGAAGCAGTAGAGCTGATTGGAGAGCAAGCGATTATAGAGGCTTCTGGTGGAATAACTGCTGAGAATATAGTTGAGATAGCCAAAACAGGGGTAGATGTAATCTCCTTAGGAACTTTGACTCACAGTATTAAGTCTTTAGATATTAGTTTGAATTTTTAGAGAGGAGAATTTGAATGTCCAAAAATAAAAAAGGATTTTTAGCAAGAAAGAACATAGAATTTTCCTTGGAGCGTTATGGAGTGCAGGCTTTAGGATTTATGGCACAGGGACTTTTTGCGTCATTGATTGTAGGTTTAATCTTAAAGGTTTTAGGGCAGCGCTTACATCTTACAATTTTGCTTGAGTTTAGTAAGACTGCCATGGGGATGATGGGATCTGCCATTGGTGTAGCAATTGCTTATGGATTGGAAGCGCCACCTTTGGTAATCTTTACATCGGTAGTAACAGGTGCTGCTGGTGCAGCGTTGGGTGGTCCTGTAGGAGCTTTTATTGCAGCGGTAATCGGTACTGAGTTTGGTAAAGCTATTTCTAAAGAGACCAAGCTTGATATAGTCTTGACTCCAGCTACGGTAATCATTACAGGTATGTTAGCTGCTAAGTTTGTAGGACCAGGAATTGATGCTTTGATGAAGGGCTTAGGTCAAGTGATTATGAGGGCAACAGAGTTGCAACCAATTCCGATGGGCATCTTGGTATCAGTCTTAATGGGAATGGCATTGACCTTGCCCATCAGTAGTGCAGCTATTGGAATTATGTTGAGCTTAAGTGGCTTAGCAGCAGGAGCAGCAACTGTTGGTTGTAGTGCCCAAATGATCGGTTTTGCTGTGATGAGCTTTCGTGAGAATGGCTGGGGAGGGGCTGTTAGTCAAGGTCTGGGAACATCGATGTTACAGATGCCTAATATTGTTAAGAATCCTCTGATTTGGGTTCCACCAACTTTAGCTGGGGCTATCTTAGGACCAATTGCTACAACTATCATACCAATGGAGAATATTCCCATCGGTTCAGGGATGGGAACAGCAGGTTTGGTTGGACAGTTTGGAACGATTGAAGCCATGGGAAGTGGAGCAATCTTTTCTATTATTCTCCTACATTTTATCTTGCCAGCTATTTTGACTTGGTTAATTGCTGAATTTATGCGTAGGCAAGGGTTGATTAGAGAGAATGATTTGTTATTAGATTTGTAATGATGCTATAAAAGAGTAGCCAAATCTGGCTGCTCTTTTTGCTTGTGATTGTGAATGAAAAAAGAGATTTGATGTGAATTTATACTTCTTCTTATTTTACCTACAATTTAATTTTAAAATTGTCATAGCTAGTAATTTAATGAAGATAATTATTTAAAGAGGGATTGCTTTATATAAATTGAATTAGTATAATTAGATATAATATTTTTAGATTTGAAGAAAGGAGATGATAGCTATGATAAAAATAAGAGATATGAAGATTAGAATAAAAATCTTAATAGGGATTGGACTTAGTTTCTTAGTAATGATGTTGATTTTAGGTGGAGTAGTAATTAGAGGTTTTGATAAGTTAGCTGATAATAATAGTAGCTTGCTTAAAGAGGTACTAATAACTAGAGAGTATGATAGAATCAAAGACACTGTCCATACTATGGCACAGAATCTAGCAGAGATCTATCGGGAGAACCAAGCTACTCTATCTAAAGAAGAGTTAAGAGAGCTGATAGTTGAGAAGAATAATCTAATTAGATTTGGAGAGGCTGGTTATTTCTTTATCTATGATTATCAAGGAGAGACGATTGCTCTACCAACTGCTACAGAGCTGCAAGGGATTAATCGCTTGGATTTACAGGATTCTGAAGGAACTTATATCCTTAAAGAGTTTATTAAAGAGGCTAAAGCTGGGGGAGGTTTTGTTACTTATATTTATCAAAATCCTAATACTCAGGAGAATGAGAGAAAGTTTGGTTATGTTGAACCGATTGAGGGTACTGATTGGTTTGTAGGTTCAGGGGGGTATGAGTCTGTTATCGATGCAACCTTGGTAGAGTCCTATCAAGAGATGGAGAGGATGAAATTAGATACAATCCTTAGATTAACTGTGGTATTTGCTATCTTTATAGTAGTTATGGTCTTGATTATAGTCAAGATATCAAATTATTTGACTAAGAATATGGATAGAATCTTGACAGGATTGAGAAGAGTTGCTAAAGGAGATTTGACCGTTGAATTAGAGGTTAACAGTAATGATGAGTTAGGGGAATTAACTCAAGGTTTTAATCATGCCACTCAGGGACAAGCAGAGATTTTACAGAAGATATTAAGTGTGGTTGATGATTTATCAGCTTATAGTCAAGAGTTACTAGCTTCTTCTCAAGAGGGAAATGCCACCACTGAAGCTACAGCTGAAAGTATCAATCAGATGGTAGCCAGTATTCAACAGATATCTAGTAGTAGTCAAGAGATAGTAGAACTGGTTGAGGATGCTAACTTAAAGACCGAAGAGGGTAGAAGTAAGATGAAGGGGACTATCTCTAAGATGAAGAGCATAAATATTGAGGTCGCTAAAGCTAAGACTGTTATCAGTAAGCTAGATAGTATCTCCCAAGAGATTACAGAGGTTGTAAATATGATTACTGAAATTGCAGAGCAGACCAATCTGTTGGCCTTGAATGCAGCAATTGAAGCCGCTAGGGCAGGGGAATCTGGTAAAGGTTTTGCTGTGGTAGCTGAAGAGATTAAATCTTTAGCCGAAGAGACAGCTAAAGCTACTGATAAAGTAATTACTCTACTTAAGGATACTCAAAGTAGCTCCCAAGAAGGATTAATGGCGATTGAATCTGTCAATCAAGAGGCCAAAAGAGGTGAAGAGCTGATTGTAGAGACAGAAGCTTCTTTGAATAAGATTGCAGAGGTAGTAACAGATACTTCAGCTTATATTGAAGAGACCACTGCCTCTACTCAAGAGTTGGCTTCAGGCAGTGAACTTGTGAGAGATTCAAGCTCAAATATGAAGGCTATGTCTGATGAAGTTAATAAGTCAGCTGAGGAGTTAGCTAATATGGCTTTAGGGTTAAGAGAGATGATAGATAATTATAAATTATAATTTGTTAAGTCTACTTTGCGTTAGCGAAGTAGGCTTTTTTATAGTAAGAATGTCGATTAATTATTCCATACTGTATAAGTTGAACTGATTTTTTCTTAAATAATTCTAAAGGAACCTGTACTTTAAGAGTGTATTAAAAAACACCTCACCACAGAAATTTCTGTGGTGAGGTGTTTGCCTACTTCTCTAATAATGGTTCAAGCTGATTCTTCCAAATCCACTCTGGACTATAGCGTTGTCTGACCATAGTTTTAGCATGGATTACAGGATTCTCTCTCATCAAATTGGTGATGATTTCTCCATGCTCTTCATAATAAGCCTGTTCTGAGGGTTGATACTTTTCAACGGTATTGTAACCAAAGTTTCTAGCATCCCATCTCATAAAATAGGCATTTAACTTCTTACCCAGCTCTTCTAAGGCAGGCACAGCCTGATTTAAGACAACAAAGTTTCCTCTACTAGCAGCTTCTAATACCGTCAAGCCAAAGGATTCTGAATAAGAAGGGCAGATAAAGAGGTTAGAGAGGGTAAATAGCTCTAAGACTACCTCTCTAGGAACTCCATGGGGATATCCTAAATCAGAGGTAAAAAGTATATTCTCCTGACTTAGTCCAAAACTAGCTCCTGTATTTATAATAATCTTCTTATATGCAACTGGCTTGATATCGGCAGATTTGAAGTCACAGAAGATAATTTGAACACTCTTCTCAGTCTGCTTACTAATTGCTCCTGCTAAAGCAGCAACCTTCTCAAATTTCTTGCCTGTAGTCAGTCTGCCTGGATAGACTATTAGGATATCACTAGCCAAAAGGTTGGCTTGCTGGGTAATCTCTTGGGTGATTTCATTCATATCCTCTAAGAGATTTAAGCTGTTATTAATGACTCGACACCTTCCTTCTGGAACATTGTATTGTTTAGCTAATGCTGGAATGCCAGAATAGGTAGGGTAGATATAGGTGGTATTCTCCATTGGTGTATAGCGGGCAGAAAAGGGCCACTTTACCTGTGGTGGTCGATTAACTGGAAATGAATGAGTAAAAGCAATGAACTTGACCTTAGATAGCTGCTTCTGGGCTTTTCTAAGGGCAACATTATGGAGTAGATGCCAGCCTTGATAATGAATATCATGGATAATACAGACATCTACATCAGATAGTTTATCTACAAAATCCTCTGCTACTATTTCAACCTCCTCAAAGAAGGTATCATGTACCTTGCCAGTAGGTTGAGAATAGTCCTTCCAATGAATCAGTTTACCATCAATGCTATTACAGACCTTAACCCATTCAATCCTATCATCTGTATAAATGCCAGCTCTTTGATTATCAGGGCAATGCTCACTGACCAATACCTTAGTTTCAATCCCATTATTAAGCAGCATTTTTAGCTGCTCTGCTACTACATTTACTAGAGAGTAGGTACGACTTAACCCATTGAACATAGTCAAAATAGCTACTTTCATGATTGACTCCTCCTTATTATAGTTAGACTCAATTATATATATTTGAATAATTAGCAAAGAATGAATGGAAGCTAGAGTATAGTTATAGATGTGATTTTAGAATATAGCTCCTATATTAAAGTCTAATTAGCATAAAATAAGAAGAGTAGTATAGTTTTAATTATCAATTTAGGGATAGATAGAGTCGTTAGTAAAAGTAATTTTTTCTTGACAAGAAATCAATTTTTCTATACTATGCTAGTAATATAGAAGAGAGATGGGAGTTGATGAGATGAATTTAAGATGGAGTTTGAAGGAATTATATCCTAGTTTTGATTCTAAAAGATTTAAGGGTGATCTTAAGAGGTTAGATCAGAAAATCAGTCAGATCAATCAACTGAGTGAAGAAGGTTTAGATAATACAGACAATTCTGTATTACAGGCAGAAGAATATATAACCTTATTGACAGAGATTTATACTTTATTTGAACTGCTCTTTAACTTTGCTCAACTGACTTTGAGTGTAGATGCCAAAAATCAACAGGCGTTAAAGGTAATAGAGAGTTTAGAAGAGAAGGAGGTATTGTTGACAAAGCCCTCTGTTAAATTTCAGAAATGGATTGCTGCTTTAGATGGTTTGGAGGAAGTTATAGTATCTTCTAAGCTATTAACTGAACATAGCTTCTTCTTACAAGAGCTTGCTAAAGAGAGTAAGTATTTATTAAGTGAGGAGCAAGAGGTATTAATTGCTAAGATGAGCAGTACTGCCTCTAAGGCTTGGGAGAAGTTATATGATCTATTAACTTCTACTTTATTAGTCAAGATAGAGCTAGATGGTGTAGAGAAGCAATTGCCTTTACCAGTTATCAGGAATATGGCCTATGAGGATGAGCAAGCTCTTAGAAGAAAGGCTTATCAGGCAGAGCTAAATTCCTATAAGCAGATAGAGGACTCTATAGCAGCTGCTTTGAATGGGATTAAGGGAGAGGTACTGACTATTTCTGAACAGAGAGGTTATCAAAGCCCTTTAGAGAAGACCTTGCTTGATTCTAGAATGGAAACTGAAACCCTAGAAGTGATGTTTAAAGCAATTAAAGAGTATCTACCATTATTCAACAATTATTATAGAAAGAAAGCAGAACTATTAGGATATCAAGCTGGATTGCCTTTTTATGAACTTTTTGCACCAATAGGTGAGGCTAAGATGAGATTTACATATGATCAAGCTAGGAAGTTTATAGTAGGTAACTTTAGAAGCTTTAGCGATGATTTGGCCGCTTATGCCGATAATGCTTTTGCTAAACATTGGATCGATGCTGAGCCTAGAAGTGGGAAGAGAGGGGGAGCTTTTTGTAGTAATATCCATCCAATAAGTGAGAGTAGAATCTTAGCAAACTTTACAGGGAGTTTAAGTGATGTCTTGACCTTAGCCCATGAGTTGGGGCATGGATATCATGGAAGCTGCTTAGTTGATGAGAGTATAATTAATAGCGACTATCCAATGCCTTTAGCAGAAACAGCTTCGATTTTCTGTGAGACTATCATTCAACAGGCAACTTTAGAGAAGGCTTCGCAAGAGGAAAAATTAACTATTTTAGAGAGCTCAATCTCTGATGCTGGGCAGGTAATAGTTGATATTTATAGCCGTTATCTCTTTGAAAGTGAGGTCTTTGAGAGAAGAAAGAACTCTTCATTAGCAGTAGAAGAGCTTAAAGAGATGATGATAGATGCTCAAAAAAAGGCCTATGGTCGAGGTTTAGACCATGATTGTCTACATCCTTATATGTGGTTATGTAAGCCCCATTATTATTCAGCAGGATTGAATTATTATAATTTCCCGTATGCTTTTGGTTTACTCTTTGCTAAAGGTATTTATGCTCAATATTTGGAGAAGGGTCAAGGCTTTATAGAGGAATATAATTCTTTATTAGCTGTTAGCGGAAAAGAGAGTGTAGTAAATGTTGCCAAAACTATTGGAATAAATGTTAATTCTATAGATTTTTGGAGAGATTCTTTAGATATAATTAAGCAGGACATTGAAGAGTTTCTTAAACTTTAATAAATAGAGGGAGTGCTAGTGTAAGTATAAGTTTTAAATATTTTTGAACTTACAGAATATATACTCCCACTGATCATATATAGCAAAGGATTGAGTAATAAATGAGAGAAAGAGATATTTTCACCAATAAATATTCAGTACCCTTATTGGCAATTTTAGCTTGTCTATTATGGGGAACTGCCTTTCCATCTTTAAAGATAAGTTATGAGGTTTTAAAAATAGGCAAAGAGGATTATTTTTTAAAGCTGTTATTTGCCTCTTATCGCTTCTTTATTGCAGCGATATTATTGTTGACTTATCAGGCTTTACGTAGAGGTAGAAAAAGTTTTAAGCTAAAAGCTGTTGATTTTAAATTCCTATTATTTTTAGGTTTATTACAGACTACTTTGCAGTACTTTTTCTTTTATAATGGTCTAGCTAATACTACTGGAGCTAAGGCTTCAATCTTAGGCACAACTGGAACCTTTTTAACAGTTATCCTAGCTCACTTTATCTATCAGGATGATAAACTCAACCTCCAAAAGGCGATAGGTTTACTGGTGGGCTTATTAGGAGTGATAGTTGTTAATTTAAAGGAAGGTAGCTTTGATTTTTCTTTTGCTCTATTAGGTGAGGGGTTTTTAATTGCCTCAGCAGTAGTTGCTACTATAGCCAGTATTATAGCTAAGAGTTTAACTAGGAGAATAGAACCCATGCTAGTGACAGCCTATCAGATGCTCCTAGGTTCTGTGACTTTATTTCTGATCTCGATTACCAAAGTAAAACCGCTGAGTTTGGGCTTTACTCCTTCAACCTTCTTATTATTAATCTATTTGGCTATGATTTCAGCAGTAGGCTTTGCTCTCTGGTACACTTTAATCAAATATAATCACCTTGGCTACATTACCATCTATAAGTTTGTAATTCCAGTCAGTGGTGTCTTCTTCTCTAGTCTTTTATTAGCAGAGGAGAGCTTGAATCTGAATCTACTCTTTTCTTTACTCTTGGTATCGATTGGGATAATAATTATTAATTATCGTAAAAGCAGAAGAATTTATAGAAAAATCTAAAATTAATAGAGGACTGATTAAAATGAGAGAAGAAATTTTAAAGAGATTACAGAGAATTGAAAGGGAAGAGAAGGTTAAGATCTTATATGCTGTGGAAGCGGGGAGTCGTGTTTGGGGGCTTTCTTCAGAGAATAGTGACTATGATGTTAGATTTATCTATATTCATCCTGTTGACTGGTATCTTTCAATAGATCAGCGAAGAGATGTCATCGAGTATCCTATCGGTGATCGATTAGATATTAGTGGTTGGGATCTTGCTAAGGCTTTACAACTATTTAGAAAATCAAATCCTTCTTTAATGGAATGGCTATCTTCTCCTATTGTCTATCTAAATGAGTACTCTGTAGTAGATAGATTAAGGAAGTTAAGTAAAGAGTACTTCTCTACTAAGGCAAATATCTATCATTACTTACATATGGCCAAGGGAAACTATCGCAAGTACTTAGCAGATAAGCAGGTTGAGCTAAAGAAGTATTTTTATGTCTTAAGACCACTTTTAGCCTGTCAGTGGATGGAAAAGTATCAGAGTACTCCCCCTATGGAGTTTGAGAAGCTATTAGAACTAGAGTGCTTTAATCAGAGTCTGTCTAATGAAATCCAGAGGTTATTAGCCAGAAAGAGATCTGGAGAGAAGTTAGCTATGGAAGCTAGGATAGAGATTATCAATGACTTTATTGAAGAGCAGCTTAATTATTACCAAGAGTATGTAAGAGGTATTGAAGATATAAGCCCTATAGGCTATGATAGCTTAAATCAATTATTTAGAACCACTTTAGAGGAGGTATGGCGATAGATAATATAGCTGAATAAAAGGTAAGCAATAGTATCTTAATATACTTTATTAAAAGATAAAATCTATGTTATTTCTTCATCGTCTACTCTGATATCGAGATTTCAGTCGGTATCAGAGTAGACGATTTTTATGTGTTATACCTTAAAAGTTTAAGTCTACCTAATTTAAGTATCATTATATTAAATTTTCTGATTTAGCAGGATTTAATAAAAATATATAGAAATTTTTATTAGAGTATTGTGTTTTAAAAAATTTATCATTTCTTTTGCTTGATTAGAAGATATAAGCTAGAAACCCTTAAAAATAGAAGGAGGAGAGAATATGAAGAGGAGTACTAAGATTGTTTTATTTATAGTTATCTTTATATTACTTTTATTAAGCCATAGAGTTTACGGTGATGCCAATATTCTAGTGTTCCATCGTTTTAATGACCCAAGATACCCCTCAACCAATATCAGCAATCAGAGATTAAGAGAGGTATTTGATTACCTTAAAGATAATAATTATAGAGTCTTAAGTTTAGAGGAGCTGGTCAATCAGGTTGAATGGGGCAAGCCTATTTCTAATAAGACTGTAGCTCTGACTATAGATGACGGTTATGAGAGCTTTTATGAGAATGGATTGGAGATATTTAAGGAGTATAACTATCCCTTTACTATCTTTATTAATACCAAGGCTATCAACTATAATTATGGAGATTTTTTGACTTGGGAGCAGTTAGGGGAGATAAGCAGATATGGGAGTATTGGGAGTCATAGCTATGGACATAAGCATTTAACAAGGTTACCTTTAGAAGAGTTGAGAGATGAAGTCAAAAAAAGCATAGATGATATTTATCAGAACTTAGGGATTGAAACAGAGTTCTTCTCATACCCTTATGGAGAGTATAATTCTAGAGTTAAAGAAGTGGTTAAGGGCTTTGGATTTAGAGCTATCTTTAATCAGAATTTAGGTGGAGTTTCAGAGCAGAGTGATCTATTTGATCTAGATAGGGTTGCGATTGGAGAAAACTCTAATTTGGAGTTGAATCTATCCTATAGATATTTAAAGGCTAAGTGGTTAGAGCAAGAAGTAGTGGAAGATAATAAATTAAAAAAAGTTGAAGTCAAAATCAGTCCAGAGATAACAAAGGCTCAACTATATGTCTCTGGTTATGGCTGGAGAAGGGTTGAGCTAGAAGAGGGGGTTCTCTCTTTAGATTTGGATTTACCATTGAGATACTCTAGAAATAGAATCTTCTTAAAGACCTATGACAATAGAATAAGCTCTCAGATTATTGTTAAGTACTAACTTAAAAGAACAGTATGCCTATTCATAGGCATACTGTTCTTTTATATAAGAGGGAAATTATAGATATAGACTTTTGAATTTAAAGTTAAATATGACGTTATAGAGAGATATTGCGACACTTTGTTTATTAGGTAGACAGGTGGGTAGGTGGTTAGGAACTGCCTAACTACCTAAATTTCTAACTCCTAACCACCAAAGAAAAAGTGTCGCATTATTCCTATGAAATTTTATTTTAAATTCAAAGACTTATAATGTTATAAAGGTGTTAGTATTTATTACTCGTTACCTTAATAGCGGTAATCATATTCTCCTGGGAACCTTTCATTTACTTCCCAAGATTCAACAATCATATAAGCAGTATCATAGTCAAAGCCCATTCCCATTAGATATGAAACCAGCATTACCTCCATGATAGCATGTCTAAGCCCTGTTTTTCTACCTTCCTCTAAGGCATAATCAACCAAAGGATCTAGCTCTCTAACGATATCAGCAGGAGCTACTCCACGTTCAGATTTTTTTGGTGGATAATAGTCATCATGGTACTTTTGTGAACTCTTTTTACTCATCTTTCTCCTCCTTTCATTCTAGTTTATATATTATATGTAGAGCTAATAGCTTTGTTAATAATAAATAACATAGATTGATTTTTATGGCATCTAATTCATAATGTTCTTGATATAGAGATATTACCATACTATAATTCTAAGGTTAAGATTGAGAAAACTGCTATACTTAGACTTAATTTTTTACTCTAGCTAGATCAAACTTTGTTTTATAGTTCAGAATTCTATAATATATGGTTACATATTTTCTTTTGAAGTAGGAAATGCTATATAGACAAATAACTCTAGAATCAAACAATAGAATGATATTGGGACAATTTTACAAATAATAAATAATAGTGAATAAATAAAAACTTATCTTTCTAGAAGGTTTAAGGGGCTTGAACTTAACTATTATTTATGCTTTATTAATTATTCATTCTAAAGTTGGATATCTATAATAAAGAAGAAGGAGGGATTTAAGATGAGGTTTAATCAATATTCAACAGAACAACAGGAGTATATGTTGGCAGTGGGATATAAAAAGATAATTAACGACATATATCATCAGTATATTGATGAGCTAAGCGATGAATGTGGGGAAGAGGAAATCTTAGAGCAGGAGCTTGATTTAATAGATGAGTTAGATTATTGGGAGGTAGAGAGTAGATTGCTGCAAGCTGAGAATGATTTGGTTAAATGGGGAAGAAGAGTATTGTATAAGTGGGGAATCTTTACAGATAAAACAATTGAAAGAACCCTTGATTTTGAACTTTATGACAAGGAATATATCATTAATATGCTAATGGAACTGAATGAGGAGGAGATTTCTCAATTAGCCAAATTATATAAGAAATAAGATTATTTCAATATTACATATCTAAGAAAATCAATTTTCTAGACAATTATAACTGTTAAGGCTTAATCCTCAATCATTTTTAACTTTATCTCTTATATTAATATTTTATTAAGCTTAATTTTTCTGTTATTATTTTGCTGAAAATTTTTGATTTTATAGTATTTAAGTTATAATTATATATATAAGGGGTAAAGGGGATGATTAAGATGGAAATTACTAAAATTATTAAAGATAAGATTGAAAAATTAAGAGAAGAGCTTAGATTGAGTAAATTAGAATATGATAGTTATCATCCTAAAGTAGTACAATTGAGCTTAGAGCTTGATGCCTTGATTAATATCTATACTAAATTCTATAATACTGGATTATACTTTTATGCTTGATATTACTTTGTTATCTCTACAATTTTTAATACTCTGATTATGAAATTAGAAATAAATAGATTGATCTCTATAGATTTTGTTTTTGTCAAGAAATAGATATAGTTATTTAGGATTACCAAAAGAAACTCTCTTTTAGAGGTATATTAAATCAGTTTTTTTAAAATACTAAAAGTAAAAAAGGGGTGAGTATAATCTCACAGAAATCACACGTACATTGTACAGTTAATAATTGTCAATGGTGGGAAGGTCCAAATCTATGTATAGCTGAAAAGATACTAGTAGTCAGTGATGAATTTGCTAAAAAGCTTCCAAATGAAATGGATGTAGAAAATACTAATCAGATTGTTGATGATTTAGGATCATCACCAGTCGATGAATGTTATCAAAGTTGTTGTAAGACCTTCGTTCCTCGTGATAAGTATCAAGCAGAGATGGGCGGAAGTGAATATAATAATGTTGAAGTTTAAACTGACAATTAATTGTCAGTTTTTTCTTTTAAAGAAGAAGTTTTTTATTAAAAAATATCCTGATTGTATGCAAGAAATACTAGAATCAAACATAGATATAATAAAGTAAAAGATAAGAAGAGGAGGGGTAGAATGAGTGATGAAAAGCTAAAAAGGTTATCAGAGCTTACTGGTCTCGATCCTGAAGTTATTAAAGAATTAGGAGCAGATAATTTAAGTGATGATAATCTAGAGTTAGTAAAGAATCTTTCTGATATGTATATGAGTAATCAAGAGGAGTTCTCCAATTTTTTAGCAGATAGTGGAATTGCTGATATATTAAATAATATAGACCAAGATAATGATATTAAAAATAAAGATAATCTAGCAGAGCTTAAAAATAACTTGCAGGAGTTACTTGCTAATCAGGACATTGATTTAGATCTTTAATCAAATTAAATAAGAGACTTTTAAAAGTCTCTTATTTAATTAACCATATAAATAATCCTCCAAGGTAGATTGATTATAAGCAATTCTTTTAGCATGCTTAACTCCAACATAGCGAAGATGCCATGGTTCGTACTGATACCCAGTAATCTCTTCTTTTCCCTTAGGGTATCTGATAATAAAACCATATTCAGGTGCCATCTTGGACAACCATCTTCCTTCTTTAGTCTCGCCAAACTCTTCGACCAGTTCATAGTTAACAGTTGGACTGGAAACATCCATAGCTAATCCTGTTTGATGTTCGCTATGTCCAGCTTTAGCACTATATTGATTGGCAGCTTCGACCCCTTTCAGTCTAGCATTATGGCTAAATATTTCCTGCTGTCGCTTAAAAGAACGGTATCCTGACACTCCAACAAGCTCGACCTGCTCTGCCTTAGCTCTAGCAAAGAGTCTTTCGAGTGCTTGAGCAGCTACTGCTCTCATCTGCTTTTTGGGATGATCTTCTGCAAAGGCAAAGGGGATATCTGGAACTACTAAATCCTCAGGTGTGAATTCAGCAGAAAGTCCTTGTTTTTTATTGACCAAGACCAATTTATTTAAAGGATTATTTAGCTCTGTTTGCTTCTTAGCAATAGGTCTAATTTCCTCAAGAGGTTGTTTTGAAGAACTTTCTTTATTCTTTTCTTTAAGATTGTCATCCTTTATTTTATTATTATCCTCTTTAGATAAATTATCTATTGGGATAAAGGTAATACTAGAAGTAGGTGAAGATTTGCTCACTAACAGCAACAATAAGATTATAAAAACCAGCTTTTTTTTCATAAAATTCCCTCCTTCTATCGATATTAATGGAAGCAAGAATTATTGTATTAATTATTAGCAGTGAATGCAAGGGTTGATTGTTGTAAAAGGATGTAATCCATTATAAAATTGTCTTTTTTATACACTAGATTCTTTTAATTGCTTTACTATATTTTATTAACTGAGATTGATTATTGCTACAAGATTAATAATTTCAATTTATGTGAGTTATATCATATAAGCTCTAAATCAGATGTATTATAATATCAATATAATCCTTTAGAGAAACTAAAATAAATTTTGAGATAAAATAGGAGGTTTTAATTATGGAGATTAAAAAGACAGATATTATTTCAGAGGTATTAAGAAAGCATCCAGAGACTGCTGAAGTATTTATGAGCTTTGGAATGCATTGTTTAGGATGCCCTACAGCTACTGGGGAAGCAATAGAACAAGCTGTAATGGTACATGGAATTGATCTTGATAAGATGATGAAAGCTTTAAATGAAAAGGTTAATAACTAAATATTGATGAGAAGAAGTTCTATTACGGTGTTTTTTCAATTAGATAGTGAGAAGAGATTTTAAGCAGCATGACTTTAACCAAAGTCATGCTGCTTTTTTAGTTTTCTCATAAAAATATAGATTTAAATTTAAAAACCTAAGACTCTAATCTGATTAAGGAGGGGGTCAACAGGACCTTGCATTGAAGAGTTTTGCTCTTTTAATAGATTGATATATTCGATAATTTCCTCTGTGATCCGTTCTCCAGGTGCAATTATAGGGATTCCAGGAGGATAAGCCATTACTGACTCTCCACTGATTTCTCCTATTGAGTCTTCGAGATTTACCACCTTTTTTCTACTATAAAAAGCATCTCTAGGTGAGACTATTACTTCTGGAATAATCAGCTCTTTTTCAAAAAACTGATCATAAGCAGCTTTACAGTGTTTCTCTTTGATATCCTCTAAAGCATTAATTAATCTATCTATGCTCTTGTAATCATCACCTAAAGAGATAATGCAAAGTATATTATATAAATCTGCCATCTCTATCTGAATATTATATTCATAATATAAGATATCTCTAACTTCATAACCTGTCAATCCAAGCTCCTTGACATAAATCCCTAATTTACTCTCATCAAAAGCAAAGACTCCAGCATTACCTAGCAAATCAGGACCAAAGGCGTAGAAGGATTCGAGATTATTAATCTTTTCTCTAGCATATCTAGATACTTCTAAGACCTGTTCAAGTAACTTATTTCCTTCAAGGGCTAGTTGTTTTCTAGCCACATCGATTGAAGATAACAGAATATGAGAAGGACTAGTGGTTTGAATTAGATTTAGATAGGTTCTCACAATATCAGCATCGATGGATTTATTATTAACCATCAGTAAGGAACTCTGTGTTAAAGAGCCACCAGTCTTATGTAAACTCATTGCTATCATGTCAGCCCCTGCTTCAAGGGCACAGAGGGGCAAATCTTTATGAAAACGAAAATGAGAACCATGAGCTTGGTCGACTATCACATAAAGCCCATGGGAATGGGCAATCTCAATTATTTTTTTAATATTAGAAGTCACGCCATAATAGGTAGGATTGGTCAACAGTAGTACCTCTGTTTCTGGATTCTCTTTGATTGTCTTTTCTACATTTTCAGGTGTAACCCCCATAGCAATTCCTAACTGATTATTATACTCAGGCTTAAGATAGATAGGGACTGCTCCACTTAAGATTAGACCTGCTGTAATTGATCTATGGACATTTCTAGGCAGTATAATCTTTTTACCAGTCTTACAGAGGGTCATTATCATCGTCTGTAAACCTGAAGTGGTACCATTGACTAGAAAGAAGGACTTTTCAGCCCCATATAAGTCAGCAGCCAGCTCTTCAGCTTCCTTGATTACACCTGAAGGGTTGAAGATATTATCAAGTTCAACCATAGCATTAATATCCATCTCAAAGACCTGTTCTCCTAAATGCTCTTTAAGCTCTTTAAGGCCTTTTCCTCTCTTATGGCCAGGTACATCAAAGGGGGTAATACCTTTTGCTTCAATCATCTTAATAGCACTAAATAAAGGTGTTCTACTTTGATCAAGTTCCATTAATAATCATCCTTTCAATGTTCTTTCATATTAATTATTAAAATCAAGATTTTCTATAAAAGGTAGTATATCTCTATTATCTGATAAAATTGTTTGTTAGTCAAAAATTATCTTTTTTATTATTGCTGATTGTGGTAATGTTTATTTAAAATCAACTAGATCTTTAATATTAGAAAGTGTTGGTTAATAGGGATATTGCGACAGTTTAGCTACTAGCTTCTGGCCTCTCCTACGGGTTTGAAAATCATAAACCCTCCGTGATAAATCCGCTATTAGCTAAGAACTTATAAAGCTAGAGGCTATTAAAAAGTGTCGTAATATCATCTTTGGTATCAATATTTAAGCAGTAGAATGGGGAATAATATTATAAGGTCAAGATATATTCTTGACATAACACAGCAGAGATAATAGAATGTTGATAAAGAATCAGAGGTATTGTGATCTAGTTTAATAATTTTTTAAGAGGTGATGAGATGAAGAGTGAGGATGTAGTTATTTGCCAAGAGTACTGCCCTAATTTTAAGAGAATTGAAGAGGTCAAAGAGAAGGAATTATCTGAGAATATTATTGGTAGATTAGCAGATACTTTTAAGGTCTTAGGTGACCCTACCAGATTAAAGATTATAAATGCTTTAGCTAATAAAGAATTATGTGTCTGTGATATCTCTGAGCTGTTGGATATGACCCAATCGGCTATCTCTCATCAGTTGAGAAAGCTTAGGGATATGAATTTGGTCAAGTATCGTAAAGAAGGTAGGGTTGTCTATTATTCTTTAGATGATCATCATATTTTACAGCTCTTCTGCCAAGGATTAGATCATGTTATGGAAGAGAGATAAGAATTTAATATTTTTGTTGACATTATATAGCAAGAGTCATATAATATAAATATGAACAGATACTCATATATTTTTTAACCAATATCTGAATACTTACTCATATTTCAAATAGAAGGAGGTAAAGTTATGGAAGCAAGAAAGTTAATTAGAGAAAGATTTATTCTTGAAGGGCTAAACTGTGCTAATTGTGCTGCTAAGATAGAGAAGAGGGTCTCTAAGTTAGATGAGGTCAAAAAGAGCAGAATGAACTTTGCTATTAAGACTTTAGACGTAGAGGTTGATGGTGATATAGAAGAAATAGCAGACAAGATTGCTAAGGTGGCTGATGAGGTAGAGCCAGGGGTAAAGGTTAGAATCAAAGGAAGGGATAGTGAATCTCAAAGGGAGTTAATTTTGGAAGGTTTGGGCTGTGCTGATTGTGCAGCTAAGATGGAAAGAGAGATTGGTCTTTTAGATGGGGTTGACCAAGCTTCTATAAATTTTGTATCCCAAAAATTAAAGATTAAAGTACATCATTCTAGCTATTTAGATTCAACTCTAAAAGCCGTTAAAAGAATAGTTAAGGAGATAGAACCAGATGTAATTATTAGAGAAGAGAAAGATGAAAGTGGACATCATAATTCTCATAGTCATGGTGATAATAGTGATTTTAAGGCTGAATTTCTTAGATTAGGAATTGGGGCAGTCTTTTTTATAGCTGCTTTATTATTAAAGTTGAATTTCTGGGGAGAATTAGCACTTTATGGGATTGCTTATTTAACTATAGGTGGGAAGGTCTTGACTAAGTCTGCTAAAAATATCTCTAAAGGTCAAATCTTTGATGAGAACTTCTTAATGAGTGTAGCTAGTATTGGAGCTTTTGCCATTAAAGAATTTCCAGAAGGGGTAGCGGTAATGCTCTTTTATGAGGTAGGAGAGCTCTTTCAGGACATAGCTGTCAACCGTTCCCGCAGCTCAATCAAATCTTTAATGGACATCAGACCTGATTATGCTAATTTAAAGGTTGCTGGTGAACTGAAGAAGGTTGACCCCAATCAGGTTAAGGTTGACGATATTATTGTAGTTAAACCAGGGGAGAAGGTTCCTTTAGATGGTGAGGTTATTGGAGGGGAATCTATGGTAGATACCTCTGCTTTAACTGGTGAATCAGTTCCCCGTAAGGTAAGAGCAGGTAAAGAGATATTAAGTGGCTTTATTAATAAGGATGGCTTATTGACTATAAGAGTTACTTCAGATTTTGCTCAATCTACTGTTAATAAGATTCTAGATTTGGTAGAGAATGCAGCTAGTGAAAAGGCACCTACTGAGAATTTTATTACCAAGTTTGCCCGTTATTATACACCAGCAGTTGTATTCTCTGCTTTAGCTCTAGCTGTCTTACCACCGTTAGTTATCCCTACAGCTACCTTTAGTGACTGGTTATATCGTGCTTTAGTATTCTTAGTTGTTTCTTGTCCTTGTGCTCTAGTAGTATCTATCCCTCTAGGCTTTTTTGGTGGGATTGGAGCAGCTTCTAAACATGGAGTATTAGTCAAAGGTGGAAACTATTTAGAGGCTTTAAATAGTGTCAAGACTGTAGTGATGGATAAGACAGGAACTTTAACTGAGGGGACTTTTAGGGTAACAGATATTGTTCCAGCAGAAGATTTTAGTAAGGAAGAGTTATTGGAGTTGGCAGCTTACGCTGAGAGTAACTCTAACCATCCCATTGCAGTATCAATCTTAGATGCTTATGAAGGCAAAGTTGACTCTACACAGCTAGATAACTATCAGGAGATTGCTGGGCATGGCTTGAAGGTTACTATAGCAGATAAAGAGGTCTTAGCAGGTAATTATAAGCTGATGAAAAGAGAAGGGGTAACTTATCTAACTCCTAAGCAAGTAGGAACAGTAGTTCATATAGCTGTTGCTGGTCAATATGCCGGCTATATCTTAATTGCCGATAGAGTTAAAACCGATGCTAAAGCAGCTATCAGAGGGTTAAAGAGCCTTGGGATTGAAGAGGTAGTAATGTTAACAGGTGATGGTCAACAGGTGGCTGAGAGTGTAGCTACAGAGCTAGGGGTAGATGATTATCGGGCTGAATTATTACCTCAAGATAAGGTTGCTGAGCTAGAGAAGCTATTAAAGAATAGAGGTAAGGATAAATTACTCTTTGTTGGTGATGGTATCAATGATGCTCCTGTACTAGCCAGAGCCGATATTGGTGTAGCTATGGGTGGCTTAGGCTCTGATGCAGCTATTGAAGCGGCTGATGTGGTCTTGATGAAGGATAAGCCAAGTAACTTAATTGATGCTATCAATGTTGCTAAATTCACTCGTAGGGTCGTCTGGCAGAATATTGTCTTTGCTTTAGGGATTAAAGGTATTGTACTTTTAATGGGGGCTTTAGGATTGGCTAATATGTGGTTTGCAGTATTTGCTGATGTAGGGGTGGCTTTACTTGCTGTGTTGAATGCGATGAGAATTACTAGAATGAAGAGTCAATAACTTAAATTAGCTTAGAGCCTTTAAAGTTTTAAAAGATAACTTGTCTGTTTTGATATTTAGCCTAGTAAATAAAAGTTGAAGCTTTTATTTACTAGGCTTTTTAAAATTTTGGTATTATAACCGTTTAATTATAAAGTATTATTAATTTATTTTAAGTTTGATAAAATATGCATACCTAATTGTATCTAAGAACAGAATAGTAAAGAATAATTTAAAATTAATAATCATTAAAGGAGTTAAAAATGCTAAAGAAGATAGATCCATTTCAGGTATTTGCTATAACCACTATGATTATATTTCCTACAATGGTTTTATCATTTCCTAAATTTCTCACAGAGATTTCTGGAAGTATTGGATGGTTTGTTTTTTCTGTTGCTGGTTCTATTATAGGAACAATTAGTTATATTATCTTAATGCTTAGTTATAAATATTCTGATTATGGATTGATATCTGACGTTAGAAAGATTTTAGGTAATTATTTAAGTTGTATAGTAATTATCCCTATTATAATCTGTTTAATTTCTAATGTGATTGAAACTTTTTATTTTTCTGTAAAGATTATTGCTGTAATTATAGAAGAAAATCCCCCATTAATTTTCTTTATAGGAATTGTCCTATTAGCTATATATCTCTCTTATAAGGGGATAGAGATTATAGCTAGGTTTAGTATACTAATGTTTATAGTCTATATAGCGGGATTCTCGATTATTATTTTTGGTCACAGCACCTCTGGTTTTAAAGGTGTTAATATGGATTTATTATATCCTTTTAAGTTTAATATAGAATCGATAATTAGAGGGAGTTTTATCAGTATTCATTGGTTTTTATCCTCTTTATTCATTCTTTTATTATGGAAACCATATTTGAAAGATAAGAAGAGGTCTATAAAGTTTAGTTCTTTGGCTAATTTGGGAACTCAACTTGTATTTAATTCAGTTTTTATATTAGCATTGGCTTTTTTTGGTGTAGACTTAGCTATGAAGATAGAATTCCCTTTTTACTTTTATATCAAATCTTTTCCAATACAAGGTCTTGAAATAGTAATCTTCTTATCTTGGCTGAGTATAACTGTTGCTAAGTTTGGAATCTTCTACTTTACTATAATTAAGGCTGTTAGTGATGTTTTTTATATTAGAAATTATAAAAGATTGGTTATTCCAGTATCAATTATGATCACTTCTATAGCTATATTTGTTTATAATAGAGCTCATCTATTTTCATCTAACGATTATATTGAATATAGTGTGATTAATACAGTTGTTTTTTATATTCCCTTTACTCTAATATTAATGTTTATCTATTTAATACCATATTTTAAGAGACTATATGATTCGATATAATCTTTTATTTGAGAATTAACTCTCTTTTTAAAGGATTATTAGAATCAAAACTCGAATTGTTTTTATAAAATGTAATACTTTTTTTCCTAACTTTTGTTCTTGTCACAATTTTGTAAAATTTATCTTCTATAATAATTGATAAAGTTGGTTTAAAATAGTAATTAAAAATGATATAATTAGTTGAGCTGCTTTCAGAAATTTTATAAAAATAATTTAGAAGAGGTAAGTTAACCTCTTTTTTTACATAAATTTTCAATCAAGCTTTGAGTTTATTAAAAAGATTATATTAGAATTTGAAAGGGGATATTTAATGAAATTTAAAATCAGTTTAATTTTAATGGCATTATTACTATTAATAAGCAGTATAGCAATTGGAGCTAAAGAGGATAATGATAATAATCTTGTAGCAACTGTCAATGGTGAAGGGATAACAGAAGCCCAGCTAAATCAGTTTACAAATATACAACAGTTATATAGAGAGTTAGCTCAAGCAAATCGTGACTTTGCTCAACTTCTATTCTCCTCAGATGAGGGAAAGGAACTATTAAATGAGTATCGTAAGCAGAAGCTTAATTCATTAGTTAATATGAAGATGCTAGAGATTGAGGCTAAAAACCAAGAGATAACTATCTCTGAAGATGAGAAAAATAGTATGTTAAATAATAAAATAGACTCGATTAAGAAGCAGAATCAACTTACAGAAGAGCAGTTAGTAGATGCTTTAAATAGTAAAGGAATTAATTCTATAGAAGAATTCAAAAAGATGATCTGGCAAGATAATAAGGATGAAATTTTAATTCAGAAATTACAGCAAGAAGTAGTTGATGGTGTTGTTATCACAGAAGAAGAGGTAGAAAACTATTATGAAGAGAATAAGTCTAAATTTAAGCGTCCTGCCCGAGTTAAGGCTAGACATATTTTAGTTACAACAGATGATAAGACTGACCAAGAAGCAAAAGCTAAGGCTAAAGAAGTAATAAATAAGCTAAAAGAGGGGGCAGATTTTGCTACGTTAGCTAAAGAATACTCTGAAGGACCTTCTGCAGAAAATGGTGGAGATCTAGGTTATTTCAGTAAAGGACAGATGGTGCCAGCATTTGAGCAAGCTGCTTTTAACCTTCAAGTCGATGAAATAAGCGAACCTGTAAAGACAAAATTTGGTTATCATATTATTAAAGTGGAGGATAAGCAAGAGGCTGAGATCGTTTCATTGGCAGATGCTAAAGAGAAGATCAAGAATTTACTTACTCAACAGGCACAACAGGCTAAATGGAATAGCTTTGTGAAAGGATTAAAGGAAGATACTAAGGTAGATATTAGATTATAATATGAGCAATGATTACAGTTATTTAGATTAATTAAAATACTTATAATAAGAAAATGGCAGCTATTAGCTGCCATTTTCTTATTAATGGGGTAAATACTTTTAATGCTTATTCCTTTAACGGTTTATTTTAAAGGAGTATAAAATTGAGAAGAAATTTAGGTTTGTCAACCTTTATCTTGTGATGATAATTTGATTATAGCATCAATTTGTGATGAAATTGTGATCATTTAGAATTATTTTAAAAAAAATCCAGTTTAAACTTTAACCACCATATAATCTCCACAATGCAATTCTATTACATCACCCTTAATAGCTTTAGCAATATCAGCAGTCAGTTCTTGCTGCTCTTTCTGGTCTTTGGCTAACTAACTTGTAACTTATTCTTTTTAAGAGAAGAGCACATTTGTATCTTTTTTTAAGAAAATTCTACTTATTATTTAAAATGATATTGACATTCATTTACATGGATGATATTATAAAACTAGATAATGAAAATCATTTTCATTATCTAGTTTTATAATAATACATATTAAAGTACTGACTAATACTCATCAAAGCAGTACAAAACATTAAATAAAACAAATAATTAAAAAAGGGGAGATATGTTGTGGAGAAAGCTATCATTGTTTATGGTTCAACTATGGGAAACACTGAGGCCTTGGCGACTAAGGTAGAAGAGGTATTGAGTGATAATTATGAGACTACTATTGAAAATGTTACTGATGTAAAGGTAGAAGTATTGAAGGATTTTGACTTAATTGTATTTGGTTCATCTACTTGGGGCGCAGGAGAGTTACAGGATGATTTTTATGACTTTTATGATAATTTAGATCAGGTTGATTTAGCTAATAAGAGGGCTGCAGTTTTTGGACCAGGGGACACAGCCTATGGAGATATGTTCTGCCAAGCGGTAGATATGTTAGAAGAGAAGTTAGAGCAAAGAGGAGCAGAACTGGTTCAATCTGGCTTTAAATGGGATGGAGAGATAACAGCAGAAGCGGAAACTTCAGTTAAAGAATGGACTGGGGCACTTTAAGATTTAATTGAGTAATTAAGGGGGTATCTATGATGAGATTGAATAAAGGTTGCAAGGTTAATTTTAGAGATTGTATCACATGTATATTAAAGAATATTGGGGCGACAATCATGGGGGTAAAACCTGCTGAATTAAGAAATATTAGATTCAATAATTCTAAGATTTGGGATAGGTGCAAGAGTACAATTCTAGCCTATGATCAAATTAAAATGATAGAGTTAAATGAAAAAGTTAATCGTAAGCAGGTGCTATTTTATCATGAAGCTGCTTTAGACCAGCAGTTACGCAAGGCAGAGGTTCTAGAATTTTTGAAAGAGCATGGATATCCCCAAAAGTATAATTTGAAGTCATATCTAGATTTTCTTGTTAAGAGATTAAGAAGTAATGAGTTTCCCCATGAGATTGGTATCTTTTTTGGATACCCTCTTAAAGATGTCTTAGGATTTATGGGGTATTCTGATTTAAAGGTAACACATAGTAAGGAATGGAAGATTTATGGTGATAAATCAATCTCTTTATTACAACAAAAGAGGTTTGAGATGGCTAGAGACTATTTTAATAAGAGGATAGATAGAGCAGAAGAGATAGAACAACTATATAATGTGGTATGATTATAGTAAAGAGTAGACTGATTTCAGTCTACTCTTTTTACATTTAAAAGCTTTAAAGATTCTTGATATTTTCTTAATACTTTCTTAATATTTACCCTATATAATATGATTACAGAGTAAGAGGTAAGAAGTCTTTTGCTAATCTTTTTACTGATTACTGAAATTTAAAAAGGAGGAGATAAATATGAGAAAGATTTTAAGTTTTGCTTTAGTAATGACATTGGTATTAGGAGTTTCAGTTTATGCTTTTGCCCATGGAAGTGGAAATGGGTTTGCTCAAGATTCTAGAAGTAACTATAGGAATAATGACTTCCGTAATGAGTTGAATATCTCTAAGGAACAAAAGGATAAGATAGAAGACTTACAAGATAAATACCATGATCAAATTGATGATTTAATGGATGATATGCGGGATAAGAGAAGAGATTTAAGAGATTTATACTTTGATAAGGGTGTTAAAGATGATGTCTTAAAATTACAAGCAGAGATCAATCAATTAAGAGATAAGATGTCTATGTTAATGGCAGAGATGCAGTTAGAGATAAGGGATATCTTAACAGCTGAACAATTGGAGGTTATGGAAGACCATGGAATGATGGGCTTTGGTATGATGGGTGGAAGAGGATTTGGAGGACATATGGCTGGTGGTGGAATGATGGGAAGTCACATGATGCATGGTAGTAGAATGATGGTTTGGTAATTTAACAGAAAATAATGTTAATAATTAAATTATAGATTGTATATACCCCTAGCAGATAAGTGAATAATAAGTATATCAACATCAATATAAGGATGTGTTAGGGGCATGAAACTAATTAGATTTATTCTAGTCTTTTTAATATTAGGATTATTTCTAAATATCAAAGTTGTTGAGGCAATAAGCTGGCAGGATGATTTTAAACTCAACTATTTATTTCAAAGAGAGTTACTTATAGAAGATGAGGTGAATTTAATTATCGCCCATGGTCAAGAATTTCATCAGAGTCCAGAGGAAAAGATAAAAGAAGAACAAGAAGAGAATAAAGAGGCTGAAAACAGAGAAATTAAGGAGCAAGAAGAAGGCGATACTGATTCCCCAGTTGAAGATAAGGTTCAAGATTATGGGTATAAATTAAAAAAAGATTATAGATTAAAGAGAAGTAGGATAATTACCATGGGTGTAGTTTCCTATTTATTATTTTTATTAAATGGAATCCTTTATTATCTATGGAAGAGAAGTAATAGTTTAAAGGAGCGACGAAAACATTACTTTAGAAGGGTACTAAATTATCATTGTATTGTTGGGATTATTGGACTTCTAATAGTAATATTCTTTCATATTGTTCCTCAATTTCATGGTCTTTTCCTTTCACCAGGCTGGATAATGTTATTTTTATATAGTTTAGTAATTCTACTGGGAATATTAAAGAAGTATTTTAAAGTTAAATTAGACTATAAGTTATTTAGAGTATTACATGTAATAGTTTCAGTAATTGCTATTTTAATAACTGTATATCATGTTTTAGATAAGCTATATATAATCTGATTTTTAAGGAGTGATACCGATGATGCATGGGTGGGGGCATGGAATGGGTGGTTTTTTTGGAGGTGGAATCTGGATGATGGGTTTATTTTGGATAGCCATAATTGCTGTAGGAGTCTATCTTATCAGAAATTCTAATAATTCTAACAATAGAACTGAGAGAATAGAAGGAAAATCAGTAGAAGATCCAATGGAAATTGCTAGACAGAGGTATGCCAAAGGAGAGATAAGTAAAGAGGAGTTTCAAGAGATTAAGGACGAGTTATTGAAATAGATATGGTATTCAATTAACAGAGTAGAATTAATCTGTTAATTGAATACTTATATTTGTTAATTATAAATTTTAATGATATATTTAGATTTTTTTATTTGTATTAAATACGAGTAAAATGATGGGAATATAATTGTTTATTTCACTAATATAATATGAGGAGGTGAAGGTAATGTGGTCAGATCTTTGTTCAGGAATATATAGCTATGGTTTAAATGGTTGGCAATCAATAGGAATAATGTTATTACACTTAGGAGTATTTATAGGAATAATCTATCTTATAATTCGGTTGTTAATTCTAAAATCTAAAAGAGAGGATAGTGCTATGGCTTTGTTAAAGAAACAGCTTGCTCAAGGTTTAATTACTAAGGAAGAGTTTAGAGAAAGAAAAGAAGTCTTAAAGAAGTAAGCTATTTTTTTAGCTATATAATACCCTACGGGGGTATTGTATAAATATAATAAGGAGTTGATAAAGTGAAGAAGATTAAAGTATCTATTTTAATGTTATTAGCTTTAATATTATTTGGTTCTAGTATAGTAATGGCTAATGAAGAATTCAACCCTAGAGAATGGAGCCGTAGTTCTAGTGGCGAAGGTGTTTGGATTGATACAGTCTTTAATCCTAAGCAGTTAAATAATGATACTGTAGAGTTTCAAGTCTATTTAACTACTCATAGTGGGGACTTATTAGGTTTAGATTTTGATAAGATTATTGATGTCAGAACCAATTTAGGTGAAATAAATTCAAAGAATATTAAATGGGAATGGGAAAGAAGATCTAGTCATCATCCTGCAGGGAAGATTAAAGTTAGCGATCAGCAAGATCTGTTTAATAACTCGATTAAATTTATAGAAATAACTTTTAAAAATATTAGGGATGTTGACCATATTTTAAAGTGGAAATTAGAGTCTAAGAATAATGAGGATTATGCCTATATTGCTAATGCTAATAGTGGGACAGTATCGGTGGTAGATACTAAGAAGCATCAAGTTATAAATACAATTAAGGATTGAAAATTAATTTATTAAACTCTCAATTCTGTATTATCAATTTTTAATTCTAAAAAAGGGGTGATGATTATGTCTTCATATTGCAGTAATAAGAAGGAGTTAATTACTAGATTAAAACGAGTAGAGGGTCAAGTAAGAGGTATTCAAAACATGATAGATGATGAAAAGTATTGTGTAGAGGTTTTGACTCAGATTGCAGCAGTCAAAGGTGCTTTAAATAAGGTAGGAATGAGTATTTTGGAGTCTCATACTCATGGTTGTGTCAAAGATGCAGTAGATGTAGGAGAAGAAGGTGACGAGGTGATTAGTGAATTAATGGATGTTATCTTTAAATTTACTAAATAAAGTTTTGATAATAGATGATTTTAAGCATATCCTCTAAGAGGCTAAACATATACTTATTGTAATAATACCCCTATGAGGTATTTTGAGAAGGGATCTTAGTGGAAAGTATATATTTAGTCCCTTTTATTATTGGCTTCTTTTCTTTTTTATCACCTTGTATTATTCCGATGAGTACCGTTTATTTCACCTTAATTACTGGATTATCTTTAGAGGATTTACAATCGGCAACTATACAGAAGAAAATGAAGGCTCATATTGTAATTAGTACCTTAGTCTTTATTTTAGGTTTTACTCTGGTATTTACCTTAATTGGTGGGTTAGTTAGTGAAGTTGGTCATGTTTTTAAGAACAATATTAAATATTTCAATATAGTTGGAGGAATATTTATTATACTTTTAGGATTAAAGACTGCTGGACTAATCAAACTAAATTTCTTACATAAGCTAGATTTTAGTAATAAAGTTGATATTAAATCTGTACCTCAAGGCTATAAGTATCTTAGCACTTTTTTAGTGGGTATCTTTTTCTCAATAGGATTGGGAGTCTCTTATCTTTATGATGAGCAATAAGCTGGCTTTATTAACTAAAATTTTATTTTTTTGCAGGAAAAATTATCTTTTTCTTCAAATGATAAAATAGTAATAGTTACTATTTAGATAAAGGAGGAGATACTTATTAATAATTTTTTTAAACTTTATGGTCAAGGAGCCGTCACTGCAATAGGCTTCTTTTGGAAAGCTGGTTGGGCCTTTATTTTAGGTTATTTTATCAGTAGCATGATTCAAAGTTTTGTACCTAAGAAGAAATTAACAAAATATATGGGTGAAGCTAATTTAAAGAGTATCTCATTATCTACTATCTTTGGTGGTGCTTCTTCATCATGTTCTTTTGCAGCCTTGGCAGCAGCACGAGCATTGTTCCATAAAGGAGCCCATTTTATCACGATTGTTGCTTTTATGTTTGCTTCGACTAATCTAGTAATAGAGTTAGGGATTTTAATCCTAATTTTTTTGGGCTGGGAGTTTCTAGCTGCTGAAATTATTGGTGGATTGGTCTTGATTGCAATTAGTAGTATCTTAATTAAGATTACTTATCCTGATAGCTTGATTAAAGCTGCTAGAAAGAAGGTAGAGAGTGATACAGATTTAGCAGAAGAGGATTTTGATTGGAAAGAAAGAATTTCCAGTAAAGAGGGTTGGAACTTAGTTGCTAAGAACTTTGTGATGGAGTGGAAGATGGTCTGGCAGGAAATATTAATAGGCTTTACTATTGCAGGTTTTGTAGCAGTCTTTGTTAGTGATGATATTTGGGCTAAGATATTTTTGATGGATTACACTAATTCATTACCTTCTTGGCTAATTGCCATTGAGAATGCTTTAGTGGCTCCCTTTGTAGCAGCTCTTACCTTTATTGGATCTATGGGAAATATTCCACTGGCAACAGTCTTAAATGCTAATGGGGTCTTTTTTGCTGGGATTATGGGTTTTATCTATTCAGATTTGATGGTACCACCTTTAGTTGCTGTTAATGCTAAGTATTATGGTAAGAAGGTAGCTTTTTATATTGCAGGGATTATGTATCTTAGTATTGTCTTAACAGCATTGATTTTAAATGGTTTATTCTCTGTTAGTGGGATTGTTCCAGAGAGTAATAAAGTGATTACCCAATTGACTCAGTTTAAGCTAGATTATACCTTTTGGATGAATCTTTTCTTTATAGTTTTGGCAGGAGGATTAGTTTATCTATATAAAGATCAGAGAGAGAATCATAAGAGTAGGAATCATGGGACAGATGATGAAGAAAAGTTAGATATTAAAGGATTATTTACTAAAGTATTTATTATAGTTTTAGTTGGTGGATTATTCTCTTATATCTTTGTTTAAATCAAGATATTATCTAATTAAATTTTGATATGGTGAGTATTGGTCTATGGGGATATTACAACAGTTTGGGTACTAGGAGGTAGGTGGTTGGGTGGCTGGTTTAAACCTAACTTCCTCCTACGAGTCTAAAAAGATGACTCTTCGTGTAAACCACCCCTAACTACCCAACCACCAAAACACAAAGTGTCGCTTTATCTTTATATTATCTAACTTTCAATATTAAGTAGGTTATCTTTCATATCTATTATACAATATACTCACTCTCCCCTTGACAGATAAGCTTGAATATGATATTCTTTTAATCAAGAAATACCCTTAGGGGGTATAAGAAGGAAAATACTTTCTTAGAGATAAGGAGATAATAAATATAAGGAGGGGTCAGGATGTCAGAGACAAAAGCATTGCAGCAAGAAACAATTAAGGTCACAGGAATGAGCTGTGCTAGCTGTTCAGCTGCAGTAGAGAAGAATGTCAACAAGGTAGCTGGTGTGCAAGAAGCCAATGTTAACTTTGCTACTGAAAAGCTAAATGTGGTTTTTGATGATTCAACTGCTAGATTAGAAGATATTAAAGCAGCAGTTAAAGCTGCTGGTTATGGTATTGATGATGAGATTGAACTACGAGAGATAAATATACCAATTGGTGGGATGACTTGTGCTAGTTGTGCTGCTGCTGTAGAGAAGGGGATTAAGAAGTTAGAAGGAATTGAAGAGGTAAACGTCAACTTTGCCACAGAGAAAGCAAGAGTTAAGTACAATCCCCATCAGACTAGAATCTCTGAGATTAAAAGTGCCATTACTAAGGCAGGATATGAACCCTTAGAGATTGAAGCAGGTGAGCGAGTAGATACTGATAAAGAGAGAAAGAATCAGGAGATAGAGACACTTTGGAAGAAGTTCATTGCTGCGGCTATCTTTACAATACCTCTATTTTATATCTCTATGGGTCATATGATAGGTTTACCGCTTCCTGAGATTTTAGAGCCATCAGTCCATCCAATGAATTTTGCTCTGCTACAATTATTCTTAACTATTCCAGTAATGATAGCAGGTTATAAGTTCTATACTGTCGGCTTTAAATCCTTATTTAGAGGGCATCCTAATATGGATTCATTGATAGCTATTGGTACCTCAGCAGCTATTTTGTATGGAATCTATGCTGTCTTTAGAATAGCTAGTGGAGATAATAGTTATGCTATGAATCTATACTTTGAAAGTGCAGGAGTAATCATTACTTTAATTTTACTTGGTAAGTACTTAGAAGCAGTCTCTAAAGGGAAGACTTCAGAGGCGATTAAGAAGCTGATGGATTTACAGGCTAAAACAGCTACAGTTATCCATGATGGTGAGGAGATGACTATTCCTATTGAAGAGGTGGAGGTTGGAGATATTATCGTGGTCAAGCCAGGAGAGAAAATTCCTGTAGATGGTACGATTGTTGAGGGGCATACTGCTGTCGATGAATCAATGTTAACTGGAGAGAGTATCCCTGTCGAAAAGAAGGTTGGTGATAAGGTAATTGGTGCTGGGCTTAATAAGAATGGGACTATTAAGTTTAAGGCTACTAAAGTAGGTAAGGATACAGCCTTAGCCCAAATTATTAAGTTAGTAGAAGAGGCCCAAGGCTCCAAAGCTCCAATTGCTAAGATGGCAGATATAATTGCAGGATACTTTGTTCCTGTAGTAATTGGAATTGCTATTTTAGCAGGGCTTGCTTGGTATTTAGCAGGAGCAGGAGCAGTATTTGCTTTAACTATCTTCATTTCGGTATTGGTAATTGCTTGTCCCTGTGCTTTAGGTCTGGCAACACCAACAGCAATTATGGTCGGTACAGGTAAAGGGGCAGAGAATGGAGTCTTAATCAAAGGTGGGGTTCCTTTAGAAACTGCTCACAAGATAGAGACAATAGTTTTTGATAAGACAGGTACTATTACTGAAGGAAAGCCAAAGGTTACCGATATAGTAGCAGCTAGTAACTATTCTGAAGAGGAGCTATTAACGTTAGCAGGTTCAGCTGAGAAGGGTTCTGAACATCCACTAGGGGAAGCTATCGTTAAGGGTGCAGAAGATAAAGGGTTAGAGTTTAAGAAGCTCGATAACTTTATGGCGATTCCTGGTCATGGAATTGAGGTAGAGATAGATGATCAAGCTATCTTACTTGGCAATATAAAGCTGATGGATGATAAAGGGATTGAAGTTACCTTACAAGAGGATTCCAATAGACTTGCCAATGAAGGTAAGACTCCAATGTTTATGGCAATTGATGGGGAGTTAGCTGGAATTATTGCTGTTGCAGATACAGTTAAGAAGAGCAGTGCAGCAGCAGTCAAGACCCTTCATCAGATGGGAATTGAGGTTGCGATGATTACAGGTGATAATCAGCGGACAGCAAATGCTATTGCTAAAGAGGTTGGGATTGATATAGTTCGAGCTGAAGTTTTGCCTGAAGATAAAGCTAACGAGGTTAAGAAATTACAAGACAATGGTAAGAAGGTAGCCATGGTTGGTGATGGGATCAATGATGCACCTGCTTTGGCCCAGGCAGATGTAGGATTAGCAATCGGTTCTGGTACCGATGTAGCCATGGAGAGTGCTGATATTGTCTTGATGAAGGATGATATCATGGATGTAGTTACAGCTATCCAGCTAAGTAAAGCTACAATTAGAAATATCAAGCAGAATCTATTCTGGGCTTTTGCTTATAATACAGCAGGGATTCCAATTGCTGCTGGTCTGTTACACCTTTTTGGGGGACCATTACTCAATCCAATGATTGCAGCGGCAGCGATGTCAATGAGTTCAGTATCAGTATTGACCAATGCTTTGAGGTTAAAGAACTTTAAACCTCAAAATAGGATTGATACTGTTAAAGATAATAAAAATATAGAAGATAGTACTGTTAAGGAGGAGAAATCTATGAAGAAGGTTATTAGAATTGAAGGAATGAGTTGTGGACATTGCTCAGGACGTGTCCAAAAAGAATTAGAGGCAATGGATGAGGTCAAATCAGCTGATGTGAGTGCTGATGAGAATAGAGCTATAGTTGAGCTGTCTGCAGAGGTAGCTGATGCTAAGTTGACAGCAGCAGTTGAAGAGGCAGGATATCAAGTAGTAGGAATTGAATAATAGAAGATAAACTAAGAGCTATGACAATATTGTCATAGCTCTTAGTTTATTAGATGGATAAAATTAAACTCAGTAAATACTCTCTCTTATAAGATTAAATCATCTAAAATGTTTATCAACTTTTCAATCTCTGGCTTACTGATCTGTTCATCTACTCCAACAGCATCTCCTTTATGCCTTAAATCACCAGTAATTAAAGATGAGAAGATTAATGTAGGAATCTCTCTTAAAGTTTTATCATTTTTAATATGTTTAACAAGAGTATGTCCATCCATCTCAGGCATCTCTATATCGGTTATTATCCCTTGGATATAGTTAGAAACAATTGCTCCTTTATCTTTGAGTTCATAAAGATAGTCTAATAACTGTTGTCCATCATTAAAGATTTTTAAATCTTCATAGCCAGCTTCATAGAGTGTCTTTTTTAAGATTTCTCGAATCGTTGGAGAATCATCTGCTATAGCTAAGGTAATATTCTCCCTCTGCTCTTTTAAAGTACTATTGATTTTATAATTGTTTGTGTTCATTACCATGCTGGGTTGTATATTTGTGAGTATTGATTCAAAATCAAGAAAGTTAACTAGCTGATTGTCGGATTTAATGATTCCATTGACTAAGTTGCCCATTAGATTGTTTGGCTTTTGGATGTCGCTCCATTTTAATCTAGAGATACCGATTACTTGGTCTACAGCAAAGAGGAGTTTGATGTTGTTAAATTCAGTTAAGATTACTAGAAGCTCACTTTCATTAGCGTTGTAAGGTATTTCCTGATTTAAATATTCTCTTAAGTCAATTAAGGTGATAACCTCGCCCCGAATATTAGTTATTCCTCTAACTGCTTTTGGCTGTGATGGGAGTGGTTGAATAGATTCAAGGTTAGTCTTTAAAATCTCTTTAACCTTAATTACGTTAATAGCATAAAATACTCCTTTAACCTTAAACTTTAGTACTTCTAACTCTCCAGTTCCACTTTCTAATAATATGTTATTATTTTTCATAGTTTATCAACTCCATACAATACAGTTTATTTAATATATTCGATAATTGTACTTGTTTACCTCTTTATAATTGAAAATAATTATTTTTATAAGAATTAAATGCTTATATTTAAGATAAAGAAGATATTAAAATTATTTCTATTATTTTAGCTAGAACTGCAACTTATTTGTGATTAAATAAGTCCTCAATGATATTATTAGTTAGTGTTTATTAACAAAGCTAACTCTAATAGTACCTCTCTGTTCTCTTGAAAGTACTTAGCTAGCTCATAGCTAGGTAAGGGCTTTTCATTAATCTCTGAACCAATCTCAATTGTAAAGCCAGGTCTATGAAACTTCTTAATAAACCAATCCTTATATCCTGCAGCTACTTTATCGCTTTCCTTAGCTTTAACTATCCTGTAGCCATTTTTAGCACTAAGGGCTTTAGCAAGTTGATAATCTCTTTGATAAGATTCTTCTGCTTGATTATAATACCAGTAGATTACATCTCCGCTACTGTGAAAGGCGACCACTGCATCAAACTCTTCTTGTCTGGTCAACTCAGCTAGGGCTTTACTTTCAGGCTCACTTTCTGGACTAGGTCCTTTGTAGTGCGCAAAATGTGGTCTTTTTTCTGCCTTAAGTTTCTGCCAATTGGCTTTAAACTGCTTATTTAAATCTACACCATGGGCATTTGCCTTCCATCTTTTAAAATCAGAGCTGTTCTGATTTGCCACTAGATAGAACTCTTTATTATCTAATTTTTTAATTCCATTGATAGCTATCTCTACTCCATCGGGGTTTAACATTGGGATGAAGTAGAAGCTTGTCTTTTTTAATATCTCTGTTAGGTTATAGTTATTGATCTTTGCTCCTCTAATCATTGCTCTAATATAATCTTCAGCTAATTTGAGAGTTAATAGAGAGGTGATTCCTTCTCTGCCATGAACCCCTCCTATAACTCCAATCTTCTCTTTACCAGTACCAACTTTCAGTAGATAAAGCTTTCTACCTTGTACTGATTTACCGATTGATGAGAGTTGAAGGTAATTATTATAGTTCTGCTCTAGCTTTATTAGCTGCTTTTTTAGCATAGTATAGGTATAGTTAGGAGTCTTAACTATAATAGAATCAGCTAACTTTTGTTGATTTTTAATGTTTTCTTTATCTCTGTGATTAACTTTTATTTTATCATTATTTCTCTGTTCTTCTATAATTTTTTGAGGCTTTTCTTCTTCTCTGCTACAAGCTAAGAGGGCAAGAAGGAGAGTTATTAGTGTTATAGTTAGATATAATTTTTTATCTTGAAACAATCTTAGTTCCTCCATTATCTTTTTATTTTATTATTCTCTTTTTATATTAAAATATCATTAACTTGCTCTATTTATACAAAATATAGCCTACTATCTCAATTGAGGCAGTAGGCTATAGATACTTATAGATTAATCCTGAGAATAAAATCTATCCCTTCTTTCCATAGCAAATCTTCTACACTCTTGGGCACAGTTATAACAGACTTCGCTACAGTATTGTGATTGCTGATCAGGGAATTTAGCACACTCTCTGCTACAAGCCATACAGATATCTGCACATAATTTAGCTATATCTCTGGCAAAATGGCTATCTCTAGCAATAAATTTGGCAGTTAGGGCACAGATGTCTGCACAATCTCTCAATAGCTCTAACTGTCTGATTCTGCTTCGAAAATCTGATCTTCTCATCACATAAGTGGTCATATCCTCACAGACCATTTCACAATCTTGTATAGTAGTTACTAAGTGAGCTAGGTCTCTATGCAAGATAGTACCTCCTTTCTTTCTGCATAATTATTACATTATTATTATATTTAGGAAATAAACAATTGGTGATTGAAAATTAAGTTTATTTTATTAAATTAGAGATAGCAATCTAATCCCACTTTAAGAATTAACTTATATGAAGGAGTGCTTTCAAGTTGCTTTATATGATTATGAGGAGATATAAAAAATAGATTATAAATTAACAATACTAGGATCTACTTCATATGATATATTAAATTGAGAGAAAAAGGGGGGATAAGTAATGGGTGACTATGGTGATAATGAATTTATTTGGATAATAATTTTATTCTTCTTCTTAATTCCTTTATTTGACTAAAGAGGATGTTTAGAAAGGGAGACACCATCTTGAGTAGTTAGGTATATAAGATAAGAAAGAAGCCACCTTCAAGGTGGCTTCTTAATCTATTTTAACTTTTAAAATAAGTCTGTACTTAAATATCTCTCGCCTGTGTCAGGAGCCATTGCTAAGATAGTCTTGTTTTTTCCAAGTTCTTTAGCTGCTTGAAGGGCAGTCCAGACTGCTGCCCCTGCTGAGGGACCAACTAAGATTCCTTCCTTAGCTGCTAACTGTCGAGCTGTCTCTAAAGCATCTTCATCATCAATCCGATAAACCCGATTATAAATATTTCGATTGAGAGTTTCGGGGATAAACCCAGGCCCAGTACCAGGAATCTTATGGCTTCCTGATTCTCCACCAGAGATAACAGGGGAATTTTCTGATTCTACAATATAGATTTTTAGATCATCTATCTCTTTTTTTAGCTCTTCACCAGTGCCAGAGACTGTTCCTCCAGTTCCAGCAGTACTGACAAAGATGTCTAATTTAGCATCAAAGGCTTCAATTATCTCTACAGCTGTAGTATGACGATGGGCATCAGGGTTGGCTGGGTTAGTAAATTGATTTGGCATAAAAGAGTTTTTAATCTTGTCTAATAGCCTTTCTGCTTCCTTAACAGCACCAGTCATTCCTTGGTCGCTAGGGGTTAAGATAACCTCAGCACCATAGGCTCTCATCATGTTGATTCTCTCTTGTGAGGCTGATTCAGGCATTACTAAGATGGCTTGATAGCCTTTAACTGCTGCCACCATTGCTAAACCGATCCCAGTATTTCCGCTAGTAGGCTCGATGATAGTTCCACCAGCTTTGAGCAGACCATCAATTTCAGCCTGTTTAATCATATTATAAGCAGGGCGGGCTTTAACACTTCTAGTAGGGTTGAAATATTCTAATTTAAGATAAATATCAGCAGCATCTTTAGGAACTATTCTATTTAATTTAACGATAGGGGTATTACCTATTAAATCTATGATATTATTGGCGATTTTCATGGGGATCATCCTTTCTTTTTAATACAATATAAATGTTGTTATTCAAATATATTGCGACAGTTTTTACCTTATAAAAGTAGACAAAATCTTAGGTTCCGCCTAAGGGCGGGTTACGTTTTCAGCCCAAGACTACTGCCTACGGGGCGTCCTTGATGAAAAAGTAACCAAACCTACGGGTTCATTCTTAAATTTATTACGGAAGGTTTTTTTATTAAAAACCTGTAGGGAACCCTTCGTGATAAATCCAATCAAGAAGAAAATTAAACTCACTCAGCAACCAAAGTACTAATTATTATTATTAATTATATTCTTTATTTAAAATTTGATTAAACTCTAAATTCCAGCTCAATTTTTGCTTCGTTCAAACAATAATTTTCTTCGATTTTAAAGAAATTAACTGTCCCTACGAGTCCAAAAATAAGACTCTTCGTGTAAACTGCTGCTAACTGTACACTGTAAACTATAAAGAGTGTAGTATTATCTTTATTTAATCTAGATTCATCATATATAACAAGATAATAACGAGTAGTTGATACTACTCGTTATTATCTATCCACCATTATTCAATTTCTGCTAAAAAAGAGGTATCAACTAAACCAGTGATGTCAGTACTTCCTTTGATTGCTCCCAATTCACCAGAGATATTAGCAAACTCTTGGATGATTTGAGGGTCAATAGCAGAAGTAAGTTTGGTTCTAGTTAATGCTCTATCTAAGATGTCGATAGCTAGTTCTTGTTTAGTGATTCTCTTAATCTCTTGTTGCATTAGCTTCAAGCTTTCTGCCCGATTATTCTCGATGAAGTCAATTGCCTCTTCATTTACCTTTAAGAACTTTTTGACTAATTCAGGGTGATTGTTGGTAAATTCATCGGTAGTAGCGATGACAGTAGCTGGCATTTGACCACCCCAAGGCATCTCATCCCAATTTACTAGGATTTTAGCACCAATCTTCTCTTCCATCACAGCAGCCCAAGGTTCAGAGACAGCAGCAGCATCAATCTGTCCTTGCTTAAAGAGTCCCATCATAGTAGCGGGTTTCTGTAGAATATGCTTGATATTTCCACCACGTTTCTCCATCTTTAACTCGTTATCCCATAAGAATCTTCTTAATAAAAGGTCATGGCTGCAAGCAAAGCCAGGAGTAGCAATGGTCTTATTGGCTAAATCGGCAGGAAAGGAGATCTTACTGTCCCCATTACCCACAACTACATTACCAGCAACACTGGCACTGGCTAAGACTTTAACCTTTGAACCTTGTAAGTAACGATTTAATACAGGACCTGGACCGACATAACCGATATCAACTTGACCAGTAGCCATAGCATCCATAAATAATGAACCCTTAGGAAAAGTCTTAACATTAATCTTGATTCCATCAAATTCCTTCTCAAAACTTCCATTGGCTACTCCGACAATCCCAGGAGCATGGGTTAGGTTAGGGAAGTAACCGATAGTAATCTCCTTAACATCAGCAGTTGTATCTGTAGTTTTATTTCCACAACCGGTAATTACCAGAATACCGATTAATAAAATTGACATTAGTATTAATTTTTTATTCATTTTTATTTCCTCCTTATTTAAATTCGGTAATGAGTGACGAGTAATCAGTAGTAATCAATTCTTTTACTCTTTAATCGTTATTCGTCACTCATTACTATATCTTTGCTAGTCCCCAACGCTCTAGTACCTTATTTTCTAGAGGCTTGAAGATGATTCCATCAGTTAAGCTACCTAAAGTAGCAATAATAATCATGATAGAAATTACCATACTCATATTCCCCATCTCTCGACCCCACATGAGAATCTGACCCAATCCATTGCCACTACCTAATAGCTCTCCAGCCATCAAAGCTCGCCAACAGAAGGCCCAAGATAGCCTCATTCCAGTAATTAAATGGGGGATTGCTGCTGGAATGGTGACCTTAAAGAATAGATTGTGCTCTGTGATCCCCATAGTTTTTGCAGCCTTAAGCAAAAGTGGGCGGACATTCTTGATTCCAGTTGAGGCATTAATCACCATATTCCAAGTACCACCTAAGACTACCACAAAGATGATTGCTGCTTCTCCCATTCCAAACCATAAGATAGCTAAGGGAAGCCAGACAATCGAAGGGACACTCTGTAAAGCTAAGACTAAACTTCCCAAGGTATCCTCCATTAATTTCGAAGAAGCTATAATCAGTCCCAAAAGAGTACCGATAATTAAAGCAAAACCATAGCCAATTAATAATCTCTTAAAGCTATCTCCTAAAGAGGTGATAAAAGAGCCATCAATAATCCCTAGATATAATGTTTCTCCAACCTGCAGTGGTGATGGAAAGAGAATTGGTGGCCAAATTTGTAACTTATATATGACTTCCCATATCGCGATCAGGATCCCAAGGAAGAGAACCCTCTTCAAAGTGGTATTCATCACCCATCTCCTCCTTCATTACTTTCTCTATCTCTTCTTTTAATACATTTAAGATTCTATTTTCTAACTCTAGTAGATATCCCTTATTTTTGCTACGAGGTCTTGCTGCTTTGACCTCAAAGATCTCCTTAATTCTACCTGGCTGTGTACCAAAGACAACGATTCTATCTGATAATTGTACAGCTTCTCTGATATTATGGGTTACAAAAAGGATCGTCTTTCTAGTCTCTAGCCAAATCTTTTGTAACTCATAATGGAGCATCATCCGAGTCTGTTCATCTAAAGCACCAAAGGGTTCATCCATCAATAATATCTTAGGATTCATTGCTAAGGCTCTAGCAATAGCAGCCCTTTGTCTCATTCCTCCTGATAACTGGTGGGGATAAGATTCTTTAAATTTACTTAGATGTACCTTCTTTATGTACTTTAATGCAGTTTCATTGATTTCTGATTCTGAGATTCCTTTATTCTTTAAGCCAAATTTAACATTCTCCAAAACATTAAGCCAAGGAAAGAGGGCTGCTTCTTGAAAGACTACTCCTCGATCTGAACCTGGACCTTTAATAGGGCTACCATCAATAATTATCTCTCCTGAATTTGCTTCCTCTAAGCCTGACACTATATTTAATAGAGTGGATTTTCCACAACCAGAAGGTCCTAATAAAGAGATGAATTCTCCTTCTTTGATAGTAAAATCTATATTATTAAGTACTGTCAAATCAGAGCCATCTTTTTGTTTAAAGCTCTTATAGATATTCTTAATTTCAATCATATAATCAACCTCCATCATACAAACTTTAATTCCGAGTATTCCGATGTGAATTTCTAAGTTTCTTTATACTGATTATATAGGGGATATTTGGTGATGTCAACAGTAAAATAGAAATTTATTTAATTTTGTTATAATTTACTGCTATATTATTAAGCAGAGCTTGATTAATGAAAATTTACTAAAAGGGATAGATTAATAATAAAGGAGGGGTGGTTGATGATAGAAGTAGTTCCAGCAAAGAATCGTTATAAGGTCAAACGGGATTGGATAGAGAGTAATTTAAGCTTCTCATTTAGGAATTATACTATCCCTAATAGTGAATGTTTTGGAAGTTTATGTGCTTTTAATGATGATATTATTAGGGCTGGAGAAGGTTTTGAGATGCATCCCCATAATAATCTTGAGATCGTTACTTATGTAATAGATGGAGTGTTGGGGTATCAAGATAGTCTGGGAAACAATGGCATAGTTGAAGCTGGAGGGGTACAGAGAATAAGTGCAGGGACAGGGATTGAACATTTGGAGTACAATTATTCAGATGATGAAGATGTACATTTTTTACAGCTCTGGTTTGAACCTGAAGTAGAGGATCTAGAACCTAGCTGGGAGCAGAATGAGTTTGCTAAAGAGGATCAATTGAATCGACTTTTACCTGTAATTTCAGGTCATGATAAGGAGGGAACGGTCAAGATTAATCAGGATATTGATCTATATCTAGCTACCTTCGAGGCAGGTGAGTCGATTACTTATCGCCATGATAGTAAGCGGAAGCTCTATTTATTTGTGATTAAAGGAGAAGTCATTATAAATAATGATTGTAACTTAAGTAAAGGCGATAGTCTACGGATAAGAGAGGAATTTGAGCTGAATATAGGTACTGAAGTAGGTGCTGAGTTGATGTTAATAGATTTGGTTTAGAAGTATGATTAAGCTATATAGAAACCGATAAAGATTTCATATTCGTATGATTCGCGTCAATTCGTTGCTAAATTAATTTAAATTATTTTTCATGTTATATATAGTTAAATTTAATTATAATATGTTCATTAAATTTAACTTTGTGATTAGACAGCTATAACTATAATTGAGTATTTATTACCTATCTCTAGATTATTTGACAAAGATTAGCTTATATAATAAAATTAGCAATAAAACCCTTAATAATGAGGTGAAGAGATGGGTGTTAAGATTAGAGATATCGCTGATAAATTAGGGGTTTCCCCAGGGACTGTATCTAAGGCATTAAATGATAGAAAGGGTGTAGGTGATAAGCTTAAAGCCAAGATAAAAAGAGTAGCTAAGGAGATGGAATATCATCCTAATCCCATAGCTAGAAGGCTATCGATGAATAAGAGTAATACGATAGGGGTATTTATTTTAAGTAGGGATAAGATTAGGTTAAGAGAGAGTTTTGCTATTGAGATACTAGATGGGGTTGCTGAGGAGGCCAATAAAAGAGGTTATGATATCCTCTTGTTTACTAATACTAGTAGTTTATATCAGAATGTAAACTATTTAAAGCTTTGTAAGGAAAGAAGGGTAGAGGGGGCTATCTTTTTTGGATTAGCTCTAAATGATCCAGAGTTAGAAGAGATAAAACAAGCAGATATTCCAGTAGCTATTATAGATTTGAAGATTAAAGGAGAGAATATCGGTTATATCAGCTCTGATAACCCAACAGGTATTAATCAGGCTTTAGATTATTTGACAGAGCTAGGGCATCAGAGGGTTGGTTTTTTTAAGTCTACTAAAGAAGCAGAGGTATCTGAGATTAGATTTAGGGCTTATCAGGACTATTTACTAGAGAGAAACCTATATAATCCTGCTTATGTATGGGAAGGAGACTTTACTAAAGAGAGTGGAGAGAGGCTTGCTCAAGAGGTTTTAAGTTTAAAGCAAAGGCCAACAGCAATACTTTCAGCTAATGATTCAATGGCTTTAGGTGCCATGGGAACCTTTAAAGCTGCAGGTCTTAAAATTCCTGATGATATATCCTTAGTAGGCTTTGATAATATGCCTGCAACCCAGTATACTAGTCCTAAGTTAACAACTATTAATCAAGATGGGATTTTGTTTGGAAAAGAGGCGGTTAACTTTATTTTAAATAAGTTAAATACTAATAGTGTAGAGGTAGTTAAAGAGAAGCTTTTAAAACCAGAGTTGATAATTAGAAATTCAGTCAAGGATCTAAGATAAAATCTTTCAAAAACACCTCCATTTACCTAAGCATTTTCTCATAAAAAGAGTTATAATTATAGTAGATATTTTCTAGACTACATTTATTTATACTTACTATAATTAAATCTTAGAGAGGATGTTAACAATTAAAAAATTAGTTGCAGTTATTTTAGTAGCAGTATTTACAGTAGGATTTGCTGGTGTTGGCTATGCTTTAACTAGTCCACAGGTTGGACAAAATCATGGAGTCATTACAGGAATGTTGGTTAGTGATCATGGACTTAAATTAAGTGGTGAGTATGGTCTTACCCCTAAGCTAGCTTTAATGGGTACAATGGGAGATCCAATTTCGAGGTTAGGAGTAAAGTATGAACTTGATGGAAACTTTGCCTTAGTAGGTGGAGTTACTGAGAGTAGTCCTTTTATCGGAATCAATGGTTCCCATCAGTTTAATAGTGATATTACTGGAATTTACGAGTTTGATCTATCTGCAAGAAGAAGCGATTTATCTTTAATGTATGAATTAGGATTAAAGATAAATTTAGATGCAAAGGTTGATTTAAGAGCAGGGATTTTAGGTTTTATTGAAGATGACCATCATCATTTTCATACCTTAGAAGTGGGAGTAGGCTATAAATTTTAATAATATAAATAATATAATAGTTTAGCTTTAAAAGCATCCTCGATATCGAGGATGCTTTTATTTTAATAACTATAATTATAATTTTTCAACTATACTATCATATCCTAATAAAGAGGGGGGCAGATAATGGATAAGAATTTTGAAAAGGCTTTTCAGAAAATTTTGCAATTTGAAGGTAAATACTCTGATGATAAGGATGACCGAGGAGGTAAGACTAAATATGGAATCTCTGAAACTATAGCTAGAGAGAGTGGTTATCAGGGGGAGATGAAGGATTTAACCTTAGATCAAGCCAAAGGGATTTATTATCAAAACTATTGGGTTAATCTTAATTATCATAAGATTAAGGCTATAGATATTGCTATTGAATGTTTTGAACAGGCAGTTCATATCGGTCCCAAAAGGGCAACTAGTAATTTGCAGTTGGCTTATAATCTATTAACTGAGCAAGAGATTGAGGTAGATGGAATTGTTGGGTCTAATACCTTAAAGGGAGTCAATAACTCTGCTTATGGTTTTGAGCTATTACAATTACTTAATATCTTACAGGGTGAAAGATACATCTCTATCTGTAAAGCAGATAAGAGTCAGAAGAAGTTTATTAGAGGGTGGCTGAAGCGAACCTTATTATGAGCTTGATTGTAGCTTTATTTTCCATGCGCGTGGTCTAAAACCACCGCCTTTAGGCGGTATACGCTTTCAGCCTTTTAAATATTGTGGAAAATGACATACTATTCATCAAAGAGGTGATTAGTATGGTTGACTATACGAAAAGAAGCCATGCAGTATACGATATAAAGTATCATGTAATATG
>NZ_PVNB01000014.1 GCF_003001995.1 Orenia metallireducens | reverse complement strand
AAAGATGGTACCGAGGGTCGGACTCGAACCGACACGGGAGTTAAATCCCACCGGATTTTAAGTCCGGTGCGTCTGCCTATTCCGCCACCTCGGCATACTTTTAGTATTAGCTAATAAAATGGTGGAGGGGAGAGGATTTGAACCTCTGAAGGCGTCGCCGGCAGATTTACAGTCTGCTCCCTTTGACCACTCGGGAACCCCTCCATAATCTTTAGTTGCTGTATAAAATAAAGAATACAACCTTAAGTGGATAATTTACTGTGCGACATTTAGTATAATATCATATCATAAAATTAATGTCAAACATAAACTTTAATTTCTTCTAATACCTTTATAATAAATAACAAGAGATTAAAATTACTAAATAGCCTTCTTAATTATACGCTAAATATTTATAATAAACAAGATTAAATTTATTACAAGCATAATGTAAGTAATATATATATTGTTAATATTATAATAATTACTCTGCTATTTCTTCAAAATTTTCTACTCCTATATGATTGCTAAGCTCTTCATCAATGACTATATCTTTAAACTCATTCCAACCTATTCTCTCTATCATCTCACCCAATCTCTCGCCTACCTTACCCTCTTGTTTATAATAATCTATAATCTTTTCTACAAATAATAGTACCTGTTCATGGCTTAAGTGATGAGCAATGGTCTTAGCTAAACTAGGATTATGCCCCCCTGCTCCTCCAACTCTCAACTCAAAACCTTCTTCATGACCTATTACACCAATATCTCTAATAGCTGGAGCCGTACAAGATAAATGGCAACCACTGACAGCCATCTTCATTCTTGAAGGTAATTCCATTCCTAAATACTTATTCTCTAAAGCCATTCCCAGTCTAACTGAATCAGCCTTTCCTCGCTTACAGAAACTTGTTCCAGGGCAGAAGCGAATACCTCTACACCTTAAACCAGACTTATCTTTAGACTTCATTCCTAAATCTTGCCAAGCTTGCTCTACTTGCTCAGCTTCTAAACCAATTAACATAATCTGCTGACCAGATGTTACTTTGATTATACAATCATATTTCTCTGCCACTTCAGCAATCTTTTTTAAGGTTTTAGCATTGGTTAATCCCCCACTGATATGGGGAGTGATTGCATAACTTCTCTTGCCATTTTTAATCCGTTGCAAATTTGCCCCTTGTGGTAATTGAATCATATTAGTTCCTCCAATCTGATTAGTATGTGTAATTAATGTGTGAGTGTGTTAAATACTCTTAAAATCTTTAGCTCACACCCACACATATAACTCACACTACTGAATTAATACTCTTTCTTTAAAATCTTCCATCCCAACCCGATCAATAAATTCTCCTAAGCGTTCTCTTTTCTTACCATTCTCTTTAAAGTAGCTAATCACATTATCTATAATCTGCAAAGAGTCTTCTCCCGTCTGATGTTCAGCTATAACTTGTCCCAATCTAGCTCTGACTCCACCATGACCCCCTGCATAGATATGAAAACCTTTAGCTGTACCCATTAATCCTAAATCTCTAAATTCTGTATCCATGCACTTATTGACACAACCACTTACTCCCATTTTGAACTTACCTGGTAGCTCTACACCATGATAGCGCTTATCCAGCTCCATTCCCATCCCTACAGAGTCCTGCTGACCTCTTTTACAGAAGGTAGTTCCTGGACAGAATTTGATACTTCTAACACAGACGCCAATTGCATATCCTGGGTCCATCCCTAAATCATTCCAAGCATTATCTATATCCTCTTCCTGTAACCCTACAATAGCTAGACGTTGTGAGCTAGTTGCTTTAACGGCTGCAGCATTGTACTTCTTAGCTATTTCACCAATCTTAATCAACTCATCAGGCTTTAAGATTCCCCCTGGACTATGGGGCGCAATTGCATAAGTTCCATCACGCTGTAAGACTGCCCCTTTTGCCAATAAATCTTTTTTAGTTCCTTGACTCTTCACATCCATATGTTTACCTCCCTAGATATAATTAATCAAAATTAGTATCTGGAGGTAAAATTAAATTTATACTTATCTTAATTAAATATGATACTTAATAATTTCAATCTAGAGAATGTTAGTTAATGGGGATAGTGCGACACTTTTCACTTTGGTAGTTAGTGTTTAGGTGGTTAGGTAGTTGGATTTTCCTAACCCCTACCCATCTACCTCCTAAATGTCGCTTTTTTTGCTATTATCCTACTTACTATATAGTAAAGATATCCTCATACTGATCAGCTAAGACCTTTCTTTCATGCTTAATCTCTGGATTAACTGTTGTGATAAAGCTTTCTATCCAATTGCTATATAACTGATGCATTAGCTCTACTGGAGCTTGGGCTGCTTTCCAGAATTCGATATGGAGTTTAATATCATGCCTCCATACAATTATATCTTCTTCACTTTTAACTACAGCAGACAATCTATCACAAGGCATTCTCTCTACTAGAGTATTCTTTAATAATTCAAAGGCTGTCCTTAAGTCATTACTCTTAATCTCCTTTAATCCTTCTTGTGCTACAGCTGCTCCATTTCGACGGTAAGTATCTACTAATAATTCTTGATCATCATATTTATCCTTCAACTCTCTAACTAGAGCTGCTTCTCTACTTTGGGCTGTGCTAATTGCCCCCTCTAACCAAGGATGGATATGACTCTCACCAATCAAATCTTCTAATGGTGTATCACCCTTTAACTCTCCATACTCTTCTCTGACTTTGGATGCAATCCCTTCAACATCTTGACCATACTTCTCTTTAAAAGCATCAACCACCTCAACCTCTCTATCTTCAACTACCTTAATCTGGTCATATAACCAATAATGAATATGTCCTAATACTAAACTCATTTAACCCACTCCTTTTATATATTTAAGTAATTTAACTTTCTCATCTCTTGGTTAATCTTATTATGCCAGAATAACAATCTTAGTTCCTTGATTTATATCACATACTGGAATATTTTTTAGATATTTGATAAAGTTTTTATCTAATTTTTTGCTTTTTAAGTAAATATGTCAGTGCAGAGAGGGTTGGGCACTTTAGGTATTAGGTAGATAGGTGATAGGTGGTTAGGAACTACCTAACTACCTAAACTTCTAACTCCTACCCTCCAAAGAAAAAGTGTCGCACTATATCCATTAAACCCACAAAATTTATAATTATCACCTACTCTAGCCTACCATAGCTTTTTAGTTTAGAAGTAACTTGATAATCCTCCCCTCTGCTCTCTAACATAATCAGTCCAATGTTCTTAGCATAGTATTCATAGCTCTCAAAATCTCTATCTTCTTCTATAGAAGTGACCTTAATTTTAACTACATCATAGAAGTCACCTGCCGGAGTTGTTAGCTGTTCATCTATCGCTACAATCTCCCTTCTCTCCTTGGCATTATTCCATTTTTCTCCAACCTTAAGAGGTGATTTTAAGATAACCTCTTTAGCATCAGCTTTATCACCTACATCATTTAATAGATTAGTATCACTATAAAACTCTGGATTCTCCTGAAGAAGAACCACTTTTTCTTTCTCTACTCGATAGACAGAAGCTATCTCTGTTCCGCCATTATTTTTGTGAACCTGTATTAGATTATCTTTGATAAACTTTGTCTCAGTGGTAAAGGTAGCATATTCATTTCCTTCACCTTGATACTTATAAAGCATTCCCTCTCTAATAGGAAGATAAGCTCTCAAGTCGACTTCTGTCTGCTGGTCAATTTTACTTTCAACTTGATTATCATCTTTATTTTGCTCTTCTACTACATTATTTGCTGAACACCCCAATAAAAACTGTAAAACAAAGACAACAATTACTAGTTTATGCCCTTTAAGAAATTTACTCACTTTAATCTCCTCCCTTTTAAATAAGTATTTCTCTTATTACAAGCAAATATTAAAGCTCCAAATAATATAATTCGAACAATCATGTCCACTCTCTTAATCTCTCTATATCTAAGATAGTAATCTGAGTATTTCCAACCTTGATTACTTCTTCCCGCTCTAGCTCCTTTAAAAAACGGCTTACCGTCTCCCGACTAGCACCAATCATTAAAGCTAACTCTCTTTGGCTCAAATTTAGATCAATCTTGATCCCCTGCCTATTCTTCTCGCCATAATCTCTAGCAAGCTTCCACAACCTACTAGCAACACGAGGTCCTGTCTTCTTTAATCCCAAATTCCTCAATTGACGATAACTCTGTCTTAATTTTAATGACAATGAATTAAATAGCTGAAGAGTTAAAACAAAGTTCTCTTCCATTATTCTTAATAAGCTGGTGATATTAATTAAAATCAGCTCCCCAGCCTCTAACATCTCTGCAGTGATAGAGCTTTTACGCCTATCTAAAGAGATTTCATTGATAATATCCCCCTCTTCCAGAATATGTATTATCTTCTCCTTCCCACTTGAAGTGAATTTAGATATCTTAACCTTACCCTCCACCACAATATAGAGATAATCAACTTCATCGCCATCAAAAAAGATTATCTCCCCTTGATGATAATGTCTTAAGATAGAGTTTTGAGCGATAGCTAGGATAACCTTTTCATCTAGATCATTAAATTGGTCAAACTTTTCTATTATTCTTTTAATTTTATACATTATACTTCACCTATTTCACCTTTTTGTTACCCTTTATTATCTCCTGATACAAAAAAAGTAAAAGCTCAAGGGTAAGTTTCCCTTGAGCCTATTTTAAACTATTTGCCTACCTTTTTAAAGTTATTACTTACATTGGTCTTATATCCAGGCCAATCAATATGCTCAGCCACTCTACATTCAGGGTTTAGCTCTACTCCATCTAAGACATAGTCCTTAAAGACTTGGAAGCCAGTCCTATCTACAATGTATCCAACATGCTCTTTAGGCAAGCTACGATCAATATATTCATCTACATAATCATAGGTCTTATTAATAATATCGATGATAGCATCCTCTGTTACCCACTCTAAGAAGGGCATAGCTAGACGTGGATTTCTCTTTCCTGTACGCCCCATAATCAATAATTTATAATACTTCTTGCTAGCATCTCTAGTCCAAGCATTGGTAGGGCATTTAGCGATACATTCTCCACAACCAATACATTTATCCTCATCACGAACAACCTTATAGTTCTTAAACTCTAATGCTCCAGTTGCTCGCTTCTGACAGTTTTTCACACAAGCTCCACAGCTAATACAGCGATAAGCATCATAGACAGGTAAGTCCATTCCTAAGACACCAAAGTCCTGCATATGTGCCTTGATACAGTCATTTTGGCAACCAGAAACTGCAATCTTAACATGGTAATCATTTGGGAAGATATTCTTCTCAATTCTTTGAGCCAATTTTGTAGTATTATATTTAGCATAACGGCAGACCTTATTTCCGATACAAGCTGATACGTTACGGGTTCCAGCAGCAGGATAACCATCCTCTGGATTTCCGATATCTACCCCAATGCCAGCTTCCATTCCCTCGATTAAAGGTGCTACCTTCTTATTTACTTCTTCTACCATAGTCATGGGAATTCCTGTAATCTCAAAGCCTTGACGAGTAGTAATATGGAGGTTTCCATCTCCATAAGTTTCAGCAATCTCTTGTAAAATTGTTAGATATTTAGCCTCTAAATGCCCCCCTGGTACTCTAACCCTTAAGGCAGTAACTCCTCTGTCCTTTGTAATCCGATAAGCATTCTTCTTAAACTCTTTAACATTTAATGACATCTCTTCTCCCCCTCCTTAATCGACTAAGTTCTTAGCTTTTGTATAGTTAAAGACTGGCCCTTCGACACAGATATAAGTATCATCCATCTTACAGTGACCACATTTTCCGATTCCACAGGACATCTTCCGTTCAAAGGATACCCAGATTTGTTCCTCCTTGATATCATGCTTCATAAATTCTAAGCTAGTGAACTTCATCATAATTGGAGGTCCAACGATAACAACTTCTTTGTTAGCTAAGTCAGTGAAATTAATCTGCTCAACAAAGCCAGTTACTAATCCTACATTACCAGCCCACTCTTCATCACCTTCATCGACAGTTAAGATTACATCGATATGGTCTGCTTCCTCCCATTTAGCAATTTCATCGGCAAAGAGGATATTAGCTGGATTTCTAAAGCCCAATAATAAGGTTAATGAGTTAATCTCTTCTGGATTTCTATAGAAATGATTAATAATGCTCTTAACTGGTGCTAAACCAGTTCCTCCTGCTGCAATTACTAAATCCTTACCTTGATACTCTTCAATTGGGAAGCCATTTCCGTAAGGTCCCCGAATTCCCAATTTATCTCCTACCTCTAAATTAGCAATTTGATTGGTTACTTTACCGACATGGCGAATAGTCAAATCAATATAATCATTACCAAAATCACTAACTGAGATTGGACACTCTCCTACCTTAGGAATAGATACTTCCACAAATTGCCCATTATCAACATCTAAATCTATTGCTAACCGATAAGTGTAATCTACTTCACTTTCAGGTCTAATACTGATAATCTCTACTGCTGTTGGTATATACGGATTCTTAACCATTATTCTTTTCCTCCTTAATAGCTTGATTCAATTTCTTGATTGCTCCTACAAAGGAGATGTATTGAGGGCAGACATCTTCACAACGTCCACAGCCTACACACATATCAATGTCAAATCTCTTACGGAAGTCATATATTTTATGCAAGGTCTTAAATCTCATTCTATCTCCATAGGTTGTTCTAAAGTCATGACCTCCAGCCATCTCTGTATATCCATCGATATGGCAGCCAGCCCAAACTCTTCTTCGCTCCCCTATATTCTCATTATCTTGATAAGAGATATCCTGCATGGTCCAACAGCTACAGGTTGGACAGACTGTATTACAGCGTCCACAGCCGATACAGCGTTTACTGTACTCTTTCCAAATCTCTGAATCGAATAAATCTGTTGTAATATCCTCTAAAGCAGGTACTTCCACCTGCTGCTTATTCTCTTGAATAAATTCTGGAGTATAGTCTGTGCTTTCTTGATCAGCAAATACTTCTGTTAATTTTTCATCTTTAATTTCACAGAAGACTTCTTCATCGCTAACTTTGATAAATATTGAATAATCCTCAGTCTCATTAGTTCCCATTGAAACACAGAAACAGGAGTCGAAACCTTCTGTACATTCCATTACTACGAATTTAACCTTCTCTCTTAATCTTTTATAATAGATATCCTCTTGTGGTCCATTCTCTAAAAAGATTTTATCTAAACGCTTGAAGGCATTTACTTCACAAGGTCTTAAAAAGACCAATACCTTCTCACCCTTATCCTCAGCCTCGATATACTCATCACCATTGAAATAGAATAAGGTCTGAGTAATTGGAAATACAACCTCTTTTGGAGAATATTTAGTCTTAGAATTAAAATCAATCTCCTCTAAAGAGCTTACTCTATCATAAAGTACCAAATCAGTATCTGAAAAAGTTCCTTTATCTTTTTTTCTAGTTGGGGCATAGATTTTATAGTCTTCTTGCAGCTTACTTAAAATATCATCAAATTCACTTCTTTTTACTCTGTATGACATACGCTTTCACCTACCCTTTGATTTTTTCAAACTCAACCTCGATTGTGAATTAATTCATTAAGCACTCGACAGCTTTACACTTATTCTTTATCCTACCATAATTTTAAGTTCAAATTTGTGATAAAACTCACATTAGCAAGTACTTTATCAATCATCACCACCACTAAAATTTATGATATCAAAGTTTATTTTCTTATTTTGTGAAAATAAACACTATATATTTTAAAAAATTTAAACTCATTTTTAAAAAGATTGTTCTTTCCTTCACAACTATATAGTATCATATCATCTCTTTTAATGTTGTGATTAATCTCACTTTTAAATTAAATAATAATGATTATCATTTATCCAACTTGTTTATATCCCCCTGTACTAATAGAAAAACTGATACAATATAGAGATAATGCGACACTTCTTTTGAGTTGACAGTTGACAGTGAACAGTTTACAGTTAAGAACTAAAACTATTGCTTTGAAGGGTTTGAACTTAACTGTCAACCGTCAACTGTTAACTGTACACTGATATGAAACTGTCGCAATATCCCCATAAGCTGATATCAAGCTCCACACAGAAAATAAAAAAACAGTTTACTGTAATTACAGTAAACTGTTCTAATTAATTTTATCCATTAAGCAATCGATCTTTTAGCAAAAATAAACTCCTCAATTACTTTAGCAACTCCATCCTCCATATTACTTGTAGTAATATAGTCTGCTTTCTTCTTAAGCTGATCATTAGCATTATCTACAGCAACACCTAATCCTGCATATTGGATCATAGTTAAATCATTGTAACCATCACCAATAGCAATTACTTGATTTTGTCTAACCCCTAGACGATCTGCTAATTTTGCTAACATAGCCCCCTTGTCAACCCCTTTAGCAGTAAACTCAAGGAAGAATGGTTTTGAACGAAACAAGTTAACCTTTGATTCTAAAAGTGGACGAAGTCGATCTTCTACCTCTTTAAGATAAGCTGGATCTTCCATCATTAAAGCCTTGACAGGGTTTGATGTGACCTTTTCTTCCAAATTATCAACTTCAATAATTTTCATCCCAGTTAAGTCATATTCAATCTCTGTATACTTATTATTCTTAGTAGTTATGATATCATCACCAATATAAGTATGATAAAAAACCTGATGCTCTTGACTGATCTTATGTAACTCTAAAGCCAACTCTTGTGATAGGCAGTTTTCAAAAATCACCTCATCCCTAGCACAATCGATCACAATTGAACCATTATAAGATAAGATATAGCCTCCGTACTCTTTAAGCTCTAGCTCCTTAGCAAATTTTTTCATAGCATAAGTAGGACGACCTGAAGCTAACACAACAGTAGTACCAGATTTTTGAGCTTCCATAATAGCCTCTTTAGTCTTCTCTGAAATCTTCTGATCATCTGTTAATAATGTATCATCCATATCCATAGCAACTATTTTATACTCCATAATTTTCCCCTCTCTGAATCTATACAAGATTCTTACTTCTTGATTCTTCAATTAATAAACTATAATTCCAATTTAGAATTACCATTGATAAGGATTAGATAAAAATATATAAATTCCTTTAAAATTAGATAAATTATTTTAATTCTGATAATTATCTAATCTTGACTGAGTATATCCACTCCTAAAATAGTAATCTGTTCTATGATAATAAACCTATATATAAACCAATAAAGATTTCATATTAGAAATTTTAAAAGAAAAAGAGCAAGCAAGAATGATTTTTTGCCACGAATCACACGAATTTACACGCGCCCTGAAGGAGGTAACGACTGAGGAAGTACTCTTGGGGTGAATAAGTTCAAAAGATTTATTCATTAAATTAATTTTTTACTCTTTTTATTCGTGTTTGATTAGTGTTAATTCGTGGCTAAAGAAATTTAAATTCTTTTTCGTGTTTTATATCCATCATTGATACTCCATTAAAATTAATACTAAAAGTCTAAAATAATTTTTTGCAACGTGCCCTGAAGGTGCTCTTCCTAAAGAAGTAGTCCTGGGCTGAATCTCACGAATTGATGCGAATTAAAATCAAAAGCTTTCAAATCTTTAATTTAGTCTGTTAATATCTAATTCGTGTTAATTCGCTGCTAGTCTTTAGCTTTTGACTTTTAGTCTTTTATTCCACTTTAGAATTGGATATCTATAATTAACAGCAAAATTATATTTTTTATTATATCATAAAATCACTATATAATCCATTTTCTTCTTATAGCATTTTGCAGGTGCTCATGGTTTTTTATCGAATATTTACAATTAGGAGGTGTTCTTATGTTCAAATTAAAATCTATAAAAACAAAGATGTTCTTAATAGTCTTTATACCCATGTTGATCTTACTTATCTTAAGTATTGCTTCTACTCAATGGACAATGCTGGGTTCACAACAGATTGTAAGTGAACTGAAAGATATTTCTAATACAGCAAGTTCAAAAATTTTAAATGCCGACCGTGATTATTATCAAGCTCTACTAGCTCTAGAACAGATGTTCTTATTAGATCCAGCTACTAGTCAATACCAGCTAAAAAAAGAGGATTATTTGGAAAATTCACAGCAAGTTTGGGATAGAATTATCAGTTCAAAAAATCTCTTAGCAGAATCTATCGATCTCAAAAGTATATCTCATAAAAGTACAAAGAAAAACTTTCAAGAGTTATTTTTAAACTTTGATAAACACTATAAAGACTGGAAGGACGAAAGTGAAAGAATAATTAGTAACTATGAGAACAGAGGAGAAAAACCAGAAATAAATACAATGATGAAGAGCTTTAATCAAACTAGAGAAGAGGTTAATCAATTAGGAGAATTAGTTGACCAGCTAGGGGAAACTAAAGCATCCAATTATATTAGAAGGGTACATTCCCAAAATATAAAGATATTAGCTGTATTAATATTGGTATCAATATTATGTATAATAGTCTCTTATTTGATTGGTAAATCCCTTACAAATTCTATTAAAAAGTTCAAAGAAGAGGGGATTGACAAATTAGCTATTGGTGACTTAAGTAATCAATTAGAAGTCAATAGAGCAGATGAATTAGGAGACTTGGCAAGAAGCTATAACCAATCCCTTGAGAAACTAAGTGATTTAATCATAAATATTATGAATAGTATAGAGGATATCTCAGCTTATAGCCAAGAGTTATCAGCTTCTGCTCAAGAGGGAAATGCAAGTATAGAAGAGACCAATGAGCTAATCGAAAATGTATCAGCAAGTATGCAACAGATTTCAGCTAGTAGTGATGAAATAGCAGCCTTTGCTAAAAAATCTGCTAGACAGACTGAAGTTGGTAGTGATAATATCAAATCAACTATAGAAAGTATGGAAGAGATCAATTCTGCAGTAAGTAATACAGTTACGATTATTAATGATTTAGATAATACCTCCCAAGAGATTGGTGGAATTTTAGATTTGATCACTAATATAGCTGAACAGACCAATTTACTAGCCCTAAATGCAGCTATAGAAGCAGCCAGAGCTGGAGAACATGGTAGAGGTTTTGCTGTAGTAGCTGATGAGATAAGAGCTTTATCTGAAGAGACCACTAATGCTACTGAGAACATCGCTAACTTGGTAAAAATAATCAAGAATAAATCTCAAAATGGTTTAGAATCTATTGAACTTGCAGCAGCTAAGGTTAAGAAAGGCCAAGAAATCGCTGAAAAGACAGGTGAAGTTTTTGCAAAAATCAATAAATCTACTGAAGAGACAGTAGTTAATATTGAACAGACCTCTCTTTCTACCAAAAATGTGGCAGAAAATAGTGATAAATTGATAACTGCTGCTAATGATATTGGACTTATGTCGGAAGAGGTAAGCAAGTCCTCTCAAGAATTAGCTGAAATGGCACAAAATCTACAACAACTGGTGATGAAATTTAAGTATTAGACTTTAAGAATAAATTTTCTATAAACTTGAAAATTGAAATAATATAAAAGAAAGCTTGCTTAAATTTAAGCAAGCTTTCTTTTATATTAAATTAAGCCACTTTCTGAGCCTTTTGTTCAGTACTTATACTCCTAGAACTGTTTGAAACATAGAAGTAAACTGCTCCAATTAATAATGCTCCTCCAACAATATTTCCTAAGGTTACAGGTATTAAATTTCGTAAATAACCTGCAACTGTGATTGTCTCAGGATGACCTGGAATAAATAAGCCCATTGCCAAAATTGTCATATTAGCAATACTATGTTCAAACCCACTACCAATAAAAGCAAATAGACACCAGAAGATTAAGACCAATTTAGAGATATCATCTTTAGCTCTTAAACTCATCCAGATTGCTAAACAGACTAACATATTACATAAAATTCCCCTAAAGAACAATTCAGAGATTGGGGCATTCATCTTCCCTGCAGTAGCTCCTAAAATCAATGTAGAGGTTGGAGCTTTAGCAATCAATCCTGTCTTAAAGAATAGCCAAGCTACTCCAATAGATCCAACTAAGTTACCTAAATAACACCAAAAATAAAGCTTTATCATATCTTTAAAGCTAACCTCTCCAGATAGCCAGCCAACAGTCATAAATAAATTATTTCCTGTAAATAATTCAGAACCTGCGAAGATAACTAAGGTCAACGCTACCCCAAAGCTTGCCCCCATGATAGTCTTAACCATCGGAGATCCTGCTGCCTTCAATGGTGCTCCAATTGAAAATACTAACATAACTCCTAATCCTACAAAGACTCCTGCTAGCATAGATAATACAAAGAATCGTGTTAAATCACTATTCATAAATCCTACTTTCTTTTTAGCAGCTATCGCCACCTTATCAGTTGTCTCTTTAAACATCTTCATCTCTCCCTTATTATTTAATCACTTTGTGAAAATTAACACTAGATAGATAAAAATTTTAATCTTCTAAAATTGCATATATTAAATAAAAAATTAATTAGTTCTTGTTCTCACTTTCACAATCTTATCATACCATATCTATCTCTCATCTGTTGTGAGATATATCACAATAATATAAAAAATCTCTATATCTATTGAATTCAATAGATATAGAGATTTGATAGATATAATAAAAGATAATCTCTAATTATCATGTCTATTCAAAATATCAATCCAGCTTTAATTTGAGATAATCAAAAGTTCTTCGTTCAAGAATAACTCCTTTAATAAAGTTAATTAATTTATCATTTTTAATTATATTAGCAAACTCACCACCATGTATCAAAAATAATAGTTTCTGTTCTAAATCAAAATCTCTTAGATTTCTTCTCCGATTAAAATTCTTCTTTTCTGCTAATAACCACCTAGTATACCTTTGTAAAGCCCCTTCTAGATTAGTTGTATTAACCCCCTTCTTAGAGTATAATTCCTTCATATGTTCCAATAAAATATACAGCTCATCATATATAGGAAATTGATCTTGATATAAATAATGGGGAACAGCCATAGGAAGCTTAGAGAATATTTGATTAAACTCTCGGTTTAACCTATCTCTATAAGAGCTAATTGCTAAACCAGATTGGCGATTCTCTCTGTAGAGATTTTTAAAAGCATTTAAATATTGGGGAAATTTGTCCTTAATTATACTCATGAAGATATCTTTCTGTCTGCCAGGTCTTAAGGTCAATCCACCAGGTAAGACAAAATCGACTTCGAGTTCTGCTAATTTATCTACTAGAGCCAATAAACCCTCTCTACTATCAGAGATATAGGGAATAAAGGGCATAGCTAAAACTCCCACATAAATTCCTCTTTCCTTAAAAGCCTTAATTGTCTCTAATCTCTTCTTTACACTACTGGCCTGTGGCTCAAATATCTGTCGTAGCTTATCATCTAAAAAGGTTAACGAGATCATCAAAATAACCCCGCTCTTTTGATGTACCTTCTCCCATAAGTCAATATCCCTTAAAATTAAAGATGACTTAGTCATAATAGAGACTGAATGACTATAAGTAGTTAAAATCTCTGCTACTTGAGGCATAATTCTCTCTTGGGCTTCAACAGGTTGATAAGGATCACTAACACCTGAAGAGATGGATATTGTCCCCCTTTCTCTAAGCTTTGGTAACTGTTCTTGTAATAATTTAGGAATATTCTCTCTAATAACTATATCACGCTCAAAATCTCCCTCTACATAGTACTTCTCAGCCCGTCCATCACAATATTTACATCCATGCTGGCAGGCTTGATATGGAGAAAAGCCATACTTACTAGGGAAATAAGTATGAACAAGTTTAGTATTTTTAGAGATTGACTGTAAGTTTTTATAATGTTTATTAATTATCATAGTTCCTCCTAGTTGAAGCAATGGGTTTAATAATTTTAATTTTCAAATCGATTAAAAATTAAAATAGCCGATTCATCCCCGCCCATTAACATAGGCGAAGTTTTCTCGGCTAAACTCGGTAACCTTCTTAGTAGCTATTCTACTTACCATTTTAATTAAAGCTTGATAATAGAATTTATTTCTAGATATTTATCTTATCACCTTTATTATATTTTTTAATATAAGTTTAGTCTATTTATAGTTAGAATGTTTAATTAATCTCCATTTAGTAAAAAATAATGATCGAAAATGATTAAATTCCAAAGGAGGTAACTATGGAACTTAAATCTATTACTAGTGACCTACTAATTGGTTTTATAGCTTTATTTCTTCTTACAAAATTATTAGGGAGAAGACAGATTAGACAACTTACAGCCTTTGATTTCATATTCTCTATTGTTTTAGGAGAACTCTTAGGAAATGCAATATATGACCCTGAAGTTAATTTCCTGTATATCTTATATACCCTATCATTGTGGGGACTATTAATGTTTGGTGTTCAATTAATTGAGCAAAAATCTATTAAATTAAGAAAATTTATATCTGGGAATCCAGCGATGGTAATCAGAGAAGGTCAAATTGATTATAAAAAATTAAAAGAAACCCGAATGAATATTACCCAATTACGCTCTTTACTTAGACAAGAAAGTGTTTTTTCTCTCAAAGAGGTTGAATATGCTATTTTAGAGACTGATGGTGAATTATCGGTTTTAAAGAAATCTGACCACGAACAAGTAACACGCAAGGATTTAAATATACCTGGTAAGAGTGTAAAGTTACCGATTATTTTAATCAGTGATGGTCAAGTATTATGGCAAAATATTCATAAACATAATTTAACTAAGAAATGGCTAGAGCAAGAATTACTTAATAATAATATCCACCGCTTTGATGATGTTCTTTATGCAGAGTGGAGTGAAGGAGAAGAACTTTATGTAATTCCTTTTAGTTAATAATTAAATATATAAGGGTGAAGAAAACCTTCACCCTAAAAATAAGCAACTATTCTCTTATAATCATTTTATAACTGATAATCTACTACTGCTCTATCTTCAGTTACTGCTCTTACAAATTCAGCAACCTTGACATGGTCTGGATGTACTTGATACCTTGCCAAAGCATCCTTATCTTCAAATTCTGAATATAAAAGTAGATCATGAGCTGCTTTAGAATCATTATAATTAACTCCTACTTCAAAAGCCTTAATCTCTTCTATCTTATCCTCCAAAGACTCCAACATTGCTTTCATCTTTGCAATATTCTCTTTCTTACTTGCTCCTTCTGCTTTTTCTTTAAGAGTCCACATTACAATATGCTTAATCATTTATTCTCCTCCTTATTATTTCTTGATCTAGTATAACTAATTATTTGATTATTATTTCTTGAAATCATCTTAATTACCTGCCTACTATTGGATTTAATATTATAAGCTAACCCATCCATCTGATTTTGTGTAAACAATAGATGATTCTTAAGTAGAACTTGATATAATCGATAGAAAAAGTGATATTTAGGAGGTAGGTGGAGAGGTGTTAGGAAAATCCAACTACCTAACCACCCAACCTCTAACTATCTAATAAAAAAACTGTCGCAATATATCCAGTAACCTCTACTACTTATCAGTTATCTAATGTAATGAATCATTATAGTAGCAACAATAATTTAGTGTTCTATAAAAAGATTAGACTTCTAGACAAGGATTTAAAAGGTTTATATTTAATATATAAGTAATAGCTTTAATTTTATTAGAGGAGATGATTGAAATTAAGATAGATATTGGAAAAGATGATAAAATGAAAGGTTATTCTTTAGAAGATGATAAAATAACCTTTATCTTTGATAAAAACCTTTATCAAGGTAAGCAATTGGATGATGATATTATAATAAAAGAGGTAGCTTTAAATGCCAGCTTTACAGCATGGAAAAATCTGTGGAACTTAGAAAAGATCACTGATGATTTATGGGTATTAAATAAAAAGATTAATGAAGTCGATATTCCTGGTAACTCGGGACAAGGTGAGTTCAGATTTGTAATAAATGATAAGTATTATTTAGATGCCCCAGCAGAAGTTCCCCTAAAGGATAAATTTTATGATGGCCACAGTGGAGGATATAAACACATTATCCATTTAGATAAGAGTAAGACTAATAAAATTAAAAAGATAAACAGTCAAATAGAAGAATATAAAACTAATTATAATTCCGATAAGGAATTAGCTAACTTTAGATCAGTTAATTTAGGCTCTTTAGGAGAAGGTGTCTTATACAGATCTTATCATCCTTTAAAAGAATCTAGAGCTGACCATCCTTTAGAGGAAAAACGTTTAATGCTTACCCAAGAGCTAATAGCTAATAATAAAATCAACTCTATCATTAACCTATCAGATACCGATGAAAGCATATTTAATAAGTTTCCTTATTATAAGGAGTTAATTCTAAATAATAATACTATCTTTACAAATAAAGGTTATAACTATGATGTCTTTTATTATATTGCAGGTAGTGAGGAATTTGCTAATTTAGTTAGAAGGATCGCTAATTTCATCCTTGCTGATAATAATAAGGCTCCTTTTTTAGTCCATTGTAGAATAGGAACTGATAGAACTGGAGTTATAGTTGCTATCTTAGCAGCCTTAATGGGGGCTAGTTGGAAAGATATAGTTAAAGATTATCAAGCGTCTAACAATATGGGAATTAGCGAATACCGCGATGAAAAACTACTTGAATATGCTTTTATAGCAATGTTAGGATCAAAATTTAAGGATAATCTAAGCAAATTGATGGAGGATTACTTTAAGAATAAACTGGATTTAAAAGACAATCAACTAAATAAAATTAAGAACAAATTATCAGGAAAATTATAGTTCTAATATCTATAAAAAACTACTGAGCAATTAATTAATCTTACACCAACCTAAGCCTATACATTATGTATAGGCTTTTTTAATGTTAACAAGCTCACCTGCTATCCTTCTCTAAATTTTAATTCTAAACAGGAATAAGTAAGAAATTCTAAAATCAAATTATAGAAAAACTCTAATGGAAGAATCTTTAACTTAGCACTTTATCTCCCTATCTTAGGAGATTAAAGCACCTATCTTCATTTTAAAAAATCTCAATAGTCTTAATTTGCCACAAGTCAAATGGAAATTTATATAGAATATGTATATAAAGGATTTTACTGGTGGGTGTCTAAATTAAATTTACATAAGTTTTATTTTATAGATTTTATATGAAATGAGTAGTCAGCTTTTTATATCACCTAATTAAGCATTTTAGAATATAAAAATAATTTTATAAGGGGGTGATTGACGGATTATAATCTATTAAAACTTTTTTATCAATTAAACATTGTATGGATGGCTTGGCTCACTCTAAATTATGTTGGACCATAAGTATTTAACTAAACAAGGAGGTCTATATGATGAGAGTTAGAGAGATTAAAAGAGTATTATTGTTGTTCATAGTCTGTTCTGCTTTATTGCTTTCTACACTAATCACCCCTGTTGAAGCTGCTTATTCTGGATCTGGAAGTGATGTAATCCTTCAAGGTTTTCATTGGAACTCATGGAAGTATGGAACCTGGAATAGCATCAAAAATAATGCTGATGCAATCAATGATGCAGGCTTTACTATGGTCTGGTTACCACCAGTTTCAGCTTCTGCAGATGATAATGGTTATTTACCTAGTGAATGGTATAACCTTAATTCAAAGCGTGGAAGTGAATCTGAACTTAGAGCAGCTGTAACTGCTTTGAATAATAGGGGAATTAAACCTATTGCAGATATCGTTATCAACCACAGAGTCGGTACAACAAACTGGGCTGATTTTAGTAATCCTGCCTTTGATGACAATAATCATGCAGTTACCAATGATGATGAATGGGGTCAAGGAACAGGAAATGCTGATACAGGTGGCGGATATGCTGCAGGTCGTGATCTTGATCATACCTATTATAGTGTCCAATCAAGGATTGAAAATTGGATGAACTGGTTAAAAACTGATATAGGATTTAAAGGTTGGCGTTATGATTATGTCAAAGGATACTCTGGTTACTATAATGGAATCTACAATGATGCTACATCACCTTACTTCTCCGTTGGTGAGTATTGGCCAGATATCACAGGTGATTACTATGCCTCTGGTGATAATGTAAATTACCATAAGCAGCAATTGATGGATTGGATCAATGCTACTGGTCAAAAATCAACAGCCTTTGACTTTACTACAAAATGGCAACTAATGCTGGCAACCTCACGTAGTGAATACTGGAGATTGCGAGATTCTAGTGGTAACCCAATTGGTGCAATTGGTTGCTGGCCTGAAATGTCTGTTACATTTATTGATAACCATGATACAGGGGCTTCGCCAGAGGGTGGTCAAGATCTTTGGGCTTTTGATAATAATCATTTAGAAGAAGGATATGCATATATTCTAACTCACCCTGGAACACCTTGCGTCTATTGGCCTCATTACTTTGATTGGGGTAATGATTTACAATCAAAAATCAAGACCTTAATCAACCTTAGAAAAGAGCAAGGGATTACCTCTACAAGCCCTGTAAGTATTCAAGTAGCAGATGGTAGTAAATACGCAGCAATAATCAATAATAGCTTAGCAGTAAAAATCGGTCCTGGTGACTGGAGTCCTGGTTCAGCTTGGACCCTTCGGGCTTCTGGTAACAAATGGGCTGTTTGGACACAATAATCTTTAAATATAATTTGTACTTATAGCTTTAACAAATCAAACTAGATAGGCAACATATCCTTTGTCTATCTAGTTTGATCATGACTTCTGTATAAATATATTAGCCACTTATCTATAATTTGAAATTTCCATAATCAAAGTGGAAATTTATAGGTAATTTAAATAGAAGGTATTTTTATCTAATTATAGAAATTTAATTTTATATACAGAAATAATTAAAAATTCTCCATAGCATTTAACTAAGTTAAAATTAGCACTTCTTATCTTTTAGAATTAATTTTCAGAATATTTTAAACAGTTTTAGAAGGAGGTGATTATTAAAGTTTAGTTAAGCACTTCTTTATCAATTTGCATTTGTATCGATGGCTTATTTAGATTCAATTTCTGTTAGTAAACTATTTTTTAATTAAACAAGGAGGTTATATGATGAGGATCAAAGATCTTAGAAGAATATTATGGTTACTAGTAATTTGTTTTACTTTATTGTTCTCTACAGCAACTTCTCCAGTTGAAGCTGCTTATTCCGGATCAGGAAGTGATGTAATCCTTCAAGGTTTTCATTGGAACTCATGGCAGTATGGAACTTGGAATACCATCATAAATAATGCTAATGCAATCAGTAATGCAGGCTTTACTATGGTCTGGTTCCCACCTGTATCAAAATCTACTGGAGGAACAGGTTATCTGCCTAATGAATGGTATAATTTGGACTCTGATCATGGTACTGAGGCTCAACTTAGAGCAGCTGTAAGTGCAATGAATAACAGAGGAATAAAACCTATCGCAGATATCGTTATTAACCATAGAGTTGGAACAGCAGATTGGGCTGACTTTAGTAATCCTGCCTTTGATGATAACGCTAATGCAGTTACTAGTGATGATGAATGGGGGCAGGGAGCAGGAAGCTATGATACAGGTGATAGTTATGGTGCTGCACGTGACCTTGACCATACTTATTATGATGTACAGACAGAAATTAAATATTGGATGAATTGGTTAAAAGATAATGTAGGCTTTAAAGGTTGGCGTTATGACTATGTCAAAGGTTACTCTGCTTACTATAACGGAGTCTACAATGATGCTACCTCACCTTACTTCTCTGTTGGTGAGCTATGGCCAGATATCACAGGTGATTACTATGCTTCAGGTGATAATGTAAATTATCATAGGCAAAAGTTAATAGATTGGATCGATGCCACTGGAGCAAAATCTACAGCTTTTGACTTTACTACAAAATGGCAGCTAATGTTGGCAACTTCACAGAGTGAATATTGGAGATTACAGGATTCTAGTGGAAATCCGATTGGAGCGATTGGCTGGTGGCCTGAAATGTCTGTTACCTTCATCGATAACCATGATACAGGCCCTTCACCAGATGGTGGGCAAGAGCACTGGCCTTTTGAAATGGCTAAAGTAGAGCAAGGATATGCTTATATCTTGACTCATCCTGGAACCCCTTGCGTCTATTGGCCTCATTACTTTGATTGGGGTAATGATCTACAATCAAAGATCAAGACCTTGATCAGCCTTAGAAAAGAGCAAGGAATTACCTCTACAAGTCCTGTAAGTATCCAAGTAGCAGATAGTAGTAAATATGCAGCAATAATTAATAGTAGCTTAGCAGTAAAAATCGGTCCCGGTGACTGGAGCCCTGGTTCAGGCTGGATTCTTCGTGCTTCTGGAAATGAATGGGCTGTTTGGACACAATAACAATTAACAACTAGCCAGATATTATATCTGGCTAGTTTTATTCTTTGAAAATATTATAACTCTAAACACTTAAATAAGATAGCTAATAAGTTTCATTACAGATATATCTTATTGGATCTATAATTGACTCTTTAACCTGCACAATAGAACCCCTTCACCCTACTTATCTATCTTTTTATATAAAAAATAAGAATAAACTGTACTTCCCAAAGAAGCTCCAATAACACCTACTAAAAAGAGATAGGTACTGTCCATAAAGATAGCCTCTATTAATCCCAATAATCCCCCTACCATAAATAACTTTCCACCTAATCGATGGGTGCGGTTCCAGACCTCTTCACTAGAAACTGTCCAAGGAGTTTTAATTCCTAAAAACCAATTACGTTTAAAGGTAGGCATATAATTGCCCATAAATATCATCAGTACTGAAAATAAAATAAAGATGCTTCTACTAACATCTTCAATATAGCCTAATACAAATAAGACTGGCATCGTATTAAGAATCACAAAAAAAGTAATCATTATATCTCTAATTAAAAGATAATCTCCATTGAAACGTTGATAGTTATCCTTTAATGGATCTATCTTAGCTAGAAAATAAAAACCTAAATAAACTGCTGTTGCAATTAAGAGATTTATAAAGGCTCCCAAAGGCTTAGCTGTATAGCCATCAACCTCCCCTTTCATATTCCAATGTGATGGTATCTGCTCAGGCAATTGTGGATAAGCCCAAACTACAACGCCTAATCCTAATAATAAAATAATAATTGCATATAAATCTCGTTTAATATTGAAGTTACTCATTGCTATCCTCTCCTTCAAATATATTGAGAAAACCATTCATTATCTCTTGAAAAACGGTCATCTTCAAAGAATAGTATATCTGTTGTCCTTCCCTTCTATCATCTACCAAGTCAGCATTTTTTAGTATCTTCAAGTGATGTGAAATAGAGGGTTTGCTGATATTAAACTTATCTGCTATCTCTCCAGCAGTCAAATCCTCCCCCTTTAATAATATCAGTATCTTACGCCGATTCCCATCAGCCAAAGCTTTAAAGGTCTTGTCAAAATTTAAAGACACATTCTCTCCACCCTTCTTTACCATAATTAATAGATAATGAAATTGTCAGACATTAAGAAGTAATAGACCTGTAGAAATAATATAAGCTCTACTTGCTAAAATTAATAGTTAAAAGATATTTAGATAATTATCTAAATATCTAAATTAATTATAATCTTAATTAAAAGCAGTGTCAATAAAAAAAGACCCCAATCTCATTGGAGTCTTCTCATATCTATACTCTATTCTTCCATCTCCGGAAGGACTATATTCAACACTAGTGCTGTTAAAGTTCCTGTAGTAATCCCTGATTGGAAGAAGGTATTTAAGCCCTTTGGTAAATGGCTTAGAATATCTGGTCTAACAACTACACCCAAGCCTAAGCCCAAAGAGATAGCAATAATCAATAAATTCCTTCTATTAAGCTCAGCATCATGTAACACCTTAATTCCACTAGCAGCTATCATTCCAAACATGACAATTCCTGCTCCACCCAATACTGGATTAGGCATAATAGCAATCAATGCTCCTAGCTTAGGGAAGATACCTAAAATCATTAAGATAATTCCAGCTAAAATAACTACAAATCTACTAGCTACCCCTGTTAAGGGAATAATTCCAACATTCTGGCTAAAAGAAGTATTAGGACCAGCTCCAAAAACCCCAGCTAACATACTTCCCACACCATCAGCCATTAAACCTTTTGAAATATCCTCACTCTCTAACTCCTTATTACAAGCCTCGCCCACAGCCAATAAATCTCCTACAGTCTCTACACTAGTCACTAAATATGCTGGAATAAAAGCTAAAAACCCTGTTAAACTGAAGGCAATTCCATACTTAAAAGGCATTGGTAAGTTAATCAATGCTGCCTGTTGAACAGCAGAAAAATCTAGCATTCCCAATGGATATGAAATAACATATCCAAACACAATACCTATTAAGATAGCAGCAGAGCTCCAAAAACCTTTAGCAAATTGATTTAATGTAATAATTACTGCCAAAACAGCTAAAGATACCCCAATATTCTCTAAACTACCATAATCAGCTGCTCCAAAACCACCTGCAGCCCAATCAATCCCTACTGGTAAAACTGTTAAACCTATCAAAGTTACTACACAACCTGTTACCACTGGAGGAAAGAACTTCTTAATCTTAGGAAAGAATTTACTGATAATCATCTCAATTGGTGCAGCCAATAAGGTTGCTCCAAAGATTCCTGGCAACCCCATAGTACTTCCTACAGCTATTGAAGGACCAACAAAGGTAAAATCGGTTCCCATTATACAAGGCAATTTAGAACCTACCTTCCCAAAGCCCTTAGCCTGAATAAAGGTAGCCAATCCAGCCATAAATAAAGCAGCACTAACCAAATATCCCATCTCTACTGGAGTTAAGCCTAATACACCACCAACTACTAAGGGTACAGCTACTATTCCACTAAAAGCAGCTACAATATGCTGAATAGCTAAGGGAATAGCTATCTTCAGCTCCGGTCTATCTTCAATCCCATAGGACAATTCACCCTCTATTTTCTGCTTAGACTCTACTTCATTAATTAATTCTTCTTGATAGACTAACTCTTGGCTCATCTCATTTCCTCCTTATATAATTGTGATTAAAATTTTAAAAATAAGTAAAAAAGAACTTCTATCTTAAGCAAAACTAATCTGATTATCCTCTAAACTCTCAATAATAGCTAAAGATTCTACTCTAACCCCTTGCTTACGCAACTGCTTGCCACCAGGCTGAAACCCTTTTTCAATTACAATTCCAACACCTGCTAACTTTGCCTGAGCATCTTCAACAATCTCTATCAATCCTTGTGAAGCTTGACCCATAGCCAAGAAATCATCAATGATTAAGACCTTATCATCTTCATTTAGATATTTAGCAGCAACACTGATATCGTAAACTTGGTTTTTAGTAAAAGACTCTACCTTACCAGTATAGACTCTTCCATCCATAGTGGACGCCTTCTTCTTTTTAGCAAAAAGTACTGGTACATCTAATTCTAAACCTACCATCAAAGCCACTGCAATCCCTGAAGCTTCAATTGTCAAAACCTTAGTAATCTCCTCTTTATGAAAGCGTTGAGCAAACTCTTTTCCTATCTCTGCCATCAGCTTAGGATCTATTTGATGATTTAAAAAGGAATCCACCTTTAAAATATTACTCCCAATCAACTTTCCATCTTCCTTGATCTTCTCCTTTAACAACTTCATTATACTTCCCTCCCATTAGTTCAACTAATATGATAATTATTTTTAAATTGAGCTACTAAAATACAAAAAACCCAGATAGATAGACCTCACCTTTACAAGTGAAAGCTATCCATCTGGGTTTTTTCCTTCTGGATAATACAGATGTATCAATACCTCTTAGACTTCAGTGTATAGTGTACAATTTACAGTATACAGTTAAGACCACAAAATTAAAGTCTTTTACAATTACTCTAATTTTTTATGGATCTTAACTGTACACTGCTAACTATCAACTGTAAACTGTCTTTTAGGTACACTTCCACTCGTAGTCAGATAGTTTATGGCCATCTGGTAGAAACTCTCGAGCCTTATTCTCGATATTATACGAGTACTAGCAATATTTATCCTTATCAATAATAAAATAACATATATAAGTTTCTTTTGCAAGAAAAAATTATTACTTATAGATACTATTAAGAAATAATAAGTTTTAATGTAAAATTATGAAAGAGAGAAAGGTGTTGCTGATATCAGCAACACCTTTCTCTAAAAGCTCTATTATTTAGCTACAGTCAACTTTGTATAAACCTCATCTTGGACTTTATGCCTAACAGTCTTACCACTTAAAACAATTTTATCTTCAAAATCATTCTGATCTACATATGATAAGATCCTGCAGTTACGTCCAATCTGAGTATTGGCTGGGATATGAGCCCTCTTAGCTATTACAGTTAGCCCATTGGTTAATAACTCTGACTTCTCTAAGTTAGAAGTATAATCATTGCCAAATCCTACATGACAATTCTCTTCGATAACTACACCTTTATCAACTATACACTTACATACTATTGAATCCTTTTTAATGGTAGTATTATTGAATATAACTGAATCTCTAACTACTGCCCCCTCTTCAATTACTACTCCAGGAGAGATAACAGAGTTCTCCACTACCCCATTAATAATTGAACCATTTGAGATAAGACTTTCAATTGCTCTACCTTTACTTCCAAACTTAGCAGGAGGTTCCTGTTCAGTTCTTGTATGAATCCGCCAATTTTTATCATATAGGTTCAATTCAGGCACTGGGTCGGTCAATGATAAATTTGTTTCCCAGAAAGATTTAAGAGTACCTACATCTTTCCAATACCCTTTATATTCATAGGCAAATACATTATTGTTTTCAATCATCTCCGGAATGATATGATGACCAAAATCAGAATTTTCTTGATTACAAAAGCTCTCTAATTTATCAATTAAGACATCTGCTGTAAAGATATAAATACCCATTGAAGCTAAGTTACTTGGTGGATTCTCAGGCTTCTCTTTAAAATCTATAATCTGCATATTATTATCTACTTCTAAAATTCCAAACTGGTGAGCATCTTCCCAAGCAACCCTCTGAGTTGCAATAGTCAAATCTGCTCCCTTTGCTATATGGGATGATATCATTTCATCATAATTCATCTTATATACATGGTCTCCAGAGAGGACAACTACATACTTAGGATTATGCTTTTTAATAAAGTTAACATTTTGATAGACAGCATGAGCAGTCCCTTGATACCACCCACCCTTTCTTCCAGTATATGGCTGCAATATAGTAACTCCACCTATTCTACGGTCTAAATCCCAAGGCTTTCCTATTCCAATATGGTCATTTAATGATAACGGCAAATATTGTGTTAAAACTCCAATATCATAGATTCCTGAATTTACACAATTACTTAATGCAAAATCAATTAATCTGAATTTACCTGCAAAGGGTACGCTAGGCTTAGCTCTATGTTCTGATAAAATATCCAACCTAGTTCCTCTACCACCTGCTAATATTAATGCTAATGTCTTCATTATATTCCCCCTAAATTATTTAATTATAGTCAATTTTTAAATAACATCTTATAATCTTATAGATATATTTTAATTATTAATATTTCATAGAAAGTAGCAATAATTTATTCTCCAACTACCTATAATTCTACTAAAAAGATAATAGATAAGAACAAATAATAATATGTAAGTCCCTTACATATTAACACCTCCTCTTAGAATACTTATTTATAAGATCTATAAAGATAATAAGATATATATCTGCTCAACCTTTAAACTTTATTACCTATGATAACTCTACATATCATATATACTCTTAAAAATTAATTTTATTCACACTTTCTTAATTTTAACATAAATTACCTTATATTCCCAATTATAGTTATATAAAAAATAAGACTATGTTAACATAGTCTTATTTTTTATATCTAATTTATTAAATTATTAACATAGATATTCTATTATCCAGTTTCAACTAAAGAGAGCTCTTTATCCATTACTGGTTTAACAGTCGTACCACTGGCTATTTCTTTTTTATCTCCAAAGTCCTTCTCCTCAATATAAGGAAGAACTCTACAATTACGACCTATTTTGATCTTATTTGGAATAACCGCACCTTTGCCGATTACTGTTAACCCTGTTTTATATAGATTTGGCTTGTCCACATTAGCAGTTAAATCATTTCCAAATCCTATATTGGACTTCTCTCCTACCACAACCCCTTTGTCTATCACTGAGCTAAAGACAATTGAATCTGCTTTAATTCTTGTATTATTAAAGATTATCGAATCTCTAACTACTGCACCTTCTTCAATATAGGCTCCAGGTGAAATTATCGAATTCTCTACAATACCATTGATGATAGACCCACTTGAAATCAAGCTCTGCTTGGCACTACCTTTGGCTCCAAACTTTGCTGGTGGCTGTTCTGTACTTCTAGTATGGATCTTCCAATTATCATCATAGAGATTCAATTCAGGTACAGCAGCTGCTAAAGAGAGATTAGTTTCCCAGAAAGATTGAATAGTTCCCACATCTCTCCAATATCCTTCAAACTCATAAGAGAAAGTCTTAGATCTTTCAATTATTGGCGGAATAATATGATGACCAAAATCAGAATTTTCCTGATTACAATACTCTTCTAGCATATCAATTAAGAGGTCTGCATTAAATACATAAATCCCCATTGAAGCTAGATTATTTAATGGTTCTTCTGGTTTTTCTTTAAAATCTAAAATCTCTAAATTATCATCGGTCTCTAAAATTCCAAAACGACTGGCTTCTTCCCAAGGAACCCTTTGGGCAGCAATAGTCAATTCAGCACCCTTTTGGCGATGATGATCTATCATTTGACTATAGTCCATCTTATATACATGATCCCCTGATAAAATCAGTACATATTTGGGATTATTCTTCTTGATATAATTGATATTTTGGCAAACGGCATGGGCTGTTCCTTGATACCAACCATATTTCTTATCCCTTCCTGTATAAGGCTGTAAGAGATTTACACCACCAATCTTTCTGTCTAAGTCCCAAGGCTTACCTATCCCGATGTGATCATGAAGGGACATAGGCAGATACTGAGTTAATACACCTACATTATAGATTCCTGAATTGACACAATTACTTAATGCAAAATCAATTAGTCTTAACTTTCCTGCAAAGGGGACACTTGGTTTAGCACGATACTCTGTTAATAGATCTAATCGTGTGCCCCTACCACCGGCTAAAATTAATGCTAAAGTCTCCACACTACCACTCCTAATTCAATTTTTATGTCGTTGATTTCCTAATTACACCCTTTATTCTTATCATAATCTATTTCGATTATTACTATTTTCTTAAGATTATCTTAAGAAAACAAATGAAATAAATATCTAGTGATAAAAAGAGACTTTATTGATAGCTTATCATTAAATATAGCTGATTATCTGTCTTTTATTTACCCGCTATGCTAATTAAATTTCATTGTTAATTACAAAAATTCAGAAGTATTACTTCTCTATCGATATAATAGACTATATCTAATCTTTATTAAACAATTACCTATGTATATCTTCTTTAATAGCAGTCAATATATATAAGAGATAATATAAAGCAAGCAATACAATTGACAGTTAAGCTATGTTGTTATATGATATTAGTTGGCTTATCAACTAAAGAGGTAATTTAGTTCTGACTAATTAAGGAATTTAAGGGAGGAATACATATGGAAGAAAATAAATCAGACCGCTTAGGAACAGAACCTATAGTATCCTTATTATTAAAGTTATCTATCCCATCAATCTTGGGGATGGTAATCCAAGCACTATATAATGTAGTAGATAGTATCTATATTGGTAGGGTTAGCACTGAAGCCTTATCTGCCCTATCACTATCATTCCCAATTCAGATGGTGTTAATAGCTATTGCTGTTGGTACTGGGGTAGGAACAAGTTCTCTAATCTCTAGACTTTTGGGTCAAAAACAGGAGCATCGTGCCAATAATGTAGCTGAACATGTTATCTTTGTTACAATCGCCTATGGAATCATAACTGCTTTAGCAGGATTCTTCTTTACTAGAGAGATTTTTAGTATCTTTACCCAAGACCCTGTACTACTTGAATTGGGGGTAGAGTATACTAGAATTATCCTAATTGGTTCTCTAGCACTCTTCTTCCCCATGATCGCTAATAATATCCTACGGGGAGAAGGAAATACCATTATGCCAATGGTTACACTATTAATCGGCGCTATCTTAAATATCATCTTAGACCCTTTCTTTATCTTTGGAATAGGAATCTTTCCTAAATTAGGTGTAGCAGGGGCTGCTTATGCAACGGTACTATCGAGAATAATCAGTGGTATATTTATATTATTTATCCTATTTAGTGATAAGAATCAGATTAAATTAAAGTTAGAGGAGTTTCAATTTGATTTCAGTATTATCAAAGGAATTTATCAGGTTGGTTTTCCAGCAATGATTATGCAATTATTAGCAAGTATAATGATCGCTGGAGTCAATATGATTATAGGCGGTTATAATCTAACAGCAATTGCTGTAATGGGGGTCTACTTTAGATTACAGTCCTTTGTCTTTATGCCAGTCTTTGGTTTAAATCAAGGATTTATGCCAATAGTTGGGTACAATTATGGTCATAACAATCCTGACAGAATGAAAAAGACGATCAAATACTCTTTATTCATAGCTTTCTCTTTTACTACAGCTGGTCTTATCGTATTTCAATTATTTCCCAAAGAACTACTATTATTATTTAATAAGGACCAAGAGCTATTGAGCATTGGAGAGGTAGCCTTAAGAAGAATCAGTCTAGCCTTCCCTATCATTGGACCTGCTATTATCGGCTCAACTACCTTTCAAGCCATTGGAAAGGGATTTCCTAGTTTATTACTATCATTTTTAAGGCAGATGATACTGCTCCTACCGATTATGTATCTATTAGGCAGATTATTTGGCCTAGATATGCTATGGTTTGCTTTTCCAATTTCTGAGTTAATAGCATCAGTTTTGATGATATTCTGGTTAAGGTCTACTTTAAAAGAGGTCTTTGCTAAGATGAGAAAGAGAAATCTAGTTACTAATTAAAAAATTCCACTTAAATAAGTGGAATTTTTTAATTTCTAGCTTATTATGCTAATTGAAAGTTGATAGAATAAAATGATAGTTTAAATTTAAGTCTAAGATTAAGACTAAGATTGAGTAAATCATAAAAATATAGCTTTAATGTTTTACTTAGTCTTAGACTTATACTCATACTTATTAGTCTTTTTACATCTAATCTCTAAAACTCTCAGTATAGATCTTAACCTGATCACCATCACTTAGAGGTTCTATAAGTTGTGCCTTTTTGCCATTTCTTTCGATAATCAATTTTCCACTTAGAGAGGTTGGGATCTTATAATTGATATAATCTAATAGCTGATTCAATCTAATTCCTCCACTTTGATATTCAATTACATCTCCAGTATTAATTAGATCATCCAATTGAGCAGGCTTGTTATTCTTGATTAGTTTATAATCTTTAGCTGGAACAGTTATTGGTTTATCATTAAAGATAATATTAAGATTAGCTAAAGTAGCATCTTCTCCTAAAACATCTTCTATCTTTAGTCTCTTTTTGCTGTTTTCAATAAAAATCAGTTCATCACCATCATCTATCTCCATCTCCAAAGTTGCAGCTTGACCATTTAACTCTAAGCGATAGTTCTGACGTCTATACTCCCGTTCTTCATCATTGAGGATATAGGTAATTTTACTCTTCTTTAGCTGAGTTACAGGGATATCCATAATATCCTGCAAGACATCACCTACAGTCTGGACAATAGTATACTCTATCTTATCACCATCGGCTAATTTACTATTTAAGTTAGCCTGTTTACCATTTTTATAGTAAATTGCTCCTATAGTCACCTTATCACCATTAATTGATATCTCTCTTGTTGGCAAATCAGCAACTACATCAGCTATTATACCTTCTCCTGCTTTACCACGATCACCTAATTGAACTTCTAAAGAATCTCCCTGCTTAATCTGACTATCAATATTTCCCTCTTCGCCATTAATATAGACCTTACCAGAAGTTCCCATAGTACCAGGTATCATCTTCAAGTTACCATTGACCTCTACTCCTAATGCAAGACCTGGAGTAGCCTTTAAAGCCTTAATATCAAGCTCTGCTGCTAGTAAAGCATCCGAGACCTTAGGTTCAGTTAAGGTAAATAAATGTAATGGGTCTTTATTTAACTGAATATCGATAAAGTTCGCCCTACTCTTATTGATCTTACAACTCATGGCAATTCCAAAGGGTGTGATAGATTGTGTTCCTGAGATACCCTCAATCTTACCAGTTACTCCTTGAATCTCTTTACCATCTTTAACTCCAACACGATTAATCGGTAACTCTAGCTGTTGGGCTAGCTTCTCTTTTAATAACGGGGTCAAACTACCACCACCGATACAGATAACAGCCTGAGGAGCTCTACTATTTAACTTTAAGATGGCTTGAGCTATCAATTCAGCCAATTTATCGATCTTAGACTCTATCATCTTGATAATACTTGCAGTAGAGATAGCCACAGTCTGATCTAGAATATCCTTCACCTCTACCTCTTCTTGACTGGTCAATTCCCGTTTAATCCTTTCAGCAGTATGGTAATCTACCATGTAGTTCTCGCAGATTGCCTCAGTTATCTCATCACCAGCTACTGGAACCATATCATAACCGATGATAGCACCATCTCTAGTAATAGCAATATCAGAAGTACCTGCTCCAATATCTACTAAAGCTAGATTAAAGTTATACATCTGCTGGGGAACTATAATATTAGCAGCAGCTATCGGCTCTAAGGTCAGATGATCTACCTCTAAATCGGCTTGTCTAATTACAGTTAATAAAGAATCAACTACTATCCTTGGCAAAAAAGTAGCAATCAAATCAACCTCTATCACCTTTCCACTCTGACTGATAAGACTACCAACCTTAATCCCATCGAGTTTGCTCTGTAATAAGGTATAGCCAACAAAATGATAACCACTTGCCTTATCCCTATCCTTCCCTACTGCCAACCGTTTTTGGGCATCCTGTACAGCGGCAAACTCCAGCATCTTAACATCATCTACATCAACCTCTTTTTTATTCTTAAACTCTATTTTATGGTGTCCTGTCAAGGTCTTTAAAGCACGACCTGCTGCTGCAATCCCTACCTTCTTCAATTGAATATTGGTCTTCTCCTCTAATCTTCTCTTAATCTCCTTAACTTGTTCTGCTACATCACTTACATTATGAATCTGACCATCTAACATAGACCTGCTTTTATGTTCAATAACTTCAGACGCTATTAATTCTAGACCATCCTCTGTTCCTTCAAGTACAGCTCCTACTACTGTTCTCGTCCCTATATCTAAAGCAAAAACTACATCTTCTCTCATCTCCATAGACTAGTCCTCCTTATCCTTCTTGAACTCATAATAAATAATCAACTGGGGAGTGATAGCAAAGTAACTTCCCTCATATTTAAAATCCTTGACCTTATACCTTAATTTCCACTTCTGCTTAGGTAGCTCTCCATTAAACTTATCGGTACTAGCATAACTACCAATCAGATTATTTTTCAATAAGACTTTTTTACCTTTTTGATTATAAAGGTAGAGCTCTAACCCACTATAACGCTGATTACTTAAACTACTAAAATAATCCCACTTAACTTTAATACCAGTAATGACAGCCTTAGCAGGAAGTTTATAGTCTGATAAATCCCAATATCCTGCTGTCGACAAGCTCTTAGATCGGTACACTACTAAATTTGCAGGCTCAGACTTACCAGCATTTAAACTACCACTAGCAAAAGCCGAGGCATTTATTAACAATAACATAAATATCATTAAAAAATATTTTTTCATCTTATCAGCTCCACATCTATTTAAGATTATATAAACTAAGCTAAAAATTCAATCTCAAACCTAGAATCCAACTTCATTATCAACTATTAACAATCATTTGTTCTGTTAAACACAACTACAACTATATATTTATTTAAACCTTTCTTGCTAATCTCCTGCTTAGTTCCCTTAGATTATACTTTAATCGACATAGAATTACTCTATCAGTAGAATTTTTATTACTTAATAGGTAGATTATGACACTTTTTAAACCAGTGAATAATTAATAAAGTATAAATAATAATTAAGTTCAAAATCCTTAAAGCTTATAGAAAGATAAGTTTTTATTTATTCACTATTATTTGTAAAAGTCTCACACTATCTTTTTATAACGTCATATTTAACTTTGGTTCTAAAGTTGTTTATATATAATTAAGTTTTTGCATCTTCATCTAAAATATATTATAATGATAACAGCTTTCAGTTACAATTAATCCCAAAACAGGAGCGTGGAGTTGATGAAGAAAAAAGATTTTGGACCTAAAATTTTCGACTTATTATTGCTATTTTTAGTATTTCTTTTCTTTCAATATATTACAATGATTATTTTAAATTTAATCTTATTACCCTTTGAATTAACACAGGATAAGATTAATTTAATATATAGTCTGTCGATTCCACCTATCTCCTTTGGCTTAATCTTATATTTTGGCTTCAAAAGGAGTAAAATAAAAGTCAAAAGCTTATTTAGAAACACAGACCTATCTCTTCTTAAGCTTATAGCCTTATTGATATTGGCAATATCCTTAAATATCATCTTATCAGAATTGAACAATATTCTACAATGCTTCTTTCCACTCTCAGAAAACTCTGTTAAAGAGATCAATATTCACCTTTTTAATAGCTCTCTACCAATTACTATTATATCTATCATTTCAACAGTCATCACAGTTACCTTAGAAGAGATCTTCTTTAGGGGAATTATCTTAAAGACCTTGTTACAGAGATACTCTGTAAGTATTGCTATACTCTCAACCTCATGCTTTGCCCTTTTATTTTCATTTGACCTTCAGCATATTATCAGTTTATTTACCTTACACCTATTATTAGGCTGGCTTTATGCTAGGACAGGCTCTTTAATTAATGCTACCTTAGGAAGAATTCTCTATCATAGTATTACAATGATGGCAATTTATCTATTACCCTATAAAATAAGAGGATTTAATAGTAAACTAACCAGTGTAGCAACCTTCCAGCCTCTTTGGTTTAACCTCTTAGGGGTGGTTCTACTTATCTTAGGAGTGTTATTGCTATATATTGATTTAAAGAGAGGAGATAATTGAAAAGGTCTCAGCTTGAGCTGAGACCTTTCATTAAATTTATTTTTTTATGATTGGAATCCAGACTTCAGATTTATAATCAGCATCATCTGGATTACCTGGATAGTAGACCTCTAATTCAGCAGTACCTGCATGTTCATAACCAGTGGAAGGAAACCATTCAGCAAAAATTCGTTTCCATACTTCTTGAATAGCATCAGGCATAGGACCAATAGATTCAAAGACTGCCCAAGTCGAAGCTGGAATTTCTCGTTCAACTATATCAAGCTCCAGCTTATCCTCTGGCTTTTCAATTGCTACCATATAAGTAAATTCATCTTTTTGACCATCACAGTCTACACCACATACTCCCATGACACCTAAGCCACCCATCTTCTCTGTTAATTTATCATAAAAACCACTACTACAACATTCATCCCAAAATTGAGGAATAGCTTTAAAGTTTTCCCCATCTACGGTAGAAACTCTAATAGCCTTCCCAACAATCTTAAATGCCTCTCTCTCAATGATCTTATAGTTCATTCTTTCAGCTCCCTTTAATTGTATTTGAAAGAAAAAGCGTGGATATGCTTTTAAAGTTACTCCACTATCTCTTAGCTTTGAAGGGTTTATCCCATGCAACTTTTTAAAGGCCTTGGAGAATGATTCAGGTGTAGAATAGCCATATTTTAAGGCCACATCAATTACTTTACTATCAAATGTAGCTAGTTCTTGAGCCGCTAAGGTCAATCTCCTCTTGCGAAGATATTCAGCTATCGTTACATCTGTTAATATATGAAACATTCTCTGAAAATGAAATTTCGATAAACAAGCCACCTTGGCTACCTTCTCAATATTTACTTCTTCACATAAATGTTCTTCTAAATAATCTAGACTATCATTCATTCTTTGTAAGCATTCCATTCTTTCTCTCCCCTTTACAATAAGAATAACATTAATTATCTAGTCTTTCCTGTCATTATGTGCTCTTTGCAGACAGATTCTACTTAATATAGAGTTAATTATAATTACTTATATAAATTAATCATCTAGCATTATATTCCTTGAAAGAATTGATATTTTTTCTCCTTAGAAAAGAAAAAACTACAGGAGTTAGCCCTATAGCTCTGTAGATATAGAAAAAATCATTATTCACTGAAATAAGTATAATATATATCCATCATAGAATCGGCAAATCCCCATCCTATACCTGAAGAATTATCCATAGCTTTCTTACATCTCTTCCTAAATTGCTTCTCTAAATCATTCTTTATTATGTAATCTAATGTACTTTCAAACATCTTCTCTATGTTAATATAAAACCGCTCACTGATATCTCCATAAGTATTAGTAAACTTCACACCCTGCTCTACATAGGTTAACATTAGCTCAGCAATATAATCTGCTTTGTCACTTATCTTCTTAAAATCTGAGATAGCCTTCTTCATCACAGAATATCTTAACTTACCATCACCTCTAGCTGGAAAGAACTCATCTATAATCACCTTGCGATAATCCTCTAAAACCTCTTCTAAATATTCAGGCTTAAGCCTTGCTAAATAGTACTCTTTAACATCAGGAAAGGTTTTAAACAAATCCACCAGCTCATTAATCATCTCTTTATTATCCAATGTATTTAAATAATCTCTTAATTCCTTGACTTTTATCTTGGTCTTAGCCATAATATCTCCTCCATTCTAAGTAACATGTACCTAAATTATATAAATATACCCTTAGCTTGTCTATATAAAAACTCAAAAAGAGTTTTTATAGTATCAGGAATTAATGTGGAGATTGGATTCACTATTTTTAAGAAATTAATCCAAAGTATGATTTAGTAATCCGTACAATTAGAGACTTACTAAAAACAGCTCAATTATATAGAACATGAAAAAGAATTTAAATTTATCTATCAATGAATTAAAGTCAAAACCTATTTTGATGCTGACTAAAATCCGACTAAGAGCTGACTCAAAACAATTATACCCTCTATTTCTTTTATCTTCTTTCCTTAGTCCGCTTTTGTCTGCGTAAGTCTGCGTCCAATAAATTCTTTTGAATTTAAGCTTTTAAATAATTATGAACTCTTAAATTTTAGATATATAATATGAAATCTTTATCGGTTTCTATATAGATAAAGAGCCTTTTAAAGGCTCTTTATGCTTTGAACATTAGTATTTTAATCCTGTTCCACCCATAAGCAATAAAATTAGAATTAAGAAGATAAGTAACATACCATCTCCACCTCCAGCATAATCGCCCACTAGACACCCTCCTCTCCAAATATCCATACTTCTTTATCATATTCATAGAGAGCAGAAATGTGCATAGCTAAAGACAACAATTCAATGTAAGATTTTTACCATGATACTTGACATAGAACCATATTTTTTGACATCAAAGACTTAATAGGATATACTACAGATAATACACATGTAAGGTTTATGTTAATAATCAAGAAATAATTTTATTAATTAGAAATTATAGACTTTTCAATATTATCTAAAATAAGGAGGTCAATTCTATGAGAGAGGCTAATAAAAAATATGGGATCTTAAAAGGTGTTAGTTCCTGTGAAACCTATTCTGATGGGGAAATAAAGTCATGTAGGTTAAATGAATACAATCTAATAGAAACACCTTATGGCTTACTAGTGCCACAATATGAAGACTCTGAGGCTAGACGAAAATATAAAGACTCCATCTCATTTTATGAAAATGGTGAGATAAAGAGTATCTCTCTAAACAAAGCAACAGAAATTGAGATGAAGAGTGATGTTTATAAGGCTGAGCGCATCTTATTTTATGAAAGTGGAGAGATCAGATGTATCTTCCCTTTAGATGGAAAGGTTACAGGGTACTGGACTGAAGAGAATGAGTATGAACTGGCAGAGAAGCTATCCTTTGATTTGAAATGTGGAAAGCTAGATAATAAGGTCATCAACATCCGCTTTTACAAAGATGGAGCAATTAAGAGTATCACTCTCTGGCCACAGGAGAGAGCAAAAATCAAGGCTTTAGACCAAGAACTAGAGATACATATAGGCTTATCCCTATATCAAGATGGCTTATTAGAGTCCTGTGAACCAATTCAGCCTACACCTATTGAAACTCCTATAGGAACTATTATGGCTTATGACTGTGAGTCTCTGGGAATAAATGGAGATATCAATTCCCTTAAGTTTTATCGATCTGGAGAGCTTAAATCACTAAAGACATCAACTGACATCATAGAAATCACCAATAAAGAGGGTAATATTACCATAATTGAACCAGGCTCTAAAACACACCCTTTCAATAATGAGATTAAGATGACTGTACCAGTTACCATTGAATTTGAAGACAATTCTGTCAGCTTTACTGTCTTCGAAAAAGAGAGTTATCAAATTTCAGATTATAAGTTCACTATCAAAAATTCTGCAGCAATGATGAAAAGTCAATGTGCAAGCTGTATAGAACTTTGAGGGGCAGTATAGAGTGACGAGTAAGCAGTAATCAGTAAAAAGATTAATATATCCGTTTTCTTTTAGAATGGCTGTGATGCAGAGGACTCCCCTTTAAATATAAACTAAAAAGGGGGAGCTTTTTACTTTAAAGATTAAATATTTATATTGTAATAATTTTCTATATTTAGTCATAACTGACCATCTCACAAGTAAATTTACCACTCTAATAAAAGGGCAGATTGAAACCTGCCCTGCTTTATCCAAACATCCTAGCTAAGGGACTACCTTCAGCAATTATATCTTCAATCTCATAAATAGATATTGGAAAATGTGGTAAACCTACATAATATGGAGATATCTCATATAAGGCAAAGTATATCACTAAGGATTTATCAGCAATATAATAAGCTTGGTTGGGGCTAATCCCCTCAAATTCTCCCAACAAAGGAAGCTCACGCTCTTCAATCTGCTTTTTAATGATCTCAGATAGTATCTGTTGATAGTTACTACCCTCTTTGAATAGTTCACTCAACTCATACTCCTTACCTGTATCAATATCAAAGGTCAGTGATTTAACAAGGGTCATCCCATGAGCTCCACCTGAAAAAGCATAATTAATTAAAGATAAGCTAAGGACATTCCTTTCATTTGTCTTAATCTCATAATAGGCTGTAATCTCTGTTAGAGGATTCTCATAATACCCTTGTGCTTCAATCAATTCATCAACTGCTTCACGAATCCTGCTATTAATCCTATCCTGAATCCCTTTGTCTCTTAAACCCCTAACCTTAGGATAATAGAGCTCTAATCTAGGTTTACGGACCCTAACAGTACTGATATTAACAGGAAGTTTAATATAATCATCCATTTCTATCCATCTCCTTTTATGATTTTCCTTTATCTTATTCATAAAAGGAGTGATTAGTGCTAAGGAGATACTATTCTAAATTAATTAAAATCACAGAGCTAATCAACCCCAAGGCTGCTATTAAGCCCACCCACACTCCACCTTCTTCATAGGCTTCTGGCATCATAGTTGATGAGACCATGGCCACTATTCCACCAGCAGCAAAGGCACTAATCATAGCAATAATAGCTGCTGAACTATCCTTTAACAGGATAAATCCTAATAAAGAACTCAACAAAGCAAGTAAAGAAACGAATATCCATAAAGCTAATATTTTTATCTTAGAATAGCCATCCTTCTTCAAACCGATACTACTAGATAAACCTTCAGGGAAGTTACTTAAAAAGACAGCAATAACTAATAAGTAGCTTACCTTGGTAGAATCTACTAGACTAGCACCAATAATCAAAGATTCAGGAATAGCATCCATAATGGTACCGATAAAAATTGCCAGACCTGAATGACCTACTGGATTTCCCTTCGACCTCTTTCTCTGATGTCCGCCCTGCTTAGCTATCAATAGATTAAAGATAGTAAATAATAAAGCTCCCACTATAAAAGCAATCGTGGTTAGCTTTATCCCTCCCTCTTCCACTGCTTCAGTAAGCAATTCAAAGGAGGCTGCTCCAATCAAAATCCCAGTACCAAAGGCCATAATAAAGCCAATAGCCTTCTTCTCTATATCAAAAGATAACCCTACTGCTGCTCCTAAAAAGACTGCTGAACCTGCTAACCCACCCCATAATGCTGCTCTTAACATCTCTTATCTTCCTTTGTGTTTAAAGATTTTAGTGTTATTCTTTAATATTCCTCAGCAAGGGTCTTTTTATTATCAGAAAAGATTTTATTAGTATTACTTGATTATACTAGAAGAATTGAGAGTAAAGAGAGATTGCGACACTTTTGTTTGAGTTTACAGTGTACGGTGTACAGTTGACAGTTAAGGTTTTTAGAGGTGAAAAGAATTATTGTTTGAACGGAGCAAAAATTGAGATAGAATTTAGAGTGCAATTAGGTTTTAATTAGAGAGATAATAAGTGATAATATTTATTATTTTGATTGCGTAGTGAGTTTTATTTTTTCTAGACCGGATTTATCACGAAGGGTTTTTGTATTTTAAAACCCGTAGGTTTGGTTACTTTTAGGGCAATGCTAAAAGTAACTCGGAAAAAAAGCTGATAAGCTTTCCCGAAAATTGTTTTAATAATTTTGCTCACTTTTTAAAAGTAAAAAGTGTCGTAATATATCCATTAAGTCTAACTTCAAAATTAAAATATATAATAAGATAATCTACTCCTCCACTTGTCACTATCTATAAATAAAAAAAGAGAAGCCACAGCAACTGCTATGGCTTCTCTTTAATATCTATTAATGGCTTCTTCTAGCAAAATCTACAAATCTAAACTTATCAGGTCTATGCCTAGATTCAGTGTATTGAAAGAGAGTTGCATCCTCTAAATAAACATAACTTTTAACTACTACCACTACATTATAACCAGCTAAATCTAAATTCTCTTTATCCTCTAAAGTCGGCTCTTCTACAGAGATCAACTTCTTAGCAAAGCTAATCTTTAAATCAAGCTCACCTTCAATATATTCATAAATTGAATCTTCACATATCTCTTTGGTTAACATAGGAACTGCATCTCTTTTAAGATAGTCTTTATCCAAGATTATCTTCTGCCCACCTATCTCTCTAACCCTCACCAGTTTCCAGACCTCATCCTCTTTGTCCAAGTGCAACTCTTCCATTAAAAACTCATCACCTTGTAATATATCTAGTTCAAGGAGAATAGTCTTAGAGTCCTGTCCCAACTTCTGAGATAACTCTTTAAAGCTGACCACACCAGAGACAGGAAAATCAAATTTATTGATATCCAGTACAATCGAGCCTTTACCATGAACCTTCTGGATATAACCATTCTGCACTAATAAGTCCAAGGCCTTTCTGACTGTCCCTCTAGATAGATCATACTCTTTGCTTAGCTGATTTTCAGAAGGTAATTGACTTTTAGGGCGTATCTCTCCAGTTTCTATCTTTTTAGCAAGTTCATTATATATCTTTAGATATTTATTATTCATTATCATCACCCAGAATATTCTATCATTTTAAAGGTAATTTAGCAAGGTGGTAGACGATAGATTCATAAGGTCTTAGCCTTATATTCTGAATATCCTCTACAGAATCTTCATAATTTGAGATCAAGATTCTACTATCATAATCATTAAAATCTAATAATTCAGCAGGCAATTCAAACTCTGTCTCTTTGCCATAGAAGTTATTAATAACCAATAGCTTCTCATTATTATAGCTTCTTAGGTAAGCAAAAATATCCTCACTGTCTTCTAAGATTAATTTATAATCACCATAAGTGATAATATCAAGTTCCTTTCTTAGTCTAATCAGCTTTTGATAATAATAGAAGATTGAACCTTCATCTGTAACAGCCTTTTTAGCATTAATCTCTCGATAATTATCTGCTACTCCAATCCAAGGAGTACCCGTAGTAAAACCAGCATTTTCAGTAGCATCCCACTGAACTGGAGTTCTAGAGTTATCCCTTGATTTTGCCTTAATAGCAGCCATAATCTCCTCTTCATTCTTTCCTGCTTCCTTAAGAATTTTGTAAGCATTTAAGGACTCGACATCACGATAATCATCAATATTTGTAAAGTTTGGATTGGTCATACCAAACTCTTCACCTTGATAGATGTAAGGTGTTCCTTGCATTAAATGAATTGTAGTAGCTAACATCTTGGCTGACTGATTATGGTACTGACCATCATCACCAAATCTACTTACAACTCGTGGCTGATCATGGTTACACCAAAATAATGCATTCCACCCTCCACCTTGATTCATTCCGACTTGCCATTCTGATAAGATTCTCTTTAATTCAATAAAGTCAAAGTCTGCAGCAGTCCACTTCTCTCCATTAGGATAATCTACTTTCAAATGATGAAAGCTGAAGGTCATATTCAGCTCCTTACGTTCTAGATTAGTATACTTAACACAGTTCTCAATATCTGTTGATGACATCTCACCTACTGTCATCATCTCATATTTAGAGAAGACCTCTTGATTCATCTCCTGTAAATACTCATGGACTCTAGGACCATCTGTATAGAACTTCCTTCCATCACCAGGTGCTACTGATCCATCATCATCTGGAAAATCTTGATTCTTAGAGATTAAATTGATAACATCTAATCTAAAACCATCTACACCCTTTTCTAGCCAGAAGTCCATCATTTGATAGAGCTTCTTTCGAACCTCATCATTCTCCCAGTTCAAATCAGCCTGAGTCACATCAAAGAGATGTAGGTAGTACTCTCCTGTAGTCCCATCATACTCCCAAGCAGAACCACCAAATTTAGACTTCCAATTATTTGGCTCTCTACCCTCTTGAGACTCCTTCCAGATATAAAAGTCTCGATAGGGATTATCCTTAGATTTGGCAGACTCTTTAAACCATTGGTGTTCTGTAGAGGTATGATTGATGACAATATCCATAATTACTTTGATATCCCTCTGATGTGCTTCTGCTAATAATCTCTCAAAGCCCTCCATATCACCATATCCTTTGTGGATACTATAATAATCACTGATATCATAACCATTATCATTTTGGGGAGATTGATAGATAGGGGTTAACCAGATTACGTCAACACCTAATTTCTTTAAATAATCTAGCTTATCTATAATACCCTGTAAATCACCCACACCATTTCCTGTAGTATCATTAAAACTCTTAGGATAGATTTGATAGACAACCGATTTTCTCCACCATTCACTACCATTACTTTTCATAATACATCACCTCTTATAAAAGAAGCTCTCCATTAATTTAATAACAGGAGAGCTTTTGTATTTGTTTTTTATTATTAAAGATTATAAATTGTTGCTTAATGAGTATAGTGTGACGCTTTAGCTATTAGCTTCTGGCCTCTCCTACGGGTTTGAAAATCATAAACCCTCCGTGATAAATCTGCTATTAGCTAAGAACTTATGAAGCTAGAGGCTAGTAGCCAGTAGCTAGTGGCTATTAAAAAAGTATCGCATTATCATTCTATAACCCCATATCAAAATCCTAATCTAAATTTAGATATAATATTTATATCCTCTTCTTACCTACAGCAATCTTATTTTTAGCAAAGAAGATTGTTAGGATAAAGGGAACAACTATTGCAATTAGCATTGCTACAGCAAACATCAGTATATGCTGAGGTTGGATTGATAGGATACCTGGTAGTCCTCCAACTCCAATCGAGTTAGCCATAACACCTGAGCTTACTGAGACCAAACCAGCAATTGCTGAACCAATCATCGCAGCTAAGAAGGGGAAGATATACTTTAAGTTGATACCAAACATAGCTGGCTCAGTTACTCCCAAATAACATGAAATAGCTGCTGGAATAGAAACCTGCTTCTCCTCTTCATCATCTCTATTTAGATAGATTATTGCTAGTACTGCAGAACCTTGAGCAATATTAGATAAAGCAATCATCGGCCAGAGGTTAGTTCCACCAAATTCACTCATCAACTGTAAATCAATAGCATTTGTCATATGATGCAATCCTGTGATTACTAACGGTGCATAAGTAAAACCAAATACTGCTGCAAATAACCATCCAAAAGCTGATGTTAGTCCCGCATATACAACATTTGAAATATATGAACCGATTGTCCAACCAATTGGACCTAAGACAACATGGGCCAATAAGACAGTTGGCACTAAGGCAAAGAAAGGAATCACAATCATTGAGATATATTCTGGAACAAACTTACGTAACCAATTCTCCAAGGTAGCCAGAGTAAATCCTGCTAAAATTGCTGGAATAACCTGGGCTTGATAACCAATCATCTTAATCTGGGTAAAACCAAAGTCCCAGACTGGAGCCTCTGCCCCACCAGCTACTGCATAAGCATTTAATAACTGTGGAGAGACCAAAGTAACACCAAGTATAATCCCCAATATCTCTGTTGCTCCCATCTTCTTAGAGATAGACCAAGTGATTCCTACAGGTAAGAAGAAGAAGATGGCCTCACCAATCAACCATAAGAAGTGATGGACTCCAGCCCAAAATTGAGAGACATCTGTTAGAGTTTTAGTACCCTCTTCTAATAATTTAATATCTCCAATTACATTACGGAAACCTAAAATCAGACCACCAACTACCAAAGCTGGAATTAATGGTGTAAATATCTCAGCTAAATGTGAAATCATTCTCTGTAACCAATTAAGATTCTGCCTTGAATTCTTCTTAGCTACATCCTTACTCACTCCAGAAACACCTGAGACCTTGACAAAATCATTATAAAAATCAGAGACCTCATTACCGATAATAACTTGGAACTGCCCTGCTTGGGTAAAGGTTCCTTTTACACAATCAATCTTTTCAATTTTTTCCATATCTGCTTTCTGATTATCATTTAATACAAAACGCATCCTTGTAACACAATGTGATACCGCTGAAATATTCTCCTTGCCACCGATATACTCTAATAATTCTTCTGCTTGCTTTGTAAATTTAGCCATTTGTAACCCCCCTATATTCTTTATACAAACTATTTTAAAATTAACTGAGAACTAGTTTCAGAAAAGAAAGACTAGATTATTATCTGATTAACTTTTTTAGATAACTATCCACTCTTATCAAATATTATAGGGTTATAGTGGCTGTTAATCTTATTCTTTTCTCTAAACAAAAACTAATTATAATCAGAAATCTAAAAAATAGCCTGTAAATTAATATCTTTATATAGGTTATAATCTTATAATCTGTATACACACCTCATTTTCAAACTTGTATATACAACTTTCTTTCTAAGAATATTATAACTTGTATATACAAGTATGTCAAGAAAAAAATTTACTCTTCCCTCAACAGCTATAAAGCTCAATTAAAAATTACCACGTACCAAACCCTCTATAATCCCATATGATATATTAATCTAGTTTCAACAAAGGAGGAGAAGAGTATGAAAAGGTTAGACCCTGATAAGCTATCTGTCGAGTTTGGTTCTGGAGTTACTCCCACTGATCCTATTACACCTAGAAGATATACTCTAACCCATTCTGATATCACTGCTGAACTATTTTTGACTATTGCTCAAAAATATGCCTATAATCAGATTAATCCAAATCGAGATGAGGTATTGGCAGAATGGAGAGTAGATGAACATGGCTATTATCTGTATGCAAGTGTCTTAGTTGATGGTGAGTTTGGCTTAGTCAAAGCATTTATCAGAAATAGAATCTTCATTCAAGAGTTACCCCTTGCTTTAGAAGCTATAGTCTATGGTGATCGCGATTTTTTTAAAGCCCATCCCAACTTAAATAAGTCACCTATTTATGTAAATTTTATCTCTAGCTACCCTGCTTTCAGCCGGACTGAATATTGGGGGAAAGTCTCTACTTATAAGTAGCCAAAATAAGCTAATTGATCTCTTTTACTACTTAGTCTTAAAATATAGATGCCCCAGCTTAAAGTGAAATAAAATCACAAAATAATTAGCCACTAATTAACACTAATTAACTAGAATGTTTTAAATTTCTTTTTAGAGTTGTTCATCTATCTTAGTATTTTTATGATATTTATCGACAATATATAAACTCTTCCTTTCCTTCAGACCCACCCCAATAAGCTACAAAGTTATATGGTTGCTGATATTCAAAGAGACAGTAATATTTTGTTCTCCAAATCAGTCCTAGAAATCCTGACAGTTTCATTTCAAAGATATAGAATTTATCTATCCCCCCAATAATCTCTAATAAACCTTTAGGAAGATCATATTCTGATGAGATACCTTGGAGTTTGTTGGATTGTATCAGATTAAAATCCATCTTCACAGTTTTCCCTCGTTCATTAGCCAACATATCTATTTGAAAATCATCTCTCTTTTCCATTAATAAATATGCCTGCAAATAAAGAAAGATATTATCTGCATCAATTGTCTCATTCTCATAATTAACTATAAATTTATCCTGCTCTTTCTCTTCTTTATACAGTGATACAACCATCTGCTTCTTCTTGCTATCAAACTTTGAGACTCGCTGTTCATAGCCATGTAATTTCAATAATTCTTGGTATTTGCTATTAAATCTCATCTCAGTTCTGATAGGCATTAAATAACTATCCAAGCTAGATGTCCTCTTGGATAATGGAGACTGAGCGATATAAGAAATCTCTTTTGCTTCTTTATCAACATCCACCTTATATCTAAATTCAACAGGTTCTTCATTAGTAGGACCTATATACTCCCCTTCCTTCTCAATATGATTTGGAAATAATTCAATAGCTCCTTTAAACTTATTAAATTCTTCTGCTGTGCTATTAAAGCTTAATAAAAATATCAGTGCAATAAGTGATAAAATAGATACCTTGTATTTCATTAAAATTTGCTCCCCTCTCTACTTAGCTACATTTTTGATATATTGAGATACTCTGCTCTAATTATAATCTATAATACTATTGTTAAGAACAAGTTATGATGAGGTTAAAGGGAGTTTAAAAATTTATAGATTAGCTATAACCTCTTAATAAAAAAGAGAGATTAGCTTAATTAAGCTAATCTCTCTTTTGAAATAATCTAATGATATTAATAAGCTTTTGCCATCAAATCACTAATCTTATTAGCAAACTCTACAGGATTATCTGGGTTAAAGCCTTCCACTAAAGATGATAATGAATAAAGTAATTCACTATACTCCTTTAAGGTTTCACTCTCTGCATCCTGCTCATATAAACGTTCTATAGTAGAAAAGACTTGGTGATCTGGATTGATCTCTAAAATTCTACGGGCTTTGCCTAGATTTTGATTCATCCCCTGTAAGATTCTCTCCATTGACATACTCATCCCAGCTTCATCACTGACCAAGCAGACTGCACTTGATTTTAAACGTTTACTCAATCTAACATCATCAACCTTACCCTTTAAGTGCTCTTTAATTACCTCTAATAACTCTTCTTTTACTTCACTTTCCTCTTCTTGCTCTTCATCATCTAACTCTAAATCACCACGAAGCACCGACTTAAATTTAACATCTTGATATTCTCCTAAGATATCAATCACAAATTCATCGATCGGGTCTACGCAATAGATTACTTCTAAGCCCTTATCCTGTAATAGCTCCATTTGTGGTAGATTTTCTACCTTCTCTCTACTCTCACCAGTAACATAATAGATTACTTCTTGATCTTCAGAAATTCTATCAAGATACTCTGCTAAGGTGGTCATACCCTCTTTAGAATGAGAAGATTCAAAGATCAATAAATTCTCTAACTTATCCTTGTTACTATAATCTGTATAGATCCCACCTTTAATAGCTCTACCAAATTCCTTCCAGAAACCTTCATACTTCTCTCTATCTTTTTTAAGCATAGACTTTAGAGTTCTTAGGATCGTCTTCTCTAAATTCTTACCGATTACCTTTAGCTGTTTGCTATGCTGTAAGACCTCACGAGAGATGTTTAAGGAAAAATCTGGTGAATCAACTAACCCCCGTACAAACTTTAAATATTCTGGTAATATCTCTTGGCAGTCATCCATAATAAAGACACTCTTAGAATAGAGCTTAATCCCTTTATCAAAGTCTGCTGTATAAAAATCATAAGGTGCTTTAGTAGGGATATATAATAAAGCATTAAATTTGACCAATCCTTCAACCTGTTTATGTATAACCTCTAAAGGCTCATTCCAATCCTTAGAGAGATTCTTATAAAATTCATTATACTCTTCATCACTAATCTCATCCTTATTCCTATTCCAAAGCGGAGTCATCGTATTTAGAGTTTTAGTCTCTACTTCAACACTCTTCTCTCCATCCTCATTCTCCTGCTCATGATAGAAATCCATCTTGATTGGATATTTGACATAGTTAGAGTATTTTTCTACTAAATTTTTAATATTATTTCTATTAGTAAAATCATTCTCAAAATCAGCAGAATCACTGAACTCTTCTCTCAAAGTCAAAGTGATCTCAGTACCTCTTTGCTCTTTATCAGTATATTCTACTGTATACGTCCCATCACCTTCAGACTCCCACTTAACCCCCTTTTCTTGATGAGATGCACGGGTAATTAAGGTAACTTTTTCAGCAACCATAAAGGCAGAATAGAACCCAACTCCAAACTGACCAATCAAGCTTACATCTTCCTTATTATCCTTTAATTGTTCGATAAACTTCTTAGTTCCTGACTGAGCAATGGTCCCAATATTATTGATAACCTCATCATAGGTCATCCCAATTCCATTATCAGAGATAGTTAAAGTCTTATTCTCTTCATCTACATCAATCAAGACCTCAAAATCACTATCCCCCTCTAAAATATCCACATCAGTTAAGGACTCAAATTTGATCTTATCAATAGCATCTGATGCATTAGCTATCAACTCTCTAAGGAAGATCTCCTGATTGGTATAGATAGAATTAATCATTAAATCTAACAACTGCTTAGTCTCTGCTTGAAACTCTTTAGTCTCTGCTTGCTTAGTAACCATTATAAAATCCTCCTGTTTTATAGTATATTTTTAATCAAATATTATTTTAGCATTTAAAATTTCAATTGTCAATTTATCCATGGATAAATAATACAATCAACTTGAGTCTAAGACTAAAAAACAGTAAAAAATTCTTTTAATCTTTTACTTAGATTTATATCTTAAACTATAGCAATATACTAATACTTTAAGGAGATATTATTCCCCAGATAATATTTCTTTTAATTGACTTAAATCACTAATCTCATAAGTAGGTTCTACTCCATTTCTACTCTCTATTTTATTGGGATTAAACCAGCAAGTATCAATCCCAAAATTAATTCCACCTTGTATATCTGAGCTGAGACTATCACCGACCATCAATACTTTACTCTTATCGTGATACCCCATCTCTTTAAAGGTATGCTCAAAGATTCTAGGATTTGGTTTGGCAATACCTATCTCTTCTGAAATAATTAGATGGTCAAAATAACCCCTTAATACAGATGCCTTTAACCTCCCTTTTTGAACTGTTGCTAAACCATTAGTAACGATCGCCAGCTTATAATCCTTATCTAACTCTTCAATCAACTCCAAGGCACCATCAAGTAAAAAATGACCTTCAGCTAAAAATTCTAAATACTTTCCACTTAAGGCTTTATCCTCTATCTCTAAATCTAGCTCTTCTGCTAATTTTCTAAACCTCTCTAGCTTCAACTCCTCTGGTGTAATCAGTTCTTGTTCAAGTTCTTCCCATAACTTCTTATTAATTTCACGATATTGCTTTAAGTGATTCTCCTTCTGATATTCAACCTCAAAATAATTCATCAATCTCTCTATAGCATGCTCCTCGGCTCTATCAAAATCGAATAAAGTTCTATCTGCATCAAATAAAATGACTTCGTATCCCATCTCTTATCCCCCCTATTTATATAAAAACACTCTTTAATGAGCCACTTTAATCTTGATTATAACAAAGTATAATAGAATTCTCTATTAGAAGCATCAATAATTAAGAATCGATTATCTCCTTAGCCTTCTCAATAAAAGCTAAATCTCTTTTATGGATAAATTGACCTAGAGGATCTTCTGAAGAATCATTTTTCAGTAATTCTAACCCCTGATTAAAGGGCACCCATTTTAATTCAAAGTCATTAGCCAGTTCATTTTCACTAAAAGAGGTCTCCCCCACTTTCCCTACCACTTTGGCATAAAAACAGTAAGATAGTTGGATTTGTCCTGTAGGATATTTGCCAAAGCCATCCCTATACTCTATGATCAAGCCAATCTCATCTAGTACCTCTATCTCTGCACCTACCTCTTCTTTGACCTCTCTTTTTAAAGCAGAATAAATATCCTCCCCTTCTTCTATACCTCCACCTGGCAACTTATGATAGTTACCTTTACTAACATATAATAAAGCCATCTCCTTTGCATCATTCAACAGAACAGCCCTTGCTGCCTTTCTTAATTCATAAGTCATATCTTTATTCTGATTCTTTTCAGGAATCTCTTTTAATAATTCCAATCAGCTCTCCTCCTACCTTTCTTAAACCTCTATAATTCTAACTTCTATAGAACTAAATCTATCTACTACTTTCTACAAATTACAAGATTTCTATTTATAGAATAAAAGAACTCTCCTTTTTCATCTATTCTCTGTAAATACTCTAACCATTCATTTAGTCTTTCTTCTTCAATCAATTGCTGAGATGTAAGCCATTCCTTCATCATCTGAGCAACTTGATAAGAGTAATAATTCTTTTTAAAGCTATCATTAATTACTGAATAAATCACAGGTTTTATCTCTTTAAAAGCAACCCTTTTACACCAACCTAATAATTTTCTTCCTATAGTTCCATCAGGACCACTGTCTGTAAATTTGTTGATAATCTCTCTAGTTAAACTTAACTTAGTTGTACTAAAGACCTGTGTATCAAAATCACTATGCTGGATTATTGCTATCCCCTGGGGTTTTAATACTCGCTTAACCTCTTGAATAACTCTTTGAGGTTCTTCAATCCATTCGATTGTTTCTGCACAGATCACCTTATCGAAACTCTCATCCTCGAACTCTAAATTACAAGCATCCATTTTTTGAAACTCTATCTTTTCCCGCTCAAGCTCTGTTGATACTTTCTTGCTAGCATCACTCAACTTTAGTTCATCTATGTCAATCCCAACTACTTTAGCTATCTGTGGATTGCTATTTACCATAAAGAGTTCTGTATCACCTCGATTACATCCTATATCTAAAACCTTATCCCCTTCTTCTAGCTCTAATAAGTCTAAATAAAACCTCCATTGCTCAATAATATCAGGATATACTTCCGTATAGAAATTTTCTTGAGCCATAATTACCTCCTTGTTATTTTTATAAAAATACTCTAAGTATCATCTACTAAACATCTTTTAAATATATCATCTTAGCCAGTAAAATTATAAATTTTTAATATATTTAAGAATAAATTCGCATTTATCTATAGATTCTTTCAATTGGTCTTCTTTAGGATTGGCCTCTTCAAACCTCCAGCATGTACTCAGCACACACAAGACAAATAGGCAATTTGCAATAATAATCTTGGATTTGTCAAATTTACTAGCAAAAACCGAAACCATTTCATCTAAATAGTTACAGAGATTTAGACTATCAATATCTTCCCTAGCACTAACAACATTTAGATGATTATCTATAAACCTTGCTGATTCCATGCAAGCTACCCCCATCACCCCTTTGGGATCAATTGCCTTCCAATCTCCCTCTCTATCTTGGAGTATATTCCAATGATGCAAGTCACCATGTAAAAGTACTTGAGAAGCACTTTGTTGATTGATATCATCAAAAATTTCCTCAGCTATATCCATCAAAGAAAGCAGCTTAGCTCCTACTATCTTCTCCTTTCTAGCCCTATCAAATGCTCTTCCTAACCAGTCTTGATAAGTCGGAAATAGCTCATTATTATCAATACCTATAGGGAAGTTAGAAATTAAATCAGCAGCAACCATCAGCTGTTCTTTATTATCCTCTAGACTGGTCAGATTCTTCCCTGGAACTACTCTTTCTAATAGCATAGCAGCAAGCTTACTATCAAAATCATAATGTTTACAGATATTATGACCATTATACAGCGATAATGCTTTCATCTCTGTATATAACTCAGCAGAAGAGATAGCAACCTTAAGAACCACTTCGCCATATCTAGCTGCTTGAGCAAAGCAGACAAAGTTAAAAGATAAATCCTCTGCCACAACTATATCTGTTAAGCTCCATTTTTCTCTACATCTATCTAGAATATCAGGCAACTCTTTTAGCCACTCTTCTCCCTTACTACCAAAATACTGTACTATCTTGTCTTTAAAATACTCAGGTATCTCCATTAACTGGTCCTCCATTATATTGCCTATTATAGTAATAGAAAATATGATACACTTAAGTGAAAAAGCTACATTTAGGAGGTAGGTGGGTAGGGGTTAGGAAAATCCAACTCCCTAACCCCCCACCCCCTAACTACCAAAGTAAAAAATGTCGCAATATACTCATTAACCCCAACTTTAATTAAGTTAATCTAATTTATCCAAATAAGTTTAACCACTTAGTGATATGGAATTTCTTATAAAATTAATCATTTCTCTCTCAGCTCTTTTAGCTGAATTAGAGCAATATTTATCGGAATATGGGTCACTAAATCCATGCTTACCTTGGAATTGATAAACCCTCACATTTCTTTTAACCTCTATCTCCCCAATTAAATCTATTGAATCAAATGAAATTTCATTTTCTGGAAAGAATAAAAGGGTTGGACACTTAGGTATCACATCTGTATAATCTCTAATCCTTGAGCCATAATAGCCTATTATCATATCACAGAGACCTTGCTCATCACTACATAACCAAGCTATCGTTGCCCCTATACTAAATCCAAGTACTATAATAAACTCATACTCATCTCTAATTTGATATAACAATTTTTTAACCTTCTCTACTCCCACTGCAAAACCAACATTCTCTTTAAAGTTCTGATATACCTTTTGTTCATCACTATAGCTATAAGAACCATCTATCTCTAATAGATTTGGACAGATAATGTCAACTTGATACTCAGATAATTTCTTAGCGATATCCTTCATATGTTGATTGATACCATAAATCTCATGAAGCAGGACAACACAGGTCTCTGATTGATTATAATAGCTTAACATCCAATCTCTCCTTAGGTTTAATAAATACCAGTCTATACTTGATATTTCATTATTTGAATACAGTTCTGTTGAATCTTTTCTAAATAATCCTTTAAATTTTCCTTCTCTTCTTCTGTAAAATCCTTTAAGATTAAATTCTCTGTCTTTTCATGAATAGGCCACAGCTTTGCCAGTAACCCTTCTCCTTCTTTAGTTATTTCCAACTCTTCATACTCTTTTTTGATTAAACCTTGCTCATATAAAGGACTAATAAACTCTGCTAACCTATCACCAGAATATCCAAATTGCTCTTCAATCTGCTCCTTATTCATCTGTGACTCCCTTTTTAATACCATTAAGAATATAACCTGATCTCCACTAAATTCACTTATCTCTTTTAGCTTAATATCAAATGCCCTTCTAAGCAATTGAGAGGTGACATTTACCTCTCTTCCCAAACTAGATATAATCTTTTCTGCTAACATTGTTAAAGCCTCCTTTAATCTCAATTCATAAATACTGATCCCTGTAGCAACACCTACATTGAGGGATTCAACCCCTGTATACATTGGGATCTGAACGATATGATCAGCCTCCTTTAAAACCTCATCACAGACACCTGAAGTTTCATTCCCTACCACTAAGGCTATTGGTTTCTTATCTAAAGCAACTGTTGATTGTAAAGACTTACCATAGGGACTAGTTGCGATTATCTGATAACCCTTCTTTTTAAGATAAGAGACTGCTTGCTTAGGTGTATTATGCCTTCTAAAATTCGCCTTAAAGGATGTTCCACGAGAAGCATCGATAGTTTTAGGAATATAAGGATCAAAATCTTCATTAGTCGTTATAAACTCATTAATCCCATAAGCCTTACCAGTCCTAATAATAGTTCCTATATTTCCATGGTCCTTAACATCATCCAATAATAGAACAAATTCTTCACTTAAATCTCTATTAGCAATACCTTCAGCTACTCCCACAGCTGGAATTAGATAATTAGTTTCAGTAATCTTCTTTAAAATTCCATCAGAGCTTTGATAGATTGGAGCTGAAAAGCATTTATAATCTTCTGCATTTTCATCTTCACTAATAAAGATACTTCTTATTTTCAAACCAGCATCTTTAGCCCATTGCAACTGCTCTAATCCATGCAACTGTATCTTGTTTTTTAAAATCCTATTCTTACTTCTAGCTAATTCTCGGGCTTCTTGAACTACAGGATTCTTTAATTTTTTAATTTTTTCTACCATATTTCTTACCTCCACAAACTTTCAAATTAGTTATTTATCTATTATAGATATGTGAATTTAAAATAAAATTTAATGGGGATTTTACAATACTTTTACTTTTTAAAAAGTAGACAAATTATTAGATTCCGCCTAAAGGCGGGTTACATTTTTCCTTGATGAAAAAGTAACCAAACCTACAGGTTCATAGAACCTTCCGTGGCTCTACAGGGAATATAGAGAAATTCCCTTTCGCACAAGACCAGTAAAACCAGCCCAATCAAGAAGAAAATTAAACTCGCTACGCAATCAATATTAATTGAGAATAAGATAGCTAAGATTCCTACTTCAAAGATTATTTTATGAAGTATTATTTTTTAGAACACTTGCTCCACTCAAACATTAATTTCCTTCACATTAAAACCTTTTAAATTTGATTCTAAAGTTATAAAGCTATTTTATTTCTAAAAGTCTCTTTAACTATAAGTATCTAGACTCAATTATCTCTACTGCATCCAAAATATATTTGAGGCACTGATCTTTAAATCCTCCTTGCTTGACTGCCTCTTTCATCGCTTCTTCATCATTAAAGTTAACACCTAGCAATTCTAAACAGTTGATTGTACCGTTTACTTCTTTGAAATCATCTGCAAATTTTTGTATTAAATCATAAGTCTTTGCCTTAGATGCAGTATCACCTTCTTGATATCTGCCATTTAGGTACCCTATCACCATAAAGGCACCTGTAACAGCACCACAAGTTTTTTGCATCCTGCCCATTCCACCACCAAAACCACTAGATATTTTTAACAAATCTTCCTCTTTTAATCCTAAATCCTGAAAAAAAGCTACTAATACCGACTGTGAACAATTAAATCCCTTTGAAAATTTATCCTTGGCAATCTCTGTTCTAACCTTCATAGATACCACTGCTCCTCTAAATAATTTTTAATATTCTCCCTTTAGATTCAAATATTTACTTGCTAATAGATATATTTCTCTTATTTCAGGTTTTGATAAATCCTAAGACTCAATCTCTTCTCTAAGCAACTCTTCATAACCTTTACTGATATCCTTATAATTAATTTAAAGCTAAACTTACTCCCATAATTATAAAGATACTACCTACAATAAAGTTAAATACCTTAGCACTTCTTTTGTTATTAAGTATAAGTGTAATTTTTTCTCCAAATAATCCATAGATCATCATACATGAAAAAGCGATAATAGATAGGATCAACAGAGAAATAAATATCTTGATTAAACTACTCTCCCCTATCTTTATAAATTGAGGAAATAGAGCTGTAAAAAAAATAATTGCATTGGGATTTCCCAATGTAATAAAAAAAGCTTCCACAAATAAACTTTTAGGAGAAAAATCAAATTCTTTTGATTTATTATCTTCTTTCAATATAAAATCAGTCCTCTGAAAAAGAGCTCTTATTCCAATATAAATCAGATATAGAACTCCAAAATATTTAACTAGATTAAATATCATTTCTGACTGTACTACAAGTATGCCTAAACCTGTCAATGATAATATAGCTTGAATCAAGGTCCCTGTTAAATTGCCTACTGCACTAACCATAACATTCTTTAGACCATATTTAATTCCGTGATTTAATGCCAACAATGTTGTTGGACCAGGTACAATCGACGCAATAAATACTATTGTAGAAAACATAAGTACAAATTCTAATTTCATGTTCTCCTCCCTCATATACTAAAAGTATTTTATAAAATTAACCCTTATTTAATATAAAGACTAGAATAATTAATCTTATTGATATTTATTTTACACACATTACATAATTAACCACAAATTCTAATCCACCTTCAAGAAACCAATAAATATTATATTTTCCAACTATATAAATGTAAAACCATACTCAAAATTTCTAACTCCTTAAATTCTTTGTTCATAAAAATAAATCCAACCTATAGGCTGGATTTATTTTTACAAATATATAATTATTAAACCTAATCTAGTTCAATAGATCTATTAATACTTCAACAACTTCAGGGTCAAGCTTAATCCCAGCCTTTTTCTTTAATTCAATAATAGCATCTTCTTTAGTAAAAGAATCACTATTAATAAGCCGATCATAAAAGTTAATGGCATTAATGATTTTAGAATTTAAAGGTATCTCTTCCTTGCTTATTCCATTAGGATAACCACTACCATCCCAATTTTCATGATGGTATAGAATTAATTCAGAGATAGAATTTAAACATTTGAAGTTCTTAGCTATATTGTATCCAGCCTCTGTATGATTTTGTATTAATTCTATCTCTCTAGCACTTAAATCCTCTTCTTCTTTATTTAATATCTCTAAAGGAACTGTTAATTTGCCTATATCATGAAATTCAGACAATAAGGCTAATTTGTAAAGTGAATGTTTATCCAAATTCAACTTAGCTCCTAGTTTAACAGCCAGCTCCCTTACTCGTGATACATGGTAGATCGATTCATAATCCTCATTAAATAATCTATCTACCATAGAAGTAAGCAATGGATTTTGGAAATTATCTTTATTTCTTCCTTTATCAATATACATTTTATCTTCAGCTTCTTTAAACACTTCTTCTATTTCATCTTCTGGCCTTACTTTAGTTGCACTACCTACTGCTATATTAAGGGGTATGGGATCTAAAGCAGCTGCTGTGCAGTTCTCTTTAATTCGCTCGATAACCTTATCAACAGTCTTGGCATCTGTTTGGGGAAGAAGAATACAAAATTCATCTCCTCCTAGTCTAGTCACGATATCATCTTTACGTGTTGAGTTCTCTAATACAACTGCTATCTCCTTTAACAATCTATCTCCCTCTTTATGCCCAAAGACATCATTGGTTAATTTCAGACCATTAACATCACCTACAACTATACTTAAGGGAAGATAATTCTGACTATCTAATTGAACTAACATCTGCTCATAATAAGCCCGATTATAGACTCCTGTCAACTCATCATGGGAGTTCATATACTTTATCTCTTGCTCAATCTCTTTTCTCTCAGTAATATCATAAGCAGAACAGACTACATACTCTACTTTCCCGTTTTTATCTAATTTAGGTGTCTTGGTGATCAATAACAATCTATATTCACCTTTACCATTCTTAATCCATTCTTCCTTAGTTAACTCTTGCTTTTCAGTAAAGACCTTTTCATTATATTCTATACACCGCTCTGCAGTCTCTTGATCAAAAATAGAGTAAAGATTGGCATTGTTTATCTCATCTTTTCTTCTTCCTAAAAATTCAGCATGGGCTTTATTGACAGCACCATAGGTCTTCTCATCTACCAAATACCATACATGTATCTTGATATTTTCAAGTAAGATATTCTGTTCAAAAGCCTTCTCCTTTAAAACCTTATCGATTGCTTTGTCTTTATTAAAATCAGAGCTAAATCCCTTTAAAATATTATTAAATAATTCATTATATTTGAGCTTAGCCTTTTTTAATTCTCTATTTCTATCACTTAATTTTAATATGAATAATAATAATGAGATAATTAATAGAATAACTAAACCGATGATTACATTCAATAATAGTAAATTCTCTTTATAAAAATCATACAAAGTAGCTATTCTTATTGAAAAAATTCCAAAGGTATTATTGGCTTTCTTGGGTGTAGGATCAATAAAAAAAGACCACTCATTAGAATCAATATTACTTCTACCAAAAGAAATATCTCTACTCTGTTTTGAAAAAAGAACTTTATCTATAATAGTGGTTTCATCACTTGCTGTAATTATTATAGCCTCTCCAGATTTAGCTAATGAAAAATTCAAATGTAGTGGACCTTTTTCGGGCTTATCATCAGCCCATAAGAGTAAAAAGCCCTTTGGTGGAATAGTCGTTTCAGCAGGTTGTTTATGAGGGATTTGATACTTTAATGGATTATCTAGTTTGTCAGATATATACATTCCTCCTAAATCGATATAACTATTACTATTATTAAAGATTTCTATCCAATCACTAGATTCTCCACTCTCATCGAAAATAGTCTCTCCATTTGAAGCTAAAAACTCATTAATTATCAAATCAGGCTTAATATCTTGACCTGTCGTTAATGTAGTTGATTTTAAGATTATGAGGATTAATATTATTAATCTGAACTTAATCTTTGTTAGCTCAACATTTTTCATTACTCCTCTCCTTTCCACAAAATATACCATGGAAAATAAACTTAGACATCACACTATAAACTTAATTAAATATAACTATACAGAACACGAAAAGAGTTTAAATTTATTTAGCCACGAATTGGCACCAATCAAACACGAATCAAAGAATAAAAAATTAATTTAATGAATAAATCTTTTGAACTTATTCACCCCAAGAGTACTTTCTCGTGGAAATTAGTGTGATTTGTGGAAAAAATTACTCTTGTTTGCTCTTTTGCTTTTAAAATTTCTAATATAAAATCTTTATCGGTATATATAATTTTTGAATTTATCAATCAATGGATTATGAACTATTGGTCTTCTTTAGTATATTTAGATCATAGGTTAAAGATTCCTTCTTTGAAACTACAAATTTTATAAAATAATTAAAAGTTCACTTATTATCCAATAAATTTTTATAAATCTGCAATCTATACTATACTTTCTTGATAACTATAACATTTCTCTACTGGATTGATAAAAGAACAGGGTAAGTTCACAGAACACTTACCACAAACATCTGTTAAACCCAAATCACTATGTAATTTATCATTCTCGAGCAAGATTTCATAACACTTATGTCTATCAAAGGAATTAATCTTTAACGCATCATTAACACAGTTATCTACACATTTTTGACAAAGACCTTTGCTCTTATAAAGACAATACTCCTGATTATTTCTTGCTGTAGCCTCTATCTTTAAGTTAGTTACTATACTAGCAACTCTTCCACAGCACCCTTTATCTGTAATCAACATATTATTCAGACCAAACTTACCTAAGCCTGATATATAAGCTACATGCCTATGAGACCAATCACTTATCAAACTATCCTCATCAAAATTATGGGTAGCAGGGATAAGGCTAGATTGATAATTTAAAGCTGCAAGCTTTTTTTTGATATAATTATTCAGGTTAGATATAAGTTCATTTGTCTCTATATAGGCTCTAGCCCATTGTTTTGAACTATATCTTCCTGCTCTATTTGAATTCACAACATCTCGACTAAAGGGGATAAAATAAGCAATTACCGTTTGAGCATCCGTTAAAAAATCTTGAGGTAGAGCATGGGTTGAACTTACAACCTCTTTAAGTTTTCTAAACATCTGATCATTAGCATCAGCAAAGTTGACTATTGGCTCACCCCATTTAGTCTTTATTTCTTTTCTAGTCGAGTATTCTTGAATATATTCTCTAATTAAAGTTCTTATCTTCTCCTGCAAGTTAAATCCCTCCATAAATACTTGTATCTTATGCCGTTAGAACAAGTGCTATTATAGATAGATATTGCGACACTTCTACAAATAATAAATAATAGTGAATAAATAGAAGCTTATCTTTCTAGAAAGTTTAGTGGTTTTGAACTTAACTATTATTTATACTTTATTAATTATTCACTGGTTCAAAAAGTGTCGTAATATCACCATTAAAAATCGCTATAGATATGACTTAGATAAGTCATTCAAGCTCTCTCTACTTTAGCTTAAATTAAATAATCTTATTCTGACTTGTATAACAAGTTTTAATATACTATTTAACAACCTGATTTCAAGGCAAGCTCAACCGCCTTTTTAGCATGGAGCAACATCGTATTGAATATAGGAATAGAACTATCCTTCTCTCTTATCAATAGTGGAATCTCAGTACAACCCAATACTACTCCTTCTGCACCATTATTTTTAAGGTTGATTATTATCTCTTTAAACCTATCTCTAGACTCCTCTTTGATAACTCCTGATACTAGCTCTTTAAAGATGACATTATGAATAAATTCCCTTTCTTTCTCATCAGGTATTATCACATCTATTCCATGCCTCTTTTTTAACCTCTTCTTATAAAAATCCTGCTCCATAGTAAACTTAGTCCCTAAAAGACCAACCTTCTCCATCGGCTTAGCTTTAATCTCTTCAGCAGTAGCATCTGCTATATGTAATAGAGGAACTTTGATATTCTCCTGTACATCTTCAGCCATCTTATGCATTGTATTGGTACAAATCAGTATCAATTCAGCCCCTGCCTTTTCTAATCTTTTTGCAATTTGAACCATCCTATCAGTTAGTACTTCCCATTCTCCTTGGTGCTGCAACTTATCAATCTCTGCAAAATCTACCGAATACATAATGCTTTTGCAGGAATGGGGCTCACCCAACCTTTCTTTAACGATTTTATTGATAATACGATAATATTCAAGGGAAGATTCCCAACTCATCCCACCAATTAAACCTATTGTTCTCATCAACTTCCCCCTCCAATTTAATATATTAGAATATATTTTATATCATTATAATAAACAAATCAACTATCTAGCATAGAACTCCTTACACTCTAAGCATATTATTTATTGTAGACCAATATTTAAATAGATTAGATTAAATAATTAAATTCTCTATTCAACGCCTTCATTTAAAAGAACCATATGAATATAGTCTTCCCACTTATCATTTATCTTTAAATATTTTCTAGCTAGTCCTTCATTATAAAACCCTAATTTCTCAACTACTCTTAAAGATGCCTTATTCTCTGGGATAATATTTGCTTCTATTCTATGTAGCTTCAACTCTTCAAATAAAAATCTTATCAATTCTTCTAATGCCTCTGTCATGTAACCACTATTTACTTTCCCTTCATCTAATCGATAACCTAAATAACATGATTGAAAGCATCCTCTGACTATATTACTAAAAATAAGGGAGCCTATTATCTTATTATCGCCTTTAGGAAAAATCCATAACTTCAGCAGATTTCCCTTACTTATATTACTTAAATCATCTCGTAATTGATTCTTTTGGTACTTCAAAGTATAGAGCTCTTCTGACCTTTTAGGTTCCCACTTCTTAAGAAATTTCTCATTTCTCTTAAAATAATTAAGAACTTCATCTGCATAGTTTTCATCTATCACCTTTAAAGTAAGTCTCCTAGAGCTTAAAACTATCTCTGAACTGTTCATAAGCACTCATCCTCTATTCCTAAAATTTAAGCAATCTAATCTACTATTTTGATAAATTAGTTTTTCGAAAGTTTATAGTAAAGTTATTCTCTCTGCCATAGAGTTTATCAAGTTCAAACCCAGAACCAGCTAATAATCTCTTAATTTCTTCTATCGACATCTTATCTGGATCACCACCTTGTTCTGAGATCGAAAGGATACCTCCAGGTCGCAATAATCTAAAAAACTCTTTGATATATTCCTCTTTATTCTCTATTTCTCCTAAAACAGTTACCATATATATAAGATCAAATTTATTGCTTTCAAATGAAAAATCAATACCATTGCACAGGTGGTATTCAACATTAGATATCCCCTTCTTAGTCAATCTTTTTCTGGCAAACTCAAGCATCTCTTTTTGGATATCAGCTAATACTAATTTCCCAGCTGGTATAGCCTTAGCAATTTTAGGGCTAAAATATCCAGGACCTGAACCAACTTCAAGAACATTATAATCTTCTTCCAACTCTAAATACTGAATAAGTTTTTTGGGTGAAAGAAATATATTCCTTAATGGTATAAGTAGCATAAATGCTAGTTGATAGGGATACACCCCTTTTTTAGAAATTCGATTGAAAATATCTATAAGTTTTTCTTTCATCTTTTCCTCCTTCTTTATACACTCAACTTCTAACCCAACTTAACCCTTTATCATTAATTGAATAAAGGAATGGCCTAATTTTGCACCGAAAAAGATTAAAATCACTCCACAAATTATGTTGATCCCCTTAATAATAGTATTATTTAATTTATCCCTTAGGATTAAGATTATAGTTGCTAAAATCATAAACCAGATAAAGGATGAACTACAGAAACCCAATATAAAATACTTAGCCATCTGAACAGGTACAGAGGCATGATAACCTCCTAATAATAAGGAACCATCTATTAAAGCCTGTGGATTCAACCACGTCACAATAAAACAGGTAATTATAATTTTAACTATTGAATCACTTATTTCCATATCATTTTTCACCTCTGAACAAGCACGAATCAAGCCAATTCCTATGTATATAACGAGAACAGAGCCTACTAATAAAATAATTGATTTTAATATAGGAATATTTTTGACTAATAGTCCTATCCCAAAAAAACAGGCAAGAGCAAGTGTGATATCAAAAAATATGGTCGTTAGTGCTACCTGATAGGTCTTCAACTTATTACCTTTCATGGCAGTATTTATCACATATAAGTTCTGCATACCTATAGGTGCAACATATGCTAATCCTAAAAGTAATCCTTGTATCAAATATTTATACATCTTTTCCACTCCTATTTTTAATTATATTTCAGTAAATATTCGATTTTTGAATAATTACATATTTTTAATAGTATTAATAAATCTCACATAAGTCATCTTTAAACCATACCATCAACTTAAAGTCTTTTACGAAAAGTAAATTGTTCTTTTTCATTCTTATAGCCTATCTGCTGATAAAAAAGATGAGCCTTTTCTCTAAGTACATTTGAACGTAAACTTACAGTATAACACCCTTTTTCTTTTGCCCAACTTTCCACATATCTCATTAGTTCTTTTCCTATCCCTTTTCTTCTATTCAATTTATCAACAACAATCCCTCCGATTTCAGCCATTAAATCAGCATAGAATAATTTATAAAGATAAGCATGAATCCAGCCAGCTATCTCTCCACTTGCTAGTTGAGCAACATATATTATATGTTCATCATCTTTTAAGATTTTTTTCAAAGGTGATTTTAATTTTCTATAATTCATCGAATATCCTAACTGTTCACAAAGTAATGCTAAATATTCTGAGTCTTTTTCCTTAGCATTTCTAACAATAAAATCAATCTTAGTTCCTTTCATCTCTTCTTAAGCCTCACTTTTTATAAAAATAGTAGATATTGATCTTTATAGCTTATTATAATTTTACATTGACGATCTCCTGTTATCCGACTCAATCTATAATTTCATAAGTCACTGACTCCTTGAATGGATCTTATAGATCTTGAGAAAATTTAATATGACCAACTCCACTACCAAAACTTTTTCCAGTAAAGGGATTCATAGGATTGTGGAGATTGAACATAAAAGAATCCTTCCCATACTTTTCTTTGGTCATTTCTTTTGCAAATTTCTCAGCAATAGAAAGATGTTTAACCTTACCACAAACTGTTATGTTATGACTACTTTCGCAAAGTTCCTTTTCCCATTGATATTCACACTCTAATTTTAAAAAGCCTTCTTTTATTCTTGGTGCACTAATCGACATAGATTCTTCAAGGGTAAATCCTGCTGCAGAAATTTCATCACTAGCTATATTATTATCTTTGATCGTTTTCCGACATTCTTCAAGATAATCTGAACTTAAAAAATTAATACAAAATTCCTTATCTCGCTTAATATTCTGATATGTATGGGTATCCTTCATAACACCTGACATGATAATATAATAATTATCTCCTTCCCCTGTAAAGCTTGACCAGCTCTGAAATGCTGCATTTGCTAATCCATTCTCTTTAATAGTCGTAACCATAAATAAAACATGGGGAATTGCACAAACAAATTCAAGCCAAGAAAAAACTTTCCATTTTCCTTCCCAGTCTTCCCTTATGTATTCTGGCTTTAAGTTATTATGTTCAAAATTCATTATATACCCTCCTATATAAATTATTATTATAACAGATTAATTCTTAAACCAAGCTGTTCTGTATTTTAGACCTTTTGCTATCTTTATGAGTAAGTTAAATCACCAAAATTATCTTTCATATAGCTTAAAATATATATAACACGAAAAAGAATTTAATTTACCTAACAGAGAATTAAAATCAAAACCTATTTGGACGCTGACTAAAATCTGACTAAGAGCCGACTCAAAACAATTAAATTCTCTATTCTTTGTTCTTTTAGTCTGTGTTCAGTCTGTGTAAGTCTGCGTCTAATAATTCTTTTGATTTTTATTTTTAAGTGATTATAAAAATTTAAATTCTAGATATATAATATGAAATCTTTATAGGGTTATATATAGCTAAGAATATCTGTTAAATCATCTGTTTCAACTGCATACATTGCCCTCTCTCTAACCTCCCAAGAACTATTTATAGCAATAGATTTACCACAGTATTCAAAGATTGGAATATCTGTTGAACCATCACCTACAGCGATACATTCTTCTGGTTTTATATTATTATTTTCACAAAAATCTTGTAGACATAATATCTTTTCTTCAGCCCCAATGTAGTTAAGAATCTTTCCAGTAAATACTCCTTCAACCACTTCATAGTTACTGCCATAATAATCATCAAATCCCCAAATATCACATACAACTTTTGCTACCTGCATTGGACCAACAGTAATAACAATGCACCTGATATTTTCTTTATGTAATATCTCAACTACTTTTTTGATATTTTTTAAAGGCTTTGCAATCTCTAAAAAAGATTGGGCGATTTTATCTTCTTCAAGACCAAAAAGCAATTCTGCTCTGAGATAATCTGCTGATATATAGTCAATTACACCTTTTTCTTCCTGTTCTTGAATTAAAGAGTGCTCTCTTTCTTTCCCATTTAAAATGCATGGCAACATAACGGAATGAATTTCTCTAATTAAGGTATCATCTAAATCAAAACAGACAAGTTTTAATTTTTCCATTCTATATCCACCTCACCACATATAAATTATCTTGACTTCGTAATTAAAACTTTCATAGATCTAAAAGCTCGACACAACCTAATATTAATAAAATACCCAATTACATCATTGATATTTTTGCCTATTAATTACCTGTAAGATATTCAAATTTAAACTGAAATGAGTATAAATTTATATAATATAAGCTTTATGACCAACCTGTACCTGATCTATACTAAAAAAACTATTTATACCATTATAATACTCTATATCCACTAGATATTCAAATATAATGTTGATCATACCATATAACAATACATAAAAAAATACTCCTCAAAAAAGGAGCATTTAAATCTAATCATATTTAGCCTATTTTCCTTCCTTCTTCTTTCTCTTACTCTTACTCTTATTTTTCCTTCTACATCCAGGACAAGACTTCTTCTTCATCTCTATCCCTCCTTAAATTTGATAGTAAAACCGATTTCTGTATATTATATGCATTATAGTTAAATTGTGATAAAATAATAAAACACTCCATTTTCAGGAGTGTTTTATTATCTGTTCACTTATAATTGAGTACCTGTTAATAGTAACTAACTCTCACTCATTATTGTTCAGTTAATTGGATTATCTATCATTTCTTTCTGTCATCTCTTTTAAATCCAGCATTCTTTCTTCAGTCAGCATCTCTGAACGATACTTCCAGTCCCAGTTACCTCCCAGTACCCCAGGAATGTTAAAGCGGGCTTCACTACCCAATTCTAGCACATCCTGTAAGGTTACTAAAGCAATTACCGCTCTAGAGGACCACGCTAGCTCTATCAGGTCCCAGACGATAGAATCATGTCTATAATCAAGATGTTTATCTAAATACTTCTCTAGTCTCTTCTGATCTGCTTTACTAGCATCTTCAGTATACCAGCCTAAAGTAGTATTATTATCATGGGTTCCAGTATAAACTACACAGTTATCAGTAGTATATCTCTCTGGAGTAACATTATTATCCTCTTCACCATCAAAAGCAAATTGTAAAATCTCCATACCTGGAAAGTCGAAAGTCTTCTTTAATTTCTCCACATCTTCAGTAATCAAACCTAAATCTTCAACAATAATTGGCAATTCACCAAGCTCATCTTTGATAGTCTTAAACAACTCCATCCCTGGTGCCTTCTCCCATTCACCATTAATAGCAGTCTTCTCACCATATGGAACAGCCCAATAAGCTGCAAAGCCTCTAAAATGATCTATTCTAACTATATCGGCTACCTCTAACAAAGCCTCGATTCTCTTTACCCACCATTGATAATTGCTCTCTCTTAACTTATCCCAGTTATATAGAGGATTTCCCCATAGCTGTCCAGTCTCACTAAAGTAATCTGGTGGTACCCCTGCCACCTTAGTAGGCTTCATATCCTCATCAAAATAAAAGACCTCTGGATTAGCCCACGCATCAGCACTGTCCATTGCTACAAAAATAGGGATATCTCCAACTATCTTAATCCCCTTCTGATTAGCATATTCTCTCACATCTGTCCACTGTTTAAAAAATAGATATTGAATAAAAGATCTAAACTCTATCTCTTCAGCCAATTCTTCTTTATACTTAGCCACTGCTGCTTCTTCTCTTAGTTTAATGTCCTCATCCCATTCATTCCAAGGTCTTTCATTAAAGGTTGATTTGACAGCCCTAAATAATGCATAATCATCTAACCACTCTGCATTCTGTTCACAAAAAGCCCTAAAAGCAGTTTTTTCTCCTATAGAACTAAATTTATTAAAGGCCTTCTTTAGTAGAGGCATCTTAAAGTCAATTACCTTTCCATACTCTACTATATCTTTATCAAATTCAATCTCTACTGCCAAATCACCTTCACTTAATAAGCCCTCTTCCACCAACCTTTCTAAACTGATTAACATAGGATTTCCTGCAAAAGCAGAAAAGCATTGATAAGGAGAATCACCATATCCTGTAGGACCCAAAGGACAAATCTGCCATAATTTCTGCCCAGCTCCAGCCAAAAAATCTATAAACTGATAGGCCTCAGCACCTAAAGAACCAATACCATATCTACCTGCTAAAGAGGTAGGATGTAAGAAAACTCCACTCATTCTTTCAAATTTCATCTTTAACTCCCTCCTTGACCTTGCATTATATTATATCTTGCTAAAGATACTATTAATATTTAAAAGATAAACTTTATAAGAATAAAAAATAATTAAATAATCCCAATTCCCTTTAATTCTTCAGTAGCCAACTCTGGTGGAACAGGATTTACAAAGATTGCTGTAGCTAACTCAAAACCTGCTTGAATATTCAATCTCGGCAGAATCTGTAGATGCCAGTGATAACCTTGTTGATTCTTTAAAGCTAAAGGTGCTGTCCGTAAAAGGATATTATAAGATAAATCTTTAAATCCTACTTCAAAACTTTTTATCATATCCCTTAAAATAATGGCTAAAGCATTGATTTCCTTCTTAGAGATATCACTGAAATTATGTTGGTGGGTTCTTGGTATTATCCAAGTTTCAAAAGGATAGCGAGAAGCATAGGGATTAATAGCAATAAAGAATTCATTCTCTTTAATAACCCTCTGATTATCTGCCAGTTCATATCTTATCATATCACAATAAACACAATTATGATGTTGCTTATAATACTTGTTAACCCCTTCTAGCTCCTCTTTGACCATTAAAGGAACTATCGGTATTCCTATAATCTGCCAGTGAGGATGCTCCAAGGAAGCTCCTGCTTTTGCACCAAAGTTTTTAAAGATTTGAATATATTTAAGCCTATTATCTTTGGCTAATTGCTCATATCTTAGTTTTAAAGCTGTGATAATACCTATAGTATGGTCTAAAGAATTGCTTCCTAGACTACTATTATGCTTCATCGACTCAATCAGTACCTCTGCTTGCCCTATACCATTCATTTTTTGGAAGAAACCATGATTGTATTCAGTTAATTTACCTGTTGATTTTAAGGTTGGAAACTTATTATCTACAACTCTTACTCTCCATGAATTCTTTCCTTCAATAGAACTTGGATTCTGATCAATCACTTCTAATAATATGTCCTCTCTAAAGCCATTACAAAAAGGGCAATCATTACTTCCCTTAATCTCATCTTTATTTTTAAAATTCTTTGGCCTTTTAGCCCTGTTACTAGCTATTATTATACTTCTACCTATAATTATATCCCTTCTAATTTCAGACACTGCTCACCCTCCACCCAAATTCATGGTAACGTTTGCACCAAATTCAAACATACTTATATTATACCATCAGTACTGCTATTGTGCAATAATTTCTACAGATGAATCCTGAATTCATCTTCTAAATTTCAACTAATAGTTCCTAGGAACTATTAGTTGAAATTCAGTTCCTTTATCTAAAGTAGTATAAATTTTAATTGAACCACTTAACCTTTCAACAGCTTCCTTGACAGCCGCTAATCCTACACCTCTTCCAGATAGCTCTGTGACATTCTTCTTTGTAGATAGTCCCTCACTAAAGATTATACTCAAAATTTCCTGCTGAGAGAGGTTATTTAACTCTTTAGCAGAGTAGAGACCTTCTTTAAGAGCATGTTCTTTAATCTTAGCAATATTTATCCCTTTTCCATCATCACTTACCTTAATGATTATCTTATCTTCTTCCATTTCAATCTCACAGATAATCTCACCATATTTAGATTTTCCCTTAGCAACCCTTTGCTCAGGCTCTTCAATTCCGTGATCAATAGAATTTCTAAAGAGATGGACTAGTGACTTACCTAATTCATTATAGTCCTCTAAATCAACCAATTCTTTTCCACCAACTATCTTAACTGGCTTAATTAATTTTCCTAATCTACCTCCAAGTTCTTGCATATAATCAGGATAAAATTTCAAAATCTCCTTAAAAGGTTTATATCTTAATCTCTTAAGCTCAACTAAGAGTTTTTCAGAATCCTTAGGAGCTAATAGTTCGACAACTCTCTTTTCAATCATCTTTAACTTAGAGATTTCTATGATGATTTTCTTGTTCTGCTCAAGGATATAATCTCCTAAGAGTTCTTGTAAAATATCTAAATCCTGACTTAAAAACCCAACTGCCTCCTCTTCTTTAATTAACCTTCTAAGCTCAGTTATCTCAACACTCTCCTCATATAACTTATCTTTCAGCTCTAAAAGCTTACCTTCAAAGCAATGAAGAGAATTCACAGTATTATTCATCCCCAGCTGACTAAAATCGCCTTTAAAGTTATGTATCTGTAGATAGATTCGAGACAATAAATCTTGTATAGATATACCTGATGCTACCATCTCTTCAACTTCACTATTAAAGAAGTCTAAATAACTATTCTTTAATTCAATAAAATCATTAAAATTAACTACTACATTAACAGCCATCTTTAAGTTATTTCTCTCTTCTTCAACCTTACTCTCAAGCTCCTTCTTATCACTGATATCTGTTAAAACCAGCATCATCTCTCTACTGCCGGCTTCTTTAGTATTCTCACCTATTAATTTAAAATTTAAGTCGATATATTTATCAGCAATCTTGCTCTCTTCTGGTAATAAAGGCAGATACATCTTTATATCATCTTGGTCTTGACTACTAAAGATAGTCCTTAATATATCTCTTAGAAACTCTCTTTGCCCTTCTTGCTTAAATAGAAGCTCTACTATATTCATTCCACCTATCTCTTTATTAAAGATATTTAAGCATTCTCGACTATATTCTTCATTAATAGTTAAACTCTTACCAAAGGATAAGAAACCTTGCCCTACATTATTAAGTAGATTTCTAATATCTACAGTCTTTGCAGCAATCTTCTCCTCTAGATTCTGAGAATAACCTTCTAACTGTTTATGTACTTCAAGATATTCCATGACAGCATTAATAATTAATGAGATTAAAAAAGCTAGACTAATGGAATTGGGCATTTTAAAGGATAAAGCTAGCTCTTTGTGATTAACTATCATTATTATACTCTCTAACAACAATCCTAGTAAAATACTAAAAGCAATCACTTTAAACTCCTTAATTCCTTCTATTGCTTCTAAGATAACAATTATTATAATATTCAAGATAGTCAATACCAATATTCCTAAATACAAATTATCAAATTCATAGATAGATTTGATCTGCAATAGATCAAAAAAGAAAACAATCACTAACAAAAACTGATGAACTCTTTTAACAAATCTAAGGTTTTTAATACTAAAACAATCATCTTCTACCTTTACTTTTAATATTTCTATTAGACCTATCGCTATTCCTATTATAATCATCGGAACAGATAAAAGCATATAATATAAGTAAATTGATTGATTAGAGAAGGTTAAAGCTATTGGAAATAGGCTGAATAAACCCAATCCCCAAGAAAAGATACCAATAAAGATAAACTTTCCCTTTACTACCCTTCTCTCAATAAATCTAATAAATAGATATATAATTAAAATAATCCAACCAATAACTATGGCTGTACTACCAAAAAAGATATCAAATAAATGTTCATAGATTAAGTTATGATAATAATTATCCTTAGAATTAACCTCTGTTAGCTTTAAAAAGAAGCTGTCTATTGTCTTAAAACCAAAGACACCTGGATATATCTTTATATATAAACTTTTATTATCGAAATTTTGAGGTAAATCAATAATGTGGTTAACAATCCCTTGTCTATACTGATAAGCTATTTGATTATCACTCTTATAGATTAATTTTCCACCAAGATATATATCAAAATCATATTCAACAGAGTTAAATACAAGGCAGGGGTCTTTGAATTGACCTTGTGGAAACTTATGTTTCAACCAAATAAACTCTCTATTTTCTGAACCTAACTTCAATCCATGCTTAAAGTCAGCCCATTTATCATCACCAACTTTATACTCCCAGCCCTCTTTAAAGAATTGAGATGAATCACTTAAAACCTCTTTACCCTCTATTTTAGAAGTGATAGAGACTATAAATATTAAAACTATTAATATCAGGTATCTCTTATTCATTAATATCCCCCTTAAACTAACCATAATTTAATATTAATCCCCTTCACTTGCTGAACTAATTAAAATTAAACAGTATTTATTTATATAAACTAAAACTATTAGATTTAAGGTTAGATTAATATAATTAGCTTTAAAACCTTTATAATTTCCCATTTTATCTCAAATAGATAGTATCATCTATATAAAATAGTAATTAATCAAATTAATCCCACTTATATATGTATTATACCAAATTATTTTAAAAATTGTGAAACAAAAAAAAGATAACCTTATATAGCCTTAAGTATTTAAAAACAAAGTAACTTATGGTATAATCTTATAGTAAATATTTTGATTACTATTAAGATTAATCAGTTTAAAATGGAGGTACTAATATAAATTATGAAATCACACCTAATACTGCTTTCTAAGGGAGAAGAGACCTTTAAACTAATACAAAAGTCTCTATATAGAGACGAATATAAATTACATCAGATATCCCCTGATGAGCTGATGTTAAAAATTTATCAATTAAACCCCAAATTATTGATTGCTGATATTGATTATTATCAAGAGAGTACCATTAAAGTAATTAAAATTCTACAATCTCAGGATTACTTACCAGTTATATATCTATATTCTAAACCTTACCCAGAGATTATTGATAAGATTAAAGACTCTGAAGTTATTATAAATAAAGCTAATATAGAGGATAAATTACCAGATTTAGCAAAACAAGCAAGTAACTTTAAAAATAATTATAATAAGGTAACAGAGGGATATGAAACTATCGACTTAATTAATAGTAAAGTTGATGAACTCTTAAAGAAATATATTAAAAATGACTTTATTGATTATGGGGATTCTATTAAAGAAATTCTCAATTATGTCTTCGCAACTAATCACTTCCTATCCAATAAACCAGAAACTATCCTAATTATCTTTAAAGAATATCCTCAAACAGTTACAGAAATATATAAAATTGCAGATAATAATATTAGCAAAGCCCCATCTCCAATAACTTTAAAGAATAAAATTCCTTTTAAACTCAGTACTCAACTGGAAAATGAATTTTTCCATAATTATACTGAGGGAGATTTATCTGATATTGATGATTATCAGAATGTATTTGCTGATGAAGTTCTAGATAGATTAGATGTGATTAATAACTTCTCTGGATATCAAACAACAGATATCGCCTTGATAGGAATTAACTATAATAAGACGGTAACCCATTTTGATGCAGATATTATTAAGACCCTCTCTATCAGCTTTAATCTAATTAAAAATATACATCGTCAGCTTAATGAAGTTAAGAATGCCTTTATCTACACGATCAACTCTCTTTCAAGAGCTGCAGAAGCAAGTGATGATGATACAGGTTACCATATCAAGCGTGTTAATGAATACTCAAAATTAATCGCTAAACGGTTAGGTTTAGGCAAAAACTTCATTGAAGAGATCTATTACTGTGCTCAAATGCATGATGTCGGAAAGGTCTATATACCCAAAAATATATTGTGTAAGAGAGGAAAACTAACTGATGAAGAATTTAAGATGATAAAAAGGCATACTACTTATGGTGCCGAAATCATTGGCGATTCTCCACATCTGAAGATGGCTACAGACATCGCCCTTAACCACCATGAACGTTTTGATGGTTCTGGATATCCTAATGGTAAGAGCGGTAACAAGATTCCTTTATCGGCTAGAATTGTGATGTTAGCAGACATTTATGATGCTTTAAGAAGTCCACGTCCCTATAAACCACCCTTTAGCCATGAAAAGACCTATGATATTATCGTTAATGGTGATGGGCGAGTAGAGCCCTCCCATTTTGATCCTGAAATCCATAAACTATTTAAAAAGATACATAAAGAGTTGGATACAATCTATAACACATGGAATGAACAGACCCAGTTAAAAAAGAAAGCTAGAGCATAATGCTCTAGCTTTCTTTTTTATATTAGCTCCAAAGTGATATACAGTGAATATATTATACAAACTGCTTCACTACATTCAAAAGTTTCTCCTCAGTAATAGGTTTCATAATATAATATTTAGCTCCCTTTTGTAAAGCATTAAAGACCATTCTTTTTTGGTCATTAGAGCTGATCATAATTATCTTTGCATGAGGAAATTCATTAACAATATTACCTACTGCCTCAACTCCATCTACTATTGGCATATTCACATCCATAGTTACTAAATCTGGTACATAGTTCTTATATTCTAAGTAAGCTTGCTTTCCATTAGTAGCTTCTGCTACAATTTGATGTCCCTCTTTCTCCAAAATTTTTCTTATATTCCTTCTCATAACTGGAGCATCATCAGCAATCAATATCTGAGCCATATAGTCCCCCTTCCCAGAATCTAAAGATTTCTTCCCTCTTATATTTCTTATAGTATTATTTTTATCACCTTCAAGGCAATTAGAAATCATCAAGAGGAACTTTTTATAGATACAATTCTAAACTATAATATTTTTAATTTTTCAGATATATTCATAAGTGAAAATATACATTAATTAAGTAACTCTATAAGGTTAACCTATTATTTATATTCGCCTAATCTATCTAGTTATCCTTTTATGACTTAAAGCTTCACCTTAAAACCTAGCAAATTACTTACTTGCCAATAGAAATAACCGCTAATAATTAACGACTACATAATCCCATAAATCCTTCTCTCTTTCTCTCTAAGATAATATTCTACCCATTTGCTATCAATTGCCTCTTGCAAATCACCATCTATTCTTCTAAGTAATTCTTCTATCTCTGCTCCTAATTTGACAGCCTCTTCATTATTAAAAAGAAGTTCAATTCCTAACTTTTCTATAAATTTATCAATTCTTTTTTTTCGTTTAATTATCTCCTTTTCAACCAGCTCTACAAAGGTGGGGTACCAAAATTCTCTATTAATCTCCCGTTCTTCTGCTAGCCTTTCTAAATTGAAGGCAGTTACATTTCTTACAGATAACTCTTTTTTAAATAATTGCTCCTTCTGTTCATCACTTAGCTTCAAATCTTGAAATTGATCAAGAAATAAATAAGGAGCAGCATCTGGATCCCGCTTTAAAATACTACCTTGCTGACTATCTAAGACCTCAATAATATCAGCAATACTGAAGTTAGCTTTCTTCTCTTGATACAATCTCAACTTTTCATATTCCTTAAAATATAGCAACTCAGTAGCATATTCTTCTAACTTAGAATCATACACTAACAAAGTCCCTTCATACTCCTCCAATATCTCAAAAGCACCATCACTTAAGATCATATAGATATAATCTTTAGCTTCATGTATCATTACTGCATGCCTCATCAATCCTTTACGAGCTTGAAACTTGCTCAAGCGGTATAAGCGCTCTAATAAAGCCTCCCCCTCTATCACTTCAATTTCAACTAAAAGCTCTTCTACTCTATCTAATACCCCTTCATCAAACTCTATCCTCCAGGTACTTTTATTATATTCTACCCCTCTTATAGAAATTAAATTTCTAAATAATTCCTTAGTTAATCTCTCTTTAATCCCATATCTGCTCTCAGTTAATTTCCAAATTTTCATCGTAATCACCCAGACCTTTTAATAGTACTATTATAGATAATATCGAATAAACAAAAATTATTCAACAGCTTTTAGCAAAATTAATATGAGAATTAAAAAAACTAAACTTAATGGGTATATTGCGACACTTTTTTATTAGATAGTTAGGGGTTGGGTGGTTAGGTAGTTGGATTTTCCTAACCCCTACCCACCTACCTCCTAAATGTCGCTTTTTCTATCTATTGTATCAACATAGGGTTTAATAATAGAAATTTATCTATTAAACTGCATATACTATAATAGATAATTAATAATTATCTTAAATTGATTGCTTAAAGTTATTTATGATATAATGAAATTAAAATATTCTTGTAAAGAAGGTGATTTGTTAAAATGGATCAAAAGATTGCTCTATTAACTGATAGTACCTCTGACATTCCTAAAGAAATTTTAGAAGAGAAGCAGATACACAGCCTTCCTTTGAAGATAATCTATAAAGATAAACAATATACCGACAGGGTAGATATTCAGCCAGAAGAGATTTATAATAGATTTGCTGAAGAAATTCCAAGTACTTCTATGCCATCTCCTAATGATGCTACAAATATCCTTCTAAAACTAAAGGAAGAAGGATTTACCCATGTTATCGCAGTCCACATCTCTAGTGGTTTAAGTGGTACTTATAATATGGTTAGAATGATTGCTCAACAGGTTGAAGGTATTACTGTTGAAGTAATCGACTCTAAAGCATTATCTATGGGATTAGGAAGGTTGGTTCTTTATGCTGCTGACTTGATTGAAAAAGGATTGAACTTTGCTGATATTATAAAGAAAATCGAAAAAAAGATGAATAATACCGAGGTCTTTTTTGTAGTAAAAAGCTTAAAATATTTAATTGAAGGTGGTAGAATCGGTAAAGTATCAGGAACTATTGGTGAGCTTTTAAACCTTAAACCGATTATATCTATTGATGACGATGGTCAATACTATACCCTAAAGAAATCACGGGGAAGAAAGAAATCTATCAATACAATCTATAATATAGTTAAAGATAAGATTACAGAAGGTATCAGTACTGTAGATGTAATGCATGGTGCCGCCTATGAAGAAGCTAAAGAGCTATTAGAGAAGATAAAAAAAATAGATAATGTTAAGGATACCTTCTTTGGACAGATCGGTCCATCTATGGTAGTCCATACAGGACCTGGTTTAATTGGAATAGTAGTAAGCAAGGTTGATTGAGATTACAACTAAGTTTAAAATTAAGGATAAGTCTAAATTTGAGTTAAACTATTATTAAATTATAAAAAAGGCGTAATATTACGCCTTTTTTATAATTTATCCACAAATCTTCCTATTCTCTTTAAAGCCTCATATATATTATCTAAAGAGGAAGCATAAGAACAACGAATAAACCCTTCTCCACTCTCGCCAAAGACATTACCTGGAATTACCACTACACCCTCCTCTTTTAATAGCCTTTCAGCAAACTCTTCAGAACTTAGCCCAGTACTTTTAATAGAAGGAAATACATAAAAAGATCCCTTAGGCTTAAAACATTCTAAACCAATCTCATTTAAACCTTTAACGATTACCCTTCTGCGTTGATTATATGACTTGACCATCTTCTCTACTTCCTTATCACCATTACGTACTGCCTCCAAAGCTGCCTTCTGACTAACGATTGGAGCACAGAGCATAGTATATTGGTGAATCTTCATCATTGCTTGCAAGATCTCTTCTGGAGCAGCTACATAGCCTACCCTCCACCCAGTCATAGCATAGGCTTTAGAGAAACCATTAAATAAAATAGTCCTCTTCTTCATCCCTTCTAAAGTGGCAAAGCTGGTATGCTCTCCTTCATAAGTCAAACGGCTGTATATCTCATCAGATAAAACGATTAAGTTATGCTCCTTAACAACCTCAGCAATCTCCTCCAAGTCCGCTTTATCCATAGTAGCCCCAGTTGGATTACTAGGATAACATAAGACCAATACCTTACTTTTAGGAGTGATGGCTTCTCTTAAATCTTTAGCCCGTAACTTAAAGTTATCCTCTGCTCTAGTCTTGATTCTAACGACTTTACCTCCAGCTAATAAAGCAGATGGTTCGTAAGATACATAACAGGGCTCAGGTAAGAGTACCTCTTCTCCTTCTTTTAATAAAGCACGTAAAGCTAAGTCTAAGGCTTCACTGACTCCAACTGTAACTAAAATCTGATTTTTAGGGCTATATTCTAGCTTATAATCCCTCTTTAATAAATTAGCTATCTCCTCTCTTAGCTCTAAGAGACCATAATTAGAAGTATACATGGTATCTCCTTGTTCTAAAGAATAAAAAGCAGCCTCTCTAATATGCCAAGGTGTTACAAAATCAGGCTCTCCTACTCCTAAGGAAATAACATTATCTACCTCTGAAGCCAAATCAAAGAACTTCCTGATCCCTGAAGGGGGAATTGCCTGCACCCGTGGTGAAATTATCTTAGACCAATTCATGGTGAGACCACTAAACGTTCTGCTGGCTTAGTCTCTCCTTTAAAGATTACTCCATCCTTCTTATAGGTCTTTAACATAAAATGGGTAGCTGTACTTTGGACATGCTCAATAGTAGATAACTTCTCAGCCACAAATAAAGCTACCTCTTTCATTGTTCTACCTTCTACCTGAACCGATAAGTCATAACCTCCAGACATTAAATGCACAGAGCTTACCTCAGGAAACTTATAAATTCTTTTAGCTACTGCATCAAAACCAAAGTCCCTCTCTGGTGTTACCTTTACATCTATTAAAGCAGAAACCAACTCTTTATTGGTCTTATCCCAATCGATTAAGGTCGAATATTTAACAATAATATTCTTCTTTTCTAATTGGACAATCTCATTTTCAACCTCTTCTACAGACAAATCTAGCATAGTAGCTATCTGTTCATGGGATAATTTGCTATTATTCTTTAATAAATCTAAAATATCATCTCTCATCTTCACAACCCCTTCTTTACTACTTTAGTTAATAATTTGGCTATCCATCAGAAACCAATGTCTACTTATGTAATGATTTTTAGCTATTTAAATATTTCCATGATGATTTTGATGAAATCACCGTGTTCTTAAAGCTTAAATAAGCAATTATATAAAATATAATAACATATCGAGAAATTATTACAAGTTATAAAGTAATCTAAATGAAAAATTCTTAATAAAATTTAAATTTTATTATACAGTGTAGATCTAGACCTTAACCATAATCTCCTTTAAGACTTCTGCTGCTGGCTTTGGTCTATGATAATAATAACCTTGCACTAAATCTACATTACACCTCTTTAATAAATCAAGTTGCTCTTTATTCTCTATTCCCTCTGCTAAAACAATTGAGCCTGCCTCTTTAATTCTAACTACTGTATCATATATATCATCTTCAACCTTAATATCTGCACCAATCTGCTTTGCTACAGTTATACAGAGTTTAACTATTTTAGGCCTTAACTCTTCAACAGCAGCCATATCATAAAATCCACATCCTGTATCATCTAAAGCAATATTAGCACCTAGCTTATTTAACTTTAAAATATTATGCTTAATCTGTTTTAATTGGGATAAAGGCATATGCTCAGTAATCTCAAAGACAACCCTAGATAATAACTTAGCAAATCTCACATCTGAAATAGCATCATAAAAGGTATCCTTTAATAATAGCTTAGGGCCGATATTTAAAAACAACATATATTTATCAGGTAAAGAGAAACCCCATTCTAAACCTTTAATAATAGCAGCCAACTCCAACTCTTCTGTTAAATCAAAGTAAGCAGCTGCTGAGAAGAGGTCACTTGCCTGAAATAAACCACTATCAAGCGGTCCTCTAGTCAACACCTCATAGCCGATAATGTCATCTTTCTTTAAAGAGATAATGGCTTGTAGAAAGGTTGTTATCTTTTTCTCTTTAATAATATCTACAAAATCCCCTTTACTTATTATATTATTATACTTAAAGTCACTTACAGCCTCTCTCTCTAACAGATAATTGATGTAATTAAAGGAATCTATCTCAAAGGAATCTATCTCATTAGCATCTTCATCTAATGGTGTGATTAAAAATTTAAAAGAAACCTGATTACCAGTAGCATCCCCAAACTCCTCTCTTAACAATTCTCTGATAAGTTTACTTCCTGCCACCTGTATAGACTCTAGCTGCTCATCAATATCAACTAGAATATTATCTCCTTCCATAGCAAAGATTAGAGACCAGCAACCATCAAATACCTCCACCTTTTCACTTAAGATACTATGCCTCTCTAGCAGCTGAAGAACAATCTCTTTAAACTTCTTATCTATATTGTTCTTTATATTGACTATAATATTATCGCCAAAGATATCTCTAATCTGATCTAAATTATCTAAGCAGAAAATCATCTGATACTTCTTCATTATTACCTCTCCCCTTTTTTAACAGCTATTATCTTATAATTTTATGTAATAAAAATCTCAAGATAGTTGAGTAAAGTTACTGACTTATCATTAATCTCTGCTAACACATTGATCAAACTTATTAACAGCTATCCTGCTAATAAAAGCAGCACCTATTCTATGCTAGATTATGCTTTTTGATTTTAATTTATGAAATCAACCAATCCAAATCTCTTCTCTTTCAATTACTTCATAACTCTTATTCTATACTTAAAATTAGATACCTGCTTATAAAAGAATTAGGATGCATTTAAATGCATCCTAATTTATGATTGCTTATAAATAGCTTTAAGATTCAAGTTAAAGATAGATTTAATTAGTCAGAGCTAAATTTAATCTTTTAATAAACTATCTAACTTTTGTAAGTTATTATATTTAATAATATCTTGAAGTTCTTCGATATATAGCTCTCTACGCTGAGAATAGTTCAATAGCCCCTCAGCTAATTTTACACTATCTAGCTCTTCTCCCTTATTTCTTAAACTTGTCCTAATCTTCCACAATTCTTCATAAGCATAATGGCTATTTAAATTATTAATATAGCTTTTAATAGAGGCTTCTATTGTATCAAATTTTCTAATCTTATAAGTAGCATTTACAGGTCTATCTTTAGGAACTACCCCTGCAACCTCCTTGCTAAAGGTCCACTCCCCAAAGATATTATTAGCCACCCTAGTAAACCTAGAAGTACCCCAGCCTGATTCACAAGCAGCCTGAGCCAAGACTAGAGATAGAGGTATAATATCAACTTTAGTAAGTAATAAATTTAATACCTCTTCTAAATCATCACTTTTAACACTATACTCTTTTTTAAGCTGACTCACCCACTCTTCATTCTCAGTATCAACGCTAGAAGAGCTAGCATACTTTTTAGCAATAGATTTAAGCCTTCTTCTATCCTCTAGCAGCTCTTGATTGGCATGGTAAGCTCCAATTAAAGTGATACTTAAAAAGATCTTCTTCTTCTTAGCAACATCTCTAATCTCACCAATATCCTCTGGAAATCTCTTCACCTTTACCCTAGGTATCTCTACTGCTTTTTGATTGATATTATAATTATAATCCTCTAATAACCTTTCCCAGTCTTTATAACTATCATAAGCTATACTTGTAAAAGCTTCTTGCTCAACCTCTTGAACTTGCTGAATTGCTTTAGCCTCTTGAGCAGCTTCTCTTTCTGAAGCTGAAACTTCACTTGTCAAGTCATCCTGCTTTAAATCAACACCCTTTGATTTAAATAAGCTAGTCCCAAAATAACCCATTGCGGCTAGAAAGATCATCATAGCCAGTATAAGTACTGTCTGTAATTTTAACTTATTCAATCTAAATCTCCCCTTAATTTAAAAAGTGTAGGAATTCCTACACCTTTAATGATTTTATCTAAACTAATTATAACATAATCAAGAGATTATAGGCTATACTAATATTTTCTAATCAATCTTAACCTTAACCTCAGACTCAAATACTACATTAGCCTCTCCCTTATCTCATCTAAATCTGTAGTTGGACTCTGACAGGTATAGTTTTGGCAGATGTATGCCGTTACTTTATCATCTATCTGCTGATAATTTTCTATAAAAGGAGCAATTTCACTTAAAAGCTCACTGTTTCTCTCATCCTTAAGCAAAGTTGTTGTAAAGGGGGTAAAGTTATCCCTAAGGGCATCTCTAATCTCTTTAGTATCATTAGCTTCTCTATTTCCGACAATAATCACTTCCCTACCCTCAGCTAAGACAAATAATAGTGATGACATAAAGTAAGAGTAGTAGATATTATCCTCCTTAATCTGATTCCAAAAAGCTTTAATCTGTGAGTCTGCCTTCTCCTGTAAGTCATTATCATTCAATAACCTTGCTAAACGCAAGAAGTTGAAGGTAGCAACGGAATTTCCTGAAGGGATTGCCCCATCATAGACCTCCTTAGGACGGGTAATCAACTCTTCACCATCACTACCATAAAGATAGAGACCTCCCTGCTTATCATCCCAGAAATAACGGATTAGATCATCATTTAGTTCCAAAGCCATCTTAAGATATTTAGCATTGAAGCTACTCTCATAAAGCTCAATTAATGCCCAGACCAAGAAGGCATAATCATCGACATAGGCCAAATAGGCTGCGTCTCCATCACGATAGCGTGCCAATAATCTGCCATCTTCATTCCTTAAATTATTCCAAATAAAGTCTATAGCCTTCTCTGCCTGCTCTAAATAGATATCCTTATTCAAGGATTTAGCAGCTCTTGCCATAGCTACAATCATTAAAGCATTCCACGAGGTCAAAATCTTATCATCCTTATAAGGATGTACCCGCTTAGCTCTAGCCTCAAAAAGTTTCTGCTTAGCCTCTCCAAAACGCTCTTCTAGCTTAGCTTTTCGTTCATTATTACCAATTAAATTGGGAATACTCTTTCCTTCAAAGTTTCCCTTTGTAGCAATATCATAATATTCACAGAACTCTGTTCCCAGCTCTTCTCCTAACACATCTTTAACCTCTTGAGGTGTCCACAGATAGAACTTACCTTCTATCCCTTCAGAGTCAGCATCTTCAGCTGAATAGAAGCCACCTTGTTCAGAAGTCATGTCTCTAATCACATAGGTTAAGATCTCTTCAGCAATTTCAGCATACTCCTCTTCTCCCCTAGCTTGAAAGGCTTCTAAGTAAGTAATTGCCAACAGAGCATTATCATAAAGCATCTTTTCAAAATGTGGGACTAACCATTTATCATAGGTGGAATAACGACTAAAACCATAGCCTATATGATCATAAACTCCACCACGATACATCTTATCTAGGGTCTCTTCAACTATCTCTAGAGCAGAATCATCCTCCCTTAACTTCCAATACCTCAATAAAAACATTAAATTATGGGGGGTAGGAAACTTAGGTGCTGTTCCAAAACCACCATATTTACGGTCAAAGTAGTCACTGAACATCTCAGCAGTCTTATCTACAGCCTCTGCCATCTCTTTGCTAGAAATTTCATCTATCCTTTGATTTTCTTCATCTTGAATCACCTGAACTATCTCATTACTGGACTTGATTACTCTCTCACGATTATTATCCCAGCCCTCCTCTATCCTCTCTAAAACCTGCAATAGACCCATTCTCCCTCTGATACTGCTTTTAGGGAAGTAAGTACCAGCAAAAAAGGGCTTCTTATCAGGGGTCATGATAATCGTTAGGGGCCAGCCTCCACGACCTGTTAAGGCTTGGCAGACATTCATATAGATACTATCGATATCAGGTCGCTCTTCACGATCAACTTTGATTGATACAAAGAAATCATTTAAAGCTTGAGCTACCTCCTCATCCTCAAAACTCTCCCGCTCCATCACATGGCACCAGTGACAGGTAGAATAACCAATCGATAAGAAGATAGGCTTATCTTCTTTTTCTGCCTTCTGAAAGGCTTCTTCACTCCAAGGGTACCAGTTTACAGGATTATGGGCATGTTGTAGCAGATAGGGGGACTTTTCATAAATGAGTCTGTTAGCTTGCTTTTCTACTATCTGATTCATAAATCTTCACCTCTTTTTTCTATTCTGGGCTATATTTAATTTTTGATTTTAATTTCAGATATTCTGCTTTAAGTTCCATTCCAATAAGTAAACTTATGCCATTCCTAAATACTCCTCTAGAGTTGCTCCATTACTAGCAATCGTATAAGCAATATGATTATTACCTAGATAACGAAGATGCCAAGGTTCATATTGATAACCGGTAACCTCTTCCTTTCCTTCTGGATACCTGATAATAAAGCCAAATTTAGGAGCATTTTCTTTAAGCCATCTTCCCTCTCTTGTCTCTCCAAAGGATTGACTTAAAGCAAAGTTTACTTTAGGACTTGTTACATCCATTGCTAAACCTGTTTGATGTTCACTCTCCCCTGGCTTAGCACTGAACTGATTTGCTCTTTCTAAACCATATCTCATCGATTTAGAGGTAAAGATTGCTTTTTGACGATCATAGGAGCGATAGCCCGAGGTAGCATACAAAGCTATATTCTCCTCTTTAGCTTTAGCAAAGAGCCTCTCTAAAGCCCTAGCAGCATCCTCCCTCATTAACTTCTTTTCATGAAATTCTGTAAAAGGAAAAGGGACATCAGGTACTACTAAATTCTCTGGAATATAGTTTGAGGGGAGACTATTATTCTTATTAACCAAAGCTAAGGTATCACTAGGTTCTGCTAAGACAATATGGTCTGTAAGTAGAGCCTCTGCTAAATATTCTTTTGTTTTAGGACCATAGATACCATCGACATTCAAAGCATCATACTGTTTTTGAAAATCACTGACTATCCTTTCAGTTGTAGGACCATAAGCACCATCCTCTACCAATGAATAGCCCAAGTCATTAAGAGCTATTTGGATAGCTTTTACTCCTTCTCCTCTATCACCAACTCTAAAAACTTCATCAGGTAATCTTTTGACAGAAGGTAATTCATCTTGCTTAGGTATAGTTAGAGCTTGACCAATATAAATTCTATCACCAGTCAGACCATTAGTCCGCTTCAGCCCTTGCAGACTCAAATTATATCTTCTAGCAAGCTCAGATAGGGTATCACCTGCTTGTACAATATGAGTCTTGTCTTGTAGCTGGGGTATCTTTAGAGTTTGACCGATATAGATTAGATCACTGCTTAATCCATTGAGAGCCTTCAATTTAGAGACTGTAGTTCCAAACTTATTAGATATCTTTACTAAAGTATCACCAGACTCTACTTTATATGTTCTTAAACTCTGGGTTTGAGTTTGAGAGGGCTCTGCTGCCTTCGCAACCCCAATATTAGCAAAGGGCAATGAGGCTACCAATAAAGAACCTACCATCAAATTAATACTCTTTACTTTAATATTAGGTAACTTCTCTTTAATATAGTCTCTAATAGCCCGCTCTAAACCTATTCTCTCTTTACTATCTATTTCATCAAAGTCTTTAGCAAACTCACTTAGCTCTTGATCAAGATATAAGATAACTGTATAGCCATCTTTTCTTTTAAGAAGTTTATGTCCAATGAATAGTTCCATAGTTTAACCACCCTTTTTATTCTAATTAACTGTTGTAGATTTTATTCCGAATTCACATATCTATAGTATGATGATATTAACCTTAAATAATACAAGCAATCTATCGAAATGAGCATACCATAATTAGGTCTTTATTCTTAAATCTTAAATTTAAATAAAAAAGCCAGACCAATATCGGTCTGACTAAATAGATATGTTAAAACTACTTATTCTTTTTTAGTAATTATCTTCTTAATTCTCTTCTTTCCATCAACAATCTCTTCAGTGATCACTTCTTCTATCTCAATTGTACCACTCTCTACATTATTGATATTTAATGAATATTTCATATCATCTTGTAACATCTTTTGAACCTCTATACCATTTTGAATAATTGAATTTAAACTACTTTGGAAATCAATTAACTTATCAACACTAACATCCTCTAAGTCCATAACCCCTCTCATCTCTTCAGCACCAGCATTTAATAATTCAGCTAAAGCTACCTTCTCTAAGGCTGTAGACTCTAATACATCCATTAGAGCCTCTTCTCTCTTTTTACTCTGTAATTTTAATTCAGGCATTCATCCTCCTCCTTTTAATTAGAATTTTTTTCATATTATGCTATTATATCTTATTAAAAGTGGAAGAGTTATATAACCTAAATAAGTATCTTTTATCACAAATTTTATAAGATAGAGCTGTTTGATTATATAATTTCTATCTTCTCTTACTTAAATTTGACTATCTCTTAAATAGATACCAAATTAGACCTAACCATTCATGCATAGCTTTGATGTTATTTTCTAATGAGTTACCATTAGGGAAGAAGTCTAAAATATTAATCCTATCCTCCCATAAATAATTAGCAGGAGCAGCTATCAATTCATACTTCCAATTCTTTTGAAAAGAAGAGAGGGAACGGCTCATATGAATAGCATCAGTAACCAATATAATCCTTCTATAACCTAGCCCCTCTAAAATCCCTGTAGTATTGACCGCATTAAGCCAAGTGGTCAAAGCTTTATCCTCTACCATTATATGCTCAGAATCAACTCCGAAATCCACCAATACATCTCTCATTATCTCTGCCTCTGATATCCCTGACATCCCTGGAGGAGTACCTCCAGTTACAACTAGCTCATATCCCGAATTTTGATATAGCTTCAAACCTTCATATAACCTACTTAAGGTCTTAAATTCAATCTCTTCACCTCGTAGTGTCCCCCGTTTGATTCCTCCGCCTAAGATAACAATTGCACTCTTCTCTTCTGATAGCCCCTTTATATCTAAGGGGGCATAGTTATCCTCTAAAGGCTTAACTAGCATTAGCTCTCCAAAATAAGTACTGAAAATATATACAGAAAATAATAAGAAGATTAATCCTAAAGAGATATAACGCTTCTTATTTCGTTGCGCAGAATAGGAGATTCCTTTTTTAAAGTTGAGTAAAACTAAAATAGCTACCAATACAAAGAATAACCCTGGTGGTAATAACAAACTAGCAATTATGTTTCTGATATAATACACCATCTACTTCCCCCTTTTTAAATTCTTAAAAGATTATTTCTAGCTTAACGGGAGCTTTTCCTTTATTTCACCTCTAATCTTTCAATTTACTAATTTGATATTTTACTTATACTTAGACGTAATTTTTTATTTTATGTTAACTATATGTCAAAATTATAGTGTACACCTTGACAAAAGTAATGAAAGTAATTATAATTAACACAACTTCAACTAAAAACTAACATATAAATGTAATCTTTTCTAGAAAATGATGTTAATTATTAAATTCGGGCTTAAACCTTTACCCTATCGAAAGGAGGATGAATTAATGTGTTCAAAATGCTTTTATTTTGTCTATAGAAGATTCTATTGCACAAAGCTAAATACCCATGTTTATTTAACTGATCAATGTTGTTATTTTAAAAGAACAATTCAGAAAAACCTTAGCTAAAACCATTTTCTACTGAAAGGAGCTGTTAATTTGACCTTAACTGCTAAAATTAATGATTATTGTAAATCTACAAATCTAATATCAATAATATTATCCTGAAATAGGATTTAAGTAAATAATTATTTACTTAAATCCTATTTTTTATTATCTTTTTAAATTAAAAAATACTCAACTAAGCAACAATTATTAAAATCTAAAAATTTAATTGATAATTGATAAAATAGAAAAGAGATAGACTCAAAGCCCATCTCTTAGCAAAATTTATTAAATTTTAAGCAATTAAGCTATGCTTTAACATTATAGCCCCCATCAACATGGATAATCTCACCTGTTACTCCAGAAGATAGATCACTCAATAAGTAGAGTGTATTAGCTGCTATCTCTTCTTTCTCTACAAGCCTCTTCATTGGAGTCTTTTCAGCAAACTCCTTTAACATATTTCTAAAGTCACCGATTCCACTGGCAGCCCTAGTTAAGACTGGACCAGGAGATAGTGCATTAACCCTAATATTTGTCTCTCCTAAATCAGCCGCTAGATAACGAACTGAAGACTCTAAGGCAGACTTAGCCACACCCATTACATTATAATTGGGAACTACCTTCTCTGCACCATAATAACTCATAGTAACAGCAGAACCACCCTTCTCTTTCATCATTGGATAAGCTGATTGAACAGCTTTAACAAAGGAATAGACACTGATCTCTAAAGCTCTGCTGAAACTATCACGACTGGTCTCTAGGTACATCCCACTTAAATCGCCTTTAGCAGGACCTCCAGCTATTGCATGGACTATAAAATCCAACTCACCATCAAAGGCATCAGCTAGCTCACTAAATACCTTATCAAAATCCTCATCACTTGTTACATCTAAAGTCTGATAAAACTTAGCTTCTATACTTTCAAAAAGGGGAATCACCCTCTCACCTATTTGTTCATTTTGATAAGTAAAAGCCAATTCTGCCCCCTCTTCTTTTAGCCTTTCAGCAATATTCCAAGCAATCGATTTCTGATTTGCAACTCCCATAATTAAACCCTTTTTACCTGCCATTAATCCTGTAGCCATAAGAGCACCTCCTAAAATAATTATAATTAATTGGCCTAATCTATAATTAAGTTTGGTAATGTCACACAACCTGTTGCACTAGCAATTACATTATCCTTGCCTGCTCTTGTATAGATACCTTTAAAGTCTTGATTGTATAAGAATAGCCCTAAAGTATACTTAAAAGGTTCAAAAGAGAGCTTACCTTGACCAAAGACTGCTAGCTCTTTTTCTGGTACCAAACAGAACTCTTGTACCAAATAACTCTTTCCTTCAATCTTATCAAGCCTAGCTTCCCACTCAGCTTGACTTAAATCCCTTCCAATTGCAACCCCATCTGCTCCATATAAGTCCATTGGCTTTAATACTAGAGATTCTCTATTCTCTTTGACATAATTAAACAACTGATCATCAGTGGGATTAAAAATTCTTGTGTAAGGGATATGCTGCTTAATAAATTCTTGTTCCTCTTTACTTAAAAAATCTACCTTATCAGAATCTTGTAAAAGAGCAAAGATAATCTTATTATGAATAATCTGAGAGCGAAGTCCGCCTACCACACAGATATTACCGTCAAGATAGGCTGCCACAAAATCTTCAATTTCATCATAGTGACCGATTAAATCTAAAGTTACTGCTCGACGATAAATTAAATCGACCCTAAAATCACCACTATATAGCTTATTATCACGATAATCTAACTCTCTAGGGTCAATAATCTCAACCTGGTAACCTCGTTCTTTGATAGCATCTCTAAAGCACTCAAACTCTTTAACCATCCCATAACCTTCAAAGTCCATAATAGCAATATTAGGCTTATCATGATTGGGATTAAACTGCCGGTAATTCTCTAATAAGTTATCAATCCAACTCTCAATCAACTCAGCATAAGCTATTTGGTAATCTCTCTTCAACTTATCTATAGCCTTTGTAGATAGGAAAAATTTCTCCAAGGTATTGGTTTTGACAGCACCTGAAGAGCCGTCGGTATTTAATTCACAAAACTTAAAATTTCTGCCCCCATAATAAAAGATATCAAAACGTGTCATAGGAAAGGGGCAACTATATCCCGGATCAGCTAAAATCAACTCTTCCAACTCTTTAGAAAAAGAAAAATAAGAACGGAACTGTCCATCAGATAGATATTTAGCTATTACTTTATTTAGAATATCCGTTAATTGACTTGTTAATTCTTTAAAAATTTTAAGTTCTTCATCACTAAAAAATAAAGGCTGATATAAGAAGGGAATTACCTGCCCATGATAATATGCAGGAGAATCTTCCATCTTCTTATAAAGTTGCTGATAATCCTCATAATATTTATTTGGATTTGCTGATAATATCTCTTGATATCTCTTATAAATCGCCTCCACCTAATTATCCTCCTTAATACTCAAATTCAAGATATGATCTTCAATTACTTCTCGTTTACTCTTTAACTTTAACTCTTTTTTTGCTTTGTTTGCTAAAGTCTCTCTACTCTTTATTATATCTACTAAAGGAGCTAAATATCCTACTTCATCCTCTGCTAAAGATAACTTTACCCAATCAAGTAATTTTTCTCCTACCTCTACCACCTTATATTCGCCTAAATATGCTTCAATTCCTTTATCTATAATCTCTTTTCTAGCAGATAATACCTCTGCTAAGGTGAATTCTCTAATAAAATTATAAACCTTATCCAATAGCTTTTGGTTATAAAACAACCCCTTCCATAAAGCAACAACTGCAAAACTATATTCAGGTGGCAATGAATCTGCCATCCTAATCTCAACAAACTGTTTAGCCCGAACATCAGGAAAGACCATAGTTAAAATATGTTCCAACTCTTCTGTTCCAAACTCCCTATTTTCAAATATTTGATAATTATTCTTATCTAAAGTAGAGATATACTCTCCCCTGCTTTTAATCAAAATTGGTCTACGACTTAGAATATATTCAGCATACTTTTTATAGCCAAAATCCTCATCAAAAGCCTCCTTTACAATACCACAGCGTTCATCATCAGTATTATCCCAAATAACCGTACGCAGAGCTTGCCCTTCATAAACCCCACCTTCAAAAAATGGGGAATTATCCAACAGACTACTCAAAACTGGCGATAGAGTATTTGCCACTCTAAACTTCTTAATAAAGTCCTCTTCATCTCTATAATCCAAAGCTACCTGCAAAGCTGCTGTTCCCTTCATCATATTATGAGCATACTTACCTGTCTTAGCCAAATAATCTGACATTATCTTATATCTCTCTTTAGCATTCCACTCTATCTCTTTAATCTTACTATGTAATTGATACCCTAAATTAATTAACCAGTAACCCTTCTTTTCTAAAATAGGAATAATATCCTCTAAGAAATCAAGATAAATCTTCTTTAAATCCTCAATCTTCTCTTGAGGACTGATCCCTATCTCCAGTTGACCACCAGGTTCTAAAGTAATATCAGCTTTGCTAGATTTAAGACCAATCAGCTTGCCCCCTTCTTTTTGACCTTCCCAGCCTTTCTTCTCCAAAGCTTTTAAAACCTCTTTAACACCTCCAACCTTACGATATCCTACACTCTTTAAAGTATCTCTCTCTACTACAAAATGCTCTATCTCCATTCCCAGTGATTCTATTTCACATTCACCTGCTCTAAAATATGTAATCAACTTCTCCTTTAATTCCTTGCTCTTCATCTTTTCACCCCGTTTACAATATATGTATTTAATTTATCTAGGGCTTTGATAAATCAAAGCCCTATACTCAAATTATATTAGATTGTTTATTTTTAAGAAGCACGATTAATATATATTCAAATAAAACTATTATAAACCTTTTAAGTTCTATCAACTTCCCTCCTCTTACTTAAAGTTTAACCAATTTGCTCCTTATTCTAACAGAATATTTAATTATAGATTTAAGTTTGAATGTACCTTTTATAGATAAATATATTACAACACTTTCGGTATCAAGTGGATAGATAGTTTTGTGGTTAGTTTAAAACTGACTACCTAAGCATTCAACCACCTGCCCATCAAAAAAACAAGTGTCATAATATCTCATTTAGTTTCATTTAAAAACTGATAACTTATCTTTATATCATAATTTAAGCAAATTTGATTAGATTATCTTTATTAGTATTAATTATGCTTATTGATTATATTATATCAACTCTTCAATTAATAATAAAGGGTTGACAATTAAATATCTACCTTATACAATGTAAACAAATATTTCAATAGGAGGTTTATACTATGTCACAAACTTATGAATATGTCCATGCCTGTGTTAGAGTACTTGATTTAGAGAAATCAATCAAATTTTACGAGGATGCTTTAAACTTTGAAATATCCCGTAGAAGAGACTTTCCAGAATATGAGTTTAGTCTTGTTTATATGAAGAGTCCTGCAGGAGACTTTGAACTTGAACTTACATATAATTATGATCGTAAAGAGCCTTATACAGTTGGAGATGGGTACAGCCATTTTGCTGTAGTAGTCGATGACTTAAAAGGTTCATATAAACGACATAAAGAGGCTGGTTATCAAGTAGGCGATATCAAAAGCTTAAGTGAAGAAGCCAGTGGTGGTTATTACTTCTTAACAGATCCAGATGGATATCGTACTGAAATTATCCAGAAATAATAAAAATGCTCTCCTTAAAAAAAGGAGAGCATTTTTATTATTCAAAGATCGGTTTATCAATTTTTTTAGCCAAATAAACAATTGGTGTATCACAGGCAGCAACCAACCATTTCATAAAGTATGTTGTAATTAAAATCTCTATAAAGATATCAAACTCAAAAACTCCATAAAAAGCAATAAAGGTAAATAAGAGACTATCTATCAATTGGGAGACCATTGTCGATAAATTATTTCGAATCCAAAGCTGGCTATCTTTACTAAACTTCTCTTTCCAATAATGATATGCCCAAACATCATGTAACTGCCCTGCTAAGTAAGCAATCAAGGAAGCTATCGTAATTCTTGGCATGATAGAGAAGATATTAACTAGACTTTCATTGATAAAATCTGATTCATGGGGTATAAACTTTAAACAAAGCCACATAATTGAAGTAGCTGAAATCAGCGCAAAAAAACCAATCCAAACTGCTTTACTGGCTTCTTTCTTACCATACTTCTCCGAAAGGATATCTGTAGCCAAAAAAGAGGTCCCATAAATTATATTACCTAAAGTTGAGACTATCCCAAATAATTCAACAGTCTTTAGCACCTGAATATTAGCCAAAACAATGGCAAAGCCACTCCAGACCAACAATCCTAACTTTCCAAATAGCTTATATGATAGTAGAATAAAAGTAAAGTTAACCACCATCAAAATAATCCAAAGTACTTCATTTGACATATTATAACCACTCCTTAGTTTTTTATAGCAGGATTTTTCGAACTGCTCTTCTATCTATGTTATAATTAAAAACCAGCTAGTATTATAGAAACCCTAAATCAAAAATTTAGAGATTTAATATTTGTTACCTTAACTAGTATAACAAATATTAATTAAATTTCAATAATTTTATTAAATTAATCTCTTATGCTATATCAAATTGATACAATAGAGAAATATTCAGACACTTTTTAATAGCTACTAGCCTCTAGCTTTATAAGTTCTTAGCTAATAGCAGATTTATCACGGAGGGTTTATGATTTTCAAACCCGTAGGAGAGGCCAGAAGCTAGTAGCTAAAGTATCGCAATATCCCCATAAGATAACACTAAATTTAATTAGCATAATATGTTAAATTAATAAAAGGAGTTTATAGAGCATTCTCTATAAACTCCTTAACTAGTCCCTATTCTAATTGTGAAAATTTATAAGCAAAATACTTGGTAGCTGAGGTACCATATGAATTTATCCTCTTTTTATAATAATTATAACGTCCTAACACTTTAAATAAATAGTTATTATAAAGTTGATCTATATCCTTATTATTAGCACTACTAAAACCTTGATTATAAGAGATAATCACTTTATTAATCTCTCCATCATACTGCTGATAAGCCAAACCCAAATAATATACAGTAAATCTAATCCCCAAATCGGTAGCATCCAACATTCTCCATTTATTATAATCCACATTCATATTCTTAGCAATCCACTTAGCAGTATCTACTCTCATACTAGAAATTCCTATACTCTCTCCCTGATCATAATCAGCCCTAGAGACAAAATTGGTTTCAGTCTCTATGATTGCTGTAATTAATAAGGGATCAATTACTACATCTAATTCCTTAGAATAATAATTTGACCAAGCAACAATAGAATTTGCATACTCTCTTACTCTATCTTTGCTTAAGGTTATATTACTATTATAAGCTATATTATGGATATATTTTATCCTATAAGCTATATAATTTTCTAACACTTGATGTTCATAAGCATAAAGGTCATCACTACAACTTAAAATAATAAAGAACATTAATATAATATATGATAGCCTATATTTCATACTAGAACCTCCTTTATATAGATTTATATATTAATCAAGAATATTTACTGATAAAAAATATATTATAATCTTAGATTAATACTTTTTAGCACTTTTTTCAAGCAATAAATCAAAATATTTTTCAATAGCTATATAAAATTCTTCAATCTAAATAAATTTTCAAGAAATTAATTTACAAATATATCCAGAACAACTGCTAAAAATATATTCACTGAAACTGAAATTTATTCATAATAATGGTTTAATTTGTAATTTAAAACACAGATTATATACAGTTATTTCTTTTTATAGAATAAAAAGGTCATTAATTAGAATCAACTCTAGAAACTAAATCTAAGATTAAGGCTGAGTAAAGCATAAACTACTGCTTTGCTAGTTTTAGACTCAAACTACATCTTAAAACATCACACTATCCCTATTAAATGCAACTTTAAATTAAAATATAATGTATGATTAAAGAAAATTTAAACAATACTAATAAAGGACTCTAATTAAGGAGGGATTAATTATTCAAAATAAAATTAAAGAAGGTATGATTCCTGCTGCCCTTGGTACTGTAGTAACAGGAGTAGGAATAAAGCTTCGTTCTCTTAATCCCACATTAGGTTGGGGAGTTGCTGGCTTTGGTCTAGCTCACATTCTCTTAGGGGGTATAGATTTGGCTCAAAATAGATACCAGCTAGGTGAAATAGTAAGTATCAGTGATGTGCCAGATGAATTAGATGAACTATCCGATGAGATGCCCAATCAAGAAATCTACTAAAATTAGAGTTTAAAAGAAGTCCAGAAATGGACTTCTTTTTCTCATAGAATAGTAATTATCTCCTAATATAATTAAATCAAAATCCCCCTATAATCCGTCAATTTTCTAATAATATAAGATATTGGATTGGCTTCTTGAAAATAATTTAATCTATTAACTTATTTACTAACACCTTTTTGAATATCTCCACCAGCTTTATGAGATAATAATTAAAGAATTAATTATAGATAAAGGAGATGAAAAAAATGGATAGACTTGCTTTATTATTAGTCATCATCGGTGCTCTAAACTGGGGACTTATAGGATTATTTGGATTTGATTTAGTAGCAGCCATCTCTATGACCCGTTTTGGTGACTTAAATCTAATGAGCCGAATTATCTACTCATTAGTTGGATTGGCTGGATTATATTCTATTAGTCTATTATTTAGAGATAGAAATGAGGTCGAGTAACCCTTATATCAAAAGGCTTCCTTGAAATTTCAAGGAAGCCTTTTGATATAATAAATTACACTCATTCACTCATTAAATTTTGCTTAATCTCTTCTAATTCCTCCTTAGTAACTAGTCCCCTTTTAATATATTGAATTTGACCTTGGGGATTGATAAAGTAAGAGGTAGGAATTACAGAAGCACGATAGAGGAATGCAACTTGACGGTCTCTATCCAATAAAATTGGATAATCATATCCCCCAGAGTGCATGAATTTTTTTACATCTTCTTTATCCTCACCAATATTAACTCCTACTACTACAAACTCACCTCTATTTTCTTGATGAAATTCATTCAAATCAGGCATCTCTTTACGACAAGGTGGGCACCATGTTGCCCAAAAATTCAACAATAGATACTTTCCCTGATAATCAGTAAGATGAATATCCTCTCCAGCTAAATTCTCCAAATTGAACTCTGGAGCATAATCACCAATTCCAAGTCCATAAATATCCTCTTTACTCTTAGCTTGAGACTCCTGCTTATCCTTAGAATCTTCTTGAATAAACTCAGAAGGTTGATTATCAATTCCTTGATTATAAATTACCCCTCCGCCAATTCCAAGTAAAATTAATAGAATTACTATGATTAACTTCCAATTACCTTTAAGCATCTTAACCCCTCCTCAGATCAAAAAATATAAAAGTATCTACTCAAAGTTTGCAACTTATTAAAGAAGAGTAGTATCCCAAAGATAATCATTATTATACCGCTGAGTTTAGAGACTAAAGGCAAATATCTATTAATCTGTGGTGATAGTTTTGTAAAACTATTAATAAATATCGCTGTTATTATAAAAGGAATCCCTAACCCTAAAGAATAACATATCAATAACATGATTCCACTATTTAAGGTTGCCTCAGTACCAGCATATAATAAGATTGAAGCTAAAACTGTACCTACACAAGGGGTCCAGCCCGCTGCAAAGGCCATGCCCATAACTATAGAGCTAACCCAATTGCTAACCTCTTTTGGCTCACTAACTCTAAATTGCTTATATAATAAATTAAATTTCATTAAACCACTCATATGTAAACCGAAGATAATTATTAATATACCACTGATCTTTGTAAATAGAGGTTTATAGTAAGCAAAAATTTGCCCAAAATAACTGGCTGAAGCCCCCATTAGGATAAATATAATTGAAAAACCAATTACAAATCCTATAGCCCTAATTAGAGTAAATATCTTCCCCCGTTCTGATGTACTACCTGTTATATAACTTACATAGGCAGGAACAAGAGGTAGAACACAGGGAGAGATAAAAGAGATAAAACCAGCTAAAAAAGCTATAAATATCGAAATTTCCTTCATAATCTCCTCCTTTTAAAATTACCAGTATTACTATCTTTATATTTGGATATTATAATATATCCTCATTAAAAATATATCATATTAACTTTATAAAGACAAAAATATTTATACTCTCTCCAATTATATTTTCTATTAAAGACTATCCAGATATATAATCATCCAACTTAACATTATTTTAAATTCATTCTAAAGTTGGATGACTATATTAGAGAATAAATACTAAGTTTATAAAAAATCCTCATTAAATCTATCAAAACAATCAGCTTTAATAAGTCTGTTCACCTTTAATCCTGCTCCTCTGAGTCTAATTCATTAAAATTATAAGAGGAAGATTAGATATTATCTAGAATTATTAAATATATATAAACTAACAAGAATCATAAGTTTAGACTAGGAGGTAGTTTAAATTGAAGAAAAAATTTTTTATTGGGTTATTGACTGCAATGTTATTATATTCAAATTCTCTTTATGCAATTTCTCCTACAATGCTTAACTCTTATAAATTATCTAGACGCTTAGCAGAGATAAAGATAAAGGAAGAGATAATCAAAAAAGATAATAAATTAATTAAAATCAACTTAAAGATACCAAAAATAAGTGGTATGGCAGATAAAGAGTTACAAAATAAATTAAATAGGACTTTTAGAGATAAAATAATCAGCTTTAGTGATAATTTAGCAACAATGGCTCAAAGATATAGTCAAGATAGTCAAGAATATGATCTACCAATCTACCCTTATCAAGCATCTACTGACTATCAAGTGCATTATAATAAAGATAATCTCCTTAGTTTAACTATTACTTATTATGAATATACTGGTGGTGCCCATGGAAATTACGTCAAAGAAGCCTTTAATATCAATCTTCGTACTGGAAAGAAATTTTCTTTAGCTGATTTATTAGGTAAGAATAATAGTTATCAAAAGACTATTAATAATGAGATTAGAGAGGAGATTAAAGAAAACCAAGAATTATATTTTGCTGATGATGTCCAAAACCTCAAAGCATTGTCTAAGGATTCAAATTTTTATCTTCAAGATAACGACCTGGTTATATATTTTCAGATCTATGAGATTGCACCTTATTCTACTGGAACACCAGAGTTTAAAATTCCTTTAAAGCTATTTGAATTCTAAGGTTACTAATAAAACATCTTCTACCAGTTAGCTATTGATAGAGATATTACAAATTTTTTAGTTTAAGATTAAGAATAAGTTTAAGTACCGTATTAAAGCTATATGTTTTACTTAATCTTATCCTTAGACTCAGATTATCGCATTCTCTTTATTCTATTACTTTTTCATACTAATCTAAAAATAAATTTAATAATTTATCTGCAATATATAAATTATGTTAGGAGGATTTGATGAGAATATTTGATAAAGATAATATATATACAGTTATTCTATTATATGCTGTTTGGATTATTATAACTGGTAATTTCTCTTATTCTTCTTTAATACTTGGACTAGCTATCTCAGCTATTGTCGTCTTATTTATTAATAGCTCCTTTACCCAGCTATTCTCTAAGAAGATACTTACCAAGCCCTGGATATTCTTATGGTATATCTCTTATCTAGGTTTACAAATCTTTATATCCAGTTATAAAGTAGCTTATCTAGTGCTCCATCCTAAACGTCCTTTTAAGTCAGCTATAGTTAAGTTACCAACAGATGTGGGGCAGCAAAATCGCTTAATTAAATTAACGATTCTAGCAAATGCTATCACTCTAACCCCTGGTACAATTACTATGGATTTAAGCACTGAAACTCAAGAGCTATATATTCATTGCTTAAATTTAAAGTCTGACGATGATAGTGAGATTAGAGAAGATATATTTGGTAAATTTGAAGAGATTATCAGGAGGATGTTCCAATGATAGAGATTATAATAATAGTCATCTTAATTTCTGCTTTACTGACATTTTATCGAGTTATTAAAGGACCAACCCTATTTGATAGAATAGCCGCTGCTGATTCCATTGGAATTATGTTTCTTTTGGTCTTAGTGCTCTTAAGTATCTACTTTCAAAGACAAATCTTTATAGATGTGGCTATAGTTTATGCTCTATTATTATTTGTAGATGTATTGATTATGGCTAAATTTTTTGGAAGATAAACAAGGAGGGATTACAATTTTTAAACTACTAGGATATGCTTTTGTGATAAATGGTACCTTCTTCTTTATAGTTACCGCTATTGCTATGCTTAGATTTAAAGACTTTTATACCAGACTACACATCGGCTCTAAATGCTTAACAGGGGGCGGAATCTCGATTCTATTGGGGATTATCTTCTTTAAAGGACTTTCGCTCTATTCTCTAAAATTGGGATTGATAATTATCTTCTTAGTAATTACCAATCCAGTTACTACCCATGCCCTTGCTCGAGCCAGCTATTATTCTAAAAAATTGTCTATTCCAGAAAATTCTAACTTAATCAGAGATGATTTACATAAAAAGAAGAATGGTGGTTTATTATGATCCAGTCAATAATCTATTTATTATTACTTTTTATTCTATTAGCTGCTTTTTTTGCAGTATTTGCCAGTAATTTAATCAGCTCCTTGATTGCTTTATCCATTCTTAGCTCTAATCTTGTTGTTCTATTTGTAATTTTACAAGCTCCTGATGTAGCTCTAGCTGAAGTTGTTATTGCCAGTGGAATTACTACAGGATTTTTTATCATTACCATCGACAAGACAGGAGGAAGAAGATGAGAAGAATCTATATCTTGGCTTTAATCTTGATTTTAGCATCATTATTATTCTTTACTTTCTATGATCTCCTTCACCCTACAGAATTTGAAACTGATAAAACTCAAATTAGTGACTATTATATTGAGCATGGTGTCAAGGAGACAGGAGCTATCAATCTAGTTACTGCTATCTTATTTGATTATCGTGCCTTTGATACCTTAGGGGAAGCAACAGTAATCTTTATCGCTGTCTCTGCTATCTCCCTTTTAGCAACAAAGGAGAGGGTTTTAGTCTCTAATACCAATTTTTCGCCCATTGTCTATCAAGGTATCAGCTTTATCATTCCTTTCTTATACATTCTAGCATTTTATCTAATCTTTTATGGTCATCTATCACCTGGAGGGGGCTTTACTGGTGGTGTAGTAATAGCCACTACCTTTGTTCTATTGAAGATGACCTTTGGTATTAGATATTCAAGAGAGGAAAAATCATTACAAAGAAGATCATTAATCGAGAGCTGTGGGGCAATTGGTTTTATTATTGTTGGAATTCTAGGAATAGTCAGAGGAGATAGTTTTTTAGCTAATGGGCAAGCAGGCTTTGATTTAGGTGTAGCTGGTCAACTGCTCAGCGCAGGAATCATCCCTATTTTAAATCTATTTACTGGAATCAAAGTAGGATCAGGTTTAGCAATTATATTTCATCGCTTAGTAAGGGAGGAGTAATTTAAAGTGCAATTTATTTATCTAGTAGTAATCATTCTATTTTGTTTAGGGCTATATACAATCTTAATGAATACAAATCTAATCAAGATAATTATTGGGATTAATATTATGGATTCATCCCTAGTTCTATTATTAGTAGCTTTAAGCTATAAACCAGCAGGAACTGCCCCAATTATAGATAAACCATACTCTGTTATTGTTGACCCTATCCCCCAGGCTTTAGCCTTAACGGCAATTGTAATTGGAGCTAGCATTACAGCATTAATGTTACTTTTAACAATTAAGCTCCACCGCAACTATAATACCCTTGATATTTCTGAGATTAGGAGGTTACGGGGATGATAACAGCTATTTCCTTGGTAGTAGTTCCTTTATTAGCAGGCTTTTCTTTCTTATTTATTGATAAATATTTAGCAAAATTTCGGAAGTTATTTATCTTAGGCACTGGACTTATTACCCTACTTTTAAGTATAAATTTATTGATACAGGTTAGCAACCATCCTCTTATCTATAATCTTGGTAATTGGAAAGAAGGTATAGGGATAAGTTTAATTATTGACCCTTTGGGAGGAATATTGGCGGTATTAATTGCTTTTATAAGCTTTATTATTATCGCTTATTCTCTAAGCTATATTAAAAACCACCAGCTTAAATACTATACCCTCTTATTTCTATTAATCGCTGGGATGCTAGGCATGGTTCTAACAGGTGATCTATTCAATCTTTATGTCTTTTTTGAAATCACCTCTATTATCTCCTACGTACTAGTAGCCTTTAACAAGGAGGATATCTCTTTTGAGGCCAGCTTCAAATATATGATTATAGGATCAATTAGTGGAATTTTAATCTTATTGGCTATTATCTTAATCTATCAAAGTACTGGAACCTTAAATTTAGCCCAGTTAGTTATAGCAGCCAGAAATATTCCTATACAACTTAAGAAAGTAATTGCAGTTTTAATTCTGATTGGCTTTGGTGCTAAATTCGCTGTAGTACCTTTACATACTTGGCTACCTGATGCCCACTCGACTGCTCCATCTCCAATCAGTGCTTTATTATCTGGAGTTGTAATTAAAGTATTCTTATATGCCTTACTTCGAGTCTTATTTATTCTCTTTAGAATAGAAGAATTATTGGCATTAGACTTTAATAACCTTTTTGTCTATAGCGGAGTAATTACTCTCTTTACGGGGCATCTTTTAGCTTATAGGCAGGATAAGTTAAAAAGATTATTGGCATATTCAAGTATTGCCCAAATTGGTTATATACTGATTGGAGTTGGGTTGTTCAATGCAGCAGGTCTAGAAGGGGCTATCTATCATGTCATCAATCATGCTGTGGTCAAAGGCGTTTTATTTATGACTGCTGGTATCTTTATCCTTAAAAGTAAGAAGAAGAATATTGCTGATTTAAAGGGAATTGCCTATCAATTACCTCTTAGTAGCTTTATCTTTACCATCTCTGCTTTAAATATAGTGGGGTTACCGCCCTTTAATTCCTTTATCAGTAAATGGCTCTTGCTCCATGCTGCTTTAAAGGCAGACTTTATCATACCTGCTAGCTCTATCTTGATTGGTAGTCTAATCTCTTTAAGTTATTATTTGAGAATAATTACCTTATTATATAGTAAAGTAAAAGAGGAGTTAACTTCTATAAAAGTCCCTTATCAACTCCAGTTAGCACCACTGCTTTTGTCACTTTTTTATCTTCCGTTAGCTCTTTTTCCAAACTTTTTATTATTGTTGATAAAAAAAGCTCCCTTATTTTTGTTAAAAACTATTAATTATTATAATATCTTATTAGGAGGAGAAGAATGGATAGGGTTATTTGGCTAATTATCTTGCCATTATTAACTGCTTTTAGTTTAGGATTGCTCAAACTATACTTTAAAAGATATTTCAATTATATTATAATCATTAGCTCTACAGTTCATATCATTTTAGCCTTTGTAGTTGCTAATCAAGCCATCAAGGAACCTATAGTTTATAATCTCGGTAACTGGAGTCCCTTATTAGGTATTACTTTGGTGATAGATTCATTTTCAGCTTTGTTTCTCTTAGCAATTGTAACTTTGGCTTATCTAGTAACTATTTATGCCATCAAATTTATTAAAAGAGATAAGCTAAAATATCACACCCTCTCTTTACTATTATTAACTGGAGCTATAGGAATAGTTATCACAGGAGATTTATTCAATCTATATGTCTTCTTTGAAATAGTCTCTATTAGTTCATATGCTCTAGCAGCCATCAATAAAGATAAAGAGAGCTTTGAAGGAGCCTTTAAATACTTAATCTTAGGTTCAATCAGTGGCATTTTAATCCTATTAGCTATTATCTTAATCTATCAAAGTACCGGGACATTAAATCTTGCCCAAGCTGCTGTTAAATTTAAAGAAGTACCAAGGAATTTAAAGGTTACAATCTTAACCTTTTATTTAATTGGTTTTGCCAGTAAATTTGCTTTGGTTCCTTTACACAGTTATTTGGCAGATGTCTATAGCAAAGCTTCTGTTACCTTTACTGCTTTATCATCAGGGATTGTGCTTAAGACCTCTTTATATGCTTTAATCCGAATTGTTTACATCCTATTTGGTGTGGAATTTATTATAGACAGTGGCTTACAAGATATCTTGATTTATTGGGGAACATTGACCTTTATAGCCGCCCATCTATTAGCCTATCAGCAAAATAGTCTTAGACGCTTATTGGGATATTCTAGTATTGCACATATGGGCTATATTATTATGGCCTTTGCTTTAGCAAATAAAGGCGGAATTATAGCAGGAAGCTATCATCTGACTAATCATATAGTAATGAAGGGAGCATTATTCTTAGCTACTGGTATCTTTATTTATAATCTTAAAGATGACCAGATATCTAAACTTAAAGGGATAGGAAAAACTCTACCCTACTCCTCTTTAATCTTTACTATAGCAGCTTTAGCTATTATTGGTCTGCCTCCTTTTAATGGCTTTGTGAGTAAGTGGTTGATTATTAAACAAGTTCTAGAAGCTAACTACTCTATACCTGCCTTTTTAATCTTGATTGGCAGTCTATTATCATTGATTTATTATCTCAGGGTAATTAAAGAGTTATACTCTAAAGCTAATGATGATAAAAGTCTAGTTAAAGAACCCCTAATATTAAAGTTACCAGCTTTAACTCTAGGTCTATTCTGCTTATTACTGAGTCTATTGCCTAGTTTTGCCCCTAAATTACTGGAAACATTACCAGAGTTTTTAATAAAACAAAATAACTATATCAATCTTTTACTAAGGAGGTAAAGTAAACATGAACCCTGGAATCATCTATCTTCTTGGTGCAGGAGTATTATTCTTCACTAAGGATAAATTAAGACAGTCTATCGCTATAGCTCTGTCTATCATAGCAATCATAGCTATTTATACTCTACCTGTTAGCCAAGGATTGACAATCCCCTTTTTAGACTTTAATTTAATCTTATTAAAGGTTGATAAGATTAGCAAGCTAATTGGATTAGCCTTTGCCTTCTTTGGGCTATGTAGTACGATTTATGCTAGTAAGTTAGCTGATAGAAAGTATTATACCTTATCCCAACTATATATCGGTAGCTCAATAGCTATTCTATTTGTAGGAGATTTCTTTTCCTTTTATATCTGTTGGGAGCTGATGACTATAAGTTCTTACTTTTTAATCTTCAATAATGAACAGCCCATCACTAAACAGACTAGCTATTATTACTTTATCATGCAGATGGTGGGAGCAGTTAGCCTTTTATGGGGAATCTTATTACAATATACTCAAACAGGTAGTCTAGAATTGACAAGTATAGAGTATGGCTTACCCTTCTTTTTATTAGCGGTAGGAATTAAATTGGCCTTTATCGGCTTGCACACCTGGTTACCTCAAAATTATAGCAATGTCCCCTTTCATATTAGTGTGCTCTTATCAGCCTATACCACCAAGATAGGGGTTTATGCCTTATATAGGCTTTTAAGTGGAACTAAGCTTTTAGGGTATGCAGGTATCATTACTGCTATATTAGGTGTACTCTTCGCCTTAAAACAGACCAAAGTACGTAAGCTCTTATCCTATCATATCATCAGCCAAATCGGTTATATGATTACTGCAATTAGTGTGGGGACAGCTTTGGGAGCAAGTGGAGGGATTGTCCATCTAATTAATAATGTTCTTTATAAAGGGCTATTATTTATGGTAATTGGAGTGATAATTTATAGGACTGGTAAGGAAGACCTTATAGAACTAGGTGGTTTGGCTAAAAAGCTTCCTTTATTGACCTTTTATGCCATTGTGGCAGCTCTATCGATTGCTGGAGTCCCCTTCTTTAGTGGACATATTAGCAAATTAGTCATTAAAAAAGCTGTCCATGACCAGATTTTAAGCTGGGGACTATATCTAGCAGGGATAGGGACCTCTCTTTCCTTTTTAAAGGTAATTTACTTTGCCTTCTTTAGAGAACTGGATGAAGAGGTTGAACTTAATGAAAGATCAGATAAAGCTATGCTTTTCAGTATGGGCTTAATTACCTCTATATTGCTATTGATTGGTTTAAAGCCTCATCTCTTAACAGATCTTCTGGCCTTAGATATTAAACTTCATTACTTCTCTCTAAAGTATATCTGGAAAGGTGTAGAACCTATCATTATAGCTATCATCATCTTTAAGGTAGCCCATGATCTTATCGCACCCCATCATCATCAAGCTAGAAATATGGATATCTATCCTTTATTAGCTAGAGGAATAAACTATCTTAGTAAAGCTTTAAGTTATATCCATAATGGTGATTTAGGTAGGTATCTTCTTTGGGTAATAAGTACTTTACTTATTCTCTGGATCAAGTTATTATCAGCTTAATATTTATTTAAGGGTGCCAGTTGGCACCCTTATTTCATTATCTCTTATCATAAATATACAACCAACTTAAAAATATCGCAATATACCCATAAACTTTCACTTTAAAGCTATCTTTATATAGAAATACTCTGATATAGACTTACTAAGATTAACTTCTAATCTTTCCATATTGGTATCCTTTTAATATTAATTACTATTATTAAAAGGGGTTTATTTATTAATGTCGAAATAAGTAGTTATCAGGTTAAACTTAACACGTTATGTCAAGGAGGGATAGCTTATGAATATAGTAAATGATAATTTTTATTCAAATAAAAACTTATTGAAGATATCAGTCATTATTGTGGTGTCATTTATAGTCAGTACCAAAAACTATCTATTATTCCATACTATTTTGGAAGGATGGGCAGTGATAATCTCTGCTATTATATATATAATAGCTAATAGAACCTATAAACACTCTAAAAATAATTATTTACTATTTTTAGGTATAGCCTATCTTTTTGTAGGGATATTAGATTTTTTTCATCTTATTACTTATAAAGGATTGGCTATATTTGATAATTTAACAGCTAATCAACCTACTCAATTATGGATAGCTGGACGTTATCTTGAAGCTATCTCTTTAGCTAGTGCTCCTTACTTTATTAATAGAAAATTCTCAAAACAAACTGTTACTTTAATATATTCTTTGCTTACTTCCTTCTTAATAATCAATATTATCTGGTTAAAGAGCTTTCCTGACTGCTTTATCCAAGGAGATGGTTTAACTAGCTTTAAGATCATTAGCGAGTATATTATCTCGATCATCTTAATAGCTGGTATCTATAACTTCTATATTAATAAACAAAATATTCGTTATTCTATATATAAACTACTCTTATTCTCCATAATCTTTACAATCTTATCAGAGCTGAGTTTTACCCTATATAATGATGTTTATGGAGTTATGAATTTTATTGGTCATATCTTTAAGTTAATCTCATACTCTCTAATCTTCCATGAGATTGTTATTAAAGGAATAGAGCTCCCTTATGATAGAATCTGTTCTGAATTGAAGAAATCAGCACATACTGATTCTCTTACTGGTCTTTATAATCGTAAAAGCTTTATAGAAAAATTAAAAGATATATATTCTAGGGATAAAGCTTCACCTTTAGTTATTTTAATGCTAGATTTAGATAACTTTAAAATGATAAATGATAAATATGGACACCAGACAGGTGATGTGGTGCTCCAGGAGTTTGCTCAATTAATAGAGACCAATATCAGAAAATCTGATATGGCCTGCCGTTTAGGTGGTGATGAATTTACAGTAATTCTAAGAGCTAGTGAAGAAGAGACAGCACAGATAATTAAAAGAATCAGGGATTCAATTAAAGCTTGGAAAGAGGGGGATTCAACTCTGAAATCTTTAGGAGTAAGTATAGGATCAGCCCGATTAAAGGATGGATACAGCATAGATGATTTAATTAAAGAAGCCGATAATAATATGTATGAGGAGAAGGAGAATAAAGATTATAACTATAGATAAAGATAAGCAGCACACAGTGACTAGTTGATATGTTCCAGAACATCGTTTACGGTAAAAATTCCAAGACATCGTTTATTCACTAGTGATTATTTTGTTACAGGACATCGTTTATATTTTATA
>NZ_PVNB01000013.1 GCF_003001995.1 Orenia metallireducens | reverse complement strand
CTCGAAAGTAGCAAAATTTATTCTAAAGTTCAGAAAGCTATTAGTTCTTTTCTACGAGATGACAAGATTGCATAGTCAAACTTGTAAAGTGGTGTTATGGAAAAGAATTTAAATTTAATTACTGTTTGTTATTCTTCTAAATAAAAATTTTAATAACTAAAATTTTATGTTAAAATAAAGGTTAAGACTTAATTTAGATATAACAGAAGATAAAGCTCTATAAATTTTTTGATATATCTAAAGTTGGATGACTATATTATAATTATATTTTAAAGGGTGAGATAATTTATGCAACATACTGAAATTTTAAATAAGAACTTAGATCAATTAGATTCAGTTTATTTGATTTATGGTGAAGATAGATATTTAATAGAGGAGTTTATTGAAGGCTTTACAGATAAGTTTGCTTCAAAAGAGCTTAAGGATTTTAATTTGAATATTATAGAAGAAGATGAGCAATTGGTTAATAGCTTAATAAATTCTGTTAAAACATTGCCATTTATGACTGAAAAGAGGATTGTAATAGTTTATACTTATGACTTATTTAAGAAGAAAGTTAAGGATGCAGAAATAATATATAATTTATTAGCAGACTTTCCCGAAAGTACTATCTTATTATTTGTGAGTTATCAACAGCCTAAAAAGAGTTTAAAGATATTTAAAGAGGTAAAAAAGGTAGGCAAAGTTTTAAAATTTGAAGCATTAAAATACAAGAAGTTAGATGATTGGATTGCAAATAAGATTAAAAGTTATGGATATCAGATAGAAAATAGTGCGATTACCTTATTAGAAGAGGCTTTTAATAATGATTTGCAGAGATTAGATAGTGAGATAAATAAGATCATTACTTTTATGGGAGCTGATAAATTTATTACTACATCCCATATAGAAGGGATTATTAGTAAAGATTGGCTGATTGAAGATAATATAGTCTTTGATTTTGTTGATGCTATAGGTAGAAAGAATACATCATTAGCCTTAAAGTTGTTATCAGATATTATGCAACAAGGAACTGATGCTAAACAGATATTAGGGATGATTGCTCGCCAAATTAGATTGATGCTACAGAGTAAGCTGTTATCTAATGAAAGGTTGACAGTTGATCAGATTGCTAAGAGGTTAAATCAACATCCCTATCCTATCAAAAAGTGTCTGCAACAGAGCCATAACTTTAGTGTGGATTCTTTAGAGTTGGCTTTGGAGAAGTTATTTGAAACAGATTGTAGGCTAGTTACAGGCAGTGATAAAAACCTAGAGATGGAGTTATTAGTCATTAGGTTAAAAGAAGCAATTTGATGATACTAATAAATGATGAGTAAATAGTTATTATCTATATTGAGGTTTAATTAGCAGAACAGACTATAATTAAGATAAAAAAATAAAAGGTACTACTCTGATCTCAGAGTAGTACCTTTTATTATGTTAATTCAATAAGTATAATTACGCAGTTAACTCATTAAATTTTTTCTCTAATTTAGATTTTTTACGAGCAGCATTATTCTTATGAATAGTACCTTTCGCAGCAGTTTTATCGATAACTTTCTTAGCATTGTTCAATTTTTCTTGAGCCAATGCAACATCTCCAGCTGCAACTGCTTCTTCAAATCTTCTGATAGCAGTCTTCATTTTAGATTTTCTTGCTTTATTGATAGCAGTCTTCTTTTCGATGATTCTAATTCTTTTTTGAGCAGATTTAGAATTTGCCACTACGGTCACCTCCTTCTAAAACTATTTCTTATTCTATATAAAGATATAAATATAGTTTACTGAGCATTAACAAAAGAATTTTATCACATTATTCTTCAAAACGCAAGACGAAGATTAAAATACTTTTATTTTATTGATAATAATTAGAGATGTTTGTTTTATTTATTTGTTCTTGAATGCATTATATAAATATATTTTGTTAATAGAGGAATTTATAGATAGAACGATATTTTAGCAATCAAAAATCAATTCCTTAAATTTTTTAATTCTCCACCGCTCAATTCCGATTCTTCATTTTAAGAAAGTGTCGTAATGTCCTTATATAACCCTACTTTATAAATTAGATATATATATCAATAGTTAGTATTATAAATTGAATAGTTAAATTATCTTAGCAATGTATATAGAACAATAATTAGGTTATTATAAGTATTGACCCAGTTATATAAACTCTTGTAGCTATTTATAAGATCAAATTTATCATATTTGCAAACAGCACTAGGGTCAAATTTTAAAAGGATAATTAAATAGGGAAAGGAGCGATATATAAGATGATAGGATGGTTAGGAGCAGTAGTAAGGTTTATTGTCTCAGCATTTGTCTTATTGGGGGTAGATTTCTTATTGCCCAATGTACAAATCAATGGGTTTGTCAATGCTTTAATCGCTTCAATTGTGATTGCTTTCTTAGGATATGTAGTTGAAAATCTCTTTGGAGAAGGGTTATCACCACAAGCAAGAGGGTTGACTGGATTTATTTCAGCAGCAATTGTAATCTATTTAACTCAATCTATATTAACAGGGATGAGAGTTACCTTCATAGGATCTTTATTAGCTGCCTTAATTATTGGTATTGTAGACTCTTTTGTACCAACAGAATTGAGATAACTTTGTTTAAGGGGAGGATATTAACATGATAGAGCAATTAAGCCAATTATCTGCTTTAACTGATTTGGCTGTTGAAGCTAGAAATATGGTGGTAGAGAGAACTGGTGGAGAGATAGAGGGGGTAGCTTTAGAAGAAGAGCAGAAAGACAATGCTAAAGTTACTAGAATTCAAGTTATGAATGAAATGGCTTCTCAGAGAATAGGCAAAGCACCAGGAAATTACATTACTATTGAATCAGAGTCTTTGAGAGTGGCTGACAAGCCAAGCCATGAGTATTTAAGCGGGATATTAGCTGAAGAGCTTAATAGACTAATAGACTATAATGCATTAAAGAAAAGTCCAAATCAAGAAGCAACTATTTTGGTAATTGGATTAGGTAACTGGAATGCTACTCCTGATGCTTTAGGTCCTCAAGTGGTTCATCATATCTTAGTAACTAGACACCTTTATGATTCTTCTCCAGCAGATGCCAAGCAGGGAATGAGACCAGTCTGTGCCCTCGCACCAGGAGTTTTAGGGTTAACAGGGATTGAAACAGCAGAGATAATTCGTGGAGTTGTTGATCGAGTACATCCTGATTTGATCATTGCTATTGATGCTTTAGCTGCAAAAGAGAGTAGTCGTCTTGCTTCTACAATTCAAATCAGTGATACTGGAATCTATCCAGGCTCTGGACTAGGAAAGCGTAGAATAGGAATTACCCAACAGGATATGGGGGTTCCAGTAATAGCTATGGGAATACCAACTGTTATTAACTCTGTAAATATCGTTAATGATACGATCAATCAATTAATGAATCAACCAAATATACCACCACAATTAAAAACAAGTTTACAGCAAGGAAATGATTATCAACAGATAATCCAGAATATATTACAGCCATTTATGGGTGATTTGATCGTTGCTCCTAAAGGGATAGACCAATTAATTAGGGATACAAGTAAGGTAATAGCTGGAGGTATTAATGTAGCTTTACATCCAGATATTAGAGCGGAAGATGTCTCCTTATATCTACAATAGATTTGATATTTGCTCTAGTCTTTGATTTAAAGATTAGAGCTTTCTTATTAAATTTTATAGCTATAATATTTAGTAATAATTCTTAGTTACTTACTAATAAAATATTTATAGTAAAGATTGATATTATACCCATGAAGGTTGATTTTATATTTAGATAATTATAGATAAAAATCAATCTATCTTAAGAATTTAAGAATAATTCTAATTTCAATGTAATAAATTTTATACTTAGTACATAAATTTTTATAAATTACTTAGCTAAATTTAAAAAAGATTGATTTATAATTTCGATTATAGAAAATTAGAAAGGCAATTATATTCTTATTTTATTATATTAAGCAACTACATGAGGAAGAGACAATTATGAAATACCTTTAAATTAGGATGTGATGATCATGTTCAAGGATCAACATAGATTTATGGCAGCTATTATTCTTTTATATTTAATCTTATTTTTAGTCTTTAGTGGCTTGGTAGTTCATAAATACAGTATTGTAGACAGAATATCTTTGGGTAATACCTTCTTTAGTAATAAGTTTGTCTACTATTTAGTTAATTTTCTTTATCTTGATGATTTCCATTCTAGACTTGTGTTAAAAGAGGGGTTGCCAATTGTTAGAATAAAGAATCAAGAGATGCTAGCTAAATCCCAAGGAATGAATCCCTTTGTCAAATTAACTTGTAGTTTTGCAACAGATTTACCGCCATCCTTTTTTCAAGTAAAGGATGATGTACGAGTTACCTCAGTCATGAATAGGGTTATAGCAGAGAATACAAAAAAGCAGTCTGTTGAAGAGAAGTTAAGAGCAGAAGGTACCCATGATAATGAAGAGCGGGTAAAGATAGAGCTAGAATTTTGGCAGACAGAGCCTTCTAAGCAAGTTGAAAAAAGTGACACAACAGAGAGAATAGCTAAAGAGAATGAGAGTCAGAAGACTTTATTTCCCAAAAAAGAAACTAAATTATCTAATAAAGCTTTAGTTGGTATTTATCATACTCATACTGCTGAAAATTATGATAATAAAGGATATAATGCTAGAGCAGCAGCTGGACAGAGAGGAGATATAGTACTAATAGGCGATGAATTGACTAGGATTTTAAGGGAGAAGTATGGGATATTAGCAGTCCATTCTAAAACAGTTAATGATAAAACTTATGCAAGATCATATATAAATTCTTTAAGAACTGCGCAAAGAATAGTAGATGATAATGCTGATTTAAAGATGATCTTTGATATTCATCGTGATGCTATTGGTCAAGGGGGGAGAAACTTAATTACTACAACAATTAATGGACATAAAGTTGCTAGGATAATGATTGTTGTAACTAATAATAAGTATTTACCCAATCCCCATTGGGAAGAAAATGTAGCCTTTGCTAAAAAATTAGCCATAAAAATGAATACCATGTACCCTGGTTTATTAAGAGATGTGAAGTTATTAAGTAACAGAAGATATAATCAACAGGTTCATCCCCATGCTCTGTTATTAGAGATTGGTGGAGCTAAGAATACTTTAGATGAAGCTAAAAGGTCATCTCAGCTATTAGCTAATGTATTGGCTAGTTTAATCAATGAAGGAATTTAGCTACTCCTTACTATCTTGATTAATGTAATAATGGGTGTTATAATTAGGAAAGATAATGTACACGAAAGAGGAGGTTCTTGATGGCTAAGATTAATCAGAATAATATTCGTAACTTTTGTATTATTGCTCATATTGACCATGGTAAATCTACATTAGCTGATAGATTATTAGAATTTACTGGGACGATCTCAGAACGGGAGATGGAGGAACAGTTATTAGATACAATGGATTTGGAGAGAGAACGGGGAATTACTATTAAAGCTCAAGCAGTTAGGATGTCTTATCAAGCCAAAGATGGTAATGATTATACCTTAAATTTAATAGATACTCCAGGGCATGTGGACTTTTCTTATGAGGTTTCACGTAGTTTGGCTGCTTGTGAAGGTGCACTACTAGTAATTGATGCTGCTCAAGGCGTAGAGGCTCAGACTTTGGCTAATATCTATATAGCCTTGGAGAATGATCTAGAGATTATTCCTGTAATCAACAAGATAGACATACCAAGTGCTAATCCTGATAGAGTAAAGGAAGAGCTAATTGATATTGGATTAGATCCTGATGATGCTATCTTGACCAGTGCTAAGGAAGGGATTGGAATTGAAGAGCTATTAGAAAGGGTAGTAAAACAGGTGCCACCACCATCTGGAGATAAGGACAAGCCTTTAAAGGCATTAATCTTTGACTCTTTATATGATCCATACCGCGGGGTTATCTGTTATTATAGAGTGATAGATGGTAAGATTAAAAAGGGAATGAAGGTTAAGATGATGGCTACTAAGAAGGTCTTTGAAGTTGATGAGGTAGGAACCTTTAGTCCAAAGATGAAGGCATCTAAAGAGATAAGTGCTGGAGAGGTAGGCTATATGTCAGCAAGTATTAAGAATGTTAAGAATGCTCAGGTAGGAGATACTATTACTGATGCCCAGAATCCAACTGATAAGCCTTTATCAGGATATCAGCCTGCCAAGCCGATGGTCTTTTGTGGTATGTACCCAGTGGATGGTAAAGATTATGATGTATTAAGGGATGCTTTAGAGAAGTTACAGTTAAATGATGCATCTTTAACCTTTGAACCAGAGACTTCTGAGGCTTTAGGTTTTGGTTATCGTTGTGGCTTCCTAGGACTTTTACATATGGAAATTATGCAGGAGCGATTGGAAAGAGAGTATAGATTAGACTTAATTACTACAGCACCTAGTGTAATCTATAATGTCTACAAGACCGATGGAGAGGTTCTTCAAATAGAGAACCCTGCAAATATGCCAGATGCTCAAGAGATTGATAAGATTGAAGAGCCACTAGTAGAAGCTAAGATTCTATTACCTGATGAGCATGTAGGAGCAGCCATGGAGCTGTGCCAAGGTAAACGGGGTCAATTTAAGAATATGGAATATTTAGATGAGGTTAGAGTCAGATTAACCTATGATATTCCTTTAAGTGAGATTGTATTGGATTTCTTTGATAAATTAAAATCTAGAACAAGAGGGTATGCAACCTTCGATTATGAATTCAATGGTTATCAGGAGGCTGACTTAGTCAAGTTAAATATCCTTGTGAATGAAGAGCCTGTTGATGCATTGTCTTGTATCGTTCACCGTGAATTTGCTCATGATGTTGGAAAAGAGCTGACTAAGAAATTAAAAGAGTTCATTCCACAACAGATGTTTAAAGTACCGATACAGGCTGCAATTGGTCATAAGATTGTTGCTCGTCAGACTATCAGTGCTAGACGTAAAGATGTATTACAGAAGTGTTATGGTGGAGACGTTTCCCGTAAGAAGAAATTATTGAAGAAGCAAAAGGAAGGTAAGAAGAGGATGAAGCAAATAGGAAGTGTAGAGATTCCTCAAGATGCTTTCATGGCTGTTTTAGAGATTGGTGACTAAAATTAAGAACAAGATTAAGCTTAAGATTAAGTAGGGCGGACTTCGTGTTCGCCCTTATATATTATTATAGAAAAGACAAAGGTGATGCTTATGAAAGAGTTTGGACTATATATTCATATCCCTTTTTGTGTTAGCAAATGCTATTATTGTGATTTTAATTCTTTTGCTGCTAAGCAGGATTTAAAAGATAGGTATTTATCTGCTTTGTATCAGGAGATAGAGTTATTGGCTGAGAAATATTCTCCTAAGATTAAGAGTATCTTTATTGGTGGGGGAACTCCTACAAGCTTAGAGGGTACCCAACTAGCTGAGATATTAGATAGGTGCTATCAGAGCTTGGCTATAAAAGAAGATATAGAGATAACGATAGAGGCTAATCCTGGGACAGTAGATAAAGAGAAATTGAGATTAATCAAGGAAGCAGGAGTCAATAGGTTGAGCTTTGGAGTACAGAGCTTTAATGATGAGATGTTAAGGAAGATTGGCAGGATTCATACAGCACAAGAGGCAATTGATAATTACTATCTAGCTAGAGAGGTAGGTTTTGATAATGTCAGCCTTGATTTAATCTTTGCTTTACCAGATCAGAGCTTAGAGGATTGGCAGAATGCTTTGCTACAAGCCTGTGAGCTTGAACCAAAGCATTTATCTACTTATAATCTCAAAATTGAGGAAGGAACCCCTTTTTATCAGATGTTAAGTAAAGGAGAATTGATTCCTACCAGTGAAGAGTTAGATTTGAAGATGTATAACTTGACTAAAAAGTTACTTGAAAGTAAAGGATATCAGCAGTATGAAATCTCAAACTTTGCCCAAAGGGGTTATGAGAGTGAACATAATCAAATCTATTGGAAGAATGAACCCTATTTAAGTCTGGGAGCAGGTGCTCATTTTTATGATGGAGTTGGTAGAGGATATAATTATTCTGCTTTAGAGGAATATAGCCAGAGTATAGAAGAAGGCAGGTTACCTGTAAAGGATTATCATAACTTAACTAGAGAAGATGAGATCGAAGAGACGATGATGTTGGGATTGAGATTGATAAAGGGGATTAGCTTGAAAGAATTTAAAGAGAGATTTGGACTATCTATCTATGAAATTTATAATGATGAACTTGATAAATTCTCACAGCAGAAGTTAATCACAATTACTAATGATAGACTAGCTCTGACTTGGCAAGGAATATTATTAGCTAATCAGGTATTGGCTGATTTTATGTTGACTTAAAAGATAGATATTACGACACTTTTATTTTAGTTTACAGTTAAGTTCTTTAAAAGCAAAAAAATTTCTGTTTGAACGAAGCAAAAATTGAACAAAGATTTTAGAAATCAGTTGAAATTTAATCAAAAAATATAATTAATGATATTGATAAGCAATTTGGTTGCGGAGTGAGTGGGCTCTGCCACGAAGAGTCTTGGTCTGTGGACTCGTAAATATATTTTTTTCTTGATTGGGCTGCTTTTACTGGTCTTGTGTGAAAGGGAATTGTTTTATATTCCCTGTAGAGCCACGGAAGGTTCTATGAACCTGTAGATTTGGTTATCTTTTTAACCCGAAGGTGATTTTCCCGAGGAAGTACTCTTGGGGTGGAACCTAAAATTTTGTTTACTTTCTTAAAAAGTTAAAAGTATCACAATATACTAAAACAATCTTAGCTTAAGATTGAATTCTAGCCATATTTCAAAATAAATCCATTATTTTTTAACCTCAGATAGCTAAGAATAGTGGTGAATAAGTGAGCATAATGGCTTTAATTATATTTAATCGAAAATAAATATATTTGACAAATCAGCTTAATGATGATATTTTATTTATAGCATCTTATTAGCACTCGATAACGTTGAGTGCTAATTGCAGAAAGGTGGTGGTTGCTAGTGGAGATGACAGAGAGGAAAAAGGAGATATTAAAGGCCATCGTAAATGAATATATTATGACTGCAGAGCCTGTTGGTTCTAGGACTTTGGCTCGAAGGTATGACTTTGGAGTTAGCCCTGCGACCATCAGAAATGAGATGGCTGATTTAGAGGAAGCCAATTATTTAGAGCAACCCCATAGATCAGCAGGAAGAATTCCTACAGATAAGGGATATAGATTTTATGTAGATGACTTAATGGAACTAAAGAAGATATCTCAAAAAATGATTGGATCTATTAAGGAAAATATCATCTCTAAACAAGTAGGAATTCAAGAAATTATTCAACAGACTTCACAGATGTTATCTGATTTAACTAATTATACAGCTTTGGTCCTAAGTCCACAGCTGGAGGAGAGTATCTTTCGGCATTTACAGTTGATTTCTATAGCTGAGAGAAAGGTTCTAATGGTTTTGGTGACAGATACTGGATTGATTAAGAATAAGATAATTGATGTTCCTGAATCAATATCTACTGGTGATCTTGAAATGATTTCACGTTTTTTAAATGAAAGACTTTCTGGTTTAGCTTTAAATAAGATAGATAAGGAAGCTATAGGGATTATTAATAGAGAATTGGTAAACAGGATTTCAGTACCACTGCGCAACTTATATTTTATAAATGAAGAAATTTCTAGTTATAATATTCCCGAAAATGGTAAAATATATTTAGGGGGAACTGCTCATATACTAGAACAGCCTGAATTTAATGATATTAATAAAATTAAAAGTGTTTTAAAACTATTAGAGCAAAAACAGTTGTTATATAATATTATGGGTGATTTCAATAAGAAAACAGGTGTTGAAATTATGATAGGTAGTGAAAACTCCTTTCAAGAGATTAGAGACTGTAGTTTTGTAGTAGCTACCTATAATTTAGGAGGGCGTCCAGTTGGAAAGATTGGAGTAATAGGTCCAACTAGGATGGAATATTCTAATGTGATTGGGACAGTGAAATTTATGGCTGATATTTTAAGTGAATTTTTGGCTAAACCATAGCTGATATAAAGTAGATATAAAAACTATATCTATTTTTAAAAATAGATATAGTTTTCCATGTAATTAAAAACAAACTAATTGATTAAGAGTAGGTGAATTGAATGGTTGAGGAAGAGAAGAATATGGCAGAAGAGCAAGAGGCTGAGTTAAATCAGGATCAAGCTGCAGAAGCATCTGAAGATATAAAAGCAGAGCTTGATGAAGAGGTTTCTGAAACAGATCAGCAGTTTGCAGAGTTAGAAGAAGAGCTGGCTAAAGAGAAGGAAGAGAAAGAGAAATACATAGATCGTTTACAGAGACTCCAGGCTGAATTTTCTAATTATAGAAAGAGGGTTATCAAAGAGAAGAGTAACTTGGCTGAGCAAGCCACCAAGGATTTTATAGTAGAACTATTACCTATAATTGATAACTTTGAAAGAGCATTGGCTAGTTCTTTAAATGATGAGGGCGATGGTGTCTTAAAGGGTGTAGAGATGATTTATCGCCAATTAAATAACCTGTTAACTAAGACAGGGGTAGAAGCAATAGTGACAGTTGGAGAAGAGTTTGACCCTAATTTACATAATGCAGTAATGAAAGAGGAAAGTGAAGATTATGAATCAGGAGTAATTATAGAAGAATTACAAAAAGGATATATCTTTAATGAGTCAGTAATTAGACCAGCAATGGTCAAGGTGTCAGAGTAGATAGGGAAAATTTATTTAAGAATTTTCCCATCACGAAGGGTTCTTTAGAACCCGGAGGGGGAGTCTTTGATATAAGTTAATGATTAGATTAAGTTCAAGCTTAAGTTTGAGTAGATTTAAGGAATGAGATACAGTTATTCTTCTTAACTTAGACTTAAACTCAGACTCAGACTATAATATAGATGCTTTTATAATAATTTATCAAAGAGCAAGGATAAATCTATATTAGAAACTATAAATTGATAATGGGAGGATGAAGATAAATGGGTAAAATTATTGGTATTGATTTAGGTACTACAAACTCTTGTGTAGCAGTTATTGAGGGTGGAGAGGCTACAGTTATTCCTAATAAACAAGGTTCTAGAACAACACCTTCAGTGGTAGGTTTTTCTAAAAAAGGTGAGCGTCTGATAGGTGAACCAGCTAAGCGACAAGCTATTACTAATCCAAATCAAACAGTAAGTTCTATCAAAAGACATATGGGTGAAGATTATAAGGTTGAATTAGATGGAAAGGATAGAACACCTCAAGAGATATCTGCGATGATTTTACAAGAATTAAAGGGATATGCAGAAGATTACTTAGGTCAAACAGTTGAAGGTGCTGTTATTACAGTTCCGGCTTATTTTAGTGATGCTCAACGTCAAGCAACTAAAGATGCAGGAAAAATTGCAGGATTAGAGGTTGAAAGGATTATCAATGAGCCGACTGCAGCTGCTTTAGCATATGGAATCAATGATGATAAAGAGCAGACTGTTTTGGTTTATGACTTAGGTGGAGGTACTTTTGATGTCTCTATTCTAGAGCTTGGTGATGGTGTAGTAGAAGTTATTGCTACTAGTGGTGATAACCAATTAGGTGGAGATGACTTTGATGAAAAGATTATCAATTATTTAGCTGAACAGTTTGAAAAAGAGCATGGTATCGACTTGCGTAAAGATAAGATGTCATTACAGAGATTAAAGGATGCTGCTGAAAAGGCTAAGATTGAGCTTTCTGGAGTAGCAACTACTAATGTAAATCTACCATTTATTACTCAAACTGCAGAGGGACCACAGCATTTAGATGTAGATATTACTCGTTCTCAATTTGAGAAGATGAGTTCTGACTTAGTAGATAGAACTTTAAAGGCTGTACGCCAAGCCTTAGATGATGCTGGACTAAGCAAGTCTGAGATTGATGAGGTATTATTAGTAGGTGGTTCTACTAGAATTCCAGCAGTCCAACAAGCAATTGAAAAAGAGATCGGTAAGGCTCCAAATAAAGGTATTAACCCTGATGAGTGTGTAGCAATGGGTGCAGCTATTCAAGGTGGAGTGTTGAATGATGAAGTTAGTGATGTTGTACTATTAGATGTTACTCCATTATCTTTAGGTATTGAAACAATGGGTGGAGTATTTACTAAGCTTATCGATAGAAACACTACTATTCCAACTGAAAAGAGCCAAGTCTTCTCAACTGCAGCAGACAATCAACCTGCCGTTGATATTCACGTCTTACAAGGTGAGAGACAGATGGCTAAGGACAATAAAACTTTAGGTAGATTCCAATTAACTGATATACCACCTGCACCAAGAGGAGTACCTCAAATTGAGGTGACTTTCAAGATAGATGCTAATGGTATCGTTCATGTATCTGCTAAAGATAAAGGAACAGGTAATGAGCAACAGATTACGATCAAATCTGATACTGGTCTATCAGAAGAAGAGATTGAAAGAATGGTTCAAGATGCAGAGAGCCATGCTGAAGAGGATAAGAAGAAGAAAGAAGCTATTGAGACAGTAACTGGTGCAGATAGCTTAGTACATCAAGTTGAAAAGACTATAGAAGAAGCTAAAGAAAATGCTGATGCTTCAGTCTTAAGTGAGATTGAAAGCAAGAAGGATGAACTAAAGGAAGTACTAGAAGGTATTGATATGCATAATATCGATCCAGATAAAGTAGATATTGATGGTATCAAAGCTAAACAAGAGGCATTAACTACAAAGCTTCATGAGTTGACAACTCAAATGTATCAACAAGCTGAGCAAGCTCAACAAGCAGCAGGAGGCGCTGGTGCACAAGGGGCAGAAGCTGACGATGATGTAGTAGATGTTGATTTTGAAGATGTTGATTAATAGCAAATATAATCAATTAATATAAGATAATGAGAGTCAAAGCCAGATTAATTTGGCTTTGACTCTGTTTTTATGAATAGAAATTAGTGATTATTTTCTGTAAAATTTTATTTCTTGCTAGACTTATTGTATAATAATCTAAGTAGGTAGTGTAAGTAATAGTAGACTATAATAAGTTTATAGTTATTTTATATAGAAATCTGTCGCCAAAAAATTGTTTTAATTAGTTTTGAAATTTTTACTTAACGATATATTGTAAAATGAATTAGAAAGGCAGTGATTGAAGTGGCTAAGAGAGACTATTATGAGATATTAGGTGTAGATAAAGGTGCTAGTAAACAGGAGATTAAGCGGGCTTATCGGAAGTTATCTCGAAAATATCATCCTGATGTGAGTAAAGAGGAGAATGCAGAAGAGAAGTTTAAAGAGATTGCAGAGGCCTATGAAGTATTAAGTGATGAGGATAAGAGAGCTAGATATGATCAATTTGGTCATGCAGGAGTAGATGGTAATGGTGGAGGATTTGGTCAAGGTGGCTTTGGAGGCTTTGGTCAAGGTGGTTTCGGTGGTGGTTTTGATGATATCTTTGATATGTTCTTTGGTGGCGGTGGAAGATCAAGAAGTAGAAATGCCCCTCGTAAAGGGTCAGACTTAAGGGTAAATATTGCAGTTGAATTTGAAGAAGCAGCTTTTGGTACTAAAAAGGATATCACTATTCCTCGAACTGAAGACTGTGAGACTTGTGATGGTAAAGGTGCTAAGTCTAGCAGTGATGTAGAGACTTGTGCTAAATGTGGTGGAAGTGGAGAGATTCAATTTAAACAGAATACTCCATTTGGACAGATGGTACAGACAACTACTTGTGACCGTTGTAGCGGGACTGGTAAATTTGTCAAAAATCCTTGTCCAGATTGTCATGGTAATGGAAAGGTTAAGAAGAGAAGAACGGTCTCTATAGATATTCCAGCAGGAGTAGATGATGGAATGACTCTGAGAGTACGGGGTGAGGGAGAAGCTGGAGTCAATGGTGGTCCAGCAGGAGATTTACAGGTTGTTATCAATGTTAAACGCCACAAAATCTTTAAGCGTAGAGGAAATGATGTTTTATGTGAGGTACCAATCAGTTTCGTTCAAGCTACCTTAGGCGATGAGATCCAAGTTCCTACTTTGGATGGTAAGGTTAAATTTACTATACCAGAAGGAACTCAACCTGCTACTACCTTTAGATTGAAGGATAAAGGAATTCCATATTTAAGGGGTAGTGGACGGGGAGATCAACATATTAAGGTAAAAGTTGTCATTCCTAAGAAGTTAGATGATAAGCAGAAGGATTTACTTAAAGAATTTGCAGAGATCAGTGGTGAAGAGATAAATCCAGAACATAAGGGGTTTTTACAGAAAATTAAAGATGCTTTTGGACTCGACTAAAAAGGTGGGAAATTATAGATGAAATTAAAAGAAGTAATCATTGCAACCAATTATGAAGGATTTTCAGCAATAGAGAATATCTTAGCAGAGATTGGTGCTGTAGGGATCAGTAAAGAAGACTTCAAACAAGAAGAAGTAATTATGAAAGGATACTTTGAAGAGGAAGAGTTGACTAAAGAGAAAGTAGACTCTTTAAGGAAGAGAATAGCACAATTAGCTGATTATGACTTAAATATAGGTAGTGGAGAGATAATAATTAAGGGGTTAGAGCAAGAGGACTGGGTCAATAAGTGGAAAAAGGATATTAAGGCTATTAAAGTAACGGATAAGATAGTGATTAAGCCTACTTGGGAAGAATATCAGAAGCAAGCAGATGAGATTATCATAGAATTAGATCCAGGTTTAGCCTTTGGTACAGGTTATCATGGGACTACTAGTGGTTGTTTAGAGATGATAGAGAAGTATCTTCAACCTGATTTTGATGTCTTGGATATCGGAACCGGAACAGGAATTTTATCGATTGCTGCAACCAAGCTAGGAGCCAAGAGTAACTTTGCCCTCGATATCGATCCAGTTGCTGTTAAGGTAGCTAAGGAGAATGCCAAGTTGAATCAAGTCTTAGATCAGATCAATTTTGCTCAAGGTGATTTACTGGATATTGTTGATGGGAAGTATGACTTGGTTATTGCTAATATTTTACCTCATGTGATTAAAAGGCTGATTCCTGATTTGCCGAAGGTTGCCAAGGTAGGAAGTATTTCAATTTTATCAGGAATTATTGAAGAGAAAGCGGATATGATAAAGGATGAATTGAAAAAATATAATTTTGAAGTCAAAGAGATCATTCAAAAAGAGCAGTGGATTACAATTGTAGCTATTAGGAGAGGATAAGATGCATCATTTTTTTGTTCAATCAACAGATATAAATGATGGGATAGTGGTTATTAAGGGTGATGATGTAGCTCATATTACCCGTTCATTAAGATTAGATCTTGGTGATGAAATCAGTGTTAGTGATGGAGAAGGTCAGAAATATTTAACTGAATTGTTGGAGTTTGGCGAATATTTTGTAAAGGCTAAGGTACTAGAAGAGTTTAAAGTTCAGGCTGAACCTAGAGTCAAGGTCACCCTTGTACAGGGCTTACCTAAGAGTAAGAAGATGGACATGATCGTACAGAAATGTACGGAGATTGGTGTAGAAGAGTTTATTCCTATTGATACTAAGCGAACTGTTGTTAATTTAAATAAGAAGAAGGCTCAAAAGCGCCAAGAGCGATGGCAGAAGATAGTAGAGGAAGCTGCTAAGCAATCTAAAAGGGGTAAAATTCCAAAAGTTAAAGAACTCTCTGATTTAAAGCAGATTATAGGAAAGTTTGATAGCTATGACCTAGTCTTAGTTCCTTGGGAGGATGAAGAGAGCCAAGGGTTAAAAGAGACTTTGGGATCTAATTTAGAGGTTGAGAGGATAATGATAATAATCGGGCCAGAGGGTGGTTTTAGCTTAGAAGAGATAGAACAAGTAAAGAGGGCAGGAGCAAAATCTGTAACTTTAGGACCAAGAATTTTAAGGACTGAAACTGCTGGTATTGCAACTTTATCTATGGTATTATATCAATTAGGAGACCTAGGTTGATTTAGGAGGGAATATATGAAACGGGTTGCATTTTATACACTAGGATGTAAGGTTAATCAATATGATACAGAAGCGATGATGAAACAGTTTGAGGAAGCCGGCTATGAGATCGTTGATTTTGAAAGTGAAGCTGATATTTATGTAATTAATACCTGTACTGTAACTCAACAAGGTGCAAGTAAGTCTCGTAAGATTACTAGGAGGGCTAAAAGGAGAAATCCTCAAGCTCTGGTTGCTATGGTAGGCTGTTATCCTCAGGTTGATGCTGATGAGGTAATGGAGATGGTAGAAGTTGATTTAGTAGTTGGAACTAAAGGAAGAAGTAAAATAATAGAGTTTGTCAAGCAGGCAATAAGGGCAAAAGCTCCAGTTAACTTTGTACAAGAGATGGAAGAGGATGATAGCTTTGAAGAGATTGCTATTGAGGAGTCTAAAGAGAGAACAAGAGCTTCTATTAAGATTCAAGAGGGCTGTGATCAGTTCTGCTCTTATTGCATCATTCCCTATGCTCGTGGTTCTTTACGTAGTCGTTCCTTAGAGGATGTTAAGGCAGAGGTTATTCGTTTAGCTAAGGGTGGATTTGAGGAGATAGTTCTAACAGGAATTCACTTAGGCCAATATGGGAAAGATAAAGAAGAACTAGATTTGGTTAAGCTTATTAAAGGAATATTAACTGTTGAGGGGATTAAGCGGATTAGGTTGAGTTCTATAGAGGGAACAGAAGTTAGTGATGAACTAATAGACCTAATTGCAGAATCTGATAAATTATGCCGCCACCTCCATTTGCCTTTACAAAGCGGGTCTGATAAGATATTAGAAGCTATGAATCGCCCTTATGATGTGCAGCAGTTTAGGGATATGGTAACTAAGATTAAAGCTAAAGTACCTGAGATTGCAATTACCAGTGATGTGATTGTAGGATTTCCAGGGGAGAGTGATGAAGACTTTAATGATACTTATCAAGTGGTTAAGGAGCTTGAGTTTAGTGATTTACATATCTTTAAGTATTCCAAGCGTCAAGGAACTCCAGCAGCAGACTTTGAAAATCAAGTCCATTCAGTTATAAAAAAAGAGAGAAGTGAAAAGCTAAGAATGTTAGCTAAAAGCTTATCTTTGGCTTACCAGCAGAAGTTTATAGCAGAGAGAATAGAGGTTTTATTAGAGGAAGTACGAGATAATGAAACGGGAATGTTAACTGGACTAACTGATAATTATTTGAGGGTCTTAGTTGATGGCTCTGATGAATTATTAGGAGAACTAGTTGAAGTAAAGTTGATGGAAAAAGAAGGAAAATTAATAGGTTGTTTAGAATAATATAATTATTTAAGTTATAAATCGACTATAGCTGATTTAGGAAAGGGGAGCATAGGATGGAAGAATGTATTTTTTGTAAGATAGTTGCTGGTGAAATAAATAGTAATATTGTTTATGAGGATGATAAGGTAATTGCTTTTAAGGATATTAATCCTGAAGCACCTATTCATCATTTAATTATTCCTAAAAAGCATATTCCTACTCTACTAGATCTTCAAGAGGATGATAAAGAGTTGATAGGTCATATTTATTTGGTAGCCAGTAAAATTGCTCAAGATGAAGGAATTGCAGAGGATGGATTTAGGGTAGTAAGTAACTGTAATGAAGCAGGAGGTCAGAGTGTTTATCATATCCACTATCACCTATTAGGGGGAAGAAACTTACAGTGGCCTCCAGGTTAAGAGGTTTAAATATTAATTATAATAGATTTACATAGTTTTAGTTGCTACTAGAATATAGATGATGTTCCAAGAGTTGCGGAAGTACCAACAATCAAATAACAAATAGAGATAAATTAGGAGGGGTTAGTATGTCTTTACAGGAAAGATTATTAGAAGATATGAAAGCTGCGATGAAGAGTAAAGATAAAGAGAGACTATCGGTAATTAGGATGGCAAGGGCTGCTATCAAAGACAAAGAGATCAATGAGAGAAAAGATTTATCCGATGAAGAGGTTATTGAGGTTTTAGCTAAACTGGTAAAGCAGAACAGGGACTCTATTACTGAATTTGAGAAGGCTGGTCAAGAGGATAAAGTAGAAGATTTAAAGAGAGAGATTGGTGTATTAGAAGACTATTTGCCTGAACAGTTAAGTGAAGAGGAATTAGCTGAGATGGTAGAGGAAGTAATTGCTCAAACTGGTGCAGAGAGCATGAGGGATATGGGTAAAGTAATGGGAGCTATTATGCCAGAGGTTACTGGAAGAGCTGATGGTAATGTAATTAGTCAATTAGTAAAAGAGAGATTAGCATAAAGTAAAATTAAAATAGAATTATTGATTTTATAGGGACGGTTTTAGCCGTCTCTTATTAATTTTTAATATTAAAGTGTATAGAAATATGGAGATGCTTTCATATGTGATAAATATTAATTTTTTTGTAGGGTATGGTCGCGACCATACCCTACTTTAAAATCTTTTAATTCTCTACTTACACCAATACAGGCGTTCATACTTAAAAATACATTATCTCTGTCAATCTTATTCTTCTAAGCTTAACTGTAATTAATAATCAAGTCCTTACATATATATTATTTAGTAGTAAAGTCGACTGAATTTATTAAATGTTGATAGTATTAGCAATTAAGTTAGCAGTAGCTAACGCTTAGGAGGAATTTAAATGGGGAAGAAAGAGAAGGCTAAGGAGTTGTTTGCTAATATATTTGACCTTCCTCAAGAGGTAGTATTAGATCTGCCTAGGATTTCATTAGTTGGAGGTATACAACTAGCAATTGAGAATCATCGGGGGATTATAAAGTATACTCCAGAATTTATAAAGATTAGATTCTACCGTGGGCAGATGGTTATAGAGGGTAAGGATATGAGTATTGACAGTTTAGAAGAGGAGATTATTATAATAGAGGGTAAGATAACTGATTTGAAGATTAAATCAGTTTAAGGGGGATATCATGCTAAAGAAACTATACACTTTAGTAGAAGGATATTTAAGACTAGAGATACAGGGAGCTAATTTGGAGAAGTGTATTAATATTCTAATGAGAGAAGGATTTAAATTATGGGATATTATCCGTATAGGTGATAGATTATATGTAAATATTAGATTAAAGGATTTTAAGAATATCAGACCTCATTTAAGGAGAAAAAGGTATAAGGTTAGAATAAATCAGAAAAGAGGACTACCCTTTTTCTTTACTAAAGCATTAAGCAGGAGATTTTTAATTGTTGGATTGCTTTTTTTAATCTTATCATTATATACTTTGTCATCATTTCTCTTCTTTATTGAGATACAAGGGCTTAAGGAGATAGAAAAAGAGGAGATATTAGGTTTTTTAAAAGAAGTTGAAATTCATCCAGGAGTATTGAAATCTAGTATTCCATTAGAGGATTTAGAAAAAGCTTTAATTAAGAGGATACCTAAAATTGCTTGGGTAAATATTTATTTTTCTGGAACTAGATTGATTCTAGAGGTGGTTGAGAAGAAGATAGTAGATTCTAAGATTCTACCTAGTGATATTGTAGCTGCCAAGTCTGGAATTATATCTAAACTGATTGTATTAAAGGGTACTCCAGTGGTTGAAGAGGGGATGACCGTTAAAAAAGGGGATCTATTGATAAGTAGGGAAGTATTTATAAAAAAAGAAGAGGAAGAGGTAATTAATAAAGAGAAAGAGGATAATGAGAGGGGAATTCTTGTTAAAAAAGAGGAGGTTAAGGCTGAAGGAATTATTAAGGCAAGGATCTGGTATGAGGGTTATGGAGAAGCTAAAGTCCTGCAGGAGTATGAACAATTGACTGATAATAGTAAAACTAGTCTAGCTATTAAATTTAAAGAGAAGATGATAAATCTTAAGGGACCTAAAAGTGCTCCATATGCTAATTATAAAGTAGTAGAAGAGGTAAAAACTTTACCTAAATGGAGGAATATCGACTTACCTATCGAATTAGTTACAAGAAGATACATACAGGTAAAGAAGATAAAAGAGAAAATCAAATTGGATACGGCTAAACAGATTGCTAAAGAAGAGGCAGTAGAAAGTATCTTGCAAGGGGTATCAAAAGAGGCTATAATATTAAATAGTAAATTAAAGTTAATAGACTTAGCTGGTGAAGATAATAATATAATTAGAGTCAAGGCATTACTAGAGATTGAGGAAGAGATTGGAATCAGGAGGGAGTAGCTAGTTTTGAACATCTTAACAAAAGAGGTTACATTAAGTAGTAATCAAGCTGCAAGAAATATATTTGGACATCATGATCAGAATTTAAGGTTAATCGAAGATAATTTCTCAGCACAGATAATTGCTAGAGGGAATATTGTTAAAATCAAAGGAAAACAAGAAGATGTAAATCAAGTATCTAAGCTTTTTGAAGAGCTCAATAAGATAGCTAACAATAAGGATGCACTAAGCACTAAAGAAGTTGAATATGCTATTGAAATGAGTAAAGAGGGGGAATTTTCTTTAAATGAAATTTACTCTGATGTAGTGCAGGTTACTAGGTCAGGAAAGAAGATTACCCCTAAGACTATAGGTCAAAAGAGGTATCTAGATGCTTTGCGTAAGGATGATATTGTTTTTGGAATAGGTCCAGCAGGGACAGGAAAGACCTATTTGGCAGTAGTTATGGCCGTTAATTATTTGGTAAGAAATAAGGTAGAGAGAATTATTTTAACCCGTCCTGCCATTGAAGCCGGGGAGAATTTAGGGTTTTTGCCAGGGGATTTACAGGAGAAGGTTGACCCTTATTTACGACCTTTATATGATGCTTTGTATGATATTTTAGGACCGGAGAAGGTTGAGCAGTTTTTAGAGAAGAAGATTATAGAGATTGCTCCCTTAGCTTATATGAGAGGGAGAACCCTTAGAAACTCAGCTGTTATTTTAGATGAAGCTCAAAACACCACTAGAGAGCAGATGAAGATGTTCTTAACCCGTTTAGGACCTAATTCTAAAGCAGTAATTACTGGTGATATAACTCAGGTTGATTTACCAAGTAGAAAGAAGTCGGGATTGGCTCAAGCAGAGCAGATATTAAGAGATATAGCTGGCATAAGCTTTGTCTATTTAACTAATCTTGATGTAGTAAGACATAGGTTGGTTAGGGAGATAATTAAGGCTTATGAAGCAATTAACTGATCCTTTTAGGAGTGAAAGATAATGTCTTTTTTTGAGCAACTATTAGAAAAGTTGAAGATTAAACAGGTTGATTTTTATAAGATTGAAAAATCACAACGCTATATTTGGGTTATAGTTATTTTTGTTATTTTAGCAGGGATTATTACTATTGATATCTTTCCAAGGCAGGTTAATTTGGAAGTAGGACAAGTTGCTAAAAATGATGTCGTTGCCCCTAAGACGGTAGAGTACATAGATGAAGAACAGACCGAGGCTTTAAGAAAAGAAGCTGCCAATTCAGTTTCTAAGGTATATGAAGAGGATGTAGGAATCTTAACAGAGGTAAAGGTAGAGGTTAGAAAGTTCTTTGATAATGTTACAATGATAAGAAAGGCTGATGTTGAGTTAGAAAATAAGGTTGAACAGGTTCAAGATAATTATGATATAGAGTTATCTTATCAGAATCTGTCATATTTATTCAGTCTATCCGAAGAGGATATAGAGCTTTTAAAAGAGGATATTCTGATGATATTGGCTAAATACTTAAATCGTGGTGTTAAGAACGATTATTTAAGTAATGTTAAGGAACAGTTAAGCCAAGATGCTGCTAAATTAAGTGAAGATCAGCAATATAATAACTTGGTAAGTGGGATCGCCCAACACTTTATTAAGCCTAATATGATCTTTAATTTAGAGGCAACAGAGAAGAAGAAAGAGGAAGCTCGTCAGAAGATAGAACCTATTAGAAGGACCTTCTCTAAAGGTGAGATTATCATCCGCCATGGTAAGGTCGTTACTAAAGATGATATTAAGATTTTAGAGAAATTAGGGCTAAGGCAGGCTAAAATTAATTATCTTAATATTATTGGACACATTTTAATTGTGCTCATTTTTACTTTAATCCCTACTATTTATATCTCCCAATATCAGCGTGATATTTTAGAGGGAGAAGGGATCTTAGCATTATTAGGGTTATTGCCGATTATTATTATTACATTAGCTAAATTGGCAAGTTATATAGCCAATTATATGCCCATTGAATATCCATCTTTTGTGGTGCCAGTGGCTGCTGCTTCGATTATGATTGCAATTTTAATTGATACAGATTTAGCAGTTCTCTTTACAATCAGTCTATCCTTTTTAGTAGGCATAGTTACTGGTGATGGGGTAATTGGGATTACAGTGGCCTTAGTTGGTGGGCTAACTGGAATCTACAGTGTATCGAAGTTAAGCCAACGTTCTGATTTAGCTAGAGCTGGACTCATTGTTGGTTTGACTACTTCAGCAACGATATTTACTTTTTTATTGATGGTACCTAATGTAGAGCTAGCTAGATTTTTAAAGGTTTTATGGGGTATACTAAATGGTGTATTGGTAGCTGTTGTTACAAATGGTTTATTACCTTATATAGAGAATATCTTTGGGATCACATCACCAGTCAAGCTATTGGAGCTATCTAATCCAAATCATCCTTTATTGAAGAGACTACTAGTAGATGCTCCAGGGACCTATCATCATAGTATCATAGTTGGTAATCTAGCAGAAGCTGCTGCAGATAAAATAGGAGCAGATTCATTATTGGCTAGAGTAGCTGCTTATTATCATGATGTTGGTAAGACAAAACGTTCTTATTTCTTTACAGAAAACCAGATTGGTTCTGAGAATCCTCATGATAAATTATCACCTAGTTTGAGTACCTTAATCATTACTTCACATGTTAAGGATGGATTGGAGTTGGCTAAGGAGTATAAATTACCACAGGTTATTGTAGATGTGATTGAACAGCACCATGGAACTAGCCTTGTTTCTTTCTTTTATCAAGAGGCTAAGCATGATGAGAAGTATAAGAGTATAGATGAAGATGACTTTAGATATGATGGCCCTAAGCCACAGACCAAAGAGGCTGGTTTGATTATGCTAGCTGATATGGTAGAGGCTGCTGTCAGGTCAAATGTATCAGCCCAAAGCAACCCTGGTAAGTTAGAGAAATTTGTTAGAGAACTTATCAAAAAGAAGCTAGATAGTGGACAGTTAGATGAATGTAATTTAACTTTGAAGGATTTAGATAGGGTTGCTAATGCCTTTGTTAATATATTAAAAGGAATCTTTCATAATCGAATAGAATATCCTGATAATATTGCTCAACAATTTAAGGAGGGAAAAAAGCTAGATGGCAGTACTAATAAATAATTTACAAGATAATTTAGAGGTTGAAGAAGAGATTGTAGATGTAATAGAGCAGGTGGTAAGTGTAGTATTAAAAAGGGAAGCTGACTTAGCTAAAGAGGTAAGTATTGCTTTAGTTGATGATAGTTATATACATGGCTTAAATCATAGATACAGAGGAAAGGATCAACCTACTGATGTACTGTCTTTTCCCCAAGATGATAATCTGTTGTTAGGTGATATTATCATCTCTTTGGAGACAGCCCAACGCCAAGCAGAGGAGTATAACCACTCTTTTGCTAGAGAGGTTGGATTTTTGACAGTTCATGGTATGCTCCACCTTTTGGGTTATGACCATTATGGTGAAGAAGAGAGGGTAATTATGCGTAAAAAGGAGGAGGAAATCCTAGTAGAGCTAGGCTTAAATAGAGATTAAATGAAGTTTATTAATGATCTAATTAAGAGCTTTAACTATGCAGTTAATGGGATTATATATTCTTTAAAGCATGAGCGTAATATGAAGGTTCATCTTATTATTTCTATTATAGTCCTATTGTTTGGAACTTTTTTCAGCTTAGATAAGCTGGAACTATTGATTTTATTTATAACAATGACCTTGGTTTTCTTTACTGAAATGATTAACACTGCAATTGAAGGATTGAGTGATCTGGTCAGTGAAGAATATCATCCGATGATTAAGATAATTAAAGATATAGCAGCAGGTGCTGTATTGATAACAGCTTTAAATGCTATTGTTGTAGGATATATTATATTCTTTAAAGATATTCAGCCTTTAACCTTAGATTTATTACAACATATTCAGCAGACCCCAATTCATTTGACTTTTATATCACTTATTCTAATTATATTAATAGTGATTGGAATAAAATCTCAATTTAACAAAGGGACTCCGTTGCAAGGGGGGATGCCCAGTGGTCATAGTGCCCTTGCTTTTGGTCTAATGATTATTATTTCTAATTTGGCAAATGATGCTTTGATTACAACTTTAGCACTATTAATGGCGGTTTTGATAGCACAAAGCAGGATAGAGGGAGAGATTCATACCCCTTTGGAGGTTATCTCTGGTGCAATAATTGGTTCATTAGTAGGTATATTAGTCTTTCAATTAGTCAATTTGTAATTTTGTTAGGAGGGCATTAATCTATGGATTTGACGGTGTTAATAGAAGGAATAGCCTTATTAATACTATTAATCCTATCTGGATTTTTCTCAAGCTCTGAAACTGCCTTAATGTCAGTAAATAAAGTTGAGATTAGGCACTTAAAGCAAGAAGGAAATAAGAAAGCTACTGTTGTAGATAGGCTACTAAGTAGTCCAGATAGATTATTGGTTACAATCTTAGTTGGTAATAATTTAGTTAACATAGCAGCTTCATCAATTGCAACTGCTTTAGCTACCGATATTTTTGGTGCCAAAGGAGTTGGTATTGCTATAGGTGCAGTAACTCTATTTGTACTGATCTTTGGGGAGATTACTCCAAAATCTTTTGCTACCAAAGAGTCTAAAAAGGTCTCTATGTTAGTAGCTCCATATATAGAAGTCTTCTCTTTTTTATTATCTCCACTTATTAAAGGCTTGACACTGGTTACTAATTTTGTCATGAGAAGGTCTGGTGATAAGAAGGTTAAACCTTTTATCAGCGAAGAAGAGATTATGAGATTTTTAACAGTTGGTGAACAAGAAGGTGTCATTGAAACTGATGAGAAGCAGATGATTAACAGTATCTTTGAATTTGATGATATTAGTGTCAAGGAGATTATGATACCAAGAATACATATGTTATGTATAGAGATAAATGATCCTTTAGAGGAGTTAATAGATCTGATTATTAATATGGGCTTTTCTAGAATTCCAGTTTATAATGATACTGTTGATAATATAGTAGGTGTAGTGTATGCTAAGGACTTGCTTCCGTTATTAAAAGAGGATAGTTATAATGTTGATATTCAAAAGATTATGAGGCCTGCTTACTATATACCTGAAACTAAGAAGATAGATAATCTGTTAACTGAATTTAGAAAAGAAAAGATTCATATGGCTATTATTCTTGATGAGTATGGGGGAACGGCTGGACTGGTAACTATTGAGGATTTGTTAGAGGAGATTGTTGGTGATATTCAGGATGAATATGATGAAGAAGAGAAGTGGATTAGAATTATTAATGAAGATGAGATCTTAATTGATGGACGGGTTGATATTGATGAGATTAATGAGCTATTAGAGATATCCTTGCCTGAAGAGGACTATGAGACAATCAGTGGCTTTATCTTGAGTATGTTGGGCTATGTCCCTAAAGCTGGAGAATGGATCGAATTCGAGGATTTACATATTTCTGTAGAGAAGGTCATTCAAAGAAGAATCTCGAAGGTTAGAATTAAACGTGTTAAGGATAAAGTAGCAATTGAGCAGGAGGAAGTATAGATGTTCAAGCAATTAAGGAATTATTTAATTACTGGTTTAATTGTATTATTACCATCGATAGCTACTTTATATATTATTGTTACAGTTATCAATATTGTAGATAATGCTTTAAGCCCAGTAGTTAAAATACTGATAGGAAAAGAATTTTATGGACTAGGTTTTATAATGACCTTTATTTTAATTTTGGTAGTGGGAATTATAGCTAAAAATGTATTAGGAAAAAGGTTAATTGATTTTGGTGAAAGATTACTGATTAGAATTCCATTAGTTCGCACTATCTATATGACTGTGCGCCAGCTGATTAATGCCTTGTTTTTAAAGAATAAGACTGCTTTTCGTGATGTGGTTCTAATTGAATATCCTCGCCGGGGAATCTATCAATTGGGTTTTTTAACCTGTAAGGGTGTCGGAGAGGTTCAAAAGAAGACAGCACGGGAGGTTGTCAATGTCTTTATCCCAACCACTCCCAATCCCACTTCTGGGATGTTGATTTTAATCCCTAAAGATGATATTACTTACTTAGATATGACCGTTGAAGAAGGATTGAAGTTGATTGTGTCAGGAGGGACAGTAGCACCTGAAGATGATTAAGGAGGGTAAACTTTGCAAGTAAGAATTACAGTACTAAAGAGTAATCAAATCGATATTATTAATAAGCTGACCAAGATTGAAAAAGAGGCCTTTGGAGAAGGGGGTTTAAATCAGTGGGGTTTAGTACCAATGATTTACCATGGGTTGGTTTATGTTATTTGGCTGGATAAAGAACCCGTTGGTTTAGCAGAATATATTAGAGACATGGAAGATCTAGAGAAGGGATATTTATATGGGTTGGCTATATCTAAAAGACATCAAGGTAAGGGCTTTGGTAGTAAATTATTAGATTATTCTTTAAGAGATCTGTCTAAGCGAGAAATTAAGAAGGTAGAGTTAACAGTAGATCCTAATAATCAGAATGCAGTTTATATCTATCAGCATAAGTTTGGATTTAATAAGATCGATTATCGTAAGAATGAATATGGTTTAGGAGAAGATAGACTAATTATGGAACTGAAATTATGAGGGGGCAGAGCAATGGACAACTTAACGTTTGATAAAGGATTTAAATCAGGATTTATTACAGTAGTAGGACAGCCTAATGTTGGTAAATCGACCCTAGTCAATAAACTGATTGGAGAGAAGATCAATATTATTTCTCGAAAAGCTCAAACAACGAGAAATAGGATTCAATGTATTTTAACTTTAGATAAGGCACAGATGATATTTATAGATACCCCAGGGATTCACAGGCCAAAGGATAAGATGGGAAAATACTTAAATGAGATAGCTTATGAATCTTTAAGGGAGATTGATTTAGTGCTCTTTATGGTTGATGCTAATTATAAACCAAATGACCAGGATAAAAAGATTGCTACCCAGTTAGCTCATGCATCATCTAAACCAACTCTTCTGGTCTTAAATAAGGTCGATACTGTTTCTAAAAATGATTTAGCTACAAGGATCAATGATTATCAGAAATTAGGAGAATTTACTGATATTATAACTATTTCAGCTGAGAAAGGGATCAATTTAGATGATTTAACTGAGATTATAGTTGATTATTTGCCAGAAGGTCCTAAGTATTATCCTGATGACATGATTACTGATCAAATAGAGCAGTTTATCGTTTCTGAATTGATTAGAGAGAAGATCTTAAAGTTTACTCATCAAGAAGTACCCCATTCGGTAGCTGTTGAGGTTACTAGATTTAAAGAGAGAAGTGATAAGGACTTAATTGAAATTGGTGCAAATATTTATGTAGAGAGAAAGTCTCAAAAGGGAATTTTAATCGGTAAAGGTGGAAGTATGCTCAAAAAGATCGGTAAAAGTGCTAGAGCTGATATAGAGAATCTATTGAGTACTCAGGTATTTTTGGATTTATGGGTTAAGATAAAAGATGACTGGAGAGATAAGGAGGATGCTTTGAAAATGCTAGGCTATAAGGGGTGATACTACATGAAAGAGAGTATATTCTTAGATATAAAAGCAAAACTTGAGAAAAGGGATATTGAAGAGTTAAAGCCTATCTTAGAAGAGCTGTATCCAGCTGATATTACTGAGTTGATAGATGAACTATCTATGGAGGAAGTTAAGGCGATAATTCCTGCTATTCCTTTAAAGAAGTTGGCTTATGCTTTAACAGAGTTTGATTATGATGTTAAGCATACTATTTTGAATTTAGTAAAACCTGAAGATCTAAGAGTTATTTTAGACAATATGTATGCCGATGATATAGCCGATTTTTTAGGAACTTTATCCATTGGTAAGACTAAAGAATTGTTAAAGTTGATGAGAAAAGAGGATGCTGAGCAGATTCATAATCTCTTAGGTTATGATGAGGATAGTGCTGGTGGTATTATGACCACCGAATACATAGCAATCAAGGAAGGTAAGACTGTAGGAGAGGCTTTAGATATTGTTAGAGAGATTGCTAGAGAAGCTGAGATGATTTATTATATCTATGTAGTAAATCAGACCAAGCAGTTAATGGGTGTTCTTTCGATGAGAGAGTTAATTACAGCAACCCCTGACAAGAAGATAAAGGATCTAATCCAGAAGAAGGTAATTCATGTTAGGCTAGATTTAGACCAAGAAGAAGTTGCCAGGATTATCTCTAAGTATGATTTATTGGCTGTTCCAGTAGTCAATCATCAAATGCAGCTTCTGGGAATAATAACTGTAGATGATATTATTGATGTTATTGAAGAGGAGGCTACAGAGGATATTTATAAGATGGCTGCAACCAGTGAGGTTGATTTTGAATCTGGTAATAATTCAATTTTAAAGGCTGCTATGAAGCGTTCCCCATGGTTGATAGTCCTCTTATTTGCAAGTATGCTCTCAGGCTCTGTAATCGATGTGTTCTCAGGTCTTTTAAATAGTGTAGTGGCTTTGGCTTTGTTTATGCCTACTTTGGCTGGAACTGGTGGTAATGCTGGAACTCAGTCCTTGGCAATTGTGGTTAGAGGACTGGCTACAGGGGATATAGAATCTAAAGATTTATTTATGCATCTATTTAATGAGGTTAAAGTTGGAGGTTTGGTGGCTTTAATCTGTGGTTCTATGATTGCTTTAGTGGCATTTTTATGGCAAGGAAATTATATATTAGGGGTTGTAGTAGGCTTGGCTATGTTCTGTAATATATTAACAGCAACCTTTGTAGGAACTACTACCCCATTTATTTTAGACTATTTCGGTATTGATCCAGCAGTAGCAGCAGGTCCTTTTATTACTACTGTAATTGATGCATCTGGATTATTTATTTATTTTACTTTGGCTAGATTATTCTTGAATCATTTAACATAAAATAATACGATAGAGGAGCTGATAATCATGGCAATTAAACCTAAAGATATGGCTAAAATGGTTGATCATACAATACTATATCCCACTGCAACGGTGTTAGATGTCAAGAAGACCTGTGATGAAGCAAAAGAACATGATTTTGCTTCTGTCTGTGTTAATCCCTGTTTTGTTCCCTTAGCAGCTAAGCTATTGGAGAATAGCTCTGTAAAGGTATGTACAGTGATAGGTTATCCTTTAGGAGCTACTACTTCTGAGACCAAGGCATATGAGACTAAGAATGCTATCAGAAATGGTGCTCAAGAGGTTGATATGGTAGTTAATCTCAGTGCTGTTAAGTCCCACTCTTGGGATGTGGTTAGAGAGGATGTCAAGGCTGTTGTTGATGCTACTAAAATAGCAGGAGTCACTAAGGATATAATCACTAAGGTTATAATCGAGACCTGTTATTTGAATGAAGAGGAGATTGAAAAGCTATGTTATATCTCTAAAAAGGTAGGGGCTGACTTTATCAAGACCTCTACTGGCTTTGGACCAAGAGGAGCAACAACTGAAGAGGTCAGTTTGATTCGTAAGAATGTAGGTAGGTCTATTGGGGTTAAAGCCTTTGGTGGTATTGATACCTTCGATGAAGCCCTTGAAATGTTAGATGCTGGTGCCAATAGAATTGGTAGTAGCGAAGGTGTGGCAATAGTAACTGGAGATGAGGATGAATAATGAGAAGTTGGTATTTAAATACCAACTTCTTTTTTACGTTAATCTTTAATAATATGGGATAATGTGAAAGTTTAAGGGTTAAGTCTAAGTAAAACATTAAATCCATGTTTTTACGGTTTGCTCAACCTTAAACTTTATCTTAGATTTAAAGTGTTTCAATATTTAATTATGATAATGAGTTAAATTTATTTTTTTGCATAAACTATGGTTAGAGTAGTTTGTGTCAAAGAGGATATTTTAGCTAGATGGAGAAGATTATTTAATACTAACAGATAAAAAAGGAATGATGTTATGCCACTCTTTGATACAGATGCAATTGTGCTAAGAAATTATGAATTTAAGGAAGCTGATAAGATTATCTCTCTTTATAGTAGAGAAAAAGGAAAGATTAAGATAGTAGCAAAGGGTGTACGTAAGACCAAGAGTACTTTATCTGCTGGATTACAGCCTTTTGTATATAATAATGTTTTAGTTTATCAAGGTAAATCTGATCTGGGTAAGTTAAGTCAATGTGATATAAAGGAGTCTTTTAGCAAGATAAGAGGAGATTTAGATAAGATGGCTTATGCTTCTTATGTAGTAGAGGTAGTTGATGAGTTGACTACAGACTATGAAGAGAATCAATGGGTCTTTGGGTTGTTATTATTAACCTTAAGGTTAATAGATAATTTAGATGATTTAGAGTTGATTATTAGAGCTTTTGAATTAAAGTTACTTAAATTATTGGGCTATGAGCCTTATCTAGCTGGCTGTGTAGAATGTGGAAATAAATCAACTAAGAACCTTAGATTTGATGGACAAGCTGGTGGATTGGTCTGCTCTTGCTCTGCTAACTGGGCTAAGAAGATAAGTATGGGAACAGTACAGTACATGAAGAAAATCCTAGAATTGGATTATAAGAAGCTGCTACAGATGAAGCTACCTGAATATGCTAGAAAGGAATTGGCTGAGATTATACCTTACTATATTCAATCTTTAATTCATAAAAAGTTAAAGTCTATCTCTTTTATAGAAAGTTTAAAAGAGTTTAATTAAGGAGGAGAACTATGATAACAGAAGAGTTAGAGAAGGTAGATGTGATTAGGGAGAGAACAGGAGTTGATTATGAGCAGGCTGTAGAGGCTTTAAGGTCTGTCGATGGTGATGTTTTAGAAGCGATTATTAAGTTAGAGAAAGAAGAAAAACAGAAATATACTAAAGAAGAGTTTCAAGTAAGAGGTCAGCAGGTTCTTGGTAGGGTTAAAGATTTGATTAGAAAGGGTAATGTTACAAGAATTAGGGTTAAAAAAGATGACAGGGTATTAGTAGATATCCCTGTAACAGCAGGTGTAGTAGGAACGGTGATCGCCCCTTATCTAACGGTCTTAGCAGGTCTAGCAGCCTTAGCCAGTAAATGTACTATAGAAGTTGAAAGGCTTAATAGGATAGCTGATAAGGTAGAGAATGATATTGACAATTCAGATGAATTCTGATATATTTAAGGAAAAATAGATAAAGTTAGTTACAAAGAACAAGAGGAGTAGTTAGAATTTGCTATTAAAGCGAGCTAGGGATGGTGGAAGTCTAGTATAGCAATCTGGTGAAGGGCACTTGGGAGTAACTGATAATAAAGTGAATCCTGCTAAAGAGGATTAAACAGGGTGGAACCGCGGGTAACCTCGTCCCTGATAGTAGAAATTACTATTAGGGAGGGGGTTTTTATATTTAATTGAGAGTTTAGAATTGAGAATTGAGAATTAAAAACTAAAATAATTCTCAATTCTCCATTATAAAAAGAGGGGGATTTTTATGAATTTTCAAGATATGATCAATACCTTAAATCAATTCTGGTCTGAACAAAAATGTATTGTCAGACAGCCTTATGATATTGAGGTTGGTGCTGGTACGATGAATCCATCGACATTCTTAAGGTCATTGGGACCAGAGCCGTGGAATGTAGCTTATGTGGAGCCTTGCCGGAGACCTGCAGATGGTCGCTATGGTGAGAATCCTAATCGTTTACAGCATTATTACCAGTATCAGGTGATTATGAAGCCATCTCCTGATAACATTCAAGAGATTTATCTAAAGAGTTTAGAGGCTTTAGGAATTGACCCTAAGATGCATGATATTAGATTTGTAGAGGATAACTGGGAGAACCCAACTACAGGAGCTTGGGGGCTTGGTTGGGAAGTCTGGTTAGATGGAATGGAGATTACACAGTTTACATACTTCCAACAGGTTGGAGGGCTTGAGTGTAAGCCTGTATCTGTAGAGATTACTTATGGTTTAGAGCGTCTTGCTATCTATCTTCAAGAGGTAGATAGTGTCTTTGATATTCAGTGGGTTGAAGGGATTAAGTATGGAGATGTTCACCATCAAGGTGAAGTAGAACATTCTACTTATAATTTTGAGATTGCTGATGTAGAGACTTTATTGACATTATTTAATCTATATGAAAAGGAAGCGACTAGAATTGCCAAAGAAGGTCTAGTCTTACCAGCCTTTGATTATGTATTGAAGTGCTCTCATACCTTCAATATGCTAGATGCTAGGGGAGCTGTCTCTGTTACTGAGAGGACTAGCTATATTGCTAGAGTACGTACTTTGGCTAAAAAATGCGCTCAAAACTATGTTAAGCAGAGAGAAGAACTGGGTTATCCTTTGTTAAAGGAGGGGAAAGATAATGAGTAAGGACTTATTATTAGAACTTGGAACCGAAGAGATTCCAGCAGGTTTTATGGATTATACCTTCAAACAATTAACTGAACTATCTAAAGAGATCTTTTCTAATAATCGGATTGAGATTGGAGAGATACAAGCTACTGGTACTCCAAGAAGGTTAGTCTTACTGATTAAGGATGTAGCAGAAAAACAGAGTGATTTGGAGAAAGAGGTTAGAGGTCCAGCTGTTAGAATCGCCTTTGATGAAGAGGGGAATCCTAGCAAAGCAGGAGCAGGTTTTGCTTGTGGACAAGGAATTAGTCCAGAAGAGTTAGAGGTTAGAGATGAGTATGTTTATGCTTGTACTCGAGAGCTTGGAGAAGATACTAAAAAGTTATTAGCAGAACTGTTAACAGAGATTATCAATAAATTGAACTTCCCTAAATCTATGCGTTGGGCTAGTGAAGAGATGAGATTTGCTCGACCAATCAAATGGATTCTAAGCCTATATGGAGAGGATATAGTAGATCTTTCTGTAGCAGGTGTTAAAGCTAGCAATTGGAGTAAAGGTCATAGATTCTTAAGTGAAGGTCAGATAGTAATTGATAGTCCAGCCGAGTACTTTGCTAAGTTAGAGAAAGAGTTTGTAATTGTAGACCATAATAGGCGTAGAGAGATGATAGTAGAGCAGATTGAAGCCATTGCTCAAAAGAAAGATGTAGTTGTAAAGGTAGATGAAGGTCTATTAACTGAGGTCAACTTTTTAGTTGAGTATCCAACTGCTTTATGCGGTAGTTTTTCTGAGGACTTCTTAGAACTACCTTCTGAAGTATTGATCACTTCGATGAGAGAGCACCAAAGATACTTCCCAGTTGAAGATAAGAAAGGAAATCTCCAAAACCTATTTGTAACTGTCAGAAATGGTAATGAAGAGCATATTGATGTGGTTAGAGCTGGAAATGAGAAGGTATTACAAGCACGCCTATCTGATGCAATTTTCTTCTATGAGGAAGATCAGGAAGAGACTTTAGCAACTAAGGTAGATAAACTGAAGAATGTTATTTTCCAAGAGGATTTAGGAACTATCTACGAAAAAGTAGAAAGGATAGTTAGTTTATCAGGCGAATTTGCTAATCAGTTAGGATTATCAGAAGACAAAGTAGAGCAAGCTAAAAGAGCTGCGAAATTATCTAAAGCCGATTTAGTAACAGGTATGGTTGATGAATTTTCTAAATTACAGGGTGTGATGGGAAGCTATTATGCCTTAAATGATGGAGAGGATGAAGAGGTAGCAAGTGCTATCTTTGAACATTACTTACCACGTTATGCTGATGATATCTTACCAAGTACCGAAGCAGGGATTATAGTAAGTATTGCTGATAAGATTGATAGTATTGTTGGATTCTTCAGTGTAGGAATCATCCCAACAGGTTCTCAAGACCCTTATGCTTTACGCCGTCAGGCTCAAGGAATTGTTAAGATTATCGTTGATGCAGGGTTGGAATTAGACTTAGATTATCTAATCGAGCAATCCTTAGCTACTCTTAAGAAGCAAGATAAGTTACAAAGGGATGGGGCAGAAGTAAAAGCAGAAGTATTGGACTTCTTTAAGCTAAGACTAGAGAATCTATTAGAAGAGGCAGAGGTTAGATATGATGTTAGTGATGCTATCTTAGCAAGCAATTTTATTAATATCAACGATACCTTAATTAGAGCTACTGCCCTAATGGAATACAGAGAAGATGAAGGCTTTGAAGAGTTGATTACAGCCTTTAACCGTGTTGCTAACTTAGCAAGTAAGAGTAATAATACAGAAATTAATCCTGAGTTATTTGAAGATGATAGTGAAAGAGAGCTATATTCAGCTTATCAAAATGCTAAGGATAAGATTGATAGTTTAGTTGCTGAGCGTGCTTATGTAGAGGCATTGACAGAGGTTGCTAAATTAAAAGAACCAATCGATAACTTCTTCGATTCTGTAATGGTAATGGCAAAGAATGAAGAAGTTAAAGAGAATAGATTGGGATTATTAAATTCAATCTCTAATTTATTAGCTAAGATTGCTGATTTAACTAAGATTGTAATTGATTAATTAATGATAGGATCTAATTATTTTCATTTTATCTGTATAGATATTGAATAAAATAAGTATAATAAGAGTTACTTAGTCTTTGACTAGGTAGCTCTTTTTTTATAGATATGTGAAATTTAAAGTTAGATTTAATGGATATATTGCGATAGTTTCAACCTCACCCCCTAACCTCCTCTCCTTAACTAATGAGAGGGGGAACTGTTTTTTCTTTGTTTGTCTCCCTTCTCCTAAGAGTAGGAGAAGGGGCGGGGATGAGGTGTGAGGTATCAACTATCAACTATCAACTATCAACTATCAACTATCAACTATCAACTATCAACTATCAACTATCAACTATCAACTATCAACTATCAACTATCAACTATACACTGAGGTAAAAAGTGTCGCAATATTTCTATGTAACGTCATATTTAAATCATATTATATAATCTACTCTTATTTTCAAAATTATTTTTATATTTGTGTCATAATTACTTTTATTAGTGAGTATATAAATAAGAAGAACTATATATAAGATTCAATTTGTATTTTTAATCAAAATAATTAGATGATTTTCTGATAATGTGTTGCACTATTAAATAAATGTGTTATAATATTATATAGAAGATAAATGTAAAAAAATAGAATAAACTATATCTTAAGGGGGATTTAATATGACAACTAGCGTTTCTACAGATCTATTGGAGGATATCAATAAAAGAAATAAGTATGGAGATACATCATTGATGGAAGCTATTTTAAATAATGCTGATATAGAGGTAATTGAAGAGTTGCTTGAAGCTGGAGCTGATGTAAATGCTAAAAATAGAGCTGGATCTACTGCTTTAATCTTTGCTATCTGGCATAAAGAGAGCTTAGAGGTAATTAAGTTACTTATTGATGCAGGAGCAAATGTTAATGTTAAGTGTGAACTGGGAAGAACTCCTTTAATGTATGCATCAAGATATAATAAGGATGTTGAAATTATAGATACTCTAATTAAAGCAGGTGCAGAGGTTAATGCTTCTGAGAATGTAGGGCGTACAGCTCTAATGTATTCAATAGAGAATAATAATCAAGATGTAACTAGTACACTAATTGAGTTTGGTGCAGACCCTAAAATGGAAGATAAAAATGGAAAGACTCCAAAGATAATAGCTAAGGAATATAATAAAGAGGAAATTTTTGATTTTGTAGGATAAAGTTAAAGTTTGAAATAGAGATATATTTGATTTTATCTAGTAACTATCAGATTAATTACTCTAAAAGTGAAGGATATATTTATATATAAGGTGAAATAATTATATGTGTAAGTAATTTAATACATTGTATAATCTGATATTAGGGGTGATTGAGATTAACCTAAGCGAAAGACAGAAGAGAATAATTGAAATAGTAAAAAATAACGAACCCATTACTAGTAAAGAGATAGCAAATAAATTAAACCTAACCCGTGGTGCTTTAAGGGCTGATTTATCTGTATTGACTATGGCCAGTCTATTAGAAGCCAAACCTAAAGTTGGTTATACATATTCAGAGGGAAGTGGATATTTAAATAATTTAGAAGAGATATATGGTAAGAAAGTAAAAGAAGTTAAATCGGTAGCTGTTGTTGTTAAAAAGAGAACCTCAGTCTATGATGCAATAGTAAAGCTATTTTTAGAAGATGTAGGTTCGTTGTATGTAATAGATGATGATGAGATCTTAGTAGGTGTATTATCTAGAAAAGATCTATTAAAGATGACAATAGGAGAGACCGATATAAATCAGATGCCAGTCAGTGTAGTAATGACTAGAATGCCTCATCTTTTTACTGTAAAAGATGAGGATGCTGTTTTTGAAGCTGCTAAAAAGATAGTAGACTATGAGGTTGATAGCTTGCCAGTAGTAGAGCAGTTAACTGACCAAGCAGGTGAAGTTATAGAAGATAAGTTTAAGGTGATTGGAAGGGTCAGTAAGACTACTATTGCTAGAATTTTTGTTGATTGTAAGTTGCAAATATAGGAGGGAAATGGACTTGTCAAATAATAATATAAGTGAAAATGAGTTGACTGTATTTGCTATATCAGATTTTACTGGGAAAACAGCTGAAACTATACTCAATTCTGTGGCGATTCAATTTGATAATGACAGAATCAAGATAAAGAAGTTTTCTGATATATCAGATATTGATAAATTAGAATCAATTATAGATGAAGCAATGCAAGTTGATAATATACTATTAGCTTATACCATTGTTTTACCAGAATTATCTGCCTATCTAGAGAATGAAGCTAAACGCTTGGACTTGCCAATAATAGATATATTGGGTCCAATGATCAATAGCTTTTCTCAAGCATTGGATCAACAACCTCAGTTAGAGGTTGGATTGAGTTATAATATTGATTATGAGATTTTTGAAAAGCTTTCTTGTATAGATTTTAGTTTAAGGTGTGATGATGGAAGAAATTTAAATAAATTAAAAGAGGCTGATTTAGTATTGGTTGGTGTTTCTAGAACCTCTAAAACTCCTTTGAGTATATATTTATCTCAGCAGAATTATAATGTGGCTACAGTTTCTTTATCCCCTGAGGTTATTCCACCTAAAGAACTATATGAACTAGATAGTAATAAGATAATAGGCTTAACTATAGATTCAGAATGTCTACAAAAGGTTAGAGAGAATAGAATTAAGTTAATGGCTTTTAATCAAGGTGGAGATTATGTCAGTATGGACAGAATAGAAGAAGAGCTAAAGTATGCTAAAAAGATTATGAAGAAGATAGACGCTAGGGTCATTGATGTCACCAATAAAGCTATTGAAGACATAGCTGATGAGATTTTAAATAAAATTAAATAAAAGTTTTTAATTTAACTTATATATTCAAGCTCTAAACATTAATGTTTAGAGCTTTTTCTCTTTTATTACACCATATACTTCTTTTTTGAGATGATTATGTTATACTTTTTAAATAAAAGTGTTGCACTTTTTATTTAAAATTAGTATAATAAGTATATGATAATTTGGATATGTGTTCAGTTTGCTATAATAAGGATTTAATAAAAGAGGAGGATAACAGTGAGAAGAGAATTAGAACTAGAGATTGTAAAGGTAACAGAAGCAGCAGCTTTGGCAGTTAGCCCTTTAATAGGTAAGGGTGATAAGATGTTGGTTGATCAAGCGGCTGTAGATGCGATGAGAGAAGAGTTTAATAGGATGAAGATGAGAGGAAGGGTAGTGATTGGAGAAGGGAAGAAGGATAAAGCTCCAATGCTATATACAGGGGAGAAGCTTGGGCTTGGAACAGGATCTGAAATAGATATTGCAGTTGACCCAGTAGAAGGTACAAATTTGGTAGCAGGTGATTTACCAAATGCCTTAGCAGTAGTTGCTATTGCTAAAAAGGGTCAGATACTTAGTGCTCCTGATATGTATATGAAGAAGATAGCAGTTGGGCCTGAAGCTAAAGGTGCTATTAATTTGGAAGCCAGTATCACAGAGAATATCAAGGCTGTAGCTGAGGCAAAGGGTAAAAGGATCTCTGATATTAAAGTGATTATCTTAGATAGACCTCGTCACCAAGAAATGATCAAAGAGATCAGGGAAGTAGGAGCTAAAGTGAAATTGATTAATGCAGCTGATGTGGTAGCAGGAGTTGCAGTAGGATTAGCCAATCATGAAGGTGATTTATTATATGGAATTGGTGGTGCTCCAGAAGGAGTATTAACAGCAGCAGCCCTAAAATGTTTAGGTGGAGATATGCAAGGTCAATTAATCTTTTATAATGATAAAGAGGTTGAAGAGGCTAAGCAGTTGGGAATTACTAATATAAATCAGATATTTACCCTTGACCAGTTAGTGTCAGGAGAAGAGGTTATCTTTTCGGCAACAGGAATAACCAATGGTGAATTATTAAAGGGTGTTCAACATTATCATAACTGGGTAGAGACTCATTCTATAGTAATGAATAGTTCAACTAATAAGGTTAGACATATTAAACTAGAACATAGACTCAGTAATAACATCTATTTAGAAAAAGAAGTTGCTAACTTTTAGTTGATGATTATTTAATAGATTTAATACTTTTATATAATACATAGTTCTTTCTTATAGCTAATCTATACTATCAAATTAACTAGTTCTAATTAAAGATAAAAGATAAGGCAGTTTCTTCATAAGATATTATTAAATTTCGTTCTAATTTTAGAACGAAATTTCTTTTTGTATAGTAGTTTTGGTGAGGAGTTGATGATTATCATTATAATCTTAAAAAGGTAAGCAATTAGATGAATTTTAATATGGATATTATAACTTTATGGGTATATTACGACACTTTTTACTTTTAAAAAGTAGACAAAATATTAGGTTCCGCCTAAGGGCGGGTTACGTTTTCAGCCCAAGACTACTTCCTGCGGGGCGTCCTTGATGAAAAAGTAACCAAACCTACGGGTTCATTCTTAAATTTATTACGGAAGGTTTTTTTATTAAAAACCTGTAGGGACCCCTTCGTGATAAATCCAATCAAGAAGAAAATATACCTACGAGTCTAAAGAACAGACTCTTCGTGGCAGAGCCCACTCACTACGCAATCAAAGTGCTAATTATTATCATTAATTATATTCTTTATTTAAAATTTGATTAACCTCTAAATTTAATCTCAATTTTTGTTTTGTTCAAACAAAAATTTTCTTCGGTTTTAAAGACCTTAACTAACTGTCAACTGTATACAGTCCACTGTAAACTCAAAAAGTGTCGCAATATCTCTATATTAGACCACCTTTTTATTGATACTAGAGTAAAGGTCAATCCCTTTATTATAGAGCTTTAAAGTTTCTTTACTCTATACATAGAAGTTAAGTTTTTTGATCTTTTATAAAATTTTAACTCTAAAAATTAAAGGAGTTTTAAAGTTTTTATTGTAATATAACATAGAATATTATAACGGAGAGGGTGGGATATGATGAAGCTCTTGGCAGTTAATGGAAGTCCAAATAGAGATGGAAATACTGCTTTTTTATTGACTAAGGCCTTGGAGGCTGCTCAAAATGAAGGTGTGGAAACGGAATTAATTCATGTTAGAGATGCCTTAAAGGAGTTAAAGGAACCTTTTTGTGTACAATGTTCAAGCCCTTGTAGTAAGGTTTGTTATAAAGGAACTTTATTAGAAGAGCATTATCAATTATTAGCAGAGGCAGATGGAGTTATCTTAGGAAGTCCTGTCTACTTTGGAACAGTTACAGCTCAATTAAAAGCATTTTGGGATATGACTAGAGCTTTAAGAAGTGAAAAGTCTCTGTTCAATACAATAGGAGCTACGATCACTGTAGGTGCTTCTAGGTATGGAGGGCAAGAGACCACAGTTAGTGCTTTACATGATATGATGATGATTCAAGGAATGATGATAGTAGGTGATGGATCTGAAGATACTGATATGGGTCATCAAGGTGCCTGTAGTCAGCATGATGCCAAAGAAGATTTAGAAGGTCAAAAGAGAGCTCAAATATTGGGTAAAAGAATTGCTAGCTTAATTAAGTAATAATCATCATAAACCCTTATCATTTAGCTTAGCTTTAACACTCTAAAATTGATGGAATAAATAATATTTTTTTTGGAATAATAAGGGTTGTTAATTTAAGCGTTTTAACAAGCATAACTTATTTTTAGCAAACCATCAATGAATAATTCTTTAGAATATCTGCTGCTCGATCTTCTTCTCTTATTAAACCTATCAATTTATACTTTTTTAAATTAAAAGAAGGGATTTGTGTATTACTGTCGAAAAGTTGTAATTGCTGTCAAGTATAATCATAAGGAGTATAGGATGAAAATTTTAGTTGATGGAGATGCATGTCCAGTCAAAGAGACTATTTCTGAAGTTTCAGCAAGGTATAAGGTTAAGGTGATAATTTTTATAAGCACTGCCCATTGGACTGACAATAGAGAAGATGTTGAATATATAACTGTTGACAGTAACTATCAAGAAGTGGATATGAAGATAGTTAATCAAGTTAAAGCTGGAGATATAGTTATAACTAATGATTATGGTTTAGCTTCTTTAATTTTAGCTAAGAGGGCATCTGCACTCTCCTTTGATGGCAGAGTCTTTACTAGAGATAAGATAGATTACCTATTAGCTAAAAGGCATTTAGCTGCCAAATTAAGACGACAGGGAAGTTATATCTCAAAGCAGAGTAAATACTCTAAAGAGGATAGAGAAAGCTTTAAAACTAATTTAATCGAATTAATAACTAAATTAGGATAGAAAATATAGCTTTTCTAATTATTATTAGACTCTATGTTTAGTATAATCTTCATAATAAGTGTAGAACTATTTATTACACATTCTCTATTATAGATAGGTTAAGGGAATTTGTTCAGTGCTGAGTTTAATTTTGTTTATTGGGTGAATATAGCTGAGCTTAAGTAGTCTAGAGCAGCTACTTTATCAAGTTATATGCTACATGAAATTAGAAGATATCATTTAAGCTAGAGGGTGAAAAGAGTTGAGTTTTGCTTATAGTGAGGATTTTATAGAGCAGGTTCGTTTTAATAATGACATAATCGATATTATATCGGATTATACTAGATTGGAACATTCAGGAAAGAGTTACAAAGGATTATGTCCTTTTCATGATGAAAATACTCCTTCTTTCTTTGTAAATCCTGAGCAACAGCTATACTATTGCTTTGGTTGTGGAGTTGGAGGAGATATCTTCAACTTTATAATGGGTGTGGAAGGAATTGATTTTAGAGAAGCCGTTAAGTCTTTAGCTAATAGAGCTGGATTGAGCCTTCCTGAACACAAAGCCAATCCCCAAGCTAAGGAGAAGTTTGATAAGAAAAAGAAGTTGCTGCAGATACATGAATTAACTGCCCGTTTTTATAATTACCTTTTGACAAGCTCTGATATAGGGGAAAATGGCAATAATTATTTAAAGCAACGTGGTTTTGGGAATGATATTGTTGAGGAATTTCAGCTAGGTTTTGCGCCTGATCGTTGGGAGGCTTTATATAGGTTTTTAAAGAATAAGGGGTATTCTGATAAATTATTACTAGAGTCGGGTCTGATTTTAGCAAGGAAAAATAACACTGGTTATTATGATCGGTTTCGTAACCGTGTTATCTTTACTATCAGCAATCATCAAGGACAAGTTATCGGATTTGGTGGTAGAATTATAGAGGATGTTAATCAACCCAAGTACTTAAATTCTCCTGATACAATTATCTTTGATAAGAGTAAAAATTTATATGGACTCAATTTAGCTAAAAAATTCATACAGCAGAGTAATCAAGCAATTATAGTAGAAGGCTATACCGATGTGATTACAGCTTACCAATATGGAATCAAGAATGTGGTAGCTTCTTTGGGTACTTCATTGACCAGTGAGCAAGCTAAATTATTAAAAAGATATGCTAATACGGTTTATATAGCATATGATTCAGATACTGCAGGAGCTAAAGCTACTTTAAGAGGCTTAGATATCTTAAAAGAAGAGGGATTAGAAGTAAAAGTAATCATATTACCCAAAGATTTAGACCCTGACGAATTTATTAAGGCTGAAGGAAAAGAAGGCTTTGCTAAAAGTCAGTCACAGGCAGAAACATTAATAGATTTTAAAATCAGTAATATTTTAAGAGGAAGAAGCTTAGAGGATGTTGATGATAAGATAATAGCAGTTAAAGAAATTGTAGCTGTTTTAGCAAAGGTCAAAAATAAGGTTGAATTAGATGAATATTGTAAGAAAATTTCAGAAAGATTAAGAACAAGTGAAGGTGTACTAAGAAAAGAGATTGATAAATATAAATTTAAGATGAGGGGTCAGGATAGAAAGAGTAATTATAGGAATAATATAAATACTGAGAGAGAATTAGCCGATGCTTTAAATGATTCTAGATTAATTAAATACTTAAAAGCTATTAAAGAGCTATTAAGTATTATCTTTAAAAATCCCAATCTTATTAGCAGCTTAAAGTCTCAATTAGAGATTGATGATTTAGCTAAGAAGGAGCATAGGGAGTTGTTTACTAGAATTTTTGAATTTTATCATGAACATAATACTTTAGAGATTAATCAAATTTTACAGACTATAACCAATAATGATGCTAAGAATTTATTATTGGAGTTATCCATAAAAGATAATGATTTTTTAGATGATACTGAGAAGACTATAAGTGATTATATTGAAACAATAAAGGGGTATCAAAGAGAAATGAGAATAGAAAGGCTAAATGCAGAAATAAAAAAAGCAGAAAAGAGTGGAAATTTTACTAAACAGATGGAATTGATGAAAGAGGTACAATTGTTGAGAAGGGAGGGGAATTAATGTCTGTAGATAAGAGTGCAGTTCAAGAAAAAGTTAGAACTTTGATTGCTAAAGGTAAAAAAGAAGGTGAAATAAGCTATCAAGAGATAATGGATGCGTTATCTGAAGTAGATTTGGACACTGATCAAATCGAAGAGATTTATGAAAGTTTCTCCTCAATGGGGATTGAAGTTAAAGATGATGATAATGATAATATAGATGATGATGAAGATGACAATGATGAGGTAGAATTGGATTTAAGTATTCCAAGTGGAGTATCATTAGATGATCCAGTAAAGATGTATCTTAAGGAGATAGGAAAGGTTCCACTATTAACTGCTGACGAAGAGAAGGACTTGGCTAAAAGGATGGAAGAGGGCGAAGAATATGCTAAGCAGAGATTAGCTGCTGCTAACTTAAGATTAGTAGTAAGTATTGCTAAAAAGTATGTTGGTAGAGGAATGTTGTTTTTAGATTTAATCCAAGAAGGTAATTTAGGTTTGATTAAAGCTGTAGAGAAGTTTGATTATAGAAAAGGATATAAGTTCAGTACCTATGCTACTTGGTGGATTAGACAGGCTATTACCCGCTCTATTGCTGACCAAGCTAGAACAATTAGAGTCCCTGTTCATATGGTAGAGACAATCAATAAATTAATTAGAGTATCTCGTCACTTAGTACAAGAGTTGGGCCGTGAGCCAACTGTAGAGGAAATTGCTAATGAGATGGATATTACTGAGGATAAGGTACGTGAAATTAAGAAGATTGCTCAAGAGCCTGTATCTTTAGAGACTCCAATTGGTGAAGAAGAGGACAGCTATTTGGGTGACTTTATTGAAGATGAGGATGCTCCAGAACCATCTGTAGCAGCATCATTTATGTTATTACAAGAGCAATTAGATGGTGTATTGGATACTTTAACAGATCGTGAAAAGAGGGTTCTAGAATTGAGATTTGGTATTGAGGATGGACGTTCTCGTACCTTAGAGGAAGTAGGAAAGGAATTCGGGGTTACTAGAGAGAGAATTCGACAAATTGAAGCTAAAGCCTTAAGAAAGCTGAGACATCCAAGTAGAAGTAAGAAACTTAAAGATTATTTAACATAGATAATAAGAGATATAATTAGAGATTAATCATTAATTATGGATTATTATTTCCATTTGCTTTAAATGGAAGTTGAAATTTAGATATCTTTGATATATAATTCTAATTGTTGATGTTCCCCGATAGCTCAGTTGGTAGAGCAGATGGCTGTTAACCATCGAGTCGCAGGTTCGAGTCCTGCTCGGGGAGCCATTATTTTTTTACAATGATTTACATAAATTAGAATTGAAGATTTTTAAAGCATATAAAACCTCTAATAAGTTAAAAATCTCTACCTTACTACATTTGTAGTAAGGTTTTTTAATAATTATAGTAAACTTTAGGAAGAATAAAGAATAGATTACATATAAGGAGTAAATTATGAGATTATCACCGAGATTAGCTAAGATAGTAGATTTATTGATTTTACCAACTAGAGTAATTGATGTAGGGACTGACCATGGATATTTACCAATCTATCTTGCAGAAAATACAAGTTCTAATAAGATCATAGCAAGTGATTATAACAAACAGCCCTGTCAGGCTGCTTTAAAGCATATTCAGCAGGCTGGAGTTGAAGATAGAGTTGAGGTTAGGCAGGGTTCAGGCTTATCGGTTCTAGACAAAGATGAAGTTGACCAAGTTGTGATTGCAGGGATGGGTAGTAGGACTATTATTGGTATTTTAGAGGATGATTATGATTTAGCTCAGAGGTTAGAGAGATTGGTCTTGCAACCGATGGCTGGTTCATCATCTTTACGGAAATGGTTGGTAGAGAATAATTTTAAAATTGTTGATGAGACTTTGGTCAAAGAGGATGATAAGCTTTATCAGATTATTGTAGCTCAGCCGGGTAAGATGGAGATAAAGGATGATTTTGTATTAGAGATAGGACCTGTTTTACTTAAGAATAAGGATAGTTTATTAGAAGAGTATTTCACTGAATTGAAGGATCAATGGCAGCAGATAATCAGTAAAATTGCTGATAATTCTCCTGATAATCAAAAAATTGAAATTTTAAAGAGGAGAATTAAGAGATTAGAAGAAATAGAGTTAAAGATGGAGAGATAAATAAGTGATTTAATAGTTTCTCTATTAAGGAGGTATAGGATGTCTGTAAAACTACAACAAATAACTAATTTAATAAATAACTTAGCACCTAAGCACTTAGCCTATGATTGGGATAATATAGGTTTACAGCTTGGTGATTATAATCAGGATGTAAGTAGGGTCTTGGTTACTTTAGATGTAACTGAAGAAGTAGTTAAAGAGGCTATAGATTCTGATGTGGATTTAATTGTTGCTCATCATCCTGTTATCTTTAAAGGGATTTCTAATATTAGATTCAATACTCCTTTAGGTAAGATAATTCAAAAAGCAATTAAGCATGATATTGCTATTTATGTAGCCCACACCAATTATGATATAGCAGGAGATGGGTTAAATGATTTGTTGGCTAAGAGATTAGGCTTAGTTAATACCGAGATTTTAAAGGTGACTGAAGTTGAAGACTTAAAGAAGGTAGTTGTTTTTGTACCAGAGGATTCTATATCTGAGGTCAAGGAGGCTATGGGTAGAGCAGGAGCAGGTTGGATTGGTAATTATAGTGACTGTTTCTTTGAGCAAAAAGGTACTGGTAGCTATAGACCTTTAGCAGGTAGCAATCCTTATATAGGGACTAAAGATGAGTTAAGTGAGGTTGAAGAATATCGCTTAGAGACTATTGTACCAGCTAAGATTTTAAGTAGGGTTATCAATAAAATGGTTAAGGCTCACCCTTATGAAGAGGTAGCCTATGATATCTATCCTGTAGATAATAAAGGTCAAGCTTTTGGAATAGGTAGAATTGGATATTTAGAGGAGAGTATCTTATTAAAAGATTATGTGCAAGGTGTTAAAGATGCTCTAAATATAGATAGTGTTAAGGTAGTAGGTGAAGATAATACTGAAATTAAAAAGGTTGCCATCTGTAGTGGTAGTGGAGCTGATTTGATTAAAACTGCATCCTTTAAAGGTGCAGATGTATTGGTAACTGGAGATGTTAAATACCATGATGCTCAGCTAGTATTAGAAGAGGGATTAACATTGATAGATGCTGGTCATTATGAAACTGAGCAGATTATGAGAGATGCTGTAGTATCATATTTAGTAGAAAAGACAGCTAATGATAATTTAGATGTGGAGATTGTAAAGTCACAAATTAATACTAATCCTGTTAGAATAGTTTAAAAGTAGGTCGTTTTAGCGACCTACTTTTTTCTATATGATAAAGATATTTTTAGATTAAGGCTGATTTATATTATAAATTGGGAGGGGTAAGAATGGCTACTTTGGAACTATTATATCAATTAGAAAAATTAGATAAAGAGGATAAAGGGTTGAAAAAGAGTATTGAGGAAGATGATATCGTTGGAGAGATTAACATTTTAAAAGAGGCTGTACTTAGTATAAAAAAAGATTGGAGTCAGAAGAATAAAGAAGTGGAGGATTTAAAGCATCAGATTAAGGAAGAGGAATTTAAAGATGCCCGTTTGATAAGAAAAGAGAAAGACTATCAACAACAGCTTTATAGTGGAGCTACTTCTAATCCCAAAGAGCTACAGAAGTTGCAAGAAAAATTAGATACTACATTGGAGAGTAAGAAAGAGCTAGAGGATGAATTATTAGAGTTGATGCTAGAGTTAGAAGCAAAAGAGGATGAATTATTATCTTTAAGAGAGAATTTAGATAGTAAGCAAGAAGAGTTGATAAAGCTAGAGGAAGATTACCAAGAAGGTAATACTAAAATAAATCAAGAGCTTGATAGAGTGAATTCGGCTAAAGAAGATATATTTGATAAGTTAGAGGATGAAATGATCTCGAAATATGAGGACTTATATCGTAGGAAGAGGGGGCGGGTAGTTGTAGAGGTATCTGATGGTTATTGTATGGGCTGTAGGATGTTATTACCGGTCAATCTAGTAGAAGAGGTCAAGTCTAGTGAAGAGATAGTCTACTGTGAAAACTGTGGTAGGATACTTTACTGGAGAAGATAGGAAAAACTCGGTCGGGAGTTTTTCCATCACGAAGAGTTCAAAGAACTCGTAGGGTCATAATATAGAGAGAAGCAGAATATAAGGTTAAAAAGTTCTAATTAATAAAATGTTATAAATATTGATAAAAACTCGGTCGGGAGTTTTTCCATCACGAAGAGTTCAAAGAACTCGTAGGGTCATAATATAGAGAGAAGCAGAATATAAGGTTAAAAAGTTCTAATTAATAAAATGTTATAAATATTGATAAAAACTCGGTCGGGGGTTTTTCCATCAGGTCGAGTTCAAAGAACTCGTAGGTTAATTGTAAAAAAATGTATCTATAAAACTATTGACTTCATAGATACTAAGTGATATTATATAACTTGTCGTCAAGGAGATAAAAGCATTTCTCTTTATTGACAACCATCATTAAAGATGTTATAATCTAAAACGATAATTAAATAAGTAGACTGGATGATCGCAAGTATGGTAAAATGGGCTATGCTTGAGGAAAGTCCGGGCTCCATAGAGCAGGATGCTGGTTAACGGCCAGCCGGAGTAATTCGAGGGAAAGTGCCACAGAGAGCAAACCGCCGATGGCCTTTAAGGCACAGGTAAGGGTGAAAGGGTGCGGTAAGAGCGCACCGGGGTTCTGGTGACAGAGTCCGCATGGTAAACCCCATCCGGAGCAAGACCAAGTAGGGAAAGGTTAAGAGTAGCTCGCTCATCTTTCCGGGTTAGGTCGCTTGAGGTGGCAGGCAACTGTCATCCTAGATGGATGGTCATCACCCGTGAGGGTACAGAACCCGGCTTACAGGTCTACTTATTTGTTAAATATTATCTAAAAACCTCCGCTATCTAGCGGAGGTTTTGTTATATATTAAAATTAATTAGCTACATATGAGTAAAAGTTTAAGAGTAATGTAGAATATATTAAATTATATCGGATAAAATTAAAGTATAAGCTAATATTTGTACTAGTCAATCTTTGAGTGTATAATTAATAATAAGTCATTTTTCAAGGTTTTGTAAGGAGGATGATATGAAGAGTATTAAGCTTGTAACAGACAGTGGTGCTGATTTGAGTAAGGAATTAATTGAGCGCTATGATATAAAGGTAATACCTATTCCTGTCAAATTGGGGGATAAAAATTATAAGGATGGAGAAGATATTACTCCATTAGAGTTTTATAACAAATTGAAAACAGAGGATCTCAGTCCGTTGACTTCTATGATTAATCCTTATACCTTTGAAGAAGAATTCAAAAGAATATTAGAGGAGTATCAAGAGCTTGTTTATATTAGCTTCTCTTCGCAACTAAGTGGAATTTATAACTCTGCTAAGATGGCACAGAAGGTTTTGGGAGAGGATAAAGTTACTGTAATCGATTCTAAGGCTGCCTCTTTAGGTTTAGGATTAATAGTTTTAAAGGCAGCTAGGTTACTGGAGGAAGGCGAGTCTACGGATATGATTATCTCTAAAGTTGAGGAAACTATCAGTAAGATGAAGCATATAGTGGCTATTGGTTCTTTGGAGATGCTAAAAAAAGGGGGGAGAATCTCATCTACTCAGGCATTTATAGGATCATTGTTAAATATCATTCCTATGGCAGAGGTGGATTCTGAAGGAAAGCTTGTCCCTTTAGCCAAGGTCAGAGGTGAGAAGCGTTCTATTAAATATATACTCGATACCTTTAAAGAGAGAGTGGAGTTATTACAAGAGGAGCTAATTGGAATTGGGCATGCTGATAATAGTGAACTTGCTAATAAGATAGCAACTAAGCTTAAGCAAGAGTATAGTATTAAAGATATTATCATTACAGATATTGGAGCTGCTGTAGGAAGTCATGCAGGACCAGGGACTGTAGCTTTATTCTTTCAATAATTGTATTTATAGAATTATTCTAGTGTTTTAATAACTTATTTTAGGATTCTAATATTAAAGGTATTGGGTTCTCCATGATTTGGTATCTTCTGAAGTTCAATTCCCAATACCTAAATAATTGGCTTTAGAGGGGTTATTTCTTTTTTCTATAAAGCTGTTGGAGTTTATTTTGAAAATCTGTTAAGAAATCTAAGGAGTAGGCATTAGGATCGGCTAGTATTAATAAGATTAAAATTAAAAATAATGTAAAGGGATTATAATTACTTTTCTGACTATCATCTATAGGCTCTTGTGAAGAGTCATCATCATTTTTGAATTTGAACATAATTAGACCTCCTTATAATTAATTTATTATATATTATGTTGTAAATCTTTTTTATGTTAACATAGATTGGAAAGAAAGAGTTAGGTTGGTTTTAATTCAATTATTTATTTGATTTTAAAATTGCTATAAGTTAGGAGTGGAAGTAGTGAGTAGATTAGGATTTTTAGGACCACAAGGAAGTTTTACAGAAGTAGCGGCTAGAGAATATGAGCATCAAGTAGGAGAGTTTATCCCTTATAATGATATTAAGAGCTTGGTATTGGGAATTGTTAAAGATGATATTGATAGAGCGGTTGTTCCAATTGAGAATTCGATACAGGGTGGAGTTACTCTGACTTTAGATTTATTGGCAGAGTTTGATCTGAATATTGTTGGTGAGGTAGTTCTGGTTATTGAGCAGAGCTTAGTGGCTAAGAAGAAGATGGATTTAGCTGAGATTAGACATGTTATCTCACACCCTCAGGCCTTAGCTCAATGCCGTTCTTTTTTGGAAGAAAATTTAAGTAATTATGAAACTCATATCAGTAATAGTACTTCTGAAGCGATTCAACAGCTTACGACCTTAGATGATAGTTGGGTAGCTATTGGAAATAGTAGAGCAGTTGATCATTATGATTTAGAGGTTTTGGCTCAAGGGATACAGGATAATCGTGATAATTGTACTAGATTTATAGTTTTATCCAAGGAAGAAGGGATAAAGAGTCAGAATAATAAGACCTCAATTATCTGTTCGGTGGTAGAGGATCATCCAGGTTTTTTATATGATATTTTACACGAATTTGCCATTAGAGGGATTAACTTGACTAAGATAGAGTCTAGACCTGCTAAGAGAATGTTAGGGGAGTATATCTTCTTTATAGACTTTGAAGGTCATTATCAAGATGAGAGGGTCAAAACAGCTTTAGAGTTAGTAAGGTATAAGAGTTCTTGGTACAAGCTCTTAGGATCATATGAGAAGGCAGTCGGTATTGTAGAGTTTTAATTGGGATAGTGGTAAGTAATAATGAAGAAATATTTATAAAATGTTAGTAAAGTAGTAGACTAATATTATAAGGGTATCTAAAATCAAATTGAAAAGTTAACTGATTTATGTTAGAATATTTAGGTGAATTGTATCTATCGATAAGGAGGTATTAAAATGGCTGGACATTCTAAGTGGGCCAACATTAAACATAAGAAAGCGAAAGAGGATAAAGCAAGGGGTAAGCTGTTCTCCAAATTAGTTAAAAAGATTACCGTTGCTGCTAGAAATGGTGGTGGTGATCTTGAAACTAATAATGATTTAGCTTTAGCTGTTCAAAAGGCTAAGGATGCTAATATGCCTAAAGATAATATCGAACGAGCTATTAAAAGAGGAACTGGTGATTTAGAAGGGGTCAATTATGAAGAGTTCGTATATGAGGGTTATGCTCCAGCTGGAGTTGCTTTATATATGGAAATCATGACAGATAACCGTAATCGTGCAGCTTCTGATGTAAGGCATGTTCTATCTAAGAATGGTGGAAATTTAGGAGAGAGCGGTTGTGTAGCTTGGATGTTTGAAAGAAAGGGTCAATTAATCATCGATCGTAGTGAAAATGAGATTGATGAGGATGAGATTATGATGGCTGCTTTAGAATCTGGAGCAGAGGATATTACTATCGAAGCAGATAGTGTAGAGATTATAACTGATCCATCAGATCTAAAAGAAGTTAGAACTGCTATGGAAGAAGCAGGATACAAGTTTGATTCTGGAGATATAGCAATGGTTCCAGAGAATGTACTGGATATAACTGATCCTAATGATGCTAAGAAGGTATTAAGATTAATAGATGCCTTAGAAGATCAAGATGATATACAAGAGGTATATGCTAACTTTAATATCCCTGATGATGTAATGGTAGAAATTGAAGATGAATTATAAGATTTTAAACACTTAAGTACAAGATGTGCTTAAGTGTTTTTTTATTTTGGATAGTATTTATATTTGAATATATAGCTAATATAGAGTATTATAATGGTATAAATAGATTATTTAATGTAGATAAGTTATTAATTGGTTGCCAAACTATTAAGGTCTATTAGAGAAATGAATTTAGTAGAAGTTTGGAGTTGAGAGATATAGTATATTAGATATATAAAAACTATGTTCTAAATAGTAAAAATAGGGGGGTTGTTATTGAAGGATTTAAATAAGAATGTTGTTATAAAAAAGAGGGTGATATTAATGATTTAATATATGAGTTACTATTATTAGCAGACCCATCAGAGAAACTGGTTAATGATTATGTTAGTAGAGGTAGAGTATTTACTGCAAGTTATTGTGATGTTATTGTTGGGGAGTATGTTTTGATACATACGCGTCCAGAAACTATTGAAATTGTAAATATTGCTATAAAAGAAGATTACCAAAGTAAAGGATTAGGTAAATTGTTACTAAAAGATGCTATTAAAAAGGCATTGGCATATGGTGCAAAAATTTTAGAGATTGGAACAGCAAATTCAAGTATATTTCAGCTAGCATTATATCAAAAATTGGGTTTTAGAATTACTGGAATTGATAAAGATTTCTTTTTAAAACATTATGATGAACCAATATATGAGAATGGCATACAGTGTTTAGATATGATAAGGTTGCAAATAGAATTGTAATGATAAGTAGAATAAAAATCTATAGAGGGGGCATATAAAGTGGGAAATATAAATATTGTTATATTGCTTGTTTTTATTTATGAATTAATATCAATAACGATAAATTACTATAAAATAAAAGAATATGGTGGAAATAAAATAGAAAGTTTTAAACATAAATCATCTTTAAAAAATATTATTATTGTCATTTCAATAATTGGCTCTATTGCTAATATTTTAATATTTCTAGAGTCGTTTATTATAAGTAATTTTATTATGCTTCAATTTTATATAATATCTCAAATTTTTAAAATAAGGAAAAAGATATACATATATCAAAATGGAATTTCATATTATGGTAAATTTATCAAATGGGATGAGATATCATCAATTAAAGTGATTGATGATCAAAAAATAAAAGTTGAAGTAAAAGATAGTCTTAAAGCTGTTTCTTTAGACAATATAGAAAGGCAAAAAGAGCTATTAGATATATTACATAGAAAGATTGATAATTAAAGAATATTTAAAAATATACAAGTAAATAAATAGAAAGGGAAACGTTGTCTAATGATATATTAGTGACATCCCAGTTGTGAGTGTAAATGAAAGTGAGATTGACTTATGTAAGATTATAAGTATTATCAAGGACGTCGCTAACTCTAAGGATATTATCAGAAATACAGCTTAAAATAAGTGTTTGACTATTAATAAGATTATTTTAAGAAAGGAGAATTATATATGAGTAAATATTGGAGCAAACTTGCTAAAAAAGTGGAACCATATGTTCCAGGGGAGCAACCACAAGATAAGAAATACATTAAATTAAATACTAATGAAAATCCATATCCACCATCACCAAAAGTTATGAAAGCTATTAAGCAAGCAACAAATGAAGATTTGAAGCTATATCCTGATCCTACTTGTGAAGAACTCAAAGCAACTCTTGCAGATTATTATGGTTTGAAGAAAAGTCAAGTTTTTGTAGGGAATGGTTCTGATGAAGTGTTAGCATTATTATTCATGGCTTTTTTTGATGCTGATGATTCTATACTTTTACCTGAGATTACATATAGTTTTTATCCTGTATATGCCAATCTATTTAATATCAATTATAATCTTGTGCAGTTAGATAAAGATTTTTCATTATCATTGGATGGATTCTCTGAACCAAATGAGGGAATTATCCTCCCAAATCCAAATGCACCAACTGGAAAATATCTGTCTCTTGAATTTATAGAAGAGATTTTAAAGAAGAATATTGATGAAGTTGTAATTATAGATGAGGCTTATATTGATTTTGGTGGAGAGTCAGCAGTAAAACTTATTGATAAATATCCTAATTTATTAGTTGTACAAACCCTTTCCAAATCAAGAGCCTTAGCAGGACTTAGGGTAGGGTTTGTTTTTGGTCAAGAAGATTTAATGGAAGGACTGGACAGGATTAAAAATTCATTTAATTCTTATACTCTTGATAGACTAGCATTAGTTGGAGCAAAAGAAGCAATTAAAGATGAAGAGTATTTTCAAGAAACAAGGTCAAAAATTATAAAAACTAGAGAACGAGTATCAGAAGAATTAAGAAAAATAGGCTTTAAAGTGATAGAGTCAAAGGCAAACTTTATTTTTGTTAGTCACTTAAGAGTGCAGGCAGAAAATTTATTCAATCAGTTAAAAGAAAAAGGGATTCTGGTTCGCTATTTTAATCAACCGAGAATAGAGAATTTTTTACGTGTAAGCATAGGAACAGATGAAGAGATGGATCTTTTAATAAAAACTTTAAAAGAAATTATTGAGTAAGAAGTTAGGATAAAAGTAAAGCCGTACTTCGGATAAATCAGCTGATATAAGTTGAGGATAAATTCAAAAATATTCATATCTACAGAATATAATTATTAAATAGTAATTGAGCAGCTTATGGGACAAGATTTAAGTTTCGACAGCAACTTTGTTCTTAATCTTATTTGGTTGTGAGAGTTTAGAGGTGAAAAATATATGAAAGGTACAAATAATATTTATAAATTCAGTGTATTTATTATTATTTTAGCTAGTCTATTAACTGGATTGTGTAAAGCAAGGGGTTACTGATAGTGGTATTATCATCTCTGGAGTGAATTTGAAATTTAAAAATATAGAGGGTTATAAATGGTCAGAAGATAATGAGTTTATTGAGTTTAATACCAAAGCAAAATTGTTAGGGATGGAATTTAATAATAAGTTTAGATATACTTTTAAGAATGAAGATAAAGAAGAGATTGATAATTTTTTGAATAGATGTTAAAAAGATTAAACTATTTCATTAAAAATAAATATCAAGAATATTTAAGGAGGAAGAAAAAATGGAGATATATCAAGTAGATGCGTTTACAGCTAAAGCTTTTAAAGGTAATCCAGCAGCTGTCTGTCTATTATCAGAATTAAAAGAAGATAGTTGGATGCAGAATGTAGCAGCTGAAATGAACTTATCAGAGACAGCATTTTTGTATAAAGAAGGTGATGGTTATAATTTACGTTGGTTTACTCCAGAACATGAAGAAGAGCTATGTGGTCATGCTACTCTTGCTAGTGCATATGTGTTATGGGAGACTAAAAGGGTAAAAGAGGATAAGGAGATAAATTTTTATACAAGAAGTGGTTTACTAACAGCAAGAAAGAATGGTGAGTGGATAGAACTGAATTTTCCAGCTGAGCCAGAGAAGAAAGCTGAAGCATCTAATATAATTATTAATTCCTTAGGAGTAGAGCCTAGATATGTTGGGAGAAATCGCCTTGATTATTTAGTGGAGCTTGAATCTGAAGAGCTTCTTAGAGGAATTAGTCCTGATTTTAAAGCATTAAAAGATCTTAAAGCTAGAGGTGTTATTGTAACTAGCAAATCTGATTCTAAAGAGTATGATTTTATTTCAAGATTCTTTGCCCCAGGAGTTGGAGTAAATGAAGATCCAGTTACTGGTTCTGCACATTGCTGTTTGGGTCCGTTTTGGCAAGAGAGGTTGAATAAGGATGAATTTTTAGCTTATCAAGCTTCAAAACGTGGAGGAGTTATCAAGGTTAGGGTAGAGCAAGATAGAGTTTATTTAGGTGGGCAAGCTGTAATGATATTAAAAGGAAGTTTACTGAAATAATTATAGTTATAGGAGGCGATTAAATGGCTAAGTTAAAAGCGGTTATCTTTGATATGGATGGGGTAATTATTGATAGTGAGCCGATATATTTTAAAATAGAAAGAGATTTATTTGATGAGCTAGGCTTGGATATCTCCCAAAAAGAACATGAGTCCTTTGTCGGAATGACAATGGAAGGACTATGGGAGAAGATTACAGATCAATATCAGCTAAAAGAGACTATTGAAGATTTGACAAGGTTACATAAAGATAGTGTCTTTCAATACATGTCAGAAGCTGAAGAATTACCAATAGTGGGGTATATTAGAGAGCTGATAGAAGGATTAAGAGGTAAAGAAATCAAGATAGCAGTGGCTTCTTCATCTCCCAAGAAGCTAATTGAGATTATTCTTGCTAAGTTTAATTTACAGGATTCATTTGATTTGATTATTAGTGGAGAAGAGGTAGAAAAGGGCAAACCAGCCCCTGATATCTTTACAGAAGCAGCTTATAGATTGGACCTTAACCCCAATGATTGTGTTGTTATTGAAGATTCAACTAATGGTGTAAAGGCTGCCAAAGCTGCTATGATGAAGTGTATTGGATTTCAGAATATCAACTCAGGAAATCAAGATCTGTCACTAGCAGATATTACTGTTGATTCAATTGGAGAAATAGATGCTAAATTATTAAAAAACTTATTCTAATTAAAGTTGTTAAATATTATAACTACTTAATCAGCAACAAGGCTTGATTTACTTGCTTTACTAATTATAATCAAATCCTTCTTTGGAGATAATAACTTTAGCACTTTAATACTAAAGGAGGATTTGATTTGAAGCACCTAAACAAGCTGATGATAATTCCTATTATAATTGGGATGATTGCAGGTCTAACTTATCTAATTTTAGATACAACTATAAATAATAAGAAGCCTAACAAAAATAGAGAAGAACTAGTGGAGGAGGACTTTTATCAACAGCAAGAGGATAATTTAGGAGATGAAAAGCAGGAGGATGTTGCTAAGGTTTCAGAGGTTGAAGAGGAGATTGAAAAGAATTTAACCATCTTAGAGTTGGTTAAAAAAGAAGAGAAGAGGATAAATCAGAAGCTAGAGGCAGCTACTAATATCAAGTTAAGTGAAGGGCTTAAATATCTTTTAGAGAGATTAAATCATTCTTCTAAAAATACTAAGCAAGAGAACCGATTGCTAGAATCAATCTTAGAGGTTGCTAAGGAGAAGATGGAGGATAACAAGAATAAGACAAAATCAGATGAGATAATTATCGAAATCAATGAAGAAGATCTTGTGAAGAATCAGCAGAAGAGATCAGCTAAAGAAGAAGAGACTAAGATAGAAGATTCAACATCAGATACAGATGACTTCTTCTCTTGGTTGAATGAAGATAGCAATAATCAGTCGATTTTAGATGATATAAATGAGGATAGTTCAGAGCAGGATAAAGATAAAGAGAGAATAGATAATAATCAAGCTTTAGATGAAGACGATACAGACAATGAGGATAAAGAGCAGGAATTGAAGAAACAAGGTGATGATAGTTTAGAATCAGAGAGTCAAGAGGATAATAGTGAAGATAAAGAGCAACTAGAGATAAAGAATAAGTTGTTTTTAGGTGTTAAGGATGGATATGTAGCAATCTATAAAGGGGATAGCTTAGAAGCTAAGGAGTTAGTTGAATTAAGAAAGGATATTCCAGTCAAGAAGCTATCGGAAAAGGATAAGAAGGAACTGCTTAAAGGGATAGAGGTGGCAAATCAAGAAGAGCTACTAACTGTTTTAGAGGGTTTAGTTAGTATTATAAATGAATGAAAAGGTAAAAGAGCAGCATTGCTGCTCTTTTACCTTTTCTTATCTCTAAACCTTTCAATTTAATGTTAACTATATGTTGTTTTAAGAAGTTATTTTGATAAAAATCTTGACACAACAAGTAGCCAAGGTATATAATTGACATGTAATTAACATATAGTTTACACAAAGCTATTTAGAATAATAAAAAAGAAGGGGGATATTTTAAAATTAGAGATTATTAGTTAAAACATAAATTTGAGGAGGAGTCAAATTGAATAAGATAAGAGTAGTTTTAATGTCATTTTTAATAATGGTTTTGATGGTTATGGGTGTTGCTTGCTCTAGTCCAAGCAATGAGCAGGTAACAAGTAGTAAGGCTGTAGATGAAAAGAGAATATTAGATAAGATTCAATCTCGAGGTAAAATTATAATAGGAATTAATGCAAGTGCACCACCCTTTACTTTTAGAGATAATAATGGAGAATTAACTGGCATGACTGTAGAATTAGGAAGATTGATTGGTGAAAGGATGGGAGTTGAAGTTGAATTTATCGATATGGACTGGGCTGGCTTAATACCATCTTTATTATCTAAAAGAATTGATTTGATAGGAGATAGAATGTCAAATACTTTGGAAAGAGCTAAAAGTGTTGCCTTTACTGATTCATATTTAAAGACTGGAACAGTAGCTTATGTAAGAAATACTTCTTCTTTAAGCAGTGCTGACGATGTGAGAGGAAAAGATTTAAAGGTTGGAGTGTTATTAGGGTCAATTCAGGAAGAGGTTGCTACTGATCAGTTGCCTAAAGCAGAGATAGTACCTCTTCAAACCAATCCAGATATTAAATCAGCTTTATTAAGTAATCGTGTAGAAGTTGCTTTGGATGATGAAATTATTGCTTATGAACAAGTTCAACAAGCTCCAGATAAATTAAAAATCTTACCTGGATTTCTAGTAGTAGATACTTATTCTTTTGCAGTACGCCATGAAGATAATGACTTACGTTTGTGGGTAAACCTATTCTTTGAAAAGATAAAAAGAGAAGGGGAATTTGCAAAAATATATAAGAAATGGTTAGGTAAAGAATGGAATCCAGAGGCTCAAAAACAATTGTAATCTAATAAAATCAGTAAAGGACAAGATATGGACTTTCTTGTCCTTTACTAATTTAATAAGGAGGGATTTAATTGAATTATTTTTTTCAATGGAGAATAATAGAGAAGTATTCAGATTATTTTTATCGAGGGTTTTTTAATACTTTAAGCATATCTGCAATTAGTATTTCGCTTGCTTTAATATTCGGGATTATTCTTGCTATATTGAAGAGGTCTGAAATAAAGGGGCTATCTTGGCTTAGTGGTGGTTATATTAATTTAATTAGGTCTACACCCTTATTAGTTCAAGTTTATTTTGTTTATTTTGGACTTCCATATATCAATATAAATATTTCTGGTTATTGGTGTGGAGTTATTGCTTTGGTTTTGAATAGTGGAGCCTATATTTCGGAGATTGTTCGTGCTGGCTTAGAGTCTATTCCTAATGGTCAAGTTGAAGCTGCACAGTCTCTTGGTATTGATAAAAGACAGACTTATATATATATCATTTTACCACAAGCGCTAAGAAAGATTATACCACCGTTAATTGGTCAATTTACTTATTTGATAAAGGATAGTAGTATCTTAGCGGCAATAGGTATTTATGAACTTACTAATACAGCTAATGTAGTTCATGCTAGGACTTTTAAACCGATTGAACCTTTTGTGGTAGCTTTATTGGGATATATTATTATAGTTACTATTTTGATGATTTCTGCTAATATATTAAAGAAGAAATTTTCCTTATCAGGTTATTAAGTTTTGCTTTATATTATGTATATTAAGGAGTGAAATAGATGGAGAGTGGAATATTTGATCGGATCATTATGCAATTAGTGACAGGGCTTTATTGGACACTATGTCTTTCTATGGCAGCAAGTATTCTGTCCTTAATTGTTGGTTTTGTGGCTGGGTTAATTAAAAGTATTCATGTGCCTATTATTACTTATGTAGTTAACTTCTATACTTATATAGTTAGAGGAGTACCATTTTTATTATTACTCTTTATAATTTATTATGTCCTACCTTTTTTCAATATCAGATTATCTCCATTTATAGCAGGAGTGTTAAGTTTGGTAATTCATGAAGGAGCATATATGACTGAAATTATACGTAGTGGAATAGAATCAGTTGAGAAGGGTCAGCATGAAGCTGCTCATTCTTTAGGGTTAAATTATTTTCAGAAGATGAGGTATATAATTTTACCTCAAGCTATTAAAATAACCCTACCACCATTAGCTGGTCAATTTGTTCTGTTGATTAAGTCTACAGCTTTAATCTCTTTAATAGGATTAACAGACTTAACTAGAGTGGGTAGGCAGTTGACTCAACGTGGTGAGAATCCTTTTTTAATATTTTTTATTGTAGGTATATTCTATTTTGTTATTTGTTATCCAATTATTAATATTTCTGATCGTTTAGAAAGGAGTGTCTAAAGATGTCTGGTATTAATCAAGATATTATGGTCAATATAAATAATGTCTGTAAAAGTTATGGTCAATTAGAGGTATTAAAGGATATTAATTTCAGCGTTGCTAAGGGAGAGGTTGTTGTTATTTGTGGGCCTAGTGGTTCAGGGAAGAGTACATTGATTAGATGTATTAACCGCTTAGAAAAAATTAATAGTGGTGAAATAATTGTTGATGATATTTCTATCCAAAACCCTAAGACTAAAATAGTAGATATTTCTAAAAATATAGGGATGGTATTTCAGGATTTTAATTTATTTCCCCATATGACGGTGCTGAAAAATATCACTTTTGCACCAGTTAAGGTCAAAAAGCTAAAATTAAAAGAGGCTAAAGCTATAGCCACTAAGCTTTTAGAAAGAGTAGGAATTTTGGACAAGGCTGACCAATACCCATCTTCTTTGTCGGGAGGTCAAAAACAGAGAGTGGCTATTGCGAGATCTTTAGCCATGCAGCCAGAACTAATTTTATTCGATGAGCCTACCTCTGCTTTAGATCCTGAAATGGTAGGAGAGGTATTGAGTGTTATGAGAGATTTAGCAGATGATGGTATGACAATGATTGTGGTTACTCATGAAATGGGCTTTGCCCGTGAAGTTGCTGATGAGGTAATATTTTTAGATGATGGAGTATTAATAGAAAAGACTACACCAGAGGACTTCTTTAATAATCCAAATCACAAAAGAGCTCAGGAATTTCTTTCTCAGATTCTTTAATATTTGTTAATGGGGATATTGAGATACTTTTAGATTAATTGTAAGTTTAAGTAAATGATTAAAGTAGTGTTTTATTGTCTGTTCAATCTTAACCTTAAACTTAAAGTGTCTCATTATCTCTATATAGTATATCAATCATTAAATTAGGATAAAATATAATTTCGAGATTATATAAATAACGATTTTTAGAAGATTGATATCTATAACAGCAGGATACTCTATAATAATAAATATCCATTATAAGCAGTCATTACTAGGCTGTTTTTTTCTTTTTAAACAGGATTTTAGTAAAAGTTATTGAAATTAAAGGGTTAGGGAGGGGAATGTATGATAGCTTATTTGCAGGGAAAATTAATCAGAAATAATATAGAATACATAGTTATTCAAGTAGGTGGAATAGGATATAAGGTCTATATTCCAAGTAGCCTACAGCAGACTCTACCACAGATAGGTGGAGAGGTTGAATTACATACCTATCACTATGTACGGGAAGATAATATATCATTATATGGTTTTAATAATGTAGAGACTCTAGAGCTTTTTGAGCAGTTACTAGATGTTTCAAAGATAGGACCAAAGGTTGCTTTAAGTATTTTATCTACTATGCCAGCAAAGGAGTTTAAGCTGGCTATCGTTAATAGTCAGATAAATACCTTAAAAGAGATTAAGGGTATCGGTAACAAGACTGCTAAGAGGTTAATTTTAGAGTTGCAAGAGAAGATAGACCTTGATAATATATTAGATAATGACTCTATAGATGTGGTTAGCGGTGATAGTAGAATGGAAGATGCTGTTCAGGCACTAATCAGTTTAGGCTACAAGCAAGGTGATGCTACTAAAGCAGTAGCTAAGGTAATTAGAGAGGACAAAGAGATGGTTGTAGAAGATATTATCAAGAATGCTCTACTTCATTTGAGCTAGGGTAGGAGGAAGAGAAGATGAGAGATAGATTTGTGTCAGCAACTAAGAAGCAAGAGGATATAGACTTTAATTTACGCCCTAATAAGTTCGATAATTATATCGGACAAGAGGAGATAAAGAAGAATTTGAAGATATTTATTCAAGCAGCTTTAGAGCGGGGAGATTCTTTAGATCATGTTCTATTATATGGACCTCCAGGATTAGGGAAGACTACATTAGCAAATATTATTGCTAATGAGATGGGGGCTGATATTAAGACAACTTCAGGTCCAGCTATCGAAAAACCTGGGGATTTAGCAGCTGTTTTAACCAAGTTACAACCAAATGATATTCTCTTTATAGATGAGATTCACCGTTTAAATCGGGTAATAGAAGAGACCTTATATCCTGCAATGGAGGACTTTGCCTTAGATATTGTAATCGGTACAGGACCTCAAGCTCGTTCTATTCGTTTAGATTTACCACCCTTTACCTTAATTGGTGCTACTACTAAGGCAGGAAGCTTGACTTCACCCTTACGTGATAGATTTGGAGTGATTAATCGATTACAGTTCTATACTGAGGGTGAATTGACTCAGATTATTTTAAGAACTGCCAAGGTCTTACAGGTAGGGATTGAGAAGGATGGAGCTAAGCAGATTGCTCTACGTTCTAGAGGCACACCAAGAATTGCCAATCGTTTTTTGAAAAGGGTTAGAGACTTTGCTCAGATTGAGGGTGATGGGATTATTACTGAAGAGATTGCCCATGATGCCTTAGATAGGTTGAATGTTGATAAATTAGGTCTAGATAGAGTCGATAGAAAGATGCTGAAGATGATTATCGAGAAATTTAAAGGTGGACCAGTGGGCTTAGGAACTTTAGCTGCTGCCATCAATGAAGAACGAGAGACCATTGAAGATGTTTACGAGCCTTATTTATTACAGATTGGATACTTAAACAGGACACCACGGGGAAGAAAGGTAACAGATTTGGCTTATAAGCATTTTAATCTCGAGCTGGGAAGCTAGATGAAAGATTTATTTGGTGGACAGATCATTTTAATAGGGATACTCTTAATTGTTATAGGAATAATCATCAAATTAGGTTTTCCCCTGGGGCGTTTGCCAGGAGATATCTATATTAAAAAGGAGAACTTTAGCTTTTATTTTCCACTAACAACAGGGATATTGGTCAGTCTGATCTTATCATTAATTCTAAGGTTATTTAGATAATACTACTCATCACTTATTATTTGTCACCCGTCACTTATCACTAAATCAGAGAGGCAGGATAAAATGAAAATAAAATTAAATTTACTAGTGATTTTAGTCTTGTTGTTTACAATGACATCTATTAGTAATGCCAGTATTGACACAGTAAAAGTAGGTATATTAGATGATGTTGAAGAGTTCTTGATTGGAGCAGATAAGGGAGTTAAGGTGGTATTGGATAATGGAGTAGAATTTAGCTTGACCTTAGCAGATGGATTTAATGTCAGTAAGAATAATGATTTGATTTATTTTGGGAAGAATATCTTCCAAGAGGATAAGATATTGATATATCCTGTTGACTCTAACAGTTTAATCAGTGCCAATGGTAGAAAATATAGAGGCTATTTAGAGGTTTTGAATCATGATAAAGGTTTAACAGTGGTTAACCATGTAGATTTTGATTATTATCTAGCCAGTGTAGTAGGTAGTGAAATTAGTGCTAAGTGGCCTATGGAGTCTTTAAAGGCTCAAGCGATTGTGGCTAGAACCTATGCCTTAAGGAATATGAAATCCCATGCAAGTAAAGGGTATAATCTATCAGCGACTGTTAGATCTCAAGCCTATAAAGGTTATAGCTTTGAACATCCAAGAACATTAACAGCGGTGAAGGAGACCCGTAATGAGGTGGCTACTTATCAAGGTAAGTTGATTGCCTCAGTTTATCACTCTACAGCAGGAGGACAGACAGCCAAGGGGGCAACTATCTGGAGTAGTGATACGCCATATCTCCAAAGTGTCAGTTCTCCTGATGATGTTTCACCCCATTATAGCTGGCGGAAGGAATATTCTAAGGCTGAGATAGAGAGGATACTAATAAAAAAAGGGGTTCCTATTACTGGATTGAAAGGAATTACTCTAGAGGATGTAGGACCTTCAGGAAGAGCTAGCTTTATTAGAATCTTTGATGGCAATGGGAAAATCTATGATGTTGATAGCTCTACTTTTAGATTCTGGCTAGGTTTAAAGAGTACTCGCTTTATCATTGATAATAGTACTTCCTTAAGGTTAAGCAATTTAGATAACAACTTCACCTTTGACTTAGCAACTTTAGGAGTAGAGAATGCTTTTACAACAGCTAAAGATGATAGCTATCAATTTGTAGGATATGGCTGGGGCCATGGAGTAGGTATGAGCCAATGGGGAGCTTATCAGATGGCTAAAGATGGTTATACTTACCAAGAGATATTAAAGCATTATTATCAAGGTATAGATATTATTGAGTGGTAATTATATTTTTAGTTGAAGTTTAAGATTTAGTTTAAGGAAAGTATTTATTTTTTATAACTTACTTAAGCTTAATCTTAATCTTAGACTTATACTTAATTTTGCAGAATTTGGAGGAATATTAGATGAAGGTTAAAGATTTTGATTTTGAACTACCAGAAGAACTAATTGCTCAAGAGCCGATGGAACCAAGGGATGAATCAAGGTTAATGGTTATTAATCGGGCTGAGGAGAGGATAGAAGGAAAAATATTTAAAGAGATTGTAGATTATTTTCAACCAGGAGATACCTTGGTAAGAAATAATACTAAGGTGATACCTGCTCGCTTATTTGGACAGAAGGAGACTGGAGCCAAGGTGGAGGTTCTGTTATTGACTCAAGCTGAATTAGGAGTATGGGAAGCTCTAGTTCGCCCAGGGCGTAAGTTAAAGCTTGGGACTAGAGTTATTTTCGGTAATGGGGAGTTGGTTGGAGAGATTAAAGGTAGAACAGATTTTGGTGGACGGGTGATTAAATTTGAATATGAAGGTACCTTTGAAGCAGTATTAGATAAATTAGGGGAGATGCCTCTACCACCATATATAACTAAGGAGTTGGATAAGAGTGAAAAGTATCAGACTGTCTATGCTAAAAAGCGGGGGGCAGCAGCAGCTCCAACGGCTGGACTACATTTTACTGATGAGCTTTTAGCTAAGATAGAAGCCAAAGGTGTTAATATAGTAGATATCACCTTACATGTTGGCTTAGGTACCTTTAGACCTGTCAGTGTTGATACTATAGAAGAGCATGATATGCACTCTGAATACTATGAAGTCTCAGAAGAAGCAGCTCAGATAATCAATGAGACCAAGAAACAGGGCAATAGAGTCTTCTCTGTAGGTACAACCTCTACTAGAACTTTGGAAACTGTAGCTACTAAAGATGGTAGAATCAAAGCTGGTAAAGGATGGACTGATATCTTTATCTACCCAGGTTATGAGTTTAAAGCAGTAGATGCTCTAATTACCAACTTTCATTTACCCCAATCTACTTTAGTAATGCTAGTTAGTGCCTTTGCAGGTCAAGAGTTGACGATGAAGGCTTATGAGCAGGCAGTTGAGCAAAATTATAGATTCTATAGCTTTGGTGATGGGATGCTAATTTTATAATTAATAATATAGGAGGAAATTAAATGTCTTTTGAATATACACTAAAGAAAAAATGCAAGGATACTAAAGCAAGACTAGGAGAACTATCTACTCCTCATGGTAAGATTGAAACACCTATCTTTATGCCAGTAGGGACTAAAGCTACTGTTAAGACGATGACTCCAGAGGAGTTAAAGGAGATTAATTCTCAGATAATCCTAAGTAATACATACCATCTATATTTAAGACCAGGCCATGATTTGATAGCAGAGGCTGGTGGATTACATAAATTTATGAATTGGGATAGACCTATTTTGACAGATAGCGGAGGATTTCAGGTCTTTAGCTTAAGTGATATGAATAAGATTAGTGAAGAAGGGGTAGAGTTTAAGTCCCATATCGATGGTTCTAAACATTTTATCAGCCCTGAGAAGTCTATTGAGATTCAGACAGCTTTAGGAGCAGATATTATGATGGCCTTTGATGAATGTCCACCCTATCCTGCTGATAGAGATTATGTGAAGAAGTCCTTAGAGATGACTACTCGCTGGTTGGAGCGTTGTATTGAAGCTAAGACTCGTGATGACCAAGCCTTATTTGGGATTATGCAAGGTGGAATGTATAAGGACTTAAGAGAAGAGAGTGCTAAACAGATTGTCGAGTTTGACTTACCTGGTTATGCTATCGGTGGTTTAAGTGTAGGTGAGCCTAAAGAGCTGATGATTGAGGTGTTAGATTATGCCCCTGACTTCTTACCTGAAAATAAGCCACGCTATTTGATGGGGGTAGGAACTCCTTTTGATCTATTTGAAGGTGTAATGAGAGGGATAGATATGTTTGATTGTGTATTCCCAACTAGAGTTGCTAGAAATGGTATGGTCTTTACTAGTCAAGGTAGGGTAACTGTCCGTAATGCAACCTATGAAAGAGACTTTAGTCCACTAGACCAGGATTGTGACTGCTATGTATGTCAAAATTATACTCGTGCTTATATTAGGCACTTAATCAAGCAGAATGAAATCTTAGGTGTAAGGCTGACTACTTATCATAACCTGCATTTCTTATTGGATATGATGGAGAATATCAGAAAGGCTATTGCTGAAGATAGGTTCTTAGAGTATCGTGCTGATTTTTATGAGAAATATGGATTAGAGGTTTAAGTTTATTGGTTACTAATTACTGCTATTGATACATTGCTTAAAAAAAGATATTTCTTATAAAAGGGTTTTAACCTTAAAATCTTGAATATAGATAGAGAAAATAAAAATATTTTGGTAGTTGATAGGGTTATATTAAATTTATTCATATATAGATAGCCCTTTGATACTTAAGGAGGAGTTTAGATGCAGATTTTAGGAGGTCTATTACCTTTTGTGGTAATGACAGGTCTTTTTTGGTTTTTATTCATTAAACCACAGAAGAAGAGGCAACAAGAACGCCAAGAGATGTTAGATAGTTTAGCTGTAGGTACTGATATAGTTACTATCGGCGGAATTAAAGGTAAAATTACTGAAATTAAAGATGATGAGCTAAGTTTAGAGATTGCTCCAGAGGTAGAGATTAAGGTCAGCAGGATGGCTGTTGGTAGAATAGATGATTAATTACAGGTAGAGAATAAGATAGGAGGAGCATGATGTTAGCTATTAAAGATGAAATTAAGGAACTGATTGAATCTGTATTGATAGCAGGAGTTTTGGCATTTTTTATTATAACTTTTGTAGTACAATCCTTTGTAGTCCATGGACATTCCATGGATCCTACTTTAGCAGATGGTGAACGATTATTTGTTAATAAATTCGTTTATAGATTTAATCCCCCTCAAAGAGGTGATATAATAGTCTTAAAGCCTAAAGGAGACCCTAAGCGAAAGTATATTAAAAGGGTAATGGGACTACCAGGTGATAAGCTAGAGGTTAAAGAGGGGTCTTTATATATTAATGATAAGAAGGTTGAAGAGGATTATATCAATGAATCCTATATTAGAACCCGTCTCTATCGGATGTATAATGAGGAAAATCAGGAATATGAAATCCATAGTACTGCTGGTCCGTTTTATGTACCAGAAGGTCATGTTTTTGCTATGGGAGATAACCGTAACAATAGTTCTGATAGTAGGAATATGATGGCTGTAGGATATGTGCCCTATGGTAATATTAGTGGTAAGGCATTTTGGGTCTATTGGCCGATAACTGAAATGAAAGTCTTAGATGAGGTTTCCTATCCTGAATTTAATTAAAAAGTTAGTCTATATTGTTAGCTAACAATATAGACTAACTTTTTTCATTAAGGAAACTACTTGTTATTAGAGAGTATAGCAATCTATTTTTAATGACTTTTGTTTGTCATCAAAAATAGATTGCTACTAATTGCATCAATTAAAAATATAGTTAAACTAGGCTTGAAAGATATTGATGATATAATAGCTAAATATTTATCTATTGGAAATATTAGAAAAAAGAAGGAATATGGTATTTAATTATAGAAATTATAAAACAATATCTAAAAAACAAGAGCCATTGTGGTATAAGTATATGGGGAGGAGAGTTATGTTATTATTTAATTTGAAGTTAAAACAGAAGTTGATCTTAGCGATGGTATTATTGGCTATTATTCCAGTAATGATTTATGGGACTTTCAGTTATCTTAATCAAAGAGAGGCGATTAAGAATGGGATCATTACCCAGAATAATATCTTGGTAGAACAGTTGGCTAGTCGTGTTAGAGAGAGAATTCGAGAGAAGATTACTATTGTTGATTTAATGGCTGAGTTAGATGAGATTCAGTCGATGCAGCTTGAAGAACATCAGAAGATATTCAAGAAGTACTTAGATAAGAACCCTATCTTTGAGATGCTCTTTGTTGCTGATCAAGAAGGTAGATTAATCAGTTTAAATCAGAATACTGAATATATAGGAGAGGATTTTAGCCATAGAGACTGGTTTAAAGGGGCGATGAAGGGCTTTGCTTATATTTCAGATTCATATATATCTCAGGGAACTGGAGAGCCCTGTATTACAATAGCTAGACCAATTAGAAAAGGGAGTAAAATTATAGGGGTATTAGGGGCTGATATTAATCTCCAAATTCTACAAGCTATGATTGGTGAGGTAAAGCTAGGTAAATCAGGTTATGCCTTTATTACTGATAAGAAAGGAGTGGCAATTGCTCATCCGCAATTTGAAGATGTAGTTTTAGCTCAGAAGAGCGGAAAAGGTACCTTAGCAGTTGATAAGGCTCTTGCTGGTGAAGATGGTTATGCCATCTATCAGAATTCTTTTGGTGAAGAGATGTTAGGAGCATATCAGTATCTAGAGGGTTTAGGGTGGGCTTTGGTAGCTCAACAGCCTACAGAAGAAGCCTTTAAACCTTTAAAGAGTATTATCTATAAAAATTTATTAATGATTCTAATAGCTGGCATTCTAGCAAGTTTAATAGCTTGGTGGTTAGCTGATAACTTTAGTCAGCCAATTATCCAAGTTGCAGAAGGGATTAAGTCAGTTGCCAGTGGTGATTTTACTACCAGAATAAATATTGATCGTAGTGATGAATTAGGTGAGCTAGCAAAGACCTTCAATCAAACAACCTCGCAACAGCAGGAGTTTTTTGGTGGTCTAGCAAATATGGTAGAGCGGATATCTAGCTATAGTCAAGAGTTATCTGCAAGTGCTGAAGAGACCAATGCAACTATTGACAATAATAATGATGGTATCAGAGAGATGACAAGCAGTGTTCAGCAGATTTCTGCAGGTAGTCAGGAAGTTGCTGGACATATTCAAGAGGTTGACTCTAAGATAGATTTAGGAAACAAGAATGTTGAAGATACTATAAATAGTATGAATGAGATCAATCAGATGGTAAAAAGTACTGTCAAGCTTATCAATAACCTAGACTCTAACTCTCAAGAGATAGGAAAGATTGTAGAGCTGATTAATAATATAGCAGAACAGACCAATCTATTAGCATTAAATGCAGCTATTGAGGCAGCTAGAGCGGGAGAACATGGCCGTGGTTTTGCTGTAGTAGCAGATGAGATTAGAAGCCTAGCAGAAGATACATCGAAGGCTACTGATGAAATCAGTAATTTAATCAAAAATACACAAAAGAGTTCAAAGGATGGACTAAAGTCAGTTAAGCAGGTAGAGAATAAGACAGAAATAGGCAAGAATATTGTTGAAGAGACTGGGCAATTCTTTTCTCAAATCAAAGCTTCAATTCAAGAAACATCAGCTTATATTGAGGAAGTAGCGCACTCTACACAGAGTTTAGCAGAGAATAGTGAGCAAGTAAAAAGTGGTTCTAATGAGATTAATACCATGTCACAGCAGGTCAGTGATTCTTCTCAAGATTTGGCTGATATTGCTCAGATTTTACAACAAGAGATAGATAGATTTAAAATATAATATTAAAACTTCCTAGTAATATTACTAGGAAGTTTTTGTTCTAAAGAAGGGATTTGTCTTATTTGATTATCAATATTTATGATTCAATTTCAATATAAGTAATGTTTCTTTATGGGTATATTGCGACAGTTTAAGTTTTAGCTACGGGTTTTAACCCGTAGTGTAACATGTCATCATCTCCACAGGTTGAAACCTGTGGCTAGTAAATTTATCATTATAAAAAGTGTCGCAATATCATTCTATTGTGTTACTTTTTTACTATCATAAAGAGATACTATTGAGTAGTTAATAAGAGATTATAACTAGAGATTAGATATAAAGCTCCTTTGAATTGAATAAGTTTTAGATAGATATTTTTAAAAGGAGTTGAAAAGTATATGGCTAAGCTCTTAACAGGTGAAAGTTTTAAATTAGATTCTGCTGTAAATGATAAGGAAGTGGAAAGTAGAGAAGCTACAATTCCTACAATAAATCAACCTGCACCAGATTTTACTACTCCAACTACTCAAGGAGAGATCTCTTTGTCAGATTATCGGGGGCAATGGGTGATGCTGTTTTCTCATCCTTCTGACTTCACTCCAGTTTGTACCACTGAATTTGTCTCATTTTCGAGAAATTATGGCAAGTTTCAGGAGTTGAATACAGCATTAATTGGTTTAAGCATCGATAGTGTTTACTCTCATATTGGCTGGGTAAGAAGTATTGAGGAGTTATTTGGAGTTAAAGTACCTTTTCCTATTATTGATGATTTAGGTTTTAAAGTAGCCAATAAGTATGGCATGATTCAGTCAGGTGTTAGTGATACCAGTGCAGTTAGGGCAGTCTTTATCATTGACCCAGAGCAGATAATTAGGGCAATAGTTTATTATCCACCACAGGTAGGTAGAAATACCAATGAATTATTGAGGTTGATTAAAGCATTACAGACAGCTGATAAGTATAATGTAGCTACACCAGCCAATTGGAGGTCAGGAGATCCGGTGATTGTTCCACCACCTAAGACTACTAAGGAGGCTGAACAGAGGTTAAAACAGGGCTATGATTGTAAGGATTGGTACCTTTGCTATCGAGATTTATATAAGAGGGATAGAAGAAAATAACTCAAAGACCATCCATTAATGGATGGTCTTTGAGTTATTTTCAGTATTATCAAGATTATCAAGCTGATATTATGCAAGGATAATTATTATATTTGGCGAAATAGGTTGATAGATAAGGTTGTCTATGGAGGTGAATTAATGGAAATTAAGAGGAGATTAGATCAATTATTGGCTAAGCAAGAAGAAGTATTGACAGAATATCAAGAGCTTATTGAAGAGATTGATATGGATAATATAATTAATGAAAATATTGAATTAAAAGAAGAAGTAGAGGATTACAGAGATGAAATTAGAGTTTTGCAGGAAGAGTTAAATCAATTAAGAAAGGAGAATGGTGATTTAAAGGTATCTTTAGGGGAGCAGATGATTAATGAACGGATAGAAATTTTGTATGCTTCTAAAAGAAAGAAGGAGATTTATTTTAAAGATACTGTGCACAAACAGCTCAATCAGCTAACTTTATTGGAAAGTTTGGCAGATGATAGACTGAGTAAATTAAGAGCAGTTGCTAATAAGGAATTAAATGCAGAAAAAGAGGAGTTCTTAAAAGAGATAGAAGAACTGAAGACTGAATTAGCTCACAGAATTGAAGAGAGAAAAAACAGCTTAAAAGAGGATGAAGAAGAGCTTCTAGCTGGATTAACAAGGGAGTATGATCAGCTTAGAGATGAAGAGGTTGATGAGAAGATTTTAGAAAAAAAGAAGAGATATAATGATATTGAAGTCAAAATCGGTCTTAATGTGGTTAATAAGATAGGGGTTATCCTCTTATTATTTGGGGTTGCAACAGCTATGAAGTATACCTATAGTACTTGGTTTAATGAATATATGAAAGGGATTGCTGGATTCTTACTTGGTGCTACCTTAATTGGAGCAGGAGAGTGGTTAAATAGAAAGGGGAAGAACCTATTTGCCTTAGGATTAGCAGGTGGAGGGATAGGAATTCTTTACTTTACTGTCTTTAGTTCTTATTTTATTTTGAATATAGTCAGTTTATTTATCAGCATCTTAGTTGCTATCTTAATTACTGCTCTATCTTTGGTCTTATCACAGCGTTATAAGTCGATGACTATCTGTGGAATATCTTTAATCGGTGGTTACTTACCCTTCTTTACCTATGTATTTATGGGGGGCTTAACAGTTACTCAGGTTTATATAGCTATGGCTTATTTATTAATTTTAAATATATTGGTGCTGTTAATTTCTTTAGAGCAGAAGTGGATCTATATCAATTACTTAAGCTTTATTTTAAATATCCCTTGCTTAGTATACTTAAGTTTTAGGGTAGAGAGTGAATTAATAGCTATAATTTATAGCATTATAGTCTTTGTAATGTATTTACTAATCACTTTAAGTTACCCACTTAGAAAGAAGAAAAATCTAAAGTTAGCAGATATAATCTTACTAGGAATCAATACAGCTACCAACTGCTTATTGGTCTTTGGACTCTTTAAAGAGGCGGGTTATGATTCTATTTTAGGGGTTTTGGCATTGGTTTATGCTTTAATCTACTTTGGATTAGGATATTATATGCAGAAGTCGCTTTCTTTAGAAAAGAAGGTGCAGGCATTGTTCTATATAACAGCATTGACCTTCAGTATCTTAATGATTCCCTTTCAGTTTGGTTTTGAATGGGCTGCCCTTGGCTGGCTAATTGAAGCCTTGATTCTTTTGACCTATGGAGTTAGGTATAAGGAGAAGAAAATGGAGTTTGGTGCTTGGGTAATATTTATCTTATGTTTGGCTACTTTTTATCTCTTAGATTTAATTAGTTTTTGGCATATTTCATTCTTCAAGTTGAAATATACCTTAATGACTTTAGGCTCAATTTATGTACTCTCTTTATATCTTAAGAGCTTTAATGATGATCATCTCTTTAAATACTCTCTTAAGGGGAAACTATTGAGTTGTTATAAATACTTTACCATAATTACAAGCTGGTTTTTTGCTATTAGAATGGCAGATACCCTCTATAATGATTATGTAGCTATTCAAGCAGGGAGGTATCTAGATTTTTATAATATTATTTTAATTTTAACGGTGACTATCTCTTTTTCTTATCTACTAAGTAAAATAAAAGTGATACAGGATAAGATAGTAGAGATTATGATTATATTCTTCTACTTACTAGCAGATATATGTGGTTTTATTCTTAACTTTATTGACTATGGGCAAGGGGCTAGCTTTGAATATAAGGTGTTAGCTATTGTTATACTCTTGTTTTATAATATCTTTATCTTCCTCAATTTAAAACAGTTATTATTTAGATTGATTAAAGCTGGCAGATTCAGTCTAGAAGGATATTTAATGAGTTTAGCCATCTATTTATTGGCTACACCTATTATCCTTATAACCAATCAATTTAATTTAGCAAATATTAACTTAATTATCAGCTTATTTATCTTAATTTTATCCTTTATTTATATTATTTATGGTTTTAAGAAGGCCTATATTTCTATTAGAAGGCTGGGCTTAGCTTTAGCTATTATCTCTACAGGAAAGTTATTTATATTTGATTTGAACTTTTTAGATACTACTGGTAGGGTGATAGCTTATTTCTGCTTTGGATTAGTCTTAATAGGGATCTCCTTTATCTATCAAAAGCTCAGCAATAGCTTTGAGGAGGTGGAAGGAAGATGAAAAGAACATTAATAACTATCTTAAGCTTATTACTTTTTAGTCTAGGAGTATTTGCTGATGATATTGATGAGTGGGGCTATCAAAAAAGGATAGACTTTAAGGCTAAAAGCGAATATATAAGTGTTTTCTTGGATGAAGATGTCTATAGGTATGGGCAGCAGGACTTAGCAGATATTAGAGTTATCAATGGTAGGGGAGAGTTTATTCCTTATTATATAAGTAATGGAAATTTAGTGATTAAACAAGCCACTCAGCTAGAATATGATTCAAGGAGGATATTAGATTTTGTAGATGATAAGAGCAATTACATTCAGGATTTTAAGATAACTTCTCCTGCTAATAATCAAGATATAATAGCTAATAAGATCTCCTTTGAAATAAGTGATGATTACTTCTTAAAAAAGATAAAAATTTATGGGAGTTATGATAACAAAGAGTGGGAATTCATAAAAGAGGATAATATTTATAGAACTAAAGATTCACAGAAGTTAAAAATATCTTTAGTTCAGAATTATAAATTTAATTATTATAGAGTTCTAATGCTCAAGGATATTGAAAAGACAGAGATAGATCAATTACAGGCTCTCTATGATAATCGAATGATAAAAGCTAGAAGCTATCAGAGAAGCAAAAGTGCTGACTATCAAATTATTCAGCAGGATAGAAAGACTATTATTGAGATTAACAATGATGATTCACTTAAAATAGAGCAGCTTAGAGTTAGCAGTAAGGATAACTTTAGAAGAAGTTATAGAGTTTTTTATAAAAACAGAGATGAAGCTGATTTTCAATCTGGAAGCCATGCTAAGATTTATCAGCTACTTTTTGATGACTTTAAAATAAAAGAAAATACTATCGGACTTAAGAGCAGCAACTCTAATTATTTAAATTCCGAAGTCATCAAAATTGAGATTTATGATGGTGATAATAAGCCAATTAAAATTGATGATATAGAGCTTAACTATACTATCGATAAAGTTGTCTTTAAGACCAATAAAGGTCAAGCTTATTATCTCTGCTTTGGAAATCCAAAGGCTAGAAGACCTATTTATGATATTGAGGAGTTTAGAAAATATATAGAGAATAAAGAGCAGGAAGAAGGAAAACTATTAGCGTTAGAAGTAAAGAAACAAGAAAGCAGGGTTAAAGAGAAAGAAGAAATAAATTTAGAGATGATATTAAATATTGTAGTCACATTAGTTTCATTATTACTGATCTTTTTATTGTTAAAGAGATTGAGGTTTAAAGATAATTAAGCAAATCCCTACTGAAAAATCAGTGGGGATATTTAATATTGGCTCTTCCATGATTTTTGTAAAATGTTTGTCTTTTTTTGAAATTAAGTATCAATAAATCTATAGTTTAGAATTTTACTGATTGATTATTGACATATGATGTGATAAAATAAGTACACCAGAAAACGTTTTCTTAAACTATGAAAGGGGTAAGGTCATGGAGAAGAGTGAAATAACCATTAAAGATGTTGCTAAATTAGCTGGATGCTCTCCAACGACAGTATCAAGAGTTATTAATAATAGTGACCATCCAGTAAGCAGTAAGACCAAGGCTTTAGTTAAGGAGGCTATCAAAGAGTTAAATTTTAGGCCTAATAGAATTGCTCAAGGATTAAAGAGTGATAAGTCCCATATTATAGGGGTAATTGTCCATGATATATGTGATTCCTATTTTGCTCAAATGGTTAAGGGGATTGAAGAATTCATTTCTGACTATGACTATATCATTAATATCTATAATACTAATCGGGGTATAGAGAAGGAGCTACATTCAGTCAATATGCTCAAGGTCAATAGAGCAGATGCAGTTGTCTTTGCAGGAAGTACTCTCTTAGATGAGGAATATCGAAAAATAATGGGGGAGTATGTTCAGAATTTAAAGAAGCAGGGGACAGTTATTGTAGGAGTAACACCACATCCTTTTGAAATAGTGAATATAGAGCTTGGCAATGAGTTAGCTGCCCAGACTATTACTGATTATGTATTGAATAAAGGTCACCGAAAGATAGCCTATGTTGCTGGTCCAAAGATTTTAAATACTAGCCAGCAGAGATCAGAAGGTTTTAAAAAGGCCTTGAAATGTAGAGGTATAGAGGTTGATAATAGGCTCATAATTCGAAGTGACTTTAGCTTTGAAGGTGGAAGAAAAGCGGCTTTAGAACTATTAGATAATATAGATGAAGTAACGGCTGTAGTGGCTGCCAATGATGCCACTGCTTTAGGTTTGATGTGGGAGTTGAATAATCAAGGAATTAAAGTTCCCCAAGATGTATCGGTGGTTGGGGTTGATGATCTTCCTGAAGCCAAATACTCTTATCCTCCTTTAACAACAATCTCCTTACCAGTATATAAATTAGGAAAGCAGATTGGAGAATATTTAATTAATAAATTACATGGCAATAAAATTGTAGACGATCCTGCCAATGTTCAGATTAGCTTGATTGAAAGAGGTTCTGTAAGGGATTTACTTTAATAAAATAGCAGAGCCTTTTTGCTATATAGAAACCGATAAAGATTTCATATTATATACCTAGAATTTAAATTTTTATAATTCTTTAAGGACTAAAAATTAGAAGAATTATTAGACGCAGATGTACGCAGACAAAAGCGGATTAAAGAATAAAAGATTATTAAGGTTTTAAATCGGAACTTAATCAGCGAGAATCAGCGTCAAAAAAGGTTTTTAAAAAGTTAAAGATACAAACATATTAGACACAGACTAAAGCATAAAAAGATTTAAAATTATTAAAGGTTTAAGTCTGAACTTAGTCTGTGAAAATCAGTGTCGAGATAGGTTTTGATTTCAATTTGTTTCTAAATAAATTGAAATTCTTTTTCATGTTATATATATGACTTAAACTAATGTTTTTTAAAAAAATTAGAAATTTTTGCAATGAATTAAAGGTAAAAAGAATAAATTAATACCTTAAAATTAATCTGGTTTAAATTTACCCCAAGATTATTTTCTTGAGAAGACTACTCTTAGGGCGTGTTGCTGACTAAACTATTAATTTTTAATCAATGAAATTTTATATAAATACAAAATAATTTGACAATTATGAGATTGTAAGTTATACTTTAAATAGTCAGACACAAATATTTTCCTATACTTAAAACATTTTCCCAAAAAGATTCTTAGATAAAAGAAGTAAAAATTTGTTGATTATTTGATGAGAAAGTGGTATAATTAATTTGTAGGAAGTGAATTAGTCAAACACAAAAATATTTTTTTAAAATCTATGGAAAACAATTTCCGTAAACTTTGATTCTAGCTAATATAATTAAGTGCTTGTCCCTATTAAAGATAAAATCAAGATAAAAAATGATCTGCTAGGTATCTTTAAAACTAAAAAATTAGTATAATAATGAATTTTTATAATGATTTACAATAACTTGTATAAGTATACTCAAAAACATTTTTTAGAGACTATGGAAAACAATTTCCATAGCATACCTATAAGGTTTAAAGAGATAAGAAAACATGAGATTTTATAAGTGATAGTGCAGAATAAGTGATATAAGATTATAATCCTGTGAAAACTTATGCTATTTATTAGTATAAGTTTAGCGGGATTTTTTGTTTATGACTTAAAAGTACTCTTTAGTGATAAAAGTGGCTAAATAAAAACATATAAGGCCATTTTTAGTATAAAATTATATATAATAATTTTTAATAAGTTTATAAGATTATATTTTTAGTTGAAGTTTTAAGAACATTTAAGAGGGGGGGATTAAGGATAAATATTTAGAAGGAATTAATAAGATTATAAGGGTATAATATAATTCAATCAGTTATTTAAGTGGATTAATAATAAGATTATAAGAAGAGAGGTTAAAAGAGAGAACTTTTAACCTCTTGAATAAAAAACAATCAAAAATTATTGTATCATAAGTAATAGCAAAAATAAAGGGGGAAGATAAATGTTGAAGAAGAAAACCATTATAACAACTTTGGCTTTGGTATTAGTTTTTTCTTTATCGATGACTGCAGGTGCTTGGTGGATCTTTGGCGGAGGAGATAAGAAAGAAGATGATGGTACCGTAACAATCCGTTTTGCTTGGTGGGGTTCTCAAAGTAGACATGAGAGAACCTTAAAGGTAATCAAGTTATTTGAGCAGAAATATCCTAACATTAAAGTTCAACCTGAATATACAGGTTGGGGTGGATATTGGGATAAGATGAATGCTCAGGCTGCAGGAAAGAACTTACCTGATGTTATTCAACATGTTCGTAAATATATTAGTGGCTATGCTGAAAATGGTCAGTTACTAGATTTAAGCCCTTATATAAAGGATGGTAGTTTGGATACTACTAATATTGCTGATGTATATCTTCAAATGGGTCAGGTTTATGGTAAGCAAATAGGATTGGCTACAGGAGTTAATGCTCCAGCAGGTTATTATGACAAAGAATTATTTGATAAGGCTGGTGTTGCTTATCCAAGTTCAGATGATACTTGGGAAGATAGAGCAGAGATGTTTAAAAAGCTTCATGACAGACTAGGTATCTTTGGTGCTTCAACACCAACGGCTCAACAAGATGGTACAGGTTTTACAGTTTATTTAAGACAGCATGGAGCAGATTTCTTTGCTGAAGATGGTAAGAGCTTAGGCTATGACAATGATCAGTTATTTGTAGACTTTATGAAGATGGATTTAGACCTTATGAAATCAGGTGCTGTACAGAATGCATCACAAAGACAAGAGTCTGCACGTGCTATTGAGGAGGATTTAGTAACTAAACAAAAGGCTGCAACTGCAACAAATTACTGGAGTAATCAGCTTGCTGCAATTTCAACAGGTGCTGGTAAGATGTTAACTCCATTCCTATACCCTACAGCTAAAGACCAAACTCAAGAGGGTAGATTCTTAAAGCCGGCAATGTTACTTACAGTAAGTAGTAATACAGAGCATCCAGAAGAAGTAATGAAATTCCTTAACTTCTGGTTCCATAATGTAGAGGCTGGTAAGATTTTAGGAACAGATAGAGGAACTCCAGTTGAGAGTAAGGTTAAATCAGCAGTGAAGATGGATGCAGGTAAGTATGATCAGATGGTATTTGGCTTTATTGATAAAGCTGCGGCAAATGCTGGTTCTGTGCTTCCACCTCAACCACCTGCATATCAAGAAGTGGTCAAAGCCTATGAAGAGGTTTATTGGAAGGTTATTTATAAGCAGATCAGTCCGCAAGAAGGAGCAAAATTGTTTAGAAAAGAAGCAAATAGTATACTTGGCAGATAATAATATACTTTAGAAATTATTTTTAAATTAAATTCCATAAGCTAGTATTTTAAAATACTAGCTTATGGAATTGATTATTGATTCAAGGAGGGGAAATAATTGAAAAATAAGTTTGAGGCACTGAGTACTGTTACTTCACTAGATACTGGAATGGATAGGAAGAAGTGGTTAAAAGAGAATTTAATAGGTTATACCTTTATTCTTCCTTGGCTGATTGGCTTTCTAGCATTCATTTTATATCCAGTATTGAGTTCATTATATTACTCTTTTACTAAATATAATATAGTAGGAACTCCACACTGGATTGGGTTAAAAAATTATATAACTATCTTTACATCAGATGAAAAGTTTTGGACATCACTAAAAGTTACCTTTTATTATGTAATCTTTGCTGTCCCCTTAAGGCTTACTTGTGCATTGGCTTTAGCAATGGTATTTAGAAAGACAAGACCAATGACTAATTTTTATAGAGCGGCTTATTATGTTCCTTCTATCTTGGGAGGTAGTGTAGCTATCTCTGTAGTCTGGAGACAATTATTTGCATCAGAGGGAGCTTTTAATGATATTTTAATAGCATTAGGGCTGATGAATGAACGTATATCCTGGATAGGTCATCCAGATACAGCGATTTGGACCTTGATTATTCTGGCAGCATGGCAGTTTGGTTCTCCAATGATAATCTTTTTAGCTGGTTTAAAGCAGATTCCTCAAAGTCTTTATGAAGCTGCTAAGATTGATGGGGCTAACAAATGGCAACAATTCACTCAGGTGACAATTCCTTTATTGACTCCTGTTATATTCTTTAATTTGCTTATGCAAATGGTTAAGATGTTTATGGTCTTTACCCAAGCATATGTTATTACTAAAGGTGGACCTTTAAATAGTACATTAGTATATGCTATGTATTTATTCCAAAAGGGTATTGGTTATGGTCACTTAGGCTATGGATCGGCTTTGGCTTGGATAATATTAATTATATTAACTTTAGCTACAGTTATTATCTTTAAAACATCTAATAAGTGGGTTTACTATGAAACGAAAGGAGACTAGTCAATGAAACTTTCTTTTAGTCAAAAAGAGAAATTAGAGGCAATATTATTTCAATTATTTGTTGGGGTATTCTGTTTTATAATGATTTATCCTCTTCTTTGGATGTTAGCAGGCTCATTAAAATCATCGGGTAATGCCCTAACTGCAACATTAATTCCAGATGGATTAAATTTCAGTAATTTTGTAGAAGGATGGAGAGGCTTTGGAGGGATTTCTTTTGCTACCTTCTTTAAAAACTCTTTCTTTATTGCTGGAACAGCTACAGCTGGACAGCTTCTTCTAGCATCATTTTCAGCTTATGGCTTTACAAGAACAAAATTTGTAGGGCAGAAGATTCTGTTTGCTATAATGATAGCTACAGTATTGCTACCGATGCAGGTACTAAGAATTCCACAATATATCATGTTTAATAAGTGGGGTTGGGTAGGTTCATATTTACCAGTAATACTTCCACAGATGCTTCCAGTACCTTTCTTTACATTCTTAATGGTACAGTTTATGAGAGGTATTCCTAAAGAGCTAGATGAAGCAGCAAAGATAGATGGCTGTAACCAATTTCAAATCTTCTTTAGAATTATCTTACCTAATTTAAAACCTGTACTAGTTACAGCAGGAATCTTTAGATTTTACTGGTCATGGAATGATTTTATGACACCATTACTTTACTTACAAGATGTCAAGAAATATCCAGTATCAATAGCTTTGAAGATGTTCTCTGATCCAAATGCAGTTACCAACTGGGGAGCTATGTTTGCTATGACAGTATTGTCTATCTTGCCAACCTTTATAATCTTTATCTTCTTACAGAAGCATTTAGTTGAAGGTGCAGCATCTTCTGGATTGAAAGGATAGATTTTAAAATTAACATTATGTTTAATCTTTGTCTTTAGAATTAATTGATTGATTTTAAGGAGGGTTAGTTTATGTCAAAAGTAGGATTTGCTGTAGTAGGAGTTAGAAACTTTGCTAATAACTATATAAAGAATATCAAAAAGATAGAAAAAGAGGGGCTTGTTAAATTAACGGCTGTAGTCGTTACAGATCAAGTCAATAATGCTGATCGAGTAAGAGAGCTGAGAAATGAAGGGATAAAGATATTTGGCTCATATGAGCAATTGCTTCAAGAAGGAAATGGGTGTGTTGATGTTATTGGACTTCCAGTCTCTATTGCTAGTCACGCAGAAATGGCTATTAAAGGGATGAAAGCAGGATATAATGTCTTATTAGAAAAACCACCTGCACCTACTGTAGAAGAGGTAGATGAGATTATAAAAGCAGAAAAAGAGACAGGTAAGTTCTGTTCTATTGGTTTTCAATTTATTCATTCCCATACAATCAGAAAGATCAAAAAGTATATTCTTGATGGCAAGTTAGGTGAGATTAAAGAGATAGCCTGCAAGGGATTTTGGCCAAGATATAAGTCCTACTATACTCGTAATGATTGGGCTGGTAAGAGTATTCATAATGGCAAAATAATCTTAGATGGACCAATGCATAATGCCTTTGCCCATTATTTAAACAATATGCTATTTTTGGCTGGAGAGAGTATGAATCAATCAGCTAAGCCAAAGAGAGTAAGAGCAGAGCTATATAGAGCACATACTTATATAGAAGCAGATGACAATTCTTGTATGGAAGTAGAGACTGAGGCTGGTACTAAAATATACTTTTATGTAACTCATGTTCCTAAAGTAAGGCGTGATCCTTATATTGAGATAGTAGGTAGTAAAGGAAAGGTTGCTTGGTATTTTGATGAGACTACTAAGATTTCTTTGGATAATGGTGAAGTAATAGAGTTTGATAATGAAGGAATTCTTCCTAAAGAAGAGGTCTTTAGAATTGCTGCTAAAAAGCATAAAGGTGAGATTGAAGAGCTTTATTCAACCCCTACAAATACTAGAAATTTTGTAGTAGCAATAAATGGGGCTTATGACTCTGCCAAAAAGATCAAAGCTATTCCTACAGGTTGTGTAGAAGAGTTTACAAATGATGATGGTGAGTTCCAAAGTGTTTTAGAGGGTATAGATGAGATGATAGATCAGGCCTTTGAAGAACGCAAACTATTTTCTGATTTGGATATAGATTGGGCTGAGAAGACTGAATGGGTGAATGTAGAAGACTATAAGGGGTTTAACCCATTTAAGTAGATAAGAAAGGATTTGATAATATGAGCAAAGGGTATAGATTTAACTATAGCTCTTTGGAAGAATTAAGGGAGGATATAGAAAAATTCAATTTAGATCTTCCTATTTCTAAAGAGATTGATATCTTAAAAAATAGAGTTGTTTTAGATAAAGGCTCTATTATACCTAATAGCTTAGTAGTTCACCCAATGGAGGGGGCTGATGCTAATAGTGATGGTACTCCTAGTGAATTGACTAAAAGAAGGTATAAAAGATTTGCTACAGGTGGAGCTGGATTAATCTGGCTTGAAGCAATAGCTGTCAATGAGAGTGGTAGAGCTAACTCAAAACAGTTATTTATGAATGAAGAGAATATAGACTCTTTTATCCAGTTAATAGATTTAATTAGAAGAGAGGCACATCAGAAGTATTCAGCAGATTTTAACCCTTATTTGGTGGCACAGTTGACCCATTCAGGGAGGTTTGGTGATAATAAGAATATTATATTTGAGGATGAAATTCTGGATCCAGTTTCTTCGGGGGAAAACGATTTCCAAATTATGAGTGATCAACAGCTTGAAGAATTAAAGAAGGATTATGTTAATTCTGCTAAATTGGCAAAAAAAGCTGGTTTTGATGCAGTAGATATCAAAGCATGCCATAGATATTTATTATCTGAAATGCTAGCAGCCCATACTAGAGATGGTAAATATGGTGGAGATTACGAAAGTAGAACTCGTTTTCTTAAAGAGGTTATCAGAGAGGTTAAAGCAGAGGTTGATATAGATTTAGCCATTAGATTAAATATCTATGATGCTATCCCTTATCCTTATGGTTGGGCTACTGATAAGAACGGTGAGATGGATTTAAGTGAACCAAAGCGATTGGTCAAAGAGTTAGAAGAGATGGGTGTTAAATTATTTAATATTACAGCAAGCACCCCATATCTAAAGCCTTATGTTAATAGACCCTATGATCAAGGAAAGCCAAAACCACCAGAGCACCCTCTACAGGGTGTTTATAGGCTATTATATCTGACTAAAGTAATTCAACAAGAGCTTAAAGATGGTGTAGTAGTAGGAACTGGCTTTACTTGGCTAAGGCAATTTGCTCCTAATATAGCGGCAGGAATGATTAAAGAGGGCTGGACAACACTAGTTGGATTTGGTCGCCAGGCTTTTGCTTATCCTGATTTTGCTTATGATATCCTCTATAATAATGGATTAGATCCTCAAAAGGTATGTATTTCTTGCAGCAAGTGTGCAGAATTAAAGGCGGCAAAGATGAATTCAGGTTGTGTGATTAGAGACCAGGAGATATATTTGGCGATTTATAGAAAGTTAATGATAGAGAATTTAGATGGACTTGCCAAATAGGTAGAGAAGATTGGATTATTGTGAAGGGGTATAATTAATAATATCTAGCAGATGATATCAAAATAGAGTTATAGCCCCTTTTTCTCTTGTAAATAATTTTAATAGTTAAGTTAATTATAGATGATTTATCAGTTGAGTTTAATTGATAAAAGCAACATTTGATAATAGCTAAAAGGAGGTATAGAGGTGCAAATTGGAGTTGTTACAGATGAAATCAGTAGAGATTTAGAAAAGGCCTTTCAAGTTGGAAGAGAGTTGGGCATTAAGGATTATGAGCTAAGAAGGATTGGAGAGAAGAGAGTTCCCAATTTGTCAGAAGAAGAGCTAAAGCAGGTAGAGACTTTGATTGCTGAATATGATGCTAATATCACTGCTTTATCACCTGGTATATTTAAAGTCTCTTTACATGACTCTCAACTAGAGCTTCATAAAGGTGAACTTTTAGAGAAGACTCTTAGCTTAGGGAAGCGATTAGGAGTAAATAAGATTGTTATCTTTGGAATCAAAAGAGATGAACAGAAGGATAACCCAGAAGATATGGAGCTAGTAATTAAGTATATCAAAGAGTTAGTTGATCGTGCCCAAGAAGAGGGCTTTGAAATTTTGTTGGAAAATGAACCTGGTTGGTGGGCTGATACAGCAGAGAATACTTTAAGGATATTAGAAGGGGTTAACAGTCCTAATTTTAAGCTTAATTGGGACCCTGGTAATTCAATTCGAACAGATGTAATTCCTTATCCTGACGAGTATGAGCTACTTAAAGATTATGTAGGAAATGTACATTTTAAGGATGCTAAAAGGGTAGATGGAGGATATGAATGCTGCACTATTGATGAAGGCGAGATAGATTGGGCTGGGCAGATAGAGGCCTTAAAAGCTGATGGCTACCAGGGTAATATCTCAATTGAAACTCATTGCAAGCCACGGATAGAAAAGACTAAGATTGATTTTGAAATTTTAAATAAACTACTAAATAAATAGTCTTACTAATCGATGATGCTTGTTTATAATACTAAAACTTTAATAAATTTTGAATTAAAGGAGGAGTACGATGATTGATACAGCTTTACCTATGTTAGATAAGAAGCTATTAGAAGAAGAGTTGTTGGGAACTGAAATTGCTGATTATTCAGCAGAAGTTTTAAATTATTCTGAGAGGGTATTACAGATTGGTGAAGGAAACTTCTTGCGGGCTTTTGTCAATTGGATGTTCCATGAGATGAATAAAGAGGGTGTCTTTAAAGGTAGAGCAGTTGTAGTGCAACCGATCAAAGAGGGAAGGGTAAGTAATCTAAATAAGCAAGACTCTTTATATACATTATATTTAAGGGGTATAGAAGATGGAGAGGTCATTAATCAAAAAGAGATTATATCTTCTATAAGTAGAGGGCTAGAAGCTAATACTGACTGGGAAGAGGTACTAAAGCTTGCTGAAAAGCCTGAAATGGAGTTTGTAGTCTCTAATACCACTGAGGCTGGAATTGTCTATGACCAAGAGGATAAGCTGACTGATACTCCTCCAAAGTCTTATCCTGCTAAGTTAGCAGCTTATCTTTATCGGCGCTTTGAATGTTTTGATGGAGCTAAAGATAAAGGAATGGTAATTATTCCAGTAGAGTTGATTGACCGTAATGGTGATAAGCTTAAGGAGATTATCATTAAATTAGCTAAAGATTGGGATTTGCCAGAAGAGTTTATAGCTTGGATAGAAGAGGCTAACTACTTCTTAAATACATTGGTAGATAGAATAGTTACAGGCTATCCTTTTAATGAGGTTGAAGAGTTAGAGGAAGAATTGGGATATCATGATCAAAATTTAGATACAGGTGAGATATTCCACTTATGGGTAATAGAAGGTGATGAACAGTTAAAGGAGAGGTTACCTTTCCATAAAGTTGGTTTAAATGTAAAGTGGGTAGATGACTTAACACCTTATCGAACAACAAAGGTCAGAATCTTAAATGGGGCACATACTTCGACTGTACCAGTCTCTTATTTGGCAGGGATTGATCTAGTAAGGGATGCAGTCAATGATGAATTAGTGGGAGAGTTTATCAAGCAAGCAGTATTTGAGGATATCATTCCAACCTTAGATGCTGACGAGCAAGAGTTAGAGTCCTTTGCTAATAAGATCTTTGATAGATTTAAGAACCCTTATATTGATCATAAATGGCTGGATATCTCTTTGAATTCCACTTCTAAGTTTAAGACTAGAGTCTTACCATCATTAGTTAAGTATATTGAAATCAAGGATGAACTGCCAAAAAGGCTAGTCTTTGCTTTAGCGGCATTGATTGCTTTTTATCAGGGTACAGAGATTAGGGATAATAAATTGGTAGCAACAAGAGATGATAAGGAATATTTGATTAGAGATAATAAAGAAGCTCTAGAATTCTTCTGTCAGCTATGGACTGACTATGAAGGAGAAGAGATTGATTTAGAAGGGTTAGTTAAGAGAGTATTGGCTAATCAGGATTTCTGGGGTAGAGATTTAAATGACTTAGCTAATCTAACGGAACAGGTTGAAAGTTACTTATTACAGATTATCTCTAATGGGATGGTCAATAGTTTAAAAGTACTTCTATAAGTTAGATAATTAAATAAAATTGATTTTAACAGGAGGTAATTTAATGGCTTTTTTAGATGAAAATTATTTATTAGAGAGTGAAACAGCTAAAAAGCTTTATGAGGAGGTTAAGAACCTACCTATCTTAGATGCCCATAACCATGGTGATGTCAAAGAGATTTTAGACAATGAGGGTTGGAGTGATATTTGGGAGGTAGAAGCTGCAACAGATCATTATGTGTGGGAGCTGATGAGAAAGAGAGGAGTATCTGAAGATAAGATAACTGGGGATGCTTCTAATAAGGAGAAATGGATGGCATTAGCCAAAGTTTTTCCTGAATTTGCAGGAAATCCAACTTATGAGTGGATTCACCTAGATTTGAAACGTAGATTTGGGATTGAAGAGGTTATTTCTGAGCATACTGCTGAGATGATTTGGGAGAAGACCAAGGCTAGATTAGCAGATGATGATATGAAGCCACAGAGGATATTAAAGGATATGAATGTACAGATTATGTGTACAACTGATGAGCCTTATTCTAAGCTAGAAGAGCATCAACAAGCTAAAGAAGAGGTTGAAGGGGTTAAAATTTTACCAACCTGGCGACCTGATAAGATTATGAATATTGATCAAGCAATCTGGAAGGAATCTGTTGAAAAATTAGCAGAGGCAACAGAGCAGAAAGTTGATACTTTTGAGGGATTGTTAGTTGCTTTACAGAAGTCTCATGACTTTTTTGAAGAAATGGGCTGTGTAGCCAGTGATCATGGTATTGTAGAGCCAATATCTTATTTTGTAGAAGAAAGTAGAGCTAGTGATATTTATGAAAAAGCATTAAGTGGTGAAGAGTTGAGTGAAGAGGAGATTAGAGATTATAAGGCATTTATGCTTGTTAAATTTGGCAAGATGAATGAAGCAAGTAACTGGGTAACTCAGCTTCATATTGGTGCTGTTAGAGATTATCGTGATAGCTTATATGAAACTTTAGGTGCAGATGTTGGAGGAGATATCTCTACTAGTAATATTGAGATAGCTGAAAATCTCAAATATTTTGTCAATGAATTTGATAATAGTCTAAAGATTGTACTTTATACTATGGAATCAACCCATTGGTCTACTGTAGCAACTATTTCTCGTGCTTTTCCTAATATTAGCTTGGGGTCTGCCTGGTGGTTAACTGATAGCCCTTATGGGATGGAAGAGCAATTAAGATATGTAGGTACCGTTGATTTATTAAATAATCATGCAGGAATGGTATCAGATTCTAGAAAGTTAATGTCTTATGACTCTAGAAATGAGATGTTTAGAAGAACTTTATCCAATGTAATAGGGAAGATGGTAGATAAAGGTCAGATGCCTTATCAGGTAGCTGCAGATTTAGTAGCAAATGTCAGTTACTATAGACCTTTGAATTTATTTTTTAAATAAGATTTATCTTATAGAAATCTTGATGTACTATAGATTGTAGAAGTTTGGCCTCTCTTATTGATTTATTTTGATGAATAGGTAAAATTCCACAACGACCTATAATACTATGATTGGGAGAGGCTATTTTATTAATTAATCAAAGCAAATAAATAGAAATTTAAATTAAAGATGACGCTAGTTTAAATTTCTATATTTCATAGGAGAATAACCAGTAATACTTTTAAATACACGTCCAAAATGAGTTAGATTATTATAACCTACTTTGCTAGCTATATCTGTAATATTTAAATTAGTCTGTTGTAATAACCTCTGAGCTTCTTTAACACGAATATGATTCTTATACTCTACAAAATTAAAGCCAGTTACTTCTTTAAAGGTCTTGCATAGATAAGAACTACTTAAGTGATATTTATTGCTGATTTTTTCTAGAGTTAGATTGTCATTATAGTGTTTATTAATATATGTTACAATATTTAATATTCTTGTATTGATAGGATCAGAATAGGTAGCTTCTTTTTTATATTTTAGTGATATTCTATTTAAAAAGATCAATATTTCAGTGATAAGAATTTTTATATAAGTATTATAGCCTTTTTGTTTATGCTTCTTTTCTTTTAAGACTTTAAAGAGTTTTTCTTCTAGCCATAATTGCTCTTCAATATCTAGTGATAATACAGTATTATCATTATTAAAGCATTTATATAAATTTATATCAGTTATATTTTGGTCAAGTGATTCTAATAATTTTTCGTTAAATTCAATTAATATTCTTTCATGGTTAGGGTTATCAGTATCAATAGTTTTATGGAGAATATTTTTATTGATAATAACAATATTTCCTTTCTTAATATGATATCTCTGATCTTTAATAAAATAATATCTTTCTCCATTCAATAAGTAATATAATTCATAGCTATTATGATAATGTTTTGCAGACATAGTATGAGGTCCACCAGTTCTTTTGATATGATTGATTAAATAACTTGCCATTAATATTCCTCCTAAATAGTAATTGTTTATTATTCTACCACAAAAAATGTAGAAGAACAATGAAATAAACAATATATGTCTTGTTTTTATTCGTTTTTTTATATAAAATCTCTTTAAAAAGATATAGGGGGATAAATTTATGAGATATGCAATTATTGGTACAGGATCGAGATCTTCAATGTATTATGAAGCACTTGTAAAGAATGAAGAGATCAGTAAAGAGAATGAATTAGTGGCGTTGATGGATTTGAACCAAAGTAGAATGGATTATGTAAACAAGACTTTAGGATTGAATTTACCTACCTATCAACCTTATCAGTTTGAAGAGATGCTTGAAACAGAAAAGATTGAAGGAATTGTTGTTACTACTAAAGATTCTCATCATCATGAATATATCATTAAGGGGCTAAAGAAAGGGCTAAAGGTAATTACAGAAAAGCCGATGACCACCAATGAAGAGAAGTGTCAAGAGATAATCGATACCATGGAAGAGACAGGTAATGATTTGATCGTAACCTTTAATTATCGCTATTCTCCTTATCGTTCTAAGGTTAAAGAGTTGATCCAAGATGGGGTTATTGGAGATTTAACCTTGGTAGAGTTCCATTGGTTCTTAGACACTACTCATGGAGCAGATTATTATCGTAGGTGGCATGGTGAAAAGAGAAATTCAGGTTCTTTGTGGGTACATAAGTCAACCCATCATTTTGATTTAGTAAATTGGTGGTTAGATGCCAAGCCAGAAGAGGTCTTTGCTTTTGGGGAAAAGAGATTTTATAAGCCTGAGACCTTCCAATATCGATTAAGATGTAAGACTTGTGATGTAGCTGATGACTGTAAGTTCTATTTAGATATGAGCTCTTCTAAGAAACTAACTGGTCTTTATCTAGAGGCTGAAGCAGAGGATGGTTATTTCCGTGATAGGTGTGTCTTCTCACCAGAGATTAATATCTGGGATACAAGAGCTCTTACTGTTAAGTATGATAACTCAGCATTATTGAGCTATTCTTTGAACAATTATGCTCCTTATGAAGGCTATAAGGTTGCTTTTGTTGGTACAAAAGGTAGAATTGAACAGGATGTTATTGAAGCTTCATATATTAGCGGACATGATGGTAAGTTAGAGAGAAGAACCCTTGATAATAATGTTCGCTTAGAAGTATTCCCTCTCTTTGCTGAATCCTATGAGGTAGAAGTAGAGGTCTCTAAAGGAGGGCATGGAGGTGGAGATATTCGCTTGCTTAAGGATATCTTCCTTGATACAGATCAAGAAGATCCTCTTAATCGGAAAGCAGGCGGAATAGATGGTGCTATGTCTATTTTGACTGGAATTGCTGCTAGAAGATCTATTGAAAAGGAACAGCTTATTAAGATTAATGATTTAGTTAAGTTTTAGTTTGATAAAAGGGACTAGTTACTAATTACTATCATCAATTTAACTTTAAATATATTTAAAGTTAAATTGATGATTATATAAAGGAGGCTAAGCACATGGAAGCCAATGTACTAGTAATCAATGAGCAAGATAATATTGCTATTGCTTTAGATGATATTAAAGAAGGTATGAATGTGAATATAGATGATGAGGTATTTAAAGCTAGAGATGATATACCTACAGGGCATAAGGTAGCTTTAAGGGATATCTCTAAAGGTGAGAATATTATCAGATATGGATATCCTATTGGGGTATTGACTGAAGATATAAAGCAAGGTCAGTGGGTTCATACCCATAACTTAAAGACCAATTTAGAAGGAAAGCTAGAGTATGATTATCAACCACAATTGACTGAATTAGCTAAGCAAGATGAGATCCCTAACTTTATTGGTTATCGACGAAAGAATGGAGATGTAGGGATTAGAAATGAGATCTGGATTATCAATACTGTAGGCTGTATTAACAAACCTGTAGAGAAGATGGCGATGGTGGCTGAACAGAAGTATAGCGCAGAGATAGAAGCAGGAGAGATTGATGCTATTCATGCCTTTCCCCATCCCTATGGATGTTCCCAATTAGGTGGAGATTTAGAGAAGACTCAAAAGGCTTTGGCTGGATTGGTCAAACATCCTAATGCTGCAGGAGTATTAGTAGTTGGCTTAGGATGTGAAAATAATTTAATTGGTGATTTTAAGGAGTTTATTGGTGATTATGACCAAGATAGAGTCAAGTTTATTAACCTCCAAGAGGTGGAGGATGAGATAGAAGAGTGCTCTAAAATAATAGATGAGTTAGTAGCTTATGCCAAAGAGTTTAAGCCAGAAGAAATTCCAGTTTCCAAGTTAAAAATTGGACTTAAATGTGGTGGGTCAGATAGCTTCTCTGGAATAACTGCTAATCCTTTAGTAGGTAGAATCTCTGATAAGTTATCTGCTTATGGAGGTACGACTATTTTAACAGAGGTGCCAGAGATGTTTGGAGCTGAGACCATCTTAATGAATAGAGCTAAAGATCAAGCTACTTTTGAAAAGATAATAGAGCTGATAAATGGATTTAAAGATTACTTTATCTCCCATGACCAAGAGATCTATGAAAATCCCTCACCAGGTAACAAAAAGGGTGGAATTACTACCCTAGAAGAGAAGTCTTTAGGCTGTACTCAAAAGGGTGGAACTAGTATAGTACAGGATGTATTCTTCTATGGAGAACAGGTAACTGGAAGTGGATTGAATCTGTTAGAGAGTCCAGGAAATGACTTGGTAGCTACTACTGCTTTAACGGTAGCAGGGGCTCATATTGTATTATTTACTACTGGTCGAGGAACTCCCTTTGGCGGACCAGTACCGACAGTTAAAATCTCAACTAATACTAATTTATATAATAAGAAGAATAATTGGATCGATTACAATGCAGGTAAATTATTGGAAGGGGCTAGCATGGAAGAGCTAGCAGATGACTTCTTTGCATATATTATCGATTTAGCCTCTAAAAAGGTCAGAACTAAGAATGAACTCAATGATTATCGAGAGATTGCTATCTTTAAAGATGGTGTGACTTTATAAAGACGTGGTTCTAGAATATGATTTTAACTTGTAGATATTGTGATACTTTTTTTATTAGACAGCTAGGGGTTGGGTGGTTAGGTAGTTTGATTTTCTAACCCCTACCCACCTACCTCCTGAATATCGCTTTTTCTATATGAACTTTAGTTTTAAAATCACAGATCTATATAGATTCAATTATTCTACAACGTTAACAGAAAGGGGATGTATTATGTGGTTGAAGTAGTGACATTAGGTGAAACAATGATATTAATGAACCCACGAGAGACAGGGAATTTAAAGTATATTTATGATTATAAGAAGCAGTTAGGTGGGGCAGAGAGCAACTTTGCAATCGGGCTAGCAAGATTAGGTCACCATTCAGCTTGGATTAGTAAATTAGGTGCTGATCCCCATGGTCAATATATTAAAGCCTTTATCCAGGGAGAGGGTGTAGATACTTCTAGAGTTATCTTTACTGATAAAGCCCCAACAGGTCTGATGTTTAAGGAGAGAAGTGTTTTAAATGAAAGTAAGGTCTATTATTATCGTCATGGTTCTGCTGCAAGTAAGCTAACACCAGAGGATTTAGATCAAGAGTATATTGCTCAAGCTAAGTATCTACATTTAACAGGGATCACTCCAGCTCTAAGCCAATCATGCTATGAGGCTGCACTTGAAGCAATTAAGGTAGCCAAAGAGAATGATGTTAAAGTCTCCTTTGATCCTAACTTACGTTTGAAATTATGGGATAGTCAAGAAGAGATGAAGGAAGTGATGTTGGATTTATTTAGTAAGTCTGATATTGTCTTGCCAGGGATTGAAGAGGGGGAGCTGTTATTAGGAACTACTGACCCTGAAGAGATTGCTCAAGAGATTCTCAATTTAGGTGCCGAGATTGTAATAGTTAAGCTGGGAGCAGAGGGTGCTTTAGTAGCTGATCAAGATAGTATGAAAAGAGTTGCAGGCTATAAAGTAGAGAAGGTTGTTGACACTGTAGGAGCAGGTGATGGCTTTGCAGCAGGCTTTATTGCAGGACAGCTCAAGGGCTATGACTTAGTAGAATCTACTAAATTGGCTAATGCAGTAGGTGCTTATGCTATCACAGTACTTGGTGATATGGAAGGCTTACCGACTATGGAAGAGGTTGAAATATTTACAGGTGATAAGAAGGTAGTTACTAGATAATTAAGGGGGAATAACAGTGGATAAACAGATCAAATTAAAAAAGATTCTTGATAAAGGTGTAGTTCCAGTATTAAGAACTATGGATACTGAGAAGATGTTTAAAGCAATTGAGGCTTTAAATAAAGGGGGCATTGACGTTTTTGAGATTACCTTAGATAATCCAGCTGCTTTAGATGTAATTAAAGAGCTGTCTATTAGAATGAAGGATACAGATGTGTTAGTAGGTGCAGGAACAGTCTTAGATGGTGAAACAGCTCGAGCTGCTATCTTAGCAGGAGCAGAATTTATCTTCTGTCCTACCTTCAATAAAGATGTAATTGATGTTTGTAATCGTTATGCTAAGGTAGTAATTCCAGGGGTAATGACTCCAACGGAAGCGATCAATGCTTATCAAGCTGGAGCAGATTTAGTCAAGGTATTTCCAGCAGGAGTTTTAGGACCAAAATATATTAAAAGTATCAAGGGGCCATTGCCACATATCTCCATTATTTCAACTGGAGGAATCAACCTTGATAATGCAGCTGACTTTATTAAAGCAGGTGTAGAGGGTATAGGCGCTGGAGGCTCTTTAGTAGATAAAGAAGCGATAAATAATGAAAATTATGAAGAGTTAACTAAAAAGGCTAAGCAGTTTATAGAGATAGTACAAGAGGCGAGAGGATAAATATTTTTGATAAAGATAGAATTAATTATAGATAAGATTAAGAAGAATAAGCTAACTATCCATAATAATTTAAATATAAGATGTTTGAGTTAGACTATAAGATGGAATTGCTAGTAAAAATCAAAGTATTAAGGAGTGATCCTATCTTGAACTTAAATCAATTAAAGGAGAAAACAAGTCAACTTGGCATCTTGAAGAGGGTCTCACACAGAGGATTAAATAAAGGCTTTAAATCGAATAAGATTAGTATTATTAGAAGGTTAGAGATTGGTTTTAGCCTGATTTTGATTGGAATCATAATAGTGATAGCAATAGTCTTTAATAACACATCTCAAATCACTAAAAAGATTGAAGTTGTTAATCAGAGAATAGTACCGTCAGTTAACTATAGCCAAAGTCTATTGCAGAATATTGATAATAGATTATTAGAGGTCTATCGTTGGCATGCTGGGGTAAAAGGTCTGACTTCTGCTAATGGTAATAATGCAGTTAGTAGCAATATAGACTCTCTTAAAAAATATTTAACAAAAGATGATCAGGCTGAAGAATTAGATAGTTTAGAAGCATTGAATCATGATTTATGGCTCAATTATGATCAATTAAAGAAGTCCGATAAGGATAGCTATTCTAGAAGACTGCTCTTACAGCAGATGAATAAAATTGGAAGCAAGATGAGGCTAAATATTATTGCTTTAAATGCTTCTAATGATGAACAGCTTAATAATAATGTAAAGCAGATAGTTGATAATAGTAAGCAGATGATGATTACTATTGTGATATTGGGATTAATTATCTTTATTTTAGTGATCTGCTTAGGATATATAATTATTAGAGGTGTCAATGATGTTGTTTCTAAAATTAAGGGTGAAACTAACCGATTAGCGGCTAAGGCTAATTCTATAACCGATATTGGTAATTCAATTAAAGAGGTTGCTGATAGTGTAGATGAGAAATTGAATAATACCTTCGGTGCAGTTAAAGAGCTAGTAAGTGGGAACAATGACATATCTCTGGTAGTAGAAGAATTTTCATTATCGATTCAAGAGGTTTCAGCAAAGATTGAGGAATTGTCTCATAAGGCCAACTTTATTTCACAATTAGGTGATGAAGCCTATAGATTGGTTAAAGAGACTGACCAGAGGATTGAAGATGGGAATGAATTTGTACAGAATACGCTTAATACAATGAAGCATCTGCAAAATAGTATTGTTCAAATTAATACCATCTCTGAAAAGATTATGGGGCTGACAGACCAGACCAATTTATTATCATTAAATGCTTCAATTGAAGCTGCTAGGGCAGGTGAGCACGGTAAAGGATTTGGAGTAGTGGCTTATGAGATTAAAGAGCTAGCTAATAAGAGCATAGAAGCAACTAAAGAGGTCCAAAAAATTGGTAGGGAGATAGAATCTGCAGTTCAAGAGGTATCAGCAGTGTTGATAAGTAATACAGGTGATAAGAATAGTATCATTAATATTTTTAATGAGATTAATGACTTATCTAGTGATGTCACTGTAAAAATGGAAGAGGTTAAGAATGCAGCTGCTCAGCAGGTGGTTTCTAGTGAAAGAGTTGACCGATTGACCCAGGATATTGCAGCATCTAGTCAAGAGGTTGCAGCTCAAATGCAGCAGGCAGCAGCTTTTACTGGAGAGATCAATGATTCCATGGAAGAAGTAAATAGCTATAATAGTGATTTATATTCCAAGATAAATCAGCAGGTTGAGAGTACTAACAAGCAGATGGATTTAATTGAACGGGTAATTAAAGCCAATGCTAATCTTAAAAATAGTTAGGAATCTTTAAAGGTTCTAATTCTAGTTAGATAGGGAGGCAGATGATGTCAGAAAATAAATTTAAAATCGAGGTATCTAGACCTTCATTTCCAGATAATAAATATAACTTAGCAGATTTTGGAGGAATAAATGATGCTAAGACTTTAAATACAGAAGTATTTAAAGAAGTAATAGACACCTGTTTTCAAGCAGGTGGAGGAACAATAATTGTTCCAGAAGGGGTTTGGCTGACTGGACCAATTCATCTTAAAAGTAATATACATCTAAAGTTAGAAGAGAGGGCAATACTTCGTTTTAGTAATAAATTTGATGATTATTTACCAGTAGTTTTTACTCGCTGGGAAGGAAATGAATGTTATAATTACTCTCCTCTGATTTATGCACCAGATTGTGAAAATATTGCAATCACAGGAGCAGGTAGATTAGAAGGTAATGGTCAAGCTTGGTGGTCATGGAAGCAGACTCAGCAGCAAGCAGCTGAAAGATTATATAATGCTGAATATAATGGTATACCAGTTGAAGATAGAGTTTTTGGCATAGAAGAAGGCTTAAGACCCCAATTTATCCAGCCGATAAATAGTAAGAATATCTTAATAGAGGGTGTTACTATTGTAGATGGTCCGATGTGGACGATACATCCTGTTTATTGTGAGAATATGATTGTTAGAGATATCAAAATTATAACCAATGGTCCTAATACCGATGGAATAAACCCTGATTCTTGTAAGAATATGTTGATTGAAGATTGTGATTTTGAAACAGGAGATGACTGTATAGCCATCAAATCTGGAATAAATGAGGATGGTAGAAGGGTAAATAGGCCCTGTGAGAATCTTCTGATTAGAAATTGTACTGCCAAAGAAGGTCATGGAGGAGTAGTTATAGGTAGTGAAATGTCTGGTGGAGTGAAAAATATTCATGTACATGACTGTACCTTCAATGGGGGAGAGCGTGGTATTAGACTAAAGTCAATGCGTGGTAGAGGTGGATATGTTGAAAATATTCTCTTTGAAGATATAGACCTCTCTAATCTTAGAGAACAGGCTATTGTAATCAATATGTATTATGGTTCTACTACTGTCAACCCAAACACTGACCTTCCACCAAAGTTTGAGAATATTAAGATAAAGGGGATTAAAGGTGAAGGCATAGAGAGGGCAGTTGAATTGAAAGGTTTACCAGAAGTACCTATGAAGAACATAGTTTTAGAGGATATAAGTATAAGTGGAAATAAGGGCTTAGTAACTGACGATATTGATGGACTTACTTTAAATAATGTAGAGATAAATAGTGAGTCTAATGAGAGTTTTGTCTTTTCAAATGTCACTGATCTCAACATCAAAAAAGCAAATATAAGCAATTTAAAATAGAATAGATTTATTACTAGCTAGAAGTCAATATGTAGTTAGGTCTTAATGGAGTTGGTGCTGTAAAATATTGTGATCTTGATTATATCTTTTTAAAGTGTGAAAAAAGTAGATTATGGTGATTATCATAAGGCATAGTAGAAGAGTTTGGATTAATGAATACTTTCTGCTTGATTTTAAAATATCAAATAAGAATCTTACTATCTATAATCAATATAAGAAGATAACCCTGTAAAAATTCATATGATATAGCATTCTTTAAATTAAGATTGCTTTTCTTGAAACTAAGTTGATGACTTATCTAGTAATTTTCAAGGTTGATCAAATTAATTTGAATTTGAAAGGGTGAAAATATGAAAAAAAGTAGTAGTTTGGTGTTAATTGTATGTTTGTTACTTTCTATTATGATTTCAGCATTTACAGTTGAGGTTTTGGCTGCTGGGGATGGAGGAAAAATTTATGAAGCAGAAGATGCGTCCTCATCAGCTGGAACTATTGTAGCTACTGAACATCAAGGGTATACAGGACTAGGCTTTGTAGATTACAATCCAAATAAGCCAGGAGGATATCTGGAATGGATTGTAGATGTTCCAAAGGCTGGAGAGTATGAACTTCAATTTAGATATGCAAGTGGTGCTTCAGAGAATAGACCAGCTGAAATTAAGGTTAACGGTCATGTAGTAGAGCCTAATTTAGCTTTTAATCCAACAGGGGCTTGGGATAGTTGGAAGCAAACTCAAACAGTTACTACTTTAAGAGCAGGTAAGAATGTAATTAGAGCAACAGCAACAGGTTCTAGTGGTGGTGCTAATATAGATCATCTTAAATTAGAATATAATTCTAATTATTTTGATCAGATTTTAGAGGCTGAGAAGGCTAAAGGATCTGGTACTATTGTAGGTACTGAGCATGAAGGTTATACTGGAACAGGCTTTGTAGATTACAAGCCAAATCAGCCAGGAGGGTATCTGGAATGGACTGTAGATATTCCAGCTGCTGGTAAATATACACTTCAATTTAGATATGGAAATGGTGCTTCAGCCAACAGACCAGCTGAAATTAAGGTTAATGGTGATGTAGTAGAGCCTAACTTAGCTTTTGATTCAACAGGAGCTTGGGATAATTGGGTAACAACAGAAACAACAGTTAACTTACAGGCAGGTAAGAATGTAATTAGAGCAACAGCAACAGGTGCTAGTGGTGGTGCTAATATAGATCATTTAAGAGTCTGTTATGCTTTTGATGAGTTACTTGAGGCAGAGGATGTGTCCTCATCTGCTGGAACTATTGTAGCTACTCAGCATAAAGGATATACTGGAACAGGCTTTGTAGATTATAAGCCAAATCAGCCAGGAGGATATCTGGAGTGGACTGCTGATATTCCAGTTGATGGAAAATATATGCTTCAATTCAGATATGGAAATGGTGCTTCAGCAAACAGACCAGCTGAAATTAAGGTTAATGGTGATATAGTAGAGCCTGAGTTAGCCTTTGATTCCACAGGAGCTTGGGATAATTGGCAATTAACTCAAGCAACAGTAGTTCTTAATAAAGGTGAGAATGTAATTAGAGCAACAGGAACAGGATCTAGTGGTGGTGCTAATATAGACCATTTAAGGATTCTTTCTGCAAATATGATTCAACAGAATGTTGATCCTCTTGCTAAATCAATTGAAGTTGTAGAAGCTTCTGATATAGTTAATAAGCTTGTGCTAGATGAATTATCAAGAAAAGGACTTTTTGTAGATGGACAGTCTTCTCAAGCACAAGTTGAGAAAAAAGCAGAAGCAGTTACTATTAAATCTGCTCAAGCATTGTCTGCTAATTTAGTTTTAGTAACACTAGATGGAGCTTTTAAAGATTTTGATGTAAATAATGTTAGAATAGCAGCTCCACAGAATGATTGGGATGCTTTAAATCCTGATTTGACAGATTACTTATTAATCAAGCAGGCTGCTGTAGGTACAAATAAAGAGGGTAATACTGCTATAATTTATCAGTTAGCAGAAAATTTAGATGAAAATGCTAGACTTAATACTAAAAAAGAACCACAAGTTACCATGGATAAAGAGGCTGCTAAAAAAGCTGCTTTAGATATTGTGTCATGGCAGATGGACCATGGTGGCTGGGATAAACATATGGAAGAAGAATATAAAACACGTTGGAATGGAAAAGCTAAACGTTCTCACTGGTTTGGTACAAACGGTGAAGAATTAGGTACAATTGATAATGATGCGACTATTACTCAAATGCGTTTTATTGCTAAGGTTTATAGAGAGACTAAGATGCCTGAATTAAAGAAAAGCTTCTTAAAAGGATTAGACTTCTTGTATAAATTACAGTATCCTACTGGTGGTTTTGCACAAGTATATCCTAGACGAGGTAGACCTGATCAGAGAATATACTATTCAAATTTTGTTACATTTAATGATGGTGCTATGATTAATGTAATGAATCTGCTTGATGATATTGCTAGTAGAGAATATCCTTTTGATGGTGATTTGCTTGATCGAGATAATATTGCTAAGGTTGAGGACTCTTTAGCAAAGGGTGTTGACTTTATCCTTAAGTCTCAAATTAAGGTAGATGGAAAACTGACAGCATGGTGTGCCCAACATGATCCTAAGACTTATGAACCACGATATGCACGTTCTTATGAGCATCCATCTATTTCAGGTAAGGAATCAGTAGGAATAGTTAAATTCCTAATGGCTAGACCTAATCAGACCCCTGAAATTAAAAGAGCTGTAAATGGTGCTTTAAAATGGTTTGAGGAAGTTAAACTTGAAAATGTAAAATATGTTAGAAATGATCCACTGAAAATATTCTTCTATGATGATGTTCCTAATAGTAATACTTGGTATAGATTTTATGATTTAAAGACTATGGAACCTATTTTCTCAGGGCGTGATGGAGTAATTAAGCATGACCTTAGAAAGGTAGAAGAAGAGAGACAATATGGTTATTCTTGGGGTGGAGACTATGCACAGGCACTTCTTGATGTAGTAAATTCTATAGGTTATTATGGTCGAGGTAGAGTTTATGCTAAAGTTATGGATGATGATACAAAAGATAAGGATGTAACAAAACTAAAAGATGGCAAGGTAGAGTTAGTAAAGAAATTAGATTTAGCTAAAGCTGAGGCTATAGCCAAAATAGTTGTTGCTAAGGATAATAGTGGAGACTATAAGACAGTGCAAGCTGCAATTGATGCAGTTCCTGAAAATAATATCTATCCAGTAGAGATATTTATTAAGGATGGTATCTATAAAGAGGTAGTTAACATTCCTAGTAGTAAGCCTTTTATCAGAATGATAGGAGAGAGCAAGGAAGGTACTGTATTAACTTACGATAATTATAATAAGAAAAAGAAACCTGCTGGTGGAACTTATGGAACTACAGGAAGTGCAAGTGCTTTCTTATATGCAGATAATTTTGTAGCTAAGAACCTTACTTTTGAAAATTCTTTTGATGAAGCAAGTGTAGCAGGTGGAGGAACTCAAGCAGTAGCAGTCAAGACTCAAGGTGACAAGATGTATTTTGAAAATGTTCGTTTTATAGGTAACCAAGATACTTTATATACTAGTGGAGGAAGACAATACTTTAATAATTGTTATATTGAAGGAGATGTTGACTTTATCTTTGGTGATGCTCAGGCAGTATTTGATAATTGCCAGATTTATTCACTAGATAGAGGTTCATCTTCAAATAATGGATATGTTACTGCTGCAAGTACATCGATCAAAGAGCCTTATGGATATCTCTTTATAAATTCAACGCTGCTAAGCAATGCACCAGATGGTACAGTATATTTAGGTCGACCATGGCATCCAGGTGGCGATAAATATGCAATAGCAAGTGTTGTCTTTAGAGATTCTTATCTTGGAGCTCATATTAAAGCTAGACCATGGACAGATATGTCAGGCTTTAAAGCTGAGAATGCAAGATTCTATGAATATAATAATAGTGGACCAGGTGCAGTAGTTAATTCATCCAGAAATCAATTAACTGCCAAAGAAGCACAGAAGTATACTATTGAGAATGTTCTTGCTGGCTGGAACCCTAATCAATAGAATGTAAATATAAGGTTATAAATTTAATATAACAATAAGAGCAACTATATAAAACAAGAAATAGTTTGAGTTTTTAGCTAGGGATTGACATAGCTGAAAAACAGATGATAATAGAGATTTATAAAATTATCTAGCTACTAATATTAGTAGCTAGATATAGAATAAAAATCTTTTAGATGATTTGTGAAAATTTATGAATATCCTTTTATAATGATTATCTTAAGGAATAATGGAATGATTTGAATTAATAAATCTGTTCTGTTTGATTTTAAAATATTAAATAAAAATTTCACTAGTATAATTAATATAAGAAGATAACCCTGTAAAAATTCTATGATATAGTATTGTATTGATTTTTGAAGAGCAGATAAGTATATGGCTTATCTGATGATTTTGAATTTGAAAGGGTGAAAAGATGGAAAAAAGAAATATTTTGTTATTAATTATCTGTTTTTTACTTTTGACCACAATTCCAGTATCTATAGTTGAAGCTCAATCTAAAGCTATTACTACAGATGGAGCGAAAATTTATGAAGCAGAAGATGCATCAACATTATCAGCAGCTATTATAGCTACTGAGCATGTAGGATATACAGGAACAGGATTTGTCGATTACAAACCAAATCAGCCAGGGGGATATATTGAATGGATTGTAGATGTTCCAATCGCTGGTGATTATGTACTTGAATTTAATTATGCAAGTGGTGCTTCTGAGAATAGACCAGCTGAAATTAAGGTTAACGGTGATACAGTTGAGCCTAATTTAGCCTTTAACCCAACGGGAGCTTGGAACAATTGGGAGCAAACTAAAACAGTTGCTAATCTAAAAGCAGGTGAAAATGTCATAAGAGCCACAGCCACAGGCTCTAGTGGTGGTGCAAATATAGATCATCTCAAATTATATTATGATTCTAATTACTTTGATGAAGTTTTAGAGAGTGAGGATGCTAAAGGTTTTGGAACTATTGTAGCTACTGAACATGTAGGATATACAGGGTTAGGTTTTGTAGATTATAAGCCAAATCAGCCAGGAGGATATCTTGAATGGACTGTAGATGTTCCAGCTTCTGGGGAATACGCACTCCAATTTAGATATGGAAATGGTTCTGCAGAGAATAGAGCAGCTGAAGTTAAGGTTAATGGGAATGTAGTAGAGCCTAATTTAGCTTTTAATCCAACAGGTGCTTGGGATAATTGGTTAACAACCCAAACAGCAGTTAGCTTAAAAGCAGGCAAAAATATCATAAGAGCTACAGCTACAGGATCTAGTGGTGGAGCTAATATAGACAATTTAAGAGTCTATTATGCTTTTGATGAGTTATTTGAAGCAGAAGATGTCGTATCATCATCTGGAACTATTGTAGCTACTGAGCATGTAGGTTATACAGGACTAGGTTTTGTAGATTATAAGCCAAATCAGCCAGGAGGATATCTGGAATGGACTGTAGATGTTCCAGATACTGGCAGATATGCACTTCAATTCAGATATGGAAATGGTTCTGCAGAGAATAGACCAGCTGAAATTAAGGTCAATAGAGATGTAATAAAGTCTAATTTAGCTTTTAATCCAACAGGTGCCTGGGATAATTGGCAACTAACTAAAACAACAGTAATGCTTAAAGCAGGTAAGAATGTAATTAGAGCAACAGCAACAGGAGCTAGTGGTGGAGCTAATATAGATCATTTAAGAGTCCTTTCTTCAAATATGATTCAAGAGAACGTTGATCCTCTTGCTAAATTAATTCAAGTTGTGGAAGTTTCTGATATTGTTAATAAGTTTATGTTAGAAGAATTAGCAAGAAAAGGGCTTCTTATAGAAGGAGAGCCTGCTCAGACGCAAGTTGAGAAAAGAGCAGAAGAAGTTACTATTAAATCTGCTAAAGCAGTAACTGCTAATATAGTTTTAGTAACATTAGATGGAGCTTTTAAAGAGTTTGATGTAAATGATATTAGAATAGTAGCTCCTAAGAATGACTGGCAAGCTTTAAAACCTGATTTAACAGATTATTTAGTAATTAAAGAGGCTGCTGTAGGTAGAAATAAAGAGGGCAATACTGTTATAGTTTATAAGCTTGCAGATGATTTAGATCAAGAGGCTAGACTTAATACTAAAAAATTAGCTCCAGAAGTTATTATGGATAAAGATATGGCTAAAGAAGCTGCCTTAAATATTGTATCATGGCAGATGGACCATGGTGGATGGACTAAGCATATGGAAGAGAAGTATAAGACACGCTGGGATGGAAAAGCTGAAAGAACTGAACAATTTGGTCCAAATGGTGAAGAATTAGGTTCAATTGATAATGGTGCAACCATTACTCAGATGAGATTTATTGCTAAAGTTTATAGAGAGACTAAAATACCTAAGTTAAAGAAGAGCTTTTTGAAAGGTCTTGATTTCCTATTTACGATGCAGTATGAAACCGGTGGTTTCCCGCAGGTATATCCAAAAAGGGCTCGTCCAGACGAAATAATATATTATTCAAACTATGTCACTTACAATGATAATGCGATGATTAATGTCTTGAATATGTTTGATGATATTTTGAATCATGAGTTTCCTTTTGATAGTGATTTAGTTGATCAAGATTACCTTGATAAGATAAGTATATCTATGGAGAAAGGTGTTGACTATATTCTTAAGTCTCAAGTCAAGATAGATGGAAAGCTGACAGCATGGTGTGCTCAGCATGATCCTAAGACTTATGAACCATTACCTGCCCGTGTCTTTGAGCATACATCTATTTCAGGATCTGAATCAGTAGGAATAGTCAAATTCTTGATGGATAGACCTAATCAGACCCCTGAAATTCAAAGAGCTGTCAACGGTGCTTTAAGGTGGTTTGAGGAAGCTAAAATAGAAGGTGTAAAATATATTAGAAATGATCCAGCAAAGAAATTTTTCTATGAAGATCCAAATAGCAATACCTGGTATAGATTTTATGATATTGAGACTATGAAACCTATTTTCTCAGGAATGGATGGAATTATTAGACATGATTTAAGGAAGATAGAAGAAGAAAGACAATATGGTTATTCTTGGGCTGGTAGTTATCCACAGGCACTGCTTGATGTGGTTAATTCTATAGGCTATTATGGTAATGGTAGAGTCTATGCCAAAGTTGTGAAGACTAATTCTGAGAATATGAATGGTATAAAATTAAAAGATGGTGATGTAAAGTTACTAAACAAATTAGATTTAGATAAATTTGAAAACATGATTCAAGGGAAATAGAAGAGGGACAATATGGTTACTCTTGGGCTGGCAGTTATCCGCAGGCACTGCTTGATGTGGTTAATTCTATAGGTTATTATGGTCAGGTTAGAGTTTATGCCAAAGTTGTAGCGAATAACTCTAAGGATATTAATGGAATAAAATTAGAGGTTGGTGATGTAGAGTTGGTAGAGAGATTAGATGTAGATTCATCGGAAACTTTAACAAAAATAGTTGTTGCTAAGGATAATAGTGGAGACTATAAGACAGTGCAAGCTGCAATTGATGCAGTTTCAGAAAATAATATCTATCCTGTAGAGATTTTTATCAAAGATGGTATCTATAAAGAGGTAATTAATATTACTAGTAGCAAGCCTTTTATCAGAATGATAGGGGAGAGTAAAGAGGGTACTATCTTGACCTATGATAATTACAATAGTAAGCCAAAGCCCGCTGGTGGAACCTATGGAACTACAGGTAGTTCAACTGCTTTCTTGTATGCTGATAATTTCATAGCTAAGAATCTGACCTTTGAAAACTCATTTAATGACCCGAGTATAGAAGATGATGGGAGGCAAGCAGTAGCAATCAAGAGTCAAGGTGATAAGATGATCTTTGAAAATGTTCGATTTATAGGTAATCAGGACACCCTATATGCCAATGCAGGCAGACAATATTTCAAAAACTGCTATATTGAAGGTGATGTTGACTTTATCTTTGGTGCTGCTCAGGCAGTCTTTAATAACTGTGAAATCTATTCCTTAGATAGAGGTTCTTCTGTCAATAATGGCTATGTCAGTGCTGCCAGTACACCGATCAAAGAGCCCTATGGATATCTGTTTATCAACTCTAGATTCTTAAGTGATGCTCCAGAGGGGACAGTATACTTAGGTAGACCATGGCATCCAGGTGGAGATAAATATGCAATCGCAAATGTTGTAGTTAGAGACTCTTATCTGGGAGCCCATATCAAGGCTGAACCCTGGACAGATATGTCAGGTTTTAAGGCCACTGAGGCAAGGTTTTATGAATATCAGAACAGTGGACCAGGTGCAGTAATCAATCCGTCAAGAAAGCAATTAACTGCTGAAGAAGCCAAGAAGTATACTATTGAAAATATCCTTGATGGTTGGAATCCTGAAGAAGTATTGAATAAATAAACCTTTAATTTACTGTCCAAGGCTAAAGTGTGATTTAATGGGTATATTGCGACACTTTTTTAATTGAAAATTAAGAACTTGCCTTTAAAGAAACGCAAGCGGTATTTGGTCATAATCTAATATTATTTTAAACTCAGAAATTCAAAATAAATTAAATATTTCTCATATAAGTATAGCGTGTTTCGTTGGGAAAGTAAGCGGTCTATTGAGAAGAAATTAGTTTGTCATAGAATTACTGTAATTAATTTAATTGCCCAAATTTTAGTTATAAGTGTTAGCGTTTTCCCTGTTTTTAGAGTGATTTTTTGCCTACTTTTTTATCTATGGAAAAAAGGTAGGTCGCCTTTTAGGCGAAATCTAAACTATGATAAAGCAGAGTTTTTTATAAAAACTCACTAGCGTTGCATCTAGATATTTCAATAAAATACCTGTTGTAAAAAGAAAACTCCTCTGATTAAATGGATAAGTACTGCCCAGTACAAAAATC
>NZ_PVNB01000012.1 GCF_003001995.1 Orenia metallireducens | reverse complement strand
GATGTCATGGAATAAAAGTAGCTCTAACAAGTTAACGATGTCATGGAACAAAACTTAAGCATTAGAAAAAGTTAACGATGTCATGACACTAACCAGCTATAAGCTAGTAGCAAAACTGTCGCAATCTCCCCATTATGAAATAAGTTCAGATAACAAAATAACCAATATTAGTAGTAAAAATAACTATAATAAAATTTATAAAAAGGTGTGATCAAAACTATGAAGAAGAAGCTCTCAATATTTTTAATAGCTATACTTATGACCTCTTCAATTACTACTGTTTCAATAGCTAAACCTAAAAAAACAAAACATAACCAGCAAAAACAACATTCTAATAGCAAGATTTCAATTGATAATAACTTGATGAAAAGAATCTTTAACATCGAAGATAAAGAGATCAACTATTTTAAAAAATTTAATATAGGAACAGAAGAGTTAAGTCTAATCTTATATCTATACTCCCTCTCCAACAAAACTATTACCGCTAATGATATCGACTTTATTGTTGAAAATAAGGATAATATGGCTAGATTAACTTGGTATCTTGGCTTACCACCAATTATCTTTGAAGATGGAATCATCACTTTGCGCCATCCAAAGTTAGATAGATCCCTCCCTCCTTTAGGTCAGAGAGTCTATCAAAACAGACGCAAAGGACCAATTAAGGAAAAAATTGATATAGATGATAATAAGTATGAATACGAATATGATAATAAACCTGCAAAGATTAAAGAGAAGATTGAAATTAAAAGTGATAAATATGAATATAAATATCAGAATAGACGCTTAGGAATAGAGGAAAAATTAGAGGTAAAATACCCTTCTTACAAATACGAATATCATTATAAGAATACTAGAACGGGAGAAAATATCAAAAAGGAAGGTAGAGGTTATCCTCTCAACCCTAAATACTTCTACCAAAAGCTAAAAGATAAAAAAGAGGAGCAATCCAACTTTAATGTATCTATAAGGATTAATATCAACTTGTAAAAATAAATAATACCTAGAATAGAAAAAGATACGGTATCTCTACCGTATCTTTTTCATCTTAATATATTACAAAATTAAATTTTCATCCTTTTTAGGACGAGCATCAAACTTCTCTTTCATCTCAGCAAAACCTTCTCTTTCTAACACACCATAAGCATACTGCTTACCTAACTCTACACCAGGTTGGTCAAAGGCATTGATATCATAAAACTCTCCCATAAGTGCAGTAGATAATTCATACATATAGAAGAATTGACCGATAGTAAATGCATTTACCTCTGGGAAGGTAACTGTGCAGTTTAATCTATTATTATCAACTAATGCTAACTCAGTAGCTTTCTTTTCAACAGTTAATAATTCATTGAAAGTGTGTCCACCTAAATAAGATACTCCAGAGATATCTTTATAACCAGGAGCAATCTCTAAGGTTTCTTTATAGTTATCTACTTCTAGGAAAGTAACAACCTTATCAAAAGGACCTTCCATATATAATTGAGCTTGAGAATGCTGGTCAGTAGCACCTAAGGCTTTAACTGGAGTAGGTCCAACATTTACAACTTTACCTTGACGGTCATATTTTTTACCTAAGGATTCAGCCCATAATTGACGATACCAGTCAGCAAGATCTTTTAAATCATGAGCATAAGGCATCATAACAGACATCGGCTTACCATCTTGGTCTGCTAAATATTGTAATACTGCATTTAGATAAGCTGGGTTCTTCCATAGATCATCTGTATTGCAGATTTCATCCATATAAGCTGCCCCTGCTAATAACTCTTCGATATCAATTCCAGTAAAGGCAGCAGAGATCAATCCTACTGGTGTCATTACAGAGAATCTTCCTCCAACATTTTCAGGGATATAATAAGTCTTCATACCCTCTTCTTTAGCAATCTTAATTAGATTACCAGAATGCTGACTTGTAGTAGCGATAAAGTGATTACCTACTGCATCTTCACCTAACTCTTCTACTACCATAGCACGAGCAGTTAAGAATTGGCTCATTGTCTCAGCAGTACCACCAGATTTAGAGATTACATTAAATACGGTTCTTGATAGATCTAAAGTCTCTAATAAACCTTTTAATCTAGTTGGGTCTACATTATCAGGAACAAATAATCTTGGATACCCATTTCTAGCTTCTTTGTTTAGATTGTAGTATGGATGATTTAAAGCAGTCTGTAAGGCGATATTACCTAGTGCAGAACCACCAATTCCTAATACTACAAAGTTATCATACTTATCTTTATTAGCATCTGCATACTCTTTAATCTCTTTGGCAATAGCTTTATGGCTTTCAGGTAACTCCATAAATCCTAAATCTCCAGCCTCTTTAGCTGCTCTAATAGCCTTATGACCAGCTATTACTCTTTCTTTCATTGAATCTACATCAGCTTTAGTATAGCCATGCTCTTCACCAACAGTTTCAGCAAACATATTGTTTACATCTAACTTGATGCGCATAGACTCTTTCCATGAAGCATCTTCATATCTTTTTGTCATTTCTTAAATCCCCCTTATATTATTATCTTCTTCTTTTATGTATTTTATCCAAAGCTAAAATCAACAGATTAGCTTAAGATAGGATAAACCAAATTCAAATTAAAGTAAAATTATGTAATTAGCTAAAATTATCTAAATCGTTTCCACTAAGTATTTTGCACACTCATTAACACTATTCTACTAAAAATAGATCATTCCTGCAATAAATTATTCAAATTAGATTCTATCTTATTTCAAAGAAGAAATATCTTGAAATAAGATTATATCTGAATAGTTTTTTTGCAAATAAAAATTCTAGCAACCCAGTTAATAGGTTACTAGAATCGATTAACCATTTCCTAACATATAGGAATATACATGGGAATATACATAAAAAACTATTTAGTTAATTTCAAATAAGCCTCTGTATCCCTCAAATATTCATTCTCCTTTACATAATCAATAGCTTTTTTTCCTTTATTATCCTTAACATTAGAGTCAGCACCTAACTCTAGTAGCTTAATAAGAACTTCAGGATTTTGACTATATTTAGCAGCAAAGATTAAAGGAGTCCAAGAATAATCTGTCCTAACATTGATATTAGCTCCTTTGTCAACCAATAACTCTATTATCTCTGGATTAGAATTATATTGAGCAGCATACATTAAAGGAGTCATTCCATCCCAACTCTTAAAGTTTATATCTGCTTCATTATCCAACAATAAAGATACTAATTTAATATTTTGACTGAACTTAAGAGCATAGATTAGAGGTGTTTCTTTCTTTTTATCAAAAGCATTGATCTTTGCACCATAGCTTATTAAAGATTTAGTAATTTTTAACTCATCCTTACTTATAGCCAACATCAAAGGGGTTCTACCAACTCTATCTCTATAGTTTAAATTAGCACCATCTTCAATTAGAATATCTATTATATCTAAATTCTCATTCTCTACTATTGCATACATTAAAGCAGTCTTACCTCTGTTATCTGTAAGATCTATCTCTGCCCCATTAGCAATTAATGCTCTTATCACTTCAGGATTTTGATTAAATTTAGCAGCATTAATTAAAACAGTGCTTCCGTCAACACTCCTCAAATTAATATCTGCACCAGCTTCAATTAACTTTATTATAACTCTGGAATCACTGTTTCCTTCTGCTGCATAAAACAATAAAGTTTTACCATCTTTATCTTGTGTATTAATATTATCTACTTGGTCGATAAGAGGACCTACTAACTCTAATTTATAGTTTTTAAGCAGATACATCAATGGAGTAGTTTCTTTAATATCTTGCCGATTAATCTCAGCGCCGGCATCAATTAGAACTTTTATTATTTCAGAATTTTTATTGTACTTGCTAGCATAAAGCAAAGGTGTCTCTTTCAAACTAGTTGCAAAGTTAACCTCAGCCCTATTTTCAATTAATAGTTTAATTATCTTAGGATTATTACTATATCTAGCAGCCCACATCAATACACTAGCACCATAAGGGATTCTGTCATTAACATCAGCTCCATATTTGATTAGAGTAGAAATAATCTCGAAGTTATTAGTATATTCAACAGCATACATCAATAAGGTCTGACCACTTTTAAACTTAAGATTCAATTCTGCTCCATTTTTAATCAGAAGCTCCACTAGTTTAGCATCCCCTCTGTTAATAGCATAGACTAAAGGAGTCTTATCCTGCTCGCCTAACAAATTTACCCCTCCCCCTTGCTTGACTAACATCTCCACTACTTTAGGATTTTTATTGTATTTTAAAGCATAAAACAGAGCAGATTCACCATAAATATTGGTATCATCAACCTTTGCTCCATTATAAATTAAAAATTTGATAACATCTTCATCATCATTATATTTGGCAGCGAATATTAACGGAGTCTCACCATCAATATTTTTAGCATTTATATTGGCACCATTGTCAATTGCTAATTCAATCCTAGATAAACTTCCATATTTACAGAGATTATGAAAACTATTAGCTGAAACTACACTACTAGAAAGTATAATTATTAAACTAGATATAATTAAAATAGAAAATTTCTTCATTCAAATCCCCCTTTTTTATTTTATAACCATAATTCTATCGATGTTAATAATAATCTTCTACTTCTCACTATAAGAATCCTGTTAAGTTAAATTCAAATTAAACCTAAAGACTTATAAAATTAATTTGAATTATAAAATTTAAAAGATTATTAGGTTGTATTCCTATAGATAAATATGATAAAATTATGATAGGTAATATCTAACCGGTTAGATTTTCATAAAATTTAAATGACATTATATTAAAAAGGAGTTGGAAAATATGAATAAGAAAGAAAACACATTAAACTACCCTAGTCCATTAATCGAGCAGAGAGCAGACCCTTTTATCCACAAGCATACTGATGGTTATTATTACTTTACTGGGTCTTACCCCGACTATGATCGTATTGTGCTAAGAAGGGCTAAAACTATTGCAGAACTTGCTGAGGCTGAAGAGAAGGTAATCTGGTGGAAGCATGATGAAGGCATCATGGGGTCTTTTATTTGGGCACCAGAAATACATTTCGTGGATGGTAAATGGTATATCCACTTTGCTGCAGGAGAAGCGGGAAAAACCCCTTCTACAAACCGTCCATATGTCCTAGAATGTGCTGATTCTAACCCGTTAGAAGGAGAATGGGTGGAGAAAGGAAAGATTAATTTATCCTTTGAAAGCTTTAGTCTTGATGCAACTACTTTTGAGCATAAAGGAGATAGATACTTAATCTGGGCACAAAAAGATGTAGAAGAGATCAACTCAGACCTTTATATTGCTAAAATGAGTAATCCATGGACAATTTGTACTGAACCTGTTATGATAGCTACTCCAGAATATGACTGGGAAAAGATTGGTTTCAATGTAAATGAAGGTCCTGCTGTAATTAAGAGAAATGGTAAAGTATTTGTGACTTTCTCTGCTAGTGCTACCGATGAAAACTATTGTATGGGGCTTCTAACAGCTGATACAGACAGCGATTTATTAGATGCAGACTCTTGGACTAAAACACCTCATCCAGTATTTGAAACTAGTGAAGAAACTGGTGAATATGGTCCAGGTCATAATTCCTTTACCATAGCAGAAGATGGTACTACTGATCTTCTTGTTTATCACGCACGTCCATATAAAGGCTACTTAGAGGGTAAGGACCCACTTAGTGACCCAAACCGACATGCTAGAGTAAAGGCTTTTTCATGGAATGAAGATGGAACACCAAACTTTGGTATTCCTGGCTCTACAGAAGACTAATATAAGTGATTATAAAAACCCCCTAGCTATTTTAAAAATAGCTAGGGGGTTAAAATTAGCTCACCCTAATATATTCTTAGAAGCTTTAGAAAGCTCTTCTAGCTCATCTTCAGAAAGCTTCCATCCACCAGCTGCAGCATTTTGTTCTGCCTGCTTGGGAGTCTTAGCACCTACTAAAGCTGTAGTAACTCCTTGTTGTTGACGAATCCAGTTAATAGCTACATTAGGTACAGGTTTTTCATGCTTATGGGCAATCTCTTTTAACAGATTAATTAGACTTTGAGTCTTATCCCAATAAGGATTATCATAAAAAGGATAAAAGGTATCTCTTTTATCATCTTGACCTAAAACAGGCTTTTGATTGTATTTACCAGTTAATATACCACCACCTAAAGAACCATAAGATATCACGCCAATATTATTTTCTATACAACAGGGTAAGATATCCTCTTCAATATCTCTAGATAACAATGAATATTGTGGTTGTAGACTGACTATATCAGTCATCTCAATTATTTCAGATATTAAATCTTCATCAAAATTAGAGATTCCTAGATACTTGAATTTACCTTCTTTTTTCAATTTCAACAATTCATTGACACTATCCTCTAAAGGTGTTTCTTTATCAGGCCAATGAATTTGATATAAATCGATCACTTCTACATTTAACCTAGTAAGAGAATCTTCAAGCTGCTTTCTAATAAGTTCTGGCTTTAAACTCTTAACAAACTCTTCTCCTTTACGATAAGCACCACACTTAGTAGCAATAATAACATCATCACGACGCCCTTCAATAGCTTTCCCTACAACCTCTTCTGAATGGCCACCACCATAAGCTGGTGCTGTATCGATAAGATTAATACCAGAATCTATCGCTTGTTGAATTGTCAGAATAGATTTAGAATCTTCAGTTTTACCATAAAAGTCACTACCCATGGCCCAAGTTCCTAACCCAACAACAGATACCTCTAAATCACTAGCTCCTAGCTTCTTATACTCCACTTTATAATCCCTCCTACTATAATTAATTTATAATCTTATATTAAAATTTGTATAAAAAGATAAGATCTCCTTCATAATGGTAACTATTATTATTAATATAGTAGTATTAACCAATAAATTAAAGTTATTCTATAATTAATTAACAAAATCTACTTTGATTAACTGTAGGCAGGACTTATAGCCTTTAAGTGGTTATAATAGTTTTAGACATATCTTATAGATTATCCTATAATGCAATTAAGGAAGTTAATAAAGATATTAGTACTCTTTGGAGGTGTAGATAATGTTTTTTATTGATTTTCTATTTGTGTTAGTTTTTGCTATTTTATTCACTGGAATCTTTGCTAGAGGAGTTAGCAAATATGAAACTAGAAATGACCTATTTATTTTCTTTATCTTGATCTTATTAATAACCTGGTCTGGAGGGAGGTGGATTACTCCAATTGGACCTTTATTATGGGGGGTTCCATGGTTATCCTTTATGATAGTAGGTTTATTCTTCGCTCTATTATTAACAGCTATCAACCATGGACGATATAGAAGCTATAATAATAGAGATAAAACTAATGAAAAATTCCACGCTAAAACCCAAACAATTTATGCTTTAAATATCTTCTTCTGGATTTTAGCTTTTGGACTATGTTTATCTATTATATTGGCTTATATCTAAAAAGATTAATATAAAAGGAAAAGACTGTGGTCTTAGACCACAGTCTTTTTATGTAAATTAAAAGATTAACTTGCAAAAAATAAAATTGGCACGGGAAGCAGGACTTGAACCCGCAGCACCCGGATTTGGAGTCCGGTGCTCTACCAAATTGAGCTATTCCCGTGCGATAGATATTTAGTTTAAATTTGCTTAACAGCATAAATTATTATATATTAAAGCTAATAATTTGTCAAATAAAATTTATATTTGGTGGAGGTGGGCGGAGTCGAACCGCCGTCCCTACAAAGCTTAACTAGAGGTTCTACGAGCGTAGCTTGTAATTTAGAATCATACCTTAATCTCATACAAGCATGATATTAAGGTACTAGCTTGTAAAGTTCCCCACTATCCTACAAGCATTAGAAAGTGAGTAGTCTGCTGATTATGGTACTTATAAGACTCCACAGACAAGAGGCTTATAAGCATAAAGCTGGTGCTTACGCAGCAGCTAAAGTATAATTATTATCGTTTGCAGATAATTTTAAGTTGCTACTAGTTAACGAGTTAATAGCAATCTCGGCTCGCTGTCTCTGCCGTACTTTGCAGGTCGAGTACCAATTACACCCCCATAGTAACAACAGTGATCAGTTAATAGTTAATAGTGAGTAGCAAGACCTAAAATCTTTTAACTACTTACTTGTTACTCGTCACTCATTACTGAATTTTAATATCTTCCTACTTGACTATCCTTAAAAGCACGTTGTATCTCGCGCTTAGCACTTTTTCGTTTAAGGTCTTGGCGTTTATCATAGAGATTCTTACCTTTTCCTAAAGCCAATTGTATCTTAACCAATTGACGTGTAAAGTATATCTTTAAAGGAATAAGAGTATATCCTTCTTGTTGAGTTTTACCAATTAATTTTCTAATCTCATTCTTATGCAACAGTAATTTTCTAACTCTTTCTGGGTCGTGATTATAACGATTACCCTGTTCATAAGGAGATATATGAAGATTATATAAAAAAACCTCATTGTTCTCTATTCTGGCAAAACTATCTTTAAGATTGACTCTACCTGCTCGAATTGACTTAACCTCTGTTCCTTGTAAGACAATCCCAACTTCATAGGTCTCTTCAATATGATATTCATGCCTTGCTTTACGGTTTGTAACAACTGTTTTACCCATTAGTTTCACCTCTTTAACGGACGTGCATCTATTATTATAACAATTCTAAATGAAATGTCAAGGGTAAAGTAGTAATTAATAGCTATTAATTGGCAACCAATAATAGCCAGCAACAATTAATAGCTATTCCTTAACTTTCTAATCACTCATCTATAACCAAATCAAAATCAATCTGTTTATCTTCTAAATTAACCTTGACTAACTCAACCTTTACTTTATCACCCAATTGATAGGAATTACCTGTTCTCTCACCGATAAAGGCATGTTTGTCTTCATAATAATGATAGTAATCATCACGCATAGCACTAACATGTACTAAACCTTCTACAGTATTGTCCAATTCTACAAAGAAACCAAAGGACATTACACTACTGATTATTCCTTCATATTGCTCTCCTACCTTATCTTCCATGTACTCAACCTTCTTTAAGTCCAAAGATTCATATTCAGCATCCATTGCCCTTCTCTCCTGTACAGAACAATGGTCTGCGATATTAGGCAACTCATCCATCAACTGTGATATCCTCTCTTCTGATAAGACACCTTTATTGATTACCTCTTTAATGATTCTATGGATCATTAAATCTGGATATCTTCTAATTGGTGATGTGAAATGACTATAATATCTAGAGGCAAGTCCAAAGTGGCCAATATTATAAGGACTATAGTGGGCTTGTTGCATACTTCTTAACAAAACAGTACTGACAACCCTCTCTTCTGGTTCGCCCTTTACCTTATCTAATATATTCTGTAAGGCTTTGGGATGTATCTCTTCTCCTTTTAACCCCTTGATATGATAGCCTAGATTATGAACAAAGCTATTTAATGATTCTAGCTTCTCCTTGCTAGGCTGTTCATGAACACGATAGATAAAAGGTATCTCTCGATGGAACATATCCTCAGCTACTACTTCATTTGTTCTAATCATAAAGTCCTCTATCATCTTCTCGGCAATTCCTCGATTGACCTTGATTATATCAACAGGTTTACCTTCATCATCAAGGATTATCTTGGCCTCTGGAAAATCAAAATCAATACTTCCATTTTCAAAGCGATTCTTCCTTAAAACCTGAGAGAACTCCCCCATTAACCTCAACTCATCAATCATATCATTATACTCTTCTATTAAATCATTGTCCTCATCTATTAACATCTTATTGACCTTAGTATAAGTTAAGCGATGATTAACTCTAATAACACTCTCTATAATTTCATGTTTTAATAGCTTTCCTGTCTTTTCTTCAAAACTCATCAATACAGTCATTGCTAATCTATCTCCATCAGAACGTAAGCTACACATATTATTAGAAAGCTTCTCTGGTAGCATAGGAATTACTCGATCAACTAAATAGATACTAGTAGCTCGATTAAAGGCTTCTTTGTTCAACGCACTTCCTCTTCTAACATAATGGGTCACATCTGCAATATGTACTCCCAATCTAATCTTGCCATCAGATAATCTTTCAATAGATACAGCATCATCAAAGTCTTTAGCATCCTCTCCATCTATAGTTACCATCTTAAGGTCTCTTAAATCCCTTCTCCCTTCAATTTCCTCTTGAGGAATACTATCAGGAATTGCCTCAACCTCATTTCTAACATCTTCTGGAAAATATTCAGGCAACTCTAACTTTTTAATAATTGCTTCTATATCAACGCCAGGCTCACCTTGATAACCTAAAATCTCTACAACTTCCCCCTCAGGATTTCTCCTCTTTTCAGGCCATTTAGTTATCTCTACTACCACCTTCTGCCCTTCCTTAGCACCTTTAGTCTGGGATTGAGGAATAAAGACATCATAAGAGATTCTATTATCATCAGGAACTACAAAACCAAAATTCTTGTTATCCTCATATTTTCCAACTATCTTCTTATTACTTCTCTCTAAGACCCTAACAACTTCCCCTGAGCTACTTCTACCATCAGCCTTATTAAATTTTCTGACAAGCACCTTGTCATTATGCATAGCACCTTTAAGGTCATTGGCATGAATATAGACATCCTCTTGATTGGGGTTATCTGGGATTAAAAAGGCAAAACCTTTAGCATGCCCCTGTAATCTCCCACTAATCATCCCCATTCTCTCTGGAACACCATAACAACCTCTACGATTTTTAATAATTGCCCCTTGCTCTTCTAGATTTCTTAATAGATCTAATAACATCGAACGCTGATCCCTACTTATATCCATAGCTTTTAATAGCTCTTCAGCAGTCAATGGCTTGTAAGCCTGTTCTTTCATAAAATCTAATATTCTATTCTTAATACTCATAATATCCCTCCAAAATTCAAATATAAAAATACAATTTATCCTTTATAATGTATTCTGTCTAAATCTCATAATAAGTATACTTTTATCAAAAATTAACCTATGTAAATATGGAATTTATTCTAATAAAAAATTTAAAATTATAGATAAACTAGGAAACCTTCTCTTTTAGGTGATTAGATAGTTGAGTGGACTGTTTAAATACAACTAAGTAAAATGTATAAACTAAATTCTTACTTATTCAAATTCATAAATGTTGTAATAAATTCAATAATAGATATTCTTAGCTATCACTCAAAAGACTATCTAAAATAAAGACAAAACTCTTAGTGGAACTTATCCTACTAAGAGTTTTACTATACTAAGTTATTGTACTGCTGCTATTATCAAAGATAACACCATAAACAAGATAGCAGCAACTGTTGTTATCTTACTCATTACAGAATCTAAAGCTTTACCTTGAGCTCCTAACAAAGCAGAAGCTCCTCCATCCATACCTGCAAGACCTCCACCTTTACCTGATTGTAATAATACACCTGCAATCAAGGCAACTGATACGATAATTAGTAACACTTTAAGAAAGACTAACACCTATCTGGCACCCCCTAATTACAAAATAACATTATTATTTTAACATAACTTGTCTTAAAAAGCAATTATATTAAATTTTAGTGTAAGTTTAAGTATGATTTTAAAGCAGATCCATTATTAGCAAAGCCATACTTAAACTTAAACCAAATAAAAAGTGCAGGGAAGCCCCTGCACTTCAAATTTGAATATTATAAGTTATAGAAGTTGTTTAAACCATTATACTGAGCAGTTTCAGCTAATTCTTCTTCGATTCTTAATAGTTGGTTATATTTTGCCATTCTATCAGATCTAGAAGCAGAACCAGTCTTAATTTGACCAGCATTTGTAGCAACTACTAAGTCAGCGATTGTATCATCAGCAGTTTCACCAGATCTATGAGATACAACAGCAGTCATGTTATTTCTCTTAGCTAATTCAATAGCATCAAGAGTCTCAGTTAATGTACCAATTTGATTTACTTTGATTAAGATAGAATTAGCAGCACCTAATTCGATACCTTTAGAAAGGAATTCAGTGTTAGTTACAAATAAGTCGTCTCCAACTAATTGAACTTTATCTCCTAATCTTTCAGTTAGTTTTACCCAACCGTCCCAATCATTTTCACCTAATCCATCTTCAATAGAGATGATTGGATACTTCTCAACTAGGTCTGCATAGAAGTCTACCATTTCATCAGAAGTTCTAACTACACCTTCACGCTTGAAGTTATAGTTACCATCTTCATCAACTAATTCACTAGATGCAACGTCTAGAGCTAATTTAATTTGCTCTCCTGGAGTATATCCAGCTTTTTCGATAGCATCTAAGATAGTGTCGATAGCTTCTTCAGTTCCGCTTAAGTCACGAGGAGCAAATCCACCTTCGTTACCTACTGCAGTTACGTCTCCTCTTTCTGCTAAAATAGCATGTAAAGCATGGAAGATTTCAGCTCCAGCTCTTAAAGCTTCACTATAGTTGTCAAATCCAACAGGCATAACCATAAATTCTTGAACGTCTACAGCAGAGTCAGCATGCTCTCCACCATTTAAGATATTCATCATTGGTACTGGAAGCTCTTTAGCATTAACTCCACCAATATATTGGTATAAAGGAAGACCTAATTGCTTAGCAGCTGCCTTAGCTACGGCTAAAGATACACCTAAAATAGCATTAGCACCTAAATTACCTTTATTTGGAGTTCCGTCTAATTCGATCATTAAGTTATCGATATCTACTTGTGCTCTAGCATCCATACCAATAACCTCATCAGCAATAGCATCATTTACATTTGCTACAGCTTTAAGAACACCTTTTCCTCTGTATCTACTCTTATCTCCATCTCTTAATTCTACTGCTTCATGTTCTCCAGTAGAAGCTCCAGATGGAACTATAGCTCTACCCATCTCTCCTCCTGCTAAGTATACATCTACCTCTACAGTTGGGTTACCTCTTGAATCCAATACTTCTCTTCCTACAACATCAATAATTTCAAAAATATTCTCAATCATTCTTTTCCCTCCTAAATAATATGAATTTATATGTAGAATCTATATTTATATAGGGTCAACATAGAGTCGACCCCTACATAACTAATTTATAATAATAAGTTGTACTAGTCGAATTTGATAATATAGTATCGGTAGTTTGGGGTTAGGTGGTTAGACAGTTAGGTTTAACCTACCCACCAATCCACCTAATACCTAAAAACTATTTAATTAATTGATTACCTGTCATCTCCGCAGGAATATCAATTCCTAATAATTTTAGCATTGTTGGTGCAAAATCAGCTAATTTACCTTCACCCTCTGCTGACAACTTAGCATCTTTATCATTGTCATTGATATAAAGTAATGGTACAGGATTTGTTGTATGAGATGTTAAAGGCTCTCCTGTATCATAGTCAACCATCTGCTCACCATTTCCATGATCAGCAGTAACTAAAGCAGCTCCACCTTTAGCTAAGATAGTATCTATTACTTTACCTAAGCATTCATCAACTGTTTCTACTGCTGTAACCTCAGCATCAAAGTCACCAGTATGACCAACCATATCTGGATTTGCAAAGTTTAGGACAATAACATCATAGTCTACCTCATCCATCTTCTTGATTAGATTATCTGTTACCTCATAAGCACTCATTTCAGGCTTCATATCATAAGTAGCAACATCTGGAGATGGGATCAATTCTCTATCTTCCCCTTCATTTGGAGTCTCTTTACCACCATTGAAGAAGAAAGTAACATGAGCATATTTCTCAGTTTCAGCAGTTCTAAGTTGCTTTAATCCATTAGCAGCTAAGACTTGACCTAAAGTATTGACAATCTCTGTAGCTGGAAAAGCAATTGGAGCATCAATAGTCTCATCATACTCTGTCAAGCATACCAAATGAACTTTAGGATACCCTGCTTGACGCTCAAAACCATTGAAATCTGTATCATTTAAAGCACGTGTCAATTGACGTGCACGGTCTGGTCTAAAGTTAAAGAAGATAATTGAATCATTTTCTTCTACTTTAGCAACTGGAGTTCCATCTTCATTTAATACTACTGCTGGTAAGACAAACTCATCAGTCTTATCATCAGCATAAGAGTTCTCTACTACCTCCAATGCACTGTTAGCACTTTCACCTTGGCCAAAGACCATTGCATTATAAGCTTTGGCAGTTCTATCCCAACGATTATCACGATCCATATAGTAATAACGACCACCAATCGTTGCAATCTCTCCTACACCAATCTCTTCCATTTTAGCTTCTAGCTCTTTCACATAAGTTTTAGCACTTGCAGGAGCTACATCCCTTCCATCTAAGATAGCATGAACATAGACCTTCTCCATATCTTCTTTCTTAGCAAGCTCTAACAATCCATATAGATGTTGATTATGACTGTGAACTCCTCCATCAGATAATAAACCTAACAGATGAAGAGCAGAATCATTTGCTTTTGCTTTATTAATAGCATCTAATAATACTTCATTTTCAAAAAAGTCGCCATCTTTAATTGACTTAGTAACTCTAGTCAAATCTTGATATACAATTCGACCAGCACCCAAATTAAGATGCCCCACCTCAGAGTTACCCATCTGTCCATCAGGTAATCCTACAGCTTCACCAGCAGCTTGAACAAGAGTATGAGGATATTCAGCCCATAATCTATCAAAATTAGGTGTATTTGCTGCTTGAATTGCATTTGCTTCTTCTTTTTCATTAACTCCGAAACCATCTAGTATAACCAATGCTAAAGGTTTAGGTGTTGACACAGCAATCCCTCCTTTATTTACTTAAAATTAACGATTTTAGAGAAAGATTCAGCTTCTAAACTAGCTCCACCTACTAAAGCTCCATCAATATTAGGTTGTGCCATAATCTCTTTTACATTTTGAGGTTTAACACTTCCACCATATTGAATTATAACAGCTTCAGCAGTCTCAGCATCATACATCTCTTTAACTGTTTCTCTAATGAAAGCAATAATCTCTTCAGCTTGTTCTGGTGTAGCAGTTTTACCAGTTCCAATAGCCCATAAAGGCTCATAAGCAAGAACCATATCCTTAACATCTGCCGCTTCAATACCAGAAAGGTCAGCAGCCAATTGGAATTTAACTCTATCAAAGTGTACCCCAGCTTCTCTTTCTGCTAATTTTTCACCAATACATAAAATAGGAGTAATATCATTAGCAAAAGCTGTTTTTAATTTCAAGTTTAATAGTTCATCAGTTTCACCAAAGATTTCTCTTCTTTCAGAATGACCGATAATTACATATTTACAACCTACACTCTTAACCATTGCTGGAGAAAGTTCAGCAGTATAAGCTCCACTCTCTTTATAGTACATATTTTGAGCACCTAAATCGATATTAGTATCAGCAACTACTTCATTCATTGCATATAAATCAACTGCTGGTGCACAGATAGCTACATTTACATCTTTAGCATCTGCAACTAAATCTTTTAATTCTTTTACCATTGCTACAGCCTCATCAACTGTTTTATTCATCTTCCAATTTCCTGCCATTAAAGGTGTACGCATTGTAATCCCTCCGCATTTTAATTTACATTGTACAATGTACAATTGACAATTATAAACCATACATTATAAACTTAAAAATAATTCCAAATTAATAATTATGTATTAAATCAAAATGAAGCCAACAGTTTACAGTTTTGAAACTGTAAACTGTCAACTATCAATTAATTACTTGTCATCTATTGTAGCTATACCTGGCAATTCTTTACCTTCTAAATATTGTAAAGAAGCTCCTCCACCTGTAGAAATATGAGTGAAATCATCAGCATATCCTAGTTGGATTGCAGCAGTAGCAGAGTCTCCACCACCAATGATAGTAATAGCATCTTCTAATTTAGCAATAGCTTCACAAACACCGATTGTACCTTCTGCAAAATTAGACATTTCAAATACACCCATAGGACCATTCCATACTACAGTCTTAGCTCCTTCTAACTCTTTAGCAAATAACTCAACTGTTTTAGAACCTACATCTAATCCCATCTCGTCATCAGCTATATCTTCTACACTTACTGTTCTAAACTCAGTATCATTACTGAATTCCTTTGCAGCAACTGTATCTACAGGAAGTACTAATTTATCCCCTGCTTTTTCCATTAATTCTGTAGCTAAATCTAATTTATCATCTTCACATAAAGAGCTACCAATATTTAAACCTTTAGCTTTAAGGAAAGTAAACATCATTCCTCCACCAACAAGAATCTTGTCAGCTTTTTCGATTAAACTTTCGATAACAGCAATCTTATCTGAAACCTTAGCTCCACCTAAAATCGCTACTAAAGGTTTTTGAGGATCTTCTACAACCCCACCGATAAATTTAATCTCTTTTTCCATTAAGAATCCTGCAGCTACTTCATCAATATTAGATGCGATACCTACATTAGAAGCATGAGATCTATGAGCTGTACCAAAAGCATCATTTACAAATACATCTCCTAAAGAAGCCCAATATTTTCCTAATCCAGGATCATTTTTAGACTCTTTCTTCCCATCTACATCTTCAAATCTAGTGTTTTCAAACATCATAATTTCGCCATCTTTTAAATTAGCAACAGCTTCTTCTAGTTCTGCTCCTCTTGTTTCAGTTGAGAACTTCACTTCTTGCTCTAATAAATCAGCTAATTTTTTTGCAACTGGCTCTAATGATTTACCTGCTTTATCCTCTTCAGTCTTTACTCTGCCTAAGTGAGAAAATGCTATTACTCTTCCGCCATTTTCTAATACATATTTGATAGTAGGTAATGCTGCTACTATTCTATTATCATTTGTAATTTTCCCATCTTTCATAGGTACATTAAAGTCTACTCTCATTAAGACCTTCTTACCTTTTACATCAATATCGGTTACGATTTTCTTTGCCATCGAAAATATCCCCCCTATTTTCCTAACGCAATTTTATGTAATGTGTTAAATCTTGAAAAAAGCGGAACCGTCAAGTTCCGCTATTCTGTTATATTTAATTATAGAACAATGTGTCAGTAATTAACCCATTGTTGCAAAGTCTTTGCAAGTTCTGATTAACTGTGCAGTATAAGACATTTCATTATCATACCAAGTTAATAATTTTACGATCTGCTTTCCATTCTCATCAGTCATTACTCTTGTAGATAATCCATCAAATAATGAACCATATTTAGTTCCAATGATGTCAGATGAAACGATTGGATCTTCAGTATATCCTAAAGTCTCATTAGCTGCTTCTTTCATAGCATTGTTGATATCTTCTGCAGTAACTTCTTTTTCAAGCTCTACAACTAAATCAACAAGTGATCCAGTCACTGTAGGAACTCTTACAGCAATTCCATCAAGCTTACCATTTAACTCAGGTAAAACTTTTCCAACTGCTACTGCCGCTCCTGTACTAGTAGGTAGGATATTTGCAGCCGCTGCTCTTCCTCTTCTAGAGTTAATACCTTTAGGATGTGGTGCATCTAAAGTATTTTGAGCATTTGTATAAGCATGGATTGTAGTCATAAATCCTTTTACAAGACCAAAGTTGTCATCTAAAACTTTAGCAACTGGTGCTAAGCAGTTAGTTGTACAAGAAGCACCTGAAATAATCTTTTCGCTTCCATCTAAAATCTCGTCATTTACATTATATACAACAGTCTTTAAGTCACCTTTTGCTGGAGCAGAGATAACTACTTTTTTAGCTCCTGCATTAATGTGAGCTTCTGCTTTCTCTTTTGAAGTATAGAATCCAGTACACTCAAGAACAACGTCTACATCAAGGTCTCCCCAAGGTAAGTTGTTAGCATCTTTTTCAGCGTAGATTTTAATTTCTTTTCCATCTACTTTGATTCCATTTTCAGTAGCTTCTACAGAATCAATTTTGTAGTTACCTTGTGCTGTATCGTATTTTAATAAGTAAGCTAATGTTTCAGCATCTGTTAAGTCATTTAATGCAACAACATCAAATTCAGCTGAATCAAAAATTTCTCTAAATGCCAATCTCCCTATTCTTCCAAATCCATTAATCGCAATCTTAACTGCCATTTTAACATTCCCCCTATTTTTTAATGTACTTTAGTTATTTATATGTATTTAACATAACACACCATTAATATAACCCATATTTTACCTGCTGTCAAATCTTTTTGAATTTAATTTGTTATTCTAAAAATAAGAATAGCAGATAAAGAATAAATTAATTCGTTTATTAGTATGGTTTGATATAGACAATTTATCCTCGGTATATTATGGATATTATAATAGATACTTTAAAGCATTACATGATTTATTATAATAACCTTATATATCCTCGGGACAAAAATGACCCGTTAGTATAAATATGTCCCACCGACTGCAAAAAAATATTCTATGTAATGATTGATTTTCTTAACTCACATTAGTTATTATACCACAGGAAGCATATTTATTCAAGCTAATTATTAGTAAAAATAAAATCATTTTTAATTAATTTTAAACTTTGCTAATATCAATTTAAAAGCTCACAGTTATATGAGTTCTAAAATTCCCTTGGCTGCTTCTTCATCAATAATTAAAATATCTTGATACTTCTCTGACACAGCAGCTACAATGGCTTTAGCTTTACTTCTTCCTCCAGCAATAGCAACTACCTTACTAATTTTAGTTAAATCAGAAAGCTTTAATCCAACACTGGTTGTAGAATATACAATCTCCCCATCTTGGGTAAAATAATAACCAAAGGTCTCTCCTACTGCTCCCTGACTTTTTAGCTCTTCAATCTTATCCAATGGCATTCCTCTTCTTCTAGCCATCACTTCTGCAGTTCCTATCCCATGAATCAAGATATCAGCTCTTTTAGCCAAATCCAATACTCTTTTAATAGAAGGCTCCTTAATCAAAGTAGAGATCGTCTCTTGTTTTAAATTATCTGGAGTATGTAGCAGGTGATAATCTCCTCCAAGCTTATTAGCAATCTTAGCAGCAATTGTATTGGCTTGTATCTCGACACCTTCTCCCAATCCTCCACGAGCAGGTACAGCAGTCACCTCAAAGCCCTCACTTGCTGGTTTCATCATCTCTGCTACTTCAGATAGGGTTGTTCCTCCTGTAACTGCAATAATATTTCCACTGCCAATTAATCCTTTTAAAAAATCAGCTGCAAATCTACCCAACTCTTCCTTACCCAAATTCTGGTTCAACCCACTAGGAACTACATAAACTTCTACTCCAAGATACTCTTTTAACCTCTCTTCAAGCAGATTAGCTCCCCTTAACTCTTTAATATAAACATCTAATTCTCTCAATATTCTCTCACCAGATTTGCTAATTTTAGCACCACTACTAGTCAATATAATAAAATTACGATCAGACAAAAAGTCTAAATGCTTTCTTATAGTTCTTTCACTCAAATCCAGCCCTTGAGCTAAAGAACGCCTTCCAATCGGTTGAGAACGATGAATCAATCTCAAAATAGCATATCTTCGCTCTACAACTTTAACCAACTCTGGAGCTATTTTTTGCTGTAATTTTAAATAATCTGTCATTAGACATCCCTCAACTCTCTAACAGCACATACTTATTCTAATAATATAATCATACTTAACTTAATAAGAACAGATACTTTACTAATTAATATTATTGATAATTATCCCTTTACTTATTCTACTTAAGCAATTTAACTTTATATACAATCTATACTGAAACAAAAGCTAGATAGAACAATCACAACCCTCTGGGTCATAAATGTCCCACAGACTCAAAAAAAGAAGCAAAGATAAATCCTTATCTCTTCTGTACTATAATAATTTATTCTAGATAACAGAATATATTCCTTCACCAAACATAAAAAATTAAGAATCTATCTTAACCTACTATTAAGATAAATTCTTAATTAACTATTATTTCTTTAACTTATCAGCCAGCTTCTTTATTCTTCTAAAGCGATTATTTATCCCCGACTTACTTAGAGGTGGATTTAAAAGTTCCCCTAATTCCTTTAAAGTAGCATAGGGATTATTCTTTCTCAGTTCTGCTACCTCCCTTAAGCTAGGAGAAAGCTTATCTAAACCTTTAACTTCTTCTAATAACTTAATGTCACTTAGCTGCTGCTGAGCAGCATTAATCGTTTTATTTAGATTAGCAGTCTCACAATTTACTATCCTATTGACATTATTTCTAATCTCTTTATAGACCCTAGTATTCTCAAATTGTAACAGAGCTGAATGAGCTCCTATAATATTTAAAAGCTTAACAATATCATCAGCCTTCTTTAAATATAATAGGTAGTTATCCTGTTTATTTCTAGATTTAATCTCTATTTCAAATTTACCAAACAGTTTAATTAGTTCTTCTGCATAATCTTCATGATTAACGGTAATCTCTAAATGATACTCACTTTCTGGATGGCTTACGGAACCAGCTGCCAAAAAAAGACCCCTTAAATAGGCCTTAGAACAGCAATTATTAGATACAAATTGATTTTTTATTGAATAGCTTATTTGATAACCTTCTCCCATTAAGCCAGATTTAGTCAATAACTCTTTAACACCTTTTTGAGGAGGTACCTTAATTATATAATAATTTTTCTTATCTAAATACATCTTCTTTCTAACAATAATCTCAGTAAAGAAATTAAACTGTTCTTTTAATAGTTTATAAACCCTTCTGGCAACTGAAGCATTTTGACTTACTAAACTTAGTCCTAATTTATGATTGATAATAGCTAAGCTACCATTTAATTTAATTAATGCAGCTAATTCGGCTAACTGACAGCACTTGCCTAAATCCTCTTTCCTTGCTATTTCATTCTTAACTTCATCTGAAAATGACATGATTATCTCCTCTTTAAATTTAAATAGCCTATACATTTATATGATACTCTCTATTAATATTAATTAAATTTGATTACAAAGTTAAACACCACTTAACTGCTAATAACCGCGAATTTTTTGAAATATTAAGTCAATAAGGACTCTTGCTAGCTTTTCTGGGTCATGTCTAACAACATTGGATTGACTAATAACAGATTCTTGTACTACCTCTATATTCTGCTTCTTCAATTTAGCCAAATCAACCTCAACAGGTCGAGAACCTTCTTTTCCATATTTCTCGATTAAATCAGCAGATATCCTTTCATTATTTACTAAAATATAATCCACAATCTCACTACCTACATGATCATAAAGGGCTTGCAGGTGGTCACTTGCGTTATAATCATCGGTCTCACCAGCTTGAGTCATTACATTACAGATATACAACTTCAATGCATCAGATTTCTTTATCTCCTCTGTTAAGTCCTTGACAAGAAGATTGGGCAATACACTCGTATATAAACTTCCAGGACCTAAAATAATAGCATCAGCCTCCTTGATTGCTTCTAAAGCTTCAGGTAAAGGCTTACTATCCTCTGGATCAATAAATACCTTATCAATCTTACCTTTTATCTTAGGTATCTGTGACTCTCCTTTGATTAATTCTCCACTTTCCAATCTTGCAGATAATCTAACATCTTCTAATGTAGATGGTAAAACTCTACCCTTAATCGCTAATATCTTACTAGACTCTTTAACAGCCTCTTCAAAATTACCTAATATCTCAGCTAATGTTGCTATAAATATGTTACCAAAGCTATGACCCTTCAAATCCTTGCCTTCACTAAATCTATATTGAAAAAGTCTCTCCATTAATGGTTCAGTATCTGCTAAAGCAACTAAACAGTTTCTAATATCACCTGGAGGCAATATACCAAGTTCATCACGTAAAACTCCAGAACTCCCACCATCATCAGCTACTGTAACAATTGCAGTAATATTATTAGTAAACTTTTTAATTCCCCTTAACATAGTAGAAAGGCCTGTTCCCCCACCGACAACAACAATTTTAGGTCCTTTTCTACGATATCTTTCTTGATATAAAACCTCAATTAACCTTTCATTTCTCTCTGGTGATAGTACATCATATACAGATAATAACATTCTTCTAATTGCTAAAATATTAAAATAAATTCCAAATAATACAATTATAATGCCAGGCACTCTATACCTTATTATATCCAATGGTCTAATACTAACAGCCATAGAAACACCAACACTAACCAAAATTACTCCTACAACCATTAAAAATATCCATCTTTTAAGTTTTAAACCTGGATAGAGCCACTTTAGTCTATTCATCATAAAAACCCCTTATTTTTTAGAGTCACGATGCTCAATTAATATATTATATCTACCTTTTAACTCTTCATATAGCTTCTCGGCAAAAGTAACTGAACGGTGCTTCCCTCCAGTACAACCAAAGGCTATTGTTAAATGACTCTTACCCTCTTTAATATAATTTGGAAGTAGAAACTCAATTAAATCAAATAACTTCTCCTTAAACTTTTGGGTGATAGGCCATTTTAAAACATATTCCTGTACATCCTTAGTCTCTCCAGTCAATGGTCGTAATGAATCTACATAATGAGGATTTGGCAGAAATCTAACATCAAACATCAAATCAGCATCAAGGGGTACACCATATTTAAAGCCAAAAGAAAGAACAGATATAGTCAACTTGCTCTCTTTAGATTCTTTTATAAATATATTCTCTAACTCTTTTTTCAAATCTTTAGAAGATAAATCACTAGTATCTATAATCTTATCAGCTTTACCACGAATCTCTTCTAATTTAGTTCTTTCTAAGGAAATCGCTTCTGAAATTCTGCCTTCAGGAGCCAATGGATGCCTTCTTCTGGTATTTTTAAAACGATTGATCAGAACTTGAGTATCAGCTTCTAAGAATAAAATCTTGTAATCTACTCCTAATTCCTCTAAAACTGTTAACTCCTCAAAGATACTATCAAAAAAGTCTCTTCCTCTTATATCAACTACCAAGGCTACCTGATCAATATTTCCTTTAGAATGGAGATACATTTCAGCAAACTTAGAGATCAAAGCAGGCGGTAAATTATCTACACAGAAAAACCCTAAATCTTCTAAGCTCTTAATTGTTTCAGATTTACCTGCCCCTGACATTCCCGTTATTATAATAAATTCTTTATCTTGACTCATTATCTCACCCCTTAATTTATCTTATAAGTTCTATAAGCAAACTAATGCTCTCTTATAAATATAGCCCTATTATAATAATCACATCTCTAGGAAATATATATTTCTGACAACTAATTCCCAATTCCTTACAACTAAAAAGATTACTTAATTAATCTATAATCAATAATTATGAGTATATCTATTCTCTTCAAATGACTTAAACTATAAGTTTATTTATCTTACTATTAATATTATCACTTTATCTTTAGAAGTACAAATATAATCAAGCTTTCTAGTAACTTGTATATGTTATTAAAATCAATCATTGCCTATAAGTTATTGATAGAAAATAATTAGAGAGAAGTTATAGTTATATAACACTGCGTTAAATTTAATTAAATTTAACATACATTTATAATGTCTTTATCTGTTAGGCCAGCCTGTTGGGCTACTAACATAGCATTTTTTACATCTCCCACTTTATCAGGACTATGGGCATCACTTCCTAAAATAAATTTAGCCCCCTCCTCTAATGCCAGCCTAATATATTCTTCTCTCATATATCCATGGCTAGAATTAATCTCTAAAGCCACTCCCTTTTTTACCGCTACTTTGGCTAAGGTTCTAGTATCAATATCGACTTTATAACCTGGATGAGTAATTATATCTATATCATAATTATTTAATGTATTGATTAGAATTTCAGTATTTCTATATCTTATCTGATTGTGGTTTATCTTTAATTTGTCAACTATAGTATTATTTAAAATTATCTCTATCCCATCTCTAAAACTAGCTGGCTTAATGAATAGATGGAATCCTACTAAAACTTTATCTAACTCTCTTAAAATAAACTCTGGTACATCTAATCTGCCATCTATACTGATAACATTAGCTTCAACTGCTGCTAATACTTTAATCTCTGGATATAAGCGGTTATACTTATCTACTTCCTTCTTTATCTCCAATAAAGTGGCTGAATCCTCTACCCCTAATCTAACTATACTGTGACTAGCAGGACCATGGTCAGAGATAGCAATCTCTTTTAAACCTTTTTTTATTGCTACTTCTATATTCTCTCTTATACTTCCTGTCCCATGACTATAAACAGTATGAGTATGATAATCTGCATATAATTGCATTAACTCATCTCCTTAAAATTAATAGGTATAATTAGTGCCTCTTTAATTAAATAATATCAAAAGTATTAAAAAGTGTTTTAATAAATTACTGCTTGCTTACACCCTATAATTCTCTTTAATTAATTTCTTAACCTTGCTCTTTCTTGCAATAAATTCCTCAACCCTATCCAAACTAGTATTTAAAATATCATCTTCTTCTAATTGGGCTTCTTTAACTATCTCTAAAGCCTTATCAAAAACTCCCACTCTAGCAGAATAATGGGCATCAGTTCCCAAAATCAACTTAAGCCCTGCTTTTTTAGCCAATTGAGCAATCTCTATACACCTTTTTTTACTTCCTGGACGACTTAAATAAGAACTATTATTTATCTCTAAAGCCACGTCATCTTCTTTAGCAGCCATGATTACTCTCTGACTATCAACTTGATATTCTGGATTTCCTGGATGAACCACAATATCTACCAGAGGATTTTTAATAGCATTTATCATAGCTTTAGTATTATCTTCCTTACTACCAGACTCATATCCTGTACCTGTGTGAAATCCCACTAATACTATATCCAATCTAGCAAGAATCTCCACTGGTAAATCTAAAGTACCATAAATATCTGTTATATTTGCCTCAACCCCTCTAAGGATCTTAATACCATCTATCTCTTTTGGGATTATCTTCAAATTAGCAAAGTGATAAATATGGGGACCTCTTGGCATATTAGGTCCATGATCTGTCATACCCAAAATTTTAATTCCATTCTCCTTAGCACCTGCTGCCATCTCATTAATAGTAGAGTAAGCATGACCACTAGCTATTGTATGAGTATGTAAATCAGCTATCAGCTTAATAGTTATCCACTCCTTTAAATTAAAAGTCCTAATTTAGCACTAATAATACCTATTAAACTCATAATAAAATAACCTTCAATTGCTGTCAACTTAAATATCCTTAAAATTGAAAAAAGAACCAGAACAACCTCAACCCAAAGAAAGTATGGAACCTTTCCTGCCAAGAGTGGGATATTCCACTCTACAATTAACGGCGCCATTATGATCACTAATAAAAAAAGTAGAGCTCTTAAATATTTACCTGATATTTTGATTGACTTGCAGATATAATATAAAAGATGCCAAATCATCGGGAAAAATACAATTCCCCAATAAAATGAATTGAACAATAATAAAGATACAGTTATAGTAGCTATGGTATAAGCATAATACCATAGATTATCTCTATTTAAAGAAGTTTGTATAGCTTGCATCAATAAGAAAGATAGACCTACAATCGGAATTAATGCTCCCCCACTGATAGCCAAATCATTCAAAAATTGAGCAGGTATTAAGCCAAGTAACTCCTGTATTAACGGAGCACTTAATAACATAAGTAGATTAAAAGCAAATATTATTAGTATAAAATAGCTCTTATCTTCAAGCCAACTACAACTCTCCTGTAAGGCAAAGACAAAAATCACAACCAAAGCTAAGTTAAAGAATAGACTAATATCTCCTGTTAAAACAACTAGAGCAACTGTTAACAGACTTACTAAGAGACTATATTTCAACCCCAATTCATAAGCTACTAGATTACTCCCCCAAATCAACTCAACTACTACACCTACAGTAATACCTGTTATAAAACCTTCTTGTCCAAAAAATAACCCTAATAAAGGTGTTAATAATATAGGATGAAATAATGATTTAAGCTTAAAACCGACTATCTCTTTAATATAAAATACAATTGTAATGATTAAAGCTAAGAATATCTTTGTCATAACTCTCTCTCCTTTAAATTTTAATCTTTAAAAATTACAGAAATCTATCTTAGTAACAACAAATGCCCAATACTTGTTTTACAATATATACCAAATATATTTCTGTAAATCAACTTAAAGTCCTGCATATTTTAGTTGATTTATCAAAGGAGAGCCTCTATTGGTTAAAAGAATTTAGTAATTATAAGTAGATAAATTCTTTTTTATGCTTAAACATTCAAACTTGTTAATATTATGATTATAAATTATCCTTCTTTAATGCTTTTTATACGAAATCATGAATTAAAGATATAAATCTGCTTAAACTAAGTTTAAGAGAAGAGAATAGATTTAATTAATAATTTATTATGAATAGCCTAACTTTAATTTTAACATATTAATAAAAAATGGGGTTTTTAAAGGAGGACTTCTATGAAAACAGAAGGATTTTTATCTTTAATTCTACATTCTCATCTACCCTTTGTTCGGCACCCAGAAGATGATTCAGCTTTAGAAGAGGATTGGCTTTATGAAGCAATAACTGAGACATATATCCCACTAATAGATATTTTCACTAAATTAGTCAATAATAATGTGCACTTTAAGTTGACCTTATCCCTATCACCAACTCTAATCTCTATGTTAACAGATGAATTACTACAAGATAGGTATCTAAATTATATTAACAAATTAATCGAATTAAGTGAAAAAGAGTTAAAGAGAACAGCAGGGCAAACAGATTTTTATCAAGTGGCTGAGATGTATAATAAGAACTTTATTAAATGTAAAGAGATATTTATCCAATATGATTGTAACCTTATAAAGGCTTTTAAACAATTTCAAGATATTGGTGTACTAGAAGTGATAACTTGTACTGCTACTCACGGCTATCTACCATTAATGAATATCTATCCTGAAGCAGTTAATGCACAACTTGAAGCTGGTATACAAGTCTATGAGGAACATTTTAATACTAAACCCAAAGGACTTTGGCTACCTGAGTGTGGTTATTACCCTAAACTAGACCAAATTTTATGGGATAAAGAAATTAGATACTTTTTTGTTGATACCCATGGCATTCTCAATGCTAACCCTAAACCCCATTATGCCAACTTTGCACCAATCTATTGCCCATCAGGAGTAGCTGCATTTGGTAGAGACAGCGAAACTTCTCGCCAAGTCTGGAGTTCCATCCAAGGCTATCCTGGTGATTATGATTATAGAGAATTTTATCGTGATATCGGATTTGATTTAGATTATGAATATATTAAAGGTTATATCCATCCTGAAGGCTTTAGAAAGAATACTGGTATCAAATACTATAGAATTACCAATAAAGATACAAATAATAAAGATGTTTATAAACCTATCTGGGCTAAACAAAAAGCTGTCATTCATGCAAAGGATTTCTTAGAAAAACGCCAAGAACAGATCAATAATCTCAGCTCTGGTATGGACAGACCTCCAATTCTCACATCTCCTTATGATACAGAGCTATTTGGTCACTGGTGGTATGAAGGACCACTTTGGCTTGAAGCATTAATATCAAAGATTTATCATGATACTAAAAACAATATCAAGCTAATTACCCCAAGTGAATATTTAGATTCTTTTCCTATTAATCAAGTAGCTACCCCTTCACTCTCAAGCTGGGGAGATTCAGGTTATAGCCAAGTTTGGCTAGATGAAAGTAATGATTGGATTTACCCTAAATTGCATAAAGCAACTGAACAGATGATTACTGTGGCTAAATACTTTAGAGCCCCTAATAAGTTGCAGAAAAGATTCTTAAATCAATCAGCACGAGAGCTACTACTTGCTCAAAGTAGTGACTGGGCTTTTATCATTAAAAACAATACTATGAAAGATTATGCTATTAGACGTACTAATGAACATCTAGAGAATTTTGATAATTTAATCGACCAACTCCTAAAAGGCTCTTATAATAACCAGTACTTGAAAAAATTAGAGACTAAACACAATCTATTTCCTAATCTAGATTATAAAATCTATCAAGGTTTAGACAACCTAAATTATGAAGAGGTGAATATCTAATATGGCTTTATTACTGACATTCTTAGTATTAGCAATCGTAATCTACTTTTTTTCACTTAGCAGAGATGACAATATCAAAGATAGTAACAGAAAAAAACAATTAGCAGATATTCATTTAAAACAAATGAATTATAGCATGGAGAGCAGCAAAGAACTTACAGAAATAGAGAACATCCTTACAGAGAAGAATAAATTAAGAACTAGTAGTCATAAATCTAATAGCAATCTCTTAATTAGTAATTATTGGCGCAGAAGCCTTGCTAAAGATGATGTAGAATTTGCTAGAATTCCTGGTGATAATAATAGAATTAATCTAAATAATATTACTAATTATGAAACAGCTGATGAAGAATTTTGGGAATTATTTAATAGAAACAAACTTATTTTATTGGCTAAAGATCCAGATTGGATCTATACTTATTGGAATGTAACTGGACTAGAAACCGAAAAAACAAAACCTATTATTAGAATCTATGATGTAACTAATAATCAAGATGACTTTTTTGATGTCAATATCTCACCTGCAGCTGGTAACTGGTACATCAAAGCACCTAATAATAACCATCACTATTATGGAGAAATTGGTTTACTAACAGAAAATAATATATTTATTCCTTTAGCAGAATCTAACTCTGTCTTTATTCCTACTAAAGACCCTCATAAGGAATCTAGCGGATTATGGATGAAAGTTATTAATGGTAAAAAATCCTATGTTGACTATTGCCCTAAAGGTTCATTGGATTATACCCCTGAACTTCATCACGAATCTTCTGGAACGTTATTTAAGGATTAAAAAAAGCCTTCGACTAAAAATCGAAGGCTTTTTTTCTTTATAATTTATTTATCTATCTGTACATCTGTCCATTGTGAACCTCAAAACTCCAGTTACTACCACCATTATTATCCCAATTATTAGCACAGTCTTTAAAGCAGAAATTAAATCTATCAGTTGTATTGATTCTTAATTGAGCAGTCCAGCTACCATCGTTTTGTGCCTGCATCTCAATATCTGTTACATCTCTCCAACCATCCTTAAACCCAACTCCAGCATGTAGGTATATCTTGTCAGCACCATTGGAGTTTAGTAATCCATCATATTTTACAGTAACCTTCTCTCCAGCAGTAATTGGTGTTGGAGTTACATTTACCTCTGAATAAGTCATTGTTGCTTGCATTTATTTCCCTCCTTTATTTTATTTAACTATTCATAGCATTTGCAATCTAACTTACTTTATGAGAGGTAATTTTTACTGTTCTAAATAATAGAGGGAATTGCTTGTTAATGATGACTAATTATAATCACTAAACATTTTAGCTACATATTTGATTCCAGTACCAACTATAGTAGCTAATAATATAATTAAGAAGCCAAAGATAATGGTAAACTTCCAATGCAATTTTAGCTCTACTCCAACTGCACGTAAAGTTGATAATTCCCCACTCTCTAAATTAAAGCCTCCCAATACTTCTTTCTGGTCCATCCCTTCTGGAACCAAGGTATCTATCACATTTGGATTAATATCTGTATCACTTCCACCACCAAACTTCCACCCTTGAGAATCCTTGACAACCTCTCGATAATTATCATAAGCAAAGCCATCTAAAGAGCCTATTAACAGATAATATTGTGCTTCAGTCAAATCACCTAAGAATTCTTTAGGTACACTAACTTTAATTGTTCTCTTATCATCCAAGATATTTATCCTATCCTCTTTTATTCTTCTATCTGCATTGATATCATCCTTATAATCAAAAACTTCTAAGGACCAACCTGTTATCTTAATTAACTTCTGCCAAGGATGCCTATCTTCAAATTTAATATTAGCTCCTTTTTTAAAAGTCTTTAAACTCCCTTCTTCTCCATTACTGATATAAAGCTGGATTAATTGATGGCTAAATCCATATTTAGCATTCCAAGGATTTGTTAAAGCTATAAACTTAAAATAAAAATTATAATCCTCTCCACCATCTTCTACTTTAAAGTAAGTCAGATCAAATAGACCTTCATAAGGGCTAAACTGTTCATTTTTAGGATAAGTATAAGTTCCAGGTCCATATTCATCACCTACAGGGTCATTCATCTCAAATAGAGTATTTTCTTCTGCTTGAACTAGATGTGATGAAAAGAATATAATAAAAAAGATAGCTAGAATAAGCTTTATTTTTCTCATAAGAATATCTCTCCTTATCATACATTTTATTCTTTATCTAACAACTATTATCTCTAAAATCAAATTTCTTATTAAGAAAATCTAGAATAGTAAGTAACTAATTAGATAAACTAAAAATAAATTCTTCACTTTATTCTTATGAGAAATAAGTAAGCAATATGAAATAAAAAAAGGAATAGATATTATAATCTATTCCAAAATTAATATTTACTTAAAATTATATTACAAATTGATTCATACTAATATAAATAATTAGACTTACTATAAATTTTTCTTTACTCAACTGGCACCCAAACACTCCAACCAGTTGCTTCATCATTTTTCACCTTAAATTCTCCATAACCATCTGCATCAGTCACAACTCTTCCTTCAGCATTGCCTGTAATATCATAAAATTCTGTATTAGGTTGAGTAGAGTTGATACGTTTAGTAGTTATATCACCTGAAACGCCTTGGGATATCATCATCACCAAGCCAGTTCCTGGAGTATCAGCTAAACCTTCTCTGACATAAGAATAGGTATTGGTATCATTATTAGCAACTTCATGGCCTGGACCATAGGCAAAGTATCTTCTTGCCTTTAATAGCTTATTTATATTCTCTTTCATTCCATCTTGATAATAATCCTTCCAATAAACCATAGGAAGTCCATGTTCTCGCATTAAGATATAAGTATAAGCTTGATATTTTCTGATATTAATTGGAGCCTTGTACTCAACATGGTCACGACCAGTATCATGATTATCAATAAAGGTAACCGCTCTATCTTTAAATCCAGTCTTATTGACCATACCTGCTCTACTTAAAGCAGCCATATTCATAGTTCCTGACCTTAAATTTTCAAAGGTCTTTCTTAAAGGAAAATCAAAGACAGTATAATCAGAATTATCTATCCCATAAAGATAGAAGGTCAATCCCATAGTATTCTCTATCCATGCTTCTCCTACAACAAATATATCTTTGGCTGTATTTTTCTGAACATATGCTAACCATTCATCAATAAAGTCAGAATCTATATGCTTTACTGCATCTAATCTAAACCCATCAAAACCTATGTCATTTATTATCCATGCTCCCCATTCCTTCATTTCATCTCTGACATTTTGATTCTGATAATCGACATCTGCAGCTAATAAATAATCTTTTTCAAAGGTATTATCCCACTCTTTTCCTTCAAAATTCTGTGGAGCCATATTACCTTTATCAACAGCATAATCTACACCATCGAAGGCATGCCAATCCCATTTCCATTGATCAGCTTTGCTATAATACTTTTGTCTTCCTTTGAGAGGATAGAATTTAGTATAGGTCTTTACGTGTTCTCCAGATGCTAAGATAGAATCTTCTACATTCTGATACCCAGCAGCTATTCTATGATTGAATACTGCATCATAGTAAACCTTAATTCCCTCTCCGTGAAGGTTAGATATAGCATTCTGTAACTCTTCTCTTGTACCATATTTAGTTCTAACTGTATTTACTTGATCAAACTCTCCTAAGTCCCACAAATCATAAGTACCATAACCTTCATCCTGTTGTTCATGGGCTTTATTAGCTGCTGGCACCCACAATTCAGTAATACCAACATTAGCTAAGTCATCTGCACGCTTAGCAAGTAAATTCCACAAATTCGCTTCTTCTGGATATTTGTCTCTATACTCACCTTTATTCATCTCCCAATAAAACGTTTGCATCAAAGTTTTATTAGGATCTTTTATTTGAGGATAAGATCTATCAGTAGTAAAGTTAGTCTTACTAGATAACTCATTTCCAGTAATAGACTTAACATTAGCCACTAACTGATAACTTATTGTTGGCTTTAAATTCAAATTAATTAATTTAACCTTCTTTCCTTCTACAATAGTTTTAACTGTTTTAGTATTTTCACCTTCAAGCAATGATACTTGTACCTCTTCAACCTCTTGATTAAATTCTAACTCAAAACTCTTTAATGTATAATCTAAAGCTTGTAGGTTATAATCAGCTAAATCTGAATCAACTAAAGAAAATTGATTGTCCTGTGATTGGCATCCTGTTAAGGTTATTGCTAGAGCTAAAATTGCAATTAAAATAAATAAATGAATACTTCTCTTCAATTTTATTTCTCCTCTCTGTATTTATTATCTTACTTCTTTTTATTCTTTAAATCTATTAATTTTCCTGCAATTGCATACAGAAAAACACTTAAAATTAACTCTAATAAGCTATATAGTTCTTATTAAGAAAAAAGAAGTTCCTGAAATTTCAGAAACCTCTTTTTAATTATAGATAAGTTAAGATAAGTTGATTAGATTATCATAAAGATAAAATTACTTTAACTAGTTATTCATATAAATTAACCAGTATAAAGTTGATATCAACTTTATACTGGTACTAAAAAATATTAAAATTTAGTTTCTATTCTTGTACTACCCCTTCAATTCCATCTTGAGAATTCTCAACTACCAAATTGTTTCCTGTACCACCTGGAGTCCATTCTCCATCAACAATCCATTTAAATTCCGTTTCTTCTATTAACTCATCAACAGACCAAGTTGCAGTCCAAGTTCCATCATCTTGTTTTACTAAGTCATAGGTATGATCAGCTGAATCCCAACCATTCATACCACCTGCTAAATGAACATCAGCAATCACTGCTGGGTCTAAGTCATATAAAGCAGGATCGAAAGTAAGTTTCCAGTGAGTATATACTACATCTTCCTCTGTATCTGTACCATCACCTGGAGTCAAATCACCTTCTGCAGTTCCTTCAAAGATAGTAATTGATCTGCTTTCAACAGTCACATTATTATCTGAAATCACTTCATTTACTGATCCACTATTATCAAAGACCTTTCTCCATGTACCAGTAGGTAAACTATAATTGTAAGCATCATCTGGGTTATATACTACTACGATATCTCCCCAATCTTCATCTGCAATTTCATCTCCATTAATCATAGAGATTATTACATCTCCATCATTACTTAAATTTACATATTCATTAATATCAGCAGCTTCTGTTAATCTGAACGCTTTATGATCTTTTCTTAATTGGATTAAAGCTTTGTAATAATCAAATAACTCTTTATGCTCTTGCTTCCAATTCCAGTCAACCTTATTAATACTATCTCCCCACATATATGAGTTATGGGCTTGTTCAGCAAGTTCAGTTCCATTGTCTTTCTGTCTTAACATCTCATCACCACCATGGATAAATGGAATTCCTTGAGATGTTAATACTACACCTATTCCTAACTTGCTTATACTCATTGCATCTGCAGGTTGAATATTTCCAGCATCAATATCTGCCTTAATCTTATCACCTATACATAAGTTATCATGAGCAGACATGTAATTGATTGTCTGTTCTGGGTCATAAGTAAACTCAGCTGCCCATGGACCACTAGGAACACCATCAGCTAATGAACCTTTAAGTCCTATCATAATGTCTTCTGCACCACCATTACCGAAGATATATCCTCCTCCAGCTTGGTTCATTTCACCTCTTATTGCATTACGGATACTATCATTAAACACTCCTACATGTTGCTCTTCTAATTCATAAATATGTCCTTTTCTTATCTTTTCATCTTCTAAGTCATCAGATGTTGCAGCCCATGGCTCTCCATAAATTAATAGGTTACGATCAGCGTATTTATCATCTAAATAATCTGCCCATCTCTTAACTTCATCAGTATGATAAATTCCCATTAAATCAAATCTAAATCCATCAATATTGTATTGATCGACCCAATAATCTAAAGAGTCAAGAATCATCTGACTAACCATTCTTTCGCCAGTATCTATAGAGTTTCCACAACCAGATAAATCATTTTCTGTATAGTATTCTCCTGTAATATCTCTAAACATCTCTTTGTCATAACTATGGTTATAAACAACATCCATAACTACTCTAATTCCAGCTTCATGGAATTTATTAATCATAGTCTTCACTTCTTCAATCCTTTTCTCATAATCATCTGGAGACATAGAGTATCTATCTTCTGGTACATTATAATTGATTGGATCATATCCCCAGTTATAAATTTGACCAGTATCATGATTTAGCTTAGTAGCAAAATCATAAAAAGGCATGATTTGAACATGAGTTACCCCTAATTCTTTCAAGTGATCAATACCTGTTTTGACATCAGTACCAGGTATGGTAGTTCCACTTTCTACCATTCCTGAGAACTTTCCTTTTCTGTCAGCAGAAACTCCTGAATTATCAGCAATTGTAAAATCTCTAACATGCATTTCATAAATTACAGCATCTTCTCTTTCTACTAACTCAGGTCTTCGTGACCAACTAATATCTGCTTTACCTAAATCCATAACGATATTAGCACTACTACCAGTATTAACTGTAAGATCAGCACCATTTTCTTGACGGGAATCTCCCTCAGCACCTGTTGCTAAGTCCTCATCATATTTTACCATTACACCATAAGGGTCTCTAACTTTATTACCATTAATAATAAATTGGTACTCCTTACCTGCTAAGTCACCTTCAACTTTAGCGTGATAAACATTTCTATACTCAAAACCTTTAGCTTCAAAAGTACTTAATAAAGTACAATCATACTCTTGACCATCTACGATTACTTTTACATCACTACTATCTGGAGACCAAATTCTAAAACTAGTATACTCAGGAGTATATACTGCTCCTAAAGGCATTGTACTATTACTGTCACTAGGAATTGCTTCATCATAAGCTTTGGTATAAGAGTATTCCTGAATAGTTTCTCCACCACTTGCATTTTTAGCATAAAGCTTTAAGACTACCTTATCTCCAATTGCAGCACCTTCACCAATAGTTATATCCTCGCCATACTCAAAGGAAGTTCCAGTTTGAGGGTCACTACCATCAGTAGTATAACGAGCTTCTGTAACATTTTTATCAACATATAATGTTAAGTTTAAAGCCCCAACAAAGTCTCCATTTTTATCATCAACTGATAATGCTGGTCCTGGTACTTGCCACGTTGTCTCAATCTCACCTAAATGTTTAATTCCATCATTAAGATCCAGTGTATCTTTTACAACACTTACCCTACCTGGTAGAAGGCTGATTTCTCCTTCTTTAACAACTTCACCATCTAATTTAACTTGTAAAGTGTAGTCATTTCCTGGAATTTGAGCCTTGATACTAGCTCTAGCAAGATTAGCATCAATTACAATATCTGCACTTTCATTGATAGGTAGTAATACTACTTCTCCAGAGCTACCTACAGGAATATCTTTAAAGTTAACTATTATCCCTTCAGCATCTGCTACTTTAGGAGTAAGAGTAACCTTATTGTCCTGATCTTTGATTAATACAGATTCAGTATCAGTAAATACAGTATAATCCTTCTCATCTTTTATATTTACTGTAACGTTATATTTTACACCTTTCATCAAATCATTGAAACTAAAAGCCTGTTTACCATCATCTAGTGAAGCAGTCTGAGAATCAGTATCTTCAGCCTTGCTTTCATTAGTCACAACAACCTCAATACTAGTAGGTGTAAAGTCATCAGTAACTGCCTGTATAGAAACAGAATCTGCAACAATTACATTTAATTTCGAAGTACCTGTAGTAACTTCACTAACATCATCTCCACTACTACTACAACCTACCAAAGTAAAAAGTGTAACTAGTAATAGTGATACTAATAATAATTTATTTCTTCTAAATATCGATTGCAAATTAATCCCTACCTTTCTATATTATCATTTTTTATTGCACCTGAATAATTTCAACTTTATTTAAAAAATAAAACTTTTATCAAAATTCTATATTATTAACCTTCTGGATTGTAATCATACCAATCTCCATCCATGTACCACCATTCACCTTGGTCACGAGATTCGTCTTGCCCATTCTTTGTAAGTTTAGTTCCATCTTCTAAAGTGAACAGAAGACCAATACTTCTATATCCCTCTAACTCAGCGCCATACCAGTCATTTCCTTCTGCCGTAAGAGGTGCACCAGGCCAGCCAGCTCCTTGATAATTACCAGCTTCTCCATCAAGATCCCAAGCATACATCCATGGAGTCTCTGGTTCTGTATATTTAAAGTGTACTATAACCCCAGGGAACCCTGTAGTCGTAGCTTTAATTGGACCTGCAAAATCACTATTTAAACCATCTGCATCGATTGCTCTAATCCAATAATAATATGTATCACCTGCAAATAATTCATCATCAGTATAGCTATTTCCACTGATTGCAGTTTCAAATAATGGGCTTCTATCATCCTCACTAGCACCATAATAAATCAAGTATTTACTAGCAGTATTGTCCCAAGTTAACTCTACACCATAATCAATTGCAGTTGCACTAAATCCTGTTGGTGCTTCTGGAGCAGTTGGAAATTCAGTAGGTAAATCAACATCTACATCTACTGTTTCTCTTACATCTAACTCAAAAGTTACTGTTGTATCAGTATCTTCAGTTGAACCTGCGAAAGTATAAACTCCAGCTGTTGATGTATCTACCTCCTTATTCCATGTTAAAGCTACCTCCTTACTTGCGCCATCACTCATAAGAGCTGTTGCTGTTGTTGGTAACTTAAATTCACTACCCACTTTAACTATAGCAGAAGTAGTATCTAAATTTAGACTTTCAATAGTTGCATCATCATCACCACCACTTGAACAACCTACTAATCCAAAAGCTAAAACCAAAATCAACAATAAACTAAATATCTTCTTCAACTAAAACCCTCCTCTAATCAATTATCTTCTTTATATAATACTGAAATAAGAAAATCTCTAAATTTAATCTTTCTTGCTACGATCTATCACCTCCAATCTAATATTTGTAACTAGTCATAACAAAAATAAAAACATATCCTAAGGATATAAAAATCTCCATGGATACGTTTTCTTATAAACTTATATTATTATGTATTGTTAGTCTCAAACTAAAGATTAAATAATAGTTGTTAACCACCTTAACAGTTAACATGAATAATATGTTAATAACCTAAACATTATACACTTATAAAAATTATTTGTTATTATTACACTTATTATAATTTATACACAAAAGATGAAACTACTTCTTTTATATTATTTTTTAATAAAAAACTAAGACAAATTACAATTTAAGCAAGAAATTAAGTTTCTTCTACTATTAGCAATAGATATTAAAAAACAACGAGTGATTGATGACAAGAGGATATAATTACTCATCACCTCTCACCCGCTACTAAATTGTTATACTATATCTAAAGCATTTTATTTCTTTTGTTAGTAAATAAGCTAATTATTCTATATAAATATTAATCTATAACCGGAACCCAAACACTACATCCTTTGGCTTCAGATTTAATTACTTTAAAATCTCCATATCCTTGTTCATCTGTAACTACTGTTCCAGATACATTTCCAGTTATATCTCTAAAAGCAGTATTGGACTGACGAGAATTAATCTCTCTAGTAACTAGATCTCCACTAGTTCCATCAGAAATCATCATTACTAAACCAGTTCCTTCTACATTATCTAACCCTTCTCTAACATATGAATAAACATCATTATCATTATTATCAACTTCATGACCTGTTCCATAAGCATAGTACTTTCTTGCTTGAATTAATTTATCTAATCCAGACTTCATACCATGTTGGTAGTAATCCTTCCAAAAGATAGTAGGTACTGTGCTTTCCCTAGTCAACGCATAAGCATAAGCTTGATAACTGTACTTATCAATCCCTCTCTTACCATAATTCTCTGCATTTGAACCACTTGTATCATGATTATCTATAAAAGCAACTGCCCTTTCACCATGAGTAGAATCATTGACTAAGCCAGCAGTGCTTAAAGTTGAAATATCAAAAGTACCATTCCCATCCCTCATGTTTTTAAATTTAGCTCTTAATGGGAAGTCAAATACTTTTAATTCTGAATTTTTAGCCTTATTAAAGATATCAGCTCTTCCATCAACTAAATCAAGATATGACTTTAAAGCAGTCTTATCTTCAAGCCATGCTTCTCCAACAAAGAATAACTCTTTGTTGGTTGCACTTTGAACATGATCAATCCACTCATAGATAAAGGTACTATCAACATGCTTAACAGCATCAATACGGAATCCGTCAAACCCAATTTCCTTAGTAATCCATTCACCCCATGCTTTCATCTCATCTACTACATTAATATTCGGCTCAGGAGTACCATCATAACCATTAGGATAATTGTAGTAATCTACATCTGCTCCCATTAAATATTCTGGTTCTCTCATCCAAGGGTCATCTGGAACTAACCCCCATGTCTTGCCTGCAAATAGATATAATCCATTACCTTTATCCTCAGCATAGTCTACACCATCAAAGGCTCTCCAGTCCCATTTAAAATCATGCCATAAGTCACCCCATTTATCTTGGGTATAATACTTTTGACGACCTGCTAAATCAAAGTTAGTCCAAGCATCAATTGTTCCACCTGCCTTATCAGGACTATTAGCACTTAATTTAACATCTATATCTTTATTATAAGCACCCATTCTGTGATTGAAGATAATATCATAATAAGCTTTCATACCAGAAGTATGAATAGCATCAATTGCAGTTAATAATTGATCCTTAGTTCCATACTTTGTTCTAACACTTCCTTGCTTATCAAACTCTCCTAAATCCCATAAGTCATGGGTACCATATCCAACATCTTGGTCAGCGTCTACACCTACTCCTCCCCATGCCTTATTAGCAGGAGGTAACCACAATGAAGTAATCCCTATATCAGCTAAATCATCTGCTCTATCAGCAAGCAAATTCCACAGATTAGCTTCTTCTGGGTAATCACTTGCATACTCCCCTGTATTCATCTCCCAATAGAAAGCTTGCATCATAGTCTCATTTAGATTGGCTAACCCAGAAATATCAGGAAGATTACTCATTGTCAAAAAATTAATCTTTCCATTTATACTTGTTCCATCATTATTAGTAACTGAATAGTTTAACTCATAAGAAGTAGATTTACTCAATTCAAATCCACTAATAGTAACTTTCTTTCCATCTGTTTTTGAAGTAAGTCCAGAAATAGCATTTCCATCCTCTAATATAGCAATCTCTTTACTAGCTAACTCATAATTAAACTCTAAAGTTATTCCTGTAATATCAGCAGATATAGTAGCCCCATCTTTAGGACTTGAATTGATTAACATAAATGAAGCCTGTTCATCACCATCATAACCACCACTGCTACACCCTATTAATAAACCTAAGCTTAATAAGAGTATAGCCAGCAGAAGCAATCTATTACTCTTTAACATTTTCAGCATTAACCTCTACCTCCATTGATTTGATTAAATTAATTAATATATTTCTTAGCTCCAACACTAGATATTCAAGGTCTTATAAGTTCACAGCCACTAATAAACAGAAGCTAATTATCTAAAAAACTAAAATATTATTAATATAATTGCTATAAATCATAAATAATCACCTTATAATATGAATACCAAATAATAAAACAACCCCAATATGCTAGTAATCAAACTTGCATATCGGGGTTGTTAAGCTTAACATTGCCCTTAAATTTTAAAAAATTCTAATTATTGTTAATAATTTAAAAAAGGATTAAGACCCCATGTTTAAACATAGGGTCTTAAAGTGATTTCTACCACCAAAGTTCAGTTTGAACTCCGTAAGTTATAGCAGCTTCATCATCATCGTAATTTACTCCATCGTCAAATCCTCTATTATCTGGCTTGGCATAAGTAACAAATACTCTTAATTCTGGGCGAGCCCAGAAGCTACTATCCCATTTAATTGTAGGAGCAACAGTAAACTTAGTTACAGATTGCTTATCTTGACCATCTTCATCTCTAGATTCATAACCTAGCTCATATTGCATTGCAAAGTTTTTAGTAACATAGTTAACAAATCTAGCACCAGTAGTAATTAAAGTAGTATCAGAATTCTCATCAGCACCATTATCCTCTAATTGATAGATAAGTACAGGCATTACATCCCAATTGCTAGTTAAGTTACCTACGCCATATGTCAAGAAACTAATTATGCTAGCATCTTCGTCACCCAATTGGTTAGCAGTTCCACCTAAAGCCCAGTTTTGGATACCAGATCCATATTGTAAAGCAAACTTACTAGATCCATCTTTCACACCATAAAAATCAGGTCTGCTATATACTGCCCCTAATTGGTATGCGGTTTTATCATCTACTTCTATTGTTTCTGTTTTCTTTTTAACCCATTCTGGGTTGCCATTATCATCAGTTGTCCAATGTGCATCTGTTGTTACATCATATTTACTTCCTTTAGACCAAGCAGGAGCAATTTCTAATTCTAAAGTACCTCCTGGAACAGCAATATCTTTAACTCTAATATCAATAGTCTGAGTTGATAATTCTCCATTACCTATTTTATTTCCTGTTGAATTACCTACATAAGCTACATCTAACTTAGCTCCACCTAAATTAATACCTTTAATACCTGCTCCATTACCACTCATATTTCTCCAATATTTATCAAGGATATGGATATCATCTCTTCCATAGAAACGTTTACCAGCCCAGAAAGTTAAGTCTGGTGCAAAGTCCATTCCTCCTGCTTCAACAAATGCTTGACGATTAGCCCATCCGTCTTCCCATACACTATCAGAACCATCACTATGAGCTAATAAGAATTCAGCTTTCATCCAAGCACCATTATCTGCAGTCCATTTTTTACTGAAAGTATTTTCAATAAAAGTATTGAATTCATTTCCTAATCTAAATGATCCATATGGATTACCAATACCTGGTTGACCTGCTGAGCCACCTTCTTTAGTAACTCCATAACCAGAACGAGCATAACCACTATAGTTGAATCCAATATTAGTTACTGCCATTTGCTTCTCCAATTCAACAATACGGTCAGCTAAACCTGCATTAGGATCAGCAATTACAACAGAGTTCTGTCCACCAAATCCATCTGGTGCAAAACTTGCTGCTTCATCATCTTTGATCCATTGAAGCATTCCACCACCATATACAGTAAATTTGTATTGATACTTACCTTCTTCTAATTGTGTAGTAAGTGTCCATACACCATTCTCTTTCTTCATTTTGTAAGTTGGGAAGTTTGGCAACCAGTTATTAAATTCCCCCGCTACATAAACTGCATTTGCATCAAGATTTCCTGCATAAGTAAATGTTACCTCTACTTTTCCATTATCTCCAGCACTAACTGAAGTTTTTGCAAAAGCTGGTACTGCAACTAGTGTAAGCATTAATGCTACTGTTAAAAATAAACTGAATCTTTTCTTCAATTCAATACCCCCTAAATTTTTTTGAGTTTTTAATTAAAATTATAAATGACTCCAAGATCTTACTAAGCTAAGTAGCCATCACCCCCTTAACAGAATGAAATTTATATTGATCTCTATGCCCTTAATTTTAGTTTAACAATATAATTGATAGCTAAAACATTACTGACATAAGTATTAACTCAGAGATTTGATATACCACAAAAATATATCAAGGCATAGATATAATCAACTAATATATACTAAATTTAATAAGTATACTTTTCTTTAGAATAATTAAAGAGAATAATCTCATGGTTGCGTTTCCATTATAAACAAAAAACAAATCATTACCATAGTTCTCTCTATAACCTTTAAATATAATAACTTTATGATTACGTTTTCACCAAACAGAAACAAATCTACTATTTACTTTTCTTTGAAGTACTTGGACATAATAAATTTATGGTTTCGTTTTCATTAAGTAAAAATTAATTAGATGTTTACTCTTCTTTGGAATACTTGAATATAATGGCTTTGTGGTTTCGTTTTCATAGAGAAAAAAATAAATAAACCTTAAATATTCTAGAAGAGCTCCAAGAATAACGCTATATAAAATCTAGAATTATATTATTAAACAAAACAAAAAATACCCGATATTAATTGATCTTATAGTTAAATAGATCTATTATCTGGGTATTCTAAACTTATATTAAAAACTTATCCCTATTTAGTTATTAAAAACTGATATCTAAAATAATTATACTATACAGAAAAAGAACAAGCACTAAACTTATTACATTATGTGATTATTATACCATAAAACACATTTCCTTGCAATATTATTTCATATTATTTAGTATATATTTTTTTATTATCCAATTTTAATTAAAATAGACAGTAAAATTATATTTATAATCTTATAGTATAATAAATTATTTTTACTGTAATTATATACTTCTTGATATTATCTCAAATACCTGCTTAAATTTTAATTTTTTTTATTATTTTCATTTGTCTAAAAAATTAACCAACCCAGCTAAATAATTTTAGCATAATTGAGCTTAAAACTTATTTCCAATAATTTCCTCTTTTATAATCTACTAGTAAGAAATTCTCTAATAATTATCTAAATCCTAATAAAAACTTCATATATTATAGGACAGAAAAATTAAATAATTAGCCACAGGTCAACAAAGATATACACAAAAATAAGAAATTAATTAAAAAAGATAAATATTATAATTTATTTTATCTTAATCAGTGACAATCAATGTTTAGTACCCAAGAGTACTTCTTAGCAAAAGGTACCACTTAGGGCAACTGTGGCCAAAAACCCTTTATAGCTTTCTAACTTCATTTATAATTGCTAATATAAGATCTTTATCAGTTCCTAATATATATTTAAATTTTTAATAAAATTTTTTATAATTAAATCTAAATTTAAGATATTTATTTATTACTAACTAAACCATAATAATGAACACCAAGACCAGAAATTTCATGATCAATATCTAAACCTGGTATTCCAATCTTACCATGAATAGCAACAGCTAAATGAGTGTCTTTCTTTACTATTCCAATCTTAATTCCTGCACCAGAAATACTACTCATTGGTCCATTCAGTCCAACCAATGCACGCTCAACGCATCTAGTCAATACCCGACGGTCTTGAATACCATCATCTATTACATTACCCTTAACAGCAGCACCTAAAGCATTACGTAATACTTTATTCTTTAGATCTTCTCCTTTACCTCCTGCACGAGTAATAACAGCTCCAAAGCCTTCATTAATTATAGCTTCTACTATTTTATCATCATGTTGGTCATCGACCATAGATAAGACTGTAGCAAGCTTTCCTAATTCTCTTCCGCCATCCATTCTAACAATATCCTCTACTGTAAATTGATTTAATTTCAACTTATATTCACCCCATTGTTCTTATTTTTATTATAGGTAAGCCTTATTAACTTATGGTTAATTTCCATTTCTAAGAGTCTCTTCTAACCTCTTAGTAAACTCCTGTGCAGCATTATATCCTGTACTCTTTAACCTATAATTCATTGCTGCTACTTCCATAACCATAGCCAAGTTTCTACCAGGTCTTACTGGTATAGTCACCTTAGGTACAGTAACCTTTAAAATCTCTTCAGTATCATCTTGAATACCCAATCTATCGTAATTTTTGGTATCATCCCATTTTTCTAATTCAGCAATTAAATCTATAGACTGCTCTTCTCTAACAGCCCCAGCACCAAAAAGCGTTCTTACATTAATAATTCCTAAACCTCTTAATTCCATATAATGTTTAGAAATTTTAGGAGAACGACCAACAAGTGCTCCTCTCATAAACCTTCTTATGATAACTGCATCATCAGCTACCAGTCGATGTCCCCTCTTTACTAAATCTAAGGCACTTTCACTCTTACCAATTCCACTATCCCCTTTAATGAATACTCCGACACCATAAACCTCTACTAAGACTCCATGTTTAGTAACTTCAGGTGCAAATTCACCCTCTAAATAATCAGTCAACCTACTAACAAAGCTAGTTGTTGAATAGTCTGTAGCAAGTAATGGAATTTGATTTTTCTGAGATAGATCTATTAGCTCTTGTGGTGGTTCTAACCCTCTAGTAACAACAATACAGGGAATATCGTAGCTACAAAATTTATCTAATCTCTCAGTCAATAGCTCTTTCGGTAATTCTTGTAGAAATGAGAGTTCTGTTCTTCCTAAAACTTGTACTCTATCAGGAGTAAAGTAATCAAAAAATCCAGCCAACTCTAAACCTGGTCTTTTAATATCACTAACCAGTATCATATTTTCAATTGGTGTTTGATTAATCTGTTGCAAATGAAAATGTTCTAATATTTTTTCTACAGATATACTATTCATTATTCCACCTCTTAATTCAGTAAGTAATAAGTGGTAATTAGTGAGTAGGAATAGCATAATTATTTATTCTTCACTACTCACTTTTAGCTACTTACCTTTAGCTACTTATTATTTATCTAATTTTTTGTGTAAATCAATCAATTCATTGATTAATTTAATTTCTGTTTTAGCAGCCATTAAATGATCCTTTGCATGAACTAATAATAGAGTAGGTACTATTCTATTATCACTATCATCTTTTTGCATAGCCTTAGATTGTACTTGATGACCAAGATCAAATTCCTTATTAGCTTCTGCTAATAATTGTTCAGCTTGTTCATAGTCTCCCTTTTTGGCTGCAACTAATGCATCATTGGCTAAATCCTTAGCATTTCCACCATGTAACGTGATTTGAAAAGCAGTTTTGTCTAGATTTATATTCTCCATACCAAAAACCCCCTTAAAATTTATTTAATTTATTAAAATCAGAAGAATTATAAATACTTCTGATATAAGCAACTTTAAAAATACTAAAATAAATCTAATTCAGCTAAAGCAGTAGCTACTGCTCCTAATACACCAACATCACTACCTAACTCAGCTATAACAACATCAACATCTTCTACCAAAGAATCCATTGCCCTTGCTTGTATAGTTGAATTTACTTTATCTTCAATCAACCCCCAGGATTGGGATACACCACCACCTATAACTATAGTATCAGGATTGAAGATATTAATTAGATTTGCCATTCCAATTCCTAAATAACCAGCAATCTTATCCATAATCTCTTTAGCTACTTTATCACCTTGCTCTGCTGCTTTAGCCACAACTGCTCCATTAACCTTTGTAGAATCAGCAACCAGGTCACTCATTAAAGTATCTTTACCAGACTCAACTGCTTCTTTTCCTAGTTTACTTAAAGCAGTTCCAGAAGCAATAGCTTCCCAGCAGCCATAATTACCACAGCCACACTGAAGTTTACTATCAGGAAGAATAGTCATGTGACCTATCTCACCAGCAGCATCACCAGCACCATGGAATATCTCTTTATTGATTATAATTCCTCCACCTATTCCAGTACTTACAGTCATATAAACCATATTTTCTGCTTCTTTTCCTGCACCAAACCACTTCTCACCTAAAGCAGCTGCATTAGCATCATTTTCTAAGAAGATAGGAGTATCTAATTCTCTCAATTCTTCAACAATATTAATATTATCTAAATCTAAATTAGGAGTATGCTTAATAATACCTTTTTTGATATCAACAGGTCCTGGTACCCCTAAACCAATCCCTTTGACTTGGGATAGCTCTATGCCAACCTCTTGTACAGCTTCATAGACTGTATCTTTGATCTTTTGGATAACTACCTCCTTACCCTTTTTAGCCTCTGTATCCTTTCTTACTCTAGCTAAAATATTACCCTCCAAATCAGCTACTGCAGTTAAAATCTTTGTCCCACCCAAATCTACACCAACTACATATTCTTTTTGCAAAAAAATTCCCTCCTCAATATGTATAATTATAAAATTAATAATCAATAATTGAACTATTGATTATTCTTAAAATCATAGGGTCCATTAACCTGTTTCTTAATACCATACTTTACTAACAGGTTAAGAGTAGCATTATTAGCTATTAAAGCTATCCCCCCCATAAATAATATAAGCAGACCAAATACAAGAGCTATGTTTAAAGTACCGAAAATTATGATATTTAAAAAAATAAATAAAGTATATAATAAATTATTAATAGTCAAAGAAAATGAGTACTTTAATATACTTCTAATAGAATCGTTTTCATTCTCTTCCCCTAATTCTATCATCAAAGGGAAGCAATAAATACTCATCATACCCAAAAAAATCAACAGATAAATATACAAAGGAGTCAATATAATCCCAACCTTATATTGGTAATCCATTAAAAATTTAAAGTCTATAGTTAAAATAAAAACTATCAAAACCAATATTAATGTAATAAATAAAGACTTAAGAAAATATTTTTTTATTCCAATCCAAAAGTCCTTTAGTGAAACTTGCTTATAATTAACAATCTTATTGCTAACATAAAAAGACTGAGCAGTCATAGGTCCAACTATAACTAACCCTATTATAATAGGAAGATAAAATTTAACCTGAATACTTATGTAACCGAACATAATCACTAGTCCTGCAGTCAAAAACCATAACATACTACTAAGTAATATGGAAAAAAGATTTCTATATATCTCTTTATAGCTCTTCTTAATTAAACTCCAAACAGTCATAATCTCCATCCTTTTACTACAATCATTATAAAATAAATGAATTTAACAAGGTATCTATCCATTAAAACAATAGTTTACTTACTAAATTACTTTAAATTCAATAAATTAAATCTATATCCTACAACTCTAAATACTTCTACATAATCTACTTTACATCCTGCAACTTTGAAAATAAATATTTTATTTTATAACTAATTTAGCTATAATCATATAATTTTAGTAAAATTTAAATATGATATCATTTAAAGATGATTCCAAAATTTAGCTGTCAGAAATCAGGAATCAAGAACCCTTGTTTTTAATAGATCCCCGATTCCTAAGAACTGATTTCTAAAAGTGTCACAATATACTTATTAAATCTCATTTAATAAGTATATGTCTATATCAAAAATTGAATTTATTTTTTTATTGGCTAATAGTCTCTCTTACTTTTTCACTATTAAAACCTATCAATTATAATACCCTTTTTAAATTTGGACTATCAGTCTTACCTGGGATTCTCCCTCTTTTAGCGATAGGTTTACCGTTAATCTCTTTAATATCCATAGTCATATCAATAGCCTTAGCACCTGAGATATAGCTACCTACACCAAAACCATTAACCCCTAAACTCTTCAACTCTATAATTCGCTCTGGAGTTAGACCACCAGATACGAAGATATTTACATGATTATGTCCTGCTTGGTCCAACCTAGCCCTTACCTCTTTAACCAATCCTGGTGTTACTCCGCCTCGTTCAGAAGCTGTATCTAACCGGATTCCATCAAGATTCTCCTTTAGCGCATCTGCAAGCCTTACTGCTTCAACAGCTTCATCTTGGAAGGTATCAACCAAGATTATTCTTGCAGCATCATCAGGCATAAATTCATCATAAGCCTTAGCCACTTCTAAAGTGTCACCAACAGTTAAGATTAAAGCATGAGGAACAGTACCTGAAGGTTTTTTTCCAAATAACTTTGCCCCTAAAATACAGCTGGCACCATCAGCTCCTCCAACCAAAGCTGCTCTCTCCATTACTGGTGCAATAGCTGGATGTACATGTCTAGCACCAAAGCATAACATTGGTATCTCACCACAGGCCTGTTTACACTCTCTTGCTGCAGTAGCCCACCCACTAGAGCTAGCCAATATCCCTAAAATAGCAGTCTCAAAGATACCAAAATCACTATAAGCACCTTCAATTCTCATTACAACATCTTTTCTTTCAACTTGACTTCCTTCTTCTAAAGCCCATACCTTAACATCCTTCTTCTTTAGTAGATTCAATGCTTCATCAATTCCTGCTACAATTCCAGCTCCCCCTGCAAAGATTTCAGCTACAATTTCAGTCCCCTCTAAATTCATCTTCTCTAATATTTCTTTGGTTCTAATAAAGTAAATATCTGTTGTTGCTCCAATTTCTATCTCTTCATGGGTTGCAGAGAATAAATCTCTACCTTCATCTACTTTGAAATTATTTACATCGTCTAATGTCTTTAATTCTTTGTCAGTCATCCTATATCTTCCTTCCCCTTCTATAAATAATATTTTAAAGACTGAATATCTAATTATAGTATAAATTATTTAGCTTAATCTTAACTTATATTTAATAATAAGTACATACTTCTTTAATTTCTATAATAGAAAGAAGTTATCCTGCTTAAAATGAAAGTTAATCATTAAGCTTTCTCAAAATATTACCTTTAACTGCTCCAAGGCTTTCACAGCCTGTCAAAATCATAGCTTTCTTAAGCTCAGTGGTCATCTTTTCTAAAATCATCTTAAATCCTTCTTTCTCTCCGCCAAAGACACCAATAATCAAGGGTCTAGCAACTAAAACCCCATTGGCACCTAAAGCCAAAGCTTTCAAGACATCTACCCCTGATCTAATTCCTCCATCTACTAATATCTTAATCCTTCCACCTACTTCGCTAACAATCTCTGCTAAAACATCAGCAGTTCCAGGCGTACTATCCAAGACTCGTCCACCATGATTAGAAACAACAATAGCATCTACTCCAGCCTCAGCTGCTATTCTTGCTTCATCTAAGGTCATAATTCCTTTCAAAATAAAAGGTAAATCAGTACTATTAACCAACTCTTCTATCTCTTCTTTACTCTTAGGTCCTACAGGTTGCCCCTTTAAAGCCATGGTAATCAGCCCTGCTCCATCAATATCAACTCCTACCGCTAGGGCTCCTACCTTCTCTGCTTCTTTTATCCTCTTAATAATCTCTTTTTGTGACCTTGGTTTGATAATTGCTATACCAAAACCATCAGCCTGTTTAATCGCTTCTAGCCCTGAATTATACATAGTAGGGTCTGCACCATCACCAGTCATAGCTATTGTACCAAACTCTTTACTTCCTTCAACCACTATATCGGCATACTCCTCTTCAGAAAGTGATCCTCCCATATTATAGCTACTCCCTGTTACTGGTGCCTTAATGATTGGGGTAGTTAATTTTACTCCAAACAGCTCTAATTCAGTGCTAGGATTTTGAACCTGATGAATTGTTCTCATCTCCAATTTATACCTCTGCCAAGCCTCTATATTTGCTTGAAAAGCTGATCCAGTACCAGCTCCCCCCATACCTGGAACCTCTCCCCGACAGGCCTTTCCATCACAAAAGGGGCATACCTTGCAATAGCCCTTCATCTTTTCTCTAGCATTATTATAAATCTGATTCAACTCCATTCTAAACCCCTCCTCCTATATATCATTATGGTTTATTTGCTCCTTTATAAGAAATCTATATTTTAAAAGATTTTAACTCATATTGAACTGTCCTCAGCTTAAGTATAAATTTAATTATATTTTTAAATATCTAATCATCTATTTAGCTTTCTATAAATTATCAACGGACCAATCAATTTCCCTTCTCTTCTCTTAATTTATTTTATTAAAAGCAAAAACCATTTATGCTAAAATTAACCATTTAAAATATTAATTCTTTATTCTTCAGCTAAGATGAACTTCTCAATCAGCTCCGCTACGCCATCTTCATCATTTGATTTAGTAATATAATCTGCTCGTTCTTTTATCTTCTCCCTAGCATTAGCTACAGCTACTCCCAATCCCGCATATTCTATCATCTCTAAATCATTAAAGCTATCACCAACAGCAATTACCTCTTCAGAGCTAAGACCTAAATCTTCTACTATTTGGGCTAAAGTGTTACCTTTAGAGACTTCTTTATTTATAATTTCTATAAATTTAGGTTTGGAACGAGTTATATTTAGTATATCTCCAAACTCCTTTTCTAAACTCTCCTCTATAGCATCTGCTTTCTCAATATCTTCTTCTACTATCAATAGCTTAGTTGAAGGGCTTTCCAGAAAATCATTAAGATCATCCTTAATCAAGACAGGCTTTATCCCTGAGATCTGCTCATAATAATCTGCTTCAGCACCTAATTTATTGACATATAAAATATCATCAAGATAAATATTCAAATGCAAGTCTTCTTTTTTGACGATATCAATAATCTTATGGGCAGAAACTAAGTCAACTGGTTTATGTAAGATTGTATTAGCTGAATCTATCTCCTTAACTAAAGCTCCATTATATGTAATGACTTCACCATGCAATCCCATCTCCTTTAAATGGGGTAATGCTGAAGAGAACATTCGTCCAGTTGCAATTAAAACCTTAACCCCCTTATCCTCTGCTGCTTTAATAGCCTCTTTAGTTCTAGCTGAAATACTTAAACCACTTGGTAATAGAGTATCATCCATATCAATTGCTATTAACTTATATTTCATCTTATTTGATCCTCCTTATATTTTTCTCAATAATTATCTTGAGATATTTATAAAAAGACCTATCTAAGTAGGTCTAGTTAAGCTTAACTTCAAATTTATTATAAATTTGATTATTCAGCCATTAATCTAATCTCACTAAATATAACTAATCTAAAATACCTGTTAGCTTTAAGTTATACTTATTCTCTTGTACCTTGCCAAATCCTCTTGCAATTAAAAATGATGCTAAAAATAATAAAAATCCCAATCCTATTCTACCCAATTCTGTATCTATTCCTAAAGCTACTCCAGCTAGATATCCTATTACTAATCCTACTAAGGGCAATAAATAGATAAATAAGGCTGCATTTAGAAGATTACTCTCCTTCATCTCTAAGATTACCATATCTCCTAATTTAGCCTTGAGATCATTATCAACTATCAATTTCATATCATCACCTTTATGACAACCACCACATTTACCACAAGCAGAATGCTTTTTAATTACTACCTCTACTTTATGCTCATTATCTAAAACAGATACTACCTGAGCAAACTGTCTCATATTAATTCCCCTTTTCTTAAAATTACTGATTATTAATCAAAATTTATCATCATTCTTTATCATATAGTTTTATTATTTTGTAAATTTAAATATTACCTCCATCAATTCATTAATAACCTCATCACCATCTTCATTAGCTACAGCATTCTGCACACAACCATGGGTATGCTTCTCTAAGATAGTCATTCCTACCTTGGTCAATGCTCCTTTTACAGCAGCAATCTGTGTTAAAACATCTACACAATACTTCTCCTCATCTATCATCCGCTGTATACCACGAACTTGACCTTCAACCCTCTTTAATCTATTAATTAATTGTTCTTTATCAGAACTATATGAACTCATATTTTTACCTCCCAAAATCATTAATCTATTCTATATTAAAATTATACAATATAATCAGAGAAATTTAAAATTTAACTTTGCACTAACCTTAAATTTAAAACAAAAACCCCACCTTCAAAGGTAGGGTTTTCTCTCTAACTGACCTCATAACCTGCTGCTCTAACTTCATCTTTTAATTTATCCAATTTACTCTCATCCTTATTAAACTTTACTTCTACCTTCCCCATTTCTAAGTTGACTCTAGCTTCTTCTACCCCTTTTACATTCTCTAAGGCAGATTTAACAGCAGCTTTACAATGTTGACAAGACATTCCCTTTACTTCAAAAGTTTCAGTTCTCATTATTTATCCTCCTAGATTAATTATATTATATGGGTAACCTACCTCTAACTATCGCTTGTTATTTATCTATTAATTATTCTGTACTCGTTGTTAATTAATCATACCTTAAACTTTTCCACCATTTGTTGCAATCTCTGGGACATGTGGGCTAGCTCCTGTGAAGATGTTGCAATCTCTTCTGATACCTTTCCCATCTCCAAAGAAGAGTTAGATAAATCATCACTATTTTGAGCAAGGTTCTGGGCTGAAATAGCAACTTCATTAATATGCTCTACAGTCTTTTCTCCATTCTCCTTTATCTCTACAAATAATTCTTCTGTCTCTTCTAATACATGCTCTACAGAACTCAAACCTAGCTTTGCTTTTTTCTGTATAGTATTGATTAAGTTTTTTATATCTTCTGTTGACTTAGCAGTCTGTTCAGCCAATCCTCTAATTTCATCTGCTACCACTGCAAATCCGCGCCCTGCTTCACCTGCTCTAGCTGCTTCAATTGCAGCATTAAGTGCTAATAGATTGATTTGTTCTGCTATGTTAGTGATCAGCTCTACTACTTTGCCTATCTGATTAGAGCTATTATTTAAGTCTTTAATAATCTCTACAGTCTTAGACATTGTATCTTTAACATTCATACTATTTTCTTCACTCTTATTACTAGCCACCTGTGCTAGACTGGCCGTCTCTTGACTACTAGCTGATATCTGTTCTATATCTACTACTATATCATTAATCCTATCACTGGTATTAGAGACGATAGCACTACCTTCCTCTGCCGAAGCAGATAACTCCTGACTATAAGATGATAGATGCTCTACAGAGTTCCTTAAATTAATTATTACCTCTCTTAAATTACTCTTCATAATATTTAAGGCTTGAGCCAAATTACCAATCTCATCTTGACTATTTATCTTCAGATTATTATTAGTTAGCTCTCCATCGGCTATCTTTTGAGCAAAATGAATAGATTTAGAAATAGGTGTTACTATATGATTAGCTAGAAAATAACCTAGTACTATAGCTATTAATAATGATATCAGCAGAGCATATATTACTTTATTGGTTTCTCTAGCAATCTCTGAATGTACAACCTTATCCTCAATAGTTATTCCAAGCCCCCATCTCACCTTTGGTACAGGAGCATAAGCCACTATCTTATCTACACCTTCATAGACATACTCCACTACCCCCTCTCTTCCTTGCATAACCTCCTTAACAGGTGCTAAGTGGGAGGCATCATACATATCTTCTACCAAACTCTTATCTGGATGATAAATCGTCCTCCCATCTTCCGATACTATATAGAGATATTCAGATTCTCTAAATTTAATTTGAGAAGCTAAAGCTCTTAGAAAGGATAGATCAAGTTCAGTAGCAATCACCCCTACTACTTGACCTTCATTTTTGATTGGGATAGCCAAAATAACAGTTGGAACATGACGGCTTCTTGAATATATTACCTTAGAATAATAAACTTCACCTCTAATCCCTTGTTTATAATATTCTCTATCATTTCTGTCACCTAGTTGGCCAATTACCTTATAGATCTGCTTACCTTCCTTATTCAATACAGATATATTAGGAATGGCATCATACTCTTCTACAACTCCTTTTAGTAATCTCCCCATTTCAAAATTAGGGTTCATCCCCTTAATGACTTCATTATCAGCTACCATTTTCATCAAGCTTTCTGTATCATTAATTATAATCTCCAATTGACTCTTTACATTATTAAGCATTTGCTTCTGCTCTCGATTGATAGATTGATGGGTATTATCTATGACCCTCTTTATAATAATAGAATTTGTAATCAATAATGGTAATAGCATCACTATTACTATTATTAAGTTCAACTTTAATTTTAAACTTTTTTGTAAGAACATATTATTTTCCTCCTTATAGCACAAAATATTAAAATCATTAACTTCTTCTTGCTATAAGATTAATATGTATTGGTGATTTTCTATATTCTAATCGATAAATTATACATAATATTGCCATAATAATCTTTATCAGTAAGCTAAAAATAAAGGCTTATTTAGACAAAAACAAAAAGAAGCCACATTGTTGTGACTTCTCTTGTCTAGGATAATGTTTTTTTACTTGGAGATGCAAGCTATCACCCATTTGCGTGCGTCCACTAAATATTATCACCTGTAATAATTTATTTATACACTATTAAATCAAATTTTCAATTAAATTCTAAAGATATAATTTATTTCTCTCTAATAAAGGCTTATTCTGGAATCAATAGTTCTTGACCTACCTGTAAGCTAGATGGATCACTTATATTATTTAAAGCTATTAAGGCTTCTACAGTTGTATTAAACTTTCTGGCAATTAACCATAAGGAATCTCCACTTTTAACTACATATCTAAGATTACCTTCTCCTAATTCTCCACTATCTACCTCTTCTTCATCAGTCACATCTACAACAACAGGTACTCGCACTAGCTCTGTAACCATTATCTTAGCTTCTATAATTATGCTATTATTGATAGTTCTATTATCTTCTAAGGTTGCTCTTATTCTGTCTACCCTTGCCTCTACATATACTCTATTATCTTCATCTAATTGAGGAATATCGATAAATTGGCTAAAGGAAAAGCTATCTCTAACTGCATACACAGGTTGCTCAGGAGCAGTAGAAACATATAAATGATTAATCTCTCCTTGCCCATCTATAATAACCCCATCATCTAATCTATCAACATCTACCTGATTGATCTGTGCTGAGCTTCTAATCACCTTAGCAGCCTCAGGTTGATTTTCAGGAATAACCGTCTCTTTATTAACTAAAAACTTGGTCTTCTCTTCTTTGATTGACCTCTCTACCAAGATATACTCTCTTCTAGGGTATAAATCTGTCTCTATAATCTCAACAGGTAACTCTACTTGTTCTTCAGTAATTACTAATATATTAAATTGTACTGTATAGTTAAATCTAACCCTGTTTGCCCCTTGGAAGATATTATTTTCTTGGAGAATAATACCTTCTACATAAGCTTCCATCTCATCTCTGACACCATCTACCTCTAATCTCTCCTCAAAATAATTCCTTAACTCTCTACTAATAATCTCTCCATTATCACTTATATAAAGAACCGTCGTTATAACCTCACCTCTAACAATGACTCTATTCCTTCTAGTATCTACAGTATTGATTATTAGCTCCGATTCCATCGCTAATATATCCCTAGAACTCTCTATAGTCTCAGCTAAGGTCTCTGTTCTACTAATAGTTAACTCCCTTTCTGTCTCAATAACCCCTCTCTGTACCTGATAGGGCTGAGTAATTATCTTATAGCCATCCTCCTTAACTATATAACTTAAATTGTCCTGTCTATAGATTGTAACCTCATATCTTACAGGAAAGATTAATCTCACCCTCCTGTCACCAACCTGTGTTGCATCTACTTGGCTTGGAATTATATCTACATCTACCTCCATCGTTGATCTTGCTCCTTCAAAGGTTACTATCTCATCAAATTGCACAGTACGTTGATAAGTTATAACTCTACTTCTATCATCTAGTGGGCGATAAGTAATAAACCACTGCAATACTCCATCTATCTTAACCTCTCCACTTCTTGGAGTAGCCCTAATCACCTCTAGCCTTGCTCCACTATCTATAATCTCATCTATGTCTGGTAAATCTGATGGTATATTTATAGTCCTTTCAATCTCACGACTATACTCATTAATCTCTACCAACTTCTCAATTGGAATCCTGTTTGGCATCTCTCTTATCCCTCTCTTCCCTTTGGAGATGAATCACCCTTTTGATCAGTCTAGGTCTAAAGTTCATTCTGCTTTTTGCCATATTAGCTCCTCCTTTCTTTCCTTATTAGCATTATATGCAGAAAGATTAGATAGTGATAAAAAGAAAAGATGACCGACTATGGTCACCTTGATAACTTTATTTAATATTATATTGTTGTTTATGATAGTATAGAAATTGAGATAATTGAATAATATTGCGATATTTTTATAGTTAAAAATTAAGAGTTAAAAGTTAATATTTAAAAGACCTTAAACGCGAAGGAAATTAATGTTTGAGCGAAGCAAGTATTCTAAAAAAATAATAGTTAATAAGATAATCTTTGAAGTAGGACTCTTAGCTATCTTATTTTCAATTAATGTTGATTGCGTAGCGAGTTTAATTTTCTTCTTGATTGGGCTGTTTTTGCCACGGAAGGTTCTATGAACCTGTAGGTTTGGTTACTTTTTCATCAAGGAAAAACGCAACCCGCCCTTAGGCGGAACCTAAGATTTTTACTTGCTTTTTAAAAAGTAAAACTGTCGCAATATCCCCATTAATCATAAAGAACATCTAACATAAAACTATTAATAATACTTAAAATAATAGAACCAAAAATAGCTGCCAATAAACCTGATACATGAAAATTAGCCACTAAACTTGCTGTAATTAATAACATAAGTCCATTGATTACAAATAAAAATAGTCCAAAACTTAAAATAGTTAATGGAAGAGTAAGTAAGGTAAATACAGGTTTAATAAAGGTATTTACAAGACCTAAAATTAAAGCTGCCCAAAAACCTGCACCTAAACTCCCGATAACAATCCCTGGAACTATCTTCGCTGTCAATATCAAAGCCAACATAGTAATTAACAATCTAGCTATTGCCTTCAAAATAATCACTCCTTTTAATTTCAGTGACGAGTGATGGAGTGACAGGTAACGAGTTAACTTCTTAGTTTAATATCATTACTCTTTACTCACACAGACCACTCACACTATTATTAAGGTTCAATATGCTTATCTAAATACTCTCTAATCTGACTAGCAGTCTTATCACTAATTCCTTCAACCTCTGATAACTCTTCTATTGTTGCCTGCTTAATCTTTCCTAGAGATCCAAAGTACTTTAATAATGACTCTCTTCGCTTTGGTCCTACCCCTGGAATTTCATCTATCATCGAATGGGTTAGACGGCGTGAACGTAACTTACGATGATAACTGACAGCAAAACGATGAGCCTCATCACGTACCCGTTGAATTAGGTATAATGCCTGAGAATTTCTAGGCAGAATAATCGGTTCACTCTGACCTGGTAAAAAGACCTCTTCTTCTCTTTTAGCCAGACCAATTATCTGTTCTCCTGGTCTACCTAGGTTATTTAATATTTCTACAGCAGCAGCCAATTGACCTTTTCCACCATCAATCAAAATCAAGTCAGGAAACTTCTTACCTCCCTCTAATAGTCTAGAATAACGACGGGTAACAACCTCACTCATCGAGAGAAAATCATTATTTCCCTGCCCATGCTTGATCTTAAAGCGGCGATAATCACTCTTTTTAGGTTCACCATTCTCAAAAACCACCATCGAAGCTACAGTATCGGTTCCTTGTACATGAGAGATATCAAAGCCTTCAATTCGATAAGGCATCTCTTCTAACCCTAAATACTCCTGCAATTCTACAACTCCTGTACTTGCCTTGAGGGATTGAAACTTCTGCTTAAAACGATACTCCTTAAGATTATAACGAGCATTACGATAAGCCATCTGTACTAGCTCTTTCTTCTCTCCAATCTTTGGAACCTTTAATTCGACTTTACTCCCTTTACGTTCCGTTAACCATTGATTAATCAATTCTAGATCTTCAATCTCAATCTCTAAGAGAATCTCCTCAGGGATATAATAAGAATTATCATAGTATTGTTGCAAGAAAGCAGTTAAGGTCTCTTTTAAATCATCACTCTCTTTAAAAATAAAGTCCTCTTTGCCAATCAATCTACCACTTCTAACTATCAATAATTGTACACAGATATCATTATCAGCCTGAGCCAATGCTATAATATCTTGGTTGATTAATTTATCAGAGACTATCTTCTGCTTTTGGGTAACCTTATCTATTGCCCTAATCTGATCCCTCAATTTAGCAGCAGCCTCAAAGTTCAAATCTGCTGCTGCCTTCTCCATCTGACTTTCTAATTCCTTGACTAAATTACCCTCTTTTCCTTCTAAAATCATGATAGATTTCTCTATCAATCTATTATATTCCTCAACACTGATTTCGTTAATACAAGGTGCTACACATTTTTTAATATGAAAGTTAAGACAGGCTCTCTTTTCTTTCTTTTCTGTCAAACTCCTTTTACAGGTTCTTAGCTTAAACATATCATGTAACAGCTCTATAATATCATTGACAGCCTTAGCATCAGTATAGGGTCCAAAATATCTGGCACCATCACTTTTGACTATTCTAGTCTTAAAGATTCTAGGATAGACCTCATCTAAGGTTACTTTAATATAAGGATAAGTCTTATCATCCTTAAGTTGAATGTTATATTTGGGATGATATTTCTTGATTAGATTATTCTCTAAGATTAAAGCTTCTACTTCAGTATCTGTGATGATATAATCGAAGTCAATAATATTCTCTACCAATACCTTGGTCTTAAATCTCTGATGCTTAGAGCTTTGAAAGTAAGAACCAACTCTATTTTTTAAAGATTTTGCCTTACCAACATAGATAATCTTGCCTAGATTATCCTTCATCAAATAAACACCAGGTTCTTTAGGGAGGTTCTTTACTTTTTCTTTTAGTTTCATATAAATCATCCTTTGAGTTCAGTAATTATTGATGATTTTATCAAAATTTTTACTTAACCATAGTTCAGGTTTCACCCCAAGAGTACTTCCTCAGGAAAACCACCTTCAGGGCGCGCCTAAAAGGTGACTTACCTTTTTTCCATAGATAAAAAAGTAAGCAAACCTACGAGTTTTAAAAAGAGAAAACTCTTCGTGGCAAAACTAGCCCAATCATTTAAAAAATTAAACTCAATAAGCAATTATAATTGTATAATAAATAGTTAAATTAAAGCTCTGCTCAGAGCTTTAATTTAACTCAAAATTTAGATTAAGATTTACTTATTTCAAACAGTAATTTTTTATTTAAAGTTCAAAAGACTTAAGAATTCTCAATTCTACATTCTCAATTTTCAATTATTAAAGTATCTTTTTAAGAAACTGTCCTGTATACGACCCTTCTACCTCTGCTACTTCCTCTGGACTTCCTGTAGCAATCACCTCTCCACCATTGACTCCACCTTCAGGACCTAAATCAATGATATAGTCGGCAGATTTAATTACATCTAGATTATGCTCGATTACTAGGATAGTATTGCCACCTTCTTTTAATCTCTGTAATACTTGTAACAGTTTATTTACATCTTCAAAGTGAAGTCCTGTTGTCGGCTCATCTAAGATATAGATAGTATTTCCTGTATTCATCTTACTCAATTCAGTAGCTAACTTGATTCTTTGGGCTTCTCCTCCTGATAAGGTAGTCGAAGGTTGTCCCAATCTGATATAGCTTAATCCTACATCATATAATGTCTGAAGTCTGCGTTTAATAGTAGGAATATTCTCAAAGAATTCTAAGGCTTCTTCTACTGTCATATCCAATACATCAGCAATGGTCTTACCTTTATATTTAATATCTAGAGTCTCTCGATTATAACGCTCTCCCTTACATACTTCACAAGGAACATAGACATCAGCTAAGAAGTGCATCTCAATCTTAATAATTCCATCACCTTTACAGGCTTCACAGCGTCCCCCTTTAACATTGAAGCTAAAACGCCCTTTCTTATAACCACGTTCTTGTGATAAAGGTACCTTGGTAAAGACATCACGGATATAATCAAAGACCTTGGTATAAGTTGCAGGATTAGAACGAGGTGTTCTACCTATCGGTGACTGGTCGATATTGATTACCTTATCCACTTGATCTATACCTAGAATTTCATCATGTTTACCAGGTCTTAATTTAGATTTATAGAATTCCTGCATCAATTTACGATTTAAAATCTTATTGACCAAGGTACTCTTACCAGATCCTGAAACTCCAGTTACACAAGTAAAGGTTCCTAAAGGTATTTTTATATCTATATCTTTTAAGTTATGCTCCTTAGCCCCTTTAACTTCAAGATATTTGCCATTGGGCTTCAATCTCTCTACAGGTACCTCAATCTTCTTCTTCCCAGATAGATATTGCCCTGTAATAGACTCTTCTACCTCCATGATCTCCTTAGCAGTACCTGCTGCTACTACCTTTCCTCCATGGCGACCAGCCTTAGGACCGATATCAAGAATATGGTCTGCTGTCCTAATAGTATCCTCATCATGCTCTACAACTATTACTGTATTTCCTACATCACGAAGATGCTCTAAAGTATTGATTAAACGCTCATTGTCCCGTTGATGCAACCCAATACTTGGTTCATCTAAGATATAAATAACTCCTACCAAACTAGAACCAATCTGAGTAGCCAATCTAATCCGTTGAGCTTCACCACCAGATAATGTTCCAGAATTACGGCTAAGGTTTAAGTATCCTAAACCTACATTGAATAAGAAACTCAACCTTGCTCTAATCTCCTTTAAGATTTCAGTAGCGATAACCTTCTTAGAACCTACTAATTCAAGGTCAGTAAAAAAATTATAAGCATCTTCAATAGATAGATTACTAATTTCAGCAATAGACTTATCACTAACAGTAACAGCTAAACTCTCTGGTCTTAAGCGATTCCCTCCACAATCAGGGCAAGGTCTAATACTCATATAGTTCTCCAACCTCTTACGGGCACTCTCTGACTTACTCTCTCTTGCTCTCCTATGAAACAGACCAATTAAACCTTCAAATTCTGTTTCATGGGTTCTAGTTCTACCTCGCCGATTGGTATATTCAAATTCTACATAGCCTGTATCTCCATAGAGTAGGATATTTATAAATTTACTATCAACCTCTTTTAGAGGAGCATCAGGGTCAACATCATACTTGTGAGCTAAAGCATTGATAATCTGTGGATAATAGGTACTACTTGAACCTTGCCAAGGGATAATAGCTCCTCCATTGAGTGACTTATCATAGTCTAAGATTAAATCAGGATCAAATTCCCGTTTATTTCCCAAGCCATCACAAGTGTCACAGGCCCCATAAGGGCTATTAAAGGAGAACATTCTCGGTGATAACTCTTCTAAACTGATTCCACAATCAGGACAAGCAAAGTTCTCACTAAATAACTGCTCCTCTCCATCAATAACATCTATAACTACTAACCCTTCTGCTAACTCCAAAGCCCTCTCCAAAGATTCAGCAAGCCTTGCCTCTAAATCTGCTTTCATGATCAAACGATCTACTACAACCTCAATAGAGTGCTTCTTATTCTTATCCAATTCAATCTCTTCTGCTATATCTCTTATTTCACCATCAACTCTAACTCTTACAAAACCTTCGCGCTGTATCCTAGCTAAAAGCTCTTTATATTCACCCTTCCTTCCCCTAACAATAGGAGCTAAAATCTGAAACTTAGTCCTCTCTGGCAACTCCATTACCTGATCAACAATCTCCTGAACTGTCTGGGATGTGATTTCTTGTCCACAGCTTGGACAATGAGGAGTACCGATACGGGCATATAATAACCTCAAGTAATCATGAATCTCTGTTACTGTTCCCACTGTTGACCTTGGATTCTTACTGGTAGTCTTTTGATCTATCGAGATTGATGGTGATAAACCTTCTATATACTCCACCTTAGGCTTCTCCATCTGTCCTAAGAATTGGCGAGCATAAGCAGATAAGCTCTCTACATACCTTCTCTGCCCTTCAGCATAAATAGTATCAAAGGCCAGAGAAGACTTACCTGAACCACTCAACCCAGTAATAACCACCAGCTTATCACGGGGGATCTCCACATCTATATTCTGCAAATTATGTTCCTTTGCTCCTTTGATTATAATCTTATCTTTAGCCATTCATCTTCACCTCTTTTGAGTTTATTAATTCTTTTTTATAATTAGTAGACATTTTAATCCTTTATATATTAATTATTATTTTAATCTAAAATAATACACTCAATAAATATATCTCTATAGGTACCCAATAATAAAGTGAAACTTAATGAGTATATTGCGACAGTTTTTTATTAGATAGTTAGGGGTTGGGTGGTTAGGTAGTTGGATTTTCCTACCTCCTACCCACCTATCGCCTAAACGTCGCTTTTTCTCTATAAAGTTTAATTTTAAATTCATGCATCTATATAGATCTCCAAGTCTAAAGTGTAATTTATAGTGTTTTTATGTTTTGGATTTTAACTTGTCACTCATTACTTGTTACTCATCCTACGAGTTCTTTGAACTCTTTGTGATGGAAAAATACCCAAACGAATTTTTCCTATCCACTGTTATCCAACTTTACTTTAATTTTAATTTCATTCTAAAGTTGGATAACTATATCTATCGTTCTCTGAGAATCAATTAGCAATTACTTAATCATTATATCAGTAATTATTACTGATTACAACTTATCAATTGATCTAACTATATGAGTTATCTTATCCAACTAATTAAAATCATTGTGTCAGATAGGATAAGAAACTCAATTCTTTCAAGTATTCTATTTAGAAACCCAAAACTCTTTTTTCTAATGATAAAAATCAAAAAACTAACCATTGCTCAATGGTCAGTTTTTCACCTTTTAATCACCATCTCCTCTGTACTTGTCATCTTCTGAGCATAATTCTCATATCCCTTCTCCCTTATTAAATCAATACAAGCCTGTCTATCAGAACGAAAAATCAAAGCAAATACTTTAGATATAAAATTATTAAACCTCCTACATTTACTCTGATCAGAAAATTCTTTACAATCAGCACAACTTAAGTAACTATTCTCTATACAACAATTTCTAACCTTACACCAAGTAGCTCCTTCATTCTTATGACAACCTGAACATCTTCCCTTTAAGTATTTCTTACAAGCCCCACAATACAGACCACAGTAAGCTATCAAGCTTTTATCAGCAGCTATCTTCTTCAAAACCATCATCCCCCTATTATACCTAACTTATCTAAATTATAACAGAGGAAATTAGACATCAGTATGTCATATTTAAAAATATTTTTTTAAGGTTTTTTCTAACTTAGCCTTTATTATATCTCTTATTCTCATCGGTTCTATAACTTCAATATATTCTCCAAGACCAAGTAAAAACTCATACAACCATTCATTCTCCCAAATTTCTGTTTTAATTATCGCTGAGTCATCTTCCAATATTTCGAAGGATCCCCTTGGAAAATATTCATAAGATCTTTCAATATACTCTTTATCTACCTTTAAGACCAGTTTTACTTTATCAGTTATATTATTGGAATCTAAACATTCTTGAGGAGTTCCTTTCTTTCTAATGAATTTTTCCTGATTAATAGTCAAATCTCTTATTCTAGAGACCCTAAAAATTCTAAAGTCCTTCCTCAATCTACAATAACCATAAATATACCATGAATGTCCTTTTAAAATTATAGTCAATGGCTCTAATTTTCTTGAAGTTCTTTGATTTTTATTACTTAGGTAAGAAAATTCTATTAAAAAATTATTTTTAATTGCGTTTTTAATTAAATTAACCTTTTCTGTTAATTCTTCATCATTACCCCAAGGACTATAATCAATAATGAAAGTCTCTTCTTTCTCCTCTAAATCTGGATTAAATCCTTTCAATTTTTCTAAAGTATTTTCTAAATCAGAATCAGGTAAAACTTTACTAACTCCTTCTAAAGCCTTTATAATTGTTTCTAGCTCTTCTATCTTAAATATATTTTTATCCATTTTATAATTATCTAAGATACTAATCCCACCATCTACCCCTTTAGTCGTTACAACTGGTATACCCGCTTTATTTAATGTTTCTACATCTCTATAAATCGTTCTTCTAGAAACCTCAAAATTATCTGCTAACTCTTTAGCAGTCATCTTTTCTTTATTAATTAATAAGATTATAATTGCTAACAATCTATCTATTTTCATAACTTGCCCCCTACTAATTAAAATTATAAGCTCCTCTATCCCTTCCCACTACAATTGACAAAATAAAAAAACCGAGGAAGTAAGTCCCCAGTTTAAGGTATAGATATTAGCGTAAGAGATTATAATCTTTTTTGATATTATTCTGCCCCAACTCTCGTATATTATCTATTAGATCATAATTCTCCATTACCTTTGCTACTATATTTCCATCTATAGCATTCTCCTTAGCCATAGAGTCTAGAATTAATAAGGTCTTATCCTTATCCATTCCTGCTCGATAAGGTCGGTCTTCAGTAAGAGCTGTAAAGATATCAGCAACTGATAAAACCCTACTACCAACCGATAACCTCTTTTCATCATGTTTGAAAGGATAACCAGTACCATCTAAGCGCTCATGGTGAAAAGCTGCCCATTCTTTAATCTCTCCCAGTCCTTCTATTGAATCTAGTGCATGGTAAGTATAAAAGGTATGGCTTTTAATAATATTCATCTCATCAGCAGTTAATTTGCCTGGTTTCTCTAAAATTTCAGCAGGTACTGCTAACTTACCTAAATCATGTAGATAACCAGCTATCTCTAATTTTATAGCCTTCGTTTGAGACCACCCCAATAAATTAGCTATCTCTCTTGCTGTTACAGCCACCCCTTTAGAATGTGTTGCTGTAAAATTACTCCTAAAATCTATAATTCTACTATAAAACTTACTCAAATCTAATAAATCAGCAAGGTTTAACTCCAATCCCCAATTCTTGAATATTTTCTTTAAATCCTTCCTAATTATATCAGTATTTATAACTGAAAACCAGAAATCATCTTTATAAGATAATTTTTCAAAGACTTTAACTAAATTAGGGTGGAGCATATTTTCAGAATAATCCTTAATAATCTTTACTATGCTATTTCTCTGACTTAATATATTCTCTCTTTTATTAATTAAAATTGCTACTCTATCTGCTAAATGAAGTAGATGGCTAGCTAAAGGAACAGCTTCACCCTTAAATTTATTTCCTCTACCATAATTCCATTCCAAATGATGATATCTGATTATAGGTACCAGATTAGCAAAAGAATCAAAAGTACTTACTAAGTAAGCCCCTGCTTCAGCATGCTCAAAACCATTATTGGTTTCAAAGGTCAAGGTCTCTAATCTACGCTTCATTGAAAAAGCTCCAATATCATGAAGTGCTGCTGATAGGATCAAATCCTTCTTTTGATGTTCTTCTAAACTAAGTTCTTGGGCTAATCTAAAACTTATATAAGCAACTTGCTCATGGTGACTATTTAAATTTGTATCAACCATATCTATAACATGAGAGAGGCTGAACAATAATTCATATAAAGAGATATTGGTTTTTTCTATCAATTTAATTCAACTCCAAATAAACTTCTTTTTTCATTACTTGGTTACAGTATAGCACTTTAAGGTTTAAGATACAATACCATTACTGTATATATTAGTATAATACCTTTTGTAATATTATACAGTATTTTTTAAACTACTATCTCATCTATTATTATCTCTTATTCTTATTATATTTTCTCTGTTTATAACAATAAAGATCAAAGGGATACCATAATAGATTAAAGAACATATGGGCTATCATTGCTGAGACCAATCCTCTCCACCAGAATAATATTCCAAAGATTAAAGTTGTCATGAGATTAGAAAAGTAAACTATAGCTATAAAGGGCTTAGTCAGCTCACAACCTTCTTTAAAATATAATAATAACCTTTTCAGCCCCGACATAATCCCTAAAGTAATTATAGAAATAAAGACTATATAGTTATCTATCTTTCCTAAACAAATATTGAAAGCCCAAATAATTGTGCTTAAAAGCCCCCACCTCATTATAATCTCTGCTATCATCCCATCATAAATCACTCTGCCAAATAGATACCTCTTTAACCGCAAATTCTCCATAATAGCTACACTCTCTTTATTGACCCTTAATCTAAAAAATATATAGTAAAAATAGATAAAGATTATTGCTCCTATAATCCCAAAAACAGAAGCATAAAATAGCTCTATTCTTAATATCTGCCATAAATTCTCCTTCTTTATTGCAGCCATAAAGACTGGTACATCGCTTTTAATAATGGGATTCAACAATACACCTATTACTATAAAGATGCTAACTATAAGCAGATTCTTCAAAATAGAATATATAATTGAAAAGAAACTGATTAGAAACCTCTTTAGCCAAGAGATCTGCTTATTAACTAGTTTCCTTCTTAAAAATATTGGTGTATTAAGAAGAACTCCAGGAATAGATACAAATAAAATAACCAAAAACAGATACCAATTAAACATAATATTCTCCTTTCAGCTAAAATGGTTCAACTTTATAAATAAAATCATTAGTACTTCTAAAGATATAGCTTCTCTCTTCATATATACTTAAGCGAATAAAATATTAAAACTAAATATAAAGATTTCCAAAAAATAAAAATTTCTATGGCTATTAAGCCATAGAAATTTAATAATCTTTAACCCTTAAATCCTGCTACTAACCCTATGATTTTTTGAATAGAAACTATTGTTTCATCAGAAATAACAGTTAAATTTTAAGAGAAAGTTGAAATAAAATCCCTCAATTAAAATATCACCCTTTTACTACCAATACATATAATATTGTAATGATAATTAAGAAAGGAGTAATAATAATGTATCATGAACCTTATTATTTAATCAATGAAAATAATGCTCAAGCTTATATCAGAATCTTACATGCTGCTCCAAAAGCACCTGCTGTTGATATTTATGCTAATGATAATTTAATCGCTGAAAATTTAAAATATAGAAATTTTACTGAGTATATTTCTGTTATGGCTGGTCGCTATAATATCAAAGTATATCCAGCAGGTAAGAAGACAGCTCCAGTTATAGATACCTCTGTTAATATTATCTCCAATACAATCTCTACTATAGCTGCTATTGGGGAATTTCCTAAATTAAGCCTATTGCCTGTTGAAGAGCCTCGCATACCTATCCGTCCTAATAGAGCCTATATTAGAGTAGCACATCTCTCTCCAAATGCCCCCAATGTAAATATTAGTCAAGAAAATGGCATACTCTTATTTGAAAATATTGCCTATAAGGAGGTTACCGATTATCTCTCCTTAAGACCAGAAACTTATACCTTTGAAGTAAAATCTCTAGGCAGTGATAAGACTATCCTTTATGTTCCTAATGCCAGGTTGACAAGAGACCGCTTCTATACCCTTTATATTATTGGTTTATTAAGAGATACTCCACCATTACAGATGCTAATTCCGTTGGATGGTAATTCTTATTTGAGATTCTAAAGTTTATTCATCTTAATGTGGGAATATTGCAACACTTTTACTTTTTGAGTTTTTATAAAAAACTCTGCTTTACCATAGTTTAGGTTTCGCCTAAAAGGCGACCTACCTTTTTTCCATAGATAAAAAAGTAGGCAAAAAATCATTTTAAAAACAGGGAAAACGCTAGAACTTATAACTAAAATTGGAGCAATTAAATTAATTACAGTAATTCCATTATGCATTAATTCCTTCTCACTAGACCGCTTACTTTCCCAACGAAACACGCTATACTTATATAAGAAATATTAAATTTATTTTAAATTTTTGAGTTTAAAATAATATTAGATTATAACCCAAATACCGCTTGCATTTCTTTAAAAACAAGTTCATTCTTAATTAAAAAAGTATCGCTTTATCATTCCATTCTATCAATCTCTATCTTAACAACAGCTACAGCTAATAATAAAAAGGCTATAAACCAAGAAAAAATCTCAGTTTTTAGCCTCTTTTATAGCTGCTATTCTTCTAGATAGGTTCCAACAATCTCTCCAAAATAAAGAGTATGGTAATCTTTTTGAGGATACCAGTCTTTGTTATATTTTTGATCCAAATTATTAGGGTTCATCACCTGTTTAAACTTAATCTTACATTCATAATGGAGATCACATCCTTTAATAATTGGGGTATTAACATCTTGACCTGCTTGAATTGATAGACTAGACTCGCTAAATTTGTCATAATCCCTTCCTGACTTAGTTCCACAAAACTTTAAGGCTTCTTTAAGTTGACCCTTTAGTGGGATACTTACAGTAAATTCATCACTCTTCTCTATTAATTCATATGTATAACGTGAATCTCTGACCATTACCATAAAAACTGGTTTCCCCCAACAATAACCGATACTTCCCCAACCAATCGTCATAGTATTGACCTTATCATTAGATTTAACTGTTAAGAAAGCACCTTTGCTTAAAGCTCTAGTAGCCTTTTGAATATAATCATCATAAGCAATCTTCTTCAAAATAATTCCTCCTCATATCAATTTATAATATATATATTCTTTAAAAATAATCTTATTCTCTATTATCTGTTAGCTCACTTACCCATTATCCCAAAGTTTTTAACCAAAATCCTAGCTACTGCATAGGCTGGAACTGCAAATAAAGCTCCTACCACCCCAAATAGTAAGATAGAGCTTAAAACTACAAAAAGTACTATCAAGGGATGGATATTCAACTTCTCCCCTTGGATAAGAGGTCTAATTAAATTTCCCTCTAAATACTGAGAAATAGCTAGTACAATGAGCACCTTCACCAGCATTAACCAATTACTTGTTGTTGCTATAAATAAAGCAGGTAGAATCCCTAAAGTAGGACCTAAAATTGGAATCAAAGAAGTAATCATCGCAATTAAAGCTAAAGCAAAGGAGTTTGGTAGACCAATAATTAAAAACCCAATAAACATAGCTAGTCCTAATAATAAAGCCACCAGTAATTGGGAGCTAATATATGCAGCTAAGACCTGGTCGATCTCCTTTAAAACCTTTTCTACTTTCTTTTCATCTTTATCAGCAAAAAAAGAGATAATTGCTTGACTAATCTTAGTATCATCCTTTAAAAAGTAAAATAAAACAAAAGGAATTAAGACTATAATAGTTCCAAAGTTAGTCAATGATGAAAAGGTCCCCATTAAATTGTAATTACTGAGCTTATCTAAAATTCCTTGAATAAAATCAGCGGCTCTACTTTGGAGGTTAAAGTTAGCTAAAAAGTCAAGCTTACCATTACCAAATTCGATAATTTTATTGATGCTAACTTTAATGCTTGCATAATTAAGAGAGAAGTATTTTATCAACTCTCTAATTTCACCATAAATAATACTACCACCAAAATAGATAATAAAGATAATTAAAGTAATGACCAACAAAAAGGTAATTAAAATGGCCAGTGACTTATACTTTATCCTAATTGATAAAAATCTGACTATAGGTCTTAAGAGATAATAGAGAAATCCTCCTAATAATAAAGGAAATAGTACAAGAGATAAGACCTTTATTATAGGATCAACTATATAAGGAATTTGTCCTGCTAAAAAGATAATTAACAAAATTAGAATTATTTTAAGAGCTATTTTAAAAAATCTATCGTTAAACAAATCAATCACCTCCAATCAGATCTAAAAATTTATATATATCAAAATCAATAGATAATACCACTCCACTTTTTAAGTTAATAATTGAACTCAAAAGATCAAGTCAAACTGTAATACTCTGGAATTATTAATATTATTATATCAATTTATTTGCTATTATTAAATAGATTAACCTCTAAATTAATAAATTTACCAGCAGGTTTCAACTAACTGATTCAAGAATTTAATCAACAAATCAAATATTAATAAACTCATATAAGGAGCAGAAAAAATTGAAGGATTACAAATTCATATTGATAGTACTTCTTATAATTTTGATGGAACTTATACTTATTGGGGGGTGTCAGGTGAAAGAAGATTCAATAGCTCAAATTAGAGTAGCAACCTATAATATTCATCACGGTGTTAATCAAGGTGATATCTATAATCTACAAGGGATAGCAGCTACACTTAAAAACCTAGATGCAGACATTATAGCATTACAAGAGGTTGATCAAGGGTGGGGTATTAGAAGTAATTATGATAAACAATTAGATATCTTAGCTAAAGAGCTTAATATGTATTCTGCTTTTGCTCCAGCTTTAGATAGAAAAATTGGTCAGTATGGACTAGGCGTTTTAAGCAGATTCCCCATCAGCAATATAGAAACAAAATATCTATCTAGTACTTTAGAACAGAGAGTTCTATTAGCTCTAGAGGTTAAAATTAATGATATTACTCTTAATGTATATAATACTCATTTAGGTCTGTCAACTAAAGATCGCCAAGCTCAAATAAAAGATATCTTAAATTATATAACTATGAAAGCAAAGAGTAATCCTAGCCTTTTAATGGGTGATTTTAATGTCAATAAAGGCTCTACTGAATTAGAACCCATAAGTCAAAGCTTCTTTGAGGTTGAAGAGTTAAGCAACAAGGATATTGGAGAGACCTTAATAGATCAAAATCTCAAAGTTGATAATATATACTTATCAACAAAGATGCCTATTAAAGCATTAAAAACCTTCTCTTCGTCTGCCTCAGACCATTACCCTGTTGTTGTAGACCTTCTAATTTTAAAAGAAAAATGAATTAGTCCTTCAAAAAATACTAAAGACCCCAGATTAATCTGGGGTCACACATAATGCTCTAATTACCTATGTATAGAATTAAAGCTTAACTACATTATCAGCTTGAGGTCCTCTTTCTCCCTCAACGATTTCAAATTCAACAGCTTGACCTTCTTCTAAGCTTTTGAATCCATCTCCTTCAATTGCAGAGAAGTGTACAAATACGTCATCTCCACCTTCTCTTTCAATAAATCCATAACCTTTTTCATTGTCAAACCATTTTACGTTTCCTTCTAATCTCATTCTTGCATTCCTCCTAAAAAATTGCTAAAAAAATTTTAGTGATTTTATCACTTTCCAGCTAAAACTATAACATAATAAACAAAAATTGTCAACAATATCGAGCAAAGATTTGGATTAAGAATAAGATGAAGTCTAAGTTTAAGCTTTAAATTTCCCTTATAGCTCTACTTAAACTCAACCTTAGACTCACACTATATCATTTATAATATCTTGGCTAAAAACTCTTTAGTTCTCTCTTCTTGGGGATTAGTAAATATCTGCTCTGGATCTCCTTCTTCAACAACTATCCCATGATCCATAAATAATACCCGATCCCCTACCTCACGAGCAAACCCCATCTCATGAGTCACAACTACCATTGTCATACCTTCATTGGCTAAATCCTTCATAACCCCTAATACCTCTCCTACCATCTCTGGATCTAAAGCAGAAGTAGGTTCATCAAATAACATTACCTTTGGCTGCATTGCTAAAGCTCTAGCAATAGCAATTCTCTGCTTCTGTCCGCCAGATAATTGGCTTGGATATGAATCAGCTTTATCCTTTAAACCAACCTTTTCTAATAGCTCATAAGCTATCTTCTCTGCCTCTTTTTTATTAAGCCTTTTAACCTTAATCGGTGCTAAGGTTATATTATCTAAAACCGTCTTATGGGGAAAGAGGTTAAAGTGCTGAAATACCATTCCTGTCTCTTGACGGATCAAATCAATATCTGCTTGAGGTGAATTGATCTGCTCTCCTTCAATATAGACCTTTCCTGCAGTAATATCCTCTAAGAGGTTTAAGCATCTTAAGAAGGTACTCTTTCCAGAGCCACTAGGTCCAATCACAACAACAACCTCTCCTTGCTTTACCTCTTCATTAATACCTTTTAAAACTTCCAATTCTCCAAAGCTCTTGTGTAAATCCTCTACCTTAATCACTGATGCTTAACCTCCTTTCAGCATAATTAACTATCCGTGTCATAATAAAGGTCATGATAAAGTATAATACTGCTACTGCTGCAAAAATTAAAAAAGATTCATAGGTTCTACTAATAATTAATCGCCCTTGTCTAGTTAAATCCTTAACAGCAATTACCGATACTAAAGAAGAATCCTTTAATAGAGCAATAAATTCATTACCTAAAGGTGGAATTACTCTCTTAATAGCCTGAGGTAAGATTACATATTGCATAGCCTGAGGATAGCTCATCCCTACTGAACGAGCTGCTTCCATCTGCCCTTTATCAATAGATTTAATTCCAGAACGCACCACCTCACCTACATATGCTCCACTATTTAACCCCAATCCCAAAATAGCTGCAAAATAAGCACTAATATCAATTCCTATGTTTGGTAACCCAAAATATAATAGGAATAATTGAACCAATAATGGAGTCCCTCTAAAAAACTCAATATAAGCCTTTGCAATACCATTAAGTAATTTGTTATGGGAGACCCTTGCTAGTCCTAAAATCGTACCTAAAATAATACCGATTACTACAGCAAATGTAGTTAATTCTATAGTCATAAAAGCCCCTTTGAGTAAAAAGGGAATTGACTCTTTTAAAATCTCCATCTTATCAGCTAGCAATCAATACACATCCTTTCTAGTTTATTTTCACTAATTTTTTAATAAATTATTTAAATCAACCAATATAAATTTCATTATAAATATACTTCCTTAGAGAAGTGGACTAGAATATCAATTTCACTGTTAATTATAATTAAGTAGATATTAACCAAAGCAATAACATACTTAATAAAGTTAGTAACGACGATATATTAATCCCTTTCCCTTTTTTGACCATTTTTAATCATTTTCCTTATAATTATACATCACTCATTTTATTTATGCAATAATTTATTAGAATTTTAATTCTTAAGCTTTAGACTAAATTATTTGATTGTAGATTTGTAGCTCCAAAGTTATATCTAAGTCTGTTTTTATAGATATTGCGATACTTTAAAATCGATCCCAAAATCAAGGAATAAATTTAATAGTTCCATTGAATACAGCTGTTGAATACAGCTGTGAAAAATCTAAAAAGATTATCAGAGTTACATCTTGGACAGAATATAGATATTAAGATTTAATAAAAGAAAGGATGTCTTTACTTTTTCTTAATTTGATAAAAGCCACAGATTTGATATAATTAAAAGTAGTTAAATAAAGTGAGGTGATATGCATGAAGAAGGCTATCTGCCAAGAATGTAATAAGATTATGAGAACAGTCTTTGAAGCTGGTGAGAAGAAATATTTCTGTAAATACTGTGATGACTTTACCGATTATGAGATTAAGAATGTTAAAAACTTCTGTGACAAATGTGGAGATGAGTTAGAGCTATTACAAGCTTGTGGTAGTGTCAGCTTCTTCTGCCATAACTGTAATGAAGTACGTTCAAGAAGTGTCGTAGATACTAGATATTTTGAAATTGAGAATGAATAACTAAGCTTAAGGTTAAGTATAAGACTGCGTAAATTATAAGAAAGAACCTTACTTAAACCAAAACTAAGATATATCATTTAAAAGGAGGATTTTACATAATGAATAACTTTAAATTCCATAACCCCACTGAATTAATTTTTGGTAAAGGTCAAGTTGAAAAAGTAGGTAAGAAGGTTAAGGAATATGGTGATAAAGTATTAGTAGTTACAGGTGGAGGTAGTGTCAAAAGAATTGGTTTATATGATCAGGTTATTGCTTCACTACAAGAAAAGGATCTAGATATTTATGAGCTTTCAGGGATTAAACCCAACCCTAGAGTAACTAGTGTCAGAGAAGGTGTTAAAATCTGTAGAGAAAATGATATAGACCTGGTTTTAGCAGTTGGTGGAGGTAGTACTATTGATGCTAGTAAAGCAATTGCTGGAGCAGTCTTTTATGATGGTGATCCTTGGGATTTATTTTCTAAAGGAATCAGAATTAAGAAAGCCCTTCCTGTAGGTACAATCCTGACTTTAGCTGCCACAGGCTCTGAAATGAATCCAAACTTCGTTATCTCTAACCTAAAGACTGAAGAGAAGGTAGGTGCTGGTAGTCAACTGCTTTATCCTAAGTTTTCAATCTTAGATCCCGTCAATACCTTTACTGTACCAAAAGAACATACTGTATATGGAATTATAGATATAGCAGCCCATGTCTACGAACAATATTTCAGCCATACTGAATCTACACCTATCCAAGATAGATGGGCAGAAAGCATCTTAAAGACTCTAAGAGAAGAGAGTGTCAAGGTTCTTGCTGATCCTGAAGATTATGATGCTAGAGCAAATATCATGTTAGCAGGAACGCTGGCACTAAATGGTTTACTTTCTATGGGCAAAGAGACAGATTGGGCAAGCCATGGTATTGAACATGCTGTTAGTGCTGTCTATGATATCCCCCATGGTGGTGGATTAGCAATCATCTTCCCAAACTGGATGAAGTATGTGTTAGATGAAGGTACAGATAAGTTTGTACAATATGCTACAAGGGTTTGGGATATAGATCCAGCAGGTAAGTCTGACAAAGAGATCGCTTTAGAGGGAATCGAGAAGACTAGAGAGTGGTTTAATGAAATGGGTGCACCTTCTTCTTTGGCAGATTATGATATAAGTGATGAGAACCTAGAGCTAATGGCTCAAAAGGCTACAGCTAAAGGTACTAGAGGTAGCTATAAGGTATTAGATAAAAATGATATAGTAGAGATTTATAAGATGTGTTTGTAAGCAGTAAAGAGTGACCAGTAACAAGTAAAATAACTTCTTATTACTCACTATATATTGCTTAAATGTAAAACAAAGAAACCCTCTAGAATATTCTAGAGGGTTTCTTTTAGTCTAATTTAACCTTAACTACTACCTTTTTAACTCTTTCTGCTTTATCTACTGCTCGACCAGGCATATGTATATCTTGGGGCATAAAAACGGCAAAGTTTCCTGCTTTAATGGTAAAGAAATCACCTTCCCCTTCTAAGAATAAGATATCCTTCTTTTGATTATAATCTTCAAGAATCTTCATTCCCTCTAAATCACTACAGCCCATTAACTCTTGACCTTCAATTATATACTGAATATCTAAATACTTGCGGTGCCCTTCCCAACGACCTTCCTCTTTAGGCTTGGTCTGATACTCTTCAACTGAAGCGTAAATATCATCGCCAGCTATTTCATACTTCCCTACTTCTAGATTGGATAAATCCCTTTCTGCCAAAAAATTAAAAGCTGTAGCCATTCTATCATTTAAATTATAATAAAGCTTGGCATTTTTCAAATTATCAATTATCATTATTCCACCTCTTTTATCTCTTTAATTATCTTTAATTATATCAGCAAGCTTGAGTATTTAAAAATAAATTAATTGATTAAATATTTTACTCAACTATTTTAAAATTTTATGACCTCTAAATAATATATATTTGACCTAAAAAGAGGTTTTTTAGATTATTTTGTCGAAATTTATTGTTGCAAAGATCTTTATAATTTTAAGGGGGGCGATAAATATGAATAATTCAATTCTATCTGACCATCAGTCTAAGGTGAATAAAACAGTTAATATTATTATGCCTATTTTACTATTAGGATTTATTCCACTATTAATCCTTCTAAATGGAACTAATCTCTTTAGGGATACAGTTGTCTCTATTATGGCACTATCAAGCTTTAGTTTGAGATTATTACATGGAAGTAAGTACGAACATTTATGTAAATATCTATATGGCTTAATTCTATTTATAGGAAATAACATATTTGTTGTTAATTTTGGACAAAACGTTCCCGCTGCATTATATACTTGCTTTTTGTACCTTATTGCAATTTCAATGTACTTTGATAAAAAAGCTATATATTTCTATGTAATACCTACAATTATACTGTATAGTACTGAATTTTTTATATTTGAAGATAGATTTTCACTAATCATCGACCCTACAACTTGGATATTACTAGGAGTTATCTTCTTATTTGCAGGTATTCTAGATGTCTTTTTAGTAGAAAAAGCTACTAGATTAATAAAGTTGGCAGAAGATAAGGAGTTAGAATCAAATCAATTAGCAACTAACCTAAGCACAATTATGGATAATATCAAAGATGTTATAGAAAGAACAACAGCAACTAGCCAAGAGCTATCTGCTGCTGCTGAGGAAGGTAGTGCTTCAATTGAAACAACCTCTTCTTTGATAGAGAAGATGTCAAATAATATACAAGAAATTTCTAGCAGTACTAAAGAAGTAGCTGCCTTTGCCCAAGAGGCCAACAAACAAAGTAAGACTGGTAGTAGCAATATCAAGGAGACTATACAAAGTATCGAAGATATCAGCAATTCTATTGCCAATACAGTAGTTATTATAAATAATTTGGACCAAAACTCTAAAGAGATCGGTCAGATTATAGAGTTGATTAATAATATTGCTGAACAGACTAATTTGTTAGCTCTGAATGCTGCTATCGAAGCAGCACGAGCTGGAGAACATGGTCATGGCTTTGCTGTTGTAGCCGAAGAGATTAGATCATTAGCTGAAGAGACCTCCAAGGCTACTAAAGATATTGCTAATTTAATTAAGGAAACACAAAAACAATCACAAAACAGTTTAAGTGCTGCTAAAGAAGTAGAGGATAAAGCTAAACATGGTAAAAAAATAATTCTAGAAACAGGAAAGGCCTTTGAAGTTATCAAAAACTCTATTGAAAATACCTCAATAAATGTTGAACAGACAAACTCTGCTACTCAACTTTTAGCCAAAGATAGCGATGAAGTTTTAAATGCTACCTTTGAAATTAGCAATATGTCAGATGAAATAAATCACTCTTCACAAGAGTTAACAGAATTAGCTGAAAGATTAAATGAACTGGTCAATAGATAATATTAGTTTATAGAGATGTTACGATGCTTTAATGATAAATCAATAATTGCTATCGTAACATCCACCTTATGTATCAATCACTGCTTTTCCCTGATCAATAATCTACCTACTTCATTTCCTTCATCCATCAAATCCTCTATTCTATCGGAACCTAGCTCTTGTAATATCTTAATTATATTCATATTATCAAAGGGAGTCATGATCAATGAATCCTCTCCATATTCATTTACAATCTTAGTTGCTTTATCTGTATCGATATTGGTTCTAGGTCCACCAACACAACCACCATCACAGCCCATACCTTCTACAAAGTTGGCTTCTCTCTCCTTAGCTGCTAATAAATCCTCTAATATCTGCTTACATTCCTTAACACCATCGACTTTTTTAGCCCGAAGTTTAACCAACCTTCTAGGAGCGATCCGATTTACTACTGTTTTAACAGAGAAGCTAACCCCACCAGTCCTAGCATAAACCCTGCCTGCAAAGGATGCTTGATCCTTCTCATCAGAAGGTAACTCAGCTAAGTTAATATCTAAGGCTTTAAAGATCTCATCAAGCTCACTATAAGTTAAGACAAAATCAATTGCTCCAGCCAGCTCTGGCTCCTTTGCTTCAGATTTTTTAGCAATACAAGGCCCAATAAAGACTACCTTAGAGTCGGGGTAAAGCTTTTTGAGCATTCTCCCTGATAAGACCATAGGTGAAACTGAGGGCGACATATGTTCAAAGACCTCAGGATAATTGTTCTCTACAAGTCTAATCCAGACTGGACAACAACAACTTGTTAAGAAAAAGTCATCCTCCTTCTTGACTAAATGATCAAATTCAAAGGCCTCCTTGATAGTTAACATGTCAGCAAACAAGGCTACTTCAATCATATCTTGAAAACCCATATACTTAAGAGCTGTCCTAATTTGCCCCATAGTAATATCATCACCAAATTGCCCTACAATTGAGGGAGCAACTGCTGCATAAACAGTGGTCTCTTCATCCTTCAATAGATTAGTAATAGGAAGAAACTCTATCTTATCAGCGATAGCTCCAAAGGAACAGCTGCTCACACAGCTACCACAATTTAAACACTTCTCATTGACTATTATCGGTCCTTTACTTCTCTTATACATGTGGGCTTCATACTTACAACTATTATAGCAGTCCCTCTCTTCAAGCTCCTTGCCACAGGATTCACATCTTCCTTCTATCTTAGTTACAATCGGCTTTTCTATATGATCTAAGTTCTTGATATCCTCTAATTCATAAGTAAAGGACTTACTTTGACTAGGGTTAAGACCCATTGCTACTCTGATATGATCTCTAATAAAGAGGTCATCTTCATCATTATAATCATACTTCTTCTTTATCTCTGCTACCAGCTCTTCTAAATCATCATTGGTCAACAGCTTTCCATTCCATTCCCGTTTAACGACTTCTCTAAATATTTCCATCCTCTTAGCTTGAAATTCTGTAAACTTTTCTACCATAAAAATCACCTTTTCCTTCGCTTTACTCCTATTTTGCCCTATTTACCATTAAAAATTAGCTTATTATTAAAAATAAAAATTGCCCCCATGAAATCTGAGGACAATTTTAAAGAATTAATACTTAATTATCTATTACCTTATTAAAGACATCTAAAGAAGGTAATGCATTACCTTTAAAATCAAACAGTGCTTGATTTTCATATCCATTACCATATTCTTCACCAGCTTTCCAAGTGGCACCTTCGGAAGGAATTAATTCTCCCCCCCAATAAAAGATTCCAAGACCCTTATTATCAGGGACTTCATTGACTACTTCCATTACTTCTCTAACCAGATCAGCTTGGCCTTGAATACTTGGAGTTGGTAGATATCGACCATCATCAAGTGCAGCAATTGTATCAAGTCTCTCTTGATCCAGATGATTTGGCTCATCATCAGCTCCTTCTAATGTAAAGCCATAAGATGTCTCTACAACTGCAACTTCATAACCTCTATTCGCTAAGGCTGTCATCTCCTGTAAAAGGTTAGTCCACCCCGTATAATTATCACGAAGCCCTCCATGCTTCTCCCAATAAGGATAATAAGAAATTCCTACTACATCAAACCCTATAACGCCGGCTTTCTCTTCAAGATCTTTAATGAACCAGTCAACTCCTTCTCCAGCATCTGCTTTATGAATGACTGATTTTATTTCTTCCCCTGTCTCTGCTTCTATCTGATCAATAGCATCTAAACCCTCTTGTAATAATGCACCAAATCCACTCCAGCCCCCGATAACATCTTCAGTATAATCAGGAAACTCATCTAGATATGGCCATAACATTCCATCAGGCCACAACATACCGTTATTCACTTCATTTCCAATCTGCACCATATCAGGCAGAGCACCTGCAGTATTTAATTCATTAAGAGAATTATAGGTAAAATCATAAATTGCTTGCTTTAATTCTTCAAAGCTTAGCTCTTCCCACGCAGCAGGTTTATTTTGCTTTCCTGGATCTGCCCAGAAGTCACTATAATGAAAATCTAAGAATACTTTCATCTCTAAATCCTTTGCTCGCTTGGCTAATTCTTTTACTGTTTCCAGATCAGTCTCTCCTCCACCTTTTCCAGATGGATCATTCCATAATCTTAACCTAATGTAGTTAACACCACGACCTTTTAATATTTCTAGTAAATCTTTTTCTTCTCCATTTTCATAATACTTTCCGCCACTCTCCTCAATTGCTTTTAGTGCAGAAACATCCATCCCTCTAATAAAATCATCACTTACACCACTAATCGGTTCAATTTGAACCCTTTCTGTTACTGTAAAGCTTATCTCCTCTGAATTTGAAGTCAGCACTACTTTTGAGGGAATAAAGGTATATTGATTACTATCATCTACTGGAGTTACTGTTACTTCTCCTTTTAATCCAGTTGCCGACCACATATCTTCTTCATCTAATTCAGAAGTACTATCTTCTATCTCATTTCCTGATATCTTCACTTTTATTTTACTTAGATCTATATCATTAGTTTCTGCTATAACTTGACCGTTAATATTATAGCTGCTATTTTCTGCAGCACTAACATCATCTTTGTCTGAAGAACAAGCAACTGATATTACAAGTAATCCCGCTACTAACAATAATACTAATAATTTTTTCATCCTCTTACCTCCACAATATTATTTTAGCAAAATTATAATATTATAGTCTTATAAGGCTGATAAAAGATTTAGTCTTCTTTGCATTAAAGGCTTTAATTATATACTTATATAACATATCACTACTAGTTACCAATTAACTTAGATAATTTAATATTAAAGGGAAGCCTATAATAAAATAAGATATCTAACCTTATTATTTTAAGCTTCCCCTAATATCACCTAATTTCCTGTCTTATTAAACAACTTCTAGCTTATTACCACCATAGCTCTGTTTGAAAACCATAAGTCATACCACTCTCGCCTGCTTTATACTCAGCACTTCCACCATCCAAATCAACATCATCACTAACAGTAGCATAAGTAACAAATGCACGTAATTGTGGACGTGACCAGAAATCACTCTCCCAAGTAATCGTTGGAGCTACTGTAAACTTATTAATTGTTTGGGCATCATCCCAAGTATCTTGATCTTGATATTCAAAACCATATTCATATTGCATTGCAAAAGTATCATTATAGAAGTGCTCCAATCTAGCACCTACTGAAATAGTATTAATATCATTATCATCTCTATCATCCATTTGATAGATAAATTCAGGCATAATCTGTGTCTTATCACTTATATTACCGACACCATAAGTTAATAATCTAATACTTTGAGGATCATCAGTATCTAACCATGTTCCATCAGGACCGCCTAAACTAGCCCCTAATCTATTTCCATACTGAATTGCAAACTTACTAAATCCTGGTAATAAGTTATAGAAGTCACCTTTATTATATACTGCTGCTAAGCCTAAACCATACTCATCATAGTCATTATCCTTAGCCCAAGATGGAGTAACTGCAAAATCCATAGTACCATTTAATACCTTAACACCTTTTAATCTAATATCAATATTCTGCTGTGAAATTTCTCCTAGGTCATATCTAACATCTGAATCATGTCCACGACCAATAAAGGCAATATCAAAAGTTCCTAAATCAGTTTTAAGATTTTCAATTCCTGCTCCATATCCATCCATTGCCCGCCATTTGAAATCTATAATATGGATGTCATCACGACCATAAAATCTCTGTCCTACCCAAATGCTAGAATTTTCTGGAAGATAGCTAAGATTACCAGCCTCTACATAAGCATTACTAAGTAATCCAGTAGCACCATCAGTCTCCCAAGTTGAGTCTCCATGATTTTGATTAGTAAGTAAGAATTGTGCTCTCATCCAAGAACCATTTTCTTTAGTCCACTTCTTAGAAAATGTCTGCTCTACATAAGTATCTACTTCATTTCCCAATCTAAAATGCCCTAACCCAAAATCAGAATCAAAATTACTATTTGCTGCACCACCATTGATAGACATTGTATACCCTGCTCGAGCATAACCATTATATTCAAATCCATCTTCTAGGATAGATAGTTTTTCCTCAACTTGAGTCAGTCTCTGCTCAACAGATTCATCTGCATAAGCTCCTCCACTTAATAGTAACAGAACCAAGCTTAGTAACATAAGATTAAAAAGAGAACTTCCTATTTTTTTCTTTGCCAACATTACTTATCTCCTCCTTAAAATTAATCATCGACTCTTAATATAATCGAAACTTATATTATTAGCTTATTAATTCTCAATTAAGCACTAATAAGCTAATAAATCAAAAGTTTAATCCTGTAAAAATATCAATATTAAAATAATATTGATTAATTTATTGAATCATGGGGAATTGATTCTAATAAAAGATTTCTTAAGTCTAGTATTTGCTTTAGCACCTTACTTAATTTATTAAAGAAAGTTATAAACTTATAAAAGGATGATTCTAACCAATAAGTGTTACACCCCCTTTCTATTAATGGTTTAATTATATTATTATAAACTTTATATAAACTTATAGCCTTATAAAGTTGATTATCTCGTTAATTTATCTTTAAACTACATCAATCTCAATCTGCTTAATATGGTCTTCTACCTTTACTTTAAGTTCTATCTTTCCAGCTGCTCCAGAAGTCTTAAGCCAAGTCGATAGACTTCCACCATGAAGAGTGGTCAACTTCGGTCCAATGATCTCACCAACACCTGTTATTTCCAACTCTACTATACCATTATAGAACTTCAACTGATTATTCTGATTATCGACAGCTTTAATCACAACTCTTGTTGCATCCCAATCACCACTATTTAACTGATAGTCATCTGCAACTACTTCTATATCAGCCAAATAGGATTCACAAGACAATTTCTTATTAATGACTTCAACACCATTGTAATAGCCAATGAATTTAGCATCTTGCCAAGTTTTACCCCATTGACTACCAAAATCCTCAATAATAATTGGTGGATACTCTAAAGCTTTAAATTTCTGATCATCTGGATAATAGGTTCCATAGAGTTCATCACCATAATAAAAATTAACCTTATCACAATTGGTAGCAATCACCAACGGATTAATAATTGCTTCACTTCTCTCTCCTCTAGTCCAAACTGTAATTGGTTCTAATACTGTTTCTACTTCTGGTGAGACTTGAGAATGATAGACATAGGCAGCAAACTTAGGTATTCTAAATATATCCATTACACCATGATAACAGATTCTATCTTCTGAACCAAAATCTCTGTGAGTATTATAGTCAAAGGCACACCAACCAATCACACCAGAGATATAATCATCTAAATTACCTTGGTTTAAGATCTTATAATGCCTTAAAGTATGCTCTGTCTGCCTCTCCTCTGTATCATATCTTCTAGTTGGATACATATGTCCAGAGTACTCTGTAACTAAATAAGGTACCTTCTTAGATAAGCCAGTTACCTCTTCTTGCTCTCTTAAAATAGTCTCTCCATTACCCAAGATAAAATCATTGAAGGTATATACATCCTCTAGTAATTCACTATCAGTAATACACCTCACCCCTCCGGTCTGTCTAGTAGGGTCTAACTCTTTAGCAATCCTATTTGTATCTATATAAAAATCATGGTCATCAGCTGATTCATTAATTCTTACTCCCCATAGAATAATTGATGGTCTATTAAAATCTCTCTTTATCATCTCTCTTATGTTCTCTTTAGCTACCTCTTTCCACTCATCATCACCGATATGCTGCCAGCCTGGTAATTCTTCAAAAACCAATAATCCAATCTCATCACATCTATCTAGAAAATGTTTTGATTGGGGATAATGGGAGGTTCTGACTAAATTCAATCTTAAAAAATCCTTTAAAATATCGGCATCCTTCTTCTGGATTCTTTCAGGCATTGCATAGCCAACATAAGGATAGGATTGATGCCTGTTCATTCCTTTGATCTTTACTTTTTCTCCATTTAGATAAAATCCTTCTGCCTTAAACTCCGCTGTTCTAAAACCAATTCTTCTCTGATCTTTATCTAGACTCCTTAACTCAACCTCTAATTGATATAACTTAGGATTATCTATATCCCACAGTTCTATATCCTCTAAATTTTCTAATTCTAGTGAAATAACTTCCTCCAGTTTACCACTTAAGCTATAGTCTATGCTCTTCTCTTCAATAACCCTGTCACCATCTTTGAGGGTTACAGCTATAGGAATTACTGCTGTAGCTGCTTCACTATTGGCTATAGCTATATCTACATCAACCCTCTTCTTATCCTCTAATACATCAGTAGGCTTAGCAAAGATATTCTCGATAAACACCTTATCAACTACCTTCAGCTCAACCTCTCTATAGATTCCACCATAGGTCAAATAATCTATCTTGTCCCCAAAAGGGGGAATATCTGCTCTCTCTGTAGAATCAACTACAACTGACAAAGTATTATTAGCCTCAAATTTCACAGCTGAATTCAATAATATTTCAAAGCCTGTATATCCTCCCTTATGCTCTCCTAGATATTCTCCATTTAAGAAGACCTTAGCATAAGTCATAACACCTTCAAATTTGATGAAGATATTCTGATCTCTATACTCTTTGGGAATAAAGATATCTTTTTGATAAAAGGAGACAAATTGATAATCCTTCTCCTTGGTGTAATTAAAAGGAAGCGTTTTATTAGCATGTGGGATATTTACAATCTCACATATCTCATCATTATATTCAGTCCTTAGATACTCTTGCTTATAATCACTGATATATCTCCAATCTCTATTTAATGAAATTATTCTCCTCATATGTTTACCTCCAGCTCAGTTTATAACTACTAAAGACTATACTTAATCTAAATTAAACCTCTCTACTATATTATTTAAGTTACTTGCCATAACTGACAATTCATCCATAGAAGTAGATATCTGCTGTATAGTTGCCGATTGCTCTTCTGTCATTACAGATACTCCTGCACTTTTAGAGTAAATTTCTTTCCCTAAATTAGCCACTTCTCTTATCTGGTTGGCAATTAACTTAATTTTGCTATCTATTTTATTAAAGGTCTCTTTAGCTTGAACCAAGCTTTGAGCACCTGCTTCAACCTCTAAATTATTCTTTTGAATACTAGTTACTACGTTGTCTGTATTAGCAGTAACCCTATCTATGATACTTCTAATGTCACCAACTGAATTTTTAGTTCTAGCAGCCAACCCTCTAATCTCATCTGCTACAACAGCAAAACCAGAACCATGCTTCCCCCTACGGGTTCCGCTAGAACCCTCCGTAATAAAATTTGCCCTAGCAGCTTCTATAGATGCATTTAAAGCCAATAAATTGGTCTGCTCAGCAATTTCAGAGATCACCTCTACTATCTTAACCACCTCTTCAGTCTCAGCATTAAGCTCAACCATCCTGCTTGTTGATTTTTGTGAAGAGTTAATTATTTTATTCATCTTACCTTCTGTATCTTGTATCTCTTGGAATCCAGTTCCAACAAGCTCAACACTCTTGTCTATAAGATTACTTATATCAGTTGATACTTTTGCTAACTTATTGCTAGTTAAAACAAAGTCTTTAACTACATCTGCAACATCCTCTATTGAAGCACTATTCTCTTCAGTAGCAGCAGATATTTCTTCGGTAGTTACTAAAGTATTATTAGAAGCATTTAATGTCTTATAGATAACCTCTTTTAAGTTATCTATCATCATATTAATTGACTTAGCCAGTAATCCAATTTCATCTTTGCCCTTATAATTTAACTTTTCCACAGCTAGATTGCCCTTAGCTATTTCATTACTGACTTTTATAACTTTTTTCAAATTATTTTTAATTCGGGTACTTATTATTAAAATTAGTACAAACCCCAGTACCGAAGAGATGATAATAGCAGATATTAAAGTTATGATTGTCATTTTTATCTTTTCTTTAGAACCTTTAGCAATAACCTCTCTATCTTCTATTAAAATTTCTTTAGCTGTCTCTAATAAGAATATATTTTGATTTGCATTTTCAAATCCTTTTGATAGATTTGAGTTTACACTCCAGCTATTTAACTTAGAATTCTCTTTAAATAAGGGGACAATCTTTTTTAAAAAAACCTCATTAAAATTCTCATCATACTCTTGAATAGTATTAAAAAGTCTTTTTAATTTTTCATTATTTACTTCCCTGTTGAGTTTGTCTTTCAAGCCGTCATACTCTGTCTTAATCTTATTAAACTCTAGCAAATTGGCCTGACGATTGTTATAATTCTCTCCACTTGAATTTTGCTCATTAAAATCATTAATATAATTTATTACTATTGTTTTCTTCTGCATCATCAAACTTTCCATTTTAGAGATAGTAATTAATTCATTTCCTATCTCCTTAACCTTGTTATTTTCAGCTTTAATATCCAATAATAAGGTAAGGATAATTGTAAATGAAACGAAAAATAATAAGATTACGAAAAATAATGAAGCCATATATTTGCTCATAATAGTCCAATCATTAATTCTAAAAATTTTCAGAAAATAATTAGAAATTTTATCTTTATTCATCTTCTCACTCCTTTTAGCAATTTTGGAGTTCGAATATCAAACTCTATCCCTTAACTGAACCATTAAACATCCCTGATACAAACTGCTTCTGGAAGAAGATAAATAGTATTGCTATTGGAATAATTCCAATAACTGACCCTACCATGATCGGTCCGTACTTGGTAACCTGACCTGGTGCTACTAACATTGACAGCATCAAAGGCATAGTAAATTTCTCTTGAGTATTCATAACTATTAATGGCCACATAAAATTACCCCATTGCTGTAAAAAGGTTATTATTGCTAAAGCTGCACAGGCAGGTAACATATTGGGTAATACAATTTTAAAGAATATTCCTAACTCACTACAGCCATCTACACGAGCTGACTCAATCAGCTCCTCTGGAAAAGCAAACATCTGCTGTCTCATTAAAAACACACCAAAAGGAGTAACTAAGTATGGAATTATCAGAGCTTTATAACTATTAATCCATCCTAACTTCATCATAATAATAAATAGTGGAACGATTGTAACTTGATATGGAATCATCATCGTTAATAAGATAATCGCAAATAAAATTTTGCTACCTTTAAAATGAAATTTTGAAAAGGCATAGCCTGCTAAAGCAGATAATAAAACTATACTTGCGGTAGTAACTGTTGAAACAAATAAGCTATTGAAAAGACCATTCCAGATAGGCATCTGATCCAATAACATTGAAAGATTATCTAGGAAATTACCAGCTGGTATCATCTTGGGAGGCGTTTTAAATATCTGAGCTTCATTTAAGGTTGAAGCTGTCAACATCCAATAAAAGGGATAGATCGAGATAACTAAACCTAAGCCAAGAAAAATATATACTAATATTTTTGTAAATTCTTTTTTATTATTCATTTAAATCTCCCCTCCGTCAGATACTTTTAATTGTATATATGATAGGATACCTATTATCGTTGTAACAATATAAGCTCCAGCAGAAGCTAAACCAAACTTAAATGATCCAAAAGCCCGATCATAAATATAATATATAGCTGTTAAAGTTTCATTATTGGGACCACCTTTAGTTAACATATAAGGCTCTGTAAACAATTGAAGTGTCCCAATAGTAGATAAGATCATACAAAAGAGTAATACAGGCTTTAACATCGGTATGGTAATCTTAAAGAAGGTATCTATTTTATTGGCTCCATCAATAGTAGCTGCTTCATAGATAGTCCCTGGTATCGACTGTAATCCTGATAATATGATGATGCTATTGTAGCCAGTCCACCTCCAGGTCATAGCTATAGCTATCATTACCTTAGCCCAAATACCATTACTAAACCATGGTATCCCCTTCATTCCAATAGAAGTAAGGAATTGATTGATTATCCCATAACGTTCATTGAACATTAAAGAGAATACAAGAGAATAAGTAACAAGATCTATAATAACTGGAACAAAAAAACCTAAGCGAAATAATGCTTTATACTTGGTATGTTTAGAATTAATTAAAACAGCAACAACACAGGCTAACAACAGCATAATAGGAACCTGAATAACTAATATCTGTCCTGTATTCAATAATGATTTCCAAAACACCGGATCAGTCAATAAATAAAGATAATTTTGAATACCTACAAACTCTAAACCGCCTGATGTCCATTTACTAAAACTAAGAACCAATGAATAAAAGATTGGGTATAGAAAAAAGACTATAAATAACATAAAAAATGGTGCTATGAATAAATAAGGGCTTATATTCTTCATATTCTTACGAAAAAAATCTTTCATATTCTTTTCCTCCTAGTTTGGATTCTATAATATTTTTAAGTCCCCCTCTTGAAAATTCAAGAGGGGAGTAAAAATATTATTTGCTAACTGGTAAACCACTCGCTTTAGAAGCAGCCTTTTCAGCATCTTTAAAAGCCTCTTTAATATCTTTTTTCCCATTTAATATCTGCCCAAAAGCAGTTTCTAATGGTCGAGAGACATCATAAAAGTGCTCTCCAAATTTCATAGCCGGAATATCAGTAGCTAATTCACTGAACCTTTTAGCTAAAGAGAAGCCAAAGTACTTATCTACAGTAGCAAAGGATTCTGATTTATAGAATGGTTTCCAAGCTGGGAATAGTCCATAGTCCATCTGAATTTTCTGCCCTTCTTCTGTTAACAATAAGTATTTTAAGAATTTCCACGCAGCCTCTGGATGCTCAGATTGTGTTGTTACTGCAAAAACCGATCCACCAAGATTGGCTTGATTTGGTCCACCTTCAGTAAATGCAGGTAATGGCATAATACCCCACTTGCCAGCTTGGTCAGCTGCTTGGGTCTTAACAGTACCAGCCCACCAGATTGGATAAACTATTGTAGCAGTCTCACCATTAACTACTGCACGAACTCTATCATTCCATGATGGTGAATCAACAACTAAATCTTTCTCTTTTAACTCTTTGACTAATTTCATTGCTTTAATATTAGCCTCATTGGTAAAATCAATCTTACCTTGCTCATCATAAAAACGTCCACCTAATTGATTAGCTATCATCTGCCAGAAATCATAGGTCTCATTACTTGTTAAAGAGAACGTAGTCATTTTTACTCCATCTAACTTACTTTGCAATTTCTTTCCGGCTTTCATGAATTTGTCCCAAGTTGTTAAATTATCTGGATTAATTCCAGCTTCTTCAAAATAATCTTTACGATAATAAACTGCAGTTGGAGCAATATCAACTGGGATAGCATATATTTTACCATCTTTAGTTGAAGCACCCCATCCAGCATCAGAAAATTCATCTTTTCTAGGCATTAATTCATCACTTAAGTCAACGAATTGATCAGGAAATTTACCCATGAAGTTCGCAAAATCTCTCATTTGAACCGCAACAATATCAGGTGCTCCTATCCCAGCAGTTAGTGCTGGAACAATTGAGTCATAACTATTAGAAACTCTTCGCACATTAACTTTAACCTCTGATTGACTTTTATTAAACTTTTCTGCAGCTTCCTCTAAAGCATCAGCTTGCAAGTTCCAAGATGCAATAGAAATCTCAGCAGGTTTACCCTTTTCATTATCATTAGCACCTGTGTTACTAGCACCTTTATTACCACACCCACTTACAATGATACTTAACGCTAACAATCCAACTAGAATCATTATTGAATATCTTTTCATTCTCTCACTCTCCTAATTAAGTTATTTAGATTCCAAAACCTTATAAACTTATAGGATTAAATTGGTTGTATCTATTCTTTAAAATTAAGCCATATGTTTTCTTATAGTCTTATGATCTCTTATACTCCCTTATGATCTTATAATCTCTTATTTAAACCGGTTTAATTAAACCGGTTTAAATAAGAGATTATTCTAATTTAGAACTGGAATCCCGTTCAATTAATTTTACTTGATAATTGATGAAATAATCTTCTTTTTCCACTTCTTTGCCAGCTATTAATTTCAATAATATTTCAGCTGCTTTCTTACCCATCTTCTTTTTAGGAATATCTATAGTTGTTAAAGAAGGACTATAATATTTGGCTACATCTATATTATCAATACCACATACTGAGAAATCCTTTGGAATATTAAAATCAAATTTTATTAGAGTCTGCATTAATCCAATAGCTGTTTCATCATTAAAACAGATAATACCTGTTGGCTTATCTTCTAAATTATTTAACATAAAACCTGCTTTGACCCCAGATTCAAATGCATGATATTTATCAAAAATATAATCTTTATTAATCTCACAGCCAAACTCTAACATCGCATCTTTAAAACCAGCATATCTCTCTTCATCTTTTCTACCAATATAAGCAATCTTTTTATGACCCAACTTTATCAAATGGCGAGTTATTTGATAACCACCATCCTTTAAATTAGATTTTACTATAGGTATAATTCCACCATCATCACCTATTCTATCAATATAAACAACAGGTATATGGTTAGATGCAAGTTCAGTTATAAAACTATTATTTACTTCTGTTAAACATGTAAAGATAGCCCCATCAACCATTCCACTTCTAAACATATCTATATATTTTTTCTCTTCTTTGGGATCATTTTGTGTTCCACATAAAATAATACTATAATCTGATTCATTTAATTTCATCTTTATAGCTTGTGCCAAATCAGCAAAAAAAGGATTATTTATCTCTGGTACAACTAAACCAATAATCTTAGTTGACTTTTTGGTTAATGCTTTTGCCCTAGCATCTGGAATGTAATTAAGTTCTCTAGCTATCTTCTGAACCTTCTTTAGTGTATCGATATTAACTTTATCACTATTATTAAGTGCTAACGAAGCTGTAGCAGCAGAAACCCCTGCTTCCTTAGCCACATCTCTTAAAGTTACCATATTATCATATTCCTTTCACTTAAACCGGTTTAGTTATTATTAAAAATAAAAGATACCATTATATGTTAATCAGCAATCTTCTTAGACACTAATTTTAAATGAGAATTGACAAATCAGCTATTTTTTCATCTGATTTCTATTTTGCCCTATTTGTCATTCAAAATTAGCTTTATTAGAATAAAAGCGACTAATCCATCAATTATATCCTATCTATTATTTAACATATAATTATAATCTTATATTTTATTTCTGACATTCTCTTATCTTCTCAACCTAATAAGCCTCTTGTAAGGTAAAGTAACTTACATTTTCAGAGAAACTTAATTAATTAAATAAAGTAAGAAATCTAAAAAAAACAATACAATTGCTTATGTTATTAATTACATTTATTAGATATATTATAGTATACATTGATGGTGTTGTCAAATATTATTTTACATCTATAGATTCAATGTATTATTTAACATCAATTTGCCTTCATCCCTAAATACAATTTATAAGTAGTTGACTTATTTTGACTAAGGTTAAGCATCATTGCTACTTTGATACTATCCCTAATAAATAGATCATCTTTATCATTATAAGCATACTTTTCTTTTATCTCTGCTAACAACTCTTCCAAATCATCATTAATCAATAGCTTACCATTTTACTATTAAAAATTAGCTTATTATTGAAAATAAAATTCCTTCAGGAATTCCAGAAGGAATTTTATAATATTCTTATTTTTTTATTTTAAAATTAATACATTCTTTATAAAATTACACATATCTAAAAATCTATTTATTAAAATAATTCACCTATCAGTTCTATACCTTAAAAAGTTAAACGCTAATCACTTCATGGGCTCCATCTTCTATATTACAAATATAGATATCAGTCTCAATCCCTGTCTTCTCTTGATAATTCTTAGCTACTCTCTCTTTAAATTCAGCTACTGCATCCTTTTTAACTAAACTTACCACACATCCTCCAAAACCTGCTCCTGTCATCCTTGCACCTAAGACACCCTCAACACCCAAGGCTAAATCAACAATAATATCCAACTCTTTACAACTAACCTCATATAAATCTCTTAAGCTTTCATGGGACTTAATCATCAACTCTCCAACTTTATTCAAATCATCCTGAGCAAAGGCTTCAATAGTATCTTGAACACGTTTATTTTCATAAATAACATGCTCTGCTCTCTTTTTAATAACCTCTTCTAATCCATTCTTATACTCTTCAAACTCCTTGATATCAACATCTCTTAATGCCTGAATCTCTCTATCTAACACATTATTAAAATAGTCAACAGCTTTAGCACATTCTCTTAAGCGTTGATTATAAGCTGAATCCACTAGGCTATGTTCTACATTAGTATTAGCTATTACTATCTTAATCTCACTTGTATCGATTGGAACTAACTTATACTCATGAGAGCGACAATCCACGAATAGAGCATTATCCTGTTGACCTAATGCAGAGATAAATTGATCCATAATCCCACAATTAACTCCCACAAATTTGTTTTCAGCCTTCTGACAAAGCTTAGCTATCTCTACTCTATCTAACTCAAAACCACTTAGCACTTGAAAAGCCAGCGCTGTAGCCACTTCTAAAGCAGCCGAAGAACTTAGCCCTGCTCCTTGTGGGATAGTTCCTGTCAAGACTAAATTCATTCCCTGTAGCTGATACCCCTCATCTAATATCATTTGAGCTACACCCTGTAAATAATTAATCCAATTTTCTTCTTCACTATATTGAATATTATCTAAGGAGAATGACCCTTCTGTTTTATAATCTAGAGAATAGATTTTAACCTCTTTATCCTCTCGCTTTTGAGCCACTATACTAATATCTCTATCAATAGCAATTGGTAAGACAAATCCGTCATTATAATCGGTATGCTCCCCAATTAGATTAACCCGTCCTGGGGCTTTAACATATTTAATTGGACTACCATTATCTCCAAAATAATCAATGAATATTTTTTTTAATCCTTCCATCTAATTCCCTCCCCATTTATCTTCTATATAATTAATTTTTATTTGACTTGATTTAATTGCTATCATCCATTCCTATACTCCTTAAAAATTCTCTAAAGCCTTCCTTACCAGCCTCATCTCGTTTGAAGACCCCTGCATGCTCAAGCACTTTCATAAACTTCATTCCTACTTCTCTTTCTAAGGTATCTTTAGCCTCTGTTGCTTCTAAATTACTACCATAACTCTCTACCATTTCTGCTATCCAATCAACATGCTTAGCTATATCCTCTTTATTTAGGATATCCTCTCGGTCAAAGACTTCTTCTCCAGTTAGGTACCTTGCTACCTCTTCTAACTCCTGCTTCAATCTACCTGGTAATACCGCTAATCCCATCACCTCTATTAAACCTATATTCTCTTTTTTGATGTGATGTAGCTCTTGATGGGGATGGAAGATACCATCTGGATATTCTTTAGAAGTCCTATTATTCCGTAGGACTAAATCCAATTCAAAGACTCCATCCTTCTTGCGAGCAATTGGAGTTATAGTGTTATGGGGCTCTTTCTCTCCCTCTACTTCTGAAAAAGCTACTATACCTCTAGCTTGATCACTATAAGTTCTCCACTCTTTTAAAATAGTCGTTGCTAATGCAATCAATTTCTCCTTATCCTCTGAACTTAATCTCAGTACAGACATCGGCCAATTTACTATACCTGTCTTTACCTCTATAAACTCTGGATGAGTGAACTCTTCCTCAGCCTCTGCTCTTTCCATAGGAAAGATATGATGTCCTCCTTGGAAATGGTCATGGCTTAAAATCGAACCACCTACTAAAGGTAAGTCAGCATTTGAACCTAAGAAATAATGAGGAAGTTGATCTACAAAATCAAGTAGATTGACAAAAGTATCCTTATCTATTCTCATTGGCTCATGTTTTTCAGAAAAAACTATTGAATGTTCATTATAATAGACATAGGGTGAATATTGTAAAAACCACTGCTTATCATTTAAAGTAATTGGAATAACTCTGTGGTTTTGACGAGCAGGATGATTTACTCTACCTGGATATCCTACATTTTCAAAGCATAAAAAACACTTAGGATAACTACTCTGCTTCATCTGCTTAGCAGCAGCAATCGCTTTAGGGTCTTTTTCTGGCTTAGATAGATTAACAGTTATCTCTAAATCACCATAATCGGTTTTAGCCAACCAATGCATATTCTTAGCTATTCTATCTCTACGGATATAGTTGGAGTCTTGGGATAGGTTATAGAAATAATCTGTAGCTTCTCTTATATCCTCTTCAGCTCTAGTCCAAAACTCCTTTACTACTTCAGATTCCCGAGGCATCATCAATCCCATAATCTCAGTATCTAATAGATCCCGATAGGTTATTGTATTATCTTCTAAAATTCCTTTCTCCGCTGCATAATCAAGCATATTATCTAAAATTTCTTGAGGGGAATCACCAACTTCATAATCAACCTCTCCCTCATAAGGCTCTGGCAACTCTAATAAATCCATAATACTATTTCTTATAGGAACTAGGTCCCATTTAGCCAATAATCCTTTTTCCTCTCCATACTTTAGTAACTTTTCTATCTCTAAAGCAATATTAATCTTAGCCATCTCTTCAACCTCCTTATTTTAATATGTTCAACCAACAAAAATTCTTTTTAACTGGCAACATAATTATATCCACAATAAGGGCAACCATCTTCTTTAGCAGCCTTTTTATACTTAGATTTAATTTTAACTCGGCATTTGGGACAAATTCTAGTCCCATCTTCATTCTTTCCCATACCATAATACCTTACACGTCCTCTAATCTGCATTATAGCCCCTCCCCTTATAGATGTATAAACTTAAACTTTAGATAGATATTAAAACACTTTGCTTATTAGGTAGACAGGTGGTAGGCGGTTAAGAACTGTCTAACTATCTAAACATCCAAAGTGTCGCAATATATCAATATAACGCCGTGTGCTCGTAGAAGAACCGATACAACAGAGAGATATTACGACACTTTTGAATTTAAACTTAAAAAGATTTTAAGGTTTTTTAAGCCGAAAAAAATTTCTGTTTGAACGAAGCAAATATTCTCGAACAACAATAATTATAGCGTTATCTCTGAAGTAGAAGTACTATATTTTTAATTTTCAAGAGATATTGGTTGCTGAGAGAGTTAAATTTTCTTCTTGATTTTTTGGTTACTTTTTCATCAAGGAAAAACGTAACCCGCCCTTAGGCGGAACCTAAGATTTTTGTTCGCTTTTAAAAAGCAAAAATATCGCAATATACCCATAAAAAGACACTATTAATATTTAAATTAAACTAGCACAACAGATCAATATAGCTTTATATTTAAACATCGCAAAGCTATTACTATTTCTTAAAGCCTGCCGGATGATTCATATGCCACTTCCAAGCCGTCTCAATGATCGTCTTTAAATCACCATACTGAGGATTCCAAGCTAAATCTTCTCTGATTCTATCAGAACTAGCAATTAAGGTGGCAGGGTCTCCTGCTCTTCTATCACCCTCTACTGCTTCAATCTCTTTACCTACAACCTCACTGGCTACGTTAATTACCTCTTTTACTGAATAACCATCACCATTACCCAAGTTATAAATCTCACTCTCTTTACCAGCTTCCAAAGCCTCAATTCCTAGAATATGAGCTTGAGCTAAGTCTGTAACATGGATATAGTCTCTAACACAGCTTCCATCTCTAGTTGGATAATCAGTACCAAAGATAGCTAACTTATCTCTTAAACCTAAAGCCTTCTGTAATACAATCGGAATTAAATGGCTCTCTGGATTATGGTCTTCTCCAATCTTTCCAGATTCATCAGCACCACTTGCATTAAAATATCTTAAAGAGACAAATTTTAGACCATAAGCTTGATCATAATCCTTCATTATCTCTTCAAAGAATAGCTTTGATTTACCATAAACACTGGTTGGATCTTTAGGTAAATCTTCTGTAATCGGTACCTCTTCTACATCTCCATAAACTGCTGCAGTAGATGAAAAGACAATCTTTTTCACATTATGCTTGACCATTGCATCTAACAGATTTAATCCATTAACTAGATTATTACGATAATATTTAGCTGGATTCTCCATCGACTCCCCTACTAGACTATCAGCAGCCAAGTGAATTACTGCTTCAATATCATACTTACTAAAAGTTCTATCTAATAATTCTCTATCAGCTAAATCACCTTCAACAAATACTCCTCCTAAAACAGCTTCCTTATGACCCTTTTGCAAATTATCATAGACTACAACTTGATGGTCAGTCTCTAACAATTCTTTCACTACATGACTCCCAATATATCCAGCACCACCAGTTACTAAAATATTCATTACTTAATTCCCCCTTTGTTAATAATCTCTTTGACTCTTTAATCATCAGTTTTTCTTTCGTTAAATTACTAGCTCTAATCAACTTAATTAATTATTTTAATAAAGACGATAAATAAAAATAATATTGCATAAAAATTTAACCTATCTTATAGTGGATTAAATTCTTAGAGATTATACCCTTCTATAATATTATTTATTAATTATATTATAGCTTAATTTTAAAGCAACGTCAAACTTTTTTAATTAAAGAAACTAAGTTTAGGAATCAATTCTCAAAATATATCTATATTAAAAGATTATGTCTTATTTTTCTAAAATAAATTTACAACTCATTTATGTTAGACTTGCTTTAATAATATAATTATAAGCCAACATAAATGAGCCTTCTTAAAATCTAATTACCATCTATTTAGTAGCTTTTAACTTCCAAACAATACTTCTAAAATCCCCACCATTTAATAATTCATCAGGAATATTTATTCCAATATGCATTAAGAAATCTCCATCATAAGTCTTCTCAGTACCTACTAATTGATATTTAAACTCTGGATTTAATCCCTTAATCTTCAAGGCTCTACAGCCAACGTTTGCTTCTGCTAATACTTTATAGTATCCAATATAGGCTTCTTGTTGATCAGCAGAGACCACACTCCAAGCTGTTTCATTACCTTCAAAAGGACTTAATAATCTATAAAAATTACCATGCTGCACCAATTTTCTTAGCTCTTTATATTCTGCTACCTGCTCTTTAACAAGCTCTTTTTCTTCTGTTGTCATTTTAGTCAAATCTAACTCATAACCAAAGTTACCAAACATCGCTACATGCCCCCGCATATCTAAAGAAGTAATTCTTTGTACCTGATGATTTGGCACTGCTGAAACATGAGCACCGATAGCACTTAATGGATAGACAATACTTGTTCCATACTGAATCTGTAGCCTCTCTACAGCATCAGTATCATCACTAGTCCAGGTTTGGGGCATATAATAAAGCATACCTGGGTCAAACCTTCCACCACCACCAGAGCAACTTTCAAATAAGATATCAGAAAACCTAGTAGTTAACTCTTCTAAAATTCTATATAGTCCTAGCATATACCGATGAGCAGTCTCTTGTTGCCTTTCTGGTGGCAACTTAGCAGAACCGATCTCCGACATATTCCGATTCATATCCCATTTAACATAGGTAATTGGAGCACTTTCTAAAATAGCCGAAATCTTTTCTATAATATAGTCACATACATCTTCACGGGATAAATCCAAGATCAATTGATCCCTTGCTGTTGAACGCTTTCGATTTGGAACATGAAGGCACCAATCAGGATGAGCACGATATAAATCACTATCTGGTGAGACCATCTCAGGTTCAAACCACAGACCAAACTCCATTCCTAAATTATTTATCTGTTGACCTAGCTTACCTAAGCCATTAGGAAGTTTATTCTTATCTACAAACCAATCACCTAAAGAACTTGTATCATCATCTCTTTTACCAAACCAACCATCATCTAATACAAATAACTCCAAGCCCAGCTCTTTTCCTGATTTAGCTATCTCTAGAATCTTATCTTCATCAAAGTCAAAATAAGTTGCTTCCCAATTATTAATCAAGATCGGTCTGACCTTATCTCTAAATTTACCACGAGCAAGACGAGTTCTATATAGCTTATGATAAGTCTGGGACATCTTATTAACCCCTTGATCTGAATAAACCATAACTACTTCTGGAGTTTGAAAATCTTCTTGCGGTTCTAATAACCAATTAAAATCAAAGGAATTAATTCCCATAGAAACTCTTGTTTGACTATATTTATTAACCTCAATCTGAGCTAAAAAGCTTCCACTATAGACAAGACTAAAACCATAAACTTCACCTTGATATTCAGTTGTATTATCCCTTAGTAATGCAATAAAAGGATTTTGAGAGTGGCTGCTAGCTCCTCTTTTACTTTCAATTGCTTGTAGTCCTTGTACTAAAGGTCTTGTTTTAATATGCCTTTCTCTAGCCCAAGCTCCAGACAGCTGTAATAATTCAAAATCACTATCTTTAAAATCAAGACTAGAACTTAAAGCACGAGATAAATTAATAGCCTCATTTCCTTCATTAATAAAGTAAACTGACCTGGTAATAGCATCCAAATCTTCATAGACTGTATAAGAAAGTCTTGCCTTAAGCTTAGTTACTTTATCAATTAGTGTTATCTCTAAGCTTTCAGCTTCTGACTCATCTTCTACATAAGTTGCTGGTAAGCCCTTTAGCTTCTTCTTGCCTTTAAAAATATCATGTTCTAAATACTTTAGCTCAGAGATTCTAGAACCATTCTCCAACTTAACTTGATAAGCAGGTTGGCGAAAATCAGAATTTCCATAGCTTGGGTATTCTTTTGAGATCACATCCATCGCAAAGGAATGTCCCTCTTTTTGTGATAATAAATAAGGGTTTAATGCTAATTCATGATAATCTTTCAACTCTGTTGATTTGATTTTTTTACCCCAATATCCATGTGCTAACTCTCCATTGTCCAAAATTTTAATCAGATAACTTGTATCATTAGCTTGTAAGTGAAACATATTATTCTGTTTATTATAATAGATTCCCATAACCTTCCTCCTAATTTAACTATTAGTTAATTAATTATTTCTCGTATTAACCCTTAACTGACCCCTTCATTACACCACTAATAATCCATTTTTGAGCAAAAATATAGACAAGTATCATTGGCGCTAATGCCAAGAGATAAGAAGCAAATGCTAAATTGTAATTTGTACTAAATTGAGACTGAAATACATATTGGACTAAGGGTAAGGTCATTAATTTTCGATCATTTAACATAATTAATGGTAACATAAAATCATTCCAGGCCCATAAAGCAGTTAAAATAGCTATTGTAGCATTAATAGGTTTTAATAGTGGAAAGATAATCTTCCAAAAAATCTGCCAAGTACTAGCTCCATCTATAATTGCTGCTTCCTCTAAAGAACCAGGTAGTGATTTAATATAGCTGATATAGATAAAGATATTCATTGACAATCCATAAACAATATATAAGATCGTTAATCCCAGCCTATTATCTAAACCTAAAAAACTCATCTCTTTTACAATAGGTAACATAATAATTGGAAAAGGAATAAATAAGGCAGCAATAAAGTAATAGTACAGAAATTTGAAGAATTTTTTATCTAAATTTCTAGCAATAGCATAAGCAACCATAGAATTTGTTAGTAATGTTATAATTACAGTTGGAACAGTAACCAAACTACTATTCTTAAAACTCCTAAAATAATGGGTTAACTCCATTGCCTTAGTAAAGTTCTCCCAATGAAGTTCTTTTGGGAATGCAAGTATAGATTGGGCTAATTGTTGGGGACTTTTTAATGCTACATTTATTGCCAAATAGAGAGGAAATAATATAGCTAGTGAGCCGATTAATAATAAGATAGTAGCTATCCAATTTATATCATTATCTTCAAAAAATTTAAAAGAACGATTTGATTCCTTACTTTCTTTACTTTTTAAATTAGTTTCTAAAGTAGCTTCTTCTTGGCTAATCACTATAGCTCTACCTCCCTTTTTTGTAGTACTTTAATTTGGAAGACTGATACAACTAAGATAACAATAAAATAAATAACGGCGTTAGCTGTCTGATAAGCAAACTCCCCACCTGCAAATCCTCCACGGTAGATTAACAAAGAGATTGATTCTGTAGCTCGACCTGGTCCACCACTTGTTAAAGCCATAACATGATCAAAGACCATCAAAAATCCTTTCATAGCTAGTACCATATTGATAGTAAAAAATGGTGAAATTAATGGGAAAGTAATGTTAGTAAATTGCCTCCATCTGCCTGCACCATCAATACTTGCAGCTTCATATAAGTTATCTGGGATTGTCTGTAATCCAGATAAATATAATAAAGTATTAAATCCACATGATTGCCATACTGCTAAAATTACTACACCAATCCAAGCCAAATCTGGGTTTCCTAAAATACTCTTAGTTAAAGTATTAATCCCTAAGGTTTGAGCAATATCTGGTAAGAAGAAAGTAAAGATATAATTAAAGATATATCCAACAACCAAAATGCTTAAGATATAAGGTGTAAAATAAATAGCTCTAAGAGCAGTCTTAAATTTAATCTTTGCATTTAAACCCATAGCAATTAATAGACTGATTATATTAACTAAGATAGTAGCTATAACTGCAAATTTAAAAGTAAAGATATAAGAATCTAAAGCACGACTATCCTTAAATAAATTAATATAATTTTTGAAGCCTACAAAATCCCAAGTCCCATATCCCTTCCAATCAGTAAAACTATACAGGATTCCAGTTAATGCTGGTAAAGTATGAAAAGTAAAAAATAAGACTAAGGCTGGAATTGTCATCAAATAAAATGTTTTATTACACTTATTCTGCAATTTAATACCTCCTTTGATAATAATAATTGACAATCGACAATCTAGAATTTACAGTAAAAAATTAATAGTTTTTAATTGATTATCAATTGCCAATTATGCTTTATCTCTTACTGTCTAGCCTGTACTTTATCCCATTCATTATCCAATTTCTCTAAGAAGGCATCAACATCACCCTTTAATAGGAACTCTTGAATCAAATTAGCCATTTGTAGCCCTGCTGGATAGTAGTGATCTGAAAATGGAACTAAACGCCCAGTTTCAAAATACTCTTGAAGACTTGCTAAAATTGGATCTTGCTGATAAACCCCCTTAAGAGTTGAAAATAGCTTCTGTTGCTCTATATAATATTTTGTACTCTCTTTTTCTAATAAGAAATGAATAAACTTCTTAGCTGCCTTAGCTTCTTCTCCTTTGAGTTTAGCAGACATAGTCAACACAGTATCTACCCCTGAAACAAGTTTATTTTGACTTGCATCATTAACTGCTGGATAGGCAAAAACTCCTAGATTAATATCAGGATTAGCCTGTTTAATCTGTCCAAGCGCCCAAATACCTTGTAAATACATAACAGATTTACCATTAGCAAAGGCTATATTTCCTTGATTATATCCATTTCCAAAGTTATCATTATGACCATACTCTAATAGAGAATACATTCTCTTAGCAACTTCACGATAACCTTCTTTAAAGGTAGCTTCACCCTCTACTTTAGCTTTGACAAAATCTATTCCAGCTAGATTAGAGGCTAATGCATTCCAACTAGGTAATGTCGTCCAAGCCTCTCTAAATGTTAAATAAAATGGAGTTTCGCCAGCTTCTTTAATCTTCTCTGCTGTAGCAATCAATTGATTCCAAGTTTTTGGAATTTCTAAACCTAACTCTTCGAATTTGTCTTTATTATAAATAATAGGAACAGCATTTGCCGTATAGGGTATTCCATAACTTGTATCAGCATCACCATGTAACTCTCGTATCATCTTGATATAAGCCTCTTGAACATCTTCTAAAATAGGATCATTAGTGAAATCAGCGTATATTCCTGAACTAGCTAATTCACGATAGATAGCTCCTCCATTAACTGTCATAATAGCTGGAATATCATTTTTAGCCAGCCTTGACCTTAATACTGTATCAGCTTCTGGAACATTATTCTGTTCAATCTTAATATTTGGATTTTCCTTCTCGAACTCAGCAATCAAATGATCAAAAGTCCCTACTGCTTCTTGTTTATATTGGAAAAACTCTAAAGTTATCTGCCCATCTTTATTACTAGCTTCTTGATTTCCACCACATCCAGTCAACAATATCCCTACTAGTAAAAAGACTGCTAAGGTACTGATGATTTTTTTCATAATATCCTCCTTTTTTTATATAAGCTAACAATTAGCAACTTTGTTAAAAAAGTAAATAAAGTGATTAATAAAATAAATTTTAATACTAACTTATCTAATTTATACCCCCTCTCTCCTCCTTTTTTTAGCTAGTTGATAAATACCCCATTTTTAATAGTATCCAAAGCAAGAAAAATTATCTACTATTAAAAATAGGGTATGGGATTATATACTTATAGAATTATACCTATTATGCTCTATTATTATAGAATGATCAATCTAATAATTATTATCTTATGTTTACATCATCTTAAAGTTATTGATATAATGTAGACATAAGATTTTAAATTAATAATATCTTATCTGCTTATAAAATTATCCTTATTAATTAGTAATATTGCTTTTATCTGCCACTTAATTAATTAGATTAACTATTACCTTATACTTGCATTATATCTATTTGACTGAATAATGTAAATGATAGTATGTTGACTGAATATGACTTAATGTTGAATATATATTAAAACTAATAATAATGGAGGATCACTATGTTAAATAACTATGGACATCAAGCACTAGATATTGAGATTAATAGATTAAACCTCACAGATATGGATATATACGTAAGCGGATTTCAAAACTGTAAAACCAATCACTCTTTTGGACCCGCTGTTAGAGATTATTTTCTAGTTCATTATATCTATAAAGGAAAAGGGAAGTTCATAGTAAACAATAAGACATATTACTTAAGTGCAGGACAAGGGTTTCTAATCTGTCCAGATATAGTTACCTACTATGAAGCTGATAGTAATGATCCTTGGACTTATGCTTGGATTGGTTTTAATGGCTTAAAAGCTAAAACTTATCTAGAACAAGCAAATCTAACCCAAGATAATCCTATCTTCTCCACCACAGAAAAGGAAAATTCAATCAAAAAAATATTTGATAAAATGAAAGTAGTTAATGATCTAAAAAAAGGTAAAGAACTAGAACTACTTGGACTGCTATATTTATTTTTATCTAAACTCATTAAAGACAATGATAATTTAAATTCTGATAAAGAAAATCCTAAAGAAATTTATTTGAAAGAAGCTATAAAGTATATTCATAAAAATTATAATAGATATAATTTAACAGTCTCTCAAATAGCTGAATATATTGGAGTAGATAGAACTTATCTCTGGTCTATCTTCAAAAGTTACCTTAACTTATCACCTCAACAGTTTCTAATTGAATTTAGAATAGATAAAGCATGTAGATTAATGAAAAATAAAAAATTATCAATCGGAGATATTTCTCGCTCTGTAGGATATCAAGATCCTTTAACCTTCTCCAAGATTTTTAAAAAAATCAAGGGAGTCGCCCCATCAAAATATAAAAAAGAGACTGATAACAAATAGAAACTAAGCTTAAAGTCTTTAGCTAAAGACTTTAAGCTTAGTTTTGCTAAAGATCAAATCATATATTCTGACTTTATCTACTTTTAAATAAATTATTAACCTTAATAAATAATAAAATTACTAAACAGACAAAAGTAAAGGCATTTGCAGCAGTTATTGGAAATACATTGATACTTAAACCATAGATCAGCCATAAAAAGACCCCTGTGATGAACATAAGCAACCAACTCCAAGACATATCATCTGTTGATTTGCTCTTTAATGTTTTGATTACTTGAGGTAGAAAAGCAGTTGTGGTCAAAACAGCTGCCATATTACCAATAAATTCAACCATACTAAACACCTCCTCTTCTTTAACAATTACAATAAAATAAAACTGAACTTCTTAATTAAGAAGAAGCTCAGCAATAGTATAGCTTTATTTAAATTCAGGTAACCAATCACTATGTGCTTCAATTAAATCATCACACAAAGCAACTATATCGTCTATTGATAACTCTGCAGAAGTATGTGGGTCTAACATAGCCGCTTGATAAATATATTCCTTCTTTTGAGTTAAGGCAGCTTCTATTGTTAATAAATGAACATTAATATTGCTTCTATTTAAAGCAGCTAATTGTGGTGGTAACTCTCCAACATAACAAGGTGTGACCCCACTTTTATCTACTAAACACGGTACTTCTACAACAGCATCACTAGGTAAATTAGTAATCAATCCAGTATTTAAAACATTAGCACCAATCTTATAAGGCTTTCCAGTTTCCATTGCTTCTATAATATAAGAACCATATTCATTACTGCGTTCATGCTCTAAATCCTGATTATTAACTAATTCATCTCTCATTGTTTCCCACCTCTTAATCTGCTCTTCACAACGACGTGGATACTCATCTAAAGGAATGTTAAATTTTTCAATTAATTCAGGATAATTATTTTTAATAAAGTAAGGCAGATACTCTGCATTATGCTCACTAGATTCTGTTACATAATAGCCAAAACGCTTCATAATTTCATAACGGACCATGTCATCATGAGGAGCCCCTCTCTCTAATACTCTCTTCTTAATCTCTGGATAAAGATCTTTTCCATTATCAGTAATTTCTAAAAGCCATGACATATGGTTAATTCCCGCAATCTTAGATTGTAATCCTTCTGTATCCATTCCTAATGGTTCCAAAAGTTCAGGGACACATTTTTGAACACTATGGCAAAGACCAACTGTTTTAATCTCAGTAGCCTTTAACATAGCACCTGTTAAAATTGACATTGGATTTGTATAATTTAAAAACCAAGCATCAGGACAGACCTCTTCCATATCCTTAGCAAAATCAAGTAAAACTGGGATTGTTCTTAAAGCTCTAAAGATACCACCAATCCCTAAGGTATCACCTATTGTTTGTTTTAATCCATATTCTTTAGGTATCTCAAAATCAGTTACTGTACAAGGTTTATAGCCACCTACTTGAATAGCATTTATTACATAGTTGGCATCTCTTAAAGCCTCTTTACGGTCTGTATAAGCAACTATTTCTGCATAGTCTCCGTGATTTTTATTAATATTATTGAGCATCATCTCAGAATCTTTTAATCTTTGCTGGTCAATATCGTATAAAGCAATGTGAGAATCCCTTAGTGCTGGTGATAAGATACAATCTCCTAAAATATTCTTAGCAAAAACTGTACTTCCTGCTCCCATAAAAGTAATCTTTCTCATAATTATATTCCTCCTTTGAATTATTAGCTTATTTATATTCTACTCTTTTATTATCATAATTTGAATGGAACTATGTTAGTTGCTTATGGTATAATGTTAGATATAATAAAAATTGAAAGGAGAGGATTTATATGCCCTATGATCTTATGGATATAGATATTAACAGATTAAATCTTACTGATTTAGATATGTATCAATGTGGGATGCAAATTTGTCGCCCTAATCATTCCTGGGGACCTGGAATTAGAGATCATTTTTTAATCCATTATATTTTTGAAGGAGAAGGTATTTTTGAAATTAATAATAAAACTTATCAACTGCAAGCAGGAGATGGCTTTCTAATCCCCCCAGATACAATTACCTATTATGAAGCTAAAAGAGATAATCCATGGCATTACGCTTGGGTAGGATTTAATGGAATTAAAGCAGAATCTTACCTCAAGCAAGCAAACTTAACACTGAACAATCCTATATTTTCAGTTACAGAGACTTCTTTTATTAAAAAATGTTTTACTAAAATGATCTCTACACAAGAGCTAATAAGAAGTAGAGAAATCAGATTAACAGGTCTTTTGTATATCTTTTTATCCCATCTTATTGAAATAAGAGAGAATAATTCATCTGATAACAATGATATTGATAGAACTGAACTGTATATTAAAGAGATAATAAATTTTATTGCTAAAAATTATTATCGGAAGATTAGCATTACTGAAATAGCTGATCACATTGGTCTAGATAGAAGTTATATGTGGTCAATTTTTAATGAAAGTCTTCATACTTCACCACAACAGTTTTTAATTAACTTTAGAATAGATAAATCCTGTGAACTGATGAAAAAAAAGAACTTATCAATCGCTGATATATCCCGCTCTGTAGGCTACCAAGACCCTTTAACCTTCTCCAAGACCTTTAAAAAAATCAAAGGAATCCCCCCATCAAAATACAGAAAGGACTTATATAATAAATAAAGGAAAACAAAGATTGCTCCTCTTGTTAGACTTTAATCAAAAAAGGTCAGCAATAATTTATTAATTTCTTCATATATCTCTTCAAATAATAAAAAATTAGCGTAATTAGAGGAATATAAATACCAATTACAACATTAGATATTAAACTAATTCCAAGTCCAAATTGAACATGTTGCCAATAACTCTTAGCTACAATATTGGCTAAATAAATAGATATTATAAGAACAAAAAATACCATCTTTTTATAAGAAACTTGGAAAAGTTGGGAATAGCCTTTAATCCCAGCATAAGCCAAAACTGATGCCTTTACAATTAAAACCAAATTAGTTACTAAAACAATAATAATATTAAACTTTAATAAGTCACCTTGAGTAAGCTGAGTTGCTTGAATAATAGGAAAACTTAAATTTTCTGCTAGATATATTCCTAAAACTGAAATTAACATTACAGTATCAAATAGTATTATTAAAGAGCCCCAAATATTAGCTAAAATTAATAGATTCTTTATTTTATTAAAAGTAATATTAACATGAGGAATAATCATCATAGAAACAGTTAACTCAGCATAAGGAAAGCCCATAAGCTTAGAATGAACTGTACTTAAGACTAATCCTTCATGTAAGATAGGCTTTAAATTATTAAAATCACCACTAACCATCATAAGATAAGAATCGGAAATTAGTATATATACAAAAACGACAGGAAAGATAAAACAAGTAACTCTAATCAGCACCTCTATTCCTTGATATAAAGCATATATCATCAAAATGACCATTAGGGTAAGAATCACCACAATGTTAATATCAGATAAAAAATTATGGGTAATTTGCTCAGCAAAATCTCTAATATTTCTAATCGAAATATAAATACACCAAGTCGCATAGATAAATCCCACAAACCAGCCCAAGTATTTACCAAATATCTCTTGGGTTATCCCAATAAATGTAGCACCAGGATATAATGAATTTATTTTTACAAATAACAAACATAGAAATATTCCGTAAGTCATCCCAACTAAAATAGCTAGCCAAGCATCTTGTTTTGCGTCAATACCAATTGGGAATATAATTGTTCCACCTATCATAAAGTTAGTCATGGTTAATAGAAATTGAAAGCCAGATATCTTCTTCATCAAAACACCTCATAGTTATTTATTATAATTAGATTTTACAATTGATGTAAATTTATTCGTATGAGGTTAATAAATAGTTATTAATTAAATTTCTTCTAGCAAATAAAAAAGCTAAGCCCTTGGTTAAAGAACTCAGCAAATACTAATTTATGAATTATTCATACTTCCTAATTAATTTTATTTTAAACTGAGGTTCCCCCATTAAATTAGACACATAGTTTAGTGGTTTTTCTCTCATTTTCGTATTCTTCTGGACTTTTATAATCTAAAGTAGAATGCATTCTAAATTTGTTATAAAAAATTTCAATATACTCAAATATATCTTGTCTTGCTTGTCGTCTAGTTTGATAAATTTTATGATGGGTTAATTCAGTCTTCAATGTACCAAAAAAGCT
>NZ_PVNB01000011.1 GCF_003001995.1 Orenia metallireducens | reverse complement strand
GAAGCATTTGAAGACCAAGTAAGAGAAATTTTATATAACTAAATACACAAATTATTACAGTTTGAAATTAGTTCAATTTAATATTGCAATTTAAGTAATTATTTCTCTTGAAAATTAATCTATTTTTTTAACCATAAATCTAAGAATTTATAAATTAAGTAATATATTAAAGCCCATGAAATAAAATCAATCATTAATTTTGTAAAATTCATCCCTTCTACAAAAAAATTATAATTAAAATTAACAAAATTAAAAATCAAACGTGTAATTATATAACTAAATATAAATGATAGAATACTCTGCTTCATAAATGCACTCCTTATATAAAATAGTTAAACCTATCTAAAAATTAATTTAACTTTAAAATAATTCATCTGTAATTTTTACAAAGTTACTAGCTAAATCCAAGATTAATTATTAGCTAATATAAAAACAAAGGGTTTTAGCTAAAACCCTTTGTTTTTATAATTTTCTATAAATCTCTCCATGGATGTTCATAAGTATCTGCATCATACTTATAATCTTTATGTTTATCTCCATACCAATCAATGTATGCATCCATAGCTTTTGAAGCAGCATATCCTACAAAAAAGCTAGTTACGGGGTCTAATCCACCATCAACAGATATTAATTCTTTCTCTTTCAACTCTCTCATTAATTCTTCACCCTTTCTTCAATTATATAGTTTTTTACCTCTCGAGAAGTACTACACCTATATATTACCATACTTGTGTTAATTTGTACACTGTACTATAGTACAAACTTCTTCCTCATTTCCACTTCTGACTATACTATCGTACAGACTTTCTTAATAATTAATTCAAAATTTATACGATAGTATAGTTTTAAGTGACCATAAATTTAAATAAAAAACGAGCTACTCGCTCGTTACTGAATATTACTATAAAATATTCTAAGTTAATTATATGACCTACTCAAATGTAATAGCTGCATCCCTTTTTACTAAAAAACCCAATTATTCCTATAAACATGCCTAGTAATAAAGTTTTTAATTGACGACTAGGAGCCACATTAAATATAGATGGTAAGTTGTTAATCATATCTTCTGTCATGTATATACTTATGTTAACTAGAGTAATTAATACAATAAGTATAACAACTGATAATAAAGATTTAATTCCCCAGTGCAAAGTATTAATTTTATCCACTATCCTTTTTATTGATTCATTTTTCATTTTTCATTGCTTTTTTTATTAATAAATGAGCTAATCCAAGCCCTAATACCAAAGATAAAAGTTCTATCAAAATAGATATTAATAAAATATTTGACACTCCTCTTTAATAAAAAGTATTCTTAAGAGTAAATAGTAGCTATTAAATTTCCTTTAACATTACCTGCTGAACTGAAAGTCTTGTTGCTGCACTACCAATAGTGTTTAATATTAAAGCATATCTGCTTCCATCAACCTTTAACACTGGATAACTTCCAATATATTCACCTGAAAATGTACAATCTCTTCCTTCATTCTTTAAGTATTGAACTGTTGCTTTTATTAATCTACTTGAATCAATATACATCTCGTCTAATTCTAATCTTATGGTATTTGTACTTCCAAAAGGAGTGTGTAATGAAAGGAAAAATTTGATCCCCTCTAGAAAATTAGTTATACTCTCTTTATCAAACATATAATCATCCTTTCAGATTTAATTTGTAATTCTTCTATCAAGAATTTATTAAAAACTTATATTGTATAATTGAGTGAAAAAGTTATGCAAATTACTGAAAAATTAATTTCTACAAGCTATAATATTAAAAAATTACTGGTTTTTTAATAGAGTTGCAGGAGACAGTATACATGAAAAATACAAGCGAAAAACTAATTTACAAATATTGATGGAATATAGGATTCCATCGGTTAATTATCAAAAAACTGCTTAAGTTGACACGTATGATTTATTTATATATTTTTCTTTAAAAATTGATAAAGCAGTTATTTTAAAACAACTTCTCGAAAAGGAGATCACACCTATATATTGCTATATAAGTTGAACTAATTATTTTTACAAAAAATTCAAATAAAAATATTTTTTACCACTAATTTATACTAATAGTTCAAAAGAGTTTTATTTATAAGTTAATTCTTTAGTTCTTTATTCGTGTTTCCTTGGTGTTAACTCGTGGCTAAAGAAATTTAAATTCTTTTTCGTGTTTTATACTTTATACATATTAGGATTAATTCAATTTATCATTCAAATTTAGAAACCTTTTTCCATAAAGTTTTAAATCCGTAATTTCTAACAATAGAATTTTCAGGAACCTTAACAAAAATAAATAAAGCACTAATTAAATCTAGACCAGATCCAATTATATTTGCTAAAATTATATATAAAATAAATTCAGAATCTATTCTATATATAAGTAATATTAACAAGAAACAAAAAGATAAAATAAAAAAAGGAAACAAATATACCAAAATCATCCTATTGCGTGTTATTACTCCATCATAATAAACATAAAAATATAATTTTCTTAAGTGCAATCCTAAAATTGTCTTGTCACTTAAACCAAAATTTGGATGACAAATAATATGTAGAAATTCATGAAAAGGAACAACAATAAATACAATATCAAAAAATATATTCAAATTTCTTAACTCTATTTCAAAAAAAGATTCAACCAATAGATATGAAAAGTATGCCAATAATATACCAAATAAAATACCATATATTATAAATTTATCTTCACATGGTTCTTCTAATATATTCCAATCATTTTCTTCTAACATAAATTCTTTGTTTTTAGGTATATCACCAATTTTGAGTTTCATTTACTAATATCACCAACTAATTTCTATAATTTAAATTGCTTATTGTATAATTAATTCAAAAGAGAAACCAACCTTATTTTACTTGGTTGGTTTCTCTATAAAATAATTATTCTTATGCTATGTCGTCACCATACTTCATTTTATTATATTGCTTCATCCCTAAGTTAGTTAAAGTTCCAAGAATTCTCCAATATGAAAAACCACTAAAAGGATAACCTGGCATACTCCCACCATCAACCATCATTAACTCTTGCTCATTCAATTCTTTCATCTATTCTTCACCCTTCCTCATTATTATTTTTGTCTCTGCAGAAACTTTCTAACTATATATTACCACAATTACTTTTATTTGTACACTGTACTATAGTACAAACTTTTTCCTCATTTCCACTTCTGACTATACTATCGTACAGACTTTCTTAGTAATTAATTCAAAATTTATACGATAGTATAGTTTTAAGTGACCACATATTCAAAAAATATTTAATTTCTCTACTACACAATTTAAAAAGGAGCCTTTCAGCTCCCATAAATATTTTTGTTTACTTATCACTACTTACTACAAGTCTTTTAGACTCAACCTGCAGAGAAATAAAGTTTCATCTTTTTTTAAGAAACTTTATAATCACGGAGGGTTTAAATTTAAACTCGAAGAACAAAAATTCCCTAGCTAATTTTTCCTATCTTATTTGACCATTTCCAAAGATGATAAATTTATTGGTAGTTAACTGATTGACACCCATTGGTCCACGAGCATGAAGTTTCTGTGTACTGATTCCAATCTCTGCACCCAAGCCAAACTGACCTCCATCGGTAAATCTAGTGGATGCATTGACATAAACAGCAGCAGCATCAATTAAATCTAAGAACTTATGAGCTTTAGTATAGTTCTCTGTAATGATTGCTTCTGAATGTTTAGAGCTATACTTATCTATATGCTCTAAAGCCTCATCTATATCTTTAACAACTTTTATTGCTAAAATATAATCAAGATATTCTGCCTCCCAGTCCTCTTCTGTAGCAAGCTCTACCTCAGCAACTATTTCTTGTACCTTAGCACAGCCTTTTACTAGAGTATCCTTCTGCTTTAACTCCTTTACAATCACAGGCAAAAACTCTTCTGTTATATCTTGATTGACAAGCAAAGTCTCCATAGAGTTACACACACCAGGGCGTTGGCACTTAGCATTGATAACTATTCTTTTAGCCATCTCTAAATCAGCCTCGCCATCTACATATGTATGGCAATTACCAACACCAGTTTCAATAACTGGAACAGTAGAGTTCTGAACTACAGCCTGAATCAAACCTGCTCCTCCACGAGGGATCAGCACATCTAAATACTCATTTAGCTTAAACATCACCTGTACTGCTTCTCTATCAGTACTTTCAACCAATTGCACGCTTCCCTCAGGCAATCCAGCTTGAACAGCAGCCTTAGCCAAAGCATTAGTGATAGCCTTATTGGAATTAATAGCATTAGAACCACCACGTAATAAGACAGCATTACCAGCCTTCAAACAAAGTCCTGCTGCATCAGCAGTTACATTAGGACGAGCTTCATAGATTATCCCTATCACACCTAAAGGAACTCTTACCTCTCCAATCTTTAAGCCATTAGGACGCTTCTTCATTCCTAAGACCTCACCAATTGGATCATCAAACTTGGCAACCTCCCTTAAGCCATCAGCCATCCCTTTAATTCTCTCTTCAGTCAATAATAACCTATCTAATAAAGACTCAGGTAGTTCGTGCTCACGACCATAATCCATATCCTGCTCATTAGCAGCTAAGATTTGTTCAGTCTGCTTCTCTAATTCATCGGCCATCTCTAATAAAGCCTTATTCTTAATCTCAGAACCGATATGAGCCAACTTCCTGGCTGCTTTCTTAGCTTGTTTAGCTTTGCTAACAACCTCTTCTCTTATACTCATCTACACCACTCCTTTTATTAGCTAATGGCTATCAGCTAGTAGCCATTAGCTAAATCATAAGTACTAAATTATCACGATGAACCACTTCATCATAATCTTGATAGCCCAGTCTCTCCTTAATCTTACTTGTATGTAGACCTTTAATCTCTTCAATCTCCCTTTGAGAGTAATTGACCAGACCTCGTGCCAAAATCTCCCCTGCTTGATTAACGATATCTACAACAGCCCCTGCTGAAAAACAACCTTGACTAGCTAATATACCACAGGGCAATAAACTCTTACCTTTTTCAAGTAAGGCTTTAACAGCACCTGAATCTATAACTATCTCTCCCTCTACATCTAAGTTAAAAGCAATCCACTTCTCACGGCTAGCTAACTTTTCTTGGGATAAGAATAATGTTCCTACCTCTGCCCCTTGGGTAATCTGTGACAAGACATTATCTAGACTACCATTAGCTATTATTAGAGGTATCCCAGAACGAGTAGATACCTTAGCAGCCCTAATCTTAGTAATCATGCCTCCAGTTCCTCGTTTAGTTCCTGCATCACCTGCTAATGCTTCTATTTCATGACTAATATCATCAATCCTACTAAGTAACTTAGCAGTAGGGTCATGACGAGGATCTGCTGTATAGAGCCCATCAATATCTGATAAAATAATCAATAAATCAGCATCAATCAAACTGCTTACCAGAGCAGATAAGGTATCATTGTCACCAAACTTAATCTCTTCAACTGCCACTGTATCATTCTCATTAATAACTGGAATTACTCCATAGTTTAGAAGCTGATTTAAAGTATTTCTGGAATTGAGATATCTCTTACGATCAGTTAGATCCTTCTGAGTCAACAATACCTGTGCCACTTTCTGGCCATACTCACTAAATAACTTCTGGTAGGTCTTCATCAGTATTCCTTGACCTATTGCAGCTAAAGCCTGCTTCTCTGGAATAGTTTGAGGGCGCTCTGCTAAATCCAGCTCACCCTGTCCTGCTGCCACAGCTCCAGAACTAACTAATATAACCTCTTTATCTTGATTCTTTAAATCGACAATCTCTCTAATTAACTTTTCTATTCTTCTTAAATTAAGCTTAGCATTCTGATAAGTCAAGCTACTACTTCCAACCTTAATCACAATCCTCTTTGCCCTTTTAACACTATCACGCATAAAAGTCACCCACTTTATCTCAGTAATCGGGAATCAGTTATCAGTAATCAGTAAGCTTTTACTGATTCCAAACTCCAGATCCCTGACTCCTGATAACTAAACTACCGTGATATATCCATTAAACTATATAATTTAACAACTTATTTACACTAAATATCCATACTAAAAATTACTTAGGCAGATTATATTTCTTAATCTCTTTATTCTCACGATAAAGCACAAAGACATTACCGATAGCTTGAATAAACTCTGCCTTACAAGCTTCTGCCAATTCATGGGCCGCTTCTTTAGCACTATATAATGAATTGTTCAATACTCTAAGTTTAATCAACTCTCTTGCCTCTAAAGTCTCATCAACCTGGGCAATTACATTTTCATTAATACCATCTTTACCGATTTGGACTATAGAGTCCATATTATGCGCCTTACTCTTTAAAAAACTACGTTGTTTTCCTGTTAACAATTTTATCACTCCTATTATTCTGAATATTCAAATTCCCATCCTTCAATCTCAATAGTGTCTCCTTCTTTAGCTCCAGCCTCTTTTAGAGCATCATCTACTCCCATCTTACGTAAGGTTTTAAGGAAGTAATATAAGCCCTCATCAGTAGTAAAGTCTGCCATAGCTGTTTTACGTTTAATCTCTTTACCAACTACTCTATAAACACCGTCTTCTTCTATTATCTCATAGGCATCTTCTGCTTCACCAGGCTGAGGTCCACGGATAATAACCTCTTCCTCTTCTGCAACCTCTTCATCAAAGAAGTCTGGTGCTTCCTTAACCAAGGCATCAGCCCGTTTAATCAATTCATTTAACCCTTTACCTGTAGCAGCAGAGATCGGATAAACCTCATAGCCTTCTGCTTCTAGTACCTCTTTGAGCTTGAGCAGATTCTCTTCTGAGTCTGGTAAGTCCATCTTGTTAGCCGCCACTATTTGAGGTCTCTCCATCAACTTTTCATTAAAACTCTCTAACTCTTGATTAATTCTTCTAAAGTCTTCTAAAGGGTCTCTTCCTTCAATCCCCGAGATATCTAAGACGTGAATTATCACCTTAGTTCTCTCAATATGGCGTAAGAAGTCATCTCCTAACCCTACACCAGTATGAGCACCTTCAATCAGTCCAGGAATATCAGCCATAACAAAAGAACTATAATCACCTACTTTAACAACACCCAAATTGGGCTTTAAAGTGGTAAAATGATAGGCACCAATTTTGGGTTTAGCTGCAGATACCTTGGAGATAATAGTTGATTTACCTACACTAGGATATCCTACCAGACCTACATCAGCTAAGACCTTCAATTCCAACTTAACCTTTCTCTCTTCTCCAGGCTCACCATTCTCTGAAAACTTAGGGGCTTGCCTAGTAGAAGTCTTAAATCTAGCATTACCTCTACCTCCACGACCACCATGAGCAATTACAACCTCTTGATGTTCATGAATTAAATCAGCAATTACCTTTCCAGTATCTACATCAGTTACTGTTGTCCCAGGAGGCACCTTGATAATCAGATCATCAGCATCTTTACCATGCATGTTCTTGCTTCCTCCACGCTCTCCTGACGAGGCTTCATAGAACTTTCTTTCTCTAAAATGTAATAATGTATTCAAACCCTCATCAACAGTAAAGATTACATTACCTCCATGACCACCATCGCCACCACTTGGTCCACCAGCAGCAACAAATTTTTCACGGCGAAAACTACTCATACCGTCTCCACCATCGCCACCCTTTACTTCAATCTCTACTTCATCTACAAACATCTTTTATCGACCTCCAATAAACAGTTGATAATCTATAATAATAAGGCTATTAATGTCTATGTGCTAAACAATCAACTGTTATTAACATTTCCTAAAATAGTTAATCTTATTAAGACATTATAACATAAACTAACTTTAAGTTTAAGCCTGAGTTTAAGATTATTTAAAATCAACAGTAGGGGACAGTCTAGACTGTCCCCTACATATTCTTTAACTAAAAAAAGCTCCCAGTCTACAACTGGAAGCTTTTTTGTCGATTTATGCCATAGCTTGAACTTGGTCTTCAGTATAAACACTTACTTGCTTCTTGTCTCTACCTTTTCTTTCGAAAGCTACGTATCCATCAACTGTAGAGAATAAAGTGTCATCTCCTCCACGACCTACGTTTAGGCCAGGGTGGAATTTAGTTCCACGTTGACGAACGATGATGCTACCAGCACTAACGTATTGTCCATCGTGTCTCTTAACTCCAAGTCGCTTAGCGATACTGTCACGACCGTTCTTAGAACTTCCAACTCCTTTTTTCTTAGCGAAAAGTTGTAAATTCATCTTAATCATTCTTTCCACCCCCTTCAATTATTTTTATATATTCCGAATACTCTTCTTGTATACCCTTTAGACCAACGAGCATTGTCTCTAAAATAGCCTTTACCTGTTGATCTTGAGCTATATCTGATACTAATTGACAATCTAACCATCCATCTTTAACATCTATATTTATATCAAAGTCTAAATAGTCTGTCAAACCTAAAACAGCAGTCTGCATAATTGCTGAAATTCCTGCACAGACAATATCTTGTCCATACTCTCCATATTCAGCATGCCCACTACCAGCAAAACTAATGATATTATATTCTGTATCTCTTTTAATTTCAATGGTAATCATTAGTCACCATTACGCCTCAATACTCTTAATTTCTATTGCTGTATAAGGTTGTCTATGACCATTCTTTTTACGGAAATTGTTTTTAGGCTTATATTTGAAAATGATAACCTTCTTACCTTTTCCTTGAGCAACCACTTCAGCAGTTACTTTAGCACCTTCTACAGTTGGAGTTCCAACCTTTAAACCATTGTCAGTAGATACTAATTTAACTTGGTCAAACTCAACAGTTTCACCAGCTTCATTATCTAGCTTTTCTACTCTAATTACTTGACCTTCTTCTACTTTATATTGCTTTCCACCTGTTTGAATAATTGCGTACATTCTGTGCACCTCCTCTACCTCAGACTCGCCGATCACTAGGTACTCTTTAGAGTTTTTTAACCCGTATCGTGCGGTTTTGGCAGTGGCTTATATAAACCACTCACGACTATGAATTCTAACATAGAATTCCAAAGATGTCAAGATGAATTTAAGTATAAGTATGAGTCTGAGAATTTACTTAACCTTAAACTCAAACTAAGACTTAATAATCAATTGTTTTTACTACTTCGGCTATTGCATAAGTCTTCTTAACTTCTATAATTTCAACTCTAACTCTCTGTCCTACAAGTGATCCACCTTCTAAAATATCAATTATATAACCATCTAATCTAGCAATTCCATCATCTAAATTGTTCATATGCCTCTCTTCTACTTTAAGGTTTAATCGCTCTCCTATATTTAAGGGCTTAGCTAGAACTTGAATCTCTGAATTAGAACCGATCTTTAATACATTAATATCCTCTAAATGTAACTCCTTATTACCCATGATGTAAATCTCTTTATTTAATTCTTTCTCCAACTTCTCTAAGTTTTTTCCAGATACTCCAATCAACCTAGAAGCTAGTTTAGGATGAACTTCCAACAATATAGCTTCTGCTCTACTCTCCCAGAATATCTCTTTAATTTTACGGATTACCTCTAAAAAGATAGTATCTTCAGACAAAATGCTCCCTGTCCCTTGACAATAAGGGCATTCTTGCTGTAAAAACTCGCCAACCCTCTCTCTTTCATTCTTACGGGTCATCTCTACCAGCCCCAATTTGGTTAAACCTAAGATATTACTCTTAGTCTTATCCTTAGTTAATTCTGATCTTAAAGTATCTAAAATCAACTCTCTATCTTTATCTATCTTCATATCTATAAAATCAATAATGATAATTCCACCGATATCTCTAAGCCTTAACTGTTTAGCTATCTCTTTGGCTGCTTCTAAATTGGTCTTAACAACAGTATCCTCTAAATTATCCTTACCAACATAGCTTCCTGTATTAACATCAATTGCTGTTAAAGCTTCAGTACTATCGATGATGATATATCCACCACAATTTAAAGGAACTTTACGTTTTAATAAGCTCTTAATCTCCTCTTCAATATTATAATAATCAAAGATAGGCTTAGGGTGATCATAATAATAGACTCTACTCTCCAATTCTGGTGAGATATGATCAAGGGTTCTTATCGCTTGATGATAATCTTTCTTGTTGTCTATAATCAACTTGTCAATTTCAGAAGTAAATTTATCTCTAATCACCTGTTTAACAGAGTTAAGATTCTTATAAATCAAAGAAGGTGCTCTCTCTTTACTTGCTTCTTCCTCTATTTCATTCCAAAGATCAAGTAGTAAGCTAAGATCCTTTTTAAGCTCTTGCTCACTTTTATAGGCTGCCACCGTTCTGACAATTAATCCTTTATCTTCAGGAAGAAGTTCAGAAGCTATATTCTTTAGCCTCTTTCTCTCAGAATTATCATCAATTCTCCTAGAAACCCCTACATGCCTTTTACTATTCATCAATACAAGGTATCTTCCTGCAAGGTTTAACTTACAAGTACCTCTAGGACCTTTAGTTCCTAAGGGCTCTTTGGTAATCTGTACTAAAAGTTGCTGCCCTGTTTTAATTAGTTCTTCAATTCTAAAGTTCTTTCTTTCTGCAAGAGGAATCAAGTCTTTAGCATGTAAAAAGACATTCTTTTCTAATCCAATATCTATAAAAGCTGCTTGCATCCCTGGAAGCACACTCTCAACCCTACCTTTATAGATATTACCAACTATCTGCTCAGAAAAATCCCGTTCATAAATAATCTCTACTAACTCTCTATTCTCCAAAATAGCAATCCTTGTTTCTAATCCCATATCATTAATAACTATCTCCTTACTCAACTTCTCACCTCCCCTGTACAGCAGTTGATAGTAAATAGCTTAAAAATAAAAATTTATCTTCATAAGTAATTTAATGGTTCTAAACTCAATTATCAACTATACACTGTCCACTATCTTTTTATCGCTTCTATTGGAGGAATAATTTCCCCATTATCTTCAATATATAATCCAGAGCGATGAATATTAACTAGCTTTGCAGGTTTAACAAATTCTAAATAGTCAGCTAAAGCATCAACAACCTCTTCAGGTCTAAGATTTCCCGAGCTTCCTGTCTGTATCAACATCTCAATCGTTGCCAAATCACTCTGCACCCCAATAACCTCTAACCTATATATCATCGGCTTGATATCAAAGACTCTATCCTTCTTTCTTCTTCTCTTTCTTCTAATTACAAGCTCCTTTTGAGATAAAAAGTTAGCTACCTCTTCTCTCAATTTATCTATACTAAGCTCTTCAGTCAACTCTAATCTAGCAAAATAACTTGATTGTCGAAGCAGCGAAGCTAAAGATTTGCTCTTAGATAGTAACTGCTTTGCTTCTAAAATTTCAATTCCTTGTGGTAAAACTTGATTTAAATTATCTTTAAACTCTTGGATATCGATATCTTCTTCCAGCTCAAAATCAATATATTCACTATCACTGGTCAATCCCACTGCCAAAGCAGTTGCAAAAGAAATATTAGGGGTAGGATTGTACCCTTGAGAATAAGCTATCGGAATATTTGCTCTACGCAAAGCTCTATTCATTGTATTTAAAAAATCTAAATGAGAGATAAACCTTACCTTATCACCCTTTAATACTCTAGCTCTAATCTTATTATTTCCCACTATTCTCACCACCTATTAGTGAGATTCTTGCATCTAAATTCTTCAAAATCCCACACCCAGTACAGTTATTAAATCTACAATCTGGTGTCAATTCTACATCAATAGCTTTCTGATACTCTTTCCTTAAATATCCCTTATCGACACCTACTTCTAAGTGATCCCAAGGTAGTCTTCCCTCTAAATTAAAGTTACGATAGACATACTCTTCTAAATTATACCCAGACTCTTCAAAGGCCTGCTTCCAACGCTGATAATCAAAGTGCTCACTCCAGCCATCAAATTTTGCTCCAAGCTCCCAAGCTCTTTGCATAACCTCAGCTGCTCTTCTATCACCACGAGCAAAGACAGCTTCCATAGTACTTAGATATGGATCAGTCCAAGTAAAGGATAAGTCCTTACCTCTTAGCTCATTTCGTAATAATTGTTGCTTCTCTTTAATCTCTTCTAAAGTATTGAATTTAGACCATTGAAAAGGAGTATGGGGCTTAGGTACAAAGGTAGAGACACTGACTCCTACCTTGACTCTTCGCTTATTATCAGAATTTCTTCTAATCTCATCGCCCATCTCAGCTACCTTCTTAGCCAAATCAGCAATCCCTTTGATATCCTCTAAAGTTTCAGTAGGTAAGCCCATCATAAAGTATAGCTTAACCCTTCTCCAACCCTCTTTAAAAGCAGCTTCAGTAGTCTTTAATAAGTCCTCTTCATTAATACCTTTATTAATAACATCCCGTAACCTCTGAGTTCCAGCCTCTGGAGCAAAGGTTAATCCCGTCTTTCTGACTGCTTGTAACTCTTTAGCTAAATCTACTGAAAAGGAGTCAACTCTCATTGAAGGTAAAGCAACACTTACTCTTTGGTCTTTATACTCTTCTAAGAGCTTCTTTGCTAAATCCTCTATCTTACTATAATCACTGGTACTTAATGATGATAAGGAAATCTCTTCATAACCAGTACTTTCAATCAACTTCTTTGCTAAATCCTTAATTCTCTCATGGCTTCTCTCTCTAACAGGTCGATAAATCATACCTGCTTGGCAGAAACGACAGCCCCTAGTACATCCTCTAGCCACCTCTAAAGTTACTCTATCATGAACAATCTCCATATAGGGCAAAATCAACTTCTCTGGATAATAGGACTCATCTAAATTCTGAATGACCCTCTTTTTTAAAATTTCTGGAGCATCATTCTTAGCTTCAAATTTAACTACCTCTCCATCATCATTATAATCTATCTCATAAAAACTAGGTATATAAAGACCTTCAATCTGGGATAAACTCTTTAATAGATCTTTTTTAGAAGCACCGCTATCCTTCCAAACTAAATATTGATCTACTAACTCTCCAATAGCAGCCTCAGCTTCTCCTAAGAGTACTACATCTACAAAAGGTGCTAGAGGTTCTGGATTAAAAGCACAAGGTCCTCCTACAATAACTAATGGAAACTCCTCACCTCTATCTTTACTTTTTAATGGTATTCCTGCTAAATCTAACATATTCAAGATGTTTGTATAACTCATTTCATACTGTAAAGTAAATCCTAAGATATCAAAGTCAACTACTTTAGCTCTGTTCTCTAGAGTAAATAATGGGAGATTATGCTCTCTCATCTTCTGCTCCATATCAACCCAAGGTGCATAAACCCTCTCAGCTACTGTATCTTCTCTTTCATTCAATAGATGGTATAAAATCTTAATCCCCAAATGGGACATAGCCACCTCGTAAACATCGGGAAAAGCAAGGGCAAACTTAACCTTCACCTGATTTAAATCCTTCTTAATCATATTCAACTCATTTCCCATATAACGGGTTGGCTTGCTTACTTCTGGAAGAATCTCTTCTATCTTATTAGCTAAATCTATTGTCATAAATTCCACTCCTTATCTTACAATTATTATCATCAACTAGAGGGGCGTAATATAGTAATATACTACGCCCCTAGATAACAGTCAATTATTAAAGTATTTATTTAATTTTTCAAATAGTAAAATATCGCAATATCTATCCTTTAAATCCATCTAATAATAAAGCAAAACTACTCTAACAGATCCCTTATTGGTTTATCTATTCCGTCATTAACTAAAGAGTTGATAAACTGATCCTCTGTTACCCATCCTAATAACTTCAAATCATAATCTACTACTCTAATCATATGAAAGCGATTAGGAACTAGCCGTTCAATGATATCTTTTAGTGGAGTATCTTCAACAGCAATTAACTGTTGAAGATATACAACCCTCTCCTTTAAAAGCTTCCCCTTCTTTTTAGCAATATATTGCATCAAGACATAAGAAGCATACCTACCTTCTTTTAAAGTAGCAAAGTAGATAAAAAAGGCTATAAATAATAGAATAATATTAGCATACCCATAACAAATCCCAATCACACCTATAATCCCCAAAAATATAGCTATCACTCTACTCAGTCTCAGTGTATAATATGTAGCCTCTTTAAACCCAATCTTATTGGTCAAAAATGCTCTAAGCACACGCCCTCCATCTAAAGGCAAAGCAGGAATTAGGTTGAATAATCCAATGGTCAAATTAATCTTAATAAAATAGAAACCTGATAGTAACGGAATGATCTTATACCTTAATAGAATTAGCGTTATTGCTGCTAGGATAAGGTTAAAGATAGGTCCTGCTAAAGAGATTTTCATCTCACTTTTAGGCTTTAGTTGAATCAAATCTCGAAATTTTGCTACTCCTCCAAAAGGCAATAACTCAATTTCATTGACTCTAACCCCTTCTTTTTGTGCTATCACAGAATGAGCCAATTCATGTAAGATTACAATAATAAAATTTATACTGGCAGTCAAGAATAATCCTGAAATAGAAAATAAGAATAATATCAACAAAAATAATATATTCAATTTAAATTTCATTCCTAGCATCTTTAGCATCCTATTGCCACCTTCTTTCATTAATATAAATATTAGTGGCAATAATCTATTATGTCTGTTAAATACAGTAACAAGTGACGAGTAACAAGTAATAAATCGCTTATCACTCATTACTTATCACTAGTCACTAAAAGAGCATCTTCTTTCTTCTAATATTAACATTCATAATAATAGCGATTGCTATTAAATTTGTCAGCAAAGAGCTACCCCCATAACTAAGAAATGGAAGGGGAATTCCTGTAACAGGCATTATCCCAATAGTCATACCCACATTCTCCAAAATATGGAAGGTGAACATCGATAAGATACCAACGACCAATAACTGTCCAAACTCATCCTTAGCTTCCATCGCTACCTTTATACCCCTCCATAAGAGTAGCAGATATAATAATAGAACTAATATAGCACCAATAAAACCAAATTCCTCACCTAAAACTGAAAATATAAAATCAGTATGCCGCTCAGGTAGAAAATTAAGCTGATTTTGAGTGCCTCCAAAAAGTCCTTTTCCTAAAAGACCTCCAGAGCCTATAGCAATTTTAGATTGAATAACATTATATCCTGCCCCCAAAGGTTCTAATTGTGGATTGACTAAAACCAATAACCTCTTTAACTGATATGATTTCAAAGGGATCGGTACCCCCCAATAAATATGGACTGTTATCCAAGCAACCACTGTACCTACTCCCGTTAAAAAAGTCCCTACTAGAAACTTAGCATTAGCTCCAGCTACATAGATCATTCCAACAAAAATAGCTATTAATACTAAAGCTGAACCCAAGTCATTCTGTAATAGAACCAATGCAAAGGGGATAGCCATATATATTGCTGGAACTGTTAGGCCTAAGATATGATAAACATTATATCTACCTTTAGATAAAACATCAGCTAAAGCAATAATCACAGCCAATTTAGCAGTTTCCGCTGGCTGAAAATTGACGGGCCCCAATTTAATCCACCCTTGTCCACCTTTAATAGTGCTTCCTAAAAATAAGACTATAATTAAAACTAAGATATTTAAAATATAGATAATATTGACGTAATCCCTCAAAATCCTATAGTCAAAAAATAGACTGATAGTAACCAGAGTAATTCCAGCTAAAGCAGCTATAATCTGTTTCTTTAAAAAGATATTTTGCAATAGGGGATTATCAGTAATATTAGTAGCACTCCCAATAATAACTAGTCCTGTTAAGATTAATAACAGAGTAATTATTGGTATTAAATAGTCGATATTCTTAATTAGCTTCTTAATTATAATCCCCTCCCTTACGAAATCTTAATATAATCTTAAATTATTATCTCTTTTCACTAATAAATTATATAATATTAAATAATATTAGTCCACCAAAAATTAAGACCAGGTTAACCTGGTCTTAATCTTCAAATCTATTCTCAAATAGTTAAAGGCTGAATAAAGTTTATAGAATAAAAGTTAAAATAACTCCAATATATGAGATAGAATGTAGAACTCTACCTCTTCTTCTTTAATCTTCTAACTGGTATATTAGCAATCAAAGCTACCGAATTATCTTGTCGCTCTAAATCCATATCTATTCTGTCATTATCTATATCTAAATATTTAGAGATTACTTCAATCATCTCTTCCTTCATTTCTTCAATTATCTCTGGAGACACCCCTATTCTATCATGCACTAACACTAACCTCAACCTCTCCTTAGCAACATCTTTACTAGAAACATCTTCCTTATTATTAAAAATTCCTTTCATTATATCCAACAAGCTTCTCTTCCCTCCCATAACCCTATTTTCATCATTCAAAAAGACTTAGAGTTAAATAGCTGTTATAAATAGCTATCATGTAAACTTTTCTTCATCAATAAGGTTTTTTTTTAGGGCTTTTATTGAGCTAAGAGCTTCAACAAAAATTCAGATCTTATATAATCTTAATACTTATTATCTTAATCCCACCAACCGCTTTATCTTATTTAATAGTCCTTCTTCCAAATCAATCAAGGGAACCTCTTCCCCTTCAATTCTGCGAGTGATATTCCAAAAAGCTTCACCTGAACGAGTATTCTCTAATAAGACTACTGGCTCACCTTTATTTGTAGAAACAACAATCTTCTCATCTTCCGGTACAATTCCTAATAATTTTATAGCCAAAATTTCAATCATATCCTCAATATCCATCATATCTCCACGATTTATCATATCTATTCGTACACGATTGATAATCAACTGTGGATCATGAACGCCTTCTGCTTCTAACATACCAATAATTCTATCGGCATCCCTAACTGCTGAAACCTCTGGAGTAGTTACTACTACCGCTTCATCAGCCCCTGCTATAGCATTTTTAAATCCTTGCTCAATGCCTGCAGGGCAATCGATGATAATATAATCAAATTCTTCCCTTAATTGGTCAGTTAATTCAACCATCTGTTCAGGATTAACAGAAGTCTTATCTCTAGTTTGAGCCGCAGGCAACAGACATAAACTACTATATCTCTTATCCTTAATTAAGGCCTGTTCTAATCTACAGTTTCCCTCTACCACATCAACAATATCATAGACAATTCTATTCTCCAAGCCCAAAACTACATCTAAATTACGCAACCCTATATCAGCGTCTATCAGTACAACTCTCTTTCCTAATTTGGCCAAACCAGTTCCTAGATTGGCAGTTGTTGTAGTCTTTCCAACACCACCTTTTCCAGAAGTAATAACATAAGCCTTTCCAGCCATCAAAATACCCCCTTTACTTTCTCAAATAATCAATAATAATCTGCTTACCTTTCAACGAAGCAATCTCTGGAGTGTTAGGAGAATTAGGAGGAATATCAGGAGCACGAGTAATATAATTAGCAATCCTAAGCTGAGTAGGCTCTAGTCTAAAAGCTGATATAGTAGCTGATGTATCGCCTTTAGCCCCCGCATGGGCAATACCCCTAAAATGACCCATAACCACTATATCACCTGCTGCTACAATCTCGGCTCCAGGATTTACATCCCCTAAAATTACAATATTCCCCTCAAATCTTACAGTCTGTCCTGAACGGATTGTACGTTTAACCAGTAATGTATCTCCTTCTTCCTTAGAGTCTACAAATCTATTATCATTATTGATAAACTCAATTACCGAAATACCCTCTTGTTCTCTGAATATCTCTAATAATTCACTCTTTTGTTTAGAAGTTAAGCCTCTCCTACCCAGTTTAATTCTAACCATCAGATCATCATCGAAAAAATCACCTGCTTGAATAAACTTACTCCTTAACTCTTCTTTAATATAATTAAATTCTAATTCATCATTTAAAATTATAATAAGCCCTTCTAAATCACCCTTAAAAGTCACTCCTCTATTCAACATCTTACTTCCTCCTAGATACTCAATGAATCCAAAATATAATAGTAACTATTAATCTTATATTCATAATATAATCCATTGATTTTATATCTCTTAATCAGAGCCTTCATCTTCAGAGATTAAGTCTAAATCAAAATAATCCTTTATAATCTCTTTTGCTATAGGTAATGTATTACCACTTGAGGTTCCATACTCAATGAAAACAACAATTGCTATCTCTGGATTATCAGCAGGTGCATATCCAGCAAACCATCCATGATTGGGTCTACCCTTTCCAGTTTGAGCAGTTCCAGTCTTTCCAGCTATAGTTATAGGCAGATCTTCAAAAGTCCTTCTTGCTGTACCATAAGTAGTAACTGCTTTTATCCCCTTTTGAATAGTATCTAAAGTATCTTTGGAAAGAGATAACTCATTTAATAACTTAGGCTCTAAATCCTTAATCAACTTACCATCTCTATCAACTATCTTATCAACTAATAAAGGTTGATATAACTTCCCACCATTAGCTACAGCACTAACAAGATTCACCAATTGAATAGGAGAAGTTCTTAAGTTACCTTGTCCAATAGATAAGTTAATACTATAGCCAGGATACCAAATCTTATCCTCATTATTCTTAAAATAACTCCTTCTCCATTCAGGATCAGGTACTAACCCAGTAGCTTCATTATTCAAATCAACTTCAGTTTTTTCTCCTAAACCAAACTTGCGAGCATATTCTTGTAAAACAGTCCTATCTTTCTTATATAATTGATGTCCTAATTGAAAGAAGACCGGGTTATTAGACCAAGCAATAGCTTCTAAAAAATCAAGCTTACCTCTACCTACATCAGACCAGTTGCGGAAAGTAACCCCACCAGTCTTATAATAACCTGGATCATAAAATTCTGTATCTGCCTTTACACCCAACTCCTCCATACCAGCCACTCCAGTTACTATCTTAAAGATTGATCCTGAAGGAGCACTGGTACTAATAGCTCTATTTAATAGAGGCTTTTTAGGATCGGTACTTAGCCTTGTCCAATCCTTTTGAGAGATTCCCCCTACAAATAGATTGGGATTGTAATCAGGTAAGCTTGCCATAGCCAAAATACTACCATCATAGGGGTTTGTCACTATTACTGCTCCCCCTCTAGGAGGTTCAATAATATCCTCATCCTCCTTGGCTTGCTCAGTCAATAAGTCCAGTTCTTGAGCCAATATTCTTTCAACATTCTCTTGTAATTGAGCATCTATATTCAAAACTAAATCATAGCCTGCAATAGGTTCTTCTATCCCAAGAGTCCTTATCTTTTCTCTTACATTATTAACCTCTACCAGTTCTCTTCCTTCTTTTCCACGCAGATACTTCTCATAATATAATTCTAAACCTGTTTTACCAATTATATCTCCAACATTATAACCCTTTTCTGAGAGATTCTCTAATTCACTGGCTGAAATTTCCCCTACATATCCTAAAACATGGCTAGCCAGTTTATCATAAACATATTCCCTCATTGGAGTCTCTTCTAAAATAACTCCAGGTAACTCACTTTTATTCTCTTCTAATAAAACCAACTCTTCATGGCTTATATTTCTCTTCAATCTAACGGTCTTTCCCTTTGCTGCTTTCTCAATCTTCTCATGGGCTAATGCTATATCTAAACCCATAATCTGATTTAGCTTTTCTAAAATCCCATCTAAATCTTCAACATCTTCTGGAATAATAGATAAGGTATAGGCCAACTTATTGGAGACCAATACTTTTCCATTTTTATCATAGATTCTTCCTCTAGGAGCACTAATCGACCTAAGAGAAGTTCTATTTCCTTCTGAAAGTTCTTTAAATCTCTGACCTTGATAGATCTGCAGATAATAAAGTCTAGCAATTAATAAGAGAAAGATAGCCACTAATATCAACATAAAGGGAATTAGTCTTTTCTCATTATTATCAATCAATAAATTTCCTCCTAGCCAAATAATTGTCAATTTTATAGATCACTATATTAATGACTATAGATAATATAGAATTATAAATCACCAAAGGAATGATCACAGATTTAAATACAGCCTCAATAGAAAGCCCTGTTAGAAGATAATCTGTAAAAGAGACTACTAATAACTGATTAATAATAGTAGCAATAGCTACTCCAACAGGAGGCACCATGATATTTTTGGGATAGATATGATCCTTAAGAAATCCAAATAAATACCCTACAATGGTTTTACTGATAGCATTAATTCCAAAAAGTCCACCAGAAAACCAGTCCTGTAAAAGACCTGTAATAAAACCTAAAACTCCTCCTACAGTCTTTCCACGATAGATAGCTAAGAGAGTGATTATAATTAAAAGTAAATCAGGTATGATATTATAAAAAAGGCTATAAGGAATTATAGTAGTTTGTAAAATCAAAGCCAGCAATATTAAAAAACCATATAATAAATAAACCATCATTCTCTTTCTCCTTCGAGTTGATGATCAGAATTTAAAGGTTCAAGCAAATCGACTTTAGTACTAAAATCAGTAATAACCAACACCTCTTCTACTCTTCTAACATCTATAAAGGGGGCTATTAATGCTGCTTGGGTTAGACCATAATTATCAGGACTCACTGATATAACCTTTCCTATCGGTAAACCTTTAGGATAATACTGTGAACCTGATGTAACAATTGTATCACCCACTCTAATATCAGCATCCCAAGCTAGATTGTTCATCAAAAGCCTACTCTCTTGAGTCTGCCCCTTAATCACCCCTAAATCACGGGAATCTTTTCTCTGAACAAGGCCTCCTGCTACAAAGTTACCATCATTAATCAATAAAATCTGTGCTGTATGTGCAGTAACTTGCTGGGTAATCCCTAGCAAATATCCATTTTTAGCAACTACAGGCATTTTGCGTCTAATACCAGCCTTGCTTCCCCTATCTATGACCAAAACATTAGACCAATTCTCAGAACTATGTCCAATAACACTTCCACCTACTACTTTATATGGTGCAAACTCTTTAAAATTTAATAATTCTCTTAATCTATGATTCTCTAGCATTATCTTCTCAATCTGCTTTAAATTATAATTTAAATTTTCTACCTTATCCTTTAGCTTCTCATTCTCTTCTTTTACACTCTTGTAATCTAAGATTACTCTAAAAGTCCCTTTAGAAAACTCTTCGATACTATTGACCACAACAAATCCCGGTTTCAATAAGTCGATAATTAAACCTTCAAATCTATTATAATCTCTATCCCTTCCTACAAGATTAATAAATCTGATCAAAACTATAACAAATATAATAATCAATATCTTCTTCCGATGTTCCTTTAAAAATTCTAACACAGCTATCACCTTAATCTCAGATTACTATTTTTGTAACTCTTTAAAATCAACCTATTACAATTACGATATTACAAGTTATGCAACCTATAACAACAAACCCTAGCCACCTAACCTCTATCTAAAGTTTGATGGCTGTAGAGTCTGTACTTCATAATAATAGCTTACTATAATAATCTAGGATAATCTTTTGGGACTAATCAATACATTTTTGAGGTTGTTTATCTCTTCTAATACTTTACCAGTACCATAGACAACACAATCTAAAGGATCATCTGCTAAATAGACTGGCATTCCAGTCTCCTGAGAGATAAGTTGGTCTAGACCTGCTAATAATGAACCTCCACCAGCCATCACAATTCCCCTATCCATAATATCAGCCGATAATTCTGGTGGAGTATTTTCTAAAGTACTCTTAACTGCTCTAATGATATCATTAACTGGCTCTCTTAAAGCCTGTTGAATCTCTTCAGCAGTTATGGTCACTGTCTTAGGCAGACCGTTGACTAAATCTCTACCTCTAATGTCCATAGTATCATCTAAACTAAGTTCTGAATTAGAGCCGATATAAGCAGAACCTACAGAAATCTTGATCTGTTCAGCAGTTCTCTCTCCAATCATCAAGTTGTATGTATTCTTGATATAATGTACAATTGCATCATCAAGCTCATCTCCACCAACTCTGATAGAATCTTTAGTTACAATCCCACCTAAAGAGATTACTGCTACCTCTGTAGTTCCTCCTCCAATATCTACAACCATATTACCTGTAGCTTCATGAACAGGGAGACCTGCTCCAATTGCTGCAGCCATCGGCTCTTCAATCAAATAAGCCTCTCGAGCACCAGCATGTAAGGAAGCATCGATAACTGCACGTTTTTCTACCTCAGTAACACCAGAAGGAACACAAACGATAATTCTTGGTCTGACCAGACGTTTACGTTTATGGGCCTTAGTAATAAAATATCTTAACATCTTCTCAGTAACTTCAAAATCAGCAATAACACCATCCTTCATCGGTCTAATTGCTACGATATTACCAGGAGTACGTCCAATCATCTTCTTAGCCTCATCACCAACAGCCAATACCTCCTCTTTAGAAGTATTCTTCTGAATAGCAACTACAGATGGCTCACGAATTAATACCCCTTTTCCTCTAATATAAACCAAAGTATTAGCAGTTCCTAAATCTATCCCCATATCTCTCGAGAATGGAGCAGTGAAAATATTCATTACCATAACTATATCCCCTTTCAGAATAACTGTTTAAAATAAATTTTTAGACTTCAAACTATTATATTTACCTTTACCAATAATTAAATGGTCTAAAACATCAATTCCTACCAACTTTCCCACTTTAAAAAGCCTTTTAGTGACATCTACGTCCTCTAAACTAGGTGTTAAGTCCCCACTAGGATGATTATGGGCTAAGATCATTGAAGCACCACTCTTTTTAATAGCATAGCGAAAGACCTCTCTAGGATGAACTATCGAGCTATTTAAACTACCTTTAGAAATTTCACTAATCCCTATAATCTGATTCTTAATATCAAGTAGAACAACTATAAACTTCTCTTGATGAGCATAGCCTATCTTAGGAATTAAGATTTCAGCTACTTCACCTGGCGAATTAATCTTAGTTAAATCTCTTCTTGCAATATTTAATCTTTTAGCAAGCTCTGCTACTGCCTTTAATTGAGTGGCTTTAGCTAGTCCAATTCCTTTAATCTCTTGTAGCTCCTCTATACTATACTCTACCAAACAATTTATCCCTTCACAAGTGGTCAACAGCTTATTAGCCAAATCCAGGGCAGTGTTCTTTTGAGAGCCTGTCCTTAATATCAAAGCCAATAGCTCGGCAGTCGATAAGGTTTCAGAGCCGTATTTTACCATCTTCTCCCTTGGTCGCTCTTCAGTAGGCATATCCTTGATCGTTAGATAATTATTAATACTCAATTTAAAGCTACCTCTATATCAAGTAGTCTTAACATCTCCACAAGCTTAACTAAGGATAAACCAACTACATTATAAAAACAACCATCTACCTTTTTTACAAAGACAGCACCTTGATCCTGAATACCATAAGCTCCAGCCTTATCTAAGCAAGCCCCTGTAGAGATATACTCTCTAATCTCCCTTTTATCCAAATCTCTAAAGATTACATCGGTCTTTTCATAATCTGTTAGAGCTTCTTCACCCTTAATTACTGTAATACCTGTCAAAACTTGATGGGTTCTTCCACTTAAATCAGATAGCATCTCAAAAGCCTCCTTATCATCCTTAGGCTTTTCTAAAATTTTATTATTTAAACACACTATTGTATCTGCTGCAATTATAACTCCTTCTTCAACTTTGGCAACAGCAGTTGCCTTCAAATAAGATAGTCTTTTTACCAATTCTTTAGGATCCACTTCCTTGACTTTAGATTCATCCACATCGCTTACTACAACCTTAAATTTAAGACCTAACTGTTCTAACAAGGACTTTCTGCGCGGTGAACCAGAAGCCAATATAATCTTTTTCATATAGATTCCTCCATACTACAGGCTTAGATAGCCTTCGGTATTTAATTCGTTAATTTTTGTCAAATTCCTGCTTATTTATTAAATCAAATTTTAAATATTTCTCTAATTTTAATACAATTATCCCTATAAATACACCTGTTGGTAAAGATAAGATTAAAAGATAGGGTAAATAAAATATTATCCTCCAGTTTGACATAAGAAGATAGGCCATAATTACTTGTCCTAAATTATGGGAAGCAGCCCCCCAGACACTAATACCAATCAAACTGAACTTAGAGCTATAATAATAAAAAGCACTCATAATCAGAAAGCTAAAGAGCCCCCCTGTCAAGCTTAAAAAGAAGCTTGTTGTCAAAAAAGTACCTATTATTAATGAAGAGATAATTATCCTCATTAATAATACCTGTAAGCCACTTAAAAATCCATAATTCACTAATACAAATAAAGTAATAATATTAGCCAATCCCAACTTTGCTCCAGGAAAAAATAGAGTGGTAGGCAGCATAAACTCTAGTATATGTAGTACAATTGCCCCTGCCACTAATAATGATAATATTAATTTATCTCTAGTAGAATTCATAAATTAAAACCTTCTTTCAATATTATAACAAAATCCTAGCTTTTATAAACTAGTTAACTCAATAAATACTAATTAAAAACAGATATAACTCCATAAAATTTATAATAAAAACATTATATATTTATTATAACATGATTAATTGCTGATTGTTATGATTTTTAAAGTAAACCTACTATAAGATAAACAGACCTACTTACCATTTCTATATTTATAGATCATTTAAGCTTGTTAATAAAATCTTTCTTTACTAATATATTCCCCAATTTATAAGAAATTAGACCTGCTAAAATAAAGATTAAAGACAAGAAAATAATTCTACCTTTTATAATACCTAAAGCTAACATCACAACCCCTCCATCTAAATTTATAATTACTCCTAAGGTTAATCCTTCTAAAACTTTCATATCTCTTAAATTTTCCGATACTATAGGATAGTATATTGATTTTAAAAAATTATCATACTTTGGATTATCATCTAAAATATAATACTCTTCTTTTACTGAGGTAATCTTTAATGTTCCCTTATTATAAGTAATTATATCTTTGAGAATAACTAGTGAAAAAATCAATAAAAATGTAATTGCAATAACCTTAGCCAAAATTATCGGTAATAAGATAACTAATAACTTCCCGATTATTCCGAAAATGATTAAAGTTACCCATCCCGATAAAGAAAATAATAGTAAAGATATATTCTTAACTTTTACACTACACCTCTCATAAATCATCCCATATAAAACACTATCTAAGCTAACAGCTATTACTAAAATTAATAAAGATAATAAGTACATCTACTCCATCTCCCTTCTATAGTTATCTGAATTTATAGCTTAGAAAAATATCAATTTTTTAGATAGATACACTTTAACTATAAACTGACACGAAGTATCGCAATATCTTTCTTTAGTATCAATCTCAATTGATCAAATAGATAACTATAGTATAGTTTATTAAGTAGCCTAAATAGTGTGTTAATATTTTTAGTCTAAAAGAAAAATTGGCTAGACCAACTTTACTATCAATCTCAAATTAAATTTTATTAATTATGAGAAGTTAAAGTTCAAATAATAAAATCAGGGATGAGAATTTTAATTCTCATCCCTGATTAATAAAAACCTAAATTATTTATTTACAGGTTTAACATGTATATTAGCTCTATATTCAGTTTCTGCCCAATAAATTCTTTCAGCCACTTCAGACTCAGGATTCAATTCTACCCCTTCTAGTATCATTTCCTTAAATCTATCATATCCAGCCCGATCAATCAAATGACCACCATGAAGATAAATTGGTTTATGCTCTAAGATTTCAGCAGAGAAGTCCTGCCAGTTACCGATAATCCCCATAATAACATCTTCAGTAACCCAGTTTAAGAACATTTTCCCCATACGAGGGTACTGTTTACCAGCTCTTCCTCCGATAATCACTCTATAAAATTTTGTAGCATTTCTTGTCCAAGCACCTGTTGGGCATACAGTAGCACATTCACCACAACCAGCACAACAACATGTATCCTTAATAATTTTACCCTGTGATTTCGATAAAACTCTTGTTGCATGACCCTGACAAGCATCTATACACTTCCCACACCCAATACAACGACCATAATCATATTCCATCTTGGCAATACCAATAATCCCAAAATCAGTAAAATGAGCTTTGGAACAATCATTAGGACAACCTGCTACACTCATTTTAATATGATAGTTACTTGGAAAGATAAGCTTTTCCAGCTTTCTAGCCAAAGAAGTTGTATCAAAATTTCCCTTAATACAATGCTGATTTCCTATACAAGCTGTAGTATTACGTGCACCTATAGTTGGATAACCCTTATCAGTATCATCCATCTCTACATCACATAATTCTACTTCGATCGCCTCAATATATGACTTAATATATTCATTAACAGCATCTATATTCTCATACTTAATTCCTGGTAAAGAGAAGGTCTGTCTTGTTCCAATATGAAACTTTCCATTCCCCCAAGTTTCAGCTACATGCTGTACCAAGGATAGATGTTTTGCATCTATTACAGCACCAGGAACTCGCATCTGAAGCATAAATTCACCAGGTACTTTAGATTGACGAAAACAATTTCTCTGTAGTTTTCCTATATTAATATCATGATTCATAAAATCATACCTCCTTAATTAATCTAATAAATCCTTAGCCTTAGTGTAATTAAATACAGGCCCTTCCAAACAGACATAAGTTTCATCTATCTTACAGTGACCACATTTACCGATAGCACAAGACATCTTTCTTTCAAAGGAGACCCAAATCTTCTCTTCTACCACTCCATTCTTTAACACCTCTTTAGCAGCAGCATCCATCATTACAGGAGGTCCTACTATTATTACATTATAATTCTCAAAACTATCAAAAGGTACCTTAGCTATATGATCAGTTACAAAACCAACCTCAAATCCATCTATCTTCTCTTTATCTAAAGTATAAATTGTATTGAATTCACTCTTAAACTTCTCTAAATCCTCTTCAAATAAAATACTATCTTCATCTTTAAAACCAGCGATTAAATATAAAGATTTTATACTATCTGAATTTTCATAGAAATATTTTAAAGTACTTCTAACTGGAGATACTCCTGTCCCACCAGCTATCACTACTAAATCTTTATCTTTGTACTCATTAATCGGGAATGAACTACCATAAGGTCCACGCATAAATAAGTTCTCTCCAACTTCTAGCTCAAAAACCTCATTAGTAACCTTTCCAACCTTTCTAATTGTAAATTCAAGCCAATTATCCCCTATACCACTTATAGAGATTGGTGCCTCTCCAACTTTGGGTAATGAAATTTGGAAGAACTGTCCATGTTCTACTTCTAAATCAGCTTCAACCCTAAAAGTATACTCAATCTCTGTTTCTTTAATAATATCTGTAATCTTATATGGTTTAGGAAGTGATATATTCTCACTCATCTAGTTTACCTCCTTTTGTAGTCTATTTACCTCTTCAGTTAACTTATTAATAGTTTTTGAAAAAGAGATTAGTTGATTACATCTGTCAGTACAACGACCACAACCAACACACATATGCTCTTCTCCAAAACGCTCTTTATAGTCATAAACTTTGTGAAGAGTTCTAAATCTCATTCTATCTGCAGGAGTATTTCTAAAGCTATGACCACCAGCCATCTCTGTAAAATCTTCATGCTGACAACTAGCCCAAACTCTTCTTCTCTCTCCTACCCTACCATTTTCACTATAAATAACATCAGAGGTAGTAAAGCAACTACAAGTTACACAAGCAGAAGTACAAGCTCCACAATCCTTACATCTTGCATTATAATCCTCCCACATCTTAAGATCATAAACCTTTTTTAGCATCTCTTTATCATCGATTTTAGGAAGATTGACCTCTTCCTGATTAGCTGTAACAAACTTATAGGTAAAATCTATCTCTTCTTCACTAGCAAAGAATCCTTCAAATTCATTATCCTTTACCTCTACTGATAGCTGATCTTCACCAAATTTAATAGCCAAACTATAGTCATCAGTCTGATTAGAACCCATTGAAATACAAAAACAGGTATCCCAATCTTCTTGACATTCCATTAGGACAAATTTCACCTTATCACGTAATCTTTTGTAATATACATCTTCATTATTACCATTCTCTAAAAAGATAGTATCAAGCCTTTTAATTCCATTGATATCACAAGGATGGGCAAATATTAATATCTCCTTATCATCTATCTGACTCTCTCTATACTCATATTCAGTAAAATGAAATAAGGTTTGAGTAATAGGGTGAATCACTTCCTTAGGTGAAAAATCTGACTTCTCATTATAAACTACATCTTTAACTGAATCAATCTCAGCATACCTAATCAAATCAGTGTCTGAATAACGCCCACGTTTTTCAAAACGAATTGGAGCATATACTCTATACTTCTTCTTTAATTCTTTTAAAACTTTATCCATCTTTTCAATGCTCACAGCATAACTCATATCATCCCTCCTAAAATTAGCTACCTAACCTAGAAATAATACTGCTTTCATCTGTAAATTAATACAAAACAAATTATTTCTTTCCTATTTTTATTCTACTACCCTATCATCTCAATGTAAAATATTCTCTAATTATGCTATGTATAAGTAATCACTTATATATATTTCTATTTATATAATCTATTAGTTATTTATAGTTTGAGGGATTTGAGTTAATATGGATATATTGAGACACTTTCAACTTCAGTGTATAGTGTGTAGTTGAGAGTTGATAGTTAAGTTCAAAACCTTAAAACATAAAGCTTTTAATCTTTTCACTATCAACTATACACTGTCAACTGTCAACTAAGACACGAAGTGTCGTAATATCCTTCCATTCCTCTATTTCTTCTGCTAATAAAAAAAGAAGGTGCAACAGCACCTTCTTTTTCAATCAAATTATTGATATTCAATTGCATCCTTTGGACAGACCTTAACACACTGTCCACAGTTAATACAGGCCTTAGTATCTAATTCATGCTTATTACCAGGATCCCCTGCAATAGCATCAACAGGGCATTTTTGAGCACATAAAGTACAGCCTACACAGTCCTCAGTGATTACAAGAACCTCTTCCTTTGGCTTTTCAATCTTAATCGTCTCATAAGGTGTCTCTAAGATAGCATCTGTTGGACAAGCCTGAACACAGGCTCCACAGCCCACACAAGTCTCTGCGTCAACTACTGGTAAGTTATTTACCATCTCTATTGCATCAACAGGGCACTTCTTAGCACATAAGGTACAACCAATACAGCCTTTCTCACAAGCCTGTTTAACCTCTTTTCCCTTTAAAACACTCTTACATCTAACTACTATATGTTCTGTATTGCTCATTAAAGCAATAATACTTCTTGGACATTCACTAACACACTTCCCACATCCAGTACATTTATCGGTATCGATTACTGGAAGGCCATTATCATCCATATACATTGCACCAAAAGCACAGACACTAACACAATCTCCAAAGCCTAAACAGCCATATTCACAGGATTTAGAATTAGCTACTCTATTAGCTGCTCTACATTTAGGTATCCCCTGATAATCTGCTTGATTGAAGGTTTCTGCCTTACCACCTTGGCAGAGAAGTTGAGCAATCTGTCTTTCTTTGGAAGATGCACCTGCATCAACGCCCATAATAGTTGCCACCTGCTCAGCTATATCTGGACCACCAACAGGACAACCATCACAGACAGTCTCCTCTTTTACTACAGCCTCAGCAAAGCTAGCACAGCCTGGATAACCACAGGCACCACAGTTAGCACCTGGTAGCACCTTCTCTATCTCTCCTTTACGTGGATCTTCTTCTACTTTAAATTTAACTGAAGAATAAGCCAGTCCTCCAGCAAATAATGCACCTAATAACCCCATACTCGGAATCGCATTTTTAAATATCTCAAAATCCATCTACTCCACCTCCAATTCTACAATCCTGAGAAGCCCATAAACGCCATAGCCATCAGTCCAGCAATTAATAAAGTAATCGGTGCTCCCTTTAACGCTGCTGGTACATCAGCAAATTCTAATCTCTCTCTCATTCCAGCCATTAAAACAATCGCTAAAGTAAAACCAGCCCCTGCACCTAATCCAAAGATTGTACTTTCAATAAAGTTATAATTATTCATCGGAATCATCAATGCCAATCCTAAGATAGCACAGTTAGTCGTAATCAAAGGTAAGAAGATACCCAATGCTTTATATAATGGTGGACTTACCTTCTTAATTACCATCTCAGTCAACTGTACAAAAGATGCAATCACTAAGATAAACGCCACATATTTCAAATATCCTAATCCTAAAGGAACCAAGATAAGACTATTAACAGCCCAGACACAGACAGCGGAAGTTGTCATTACAAAAGTAGTTGCTAACCCCATGCTAAAAGCCGTTGGTACCTCTTTAGAAACTCCTAAGAAAGGACAAATCCCTAAAAATTGAGATAGGATAAAGTTATTAGTTATTGCCGCTGTCATAAAGATCATTACTAAACTACCAAATAATTCTCCTAAATCGCCCATCTCTTAACCTCCTTTAAATATTTTAGCTACTAGCCACTCGCTGATAGCTAGTAGCAGATTTATACAGTGTGGCAGCTCTCTCCAGTAGAATCTTGCAGATCTACCTTCACACTAGCTGCTCTATTTTTGAAGTAATTCATTACACCTAAAACTGTACCCAAAGTCAAGAAGGCTCCTGCTGGCAAGACCATAATCAGCCATGGTTGGAACCACTCTCCCATTACCTGTATTGCAAGAGATGTTCCTCTAAATACAGTCCCAAAACCGATTACCTCACGAATAATTCCCAAGAAGGTCAAAGCCCAAGTAAAGCCAACTCCCATCCCCAAGGCATCAGCAATGGTACGGTGCACAGGTTGCTTAGAAGCAAAGGACTCAGAACGTCCTAAAATCAAACAGTTTACTACAATCAATGGAATAAATAACTTAAGTGATTCAGCAATTGCCGGTACATAGGCCTTAGCCGAATAATCAACTATCGTTACAAAGGTAGCAATAATAACAATAAAGCTAGGAATTCTAACTTCATCAGGAATTAATCTCTTTACCAGTGAATTTACAATTCCAGAACCCAATAATACAAAACTAGTTGCTAAACCCATCGCCAATCCATTAGTTGCAGTATTGGTTACTGCTAAAGTTGGACACATCCCCAACAACATTACAAAAACAGGATTCTCTTTCCACAACCCTTTCACAAAATCTTTCCATAAGGTTAACATATTACTCACCCCCACTATAAGCCTGTTCTACTGTAGCAATAGCATCCTTTAAGATATTACTTACTGCTTGAGAAGAGATTGTAGCTCCTGCAATAGCATCTACATCCTCTTTAGCTACAAAATTATCGGAGAAAGATTTACCCTGAAACTGACCCTTAAACTCTTCCTCAGCCATTCTAGCTCCTAAACCTGGTGTATCTAACTGGTCTAGAATCTTCACTTTCAATAATTTTTGATTCTCAACATCCATTCCAATCATCAAAATAATAGTACCTTGAAATCCATTACCCTCATGCTGAAAGGCTATTCCTACAGGGCTTCCTGCTTCATCTAAGCCTTGATATAATTCTAATCCGCCTTTCTCTAGCTTTTCATACTTAACTGCTCCTGGTAGAACATCCAAAATAGCCTCTTTTTTAGCTTGGGCAGCATGTTCATTAATCAATGGAGTCGTTGCTTGGTAGACCAAGCTCAATACTAGAGCCGAAATAATCATAATCGAAGTCAATACAACTATTAGCTTGATATCTATCTTCTCTTTACCCATTTATCTTCACCTCGCCAAAAGCCCTTGGTAAAGTATACTTATCAATAATTGGTACAAACATATTCATTAATAGTATAGAGTATAATACCCCTTCAGGAAGTCCACCATAAACTCTGATAATTACTAATAAAATTCCACAGCCAATACCAAAGATCCATCTTCCCTTCTTGGTCACAGGAGTTGTTACCATATCTGTAGCCATAAAGAAGGCTCCTAACATAAGTCCCCCTGCTAAAAGATGAAAAATAGGTCCACCTTTACCAACAAAAGTAGTTAATACTGCTACTGTTCCTAAATATCCTGCTGGAACTCTCCAATCAATATAACCTTTATAAAGAAGATATAGCCCTCCTAAAATAATAGCTACAGCTGAGGTCTCACCTAAAGAACCCCCAACTCTACCTAAAAACAAATCCTTAAGTGCAATAGCGGTAGGATTATCTGCACCCAAAGGTGTCGCACTAGAGGTTACATCAATCAACTTCCAAGTGGTCATTGCTACTGGAAAGCTTGCCAATAAGAAGGCTCTTCCTACCAAAGCAGGATTAAAGAAGTTATATCCCAATCCTCCAAAGACCTGTTTTCCAAGTGCAATCGCTATGATACTTCCTACTATTGCCATCCAGATTGGTAGCTCTGGTGGTAAGGTCAAAGCCAATAATAGCCCTGTGACTAAAGCACTAAAATCACCGATAGTTACTGGTATTCCCCTTAATTTTTGAAATAAAGCCTCTGTAGCAACTGCTGTAATGGAACATGCTATAATTAACATCAAAGCAGAACTACCAAAATAGTATATTGCTGTTAAAGTAGTCGGTAATAAAGCCAACACCACATTGAACATAATATTAGAAGTACTCTCTTTACTTCTAACATGAGGCCCTGGCGAAACCGTTAGTTGTGTTCTATTACTCATTACTAAGCCTCCAATCATTCGCTTTTTCTTAATTCAGCTTGTAGATTCTCTTTTCCTAATTTGACCCACTGCAAAATCTCAATATTAGCTGGACAGACATAGGTACAAGATCCACATTCAATACAATCAAGAACATGATAATCCTGCAACTTCAAGTTCATATCAGCCTTAGTCAGATTAACTAGTGCTGTTGGTAGCAACTTCGCCGGACAGGCATCTACACAACGAGCACACCTAATACAGGGCCCTGCTTCAGGGTAAGCTCCCAATTCATCCTTACTTAAAACCAGAATTCCTGAAGTACCTTTGGTAGCAGGAAGATCTAAATTGCTTTGCGCCTGCCCCATCATGGGACCTCCTAAAATTACCTTACCTGGAGTTCCTATAAATCCACCTGACTCCTCAATTAATTGACTTAATGGTGTTCCAATTCTAAAGATTAAATTCTGTGGATTTTTGACTGCCCCTGTAACTGTAACTGTTCTTTCAACCAAGGGCATACCTACCTGAATGGCATCAGTAATTGCTACTGCTGTACCTATATTATTGACAACTACTCCCACATCAAGGGGTAAACCTCCTGAGGGTACTTCTTGGTCTAATATGGCCTTAATTAATTGCTTCTCTCCACCTTGAGGATACTTAACCTCCAAGGGAACAACACTAATCTTATCTTCAGCTTTGATAGCCTGCTGCATGCTTTTTATTGCATCTGGTTTATTGACCTCAACCCCAATATAACCCTCCTTAGCATCCACCATCTTCATCAAAGCCTGCAACCCATAAATAACCTTCTCTGCTTGCTCCACCATAGTGCGGTGATCAACAGTCAGATAAGGTTCACACTCAGCACCATTTAAGATAACCTTATCAACATTCTTGCCCTCTGGAATAGATACCTTGACATGAGTTGGGAATGTAGCTCCTCCCATTCCAACAATCCCTGCTTCTTTAACAATATCCTTTAATTCTTCAGCAGATAAATCCTTTAAATCACCTTTAGCTTTAATCGATTCATCCTGCCTATCTTCAAAATCATTTTTGATTTTAACTGATAAAGAACCATTAACTTTCTCTACAGCCAAAACCTCTCCTGATACACTTGCATGTATATCAGCAGAGACAAAGCCTGTTGCTTGCCCAATCTTCTGACCTAAGTTAACTATATCCCCTTTCTTAACTAGAGGCTTAGCAGGTGCCCCAATATGCTGTTGAAGAGGAATAATAACTTCTTCAGGTTGACTAGCAAGCTTAAAAGCTTTGCCTGCTGTCAACTCTTTATTGTACCTTGGATGAATCCCCTGTTCAAAAGTTCTAGCCTTCAACCTTTTCACCCCTTTTTCATAGTACTTTTAGATTAGTAGCTTAAGAAGATTCAATAATAGAAAGAACAAATTAAGCTAAGCTTAATATATGTATACAAATCAATTAATTTCATAGCATATTACCAAAATAAACCATATCTTTTTGCAAATCACCCTAGATATAATTTAATAGTAATTATGAAATGTTATGAAATACAATACCATTAAACTTAGCTTTTATATCATTTTTTCTGATTCATTTATTGTTTTTAATATTAAACCTTCTTTTGCTTAAAATTAATTAATTTTATATTAAATTTTTGTAAATAAAAATTTAATTATACTCTTATATTACAATTTTAGAATAAGCAAGTCAAGTATTTCGCCCATAATTATAATTTTCACAATTTTATGTGATATTTCTCACAGTATATCAGCTTTCCTCCCGTTTACTCCCTTTAAGGCCCATTCTATCTCCTTTACCTTTGGGGCTTTCATATATAATCTCATACTCCTTTTTATATCCTGAAGATAATGAGCATCAGAATTACTAATAAATGAATAAGTATCAATTGTACTAAACTTATCAATTATCTTGGAAACCTTAGACTTTGAAGATACTTCAAAGATGAACCCATCCAAATCAGGTGGTATAAACCCTAAATTTGATATAATACTATAATTAGGCTTATCTATATGAGAAGGAATTGCTATCCCCCCTATACTTTTTACCTCTTTAATTACCTGACTGATACTCAAAGAGGTTGCTGTCAATAGTAGCCTCTCTACTCTACCAATATACTCATCACTCTGATCAGTTAGCAATTGGGGACCAAATATCTCCTCATTATTCTTGAAATCAGGTAAAGAAGCATATACCTTATCTTTCCACAACAAAACCTGCTCCAAAGTATCAAATAAACATATTAGATGTATCTCCTCAGCAGTCTCTACTTCCATCCCAGGGATAATAGTTAAAGGAGTATCCTTAGCCAATTCTAAGGCTACTCCAATATTCTCAGCTGAATTATGGTCAGTGATTGCAATTAAATCCAAACCTAGCTCTAAAGATCGATTAATTATATTCTGGGGAGTCATCAATAAGTCACCACAGGGTGATAAGACACTATGAATATGAAAGTCAGCCAGAAAAGATTTCATCACTATTCAATTCCTAATTGATATAACTTGCCTGACAACTCATAAGTATCTAATTTGCTTCTTAAAATATTAATTTCTAGCTCTTTGGCTTTTTTGATAGTATCATCATCAATAGAAAAATTCTCTGTTACTAAAATTCCAGCCAACTCTATTAATTGAGCAATCGCTACTATATTCTGGTGCCCCTGAATAGTCAACCACAGATTACCTGCACTACTTCTAGCCATCACATTACTCAACAGATCAGAAGCATACCCTCCTGTTACTTCAACCTCTAAATCCCCTTCTACTACAACCTCTAGATTTAATCTCTCAACCAACTCTTTAATCTTCATCATCATCACTCTCCTCTTTATTTCTTTTCATTACTGGTGGTAGAGCATGAGCTAAAGTCGCCATCTCATCGGCCAAATCAGCTACCTGTTGGCGCAGGATAAAGATACAATCAGTTCTACTGGCTAAGCCATTAATAATATCTTCTGCTAAAGTACGACAATCTGGAGCACCACAAGCAGCACAATCTAGACCTGGCAAAATTTCTATCTCCTTCTCTAGCTTTGTTAGTTTAGCCATAGCTACAATTAAGTCATCATCCAAAGAAGCAATGGATTTCTCCTTAAAAGAATTTTGTAAATTCATATCATACTTATTCAAGTCCTGCTCCACAAGGTTAATCCCTTTTTTAACTAGATTATGAATATTAAACTCTGCTAAGAAGGGATTTTTCACATTAAATACCCCACCAACACATCCTGGTTGGCAAGCTACCATCTCAAAGTATTGAATATGAGCAAGATCACCTCTATCTAGCTCTTCTAAAACACTCATCACATTATGAATTCCTGCCACCGAAACGGTACTTATACCTTCTAACAGATCTGCTTCTCCTCCACCACTTGCCCAACTGATTCCAAAGTAGGGTATATCATAACCCTCTATCTTACAGCAATCATCTAAATTATCAACTCTTTTTATTAACTCATGATAAATTGTATCTACTGCTATCGCCCTGTCTAGATAACTCTCTTCCATACCCAAAGGATTATTTACAGTAGTCATCTTGGCTGGACAGGGAGTAATAAAGAAGATACCTATCTCTTCATCCTTAGCCCCTAACTCTGCTTTGATAAACTCCCGTGCTCTTTGGGCTACAATCTCTACAGGTGATTTAAAAGGAGCTAAATATCCCAATAATTCTGGATAGAGAAGCTGTATTAATCTCACTACCCCAGGACATGATGAAGAGATTAAGGTTCTATCATTATCCCTTATATACTCCTTAGTAACTTGGGTTAAGGCTTCAGCCCCTAAGGCTACATCCCAAATTTGAAAAAAGCCTATATCTTTAAGGGCTAACATTACTTTAGCAGGATTTATATCCTGGGTAAATTGCCCATAAAAACTAGGGGGAACTAAAGCAACAGGATACTTATACTCCTTTAGATCAGCTAAATCATCAGTAGCTCCATACTTAGCATGATATTCACAGCTTCTAATACACTCTCCACAATCTATACAGTACTCTTCTTTTATCTTTGCTTGACCTTGATGAACCCGGATAGCATTTGTAGGGCAGTTCTTAACACAATTAGTACAGCCCTTACACTTATCTGGCTTTAATAGCACAGAATGAATATTACTCATTGGAATCACCACTCTCTCTAAGAGAAATCCTTGCCTCTATCTCAGTTCCTTTGCCAACCTCCGTTTCTACATTCAATTCATCAGAATAACGCTTAATATTACAAAGTCCCATCCCTGCTCCAAAGCCCATTTCTCTTGCTTTCTGGCTTGCTGTTGAGTATCCTGGTTGAAAGGCCTTCTCTAAATCAGCAATTCCAGGACCTTTATCAGAAGCAATAACTCTAATCTCAGAAGGAGTAACCTCTGCTTTTAAACTCCCCCCATAAGTATGAATAATAATATTAATCTCTAATTCATAGGTAGCAATAGCTATTTTGCGAATTGTTTGGGCAGGAATACCCAATTTATGGAGAAGACTCTTTAACTTGCTAGAAGCCTCCCCTCCAACAGAGAAATCACCAGCTTCCACTTCACAATCTAAAATAACCTGCTTAATCTCATCTTTTTGCAAATTAATCCCTCCACAATAGCTTGTCTGATTTCTATTCTAATTTCGCCAATTTCTCTGCTCTTAAGCCAGCAGAATATAATAAACCACAAGCTTGGTATAATGGCTTATCAGTACTCATCAAAGGAATACCCCTATCTTTTGCCAGCTCTATTGTCTCCACTGGTGGTTGTTTTCCCCTTACAAAAATAATTAAAGATAAATCAGTCATCTCTGCAGTCCTGATTACCTGTGGATTGGTTAAACCAGTTAATAATACAGTGTTTTCTTTAGAAAAGGCCAATACATCACTCATCAAATCGGCTCCACATCCACTTAACAGTTCTAATTCTTCAGATCCTTCTACTATAACTTGAGCAGATAATATCTCTTTAACCTCTTTTAGCTTCATTATTATTCTTATCCTCCTTATAGAGTCAAACTTAATTTAGTAAGAACTTTATTATAGATATTCTCAAGCCTAAAGTTAGATCACTATAGGCAATCTAATAATTATATGATAAATAAAAAAGCCCATTCTCTGCATTATATTAGTTATATAGGCAAACTAGAAGAGAAAGGACAATTAAAATATTTATCAATATAATTATATCACCAATCATATTGAAATTAAATCCTTTCTCTAAAGTTCAAAAAATGTAAATAATAGAATAAAGAGATATTAGGACAATAACGAGTGGATAGGAAAAATCCAATTGAGGATTTTTCCATTACGAAGGGTTCAAAGAACCCGAAGGATGAGTGACAAAAAGAGCTTTTTACTCGTTACACGTCACTCGTCACTGATTGTTAAAATATCGCTATATATCCATTATTCGATATTAACCACTATCATTACTGAAATAATTTAATATTAGTTAGATAGCAAGATCACAATTCTTCACAAAAAATGATTAGACCCACAATAATTGTGGGTCTAAACTTTAATGTTTAATATAAGTTGGAAAACCATAATTTTTAAGCTCTAAGCCTAACTCTTCTGCTGCTTGCTTGGTCCTAAAAGCACCCACCTGCACTCTATAGGGATCTCTACTAGTAATATATGCAGTAAAGCCCTTATTTTGCAACTGATCTACTAATCCTTGGGCATTGGACTCTTTAGCAAAGGCACCTACCTGTACTACATATAAGTCCTGATCTAAATTTGGACTTGTCATTGTATCCTCTGCCTTTTCTTCCTCTTTATCTACATCTTCTTCCTCTACCTTTTCAGCTGAAGTTGTTTGTTTTTGATTATTCAATTTCTGATCACCATCTATTCTTTCCTCAGTTACAATCTGATCATTAGCTACTGACTTAATCTTCTCTTCAGGAGCTGTCACATAATCCAAAAACCAACTGCAGACAAAATATCCAAAGATACTAGCTATAATCGCCATAGAACCTAACATCACTGCTAAGGACATACCTGATTTTAAATTCTTATTATTTCTCTTCATAATTCCTCCCCTTCTCTTCTTACTATACTTTTTAAATTTAATAAAAATAAATCCTCTATAATCCTATTTAATATTTATTGACCTAATCCTTCAAATAATTATATAAGTAATTAAACTATACTTATTCAAAGAACTTACTAAAATACTATGCAGAGAGATTATTATTTATTAATAATCTTCTCTATTTAATTAAAGATCACCCTCCAAAAACAACAATAAAATCTATATGAATTTCTTAGCTAAGATCCTTTTGTCTGATTCTATTTAAGTTATATTTGTTTTTCATCTCCTTCATTCTAGTAATATTTACTATATTAAAGATTTTATACTTATTTTACCGATAAATTTTAGTATCTGAATTAACTCAAATCTATAATAAACAATAGTACTAAACACAGTAAAGATTATCATGTTAACTATTATAATTACATCTTATGCTAGTAGAAAGGGTGATACAATATATCCATAAAGAGACACTGGTTATATTCAAATTATTAATTAACACAACAAGTTATATCCTCCTATTAGAAACCATAAATAATAAAGAAGTAGAGTTGATAAATCAACTCTACTTCTTTTCTTTAAGCAAAAAACTTCTAGCTTCTGCTACTGTATATAAAGAGCCACTAATCAAGATCAAATCCTTCTCTTTCGCTTCAGCAACTGTACTTTCAATTGCCTTTTCCAATTTCAATTGTGTCTCTAGATTAAAATTATATCTCTCCACCTTCTCTTTTAGACTTTCGATATCGATTACCCTATTACTACTATTTTGAGTTAAAATAACCTTAGTAGCCTTTGGTACAATATTAGAAACAATTCCTTCCACATCCTTATCCCCTAAAATACTTAAAATTAGGAATAAATTCTGATAATCTAATTTATCCAGCACATTTAATAGGCTCTGTACACCAGCTACATTATGGGCGCCATCTAGGATAATTGTTGGCTTAGATGAAATAACCTCTACTCTACCAGGCCATTTTACTTTAGAGATACCAGCTTTAATCTCATCTATAGTTAGAGGGTAGCTATCTTCTATAGCCTCTATTGCTCCAATAGCAGTAGCCGTATTTAAGATTTGATGTTTACCTAATAGAGGTAGTTGTAATTCATTATAGGACCTCTTCCCACTCTCTAAATCAAATAACTGATAAGCTAAATCACTTCTATGCTCAGTCCAATTAAATTTATCATTGATATTAATCAACTCTGCATTCTGCTCATTAGCTACCTTAGTAATCTCTCTCTTAACTATATCATCATCAGTAGCTGTAATTACAACTTGTCCCTCTTTAATCACACCAGCCTTCTCCCAAGCGATCTTTCTTAAGTCATTACCCAAGCGATCAGTATGATCAAGACTGACATTTGTGATTATAGATACCAGACTACTCTTGATAGCATTAGTAGCATCATATCTACCACCTAAGCCTACCTCCAATACTAACAAATCGACCTCTTGCCTATAATAATATAAGAAGGCTAAAGCTGTTACAACTTCAAAATATGTAGGATGCTCTAACTCTTCTGCCACCCTATCAATCACAGGCTTCATATCTTCTATCAATTCTTCTAAATCTTCATTACTGATGTTAATATTATTTATTCTAATTCTCTCATTAAACTCAGTAATATGAGGAGATGTATATGTACCAACTTTATAGCCTGCTTCTTTATAGATAGAGGTTAGAATTGCTGATGTTGAACCTTTTCCATTAGTCCCTGCAACATGAATAATATCTAATTTATCTTGGGGGTTATCTAGATAACCTAGTAATAACTTGATTCTATCCAATCCTAATCTAATTCCCCTATTATTTAAAGTATCTAAATATTTTATCCCTTTCATCTTATCACCTCATCATAATATTTAAAGTAATTCTCAATCAGCAGTAGCTACTAGCAAATCAGCCTTTAATGATAGTTAGCAGTTCTGAATTTGATAATACTTCACTACCTAATTTTAACTAAAATTAAGCTAAAATAAAAGAAAAATAAATTTATTTACATGTTTTTTTACCACTAGCCCCACTATCTTTTATACTTTGATCCTATTCTCTGTCTTGATATCTAAAGGAATCTCTATTGAATTTAAATTTGTCTTTATAGATAGATATTCCACACTTCAAGATTAAGTTTAAGCTTGAGTCAACCATAAAAACACTGCTTTAACCTTTACTTAGATACCAATAAAGTTTTGGCCTAGATTCGTAGAACCATCTCCTGTAAATATTAAAGGCTAGGGATTCAACCCTAGCTTTTTTGTAAATAACAAAAACAGAAAAGCTACATCTTCTCCTGTAGCTTTTCTACAAGCCCCTGGACATCACGAGAAGTTTTAGCTAAGACTTTAGCAGATTCAGCAATCTCATGAATTGTAGCTGACTGCTCCTGAGTAAAGGCACTGGCCTCTTGGGTAGCAGCAGCATTATTCTCTAGAGCTTCACTAATATTTTCAATTAGATTAACAGTCCTTTGTGAAGTCTTGACAGTATTCTCCTGCACCTCTTTGACCATAGAGTACCAATCTTCTCTACAGCATTACTAGATTCTTCAGCTAAATTCTTAATCTCCTGAGCCACTACCGCAAATCCTCTACCATGTTCACCTGCTCTAGCTGCTTCAATTGAGGCATTTAATGCAAGTAAATTTGTCTGACTAGCTATCTTTTCAATAGTATTGATAGCTACTTCAATCTTTTCTGAAGCCTCCTCAGACATAGAAGCTAAACTTCTAATCTCATTTGTAGCATTATGTGCATGAACAGCCTGATCTTGACTACGTTCAGAAATATCAATTACATTATTGGTCAATTCACTAGAGGAAGTACTTAATTCATCAGTTGAATTGGCTAAGTCATGGGATACCTCTGTTATACTCTCACTTGCACCACTAAGGGTAGTAATTACTGTATCTAACTCCATAAAGGAAGATATGTAGGTCTCCATAGCAATTTGCATATCCAAGTTAGTTATCTTTAAATAAGCCATTATGGCATCACTAGCTCTATCTAAGTCATTATTGTAATAATCAATTATCTTAGGTAGAGAAAATCTATAATAAATAGCATATCCTCCGATATAATACTTAGGTCCTAGCTTAATTCGGTCATGAACTTTACCTATGGCAAATCTCCGCTTAAAATACTCTACTCCATATCCACCCTCTACTCCATCTACTAGTTCTAAGAAATACTGTTTTTGAGTATCCTTTAACCTATTGACAGTACTGTGAGTGTCTATAATCTTTTTCATTGGAGCAAAGCCATAGATATGATCATAAAATTCATTAACCACCCCATCAGCAATATCATGAAATAGATCTTTCATCTCCTTTAGTAGCTCAATATCCTTTTCACTAAAATCTACTACCTGTTTTCTATGATTAATCTCTTTTTCTGTCAGATCTTCTATATTAGAAATCCCAGCAGAAAACTCATACATCATATTCTGGGGATTAAAACCTTTTTCCTTCATCCTATCCATCATCTCTTTAGGTATATCACCCCTCATAATATCAAGCATTTTAGAGTGATTAAAATGTTTCATAGTCTATCCCTCCCTTGGAAATTAATTCAATCTAGATAATAGATATATCCAGACCACAACAAATGGCTGCCAATAAAATCACTTACTAATCATTGTTATTTCTTTATAGCCTATTAACTATTATGTACTTATTCTTATTTCTATATTTATATTATTCTAAAATATAACAAAGTTATTATATTATAACTTATCGATAATTATCCTTCCTTATCATAAGATGAAGAATAAATGGCAATAAAAAAAGTGTAAGGCCTTAATCTCAAGGCCTTACACTTTTTTTATTAATCTTTTTATTCTTTACTTATTAATCTTTATTATTTAACAACCTCTACTTTTAATAAGTTTGTTGTACCAGGCTCAGATACAGGAGTACCTGCTGTAATTACAACTACATCATCTTTTTGAACATATCCAGCTTCTACAGCTGCATTCATAGAATCTTTAATCATCTCATCAGTTGAATCAGTAATATCAGCTAAGATAGGCTTAACTCCCCAAGATAAGATTAATTGATTGAATACTTTCTGATCAGGAGTAACTGCAACAACTGGTGTTTCTGGTCTGTATTTAGATACCATTCTTGCAGTGTATCCAGATTGAGTAGTAGTAATAATAGCAGATGCATCCAACTCATAAGCACTCTTGCAAGTAGCATGACTGATAGAGTCAGTGATAGTATTTCTTGATTCTAAAACATCTCTATCCATTAATCTAGCATACTCTAATTGCTTTTCTGTTTCTACAGCAATTCTAGCCATAGTTGCTACAGATTCAACTGGATAATCTCCAGCAGCTGTCTCACCAGAAAGCATTGTAGCATCTGTACCATCATAGATAGCATTCGCTACGTCACTTGCTTCTGCTCTAGTAGGACGAGGATTCTTTTGCATAGAATCTAACATTTGAGTAGCAGTAATAACTGGTTTACCAGCTTTATTACACTTTCTGATCATCTGTTTTTGAGCTGCAGGAACATTTTCAGGTGGAATCTCTACACCTAAGTCACCACGAGCAACCATTAAACCATCAGCTACTTCTAAGATTTCATCAAGGTTTTCTACACCCTCTTGATTCTCAATCTTAGGAATAATCTTAATATTAGCATCATGCTTATCTAAAATCTCTTTAATTGCTAATACATCAGAAGCCTTACGAACAAAAGAAGCTGCAATAAAGTCTACTCCTTGCTCGATACCAAATTCGATATCAGCTATATCCTTTTCAGTGATTGCAGGTAAGTTAACAGATACACCTGGTAAGTTAACTCCCTTTCTACCACCTAACTTACCTCCATTAACTACTTCACAAATAACATCTGTATCAGTAGTCTCTTTAACCTTTAATCCAATCAAACCATCATCGATTAAGATTGTATCTCCAGCTTTCATATCTTTAGGTAAGTCTTTATATGTAACTGAAGTCTTAGTTGTATCTCCTAATATATCTTCTGTAGTCAACACAAACTCTTGACCCTTCTCTAAAGTAACCTTCTCATTACCAGTCTTTAAAGCACCAGTTCTAATTTCAGGTCCTTTAGTATCTAAAAGGATTGCAACTGGTATACCTTTCTCTTTAGATAATTCTCTAATATTCTTTACTCTAGCACCATGCTCCTCAAAATCACCATGTGAAAAATTAAGTCGTGCTACATTCATCCCTGCATCCATTAATTGGGATAACTTCTCCTTAGATTCACTTGCAGGTCCAATAGTACATACAATTTTAGTTCTTCTCATTACTTACTCCTCCTCAAAATTAATTTAAATATATAGATAAAATATTAACTATTATATAATTCAAAATCAAATTTCTCCTCAAAATTGATTTGAACTATATAGATAAAATATTAGCTAATTGATATAACTCTTCATCAAACTCCTTATTGCCTTCAATTGCATCTTTAATCTCAGCAATATTTATTCTATTATGTACTAATCCAACCATCTTATTAGTCTCTCCAGCTAATAGCGCATCAACAGCAGCAGCACCTAATCTACTTGCTAGCAATCTATCTCTACCAGTTGGAGCACCTCCACGTTGAATATGTCCTAGGATAGAAACTCTAGTTTCAAATCCAGTTCTTTCATTAAGTTCTTTACCTATAATAAAGGCATTACTTTGATTAACATCTCTATTAGTAGTAAATTCTTGACCTTCAATCTCTACACCTTCAGCCACTAAGATAATTGCATGAATCTTACCTGCTTCATAGCCAGCTTGAATATTATTACAAACCTCATCAATATTAAACTTCATCTCTGGTACTAAGATAGCTTCAGCACCACCAGCTAGCCCTGCTGCTAAAGTTAAGAAACCAGCATGTCTTCCCATAGCCTCAATAACAAAAGCTCTTTCATGGGAACTAGCAGTATCACGAATTTTAGTAATTGCATCAATAATAGTATTCATAGCAGTATCATAGCCAATAGAATCATCGGTACAAGCAATATCATTATCGATTGTGGCAGGAACACCAACTGTTTTAATTCCAGTTTCATTAGTTAATAATGTAGCCCCTGTAAAAGAACCATCACCACCAATAACTATTAGACCTTCAATTCCTTCCTTTCTTAATTGCTCAGCACCTTTAGCTCTACCTTCTGGAGTTCTAAACTCATCACAACGTGCAGAACGCAAGAAAGTTCCACCACGATCAATAATATCACTAACAGAATTCTTATCTAACTTAATAAAATCACCTTCAATAACACCAGCATAACCCCTATTAACACCAACAACTTCTACACCAGCATGAATAGCCTTTCTAACCACTGCTCTAACAGCAGCATTCATGCCTGGTGCATCACCTCCACTAGTTAGTACAGCAATCTTCTTCATTAATATACTCCCCCTTGCCTTTTTAAATTAATCTATAACTCACTTAATATCTTCTCACTCTCTTCTTTAATTTGCCCCATCTTTCTAAACTTATTGTACCTTTGCTTTAACAACTCTTCAGGACTTAATTCATTTAATTTATTAATCTCTTTTAGAATTTCATCTCTTAACAGCTGAGCACTAAGCTGATAGTCTTTGTGGGCACCTCCAGGAGGTTCAGAAACAATCCCATCAACAATCTCTAACTCCATCAAATCCTTAGCAGTAATCTTTAAAGCCTTAGCAGCAGTCTCTGCTTCTTTAGCATCTTTCCATAAAATCGCAGCACAGGCCTCTGGCGAACATACAGAATAATAGGTATACTCTAACATTAATACTCTATCTCCTACACCTATACCTAAAGCACCACCACTACCACCTTCACCAATGATTACAACGATAATAGGTACTTTAATACCTGCCATCTCCATCATATTTCTGGCAATAGCTTCAGCTTGTCCTCGCTCTTCTGCACCAACACCTGGATAAGCTCCAGGTGTATTGATTAAAGCAATAATAGGACGATTGAACTTATCGGCTTGTTTCATCAATCTTAATGCCTTTCTATAGCCTTCAGGATGAGCCATCCCAAAGTTACGTTCAATATTGTCCTTAGTAGTCTTTCCTTTTTGGTGTCCTATAATTGTTACTGGAACGTCTCCTATCCTTCCAATTCCACCAATTAGAGCTTTATCATCACTAAACTGTCTATCACCATGTAGTTCGATAAATTCATCACAAACTAACTCAATATAATCCAAAGTTGTAGGTCTTTCTGGATGACGAGCTATCTGTAAAATTTGCCATGGCTCTAAATTTGAAAATATCTCCTCTTGTAAAACCTTAGCCCTTTTATTCAAACGCTCTATCTCTTCAGTTAAATCAATCTCTTTCTCTTCCATAAAGCTCTTTAGTTCATTCACCTTTTCTTCTAATTCAACAAGAGGTTTTTCAAAATCCAAGTAATTACTAGGCATCTCTTTCACCTCTCATACTACCCATTTGATGGATATCTAATATTTTTCCTAATGTATGTTTAAGTTCAGATCTTTTAACAACCTTATCGATCATTCCATACTTTAATAAGAACTCTGCAGTTTGAAATCCTGCTGGTAAATCTTTATTAATAGTCTGTTTAATAACTCTAGGTCCAGCAAAACCAATCTTTGCTCCTGGCTCAGCAATATTGATATCACCTAAGGAAGCAAAACTAGCTGAAATCCCACCGTAAGTTGGATCAGTTAAAATAGATATAAATAATTGCCCTGCTTGCTCAAGCTGCTTTAAAGCAACACTGGTTTTTGCCATCTGCATCAAAGAAAGCATTCCTTCATACATTCTAGCACCACCACCGCCACCAGCAACAATAATTAAAGGCAACTCTTGGTCAATAGCCCTTTCAATAGCACGGGTAAGCTTCTCACCAACAACTGAGTTCATACTTCCCATTAGAAATCTTGAATCTAGTGCAGCTAAAGAGACAGTATGACCATTTATATCGCCAATACCAGTAATAACTGCATCCTTTAAACCAGTCTTTCTTTGATACTTTTCCACCTTCTCTTCATAGTTAGGAAAATCTAATGGATTTATCGCTTCTAAATTAGCATCATACTCTTCAAATTTGCCTTCATCAATCAATAATGATATCCTTTCAGTAGCAGTTAATCTAAAATGCTTACCACAACTTGGACAAACCTTTAAGTTCTCAGCCAATTTCTTATTAAAAATAATCTCCTTACACTCTTTACACTTAGTCCATAAGTCATCTGGCATCTCTTTTCTGCCCTCTTTGCCAGACCCTTCAACTTCCGAGCTTCTTCTGCTAGGTCTACTCTTCCGTTCAACAGTAACATACTTAGATTTCCCAAAGAAATCTTTTAACACTCTTCTTCACCTCACTAAATTAAAGGATAGAAATTATCCCAATGAATAATATTTCAGTCTACTTAATTTAATAAAAATTTAAGTGCATGAAACTATTACTCTCTAATCCTCAATTAATCTAATTTTATTAGAAACCAAAGAGATTTTATTCTTTAGATGTAATCTATTATATATTAGTTATTTACCCCGATATTTTTAATTTATACTAAAGTCAAAGGGCAATTTGATATTTCCTGACTTTATTATTATAAACCAAATTAATAATTTCAAAACGATTATGTAAAAATTTTAAATAAACATTATTTTTAAATGCTGGTCTTATTATAACACAAAATGAATAAATTGCAACTTTAGTATATTAAATTTTCAGATTTTATTTATAATTAAAACTATTTTTACTCTTGGTTATAAGCTTTCTTACAAAGACAATTTCATCCAAAAGAAGCCCCTTACGTCATCATTATTTCAATTATAACAAAAGATTTATAAATTATTCTCAATTATTAAAGCAATATAATCAGGTTTTAAATTTAAAGAATTTATACTAAAATATACATACAAATTACGGAAGTTTAGCTGCATAATTAATCAATATTAATTATAAAAATTCATTAAAAAGGGTAATCCAAATTGGACTACCCTTTAAATAATATAAGTAAATTAGACTTTTAATTAATTAAGAGGAGAAGTCAAAGTTGAAACAATCTCCCCTACACTATTAATGAACTCAGCTTCACTCTCTGGAAGTAATTCCAAATTATCCTCTAACCTCTTAATAATAGCACTACCAACAATAGCCCCATCTGCAAAGGAGGCAACCTCTTTGACATGTTCTGGCTTAGAGATTCCAAAACCAACTGCTACTGGGGTAGAAGTTAAAGATTTAATCTCTTCTACTTTTGCCTTTACCTCTTTAGAGACCTCTCCTCTCTCTCCTGTAGTCCCTAAAGTAGCCACTGCATAGATAAATCCTTGTGAATTCTCTGCTAACTCTTTGATTCGCTTTGGAGAACTATTTAAAGCTACTAATGAAATAATATCTACCTCATTACTTAAAGCTCTTAATTCCTCATCTTCACCCATCGGCAAGTCAGGAATAATCAGACCATCTACACCAACCTCTTCACAGCTGTTGATTAGTCTTTCTAAACCATAATTAAAGATAGAATTAAAGTATCCCATTAAAACTATTGGAATTTGACTCTCAGTTCTAATCTCTTTAACTAACTTAAAAATATCTTTTAAGTTAGTTCTATGGGCTAAACTTCTCTTTCCTGCTCTTTGAATAGTAGGTCCATCTGCCAAAGGATTAGAAAAAGGAATCCCTAACTCTATTATATCTGCTCCATTTCTTTCAGCCTCCAAGACCAACTCTTTAGTTAACTCTAAAGTAGGGTCACCGGTCATCAAAAAAGGAATAAAGGCTTGTTGTCCTTGATCCTGCAATCTAGCAAAAGTAGTAGCAATTCTACTCACTATAAGTCAACTCCTACATATTATTTTTATTATTTAATCTTTATAATTCTACTCCTAATCTATCTGCTAAGGTATAAACATCCTTATCTCCTCTTCCAGATAGGTTCATAATAATAACTTGATCTTGATCTAATTCCGGAGCCAATTTTAGAACATGGGCAATTGCATGAGAACTCTCTAAAGCTGGAATGATTCCTTCACTTTCACATAATACTTGGAAGGCATTGACAGCTTCATCATCGGTAACTGATACATATTCTGCTCTGCCAATATCCTTAAGATAACTATGTTCTGGTCCTACACCTGGATAATCTAATCCTGCTGAGATAGAGTGAACTGGCATAATCTGACCATTATCATCTTGTAGTACATAGGTCTTAAAACCATGGATAACACCTTTTCTTCCTTTAGCCATCGTTGCAGCATGCTTATCAGTATCTACACCTAATCCCGCTGCCTCTACACCAATCATCTTGACATCCTTATCTTCAACAAATGGATAAAATAATCCTATAGCATTACTTCCTCCACCAACACAGGCTACTAGATAATCAGGTAATCTTCCTTCTTGTTCAAGAATCTGCTCTTTAGCCTCTTCACCAATCATTGATTGGAAATCACGAACTATTGTTGGATATGGATGTGGACCTACAGCAGAACCTAATAGATAAAAGGTATCATCAATTCTCTCTACCCAGTTTCTTAAGGCAGCATCTACTGCATCACTTAGAGTTTGAGTACCATCTGTAACTGAAGTTACTTTAGCACCTAACAACTTCATTCTAAATACATTTAAAGCTTGACGCTTAACATCCTCTGCTCCCATAAAAATTTCGCATTCCATACCAAACATTGCGGCTACAGTAGCTGTTGCTACACCATGCTGCCCTGCTCCCGTTTCAGCTATAACTCTCTTTTTACCCATTCTTTTAGCTAATAGAACTTGACCTAAAGCATTATTGATCTTATGGGCTCCCATATGATTTAAGTCTTCACGCTTTAAGTAAATCTTAGCTCCACCTAGCTTTTTAGTTAAACGCTCTGCATAATATAATGGATTAGCTCGCCCTACATACTGTTTTAAATAATAGTTAAACTCCTCTTGAAATTCCGGGTCATCCTTATATTTATCATAAGCCTCTTCTAGCTCTTCTAAAGCTGGAATAATCAATTCTGGAACATACTTACCACCAAATTCACCAAATAATCCTTTAACATTATCTTTTAACTCTGCACTCATCTCTTCTCATCTCCTTATTTTGATTTTAAGTTAATATATTGTGTTAGTTTTAATTGTAGATATTCAATTCTAAAGTGAGACATAATAGTTATATAGCGACACTTTAGTAATCAGTGACGAGTGACAGATAACGAGTAAGAAGCTCTTCTCATCACTTGTCACTCATTACTCATTACTGTCTTAATATCTCTATACAACGCCATATCAAAATTTCGCTCTATAATCATCTACATTAAAAAATCAAGATTATCTTCCAATAAATTAAACCCCATCATAACAAATAATTAAATACTATGGTTCTCTTATCTCTTCTGAGCCATCTTTAACATTGTATTTCCACCTTTTTGGAACTCATAATCTACTATAACTTCATTAACAGAATAACCTATTTCACTATATTTATTGATAACTTCATCTACATATAATGATCTTACCCCATTTAAATCTAACAAAGGAAATATCCTAACCTCTCTTGCTACACGTAGCATCTCATCTATTGCTTCTATATGAAATTCCAGAGATAGATTATCAGTATATAAGAATAGAAAATGTGATGATAATGCTAAATCAAATTGCTTATCTTCAAAGGGCAGATTTGGTAGCATCGCATAAAGATATCTATTTTCTTGCTTTCCTAGATCATAATCTGCTAAGAATTTTTCCATTGCCGACATTCTAATCCTACCTAAATCTTCTACATCTTTTATTGTAGTCCAAATAAATTTATCCTTATTCTGTTCAGTCTGCTCGATAACATCTTGGTAGGTTTCATCAATTCGCTTTGCAATATCGTCATTAGTAAACTGATATATAGGGTCAATTGATATTATTTCTTTCCCTTTTTCTTTCATAGTATAATTAAAGCTTGCTGGACCATCTCCACAGCCTAGGATAGATTTATCCAAATCTACCTCAGTTAAATTAAACATATCTACATATTCCTCAAAGGTTCTACCCCAGGGAACAACTGATTCATATTTAATTTCCATTACACATCTATAACTCAATTCCTAAATTATCTGCTACAGTATATACATCTTTGTCACCACGACCAGAGAGGTTGACAACTATAATCTGATCCTCTTTAAGTTCTTTTGCCAACTTTAAAGTATAAGCTACAGCATGAGAGCTTTCTAAAGCTGGAATAATTCCTTCTAATTCAGACAATAACTGAAAAGCTTCTAAAGCCTCTTGATCAGTAACTGAGACATACTCAGCTCGATTAATATCTCTAAGATAACTATGTTCAGGACCAACACCTGGGTAATCTAACCCTGCGGAAATAGAATATGCTGGAAGAATCTGACCATATTCATCCTGTAAGACATAGGTCTTAACACCATGAATGATACCTTTAGTACCTTTGGTTAAGGTAGCAGCATGCTTATCAGTATCTACACCATGTCCAGCTGCCTCTACACCAATCATCTTAACATCCTTATCTTCAACAAATGGATAGAACAAACCAATAGCATTACTTCCTCCACCAACACAAGCCACTAAATAATCAGGTAACCTATCCTCTGCTTCTAAAATCTGCTCTTTAACTTCTTGACCAATTATTGCTTGAAAATCCCTTACGATTGTAGGATAAGGATGAGGACCTGCTGCTGTACCAAATAAATAGAAGGTATCTTCTATTCTCTCTACCCAGTTTCTAAAGGCAACATCTATAGCATCACTTAGAGTAGCTGTCCCTTCTGTCACTGGAGTTACCTTAGCACCTAAGAGTTTCATCCTAAATACATTCAGGGCTTGACGCTCTACATCCTCTGCTCCCATAAAGACTTCACATTCCATACCAAACATTGCTGCTACAGTAGCCGTAGCTACACCATGCTGTCCTGCCCCTGTTTCAGCTATAATTCTCTTCTTACCCATCCGTTTAGCCAATAAAACCTGACCTAAGGCATTATTAATCTTATGTGCCCCAGTATGATTCAGGTCTTCACGTTTTAAATAGACCTTTGCGCCACCTAATTTTTTAGTCAAAAGTTCTGCATAATATAATGGATTAGCTCGCCCTACATAATGCTTTAAATAATAGTCCAATTCCTCTTGAAATTCTGGGTCATCCTTATACTTAGCATAAGCCTCATCTAGCTCATCTAAAGCCGAAATCACCAACTCTGGTACATACTTACCACCAAATTCACCAAATTGACCTCTTCTCTTTAACTCTACACTCATCTCTTCTCATCTCCTCTAATTATTTTTTATTATAAGTGTCTGTGTGAGGGTTAAAATACAAATCTAAAGTTTTATTTTGAAATCACACTCATACTACACACTCTTACTTCTTTACTCTTCTAATAAACTCTTCTAATCTCTTCTTATCTTTAATTCCAGCTTGGGCTTCAACTCCACTACTAACATCTACTCCATAAGGATTGACTGAGTCTATTGCTTGCTTGACATTGGCAGGATTTAAACCACCAGCAATGATAATTTCTCCATATTCTTTAGCCAGTTTAGCAAGCTCCCAATTAAAGGTTTTACCTACTCCCCCCAGCTTATTAGGATGGTAGGTATCAAGTAGATATTTATCAACCTGATACTCCTTTAACTGCTCTAAATAGCTTTCATCTTTGACTCTAAAAACCTTAATAACTGGTATGTTAAACTCCTGACAATATTCTGGACTCTCATCACCATGAAGCTGCAAATAATCTAAGGAACAGCTACTAATTACCTCTGCTATCTCTTCTAAAGACTGATTGGCAAAGACCCCTACCTTCTTAACATCCTCTGGTAACTGCTCAATAATCTCCTTTACCTTATAAGGACTGACCTTTCTAGGACTCTTAGCAAAGATAAAGCCTAAATAATCTGCCCCATATTCAACAGCCACTTTAGCATCATCTAAATTAGTAATCCCACAGATTTTAACTTTTGTCATCCTACTAGCTCACCTATCTTAGTAGAGATATTAGTACTTCTCATCAGTGCCTCTCCTACTAGAATACCATCAATCCCATGGTCAGCCAGCAGTTCTACATCATTTCTATTCTTAATCCCACTTTCACTGATGACTACCTTATCTTTAGGAATCGATCTTTTTAACCCTAAAGTTGTCGCTAAGTCAACCTCAAAGACCCTCAAATCTCGATTATTAATTCCAATTATATCACAATCTTCCTGTAAAACAAGGGTCAATTCCTTTCTATTATGAACCTCTACCAGAACACCCAATCCTAGAGATTTTGCTAAAGCTAAATAATCCTTTAATTGCTCTTTACTTAAAATAGCTACAATCAATAAGATAGCATCAGCACCACAGGCTCTAGCTTGATAAATCTGATAAGGATCAATGATAAAGTCTTTTCTTAACAAAGGTAAATCAACCTCTGCTTTTACCCCAGTTAAATAGTCTAATTTTCCTTGAAAAAACTTTTCATCAGTTAAGACCGATAATGCTTTAGCCCCTGCCTGTTGATACTCTTTAGCTATAGCAATAGGATTAAAATCTTCCCGTATTACCCCTTTAGATGGTGAAGCCTTCTTAATTTCAGCAATCAGGCTCATTCCCTCAGCCTCTAAAGCACCTTTAAAATCTCTAGTATGTTCCAAAGTCTCAATCTTCTGCTTTAACTCTGCTAAACTAACTTCTTGTTTCTGCTGCTCTACTTCTAATTTTTTATGTTCAACTATCTTATCTAAAATCAATTTAGCTTACCTCCTTAGCCAATCGGTTAGTTACATCCACTAGCTCCTCTAACTTCTTCAAAGCCAAACCTTCATCTATTATTTTAGCAGCCAACTCTATTCCTTCAGCTAGACCCTCAGCTTTATCTGCTGCTACTAAAGCTGCTGCTGCATTTAAGATTACAATATCCCTCTTCTTATCAACCTTGCCCTTGAGAATATCTAAAGTAATCTTAGCATTCTCTTCAGGATTTCCTCCTGCTAACTCCTCTATAGTAGTTTCTTCTAGCCCCAAATCTGTTGGATGGAGATTATAAGTCTTTACTTCTTCGTCTTTAAGCTGACTAATCTTAGTCTCTCCTACCGTTGATAATTCATCTAAACCAAGCATTCCATGGACTACAAAGGCTGACTTAACACCTAAGTTCTTCAATACATAAGCAATTGGTTCTGTTAATTCGGGACTATAAACTCCTAATAACTGTACTTCTGCCTGAGCAGGATTGGTCAAAGGTCCTAAAAGATTAAAGATAGTCCTTGCTCCTATCTCTTTTCTTGGTCCAATAGCATACTTCATTGCTTGATGGAAGACGGGGGCATACATAAATCCTATCCCAATCTCATCAATGCAACTTCCTACTTGAGCTGGCGAAAGATTGAGATTGACCCCTAATTTCTCTAACAAATCAGCACTCCCACTCTTACTAGAGACTGAACGGTTACCATGCTTAGCCACAGCTACACCTGCTGCTGCCACCACAAAGGCTGTAGTAGTTGAGATATTAAAAGTATTCAGCTTATCCCCACCAGTACCACAGACATCTACTAATACTTCTTGATTAGTCTCTATTTTAGAGGACTTCTCTCTCATCACCAAGGCTGCCCCTGTTATCTCTTCAATGGTCTCACCCTTCATTCTCAAAGCTGTAATAAAACTGGCTATCTGAGCTTCAGTAGCTTCACCACTCATAATAGCTTCCATCGTCTCTCTACTCTCCTCAATTGATAAATCTTCTCCATTTATCACCTGATTAATCACTCTTCTCATCTCTGCTCATCCTCCTTTTAAGTTCAGTAACAAGTTATTAGTGACGGATAACTAGTAAAAAAACAAAACAACTGACAATGGTTATCAAATCTCTTCACTCTTCACCGCTAAAAAATTATTAACAATCTCCTTACCTGTCTTACTCATTATCGATTCAGGATGGAACTGTAGTCCATATAAACCCTTCTCTTGATTCTCAATTGCCATGATTATTCCATCTTCAGTCTCAGCAGTAATTTCAAAGTTATTAGTTAAAGTACCCCGGTCAATAATTAAAGAATGATAACGAGTTGCTTCAAAATCACCTATTCCTGCTAAAATACCTTTATCTTTATTAATTATCTTAGATACCTTCCCATGAATTAGTTCTGGTGCTTTGATTATCTTAGCTCCAAAGGCTGCCCCCATAGTCTGGTGACCTAAGCAAATTCCTAAAATCGGTATCTCTCCTGACAACTCTTTAACTAAATCTAAAGATATCCCTGCATCCTCTGGTCTACCTGGTCCTGGTGAGATAATTATCTTGTTAGGTGCTAGCTCTCTAATCCTATCCACACTAACCTTGTCATTTCTTATAACTTCAATCTCATGGTCCATCTCTCCAATTAACTGTACCAAGTTATAAGTAAAGGAATCATAATTATCGATCACTAAAATCATTAATAGACACCCCCTTCAGCCAATCTTACCGCTTCCAATAATGCCTGTGCTTTATTTAAGGTCTCTTGATATTCAAATTCTGGGTCAGAATCTGCGACAATACCAGCACCTGCCTGAACATATGCCTTCTTATCTTTAATAACCATAGTCCTAATCGTAATACAGCTATCTAGATTCCCAGAATAACCAAAGTAACCAATACTTCCTCCATAAGGTCCTCTTCTAGTATTCTCTAACTCATCAATAATCTCCATTGCCCTAATCTTAGGAGCACCTGATAAGGTTCCAGCTGGAAAACAAGACTGTAAACCAGAATAGATATCCTCATCATTTTTTAGCTTACCTTGAACATCAGAGACGATATGCATTACATGGGAATAGTACTCAATCTCCATTAATCTACTTACCTCTACACTCCCATACTCGCTAACCTTTCCAATATCATTACGTCCTAGATCAACTAGCATAATATGCTCTGCCCGCTCCTTCTCATCACCTAATAAATCTTGAGCTAGCTCTCTATCCTCTTGACTGTCTTTACCTCTCTTGCGTGTTCCAGCAATCGGTCTATTCTCAATAACTCCATCCTCTACCCTTACTAGAAGCTCTGGTGATGAACCAACAATCTCAAAATCTACAAAGTCTAAATAGTACATATAAGGGGAAGGATTGACCCTTCTTAGCTGGCGATAGATATCAAAGGACCCTGCAGTTATAGGAACCTCTAACCTCTGTGATAAAACCACCTGAAAGATATCCCCTTCTCTAATATAATCTTTAGCTTTCTCTACATTCTTCATAAACTCTTCTTTACTGATATTAGATTTAAACTTTAATTTTTTTTCTTTAACTTCTGATCTACTCTCTTCCTTTAATGGGGTATCTAGCTTAGTAATTATCTTATCGATCTTCTCTTTAGCTAATCTATAGTCACTTTCAAGGTTATCACTTACTTTAACATTAGTAACTACTTTGATACTGTGATGTAGGTGGTCAAAGATTACTAAGGTATCACTTAAGATAAAGTTCATCTCTGGTAAAACCAGATCATCCTCATTATCTTGAGGGATATTTTCAAAATATTTCACAACATCATAACCTAAATAACCTACAGCACCACCATAAAATAAGGGCAAGCCTTCAACCTCTACCGATTGATACTTAGATAAAATATCCTTCAAATCTTGGAGTGGATTCTCTGTATCTTTACTCTTTAATATCTTGCCAGAGCTATCCTTTACTACTAATTGACCATCCTTGGAGCTGACTATTGCATGATAATCAATCCCAATAAAGGAATAGCGCCCTATCTTCTGCCCCTGTTCTACACTTTCTAGTAGATAAGAGTAACCCTCCCCCTTCAATTTCTTAAAAGCAGATACTGGAGTCTCCATATCAGCAACTATCTCTTTATAGACAGGAATTATATTGGCATCTTCACTTAGCTTTAAGAATTCTTCCTTAGCTGGATAGTACATTCAATATCACCTTCTTCTTATCTCTACTCATCTTAACTCATCTCCTCTTTAAAATGTTATTTATAAACAAAAAGGTCACCAGACTAAAGTCTGATGACCTTGGAATATGTATAATAATACCTGTAATTAGATACAGATATACTTACCCCTTGGCTAATCTCACACTCTACTCATCTCGTCTCAACTCTACTCTTCTCAGCTAATCATATTCAGTTTTAAATTCAGTTTCTCTCATCTCATCTATTATCTAATCTCTACTAATCTTTTAATTGTACATTGTAAATTATCAATTATTTCATTCTGATTCTACACTACCATGCTTTGTCATAAGCTCAGCTTTTCCTCTAATCTTAATTGCAGATGTATGCTCTGTAAATTGAGCAACCATCACTTCACCAGCATCTAACTTCTCTGTATGATGAAATTTAGTCTGCTGCCCACGAGTTAAACCTATAATAGTAACTCCATCCTCTAAGGCTTTAATTACTATATATTCTTCACTTTTTGGTATATTCATTATTGCCTCCTTAATGAAAACACTTAGTTAATATTATGATATACAAATTTAGTAGATGTGTCAATACTAGATTGAAGATTTACCATATTTACCAGATGATAAATCTAGACTTTAATCAATCCCTTCTTTTATCCAACCACCAAATCAACAAAACTCCTAAAACAAATCCTATAACCTCTAAAAGACCAATCTGATCTGGAATAACACTTCTCATCGATCCCAAAATCAACCCTGTTAAAAATGCCATTAATAAAGAATTATAATGTTCCAATAAGTAAGATAATACCCAAGAAAAACTCAACAACCCTGCTACTACTCCAAAGCCAAAGGAGATTATTATAGGTAAATCTAAAGTAGTAATCGCCTGTAAGACCCCTTGATATAATCCCAACATAATAAGGATTGTTCCACCACTAACTCCTGGCAATATCATCGCTACACTACCAATAGCTCCCCCCCAGAAGAACTTAAATAGATTAACCTCTTGCATGGCTTCTGCCGAATCAATATCTATTGAATATCTATAAGCAAGAATTAAGCCTAAAAGTACCAGAGCAATAGTCTTTAAATTAAATTTCTCTACCTCTTGAACGGTTACTTTGCTAGAAGCAAAGATTAATCCCAACAAAAAAGCAACCAGAAAACCACGATAATCACTTTCTAACAGACCCGTAATAACCTTAGAGCCAAATAAAACCCCTATTACTGCCCCTAAACCAATCGGTATTAAAACTTTAAGATTAATCCTCTTAATACCATTGATCAATCTCTCATATATATTCAAGATTAAAGCTATGGTTCCACCACTAATCCCTGGTAGAGTATTTGAGATTCCAATAGGAATTCCCTTGATCACTAATTGCCAAAAATCATTCATGTTTTCACCTCTATTTTTATCATTAACTCTATACTATAATTTTATAGCTAGAATTTAATATAAATAACACAAAATTAAATCCCCTCATGTTGAGGAGACTTAATATCTAGTGATTATATCTAATTCAGCTCACCTTTATACTTCTTAAGTAGAAACTTCAATAAACGTTTTTCAGCTTTATACTCCTCTATTGGTTTGGCAGGTGACCCTATCACAGTAATCCCCTTCTCTATAACTCTACCATAGGGTACAGTTGCTCCAGAACCAACAGTTGCACCATCACAGACTGTGGCTGTATGGACAACAGCATTAGACCCAATCATAACTTTAGAACCGATCTTTCCCCCTACAATAGCTCCACTACCAATAAAGGTTCCTGAATCTATAATAGTATAAATAACTTGTCTGTCTTCATCAGACTCTATTTCTGCCCTCTTACGACCGACATTAAAGATCCGAGACATAGGTCCTATTCTGACACCATCTTTGATCTGGACATTACTCTCAATATTAGCAGCTGTTCCAAGGGAAACACTATCTCCAATAGATACATTGGCTCTAATTGTCACATTCTCTTCAATAGTTACATTATCACCAATGCTAACATTATTACCTATAATAGCTCCTGTGCCAATATGACAATTGTTCCCGATAACTGTATGACCTCTGACAACTACACCACTACCTATAAAGGTTCCTTCTCCAATCTTAACATCCTCTTGCAAGATAGCATTGCCCACAATCCGGCTCAAAGCACCTATCTCTACACCATCATAAAGCTCTGATAATGAACTAACACTAGCAGTGGGAGCTAGAGTAATATCTCTGACCAGCTTATCTTTAATTGGATTATTATACTCTAATACTGGAGTGATTGCAATCACTGGATCAAGGCTACTTTCCCTAATCAGCTTTAATATTTCTTCCTTCTGCTCTTTAGGCACAATCGTAGCAAACTCTAACTTACGACCATCACTCTGCTTAACTACTTTAATCGAATAATCGAGCTTGTGGTAATTGAATATATGCCTTAAACGATAACTTATTGTTCCCCTAACTGTAGCAATAATCTGATAATAATCCATCTCCCCACTCCCTTCAAGCAATTCAAAATTTACAACTGATAATATACAATTAAATTAAATAATCTACATTATGATAAATTTAGTTTGTATTATTTTAGGCTGAATATAATAAGTCTTAAGCTCAACCTTAATCTCAAACTTATAATCCTATTACTAATCATCACTTGTACACTTTTAATTATTATGATACTTCTCTTTCTGCTTCCTCTTGCTCATTTCTCTTTTGATGGGCAATTCTAGCTGATGCTGCTGAAGCAATACCTGCTACTAAATCATCCAAAAAGGTATTAACTTTATCCTTGCTTGTATCTAGTCTTTTCATTGCTCCAAATTTATTCTTATCTAAGTATCCAAAGCTAGTAAAACCGATAGTTCCATAGATATTAGCGATAGCTAAAGCCAAACTCTCATCAACTCCATATAAGGGCTCATCCCTTTTAATAATACTAGCTAGAGGCTCTTCTACCTTACCCTCTTCTGTTAATTTATCTAAAGCTATTCCTGTTAATAAGGTATATTGTACCTCACGCTTTTCTAAAACTCTATCAACTGACTCCAAACATTCTTCTATATTCAAAGTATCACTATAAGGCTTTTGTAAGGCATAGACAATTTCTGCAATCTCTTGTATTTGAACTCCTCTTTCTCTTAATTTTTCAATAATTATATCTTTCATATATTCTCCCCCTCTTTAATTTATACATATATTATATGGTGCTAGATTTAAATTTGTTATACTTTTTATAAATTTAGTTTATTTATTATTGGATTAGCAGCCATCTTTACTCAATCATTAGTAATAGAATATCTTATCTCTAATTGTCCTAACTGCTTCTCTAGCTTCTGATTTATCTTAACATCATAGTCAGAAGATAATTTGACAATTACTCTCTTAGTCTGAATAAGTAGATGAAGATAAACTTTGCTATCCCCTTGATACCCTAATAGTATATTCTTTAGATTATCTAATATTTCTAAATCCAAAGTTTTTAATTGAATATGAAGAATTTTCTCCTTAGTAGCATTGCTCTGCTTTTGAGAAAAATCATCTTCTATACCACCTAATCTACTGGCAATAACCTTACCTTCTTCATTCAACTTACCCTCAACTAGGATAACCTCATCCTCTAAAAGAAACTCTTGATAATTTTCATAAATATTTGGAAAGACAATTACTTCAACCTCTCCAAATTCATCTTCCAAAGTTACAAAAGACATTTTCTTATGATTCTTAGTTAATATTTCGCGATTAGCAGTGATTAATCCTCCTAGGATAACCTTTTCTTTAAATTTTCCAGATTTTCTACTATCTAAAGTCCTCTTGGCTTTAATCTTTGGTAGATAACCCTTAATAGGATGTCCTGTTAGATAAAATCCTAACATCTCTTTTTCTAGGGCTAATAGCCTTCTTGAATCAAACTCCTCTATTTCAGGCACCTTTATTCCATCATCCATAAATTCATCCTCATTAAATATATCAAAAAAACTGGTCTGCCCATTACTTTTTTGTTTCTGTACCTGCTGTGCTTGAGTAAAGACATCATCTAATATATCTAAAAGCTGAGAGCGATATAAATCCAAAGAATCAAAAGCACCTGCCTTAATCAAACTCTCTATCACTCGATGATTGACTCTAGATAGATTAACCCGCTCACAAAAATCCTTTAAATCTTCAAACTTCTTCTCTTCTCTTGCTTCAATAATTGCCTCAATAGCCTTTGAACCCACATTTTTAATCCCTGCTAGTCCAAAACGAATCTTTTCTTCCTCTACAGTAAACTCAACCCTACTGTAATTAACATCTGGTGGAAGAATCTCTATCCCCATTGTCTCTAACTCTGAAATATACTCTGCTATCTTATCACTATTACCAATCACACTAGTCATTAAAGCAGCCATAAATTCTACAGGGGAATGGGTCTTAAAATAAGCTGTCTGATATGAGATATACGCATAGGCTGTACTATGGGCCTTATTAAAGCCATAACCACTAAAATATTCAATCAACTCAAATAGTTCTTCAGCTAACTCTTGGCTATATCCTCGATTGATAGCTCCATCTACAGTATCATTACCATTGATAAATATCTCATAATGTTTCTTCATCTCTTCAGGCTTTTTTTTGCCCATAGCTCTTCTGAGTAAATCTGCTTCCCCAAGAGAATATCCTGCAATCTTTTGGGCAATCTGCATTACCTGCTCTTGATATAGGATAACTCCATAGGTTGGCTCTAATATCTCTTTTAAGTCATCATGAGGATATTCAACCTCTTGTTTACCATGGCGTCTAGCAATATAGTCATCTACCATCCCACTTCCTAGAGGTCCTGGTCGATATAACGCCAGTAAAGCGATGATATCCTCAATCTCCTCAGGTTCTAATTTGGCGATTAACCGCCTCATCCCATCACTCTCTAACTGAAATACCCCGAGACTATCACCAGTACTTAACATCTCAAATACCTTATTATCATCCAAAGGAATCTCTGATAATTCCAACTCTACCCCTTGAGTCTCCTTAATCAAAGCTAAGGTTTTATTAATTACTGTCAATGTTCTTAAGCCTAGAAAGTCCATCTTCAATAGACCCAAAGCCTCCAAATCTCCCATTGGATATTGGGTAGTAACCTCACCCTTACTCTGATAAAGAGGCGTATAATTGGTAATATCATCTTTAGTGATGATTACTCCAGCTGCATGAGTAGAGGCATGGCGGGTTAAGCCCTCAATCTTTCTAGAGTAATCTATGATCTCTTTGACCTGATAGTCTTTATGATATAAGTTCTTCAGCTCTTCTGACTCATTTAATGCTTGTTCAATTGTAATTCCTAAAGAATTAGGAATAGCCTTAGCCACCTTATCACCTTTATCATAGGATACTCCTAAGGCTCTAGAGATATCGCGTATAGCCCCCTTAGCTGCCATCGTTCCAAAGGTAATAATCTGGGCTACCCTATCTTGCCTATATTTTTTGACTACATAATCTATTACTTCATCACGCCGCTCGTAACAGAAGTCAATGTCAATATCTGGCATTGAAATGCGAGCAGGGTTTAAAAACCTTTCAAATAATAGATTATATTCTAATGGATCAATCTCTGTAATGTCAAGTAGATAAGAGACTATACTTGAAGCAGCACTTCCTCTCCCAGGACCTACAATAATCTCATTATCCTTAGCATACTTGATAAAATCTCTGACAATCAAGAAATAAGCAGGATAACCCATCTGATTGATTACACCTAATTCATATTCTAACCTCTCTTCAATCTCTGCTGTTAGTTCATCATACTTATCCTCTACACCTTCATAAACCAGCTTGCGTAAATAAGACTCTAAACTCTCTCCTTCCGGTACTTGATAATGGGGTAAGAGAATTTGGTCAAAGTCCAGCTCTACATTACAACGCTTAGCAATCTTGACTGTATTCTCAATAGCCGCTGGATAATCCTTAAAGATTTCAGACATCTCTTCAGCTGATTTAAAGTAGAATTGGTCATTAGGAAACTTCATTCTATTTTTATCGTCAACATCCTTACCTGTCTGAATACATAAGAGCAGATCATGTACCTTATTATCCTCCTGATCTAGATAATGGACATCATTAGTTGCCACCAGAGGAATCTCTAACTCTTGGCTTAGCTCTATCAATCCTTTATTTGCTAAATGCTGATCAGCTAAGCCATGATCTTGTAGCTCTAAGAAGAAGTTTCCTTCTCCAAAGATTCGCTGATATTGTAATGCCACTTCCTTGGCTCTTTCCTGCTGATTATTCCTTACTAAAGTAGCTAGCTCTCCTGCTAGACAGCTACTTAAACAGATAATCCCTTCACTATAATCACGTAATAAGTTCTTATCAACTCTAGGTTTATAATAAAATCCCTGTAAAAAAGACAAAGAAACTAACTTCAGTAAGTTTTGATAGCCTTGATTATTTTCAGCCAATAAGACTAGATGGGCTAGTTTTCTATTATTGATATCCTTCTTCAGATGGTTATCAGCAACATAGACCTCACAACCAATAATCGGCTTAATCCCCTCTTTTTTTGCCTGCCGATAAAAATCTACTGCCCCATACATTACTCCATGATCGGTCATAGCAACAGCAGGCATATTGTGCTGTTTTGCCTTCCTAACTAAATCCTTGATTCTAACAGCACCATCTAATAAACTATACTCTGTATGCAAATGTAGATGAATAAATTTTCCCATAGATTACACCTCCTTAAATTAAAATTGATAATTGAAAGATTTTAAACCGAAAAGATTCACAATATATTTCTTATTCTAAATAATAAACTCCATCGATATTTTAATGATGCTATGAAAATTTCTAAAAATCTAATACTTTATTATTTCCCGATTGACCTCCTTTTATCCTCCTTATTAATAGATATGGTATAATTAATTTATACGTAAAATAAATATATTGTACGGTTTGTATTTTAACCTATTAGAACTTATATCTTTTTACGACTTCTATAAAAAACTCTATACAGCAAACTCAATTTATATAATTTTAGTCTAAGCTAAGTATAAGCTTGAGTTAAAACAGAGTATTTATTTTACTTTTACAAATTTACTTATCCTTAATCTTAAGCTTAATCTAATTGTACTTTCTAATCAGAAAGCTTATTGACCAGAATTATTAATTTTAGATTATCAACTAACAACTAAATTACTGTGGGTGATAAAATGGAAAGGTTAATCTTAGTCTTTTTTGTATCTTTAGGGGTTGTACTTGGTGGGTCTATATTAGGGAGTATAGGAGCTACTTTAGCCAAGCAATCACCTATCAAAGTAATGTCACAGCTAGCACAAGAGATTAAACTTTGGGCTGTAGTCACAGCTATGGGCGGAAGTTTCTCTTATTTAAGGATGATTGAAGGTGGGGTCTTTGAGGGGAAGGTGATTGTGATATTCAAGCAGTTTATCATTTTAACTGTAGCCTTTCTAGGAGCACAATTAGGTATCTGGATCATCTCTGTTTTAACTGGAGGAAATTAAATTGAGCTTTAACTTCCTAACTTTAACCAAGGATGATATTTTACGTCTATTTGCGGCTTTTCTTTTAGGAATAATTGTCGGGATAACTATACTTAACTTATTGGTTGGACCCCAGCTAGACCAACTTATCTTTGAAAAAGAGGAGCTATTATCTAAAATAGAGAGTCAACAGACTACCTTAGATAAACTAGAAGAGAGCTTAGCAGAAGAACGGAAGAAGGTAATTCAAGATTTAACTATAGAGATAGAAAATAAGATGGATAAGCATGTTAAACAGGAACTGAAAAAAGATATCTTTGAAATATTAAAGAGCTTAATAGGTAGAGATATCTCAAAGATAGATGGTAAATTATTAGCTCAAACTCTTGATGGTAGAATAATTATAGTAGAAAAGAAGAGTTATAAACTAGATTTTCTCTGGATTGTAATTCAGCCTGATACAACTATATCCTTTAAGATAATTGAAAAGAAATAGGGAGCATGATTTCCCATGCTCCCTACAAGTATATTAACCTACAAATTTAGCAATTCTCTTAATTGCTTCATTAATTTCAGCTTCACTAGTAGCATAAGATAATCTAATATAACCAGCCATCCCAAAAGCTGAACCTGGTACTGTAGCTACTCCAGCCTCTTCTAGCAATAGCTCTACCAATTGATAATCATCTTTAATCTTTTCTCCTAATAAACCTTTTACATTCACAAAGATATAGAAGGAACCTTCTGGTTTATTAACTTTTAAACCTTCGATATTATTTATTCCATCAGTAATGATATCCCTTCTTGCTTTAAAAGCCTCTACCATCTTATATGTAGGTTCTTGAGTCCCACCAATAGCAGCTAAACTAGCCTTTTGAGCAATTGAATTGGCATTAGAGGTACTATGGCTTTGTAACCTACCCATAGCTTGAATAATCTCTTTAGGTCCAATAGCATAACCTATTCTCCAGCCAGTCATCGCATAAGCCTTAGAGACACCATCAATAATAATAGTCCGCTTCTTTACCTCTTCACCCAAAGTAGCAATGCTGACTACCTCTTTAGTGTAACTTACCTTCCGATAGATCTCATCAGAGATTATGAAAATATCATTCTCCACAGCTATTTGAGCAATCTCTGCTAACTCATCTTTAGTATAGACAGAGCCTGTAGGATTAGATGGACTATTGATAATTACTAATTTAGTCTTAGCGGTAATTGCAGATTTAAATCCTTCAGCAGTCATCTTAAAGTCATTCTCTTCAGAAGTCTCAACTATTACAGTCTTTCCTCCAGCAAACTTAATCTGTTCAGGATAACTCACCCAGAAAGGAGCAGGTAAGATCACTTCATCCCCTTCATCTATCAGTGCTTGAATAGCATTGAACAATGAACTTTTTGCTCCACTAGAAACTATTACTTGATCAGTGGTATACTCTAATCCTCTCTCAATCTTACAACTACTACAGATTGCCTCCCTCAACTCTTGAATACCTACAGTAGCAGTATATGTAGTAAAGCCTTCTTCAATAGCTTTAATAGCAGCTTCTTTCACATGTGCAGGAGTTTTAAAGTCAGGTTCCCCTGCTCCTAAACTGATAATCTCTCTCCCAGCTTCCTTTAAAGCCTTTGCCTTAGCAGTAATTGCTAATGTAGGAGAGTTTGCAATTCCTTGAACACGTGCTGATAATTTCATTTAATTTATTCCTCCTCAATCCTTCACTACTTATATTCTTATGTGAAAATAATATCTTTATTAGAGCAAGGGTAAATAGAATCTACCCCTGCATAATATATCAGACTCACTACTTACCAGATTTAATACGCTTTTTCTTATCCAAAATCTTCTTTCTCAATCTAATGTTAATTGGAGTAACCTCAACAAGCTCTGCACTTGTAATATACTCCAAAGCTTCCTCTAAAGTAAACTTGGTAGCTGGTGTCAGCATAATTGCATCATCAGAACCAGAGGACCTCATATTATCAAGCTTCTTCTCTTTGCAGATATTCACATCTAAATCCTGCTCTCTAGAGTTTGAACCCACGATCATTCCTGCATAAATCTTAGTTCCTGGATCCACAAAGATAGTACCTCTATCTTGAGCATTAAAGATTCCATAACGAGTTGCCTCTCCTGCTCTATCAGCTACTATCGAACCATTTCTACGAGTATTCATATCTCCACGATAATTATCATAGTGGGAGAAAGTACTATTTAAAATCCCTTCACCTTTGGTTTTAGTCAAGAATTCAGACCTAAAACCAATCAACCCACGAGCAGGGATTTCAAAGGTCAACCTAATTCTAGTTTGGCTTAAGTGAGTCATATTCTTCATTTCACCTTTACGCTTGCCTAGCTCTTCAATGATAGTACCCATAAACTCTTCCGGTACATCGATAGTAACCTCTTCAATCGGTTCCATCTTTTGACCATCTACTTCTTTAATGATAGCTTCTGGCTTAGATACTTGCAACTCATAGCCTTCACGTCGCATCGTCTCAATTAAGATAGATAAGTGTAGCTCACCTCTACCTGAGACTTTAAAGGTATCAGGGCTTAGCTCCTCTACTCTTAAGGCCACATTCTTCTCTAATTCCTTTAATAATCTATCCTTTAGTTGGCGAGAAGTAACATAATCTCCTTCTTGCCCAGATAAAGGACTATCATTGGTGGTAAAGGTCATAGTTACAGTCGGCTCTTCTATAGTAATAAAAGGTAAAGCCTCTGGATTTTCAGCATCAGCAATGGTCTCACCAATATTGATATCCTCAGTTCCAGCAAGAGCAATGATATCACCCATCTTAGCACTTTCAACCTCTTCCTTACCTAAGCCTTGGTAGGTAAAGATTTTAGTGATATTCTTATACTCTATACTCTCATCCTGCTTACAGACAGCTACCTTTTCACCTCTTTTAACCTCTCCTCGATTGACCTTACCAATAGCCATTCTTCCTACATAATCATTATATTCAATAGTAGTAACTATCATTTGAAATGGTGCCTCTATCTCCCCATAAGGAGCTGGAATATGCTCAATAACAGACTTAAATAAAGGTTCTAAATTATCACTATCCTCATCCAAATCTGTCTTAGCAAAACCTTCTAAAGCCGATGCATAAACTACTGGAAATTCAATCTGCTCTTCACTGGCACCTAACTCAATAAATAAATCTAAGACCATATCCTCTACAACCTGTGGTCGTGAGTCAGGACGGTCAACCTTATTGATTACCACAATTGGTGTCAAATCTAACTCTAACGCTTTAGTTAACACAAACTTAGTTTGAGGCATTGGACCCTCAAAAGCATCAACAATTAACAATACTCCATCAACCATCTTTAAGATACGCTCTACCTCTCCTCCAAAATCAGCATGACCTGGAGTATCAACAATATTAATCTTAGTATCTTTATACTTGATAGCAGTATTTTTGGCTAGAATAGTAATTCCTCGCTCTTTCTCTAAATCATTACTATCCATTACTCTCTCTTCAACTTCTTGTTTAGCATGGAAGATTCCACTTTGCTTTAACATTCCATCTACTAAAGTAGTCTTACCATGGTCAACATGAGCAATAATTGCTATATTTCTAATATCATCTCTTCTTTTCATCTTTTCCTCCTTGGGTATAAAAGCAGATTACACTAATCTATTTTTCCTTAAATTGTAATTTTCATTAAAGAAATTATACTATGCTTAGATTATAATATCTGACGATAATTGTCAATAATAATTGGAGTTAAAAGAAATTATTCTTAAAGAAATTTGCTCAACTACAAAATTTTACTGATAATTATAATCATTCTAAATTAGAAAAAGATCTAATTCTATTCAACTTTGATAAAATAAAACAATATTGATCAGACAAAACAAATTAAAAAGACATCCGTACGGATGTCTTTTTAATTTCAAGCAATATGCTTTAAAACTGGAACCGCTTCATCATCAATTGTAATTTTTGAGCCATATCTGATAGCTCTTGGGCAGAATTGGTCATTTCATTAGACATATGAGCTACATTTCTAGAAGCACCTATTACTTCATCACTATTAACTGCTAATTGTTCTGTTACCACTGTAGCTTGACTTATCTGGTTAGCAGTATTATCTACCAAGTTCCTAATTAAAGCAAAGATATTACCAGTCTCTTCTATTACCGTCTTGCCTTTCTCTGCCTTAGCCTCTACCTCTTTAACTACCTCTAATCCTACCTTAGATTTATCCTGGGTCTCTTTGACTATAGTGACGATTTCATCAGTAGCCTTAGCAGTCTCTTCAGCCAGCTCTCTAATCTCATCAGCAACTACAGCAAAGCCTTGTCCATATTCACCAGCTCGTGCTGCTTCAATTGCAGCATTGAGTGCTAATAAATTGGTCTGATCAGCAATATTAGTAATCAATTCTACTATTTGCCCTATCTCCTTAGATTTCTTCTCTAAATCTCCAATTACTTCTACGGATTTATGTACTGAACTATTGATCTCTTTGATATTATTTACTGCATTAGTTATATTCTCATTACCTATATCAGTTTGAGTACTTGCCTTTTGAGCTAAACCACTTACTTCCTGACTACTAGCAGACATCTGTTCTATTCCTGCATTTATCTTCTCTAAGTTGCTATGGGTAATATCAATAGTAGCATCCCCCTCCTCAGCTACTGCATATAACTCCTGACTATATGCAGACAGATGCTCTATATCCTCCAATATTTCACTTACAATCTCTTTTAAACTATGACTCATTTTATTGACACTATCTAGTAATTGACCTATTTCATCCTCCCTATCTACATTAAGCTTAACCCTTAAATCTCCATTGGCTATCTTCTTAGTCATTGTTATAACCTGATCTAAGGGGTTAAATAATAGCTTATTAAAGGGGATAATTAATAAAGACTGGATAATAATTTGACTGATAATAAATATTCCAAAAATCCACCAGAATATCCTCTTAATTACTGGATTGACTAAATGATTAGGCGCTCCTATGTACCAGATTCCTATAATCTCACCCTGACTATCATAAATAGGTGTGTAAGCAGTATAATAGCTGTTACCTACCACTTCTGCTTTACCATAATAATTTGTGCCATCTTTTAATACTTGAGCAGCTACTTTCTTGGAAACCTCAGTTTTAACAGCTCTAGAACCATCTTCTTTCTTTACATTAGTAGCAACTCTAAGGTTATCAGCAAAGACAGTTACTGTACCACCAGTCATCTTTGCAATATAATCAACAACCTCATTATTATCATTTATTAAAAGATCACCTTTATATAAATTTTTACCTTCTTTATGCCATTTTCCTGGATACTTAACATCAAGGATTTCATATGCCATCTTAAGCTCCCTTTTAACAAATTGTACTGAGACCTGTTTACTAACTACCATATCTACACCGACTAAAACAGCAATAGCTAATATCAGCATTGATAATCCAACAATAAAGTTTAATTTAAATTTTAATGATATCTGCTTTAACATCTTCCCACTCCTCACATTCTCCTCTAATTCATCCTATATTATTAAAAATTATAACAAAAATTTGTCAATTATACAATAAATTATACGATGTCTGACTTGATTATTAGTTAATCTTACAGATAAATACATTAATCCTCTAGTTTTAATCTTTGTATACTAATGAAAAAAGGTAGCCCATGTTAGGGACTACCCTTAGTATCTGGCTAATTAATTATCCTTTTAAGCTTGCTAAGGTCTCTTCTAACTGTACCTTTTTAGCACTATATTCTTCTTTCTTTCTTCTCTCTTCTTCCACCAGATGATCTGGGGCATTATTCACAAATCCTGGATTAGATAACTTACCTGTAGCACGTTTAATCTCAGCTTCCATCTTCTTAATCTCATCCTCTAAACGAGCAATCTCCTTCTCTATATCTACCATACCAGCAAGGGGTAAGATAATCTCAATCTCACTAGTAATTGCAGTAGACGCCTGTTCTGGTCGAGCAGCTACTTCCTTACTGATAGTTAGCTCTTCAATATTAGCCAGATCAGCAATATAATCCTTTCCTTCTTCTACTACCGCTAACTTACCCTCAACTTCAGAGCTTAAAATGGCTGTAATCTTTCTACCTGGATTGACCTTCATCTCATTTCTGATATTTCTGATACTACGAATTATATCCATCACTAACTCCATTTTAGACTCTGCTTGATTATTTGTAACTAAGCTATCAGCTTCTGGCCAATGAGAGACCATCAAGCTCTCTTCTTCTTTAGCAGTTACATGTTGCCAAATCTCCTCAGTAATAAAGGGCATAAATGGATGTAATAATCTCAAGATATTATCTAAGGTAAACCAAGTTACGTACTGAGCAGTCTGACGGTCAACTGAATTCTCTTGTTGATATAATCTAGGTTTAACCAATTCGATATACCAATCACAGAACTCTCTCCACACAAAGTCATATAACTCTTGAGTTGCTTGACCAAATTGATACTCTTCCAATAATTCAGTTACTTGATTTATCTTCTTATTCAGTCTACTTAGAATCCATTGATCTGCTAAAGTATAATTTAGCTCTCCATAATCTATCGCTTCTAAGTCAAAATCTTCTAGGTTCATCAATACAAAGCGGGAAGCATTCCATAGTTTATTAGCAAAGTTACGGCTTGATTCTACTCTTTCGGGGCGATATCTAATATCATTACCTGGAGTATTTCCAGTAATCAAACTGAATCTTAAAGTATCTGTACCAAATTCTTCAATTACCTCAATTGGATCTACACCATTTCCTAAAGACTTACTCATCTTACGACCTTCAGAGTCTCTAACAAGTCCATGAATATAAATATCCTTAAATGGTATCTCACCTTTACACTCTAATGCCATAAAGATCATTCTAGCTACCCAGAAGAAGATGATATCTCTACCAGTTACTAGTACATCAGTTGGATAGAAGTAATCTACATCCTCTTTATTGTCAGGCCACCCTAGAGTAGAGAAAGGCCATAGTCCTGAGCTAAACCAAGTATCTAGTACATCTTCATCCTGCTTTAGATTAGTGCTAGCACACTTTGGACATTTTGCTGGCTCTTTTGTTCTTACAATTACCTCATCACAGTCTTGGCAATACCAGACTGGAATCTGATGACCCCACCATAGTTGGCGAGAGATACACCAATCTCTGATATTCTCCATCCAGTTGAAGTACACTTTAGAGAATCTATCTGGAACAAAATTAATATCACCATCTTTAACCGCCTCAATAGCAGGCTTAGCTAGCTTGTCCATAGCTACAAACCATTGCTTAGATACTAATGGTTCAATAGTAGTATCACAACGATAGCATTGTCCAACAGAATGGTCATGCTCCTCTATCTTCTCAATTAATCCTGCAGATTTCAAATCATCAATTAACTGGGTTCTACATTCATAACGATCTAAGCCTTCATATTTTGCTGCTGCTTTGGTCATCACTGCATCATCACCAATTACTTTGATAATCTCTAAATCATGGCGTTCACCGATTTCAAAGTCATTAGGGTCATGGGCAGGAGTTACCTTAACTAGACCTGTACCAAATTCAGAGTCTACATAATCATCAGCTACTATCTCAATCTCCCGATTGACTACTGGTACAATAACCTGTTTACCGATTATATCTTGATAACGTTCATCATCAGGATTTACTGCTACCCCTGTATCTCCAAGCAATGTCTCTGGACGGGTAGTAGCTACTACAATATAATCATCACTATCCTTAAGATTATATCTAATATGATATAGTTTACCTGGCTTGTCCTCATGTTCTACCTCTATATCCGATAGAGTAGTCTTACACTCTGGACACCAGTTGACTATATAATCTCCTTGATAGATTAAACCTTTCTCATATAATTGAACAAAGGCTTCTTTGACAGCCTCATTACATCCTTCATCCATGGTAAATCTCTCTCTCTGCCAATCACAAGAGACACCTAACTTTTTAAGCTGTTTAGTAATTCGTCCACCATACTCCTCTTTCCATTTCCAAGCTCTCTCTAAAAATCCATCACGACCAACGTCCTCTTTATTTAAACCTTCCTCTTCTTTCATCTTCTTAACTACCTTAACCTCAGTAGCGATACTAGCATGGTCGGTTCCTGGCACCCATAAAGCTTCATAGCCTTGCATTCTCTTCCATCTAGTTAAGATATCTTGGAAAGTCATATCTAAGGCATGACCGATATGTAATTGACCAGTTACATTTGGAGGAGGCATCATAATTGTAAAAGACTCCTTCTCAGCATTCGGTTCTGCATGGAAATAACCTTGGGAATTCCAATATTCATACCATTTCTCTTCTACTTGACTAGGATCATAGGTTGTTGATAAATTCTTCTTCTCTTCACTCATAATCTCACTTCCTTTATTTATTGAAATATTTTAATAATTATAGATAAAAAGACCCCTCCATCCTTAAATTAAGGACGAAAGAGTCTCTATCTTCCGCGGTACCACCTTATTTCTAGCTTAGCACTCACTTCAGGTATATGTAAGAATAAATAACTGTTCTAATGAACCTGATACTAGATAACGGCTAGCTTCCGATTAAGCCTACTGAATTTTCAGCTTAACAGCTCAAGAGCTACTTCAGCTAATATCCCTAAAAATACCTTCCAGCCTAAGGGTATTTATCTCTGTTAGGGAGGGATTAACCTACTCCTCTCCTTCATTGCTTTTGATAATCTATTTAACTATCACATATTATCATATAATTAATAGTTCTTCTTGTCAACTATTAACTCGCTGCTTGTCTTAATCCATAAACTGACCAATAAATTGAATCACCTTATCCTTACCTTCTCCAGTTTCTGTAGAAAAGAAGGTAAAAGGTGCAAGATCGGTAATACGCAAAGTATCCTTAATTAACTTCTCTTGCTTCTTTCTTTGGCTCTTCTTAAGCTTATCTACCTTAGTAGCCACTATCATAGCAGGCATATTCATTTCAATTATCCAATCCAACATCTGCACATCATCTTGAGTTGGTTTATGGCGAGCATCTATTACTAATATCAAAGCCTCTAAGTTACTACGATTAATTAGGTAATTCTCAATCATTCTACCCCATTCTTCTTTCTCTTCTTTGGATACTCGGGCAAATCCATAGCCTGGTAAATCTACAAAGTAGAAATAATTATCTATTTGATAGAAATTGATTGTTTGGGTTTTCCCAGGCTTAGAACTAGTAAAGGCCATCTTCTTTCTATTAACAACCTTATTAATCAAAGATGATTTACCTACATTAGAACGACCTGCTAAAGCAATTTCAGGAAGATGATGAAAGGGATAGTCCTTAGGGTAAACTGCACTAAGAATATACTCCGGATTATTAATCTTCATTTTCATCGCCCTCCACTATTGCCTCTGCTAGTACTTGTTCCATCTCTTCAACTAAGACAAAATTTAAATCTCGCTTGATATTGTCAGGAATATCTTCTAAGTCTTTTTCATTCTTCTTACATAAAATTATCTTCTTGATTCCTGCTCTGTGGGCAGCCAAGACCTTGCTTTTGATTCCACCAACTGGTAAAACTCTACCTCTAAGGGTTACCTCTCCTGTCATCGCTACTTCTCCATCTACCTCTTTGTTTGATAAAGCAGAGATTAAAGCAGTTGCTAAAGTAATTCCTGCCGATGGTCCATCTTTAGGAATAGCCCCTTCAGGAACATGGACATGGATATCATATTTTTTATAGAATTCTTCTGGGAAATTATACTCTTTAGATTTAGTTCTAGCATAACTTAATGCTATTCGAGCAGACTCCTTCATTACATCTCCCAATTTACCAGTCAAGATCAACTTTCCATCACCTGGAATAATCGACACCTCGATATCGAGTATATCTCCACCCAATTGAGTCCAAGCCAATCCAGTTACTACCCCAACTCTATTTTCACCTTCAGCTTTACCATAATCATATTTAGGAATTCCCAAATATTTGTCTAAGTTTCTGATATCAATTCTAGTAGCAGTCTCTTTTCCTTCTACAACATCTTTAGCTACTTTACGGCAGATTTTTCCTAAGGTTCTTTCTAAACTCCTTACACCAGCTTCTCTAGTATAATTTCTAATAACCTTTTTGAGAGCATTTTCTGATAGATTAAAATTGTCTTCTATCAATCCATGATTTTTAATCTGCTGTGGTAATAGATGGCGCCCAGCAATCTCTATCTTCTCACCTTCGGTATAGCCTGAAAGGCTGATAACTTCCATTCTATCTAATAATGGTCTAGGAATGGTGCTAATAGTATTAGCTGTTGTAATGAACATAACATCAGATAAATCAAAGCTCAACTCTAAATAATGATCAGTAAAATCATTATTCTGTTCAGGGTCTAATACTTCCAATAAAGCAGCTGCAGGATCACCTCTAAAATCACTAGTAATCTTGTCAATCTCATCTAATAAGAAGACTGGATTCATCGTTCCTGCATCACGCATAGCATTTATTATTCTTCCTGGTCTAGCACCTATGTAAGTTCTACGATGTCCTCTAATCTCAGCTTCATCTCTAACCCCCCCTAAAGACAATCTAACAAACTCTCTGTTGATAGAGTTTGCAATAGATTTACCTAATGAGGTCTTTCCAACCCCAGGAGGTCCTACTAAGCATAAGATTGGACTTTTTAGCTCATCACTTAACTTTCTAACAGCTAAATACTCTAAAATCCTCTCTTTAACATCATCTAGTCCATAATGCTTCTCATTCAATTGGTTTTCTACCTCTTTAATTACCAATTTATCTTCACTGTAATTATTCCATGGTAAATCAAATATGCAGTCTAAATAATTTCTAACTACAACACCTTCACTTGAATTTCTAGGCATCTTTTGAAGCTTATCCAGCTCTTCTTCTACCTTCTTCTCAACATCCTCTGGTAGCTCTAGTTCTTCTAATTTAGATTTGTACTCATTTATCTCTTCAGTAAAGCTATCTTCTTCACCTAACTCTTTCTTAATCGCTTTCATCTGCTCTTTTAAATAATACTCTTTCTGCCTCTTCTCTACTTGCTTTCTAACTTCATTATTGATCTTATTTTTAACCTTTAAAATCTCTATCTCTTTCTCTAAAAGCTTATATAACTTAGTTAAACGCTCTTCATAAGAGATTGTAGCTAAAATCTCTTGTTGCTGTTTAACCTTTAAAGAGATATGGGAAACAATGATGTCAATTAACCTGTCAGGATCTTCTATATTAATTATTGTCATCATAGCTTCTGGTGGTACTACTTTATTAAGCTTTATGTACTCCTCAAAACTATTAATTACCCCTCTCATTAAGGCCTCTATCTCTGTATCTACCTCTTCTTCATGCAGAATCTCTTCAATTCCAATCTCAAAATAAGGTTCTTCTTGAATAAAATCTGCAATCTTTACCCTTCTTAATCCTTCTACTAAGATTTTAACAGTTCCATCAGGCAATCTCATTAACTGTTTTATCTCTCCAACAGTACCTACATTATAAATATCATCTTTAGTTGGATCTTCAACAGTCTCATCATGCTGAGCAGCTAATAAAATCTCTTTATCCTCTACCATTGCTTTTTCTAAAGCTTCTAAAGATTGTTCTCTGCCAACAAGCAAAGGAATTATCATATTTGGGAATATAACTAACCCTCTTAAGGCCAATAAGGGCATAGAATTTCTCTTCTTCTTCTCATTTTTTAACTCTTTAGCCATAACTACACCTCCATTTATAGAATCATCACCTATCATTATTCTATTAATCACAATTAAAGTCCTTCAATTACTTTAAGTTATTAGTATTAATTCTTTTTAATCAAGTTGATAATTGGACCTTGAAGACTGAAAATAATGGTAATTATTTGATTATGCCAAAGGGGCAGAGACAAGGTCAGAATCTAGATCTATTTTAAGCTTCTCTTCTTCTACTTCTTCTATTAATATTGATTCTCGCAAAGCCTCATCAAAAGTAGTTATTTTAATTATATCGATTTGTGCAAACTCTTCGCCATTAAATATCTGTTGCCAATTATCTGCTGGAATCAATACCTTTTTTACCCCTGCTCTAATAGCTGCCCTTACCTTAGGAACAACCCCTCCAATTGGACGCACAATACCATTAATTGATATCTTTCCAGTCATAGCAACTGTATTATCTATGGGATATCCTGTTAAAGACGAATAAAGAGCTACTGCCATTGTTATCCCAGCAGAAGGACCATCGACAACAGCATCACTAGTAAAGTCAATATGTATAAAATAATCTCGTAAATCAACATCCATAATCTTACTCAAAACAGTAATAACATTCTCAGCTGAACCCTTGACCATACTCTTTCTTCTAATCTTTCTATATTGATTCCCCTGTTCCTCTTCTTCGGCAATACCAGTAATATTTAAATTTCCCTTACCATCACCCACTTCATTAGCTGAAACCTCCAATTGATTCACAGTACCCATATTAGCACCAATAACAGCTAATCCATTAACAACACCAACCTGTGGACTTTCAGGAATCTTATCCATAGGTCTAGGGTTATAACGACCATTCATTATTACCCTCTCTATATCTGCAACACTAATAATAAAGCGATTAGCTGTTCGAGCAATACCAGCTGCAGTTTGCACCATATTAATAGCCTGCCTTCCATTGGCAGCATACTTTTTAATAACATCAATAACTCCATCCTCAACCCTGAAATTAATCTTTGCTATTGCAGTATTTACAATCCTTTCAACATGATTAGGGTCTAAAGGATTGAAATAAACCTCTAAACAACGAGAACGAATAGCAGGTGGAATATTTTCTGGTCCTCTAGTAGTAGCACCTATTAATCTAAAATCTGCTGGTAGTCCATTCTGAAAGATTTCATGGATATGGCGTGGAATATTCTTATCATCTTCATGGTAATAAGAACTATCTAAAAAGACCTTCCTATCTTCTAGAACCTTTAGCAACTTATTCATCTGTATATGATGCAACTCCCCAATCTCATCTATAAAAAGAATTCCTCCATGGGCTTTTGTTACAGCACCAGGTTTAGGTTGTGGAATACCAGCTGTACCCATCGCCCCTGCTCCTTGATAGATAGGATCATGGACTGAACCAATTAAAGGATCAGCGATTCCACGTTCATCAAACCTAGCAGTAGTTGCATCCATCTCTACAAATTTAGACTCATCGTCAAAGGGAGAGTCTTGATTTTTTTTAGCTTCTTCTAATATTAAACGGGCTGCTGCTGTCTTTCCAACCCCAGGTGGCCCATAAATAATTACATGCTGAGGATTAGGACCACATAAAGCTGCTCTTAAAGCCTCTAATCCATCTTCTTGACCAATTACTTCAGAAAAATCACTAGGTCTAATTTTTTCTGATAAAGGTTCTGTCAGAGACCGCCTTCTCATTTTATATAATTTTTCCATCTCTTTTTTTGACTCTCTATTTATTGCTACTTTACTATTTCTCTGTTTTTTGAGCATATTCCAAAAGTAAATACCAATTACAATAGCAAAAAATAATTGAACTATACTAAAAACATTGATTGCAAGATTCATTAAATCTCCTCCTGTATGGCCTTTCAGGCAATTTATATTTTCAAAAGCCTGATTTAATTTGTCATAAATTAGTATAACCTTAGGAAGAGATTTTATCCTTAAACAGAAAAGAAACTGCTTAAATATTTAAGCAGTTTCCTCTTTTGTTTCATCAATTGTAACCAATTTAGGCTTTTCTCTCTTTTCGATTACATCCTGAGTGATAATACACTTAGCGATATCATCTCTTGATGGTATATCATACATGATATCTAAGATCGCATTTTCTACTATAGAACGTAATCCTCTTGCTCCTGTCTCCTGTTTTAATGCCTTTTTAGCAATTGATTTTAAAGCTTCCTCACTAAACTCTAGCTCTACATTATCTAGCTCAAAGAATTTAACATACTGCTTAATTAATGCATTGCGAGGTTCAGTTAAAATCTGTACAAGAGCATTTTCATCTAACTCTTCTAATGTAACAACAACTGGAATTCTTCCTACAAACTCTGGAATTAATCCATATTTCAATAAATCCTGTGATCTAATATGCTTTAATATCTCTCCGATATTCTCTTCTTTCTTACTTTGAATATCAGCACCAAAACCAAGTACTTTAGTATTCAAGCGAGATTTTATGAGCTTATCTATTCCTGCAAAAGCACCACCACAGATGAATAAAATATTTGAGGTATCAATTTGAATAAACTCTTGGTGAGGATGCTTTCTCCCACCTTGTGGAGGAACACTTGCTTCTGTTCCTTCTAATATTTTAAGCAAAGCTTGTTGTACCCCTTCTCCAGAAACATCACGAGTAATAGATGGATTTTCTGATTTGCGGGCAACTTTATCAATTTCATCGATGTAGATAATTCCTTTTTCTGCTTTCTCGATATCATAATCAGCAGCTTGAATTAATTTCAATAAAATGTTCTCTACATCTTCGCCTACATAACCTGCTTCAGTTAAAGATGTAGCATCTGCTATTGCAAAAGGAACATCTAAAATACGAGCTAAAGTTCTAGCTAATAATGTCTTACCAGAACCAGTAGGTCCTACTAAGCAGATATTACTCTTCTCTAGCTCTACATCATCGACTTTCATACCTGAATTAACTCTTTTATAGTGATTATAAACAGCTACTGCTAGAGTCTTTTTAGCATCTTCCTGTCCAATTACATAATCATCTAAAATATCTTTAATCTCTTTAGGCTTTGGAACACTTTCTAAGTTCAACTCTATCTCTTCATTTAACTCTTCTTCAATAATCTCATTACATAATTCAATACATTCATCACAAATATAGACACCAGGACCAGCCACAAGTTTCTTGACTTGATCTTGGACTTTCCCACAGAAAGAACACTTCAATTGGCCTTTCTCGTCTCCAAATTTGAACATTATATCACCCCTTTATTAATCTACCCTTCCAACTCAGTTTGGCGAGTGATAACCTCATCTATTAGACCATACTCTTTGGCTTTTTCAGCTGACATAAAGTAATCTCTATCTACATCTTTTTGAATCTTCTCAATTGGCTGTCCTGTATGATCAGCTAAAATATTATTGATAATATCTCTTAATTCAAGAATCTCTTTAGCTTGAATTTCTATATCTGTTGCTTGACCTTGAGCACCACCCATTGGTTGGTGAATCATGATTCTAGAATAAGGTAAAGCAAATCTCTTCTTACTAGTTCCACTTGCTAATAATAAAGCTCCAGCACTAGCAGCTAACCCCATACAAATAGTAGACACATCAGGCTTAATGTATTGGATTGTATCATACATTGCTAAAGCTGCTGTAACAGAACCTCCTGGACTATTGATATATATGTATATATCCTTATCTGGGTCCTCAGCTTCTAAGAATAATAACTGTGCAATTACTGAATTAGCTACTCTATCATCAATTGGACTACCAAGAAAGATAATTCTATCCTTTAATAAACGAGAATAGATATCATAAGAACGCTCTCCTCTATTAGTTTGCTCAACTACCATTGGTACCAAATTCATAACTTTCCCCTCCTTCTTTTAACTATACCCATATTTAAAGTTTTTAAACCTATTATTTTAGAGAATTTCATAAAAGAATCTTTTATTATGAATAATTACTAGATTAGATAAGCATATCACAATAGCTAATTCTACTATTTAGGGGAATTAAGGCAATTTATGAAATTCTCTGAGTTGATTAAGATTAACAATAATTAATTATTTTCAACTAAAAAATCAATTGTCTTTTCCATTTGCAAGCTATCTTTTAATGAAGCTAATTGACCTTGCATCTGTAAGAACATCTTTATTTGATCTTTATCTTGACCTTGACGTTCAGCAATTTCAGCTAATTTTTCATCTAAATCCTCATCACTTACTTCAATTCCTTCATTTTTAGCAATTGTTTCTAAGACTAAATTAGCTTTAGCTCTCTTTTCAGCCGCTTCTTTATAATCGGCTCTAATATCTTCTTCTTTAATTCCAGACATCTCTAGATATTGATCAAATTCAAATCCCTGTTGCATAATTTGATATCTAAACCCTTCTAGCATATTATCAATTTCATTTTCGACCATAGTTTCTGGTATATTAACTTCTGTATTATCTGCTATAGCATCAACCAATTTATTTTCAAATTCTCTATTTACTCTTGTTTCTTCTCTAGCAGCAATTTTTTCTTTAATATCTGCTTTTAATTCATCTAAAGTTTCAAATTCTAAGTCTTTAGCAAATTCATCATCTAACTCAGGCATCTCTTTGACCTTAATCTCTTTAACAGTTACTTTAAAGACTGCATCTTGCCCTGCCAAATTTTCAGCATTATATTCTTCTGGGAAAGTAACGTTAACCTCTACTTCCTCTCCAACTTTAACTCCAACTAATTGTTCTTCAAATCCTGGGATAAATTGACCAGAACCGATCTCTAAATTATAATCTTCTCCAGCTCCACCTTCAAAAGCTTCACCATCTAAAAATCCTTCAAAATCGATTACAGTATGGTCTCCTTCTTGAACCTCTGCTCTATCAGTAGCTACTAATTGAGCATGATGACCTCTTTTGTGGTTTAATTCTTCCTCTACTTGCTCATCACTTACATTTACCTCTTCTTTTTCGATTCCAAGTTCCTTATATTCTCCAAGTTCAACCTCTGGTTTTACTTCTACTTCAGCTGTAAACTTAGCAGGCTTTCCTGCTTCAATGAATACATCAGTAATATCAGGCTGAGCAATTGGTTCAATCTCTGTCTCCTGTACAGCTTCGTAATAAGCTTCAGGAATTAAAATATCTAAAGCATCTTTATGTAATACTTCTGCTCCAAACTTCTTGATTAAAATACTTTTAGGAACCTTCCCTTTTCTAAATCCTGGAATATTAACCTCTTTAACAACTTTTTTATAAGCTTTATCTAAAGCACTAGCAACCTTATCTTCGCTAACTTCAATAACTAATTCAACCTTGTTTTCTTCAATATTTTCTTTGCTTACCTTCATTATATTTCCTCCTTATATTATTATACGTAATTATATGTATTTTATTTCATTTATCCAAAAGCTACTATCTCTTATCTTCAGTTTATATTTTAAAGAAGAAGTGTAACTTCAGAATATATCTATCATACAAAAAGCACTCTATATTATTGACTACTTCTATACAATCATAGAATCTCCTTTATATTTTAGTCAATTTTATAAAAACATTCTACATAATAAATTGAAAATTAATCTCTACAAATAGACATTATATAATGTCTATTTGTAGAGAACAAAAGCTAAAGTTAAGTTTATATTATTCTACCTCTATTCCTTACTAGTTTTATGGTAAGGTTATACAACTATATATATCCTTATACTCAATACTAATAGAATATAAAGACATAGACTAAAATCAATATTAAATTAAAAAAACAGCAGTAATAATAAAATCTTTTAATTTCTATAAGAATTTAAAGATAGCTCATAAATAAAAACAATACCTCGAGAGACGACAATTAGTAGTCGTTCCGAGGTCTTATAGTAGGATTTTAGAAAACAGATATATTTTAAAATATGAATTTACTTTAATAAATATGTATAAAGTTTGTTAATCAATCTATATATTAACTAAATTTAACAATTTTTAGTTGATGGCGCGCCCGGCAGGATTCGAACCTGCGACCTCCTGATTCGTAGTCAGTTACTCTATCCAGCTGAGCTACGGGCGCATAGTAAAACAATTAATAAATAATAGTATACAAATAACAAAAAGAATTTCATTGATCAAAAATCAATACTTAAACTCATTTAGCAACGAATCTAGCTAATTTACGCAAATTTAAACCAAAGATAATTCTAAATTATTAATTTATTCTTTTGCCTTTGATTATTGTAATTCGTGTTAATTCATTGCAAATAAAGATTTTTTAATTCTTTAAGAAAAACATTATTTCAACTTCTATATTAATTATTATTTATTCATTGTTAATTGTAATGATGGAGCGGGAAACCAGATTCGAACTGGCGACACCCAGCTTGGAAGGCTGGTGCTCTAGCCAACTGAGCTACTCCCGCACAATACTTTAGTTACTAGTTAAAGTTTAAAAATTTAAATTTTTAATCTCAAATTGACTAAGTTTTAAACATAAAAAAATATACTGCCTATAAGCAGTTTATTCTAAATGAAACTATTTTATTAAAATGGCATGCCTGAGAGGATTCGAACCTCTGACCCACGGCTTAGAAGGCCGTTGCTCTGTCCGGCTGAGCTACAGGCACATAGTAAAACAATTAATACATACTAATTCATAAATAATAAATAAAAGAATTCAAATTATTAATTATTCTCTATTCATTATTAATTGTAATAATGGAGCGGGAAACCAGATTCGAACTGGCGACACCCAGCTTGGAAGGCTGGTGCTCTAGCCAACTGAGCTACTCCCGCATGTAAAATCAGTAATCAGCTAGTAGTGAACGGTGACTAGTTTAAGAACTTTAAGATCTTAATTGCTTACTTCTCACTCGTTACTCTTCACTGTATTTAAATGGTCGGAGCAGCAGGATTTGAACCTGCGACCCCCTGGTCCCAAACCAGGTGCGCTACCAAACTGCGCCATGCTCCGTTGTTTTGCCACTTACCTCGCTTACGACATTTAATAGTATACATAAAAAAGGGGACAAGGTCAAAGGGAGAAAAGTTGAATAATAATCATTATTATAAATTAGATCTATAATTCTCTTCTTTCCTCCATATATCTATAATATCCTATTTGTTTGATTTAAAATCAAAATGCTTATAAATTATCCCATTATCTCTAATTTGAATTATACCATAAGATGGAGCTTTACCATCTCTAGGCGAAGAGATGCTTCCAGGATTAAAGAATAAAATGCCATCTTCTTCAACAACATAGCGCCGATGGCTATGACCAAAAACTACTATATCTGCTTCTACTTCCTTTGCTTTATAATATAGCTTGTCCAATCCATAATTAATCATATAATTATGACCATGAGTTAAAAAAAATTTTTTATTTCCTATATGAGCCAATTGATCTTCAGGATATTCTATACTATAATCACAATTACCTCTTACAGCTATTATCTTTACATCTTCTGATACCTTCACTTCTTCCAAATCTCCAACTATATCTCCAGCATATATGATATAATCAAGATCTGCTAATTCTTGTACCACTTGATTGATTCTTTGACCCTGTCCATGTCCATCACTGAATACTGCCAGCTTCATGATTTCACCACCTAACTATAATTTAACTGTATAAATAACCACAGGTTTAAACCTGTGGTTATTTATACTTATAACTTGATACAATTATTTTATCAAATAATCCTTCATCTTATCTAAAGCTTTAGCTCTATGGCTAATCTTATTCTTAACTTCACTTCCTAATTGGGCAAAACTCTTCTTATATCCCTTAGGAATAAATAGTGGATCATACCCAAATCCTTCTTCCCCTTGTGCCTTAAAAGTAATATGACCATGGCACTTACCTGTTACCGTATATTCTTTACCTTCAGTAGATACAAATGCCATGGCACAGATAAAATAAGCCTCTCTCTCTGCTAGAGGGATATCTTTCAATAATTCTAATAACTTTTGATTATTCTCTTGATCCGTAGCATTCTCCCCAGCAAAACGGGCTGAATACACCCCAGGCTGACCATTTAAAGCTTGAACAACCAAGCCAGAATCATCGGCAATAGTAGCCATACCTATATACTCAGCAATCTCTCTAGCCTTTTTAAGGGAATTACCAATAAAAGTATCTTGGTCTTCTATCACCTCTGGCATGGTCTCAATATCGTTTTTAGAAAGAATCTCTATATCTGTATCTGCTAAGATCTTCTTCATCTCTTCTATCTTATGTTGATTTCCCGTTGCTAAAAACAGCTTCATTACTTACTCCCCCTTAAACATCTCCACCGTCTCGCCCAAAGCTTCTTTTTGATATTGAATCAACTCTTTTACTCCCTTTTCTGCTATATGAACTAGCTTAAACATATTTTCTTTTGAAAATGGGTTTTCTTCTCCTGTTCCTTGTATCTCTATAATCTCACCTTTGCCTGTCATTACTAGGTTCATATCTACATGAGCATTAGAATCTTCTTGATAACACAAGTCTAATAATAATTCTCCATCTACTATTCCCACACTTACAGCTGCTACAAAATCTTTTAATGGTAATTGACTAATCATTTTATTTTCTATCATATAAGAAAAGGCATCTACCATCGCTACAAAAGCTCCTGTGATAGAGGCTGTTCTCGTTCCTCCATCTGCTTGGATAACATCACAATCTATCCAGATAGTCCTCTCACCTAATTTCTCTAAATCAACAACTGAGCGTAGTGCTCTACCAATTAATCGTTTAATCTCTTGAGTCCGTCCACTTAACTTACCTTTCGCTGCCTCTCTAACATTCCTATCTTGGGTTGCTCTAGGTAGCATTGAATATTCTGCTGTCAACCATCCTTGACCTTGCCCTCTTAAGAAATAAGGAACACTATCTTGAACACTGGCATTACAGATTACTTTTGTATCTCCTGCTTCAATTAGCACAGAACCTTCCGCATATTTAGTAAAATTTCTAGTTATTTTAATCTCTCTTAATTGCTCTTTTCTCTCTCTACCATCAACTCTTGACATTAACATCTCTCCCTTTCAAACGTATTTTTCTATGTATGGTGTTTGTGTTAACATAATTATATGCTCTATTTTATTCTTTCAATAATTATAATAATTATCCTGTAGAAATGGAATTTAAGTTTAAGAGCGAGCCGAAGATTAAGTGGAAATAATTCTTAGACTTAGACTCAAACTCAAATTTAAACTTAATGTTAGTCTCTTCTATATAAGTTATTACCTTGGCTATCAATCACACAGATAACAGGTAAATCTTCTACTAGCAATCTTCTTACTGCTTCTGTTCCTAAATCATCATAGGCAATAACCTCTGCTTCTTTAATACATTTGCTGATTAAGGCTGCTGCTCCTCCAATTGCACCTAAATAAACAGCACCTTGAGCTTTCATTGCATCGATTACCTCATCATTTCGCTCACCTTTACCAATCATAATTCTTAATCCTTCTTTGATTAACCTTGGTGCAAAAGGATCCATTCTATAACTAGTAGTTGGCCCAGCAGAACCTATTACTTCTCCAGGCTTGGCAGGACATGGTCCTACATAATAGATAGCATTTCCTTCTACTGCAAAGGGTAACTCCTCCCCTTCATCTAAAGCTTCAACCAACCTCTTATGGGCTGCATCACGAGCTGTATAGACTACTCCAGATAATAAGACCTTATCTCCTGCTTCTAAACTCCTAATCTGCTCTTCTGTAACTGGCGTTGTTAAGCTAACTTTAGCCATGATTTAATCCTCCTTTATTAGTATCAGTGTCGGTGTGAGTGTGAGTATTAAAGCATCTTAGTTTTTAGCTCACACTAATCCCTCACACTCACACTTTTTATAAAACTACCTCTTTATGTCGTGCTACATGGCAGTTGATATTAACCACTACTGGTAATCCAGCAATATGGGTTGGATAGGTTTCGATATTTACTGCTAGAGCTGTTGTCAGTCCTCCTAGACCCTGTGGTCCAATATCTAATCGGTTTACCTCTTCTAATAGCTCTTGCTCTAAATTCTTAAACTTCTCATCATCATTATAGACACCTAGAGGTCTTAATAAAGACTTCTTAGCCAATAGTGCTGCCTTCTCTACTGTTCCTCCAATTCCTATTCCTACTACAATAGGGGGACAGGGATTTGGTCCAGCCTCCTTGACTACCTTTAAGACAAAGGTTTTAAGCCCTTCTACTCCATCAGTCGGTCTAAGCATCTTCAACTGGCTCATATTCTCACTACCAAATCCCTTTGGTGCTACTGTTATCTTCAATTGATCTCCAGGAACAATCTCGGTATGAATGACTGCTGGAGTATTATCCTCAGTATTCTTCCGTTGAATCAAAGGATCATTAACTACAGACTTTCTCAAATAACCCTCGGTATATCCAGCACTTACACCTTGGTTAATAGCTTGATATAAATCTCCTTCAACTACCCTTAAGTCTTGTCCCAGCTCTAAAAAGATAACAGCCATCCCTGTATCTTGACAGATTGGTACTTGATCCTCCTTGGCAATCTCAGCATTCTTACTTAGCTGCTGTAAAATCTCCTTAGCTACATCAGAGTTTTCTCGCTGATATGCTAATTTATACTCATTAACTATATCTTCTCCTAAGTTATAGTTTGCATCAATACAAAGCTTGGCTACTGCTCTACTAATCTCCTCAGCTTTTATAGTTCTCATCTTACTGCCTCCCTATTTTTATAATTGAAAGTTGATAGTTCTCTTCATCTATATACTTACAAATAATTGGCTAAATATCAATATTAAATCCCAAAAATAAAGACTCCCCTCTATAACTTCTGCTTAAATAGAGGAAAGTCCTTTTAGGATTTATAATTAGTAATTAAGATTACACTTGATAACTCACTCCTACCCTGCTAATCTCCACAGGAATATCTACTTGTTCTACCTCTGCTTCAATCTCTTCTCTAGGATAATATGCTCCTAAATGGGTTAAGAGCAGTTGTTTAGTCTTGGCTTGTACCCCAAAGTTGACTGCTTCTTTGACAGTTAGATGTCCCAGCTTAGTCTTGTCCTTATCCTGCTCTAACAAGCTGGATTCTACCATTAATAAATCTGTACTACTTAGAAAAGAGATTAAACTCTCATCCCAACCAGTATCAGCTGTGTAACCTAAAATTTTAGTACCATTGCTAATCCTCATTCCATAACATTCCTTAGGATGCTTAGTTCGCTTAAAAGAAAAGTTTAAGTTTCCAAAGCTTAACTTAATAGACTCATCAATTGGCTGCAGATGATACTCCTTACCTACCTTTGACCTGATAAAATCTAGCTCTTGTCCTTCATCAAAGGGTAAGTAAACTGCTAAAGCTTCCTTTCGCCTACCAGCCATGATATCGAGCATTATAGCATAGTGTAAAGGCAATAAGTCCTGAAAATGATCTCCATGAAGATGGGAGATCACGATAGCAGTCAAGTCATAATAGTTGATATGCTTGTTTAACTCCTGTAATGAGTCAGGACCGATATCTATTAATATCTTCTGATTATCAGACTCTAATAAGTAACTGGGGCATCCTCCATCCTTAACTGGAAAAGGAGAACGATTGCCTAGAACTGTTAGTTTCATGGTAACACCTCCAGATTTAGTGACGATTAACGGGTAATGAGTGATAAATAAAAGCTTATTGTCACTTATGGTTTTATAATTATTATGATGAACTTTTTCTTAGAAAATATTCCGATAATTAAGTATCGATTAGTCCCTATAAATATTATTAGCTCTTTGATAGATAGCTTTATTGTCGATATATCTATTAGATATCTGTTCCCAGGTTAAATAACCATCAAAATATTCTAATGTTGGTCTATGAGGATTATACTTCCCTGAGTGAATAGAGATTATTGCAATTTTAATATCTTTATCTTTAAAGATCTCTTTTAAAAATATATCTCTATCTTCTTGTATATCTAACAACTGTTCCCCATCATAACCTTGATTAGCCTTTGCTTCAATAATCAATATGCCCTTTTCTGTGAATATGCATAAGTCAAAGGTACGCTTTTGAGGAAATATAGATTTTTGGATGCTTTTCCCTAAGTATTTATATAAATCTCTATAAAGGCAGACTTCAAAAGCAACTTCTACATTCTCTACATCACTAATGATATTAATGACATCAGTTTTATTATCACCAATAATATTTTCTTTTATAAAGGATAAACACTGTTCTTTATCTCTTTTAAAATCATGGTATAATTCAGAAACAAAAAATCTCTCTTCTCTTGATATATCACTCCACTTTTTCTCTTCTAGATAATCAAATAACATTATAATCCCTCCAAGTAATATAACAGCTGCCTCTATCAATAATCCATAAATATAACCTTACTATTAAGATAATTTTAATTAAGCTCTAACTCCAACCCCACACCTACTTCTCTAACTTCTGCTACCTTTGCTAGTTCAATCTTACTTTGCAAATCAGTACAATGGCAGGGATATAACCCTCTTAAATTTAAATTAGATATGTACTCCTTAGTCTTTTCCAATTGTTCAACATTAGGGCTTAACAAGTGAAAGCCTCCAATAATCTCACTCACCGCATCAATCCCAGTCACCTTCTTAGCCTGCTCAACTATATTACAGATACCAGCATGAGAACATCCAGTAATAATAACTAAACCAGCTGTTGAAATAAACACCAGTGCCGAATCATCTAACAGATAATCATCAACCTCTAAATCTGCTAACTTTCTAACCCCTATGGGATGATTTCCTTCAAATTTAAACTCCCGTGGAATTTCACCTAAGAAGACCAGCTTATCTGTAAGCCAAATCGGCTCTTTACTTAGCTTTAAAGAGAATATGCTTTTAATAAACTCCTCCGATAGATTAGTACCTATAGAAAACTGGTCTACATATTTAGGCTGAAAGACAAAGGGGTGGGCTATTAATTGAGGATTCTTTATCACCTTCCCCTCAAGCTTACTCTCCATATACTTACGAACAAGGGGTTCTAATCCCCAGGTATGGTCAAGGTGTCCATGGGACAAAACTATATAATCAATATCCAATAAGTCCAAATCCAGCTTAATTGCATTTTGGATAAAAGCATCGGAGTATCCCGCATCAAATAAGAGCTTGAACCCTTCACTTTCAATAAAAAAAGAGATTCCAGGTTCACCAATAAAATATCTATCAGTTAAAGTATTATTATCAATCAGAACAGTTAACTTCATCTTCCCACCTCTTAACTATTTTTTATAATCTATTAAGACTTGATTGTTATCCCAATCATCTTTAACAGTTCATCAGCTTCATTCCAGACAGAATGAAGTTTTCTGCCAGGTACTAGAATTGATTCGTCACTTTCTACTTTTATCTTCTCTCCTTCAATCTCAATACTAGCAGAACCTTCCACTATAATAAAGAGGTGATCATGGGAATGGGTATGACTCGGTCGAGGTCCTCCTCCACCACTTTCAATATATGCCACTGAAGACTCTACAATCTTCCCTTCAACCTCTCCAAGCAATTTTTTAGCTTTGAATTTAAAATGATTTGGTGGAACTATGAACTCCGACATTTATCTTAGCCCCCTAAATAAATAATATTTATCAACTTTTAAATTTTAAATCGAATAAATATAAAAATTATTTCTATGTCTAAACAAAATATACCAATATTATAACATATTACATCTTTCCCTTCCACTAGCTAACAATCATTACATTTCTAGATAACCAAAAAGAAAAAAAGCCAATCCCCAAATAGAGAATTGACCATAAAATCTAAAAAATCATATTTTCATTTACCACTATTGCAGACACTAACTTAGGAAAAGTAAGCGGAATTTAATATTAATCAAGTCTCACTATAAATAATTTACATCCCGAAATTAACCCGCAAACTCACACTCCCACCTTCAAACTCATCCAAATCATATTCACTCAAGCCCCAACCATCATCTAAATCATAACTCATTAAATATCCTAAGGAACAATCTATTCCTATAACTGGGGTTAACTGATGATGAAGATTGATAGTAGGCTCCAATAAGAGAAAATCTTTCTCTAAAGTACTACCAGTCGCCTCTGAAAAAGGATCTCCCTTATGATGCAATAACTCCAATCTACTACGTCCATATCCTATCCCAGTTCCAATAGAGATATCTGTATTCTTCTTCATATAGATGCCCCGTTGATAGATAAAGCCACCATAGGTCAAGGATAACTCAGCCGTCTCACCATTGCTACCTCTACTCCTATTTCTACCATGGAGGAGATAAACTCCATAGATATTCCCATTTCTGACTCCTCCTACCCCCTCAATTCCATAAAGCATCATCGGCTCATCTAAAGCAGGAAAGTCCACATCAGCAGTAGCCAATAAACTATTTATCTGATCTAAATTCAACTCTAATCTCTCTACTTTCAATCCAACCCCTGCCCTAATATAGAGGGGCAATTCATTCTCCATCTCCACCTCTACTATCTGACCAGACTCCTCCAACTCTTCATAACTGTCAGCAAAAGCAGGTACAGAGAGTATGATTACAGCAAATATTATCATTAATAACCTCTTCATCAAAGTCACCTCTATATATTAAACTCCATTAATAGATTTCTAGCTTAAAGCCCTTCTTCCTTCCAGCAAGTTTATCCATTAAAACCATTGGATAACTCTTTGTATTACTTTCTACTCAACTCCCATCAATATTTTAATCTGATAGACCTGCTTATTATAATTAACTAAACTATTAATATAATCAACCCTCTTCTCTTCTAAATCAACCTGTTGACTAAGTAATTCATCGATAGAAATCAGACCAGATTTATACTTATAATCTGCAATCCTTAACTTCTCCTCTAAATTGGCTATAGCCTTCTTATAGACAGACATCTTAACTTGATAATCTTCTAACTTCAGAAAAGCATAATCAACATCAAAGCTTATATCCTCTCTAATATCTTCTAATTCCTTGGTCAATCTAGTCAACTCTATTTTAGACTTCTTAATATCCTGCTTCTGTTTTTTCTTATCATAATTATTAAAGCTATAATCTAACTTCATCGCTACTCGATAATCACTCTCATAATCACCATTATCCTTCTCCCAAACCGCTCCCCCAAGTAATTTTAAGTCAAAATCTCTATCCTTCTCTAGCTTATCAATCAAATCTTCTTCCTTCTTCTGCTTTAAACTTAAGATATCTATCTCTAACTCATTACTACAAGCTAGCTTCTTAGCTTCTTCTGCTAATGTATTAAATTCTAAAATCAATTCACTATCAGCAAAGCGAACCTGCACTGATAAGTCCACCTTCAACTCTCTTGCTAAATCTTTTAAAGCCACTCTATATTCAGAATTCAGTTGTCTTAAATCCAATTCATTCTCTTCTACTTGAAGTTTGGCTTCCTGCTTGTCAAGTTCAAGAACTCGACCTGTCTCAACCCTTGCCCTAACAATCTTCAAAGTGGCTTGACTCTTCCTTAAAGACTCTTCTTTAACCTTAATCTCTTCTCCCAACTCAATTACTTTATAATATTTATCGATAACCGCTTTCTTTAACTCATCTCTTGACTCCTTGACCTTCTTCTCTGCTTCTAAAAGTGCCCGTCTCTTTTTCATCAGCCCCTGCTTATAATCATCTTCAAGGTCATAATCCTTTAATAGATAATGGTTATAAGTTAAACTACCACTACTACCTTCTAACTCAAAATCATCATTACTATCCTTCTCCAGTAAATTTTGACTTAGGGTCAGGCTATCATCAGGTGAAAAGTTCTTGGTCAAAGAAAGCTTAGTTAAATCATTACTTCCTCCTTTTAAGCCATCCCACTTATCACCATCTTCCTCCCAGAGACTATAATCACTTGCTACATTAACCTCAAAATCTTTGCCAAAATGCTTTTGATATAACTCTAAATCTACTCTCTTCTCTTGATATAACTTTTGAAGAGCCTCTAACTCTGTGTCCTTATCTAAAGCCAAGTCCATGGCATGCTGTAAAGTTAAAACCGCTAAAGAATCATTAGCAAATACAGAACTGGACATCAAGAGGACTACTACTATTAACAGAAATATCTTCTTCACAATTCTTCGCCATCTCAGCTAAAACATCTGATATGGCTTCCCCCTTCCTAATACTACATTCAGTTAGCAGTATATTAAGCTAAATTAATTAAATATCCACTATAAATTCTAAAATCTCTATTTAACTATCTCTACATCTACATTGAAGTTTGGTAATAAAAAGTCATCATAATCATCTATAGAGACTTCAATAAGTACTATAGTCTCTCCCCCATCCTTAATAGCCATATTTGAAATTCTCATCACCTTACCATGGTACTTCCTCTTAGAGTCTGCTAAAGGTACAATAGTAGCTTCAGCCCCTACCTTGATATCTTTAATGAACTCTTCTGGAACCTCTGCCTCTACCATCACTGTAGATAAATCCATAATATCCAATAGCTTATCCTTATAATCACTACCGATTATATCACCATCTACTACCTCAAGATTATGAACAACACCATGGTCTATATCTACTACTACCTTATCTCCTGCTAAATAACTCTTAGCAAATAGTTTATCCTCTAAAACCTTAATATCACTCTCTAAATTCTTAATCTCAATCTTTTTAGCCAAAGAGTCCTTCTCCAACATAGAGCGATTCTCTTTCAAAGATAACTTCAAAGAAACTATCTTATTCTCCTTTAGCTCAAGTTCTTTCTGCAAATTTTCAATCTCATCCCTCTTATCCTCTTTTAATTTCTTCAATGAAATCTCTAAATTAACTAGATTTTCATCCTCTTGGTCATACTTCTTCTCAAATTGATCAAACTCATATTGAGGGATAGCACCTACTGCTAATAAATGCTCTTTATCGGCCAATTCTTTCTTTACCTGCTGATATAATTTTTTAGCAAATTTAATTTCACTTAATAACTTCTGGATATCTGCGCTACTTTCGTTCTTCAGCTCATTTCTTTTTCTAGTCAGCTTCTCTTTATCCTGTTGATATAAAGACTCTTGAGTCTTTAATTGAGCTTGCAAGTCTCTAATATTTATCTCAGACTGCTCTTTAATAGATTCTAGCTCCTTTTTAGCAAGCTCCAGTGCTTCCCTCTTATTCTCTAACTTCTCCATCATTTCCGTTAAACTTAAAGTAAGGAGTACATCCCCTTTATTAACCTTCTGCCCTTCTACTACATTAACGTGATCAACTCTAGCAGAGAAATCTAGCCCAATAGTCCTTTCTTCCTTGATCTTTACTTTACCAAAGGCTTCTATTGTATCTATGACATTCTCTTTAGCTGGCTTAGTTACTGGTGCCGTCACTTCTTGGGCTTTTTTATCACCACAACCCACTATAGTTACTGTAAATAGAATTATCATTGCCAAAATTAAAGTATTCTTAGTAACTACCTTCATCATTCACACACCTTTCCATCTTTTAACCTTATAATTCTCGTTCCATATTCAGCAGATCTTTCAGAGTGAGTTACCTGTACAACTGTCTTGTTCTGCTCCTGATTAATCCTTTTAAATAGCTCCATAATCTCCATTCCTGTCTTACTATCAAGGTTTCCAATAGGCTCATCAGCTAAGATAACTTCAGGCTTATTAATCAAAGCTCGAGCAATAGCCACCCTCTGCTGTTGCCCCCCTGAAAGCTCCCTTGGGGTATGCTTTCTTCGGTCACTTAAACCTACAATCTCCAATATCTCATCTAAATCACCTTGATGTTCCTTCATCGCTTTACCATCAAGCAAGATAGGCAAGAGAACGTTCTCTTCTACATTGAGGTTAGGAATTAAGTTATAAAATTGAAATACAAAACCCAGCTCCCTTCTTCTCATGATACTCTCTTCTTTATCCTTCATTACAGCCAACTCTTTACCATTGACCTTGATACTCCCAGAACTGGGCTTATCTAATCCACCTAATAAATACAGAAGGGTACTCTTTCCTGAACCTGAAGGCCCCATAATAGAGACAAACTCCCCTTCTTCAATAATCAAGTTAATATCCTTCAATACCTCTACCTCTAATTCTCCCAGTTTGAAATTCTTATATAAGTTAGTAGTTTCAATCATGAATATAGTCCTCCTTTCATTTGAGCTAATAGCCTAGTTATTCATATTTAATAGCTTCAATAATATTTAATTTTGAAGATCTTAGAGCAGGGCTGATAGAAGCTACTACCGATATAACCACTCCTAACATTACTGCTGTAATAAACATAGTAGGAGAATAGTGCATCTTTAGACTAGTGTTATTAGCTTTAAGAACAAACTTTACTATCTCTATAAACATCCACCCACCAAAGATTCCAACTAAGCCACCGATCAAACCACTAGTCATCGTCTCTATCAATATCATCTTAATGACCTGCCCTTTACTCATTCCTATAGAACGAAGTACTGCTAAACTTCTCTTTCTACTGATAAAACTAACAATAAAATTATTAAAGACTCCAAATACACCTATAATCATTGCTATTAAAGAGAACCCTTTGAGAATAATAAAGAGCTGATTATTTGATTCCATATTTCTAGTTTTAATACTTTTTACAGTATCAATCCAGATATAATCTCGAGCAAATTTATCTTTAATTGCTTGCTTAACCTTCTCTGGGTCTTTAGAGGTTTTTAAATAAATATCTCCATAATACTGCAACCCCATATCTACCTTTAGATAATTTTGGGGAACCAATGCTATATCACCATCGCGCATTACGGTATCGATAAAACCAATGACTTGATATCTCTTTCTACCCCGTTTAGTCTTTAAAGTAAGGAACTCTCCTACTTTAATCCCTAACTTTTCCTTAAGTATATTGGTAACTAAAATCTTTCTTCCTTCCTCCATTGCCTTGATTATCTCTTCTTTATCACTACTAACATCAAAGTTCCAATAATCGAAGTACTCTTTAAAATCTACTCCATAGATTGTTTTGATTTTATAGTCTCTTTCAAGGAGTTGAACATTCCATTTTTTATAACTTCCATAAGTCTCTTCTACACCATCAACAACTCTTAACCTTTGCTCTAATTGCCGATCCCCTCTAGGGTGCCACATAAAGATATCAAACTGGGCATCACCATATACACTACTTATCTCTATGGCAACACTCTGACTTAAAGTATTAATCATCAATAGACTAGCAATCCCAATGGTCAATAACGAGATATTATTCATAATATTCTTATTGTCACGGAGATTTTTGGCTGCTAGAATACCTTCGTTACCAAAAATATAAGTATATATTCGTTCAAAAACCATTACAAATAGATTAGTAATCCTTGGAATAGAGATAATAATCCCTACCCCTACAAGTAACATACAACTAACATCTATCAACATAGCCTGTTTACCAGCTACAAAACGGGGAATTATTAATGAAATTATTATTAAGCCTACTCCCAAGATCGGCTTCCAGCTTCTCTTCTTAGACTTATTATCGATATTATTAAGAACTATATCCTTAACAGGGATCTTAGAGACCTTAATAATTGGAATCAATGAACTGATTACAGATATAATCACTGCCATTAAAAAGGATGATAATAACTGAGTTGAAGTAAAGGCCATCTCAGCATTTAGCTTGGTTGATGACCAAGGATTCTTAGCCAAAACATTGGTCATACCATAAAGTATTATAAAGCCTATTCCACAACCAAGTATCCCTCCGATAATTCCATACATAAAGCTCTCTAGCAATAATAATAGATTGGTCATCTTTTTGGTGGCACCTATACTCCTAAAAGTCCCTATCATCGGTAACCTCTCCATAGTAATTACCTTAAAGGAAGTATAGATAATAAAGATACTGATGAAGATAACTAAGGGTAGCATCATCATAAACGGAGCTGTAGTACTCTTGCTATATTCCTTAATTTGAGCTCTGGTTACAGTCTTTCTAACAGTATATCTATGATACTTTTCAGATAAGCTCTTAATTGCCTCATCTACACCAATACCTTCTTTAGTTTTTAGATAGATCTGCGAAACTCTACCTCTAGCATCATAGAGTTTAGCCAACTTCTTTCTAGGAACAACTGCCCTAATATTCTGACCTCCTGGTCTAAATAGCCCTTGAGATACCGCAATTGCCGATACTATAAAGCGATATTTCTCATTATTTACCTCCAAATCTATTTTGTCACCTAAGGCTAGACCATATTTATTGGCATCAGCTCTCCCAACAATCAATTTATTCCCTACAAAAGGCTCTAACTCAGCCTTTTCTTCTATAATAATCGGATTCATCTTCTGCAAATCATCTAATTCATAGCCCTGCAAATCAATATTGACCTTCTGATGTTTAGAGTAATTATATGAGGAACTCATATCCATAGTACCTACAACGTATTCAAATTTATCTTTCAATTGCTCTGCTTGGTAAGCATAGAAGAAATCTGAAGGTGATCTATGGTTAGCATAGATCATAATCTCTGCTGTACCAAAATACTTCTTCAAACGTTCTATCTGCATCTTCTCTACTGTACTAGAAATAGCCAAAGAAGCAAAGAATAATGCTGAAGATAGTGCGATTGAAAAGAGAATCAGAAAGGTTCTAAACTTCTTCTCTCTGATATTCTTCAATGTGAATTTTAATAGTATTCCCACTCTTACACCTCCTCTAATAAAAATAAAGTATAAAGATTGCTATAGATATATGAAGCTTAGGCTTTATATAAAAAAGCGACCTTTAAAAGATAGGTGGTTAGAGGTTAAGAAAAGCCAATCACCTAACCATCTAAACTCTAATCGCCAAAGTAAAAACTGTCGCAATCTCCCCATATATTCTTGTATTTAAATTTAGATTGATAAGTCTATATTTTATGATTAAATCAAAAAAGACAATATCAATCATTTACATTATATCCATCTAGAGTAAACTTGTCTAATAATTAATAATAAAAAAAGACAAACCTGAGTTTGCCTCTAATAATAGTATATCGTATAGAAATATTTTTAAAAACAGATATTCAACTCTAAAATATATAAATTATAGCTTGCCTAATAACCTTAAATTCTCTAAATGAATCTTCTTATATTTGGAATCTAGATACCCTTCAGTTTCATTATTGATTAAACTAATAATATACTCCAAATTATCCTCAATTAGAGATTTGTCACTTATTTCACCATGACCTGGAATCACAGTAATAACCTCTAATTTCTGATACTTCTCTAAAGTCTTTTGGTAGCTCTTAATATCCTTATCCTGCAAATAAGGTATTGGTGCCTCTAAATTATCACCAGCAAACAATACTCCCTCTATCAAATCGACACAACTAGCAGAACCTTTAGTGTGACCAGGGCTATAAAAAAATTTAACCCCTTCCTCATAAAAAGTCAGCTCATCACTAAAAGTATTGGTTGGAGGAATTATATTGACCTCACCCATTCTATACTCTGAGTAGACCTCTAGCTCCTGCTTAGCTTTATCAATTATATTATTTCGACATAATTCATGAGATAGGATTAAGTTAGTATCAAAGGTACAATTTCCCCAGATATGATCCCAATCATAATGAGAATTAAAGACTATAATCGGCTTATTCCTAAAATTCATCTCAATATATCGTTTAACCTCTTTCATCGATTCTGGTCCTAAGAAGGTATCACAGACAAAAACATAATTTTTGGCATTAATTACATAGACATTTGTAGTTACTCCAAATCCTGTATCCTGTAAATAAAAGAAGGTAAAGAGTACCCCTCTTCTACCAATACGTGTTATCTCCATTATTACTCCTCCAATTATAAGCTGCTAAATTGTAGTAACAAGTGATAAGTGACCAGAAAATACTAAATTTTTAGTAAATCATCAAAATACCTATCTTATATCACAGAATTTTTATATTTTTCAACTCCATTTTCACCTAACCCCACTATCAAATCAACAATATACTTTCCATCTATAACTAAACTCTCATCTAAATCAGCTAGAGGAATTAGTACAAAGGCCCTTTCTGCAATTCGAGGATGGGGAATAATCAAATCATCGGTCTGCATATCTAAATCACCATATAATAAAATATCGACATCTATCGTCCTTGGTCCCCACTTTACTAGCCTTTTACGTTTAAGCTTAGCTTCAACCGACTGACAATTCTCTAATAATTCTTGAGGAGATAATTCAGTTTTTAGCTTTAAACATAAATTTAAGAAGCTATCTTGCTTATTATACCCCCAAGGCTCAGTTTCATAAACCTTGGATACCTCTAGTAAATCAGTTTTAGAAAAATCTTTAATCAAATCGATTGCCTGCTTTAAATTCTCTTCTCTATCACCTAGATTAGTACCTAAGCCTAAATATACAATATTCATCTTAAAACTCCCCTTTAGTCATTATTAATTCCTTCCTCTAAAGATTTCAACTCCTACATGGTCAAAGATTCCTGGAATGGGAGCTTCTGGTTTCTTGACTCTAACCATTATCTCTTCAACTTTTGTAAATTCCTCCAAAATTCTATCAGCTATCTTTTCAGCTAATGCCTCAATCAGTTGATATCGCTCCTCTTCACATATCCCCTTAACTACTTCATAAACAAGAGCATAACTGACCGATTGATTCAGATCATCACTCTTTCCAGCAGATTCTAAATCTAAATATAACTCCAAATCTATAAAGAACTTCTGCCCCAACCTATTCTCCTCTACCAATGCTCCATGATAGCCATAAAAAGATAAATCATTTAGAATAATCTTATCCATAATCTCACTCCCTCAATTAAGCATAAGTTTAAATTTGAGTCTAAGTACGTTCTGAAAACAGTTATCTTTAATAGTTGACTTAAACTCAAACTCAGACTATCCTTTACTCTCCACTAAATCTAATTTTATTTTTTTAACTATACACTATTCACTATCAACTATAAACTGTTAACTGTTATCTCACTATCGCATCTGTTACCTTTGCTGCCCTTAAATTCTCTTGTACATCATGGACTCTAACTATATCTATCCCTTGCATAATTGCCATTACAGTGGTAGCCACTGTACCTTCTACCCTCTCTTTGGGTGGCAAGTCCAAGATACGACCTATCATCCTCTTTCTGGAGGCACCAAGTAAAAGTGGATAGCCCAACCCCTTTAATTTTACTAGATTTCTCATAATCTCTAAATTCTCTGCTTGAGTAGTCCCAAAACCTAACCCTGGGTCTAAGATTATATTATTATCTTTAACCCCAGCCTCTTTAGCCAGTTTAATACTCTTATTTAGAAAATCAATCATTGCTTCCATAATATCAGTACGCTCTTGATTATCCCGACCATTATACATGATTATCACTGGAACCTCATAATCAGCTACTACCTTAGCCATCTTTCCATCCCACTGCAAGCCCCAGATATCATTGATTATATCCACACCCATCTCCAAAACTGCCTGAGCCACCTCTGGCTTATAGGTATCAATAGAGATTGGAACATCAACCTTATCTTTAATAGCCCTAATTACAGGCTTTAATCTCCTAATCTCCTCTTCTGTTGATACCTTCTCTGCCCCTGGTCTAGTGGATTCAGCTCCAATATCGATAATATCTGCCCCTTGCTCAACCATCTCTTGGGCACGAGAAACTGCATCCTCAATATTAAAATAGTCTCCTCCATCAGAGAAGCTATCAGGTGTAACATTTAAAATCCCCATAATATAAGTTCTCTTCCCAAATTCAAACATCTTGTCCACCCCTTTATTAAATACAGTGACGGGTGATGAGTAACTAGTGACGAGTTAAGAACTTAATTACTATATATAAGGCGAAAAATAATTATCAGCAACGAATCACTCTAATTTACACGAATTTAAAACAAAAGTAATTCTAAACTATTAATTTATTCTTTTTCCTTTAATTCGTGTGATTCGTGTTAATTCGTTGCAAAAAAGATTTTGAATTCTTTAAGGAGAATATTAGTTCAATTTATATAATAACTAGTTACTAGTTACTCGTCACTCACTACTCTTTACTGCCCTTTATCAAATTGATTATCTCAGCCCTAGCAGCACTATCCTCTTTAAAGAGACCCCTTGCTGCCGAGGTTACCGTTCTACTTTCAGTCTTTCTAATCCCTCTCATCGTCATACACATCTGCTCTGCCTCTACAATTACTAAAACACCTAGAGGCTCTAAGACGTTAACGATAGCATCAGCTATCATCTTGTTCATCCGCTCTTGTAATTGTAGCCTCCTAGCTACCGTCTCTACCAACCTAGCTAAACGAGAGAACCCAGTTATTCTGCCTTCCTTAGGAATATAAGCTATATGTACCTTCCCAAAAAAGGGGATTAAATGGTGTTCACAGATAGAATAAAAACTGATATCCTTGACCATTATCATGTCCTGATACTCTTCATCCTCAGAAAAGAACTCCAGATGCTCCTCTGGCTGTTGATTAGTCCCTGACAAGATATCTTGATACATCTCAGCCACTCGCTCTGGAGTTCTCTGCAATCCATCTCTAGTAGGGTCTTCACCAATAGCCTCTAATATATCTCGCACCGCTCTTTCTATCTTCTTCTTATCCATCTACTCCATCTCCTCTATCCCATATGCTTGATGATTAAATTCACTGACCAAGCTATCAAACAAACTATTCTGCTTGTCATACTCTATCTCTTCTATATTTCTGACCTTCATTAAATCCATTAAGCTATTTGTTAAGAAAGCAAAATCAAAGTCAACAATCTCATTTATATTGATCTTCTCCTGCTTAACTTCAATATCCAGCTTCTTAGCAGTCTCAATAACCTTAGCTCTGATTATCCCAGGAAGCAACTCTAATTCTTTTGAAGGTGTATATAATACTTCATCTTTGATAAAGAAGGTATTACTAATACTTCCTTCAAGTATCTTGTCATCTGTGTTTAATAAGAGAGCTTCATTATAGCCACTACCTAAAGCTTCCCGCCTAGCATAGATATTCTCCCAATAGTTAGCCGTCTTATGGCGATGTAAAGGGCTACTCCCTCGTTTAAAGGAAGCTACCTTAACTCTATAACCCTCTTCATAATCAGCAGCAGAATAGTTGATATCTCTTAAAGAAAAGTTATAACCTGCTGCACAGATAGTTACCCGTAAAGCTTGATACTTTACTCCTCCACTATAGTCTAGTATCTCATAGATTAACTCTTCCTTACTCATTTCAAAAGGTACTTTAAGCTCTTCAATCGAACTATACAATCTCTCCAGATGCTCTTTTAAGAAGATAGGGTGACTATTCCAAATTTTTATCGTCTCAAATAACCCTATCCCAAACTTAGCTAATTCACTATCAAAAGCTACATTATTCTTCATAATATCCCCTAACTGTTCTCATAATAGATTCTGCTTTATCTAAAGTCTCTTGATACTCTTCTTTAGGATTTGAATCCCAAGTTATCCCACCACCAACTTGGAAATAAATCTGATTCCTCTTCTTAATAATTGTTCTAATAGCTATATTCAAATCCAAAGAACCATCAAAGCCAAGATAACCTATAGCCCCGGTATAGACACTCCTCTGTGTAGGCTCCAATTCGTCGATTATCTCCATGGCTCTTATCTTCGGTGCCCCAGTAATCGACCCTCCAGGGAAAGTAGCTTCAATCAAATCAACCAAATCCTTATCCTCTCTCAACTCTCCTTGGACTGTTGCTACCAAATGATGGACATTAGTGTACTCCTCCAGCTCAAATAACTCAGGAACCTTAACTGTTCCTACCTTAGAGACCTTCCCCAAATCATTCCGCTCTAAATCCACTATCATCAACAACTCTGCTCTATCCTTCTCACTATTTAAGAGCTCTGATTTTAAAACTTCATCCTCATATGCTGTCTTTCCTCTTGGTCTAGTCCCCTTAATCGGTCTAGTCTCTACAATTCTGTCTCTAACCTGAATGAACCTTTCTGGAGAATTAGATAATATATCAACATCTCCAAAATTCAAAAATGCTCCAAAGGGAGCAGGGCTATTTCTTCTTAAATCTCGGTACAACTCATAACTTGAAGCAGCAACTTCCCCTGTAAAGCGTTGGGTTAAATTAGCTTGATAGATATCACCAGACTTGATATATCTCCTCACCTGCTCAATCGTCTCTAAATAATCATCCTTTGCAAAGTTAGATTTTAAGATGATAGACTGATATTCCCCTAGCTCTGAAGCAATAGTATAATTGTATTTTATCTCATTATCCCTAATTGTCTCTGTAATCTCCTTAATTCTTTCAGCCTCTTTAGCTATATTCAACTCTGGAGTTGCTAGATAAGTCTTTGACTTTAAATGATCTACCACTATCACCCAATCATAAAAACCCATATACAATTCAGGTATTCCTATATCATCGATTGTACTTTTGGGTATATCCTCTATATAATGGACTAAATCATAGGATAGATAGCCCACAGCTCCCCCAATAAAAGGAAGATCACTATTGTTTTCAACCTTATATTTATTCAATTCTTCTCTCAACTCTTCTAATGGATTTTTAGAACTATCTCTAAATTTGAGTACCTTAAAAGGGTTAGCACTGATAAAAGAATATCTCCCTAGCCTCTTCTCCCCCATAGCACTATCCAAAATGAAGCTATGCTCTTCATCCTTAAAGATAGTATATAGTTCAAAAGCTGATAATTCACTCTCTAACTCCTTAATCATCCTCTAACGCTCCCCTAGATTGTAGAATAAAATTATTGAGTAGTTCATGCCCTTGCTCTGTCAGAATTGCCTCAGGGTGAAACTGTACTCCTTCTATCAAGTAATCTTTATGCTTAATCCCCATTATCTCTCCTGCTTCACTCTCAGCAGTTATCTCTAACTCCTCTGGGAGAGTATCCCTATCTATTAACAAAGAATGATATCTAGTTACCCTTAGAGGATTATTTAAATTCTTAAAAACTCCTCTATTCTTATGTTTGATAGAATGTACCTTACCATGAACAGGCTCCTTTGCTTCAGTGATCTTTGCTCCAAAAGCATGTCCAATACTCTGATGACCTAAACAGATTCCGAGCATAGGAATCCTGCCCTTAAATCTATCGATTACCTCTAAAGAGATCCCTGCTTCCTTAGGAGTACAAGGACCAGGCGAGATTATTATTAACTCTGGCTGCAACTCTTCAATCTCAGCAAGGCTAATCTCATCATTTCTCTTGACTAGAACCTCTTCCTCTAATTGACCCAAAAACTGTACCAGATTATAAGTAAAAGAATCATAATTATCTATCATTAAAATCATTTTAACACCTAATTTCTATTACATTGTCATATTATCTGATTATTATAATTTTACAATATCATCATACTATATTCAAATTAATCTTATATTTATCATTCTTGTGAGAATTACAATATAAAATGCACAGCTTTTTCTGAAACACTTATACCCCATATAATATAAACTTTTAGGCTATTTTTAATTTATTTCCAAAAACTTTCTTCCAGATTTTAAAATCAAACATCTTCCTTGGCACTTATTCATCCATTCTTGAATGTTTTGGCTCTTTCACGACTTTTGTGAAAGTAACTAAAAAAAATATTTTTGCAGCGAATTAACACGAATCACACAAATTAAAAACTAAATAATATTAAAATTATTTTGGTTTAAATTCGCGTAAATTAGTGATATTCGTTGCTAAATAATTAAGTTTAATAATTTTGAATATAATTCAACATATAATTTTATATCTTAATTAAAATCTAGAATTAATATTAACCACTAAGTTCGTTGTTGAACCAATGTTTTTAATATCACTGCTACTAATATCTTTAAAACTACTTCCCATTGGCAGAAACCTTCTAATCATCTTATTTAAATTTTCATTACTACCTCTTTGCCAAGAACAATAAGCATCAACATAGTAATTTTAGTTCTTAGTATGTTACTTCCTGTAAATGAATACTCTTGTCAAATATACATAGTATCTTCACCACTTTTTATCTTTTTATTTTGTGTAGATACTTGATATATTCGACAAAAATAGAGTGAAGTCTTTTTTGTATAGCTAATAAATCTTGAAATATCAGCATTTATTTTTATGAAATTTGCTTATATATTAAAAAAACCCTATAAGGGACACTCTTTTTTCAAGTGTCCACTTTATAGAGTAAATTTTAAGGAGTAGCTAGTTTTTTATATACATTTATTAGTTAACTAATATTATTTAACTAATTTTAACGGAACTTTAATAAACTCTTCTACTACTTCTTCATTAGCAATTTTCTGAGCTGTTTCTACTGCTATCTCTCCAATTAAGCTTGGTTGCTGAGCAACAGTAGCAGCTATCTTACCATCTTTAACCGCTTGTACTGCATCATCAATAGCGTCAAATCCAACTATAATAATATCTCTTCCTGCACCTTCAATCGCCTCCATAGCACCTAAAGCCATTGAATCATTATGAGCAAATACTGCATCAATTTCTCGTTGTGATTGTAATATATTTTCCATAACTGTCATACCTTTAGCTCTATTAAAATCAGCCGGCTGACTAGCTACAACTTCTATACTGTCATACTTATCAATTCCTTGATTAAATCCTTTTCCTCTATCACGAGCAGCAGATGTTCCTGCAATACCTTCTAATTCTACTACTTTTCCTGCTTTATTAATCTTTTCAGCGATAAAGTCTGCTGCCATTACTCCTCCAGCTACGTTATCAGAAGCAATATGAGCAGTAACCTCTCCACCATTAGCACCTCTATCAACTGTAATAACTGGAATATTACTATTATTAGCTGATTCAATTGCAGTTACTACTGCATCACCATCTACTGGGTTAACTACTAATACATCAATACCTTTCATAATTAAATCTTCAATACTACTTAATTGTTTAGCTGCATCATCTTGAGCATCTACAGTTAATACTTCAAAACCTAATTCTTCTGCTTTAGCTTCTAATCCATTTTTCATATCTACAAAGAAAGGGTTATTCTGAGTAGAGACTGCAAAACCTATTTTTAACTTCCCATCATCTTTAGCTCCATCCTTAGCACACCCAAACAATCCCATAGCCATCAACAGTACTAACCCTAATGTTACTAATTTCTTAAACATTAATTATAACCCCCTTGAAATATTTTTTAATTATATTTTTATTTAAAAAGAGATTAATTAATCTCTTTTTTGGCTTCTTGTATCTAAAAAGATTGCAATCAGAATCACTGCACCTTTAGCAACCAACTGATAGAATGAAGATACATTTAATAGATTTAATCCATTATTTAAAATTCCAATAATTAAAGCACCGATAATCGTACCAACAATTCCACCTTGTCCTCCTGCTAAACTAGTTCCACCTAACACTACAGCTGCAATTGCATCTAATTCATAACCTGTACCTGCTATAGGTTGTGCAGAGTTCAAACGAGAAGCTAGAATAATCCCACTAATAGATGCTAAGAAACCACTAATGGCATAAACTCCAATCTTAATCTTATCAGTATTTATTCCAGATAATTCAGTTGCTTTCTCATTACCACCAATAGCATAGACATATCTACCAAAAGGAGTCTTCTTCAAGATAACATAACTGACTGCTAATAAAGCAAACATAATGATTACTGGTACTGGAATGCCTAAAACATGCCCAGCCCCCAAGAATCTAAAGGATTTATCAAAGCCAGAAATTGGTCTACCATCGGAATAAATCAAGGTCAAACCTCTAGCAATAGTCATCATTCCTAAAGTAACTATAAAAGACTGCATCCTACCTTTAGCCACTAAAAGACCATTTAATAGACCCAATAATGTACCTACACCAATACCAATTATTAAAACTAAAGCAATGTTCATTCCACTAGACATCAGCCCTGCTGTAATCACTGATGACAAAGCCAGGACTGAGCCGACAGATAAATCAATTCCACCAGTTAAAATTACAAAAGTCATTCCTATTGCTAAGACCGCATTAATAGATACCTGTCTAGTTATATTCATTAAGTTATGAACTGTTAAGAAATATTCACTTAAAAAACTCATTACAATTATAAGACCTATAAGTCCAATAGCTGACTTAAATTTAGCAGCTAACTTTATTATTTGAGATTCTTTACTTTTTGCTGTCAATTTAAATCCCCCCCTGTAGCCAATTTCATTACTTTCTCTTGTGTTGCATCCTTTGCATCAATCTCTCCCATAATCCGATTTTCGCCCATAGCTAAGATTCTATTACTCAAATTCAACACTTCTGGTAATTGTGATGATATTAAAATCACTGCAGCTCCATCATCGACTAAATGTGAAATCAGTTCATAAATCTCTTTTTTAGCACCTACATCAATCCCCCTAGTAGGCTCATCTAAAATAATAATATCTGGCTTAGTACTTAATAATTTTGAGATAACTACCTTCTGTTGATTACCTCCACTTAAATTCTTAACCTTCTGCTTGATATGAGGAGTCTTGACTTTTAGACCTTGAACATACTTTTTAGCCAATTTTTCTTCTTCTTGGTTATCAATCAAACCAAGATTAGTAATATTCTTTAAAACAGATAAAGATGTATTCTCTTCTACACTCATTCCAAGAACTAAGCCTTCATCCTTGCGACTCTCACTTAAATAATATATCCCTAAATCTATAGCCTCTTTAGGAGAATTTATATTAACTCTCTCCCCTTTAACATATATCTCTCCTTCACTAGGCTTAAATAAGCCAAAGATTGTCTTAGCCAATTCTGTTCTACCTGATCCCATTAACCCGGCTATTCCTAATACCTCTCCTTTGTATAATTCAAAAGAGGCATTTTCTACCTTACCTGGTACTACTAAATCCTTTACCTCTAATATCTTATCTGATGGTCTATGCTTAATCTCTGGAAATCTACTCTCCAACTTACGACCTACCATCATATTAATTAATTCATCCTCATTAGTATCCTCTACCTTAACTTCACCAATGTATTTACCATCTCTTAGTACTGTAACCTTATCACAGATTTCAAAGATCTCTTCCATCCTATGAGAGATAAATACAATAGCTATTCCTTTCTTCTTTAATCTATCAATCAGATTAGCTAGGATATCAATCTCTGTAGGAGTTAATGATGATGTTGGTTCATCCATAATAATAACATTAGAATTTTGTGATAAAGCCTTAGCTATCTCTATCATCTGTTGATTACCAATATTTAAATCCCCAACTTTAGACCTTGGATCTATATCTACTCCTAATCTATCTATAACTTCTTGAGTTCTTTTAATCAACTCTTTAAAATCAACTAAAAATCCTTTGCGAGGTTCTCGACCTAAAAATATATTCTCTGCTACCGTTAACTCTGGAACTAATTCTAACTCTTGATGAATAATTGCTAAACCTGCTTCTTGAGCCTCTTTTGGATTTTTAAATTCTACTTTTTTGCCATTTAAATAAATTTCTCCACCATCTCTTTTATAAATACCATTCATTACCTTCATCAAAGTGGATTTCCCAGCACCATTCTCTCCTAAAAGAGCATGAACCTCACCCTTATAAAGTTTAAGATTAACACCATCAAGGGCCCTAACTCCAGGAAAAGTTTTAACTATATCCTTCATCTCTAAGATTAAATTCTTTTCTTCCATTAAAAATCAACTCCTGAAACTAGAATGATGTTAGCATAAGAAGTAATTTCTCCAGTTCTAACAATCCCCTTAGATTGTTGGCTTAATTTTTTAAACTCTTCGTGGGTAGAAAACTCAATAGCAATATCTCCTAAAGCCTCCTTTATCTCTTCAAATAATTCTGGACTTACCTGCTTAATTTCTTCAGCCAAAATTGCCTTTTCCACTACCATCTCATCTAAGATAGGCTTTAAAACATTAATAAAATTAGGTGTACCTGCCTTTAATGCTAAATCAATTCTATTAGCATCTTGAGGTATAGGTAAACCAGCATCACAGATTACTAATTTATCAGTATGTCCTAGCTCTGCAATAGTCTTTGAAATAGGAACATTTAAGATACCTCTTTTTTTCATCTTATAAACCCCTTTCTTTTTGGAATTTATCTACTTCTTCTTTTGTTGGTAAAGAGCTTTGGGCACCCAGTTTAGTTACCGCTAAAGCTGCTACAGAATTAGCATATCTGATTGCTTCTGCTTCATCAAAACCTCTTTGTAATCCATAAGCAAAGGCTCCTGCAAAAGAATCACCAGCTGCTGTAGTATCAACTACCTCTACTTTAAGTGCAGCATAACTCTCTTCTTTACCCTTACTATAAAGAGTAACTCCATCTCCACCTTGAGTAAGTAAAATCCGCTTTACTCCCAAATCTAATAACAATTCTATCTTCTTCTGTAGAGTATTAACCTCATAATCTTCTAATAATAAATCTAACTCACCTTCATTCGGAAGTAGATAATCGATCATACTATAAAGTTCTTCAGGTAATTTTACAGCTGGAGCTGGATCTAAAATAACAGTAGTATCATATTTATTAGCAAATTCAATTGCTTTACTCACACTCTCTAAAGGAATCTCTAATTGAAGTAATAATATTTTAGCTGCTTTAATTTTAGCTTTAAAACTTTCAATAACCTCTGGAGTCACCTTAGAATTAGCTCCGGCAACTACAATAATCCGATTATCGCCATCATCTTCAATGGTAATATTAGCAACCCCTGAGCTTCCCTCTACTCGTAATACATCATCTATATTTACTCCACCTGTTTTAAGACTCTCTAATAATTCATCTCCAAAGGCATCCTGTCCACAACACCCTATAAAATTAACTTCTCCTCCTAATTTTCCTGCTGCTAAAGCCTGATTAGCTCCTTTTCCACCAGGGATTTGACTAAATTTATTCCCCATGATAGTCTCACCTTTTTTAGGTGCTCTAGGAGTTTGTACTACTAAATCCATATTCATGCTACCAATTACTAGAATATCATTACTCATCTTCATACCCCCTTGTAGAATCTCTAATTATTAATTTAGGATTTAAGATGATATCTTCATCATTAATATTTCTCTTATTATCTATCTTGGAAATCAATACATCAGCAGCAGCCTGTCCTAATTTATATTTAGGCTGAGTCATAGTAGTTAATCCCGGCTTAATAATAGAAGCTATCTCAATATCATCATAACCTACCACAGATATATCCTGTGGTATCTCCAATCCCATCTCAAAAATTGCTTCATAAGCCCCAATTGCCATCAAATCATTGGCTATAAATACTGCTTTGGGTCTATCTTCTAATGTTAATAAATTCTTCATTGCCTTATACCCTGACTCTTTACTAAAATCACCTTCGACAATCCATTTTTCCTTATAATCAAGGTCAAAAGTACCTATAGCCCTCTTAAAACCTTCCAACCTATCTTGACTGGTTTGAATCTCTAAATCACCTGTTATATGAGCTATATCTGTATGCCCCAATTCTATTAAGTGAGATGTTGCATTATAAGCTCCTAGAGTATTATCAATTACAACTGCCTGATAATTGGAATCTGGAATCTTCCTATCTATCTGGACTACATCAAAATTCTTTTCCTCTAATTTATAAATCTCTTCTTTATTGCTAATAGATAGAGATAATATTATCCCATCTACATGCTTACTCTTCATTAGATCAATAGCCTCTTTCTCTCTTTTCTTATCATTATCTGTATTACAGAAGATAACAGAGTAATTTAATTCTCGTGCTCTATCTTCTACACCCTTCGCTACTTCAGGGAAGAAAGGATTACTTATATCGGGAATAATCAAACCAATGGTATGTGTCTTTTGTAAGACCAACCCTCTAGCAATACCATTTGGATTATACCCTAGCTTATCTATAACTTTTTGAATCTTCTTCTTAGTTTCTTCACTAACATCTGGCTTATCATTCAATACTCGAGAGACAGTAGTAGTAGAAACACCTGCTTCCTTAGCAATATCCTTAATTGTAACTCTAATTTTTAATCACTCCCATCCAAATTTCACAATATATAACCTTACTTCTTCAATATTATCAAAATTAGTATTATTATAAAATAAATTTAAAAATCAGATCATAGACTTTATCATATTATAAACTTATAACTTAATTCTGATTTGAAATCTAATCTCAAACTTCACCTTTGAAAACGATACCGATACCGTTAACGTTACCGATAGTGTTAATAAAAAGAACCCACCAATACCTAACAAAGATAACTCTTTATCAGGTAAAGTGGGTTCTTATAATCCTATAGTTTTATAACCACTTAATATTTAATTATAATTTTCAGTTCCGTAAGCGATACCGTTAACGTTACCGGAAAATCTTATAAAAATAATTTTATTATCACCTTATGGTTAAATTATAACCTAAGTAATTTTAATTGTCAATAAAATTTATTGTTTGTTATGAAAATTGAATTGCAAGTTGAAATACACACCATTCTCTAATTGACCCAAAAACTGTACCAGATTATAAGTAAAAGAGTCATAATTATCTATCATTAAAATCATTTTAACACCTAATTTCTATTACATTGTCATATTATCTGATTATTATAATTTCACAATATCATCATACTATATTCAAATTAATCTTATATTTATCATTCTTTCAATTTATTATAACGCTTAATTGTAAAATGAACTTGAACTAATAAAAATTAATAAAAAAATGCCCATAGTAGACCAAACTGTAATATAATTAGATCACCACAAAATAACTAATTACAGGCAGGTGCATACTATGGACTACTTAAATGAT
>NZ_PVNB01000010.1 GCF_003001995.1 Orenia metallireducens | reverse complement strand
ATAAAGTTGATATGATATCTATCCTGGTCTACAATTTGACCCAATATCTTGAGCATATCCTTTAACCTCATCATTCCTTCTAATCTAGCTACTGGCATCATCCTTGCTCCTTTTATTTTAACTATTTCATAATCCAGCTTCTGATTTAAAGCATCTATCCTTTGAACTAGGTTCACCTTTTTATCTATCTCAAAATTATAATTAAGCTTATTTTCTAGTGCTTGTGCATATTTCATTGATAAAACCTCCATTGCTGTGATATAATATTCGTAATTGAATTAATAAAATCTTTATTTTGGTGTGATAATCAAGTTGCCCTAAAACTTGTTATCACACCTTTTATTTACATAGGCTTTATATTCATTCTCTTGAATCTCCTGTTGATTTAATTTCTTTATACCTTGATTCTCCCTATCCTTAAATCTCCTATTAATATCTGCTCCTACCTGAAGATACACTCCTTTTTGATTTTTATATAAATCTGAGGTACTATAGAGTAATATCAAATTATCCACCTCCCCATTAAATTGCTAAGCTCAACCATCTTTGTTGAAGAAGCTTTAACTCCTGCTCTAGCTCCTCTTCAGTAGCTATTCCGTATTCATTCTTTAATATTTGTCTTAAATACTCAGCTTTTTTTGATGGTATTGTATTCCCTTTATTATCTACAGTATCTAAGTAGCTTAGCTTCTCAGCTCCTTGCGACATACTTACACCCCCATTACCTTTTTTCAATACATATTCAAGTTACAATTGGGAACTATAAATTAATATTAAGGTTAAAAAACATTATCGAGGTAACGATATGTAACTTTAAAGTTAAAAAAATATCTCTGTTACCTTTGTTCCTAGCAGTTGTACCAAGCTTCTAATAACCTTTAATGAAGGATTCCTATCCCCATTCTCAATTAAGGTATAGGCTGACCTTGATATACCTATATTCTCAGCTATATCCTTTTGAGTCAGGTTCTTGGATAGTCTCAAATCCTTTAAGCTATCACACATTATTTTCACCTCCTTAAGTTACTATTTGTTACTCTTATCTATAATTATAAGTTACTTTTAGTTACTTGTCAAGGCTTTTTTATCCTTTTATTTAATTAATTAATACATTTTGTTACTTAATGTTTCTTAAAGTAACATTTTATGATATTATATTATTATCAGAAAGGAGAGTATGCTATGTTCTCTAAACGCCTTAAGGAATTAAGAACTCAAAAAGGAATATATCAAAAAGAATTAGCAGAGGTATTAGGAGTTTCTAGACCTACTATCACCCAATATGAGCAGGGAAAAAGAAATCCTGATACAGATATGCTTAATAATATTGCAGATTACTTTGAAGTATCTGTAGATTATTTACTTGGTCGTACTAATAAGAAAAATGAAATGGCTAAACTAGAAAAAATCGCACCAAAGGGAACTCTTGAATTACTTAATGAAGAGGAGCTAGAATTTTTATTAGAAATAGCTAATGATAATCAAAGACAAGTATTACTTAGAGAAAGTAGAGGCTTGACCGATAGTGATTTGGCTAAAGCCATTAAAATAATTAAAGCATTTGCAGAGGAGGAAGACAAATAAGGGTAAAACCTCTTCCCCCTCTTTTTCAACCTTTATATTAATCGGGAAAGGGGCTTTTTATATGAGAAGAATAAAACATGCTGAAATTGAAGCAAGAAGGTTTTTAGCAGAGCATAGACTTAGCTTACCCTTGAATTTGGAAGAAGTAGCTAAGCTTTTAGATACTAAGATAACTTATGCAAGTTTTCAAGGTGATGGAGCTATACTATATAAGGGTAATAAGTATAATCTGATAATTGCTAATAAAAATCAAGAACTTGGACAACTCCGCTTTAATATAGCTCATGAGATTTCTCACTGCTTATTAAAGCATGAGGGAACCTTCTTTCATACTCATCCTGGTAATGATAAGCCCATTTACGAAAAATGTGCAGATACATGTGCCAGCGAGCTATTAATACCAAGGCTAGAGCTTAAAAGAAAGTACCCTCTATTTAATGGTGATGTGAAGAAATTAAAGAAACACTTTATGGTTTCAGAAAAGGCAATGGTCACTAAGCTACAAATATTAAATTTATCCTACACCAATACTTTTTATCGTTAGAAAGTATTTTTTATTTTATCCTTTAAAGAAAAAATTAACTTTATTGGTTATAAATCAATGGGGTTATCTTGAATTTATTGAAAAATAACCACAATGTTATTTAACCTAGATTCTAGGCTTAACCTTAAATATAACTTCAATCTATAGTTTTTTAGCATTATACCTATAATAGTGTTATAAGGGAGGAATTATATTGAAAAGAGCAGCAATTTACACTAGAGTATCTACCCATCATCAAATTGATAAGGACTCTCTTTCCTTTCAGCAGCAAGAGCTTGAAAACTATTCTAAGTATGTCCTAGGAATAGATGATTTTGAGGTTTTTTCTGATGCAGGCTATTCTGGGAAGAATACCAATAGACCTGGCTATCAAGAAATGATAACTAAGATTCATAATAATGAATTTACTCATCTCTTAGTCTGGAAGATAGATAGAATTTCAAGAAATCTCATTGACTTTGCTAAAATGTATAATGAACTAAAGAATTATAAGGTAACCTTTGTATCTAAAAATGAACAATTCGACACTAGCTCAGCTATGGGCGAGGCTATGCTTAAAATAATACTAGTATTTGCAGAGCTAGAGAGAAATCTAGCTTCAGAGCGTGTTACCTCCATTATGATTGATAGAGCACAAAAAGGCCTTTGGAATGGTGCTCCTACTCCATTAGGCTATGATTATGACCCCGACACTCAAAAGCTAACCATTAATGCTGATGAAAAAACAAGGGTTAAATTTATATTCAATCAATATGAGAAGTATGGGTCTACTAGTGAAGTTAAATATCAGCTAGAGAGCTCAGGGATTAAAACTAAACAGGGTGCCTCCCATTGGACCACAAAAACCATATCTCAAATCATGAGAAACCCTATTTATAAAGGAACCTATAGGTATAACTATAGAGAGTCAGGCAGGCAGAAAATAAAGGATAAGGAAGAATGGGTATTAGTAGAGGATTGCTTTCCTGCTATTATATCTAATGAACAGTGGGAAAAAGTGAATCAGCGATTAACTAAAAATTATAAAGGCTCACTTACTAACAGAGAGAGAAATAAAAATACTCATGTATTCTCTGCCATTATCAAATGTCCTATCTGTAATCAAACCCTTCTTGCTAGTCCTGGTGCAAAGAGAAAGGATGGCTACATTCCAAGTATTTATAAATGTAGGAATTACTCCTTATCCAAAGTAAAGCATTCTAAATGCCCTCATAATAACTTCATATCAGAGGTTAATTTGGGACCATTTATATTAAGCTATATTGCAAATCTAGTTAAGGCTAAGGAGCTTATAATGGATAACAGTATCTCTAAGCAGGAATTACAGAGCATATTGACCCAAGGAAAGTATTTTAAGGAGGTCGTGGGGATTGACTCTGAAAGCTTAAATACTACTTATAATATAATCTCTCAATCAGGAAATAAAACCTTCTTTGAAATTAAAAAGGAAGAAAATCAAGATAATAACCTAAAACTAGATAATCTAAAAAAAGAGAAGCAAAAGTATGAAAGAGCCTTAAGTCGCCTTGAAGATTTATACCTATTCTCAGAAGACGCTATGAGTAAAAAGGATTATTTAATTAAGAAAAAAGATTTACAGGATAAAATTGAAGAAATCAATGACAATATTTTTGATATTAATTCTAAAAGTAACTCTCCAGCTGCCGATTTAAGCTTTATCCAAAAAGCCTCTCAATTTCTAATAGCTAAAAATATACTGCAAAACAATATAAATTATAAGAAACTATGTATGACTAATAGAGATTTACTCAAAGACTTTATTCAAAGTATTATTAACAGAATATTAGTTGATGATAAGAAGGTTTTAGAGATAGAATTTGTAAATGGATTCAAACATAAGTTTATCTGGGAAGAGAATGCCAAAGGACTAAAGGGAAGAATGTAAAGCCAACCCCTCTACTTTACTAGCCGAGGGGTTTTTATATGTTTAAGTTAGTAATTCTAGCTATGCTATAATTTCAACTAAATAGTTTATCTTTTTATTTTTAAAGTGGGGGCAGGCAGTGATTATCCGACTGCCTGCTCCCATATCAAACCAAATTGGTATAACATACTACACCTCCACAGTTTATTTGATACTTCATTTTAATATGTAAATTTCTTTTATAAGCGATTTAATATAAATTATACCTTTTCTGATCAATCTGATAGGTTTGTTTTTTATATTGTCTTTCCCTGCAAAAATATATTTTTTCTTAGCGTTCTCTACATAAGAATTCAGCCCTTTCCCTTAAAACTTAACTCAATCCTTCTATAGTTTGGCTATAATCCATCATCCTCCTTCTTTTTGGTTATACAACTCTACTTCAAGAAAAAATTAAACTTCTTTAAATTGTATTGTTCCTCCATGCTTCTCTACAAGATTTTTAAAAAATATCTTTAAAAAATTATCTTCTACTTCAGGAAATTGATGATTAAGCCTAAACTCATTATTAGTCGCATATCCTCTCCATTCATTCCTATAAAGATCACGAGGTCCCCCATCTTTAGTTGGATTAGGTTTTGCTATCTCTTCTGGTAGTTCAATTTCTGTTTCAATAAAAAAATTATCCAAATAACCAATGCTCTTTAATATCTTTTTAAAATCAAATAATTGATAGGCATATTTGAAATCTGTCATAACCCAAAACCTCTCATTCATATCAGACCAACTATGAGTATCAATAGGGGTTCTTCCTTTCCGATATGTTCCAACAATGAAATTCAATTTGTGTTCGGGGGTAAGGTTGGTTTCTTTTATATATTCTTTCTTGTCAACTTGATAATCTGACTTTAACCCTAAAATCTGTAGAATTTCTTGAGTAGCCAAAGGACCAGAACCCCCATATCCACAGTTGGTCTGAAACCAAATTTGATTCTCTTTATCATCTTTTAATATGAAAGTATAATTAAAATGACTATTACCTTCATTTTCATATGGAGAATCTTCACTATGCCTAAATATTTCAAATTCTTTCACATTTCCAATTTGATCAGCATTTCTTTTTACAAACTTAACATTATAATCACTTACATGATCATCACACTTCAATATCATCTTCTTTCCTCCTCATTTATTTTAATGTAAATTAATAATTTTAAGAAAAATATCTTTCTCTAAATTAATCCTTTGATTATATATACGCCTACCAAATCAAATTATTCATCATAATACATATTTTTTTTATACTATACTTGTTTTTTTTACATTATGAATCATTTTTATATATATGCATATAGATTTATGTATCATTTTTTTATATATAAATTAAAAATATTTTTTTAAGTAATTATCTATATATTATTTTCTATATAGAAAAGACCCTATCAAAAACGAAAACCCCTCTACTCTAGTTGAGTAAGAGGGGTTTTTATATATTCAATTTAATCATTCTAGCTATGTTACACGGACAACCGTAGGTTTGGATTAAATATTTCTTATCCTTTGCCATATTTCTTCCTCCTTTTGATAATACATCTCATTTCGTAAACTATAACATTATATATTATAACATAAAACCTTTTATTTAAAAGTGATAAATAGAAAAAATCATTAATAATATGATGTAAATAGACCTACCATTGAATAGCAGATCTATTTATATCATATTAAATTTTTAATCTTATCTCCAAACCTACCTATTCCATTCTCAAAGTTTTTCCTCCAATTCCTACTCCAAATCCTTTCTATAGTCCAACTTTTACCCTCTATCTCTGGCTATATATCTGCCTTTCTTTAGCAAATTTAGCACTATGATATAATATACAGACCGAAATATTTCTAAAACTTAGTACATCTTCTTCACAGCAAATTAATTGTTGTGATCCCAGATGAAACCATATTTTACTGAGGTCACAACACTATTTTTGCATTTAAAACATTAATAGAATATTTTGCTGCCTTAAAAGTAAATGTCTTTGCTCCCTTAGTAATCTGACTTTCTTTTGGAGATACTTTCAACTTATGATTCATACTATTTACTTCATCAAGTTCTGCTGAAAGTGTCTTTACATCAACAATAGAATCAATATCACAATCCAAATTCACTTCCACCTCTATATCTTCATTTCCTACATTTATTAGCTTGATATATATATTCTCATCTTCTATTGATGCTACTTGGTATATTAACGGATGAAGCAGATGCTCCTTCTTCTGAACCAATACATCATTAATATAACATTCATATCCAAAATGATTTGCTACAATCTTATACGTATTAAACTTGGTATAGTCAATATCAAGGGGTGTTTGTTCAGGCTCAGGTTTATTAAACTCAAAGAAGTGCTTTCTATCTATGACACCCTTTCCATCTTCAATCTTCCAGATCTGATTTCTGACTGATCTAAGATTCCAGTCAGGATCCTTAGGCTCATTACAACCAGCATCCGTCTTAGGATGAAAATTCCAAGATGACAATGTAACTATATTATCCTGCTCAAACTTTAAGTCTATCTCAAAGGTATACTCCTCCATGTCCTCAGTGCCAAATGTAGCCCACATAAAATCTCTCTCATCACTTTGCCCCGGCCAGCGGTGTCCTCTTATAAACTTCTCAAATGCTCTATTCCAGGTATCGCTCTTACCTACAAATGAATGCTGATTGCCACCTCTTTTCATTGTATAGATATCATCTTCTTTAACAAAGCTTCCATATACTGTCCGGCTAATATCAACTGCTTTTCCATTTATCCTAGCATTCTTCATCTGCATACCTGGCTTTTCACACATTACCCCAGGTACTCCCTTGTACACTGGAGGTCTTCTCTCAACATCTGCACTTGTCTCTATCACTGTTTTTCCTCTATACTCAGCCATCATAGCAATAGCATGATAACTTGGAATACCATATACCTGATGATTATCAAAAACAATCAGATTAGGTTTCCATGTTGTATAATCAGCATTCTGAAATAGTGGTGCATAGGCTGATAATTTAACAATATCCTGATTTTTTTCAATTCCTGTTAAAAATACTGCTTCAGCAAGAGCACATTCCATAGATGCTATTGTATTTCCGCCATTAACAGCATATTCACCAATAAAGATTTTTGGTCCTTCTCTATCATAGTCGTCAAATTTAGTATCATTCTCAAGAAAATATTCAGGACCATTATAGTAATGCTCATCAACATACTCTGTAGGAAGATTCTCCTGCTCTGTATGGGAATTTGAAATATATATGATATCTGGATAGGCTTCCTTTAAGGCTTTGTAAAAGATTTCATATCTCTTATTATATTCAGGACCAAAATTTTCATTTCCTATTTCAACATACTTCATGGCAAAGGGTTCTGGATGTCCTGCTGCTGCACGCATAGCCCCAAATTCTGTATCCACTGCTCCAAGAGCATATTCCAAAGCATTGAGGGCATCCTGCACAAGATTATTCGTTTCTTCCATGTCAAAGACTTCACCATTTCTAGCCTGACAGCTCATACCACAGTTACAAACATACATTGGCTCCATGTTTAAATCCTCGCATAGTTGCAAATATTCATGAAAGCCCAATCCATTTGTGGTTCTATAATGCCACATAAGCTGGTGACTAGGTCTTTGCCAGACTGGTCCAATTGTATCCGAAAATCTCATCGCTGTTTCTTTTGAAAGACCTTCTACCACACATCCCCCAGGAAAACGCATAAATTTAGGATGAAGGTTTTTTAACATTTCAACGAGATCTTTTCTAAGCCCATGACCCATGTATGTATCCTCTGGCATAAGTGATGTAAAACCAAAATTAATTTCACAAGGTTCATCAACCTTAAAAACTACTCTACCCTTAAAATCATCTGCATTTGCTTTCAATTTGTAGTCCAGTCTCTGCCAGCTTCCATCGGGAAGAATTTCTTTTGTATCACTTCCGTGTACCACTCCCTGCTCGCTTTCAAGAGAAACTGTCAAATTACAAACCTTATTAGCTTTATAAAAAAGATATAAATTATATTCTGCTCCACTTTTTACAGGAACTCCTGAATAACCAATATTCCAAATCTTGCCGCCTGCTTCAAATTCAACTTTCATCGAACACTCTCTATTATCATTAAGGGTATCACTTTTATCAAGATTTATAACAGCATTCTCACTATACCAACCTGGTATACTTGTAAAGGGAACAGCTGCTGCCCAATCATCCATGCCCTCTCCATGATTAAATCCACCGGACCACCCACCCCTATTTATATATATCAGCTGCTTTTCATCAGTTGTACATCCTGCCGGCACCAGAGAGTCCTCAAAAGATCTATTTCTTATCATTTCTGGATAAAGACCACCATCACCGGCTCTATTAATATCTTCAAAGAATAAACCATAAAGATCCTCGGCTACGGGAAACATCTCTTTTTTTGTATTTACATATATTTTATTTTTCATAATACTAGAACACCCTTTCCGATACTTTATTTTTTGACCAAACAACTTCACCATCAACTGTTATCCCACTAAGTACAGTAAATTCTTCAGAATTTTCATAATCATAGGCAGTAAATAGATATGTTTTTTCTGGTATAAGTTCTATGGATTATGGGACTCAAAACATGGCTTTAAATCTCTGTTATGCTTGTTTAATTCAAATCCAGGTTTCATATTCTTTTCCCTCTTTTCATTTTTTATAAATTTAGTTAAATTATTTGAAATATCTGCTGCTTGCTAGCAATCCTAAATTCAATGTATAAAATAAAGTTTCATATCATTATTATACCAAATACAGAATCATTAACCATATCTTTTCTTCCGTTTTATTTGATTTTTTTTCCGATTGTTGTATAATAAAAAAACAAGTTTCCATCACACTATGGGAAAGAGAGGACTATCAATGCTAAAGATAAATTATTGTGACTATAATCATTCAAATCCTGATTATGACCAAATTTACAGGCCTTTAGGTAGTGGCGACTACCTTTTTCTATTCTTTATTACACCAATGAAAATAAAAATTGAAAATAATACTATTTTATCAAAAGAGAATGCTTTTATTCTGTTTCCAAAGGGAGCTCCACAGGAATACAGAGCTGTCAAAAAGTTCAAAAACAGCTTTTTACACTTTTCTGCAGACGATGATGACTTTATAGAAAAATATAATATCCCTGTAAACCAGATTGTTTATCCTTCCAATACTGAACCTATCAATGATATTTTCAAACAGATATATGTAGAATTTTGCGTGAAAAACATACACTATATAGAAAAAGCAGATTGCCTTATAAAGCAACTTTTTATTGAATTTTCAAGGCAGCTACAATCTAGCTCTTATGGTTTGAACAAAAACTTTAATCTTTTTGAGCAATTTCACAAGGCTAGAGTTGAAATACTCACCAACATAGAAAAAGACTGGACCGCAGAGTCTATGTCTTCTCTCACAAACCTAGGAACCAGTCAGTTTTATAAATATTATCAACATTTCTTTTCACGCTCACCTAAGTCTGAGCTTTTAGAAGCCAGGATTACCAAGGCGAAATACTTATTAAAGGTAGATGGTCTTCCTGTAAATCAGGCCGCCACTTTATCAGGCTTTAATAACCTGTCTCACTTCTCTCGATACTTCAAGAAAACCTGCGGTATAACACCGTTAGAGTACTCTAAAACCAAGTCTGTTGATAAGTAATCTGTCTAGTCAAAAGTTAACCTGCCATCTAAGCTCTTAAATTTAGTCCATGTTTTAATTGTTAGGTAAATATTTTCCCTACAAAATCCACTTATTAATAGAATCAACTCTATAATAAAGGATTTAGACAATATCCAGTTGGATATTTAAAGAGAAGTCTACTCTTCTTGCTATCGAAGGTATTAGCATAAATTCATTTATTAAATATAAACGCCACTTTTTGTATACTTTTCTTTCTTAAATTCTTTTGAAACAATTATAAAATAAACTAGACAGAATATTACCTGCACAAAAGTGGAAGAGGGAGTTGCAAGACCTATATAAAATAATGAGGCTGGAGCTGCTTTGCTGATGATATAAGATAACGGAATTCTAATACAAAAGGCACCAAAAATTCCTTGAAACATAACAAAGGTTGTTTTACCACATCCATTAAAAAATCCAGTCATACTAAACATGAAGGAAGTCATTAAAACGTCGATAGCATAGGCTTTCATATAATCCCAAGAAGCATTTATAACTGCAATATCCTTTGAGAAGATTCCAGAAATAAGGTTTCCATGAAAAAAAGTAAAGTATGCCATCACAACACCAAAGCATAAAGAAACACTAATACCATAAGCCAAAGTCTTTTTGGCTCGAGTATATTTGTTGGCACCATAGTTTTGAGCCACAAAAGCAGAAACTGACTGCGCAAAAGCCGATGGCACAAGCATAATAAGTCCAGCTAACTTTTCTGCAACACCAACTCCTGCCGAAGCAATAATACCCAGTGAATTTATAATGGTGGTAATAGCCAAGAAGGATAAGTTTACAAGTCCGTCTTGTAGGGCAATTGGAGCACCATATTTTAGAATTTGGGAAGTAATCCCCTTATGAAAGCGAATACTACTCTTTGAAAATTCAAAGGGCAATCCACGCTTCTTAATAATGACGATAGAAAGTATTACACTAATTGCTTGGGCAGATATAGTTGCAATTGCTACCCCTGCAACACTCATATCAAATCCTGCAACTAAAAAAACATCACCGGCGATATTAGCCACACTGGCAATTGCTACTGTTATAAGTGGGGTTTTAGAATCTCCAATCCCTCTAAAAATACCACAGATTACATTATAAGCAATAATAAAAATAGTACCTGCCGAACAAATATACACATATAACACCGTATCGTCAAATGCCTCTACAGGTGCGTGCATTAGTCTTGAGATTGGCACAGCAAAAATAAGCATAACAGCAGTAATGATAGCTGCAAGTACAGAGAAGATACAGATACCACTACCTACTACATTGCCTGCTTCTTTAAACCTCCCTTGACCAATCTTTTGTCCTATTAGTATTGTAACACCCATTGCAAAGCCGTTAATAATAGAAGTAATAGTCATCATCACTTGACTTCCCGTTGCAACTGCCGAAACATCTGTAGCTGCACCAAATTGTCCGACAATTATAAGGTCAACAGCACCATATATTACTTGCAACAACATAGCAAGAAGTACAGGCATTGCAAACTTTAATAACGGGGATAAAATTTCACCTTCTGTTAAATTAGATATCTTTGTCATAAATATTTTCCTTTCTTAAAAAAAAATAAGCCGGATAAAATAGTATATCTCTCGACATACCATCTTATCCGGCAAACTTACTTCTTAGGGTCTCCCCTATGGAGCAAGCTTCCTCCGATGAATATTAAAAATTTTATCAAATTTTTAGGGAACTGTCAATATCTTAGAATAAATTATTTTAAAGGAACTAAATTGGTTAATTTTTCCTTATAATAATCATAATCCCCTTTGGAATCGCTCTAATGCTACCTCTTAAATCGGCTCTTTCAAGCCAAGCCAGCTCTTGACTATCAGTTATTATCTCTGGCTTAGTTATCATTTCACCATTGCTATCCACACCAATACTATTATTCTCTATAAACAATCTACATTCTTCTCCTGCACAATCAGTCCCCTGAAGCATATATCGAGCTGATAATATTCTATCTTCTCCATACAATTCTTTTTGAGTATCTACAGCCCCTGGCATAATCTTTCCTTTAAAAAGCTCACAGTCAGCATATCCACCAAAATGAATCATTGCTACTTCGCCCTTGCTTCCATGTATTTCATCTATAGCTGTAATTTCAACATTAATTATTAATACTTCTTTCATATAGACATTCCTTTCAATTAATGATCTATTTAATGTAATTTTTAATGATTCTAGCTGTATATCTACCAATTTGAGCAAAATGCCCTGAAATACACATTGTATCATCAGCCATGCTTACATGCTTATTAAGTATTTCTTCACAGAAGATACCAACAGGAACATAAAAGGCACCACATAATAAAACAGATGGTTTTTTCAATGCTCTATATTCCCCATCAACTATGATAAGGGGACTTTTAGAGAACATTTCAACCTTCATCCCATTATTAAAGGTTATTACTACCTGATCTCCTGAATCAATATATTCAACCTCTGCACCAAAGGCTGCGTTAAAGAATTCAGCTGGAGCAAATAAGTCTGGTGTTTGATACATTTCATTTAATGGTTTATCAAAGAACGTGTCAGGATCAGAAGGGTGGAATATCTTTGCACAACCTTCAGAAAGGGAGCCAATAGAAACTACTTTATCCTTTTTATATATCTTATCTCCACCAGCAGATAAGACAACAAGATCATTATCGCCTTCAATATTTTTGATAGGATTTTCAAGTTTAAGAGAACCATCTTCCAATCTACTACATCCTGAGTACAAGTAATCCCAGATTATCTGTGCACTCTCGGCTGGTTCTCTATGTCCCATATCCTTTATCTCCCAATTTATAATTGGAGCATTGCTTCCCTTAAATCTTAGGAAATTCTGTCTGCCAACAATAGAAAGAGCTGGTAAACCTGTAATGCCATTTGCCTCAAGCCATATTTCTCTATTAAGATCATTCATTTCATATCTTACTGAATATACATCTTCTGTATCTGGATTAAGGTTCCAATTAACATCCTTTTCTCCTCTAAACTGAATCAATGGTAATGCCCCAACAGGTCTTTCACCATCTATTGCTTCTTCAGGAGCTGGTCCTGTTAAAAATCCTGCTGCAGCCAGCATTTCTGGATGTTTCATTGAAAAGGCAAGAGTCATCATATCACCATTTGACATACCCTGCATATAGATTCTGTTTTTATCGATGTTGTATCTTGATTGAATTAACTTGATTAAATCATAGAGATATTCTATATCAGTATCTGTACATGTCCACATCTGATATTCTATGGAATTAGGATAAATTACTATAAAGCCTAGCTGTTCAGCTAACTTATGCCAGATTGTATAATCAACCCATCGTTTTCCATCATGTCCACCACCATGAACCTGAACTACTAAGGGGACACTTTTAGTTCCATCATAGGATTTAGGGATATATTCATACCAAATATTATTAACACCTTCAACAATTTCAGCACTTTTTTGGACTAAATTATCACAGGTTGCTAACTTACCCATTGCATCAAAATCAACAAATTCCTTCTCAGGATTATTAAATGATTCAAAGATAGCCTTCATCTACTCGCCCCTCTCATTAATGAAATAATTCTTTGGCAAAATTATATAAGGCATTATCCCAAACTTTAAAATCATGTCCACCAGCTGTTTCATAATAAATATGGTCAACACCATTTGTTTCAAGGACTTTATGATATTTCTCTGGTACTCCTTTAACCAAAGTATCTGATTTGCCTTTAACTATCATAATTAAGATTTCATATTCATCTGATACAACAAAGTTTTCCTCGGTAAATAACCCTTTTTCACTTACATTAAAATTAGTATACCCTAATACTCCCGGGGCAGGAGTAAAGGCACCTATATAGCCAAACTTTTCTGGTAATGTAAAGCCAATATATAAGGACTCTCTACCTCCCATAGAAAGACCTGCAATAGCAGTATTCTTACGACCTTCCTTGATTGAATAGTTGGCTTCAATATATGGCATCAAATCATCTTTTAATATATTAATAAAGTTATCAAAAGCCTTGTAATGTTCTAAAGTATACATCTCTTCTTCTGCTGGAATAGAACTATCCTCTCTAGCTCTGATATTAGGCAATACAACTATCATCTCTTCAGCTTCTTTAGAATCGATTAGGTTAGCAACTATATATTGTGGATTACCGATAAACCATTCTTGTTCATCTCCACCAAGTCCATGAAATAGATATAAGACTGGATACTCCTTGCTTGTATCATAACCTGCTGGTAGAATTACTACCGCCTTTCTAGGAGCCTTTAGTGAACTAGACTCATATTCTATTGAGCTCATCTCACCATAGTTAACATCATCATATTTAGCATCAAATCCCTCTGGCACCTTACAATTAAATTCTGCCATTCTATCACCCTCCATTAACTAAGATTAGTCATGAAAGATATTCTTAACAAAATTATCTAATGCAGGTCTCCAAACTGTAAAATCATGTCCACCTGCTCTTTCATAATATACATGTTCAACACAATTGTCTTCCAAAGCTTGATGGTATCTAAAAGGTTCATCCTTGACTAAAGTATCTGACTTACCTGTTACAATCATTACATAAGTATTATTACTATATTTCTCTGGAAGCTTAAAGGTCTCTTCTGTAAATAACCCTTCTTCTGTAATACCAAAATTAGTATATGGCAAGATACCATAAGCAGGACTAAAGGCTCCAATATATCCAAACTTTTCTGGTAATGTAAAGCCAATATATAAGGATTCTCTACCTCCCATAGAAAGACCTGCAATAGCTGTATTCTTACGACCTTTCTTGATTGAATAGTTGGCTTCAATATATGGCATTAAGTCATTGCTTAAATCATTTATAAAATTATCAAATGCCTTGTAATGTTCTAAAGTAAATACATCAGGTGGATTTGGAGAATCATCCTTTCGTGCTCTTACATTGGGCATTACCACAATCATCTCTTCAGCTTGACCAGTTTCAATTAGATTTCCTATAATATATAGTGGGTCGGCAGCAAGCCATTCATTACAATCACCCCCAAGTCCATGAAGCAGATATAATACAGGATATTCCTTGCTTTCATCATATCCCGCGGGCAAAATAACATTAGCTTTTCTGGTCTGCCCTGTGGTTTCTGAATAATATTCCACAGTAGTCATCAGTTCATCATATTCAGCATTCTTACACCCTCCAAGTAAACCTATTACCATTAAAGCTAGTAGATACACTAAAACACCTTGTCTTAAATTAATTTTCATTAAAAAACCTCCCAATTATGTTTATGATTATTATTCTTTCTTTTCTCCTTTCTTCTTCATAATTTTCTGACTATTATTATCTTAATATTTATAATATATCACCTAAGTACAAACATGTCAATATTGACATGTTTGTACTTTTGATTTTTATAGTTGATGATATAATAGGTAAGAATGCTTGAATATATTAGGAGGCTAAATAAATGAGAACTTTAAAATATGCAATTTTAGGGTTAATTAATCGTCCCCAAGCACAGATTATGATCTTACTAAGGCATTTACTTTATTTATGCTAAAAATCTCCTTGAATTCCGAAATAACCTTTAAAATCTTCACCATTGCTTGTGATACCTAACCTAGGAACTACAGGAATATACTTAGCAAACTTAAACTCAAATAACAATTCATATCCTCCAGAAAAATCATAATTTCCCTCATTCAAATCCTTAGAATAATCCATAAAAATACTACCATAGATATCTTTAAGAAAATAATTAGGACTCCATAAATTATTTCTAACTTCCTTTAACTTATGTATGTAATCTAAATTTAGTTGATATCCATTATCCGCTTCTGCTGAGCTAAAGGTACGGCTTCCTTCTTCATTTTCAAAATTATAATATCTCTTAGATTGAAGAACTATACTGCTATTATCAAAAATATATCGATAAAGAAGTTTTGTATTAGTACTACTCTCTTCTTTTAAATTAACCTCCTCAGACACTACTATATCCTGCCTTGGATAAGAAAAAGAAGCAGCTAAATTCGGATTAAATTTTTCATTAAAATCTGTACTATAGCCTAATTTTACTACTGAAAGCCCACTTAATTTTGATAAATAAAGTGGAGAATTCAATGATACCTCTGTAGTTATCTTATCATCATCTTCATCCTCAAAACTACTAATTCCCAGATATAAAGAATTAGATAATTTGCTTTCAAAATTAACAGAGAAGTCACCCAAATATTTAATCACATAGTAATTTCCAGTAAAAATATTCCCACCTATAAAAATCGGAAACTTAATCAAAGGTTTAAATAATCCTAATTGATCTTTTCTGTTTTTAACCTTATAATCATCTGCTGTATTCTCTGAAGTAAGCCTCTTTTTTTCTATTGCTATAGTGATAGGCATCATATCTAACTTTTCTTTATAAAGAGTTTGTCCTTGCCGATTCAAACTAACAAAATAATATTTATCCTGATATGGTATCCCTTCAATACTAGGATGATTTTTAGACAATTGAGATAATTCTTTAGTTATTAAATTATAACTATAACCTGAATAATTCCCATCATAATCAGCCGAAAAATAAATACTATTGTCTACTATCTTTATAAACTTTTCTGTATAAGATGTATCAATAATAGGCTTTAAAGCAACTTTATCCTTAGCTAAATTTAAATAATTGATATTCCAAGAACCTGTTTCATTCTTGCTTACTACAATAAACTTATCTTGATAAATTGTAATTTCCTTAATAAACTCATCACTTATATTTAATTTTTCTTTACCTTTGCTGCTATATCTCCAAAGTTGAGAACCAAATTCCTCCTTGTTATTCTTAGTATAAATAACTTCTCCTGTATCTAAAACTACGAAATCTTTAAAATTATCTCTAAAAATCTCAATATTTTTTGCCGTAATTAAGTCATAACTATATAACACATTTAAAGTGTCTCTACTCAAATTTTTTGATTCTCTGTCAAGTTCAACAAGAGAATAATAAATCTTATTTCCAACTACTTGCATCGAAGTAGCACTAGTAGATTTCATTCTCTTAAGAATCTTCTTTTGACTACTTATAGGATTATACTCTATCAAAGACAGTTCTGCTCTTGAATTAAAAGGGGTTGGATAATAATTGACACCTTTTAAGTAATATATCTTATCATTAGCAGCAACTAAATTATAAATTCTTCCACCTTCATTCTTTGCAATCACTTGAGCAACTGTCCTTTGATCCTTGCCATCAGATTCAGCTGCTAATACATTATTTGAAAATCCTATGATAACAAAACAGAGTAAGATAAATATAAACTTTGTCTTTTCCTTCACTTAGCATTCACTCCTTTTATTTCTTTATAAATAATAATTTTCTTCCTGAGGAAATCAAAAAGCTTAGTTAATATATATAGAAACCGATAAAGATTTCATATTATAAACAACTTGAAGTCAAAAGAATATTAGACGCAGATTAACACAGAAAAAACGAATTAAAATAAAAGATTATTAAGGTTAAAATATAAAATTTGCTTATTATAATAACTCTTAATAAAAAAACAATTTTATTTAACTTGTTTTTTTATTAAGATCAACCTATTCTCAAATTCTTCAATAAAGTTTAATAGTTAGTCTCCATTAACCAATGCTTTCCTCTATATGATGAAATTTATTTTTAATTTCATCAACTATATCGTATAAAACAGGAATTACTACTAGGGTTAGAATTGTTGAAAATAACAATCCTGCCATTACTACTATTGCCATCGGTTGCTGCTGTTCAGCTCCCTGCCCAATGCCTAATGACATCGGAACCATAGCTAATACAGTTGTTAAAGTAGTCATCATAATCGGTCTAATTCTTGTTTCTCCTGCCTCTATAATAGCTTCCTTCTTACTTTTTGTTCTTCGACGGCTATTTATATAGTCTATGATTACGATAGCATTATTAACAACTATTCCCACAAGCATAATTACACCAATAAAACCTGGTACACTAAGAGGAATACCTGTTATTGACAACCCTAAAACTGCTCCAACTAATGAAAGTGGTACACTAAACATTACTATGAAAGGATGAATAAGTGATTCAAATTGAGCTGCCATAACCATATAAACCAATATTATTGACAAAATCATTGTTATTGCTAACTGGTTAAAAGAACTATTCATATTGTCAACATTACCGCCATAAGTAACAGTATATCCTGCTGGTATAGATAAATTATTTATTTTTTCTTCAATATCCTGCTGTACCTCATTTAAAGCTCTATCATAAATGCCCAGAGAAATAGAAGAGACCCTTTCTTGGTCTTCTCTTTCAATTTTATTATAACCAGTGCCTTCTTCGATATTTGCTACCTGTTCTAATGGAACAGTAATCCCCGTAGCAGAGCTAATCATTAGCTGTTTTAATTCATCAATATTTTCAATCTGATCTTTTGAAATTTTTAAATTAATATCGTATTCTTTTCCATCTTCACTATAGGTACTAACAGTATTTCCTTCTACTGCATCATCTACTGCAGAAGTAATTCCAGCAGTAGTAAAACCTAGTTCATTGGCAATTTCTATTTTAGGATAAATTTTAAATTCAGACTTGTTGTCATCCAAACTTTTGGCAATATTTCTAGTACCATCTATGGATTTAACCTGCTCCACAATAATATCAGAAAGCTTTGATAAAACCTCTAGATTAGGACCCTGAATATTGATTTTAATATCATTACCACCTTTACCTGTACTACCCATCATAGAATTATGAGCAGCAACATAAATATCAGCAGCAATCCCTTTCATTCTAGTTCTTACTTCTTCAGCCACCTGATCAACACTTCGTTCACGTTTATTCAAATCAATTAGCTTCAGAGATAATTCAGCACTATTATTCTCAGCTGAACTATTTATTGTCTCAATCTCAGGAATATCTTTCAATCTATTCTCAGCATCCTTTAATACAACAGCTGTCCTTTCTACCATAGTATTTTGAGCTAAATCAATATAAACACTAATCTTTCCTAAATCAGAAGATGGAATATATTCCATCTTAAGTGGAATTAATCCCATACCTAAGCCCGTTCCAAATAATATTAAACCTATTAACAAAATAGCAACCACTGTCTTATTATGTTCTAGCGACCAACTAAGAATTTTAATATATATCTTCTTTATTGTACCAAATTTTCCTGTATCATTACTCTCCAATTCTGCTTCTTCCATTTTCCCGTTACTATTCAACAGCTTGGAAGAAAGCATAGGAACAAAGGTTAAAGCAACAAACAATGAAGCCAATAAAGAAAAGGTTACAGTCAAAGAAAAAGGGGTAAAAAGCTGTGCCAACATATCTTTTACAAAAATTATCGGTAAAAATACTGCAGCAGTTGTCATTGTTGAAGCAATAATAGCTGTTGCAACCTCAGCTGATCCTTCCTTGGCTGCTTTTATCCTATCATCTCCTGCTATATAATGGCGATAAATATTTTCTAGAACTACAATTGAATTATCAAGTAACATACCAACCCCTAGAGTCAATCCCCCTAAAGATAATATATTGAGAGTTAGATTACCAAAATACATTAAAACAAAGGTTGCAATAACCGAAGTAGGAATGGCAGTTGCAATAATTATAGTAGTTCTAACATTTCTCAAAAATAAAAACAAGATTATAATTGCTAATAATCCACCAACCATAAAACTCTTTGCCACATTTGAGATTGAATTTTCAATATCATCAGCAGAATTACTAATAATAGAGATATCTATGTTTGGATTCTCTTTTTTAAGAGTATCTAACACGCTAAGAGCTTCTTTAGCAACTTGAACCGTATTACTATCACCTTCTTTTTGCACCAAGAGAGTCAAACTATTCTTTCCATTTAAATAACTAAAACTATCTCGATCAGCAAAAGTATCTTCCACAGTAGCCACTTCTGATAATGGAATCTTCTTTCCTGACTGTGTTATTATAGATATATTTCTAATTTCATCAATACTATTAAAATCTCCTACCGCTCTTAAAGAAATCTTTTTATATCCTTTTTTGATATTACCTACTGTTGCATTACTAGTTGCTGCTTTGATACTAGAAGCTATATTATTGAGATTTAACCCATAACCTAACATCTGATCCTGATTTACATTTACATGTAGTTCTCTTTCCAATCCACCAGATATTTCTACAGACGCTACACCAACTATTTTTTCTAACGCAGGCTTAAATTCATCTTCAGCAATATTCTTTAAATTAACTAAATCTTCCCCTGAAATAGCTAATATCAATATAGCCTCTGAATTTGGATCATAAGTTATAATCTGTGGGGCATCTGCTTCATTAGGTAAGATACTAGACATTCGCGAAATAATATCACGTAGATCATTTTTGGTTTCTGTAAGATCTGTGCCATACTCCATCTCCAACTTAACCATTGAATATCCCTCATAACTAGTAGAACTTATAGTATCAAGACCATTTAAGGTAGCAACATTTTCTTCAATAATCTTGGTAACAGAATCTTCTATTTCCTCAGGACTAGCACCTCTATAAGTTGTTCTAATCATCAAGAATGATGAATCAGTTTTTGGCATCTGCCGCATTGGCAATCTGTTAAAAGAAATAATACCAAGCAATATAATTGTAAGTATAATCATTGTTATTGCAACTGGTCTATCAACAGAAATATTAGATATTTTCATTATTTATCCCCCTGACCAATTAGATTAATATTAGCTCCATTTTTTAGATATTCAGCGCTTGTCACAACAACCTGTTCTCCTTCATTTAAACCTGCTAAAATCGCCACTTTACCTTCAGAAGATATTCCAGTTTCTACTTTAACCTTGTGGGCTTTATTATTTTTTACTATATAGACAAATTTGTCTCCATTCTCTTCAACAAGAGCACTCTGAGCAATTATTAGCTGCTCACTACTTTGACTAGTATTTAATTTAACCTCTGCATACATTCCAGCTTTTATAATATAATCAGGATTATCTACTACAATCTCTACTGGAAAACTTTTTTTATCTTCATCAGCAACTGGCGAAACGCCTTCTATTGCTCCAAGAAAACTTTGCTTTAATGCAGGAAAATATATCTGAACTTGATCACCAATTCTTATTTTATTTACATTACTATGACTAACATAAGACTTAATACGAGTCTTTTTAAGCTGAGATATTGTTAATATTGGAGAATTAGTTGCTTGTTCGCCTAAATCAATATTTAGACTAGAAATTATACCGGATATAGGTGCCTTAACTTCAGTCCTAGATAAATTCAATTTAGCCTTTTCCAAACTTGCCTCTGCATTTGCTACTTGAGCCTTTAAACTTTTAACCTCTTCTGTAGTAGGTCCGGCTTCAGCACTTATTAATGATTGTTTGGCTGATTGATAACTACTCCGAGCAGAAATGAGTTGTTGTTCATACTTTTCAAAAGATTGTTTAGAAATGTACTCCTCATTATATAGTTTCTTATAACGATTATAATCTGATTGAGCTATTTTCATATCTGATTTTGTTTTTTCTAAATTAGCCTTTAGTTTAGTAATTTCTTCTTTACTACTTCCATTTAAAACATCCTGAAGATTTGCTTCTGCTCCTACCAATGAAGCCTCTGCTTGTTTAACTGCTATTTTCTCATCTTCACAATTTAATTCAAGTAAAATATTCCCTTTGCTGACTTGACCCCCTAGTGCTACATATAATTCTTCAACTCTTCCTTGCAAATCAGGTACCAGTTCTACTTCTCGATAGGGCCTAGCTTCACCAACAACCTGCACATAAGTAGTTAATTTATCTTTTTTAACTTTCTGCACCTCTACATTGATAGAAGATTCGATTGACGTGGTTGTATCGGTCATTGCTTCATTAGTCTCTGCTAGTAACTGACTAGCTACCGTTTTCTTATCTGTTTTACTACAGCCTACAAACAAAAAAGTCAAAATAATCAACATTAATATTACCTTATATGATTTGCTCTTTACATTATTTAATTTCAATTGTTATTCCCCTTTCTATCATTAATAAGTTCTAATAATTGAGCTCCACCTATCTTCTTTACCAATCCTTTTTTAGTTGGATTAATTTTTTGAAAAATGATATAATCAACACAAGCAAACATTAAACAATTTGATCGACTCTAAATTAAGTATAAAGCATCATTCTAGTTTTTTATAGTTACTTTAGACATCAATCTATATATTACTAAAGTCATATATTAAAATATTTTACTAGACGTTATAATTTAAATAAATGAATTGAAAGGAGTAGTCTAAAAAATGATTGAGATAAGTAACTATTTAATTGATAACAAATATTTAAACTTGATCTTACTTTTTTTTATATTACTTATAACATATATTCAATCATTTACTACCTTGTCTATTACACAAGCAGTAATTTTTTCTACCTTATTTATTTTACTAATCATAAATGATTGTTATAGATGTACTATTAAAAGAAATACAAAGTCATACTCCCCTTCATTAGCTTTGTCCTTAATTTTAGCATCATTATTGAAATACTTATCTGATAGTCTTGCAATATATTATTTCTACTTCTTTTATATAATTGATATTTTATATCTGAAGAATATAATTAAAAAATTTTTTCTGGTATTTCATTTTCTTTTATATTTAACAATTTTAAATCTTAACCTAGTCAATTTTCCTATAAATCTAATTACACTTGAAACAAATTTATTTAAAAAATTACTAGTTTATTTTAGTATTGTTTATATATCTTATATAACTCACTCCTTACACACAGAAAAAGAAGAGACAAAAAAATTAAATAAAAAATTAAATAGAGCAAATATAAAATTACATCAATATTCACAGAAAGTAAAAGAACTTTCTACTACTAAAGAAAGAGAAAGAGTAGCTCAAGAATTACACGATTCATTAGGACATTCTTTGATGGCCTTAACTATGCATCTTAACTTTTTAGAAAAAACCTTTACTAGCAATCCAGCTAAAACTAAACAGGTTATTGTAAAAGCTAAGGAGCTTGCAAAAATTAGTACATCTACATTAAGAGAAGCTGTAACTACCTTAAAGGATGAACGAAATATTGAAAGTCTAAGAAATTCCATTAATGAACTTATAGATAATTTTTTAGCTCTAAGTAATATAACAATAGATTTGATAATGGAGAAAGAATTAGAAACCTTAAATCCAGATCTTAAGCTCTGTATCTACAAAACAATTAGAGAGAGTATTACCAATGGTATAAAACATGGCAATACAACAGTCTTTAAAGTCAAGCTATATATAGAGAAAAATACTGTCATATTAAAAATTAACGATAATGGCATAGGTTGTGATAAGATAAATATGTCAAATGGATTAAAAGGTATACAGGACAGAATATTTGCTTTAGGGGGATCAGTTTTCTTTAGTAGTCAAAGAAATAAAGGTTTTTTTACGGAAGCAAAGCTTCCTATAGATGCGGAAAATGAAATTATAAAGATTAAATAGTATGATTAAAGTATTCTTGAAATACAAAGGAGGCAGAAATAAATGATTAATACTATAGTTGTCGATGATCAAAAAATAGTAAGAGATGGTTTGAAAATGATACTAAGCCTCGATGATCAAATAAACATTTTAGGGGAAGCGGGGAATGGAAAAGAATTAATGGAGATAGTTCCAGAAATGATGCCAGATGTAATCTTGATGGACATCAGAATGCCTATAATGGATGGAGTTGAAACAACAAAAGCAATTAAGGAAAAGTACCCTGACATCAAAATAATTATCTTAACAACTTTTAATGAAGATGAATTTATATTTAAAGGACTTAAAAATGGGGCTAATGGCTATATTTTAAAAGATTCCGATTCTGATATTCTAATTAACGCTATTAAAACAGCTTATAAAGGCAATATTTTACTCAACCCTGAAGTTACTAAAAAAATAGTGAATGTATTAAATAATAATCTTAATCAAAATAAAGATTTAGAAAATGATGAGAAGTTGAAATTACTAACAACTAGAGAACTAGATGTTGCCAAATTAGTTGCTGATGGTAAGAGTAATAAATCTATCTGTGAGGAGTTATTTTTAACAGAAGGTACTGTCAAAAACTATGTTACTAAAATATTGGATAAATTAGAGCTAGATAATAGAACTGAATTAGCAATTTACATAAATCAAATAAAATAATAATCAATATTTTAAATTTAATAAGATGTAAATCACGATAAAAGAAAAATACATTTTAGTAGTGTATCTGTAATTAGATTTATTTTATTCTATTGTCTTACCCTATTTGTTAGTTGTATAATATAATAATTCTAGAAGAAATAAAAATAATTGAATTTAGGAGAACATGATGTTGAATTAAGCTTTAATTCCGATAAAAATTGCAAAGATATAGCTATACTAGCAAAGTAAAAGTGACTATGATCGCCTTAGAGTTTATAAAAAGCTTAGAACTGAAAAGGATGCTCTGATTATACTCCCATAAACCTTTAAAGGTAGTACACTAGCACCACCTTCATAATTCGATAAACACAAGAATAAACATAAGTCGATACCTTAAATCCTTCATTAGTCACCCTTTCAGTATTCCAATCCTTAAACTGCGCTTTACTACTTCTATAGCTAAGCATTAACCTTGGACGATTAGCATTAGCCTCAATCTGTAATCCCTTTGCTACCTTCTTAAAGATATTCATTGTATCTCATCTTCTATCTTTCTGCTTGAAAAATACAATATCTACTAATTTTTTTGAGAAATAAAGAGCTATTGATCCTCATTAATCATAATCGACTTAACAATTTCAAGCATAACATCTTATCTTATTCTTTCTTAATTATAATTCTTTTACTCCTGACTCTACTAAAGCCTGATAAGTCTTATCCAACCTATCCATTTCAGGAATATAAATCAACATTCCTTTACGGGCTCTCGATAATAATACCCGATAGATATTCTCTATTATCTGAGTAAAGTCCTGATACTTACTAGAGTTATACCTTCTAATATTCTTCTCAATCTCCCACACTTCACCATTATAATAATAATCACCTCCAAAACAGACTATCGGATAATCCAACTCTAAGCCCTGACAAGCAAACTCTGAAGCACCTTGCTCAAATTTCTTATTCTTCCCTCTAAACCACTGACCAATCTCATCAAGTTCCATAAAACTACCAAAATATCGCCCACCATTTATCTTATACTTTACTTCTTTATCTCTAGCCTTAGACGATATCAGCAATCCATAACTGATATCTTTATTTTTCTCTTCCTTCTTTTTAATAAACTCCTTAGCTCTTTCAAAGTCCCTAGTTACCCTAAGAAGAAATCCCTTCTGATACATCTCCTTTAAAGCTTCTCTTGCACTATCGAAATTACTATCTAATAAACTCTCTATCCACAGACTTGTATCTATGAAAAGACTTCTAATAGAGTAATCTAAATTTAGCCTCTTATCTATCGTTACGCTAACTGCATTAGCAAATACCTTCTCATATTTAGGAGGACAATAGATATTCCAATCATTAATCCCTCTCTTGCTTATCGACTTCTTCCATATATTAATACCCTCTTCTTCTCCAGTATGTATAGCTTGTCCCTCTCCTATAAAACAGATTATCGTTACATTTTCTTGACTCCGATATATCTTCTGCCCTATCTTCAAAATCACATCTGCTTCTGATTCATTGTCTTTCATTTTCTGCTCATCCCAAGCTCTCTGGGCATCATCAAAGACTATTACATTCTCTAAAGGAACCTTAGGATTATTCATGTGCTCATACTTATAGCTCCCCATACTTCGCAGATATAACTTAGCATTCTTGCCTAACTCACCTATTCTATCACCTAAAATCCCCTGCAAGATATTAATCAAAGGGGCATTTCTTGATAAATAAATCGCCGATAACGGCTTTTGATAAAGATCAAGTTTATAGCTATTATAATCATATAAGACCTGCAAAGCAGCTAAAGTCTTTCCAGCACCAGGAACTCCTGAAACAAAGACTAGCTTCTTCTGCTTATCTCTGACTTCATTTAGATGAATAATCTTCTTTAAATACTTTATAGTATCATTAATAGCACCTTCGTCAATATTCTTAATCTCAGGCAATCTTCCCTTATCAAACAGATTCAAAGTAGCCTCTATAAGACCATACGATATAAAATCCATGACTCATCCCCCTAAATTCTATCCTTATATATCTTATTTAAATTTCATCTTTATAATAATATCATTAACTATATCAATTGAATAAACTCAGCAAATCTCCTTTATAATCACAAGGTAAATATCCCTAAACATATTATAACAAACTTTATAAAGTTTCTTTGTATTTATTTATCCATTATTAGCCAAACTATAGAATATTATACTTATCAAAATCCTCCTTCGAGGACATTATCATAAATTATAGCTTTTAAGCTAATATCAAGCAGGAGTTAAATAATCCTTGCAGAAAGAATAATAAAACAGACTATACATAGGAGAGTTTTAAAATGAAAATAATAAGTTATCAAAAGTTATTAAATAAAGAATCAGTAATCTATGTTGATGTTAGAACACCAGATGAATTTGCAGAATCAACGATTCCTGGAGCAATTAACCTTCCTATCTTCAGTAATGAAGAAAGAGCTGAAGTTGGAACTATCTATACTCAACAGAGTCCTGCTGCAGCTAAATTACTGGCAGTGGATTTAGTCTCACCTAAGATCCCTCAAATGATTAGAAAGATTAAAGAATTAACTGAAAACCATCAACATGTAGTAATCTTTTGTGCTAGAGGTGGGATGAGAAGTGAAAGTATTGCTACTTTTAGTGAATTAGCAGGTTTTAAGGTTTATAAACTTAAAGGGGGTTATAAAGCCTATCGTAACTTCATTATAGAAAAGTTAAGGAACTACCAATTAGATAGTAAGCTCATGGTAATTCATGGTTTTACTGGTGTTGGCAAGACAGATTTATTATATAAATTAGAGGATGCAGATATATCTGTAATAGACTTAGAAGGGTTGGCCAATCATCGTGGCTCTGCCTTTGGTAGTATTGGTCTTGAGCAACCTAGAAATCAGAAGATGTTTGACTCCTTATTATGGGAGAAGCTAGAAGAAATAAAAGATAGTAAAGTCGTTGCTATTGAAGCTGAAAGTAAACGAATAGGAATATCAACTCTACCTGATTTTCTATTAGAAGCAATGAAGAAGGGACTCCATACTTTAATTAAAAGTTCCCTTGAGAGCAGAATCAATAGAATTATCGATGAGTATAAAGGAAGTTATACTCAAGATGAAAATAAATTTCTGCAAGCCTCCTTAGAAGCTATCACCTGTATCAGAAAGCACCTTGTTAAAAAAATAGGTAAAAATGATTATAATAAGTTAGTTAATCACTGTAAACAAGGAGAGCTAGAAAAGGTGGTTGAGATTCTATTAACTGAATATTATGACCCACTTTATCTACATTCCCAGAATAAATTTGATTATTTCGATTTAGAGATTGAAGATGATGATTTAGAGAAGATTAAAGAGAGGATAATTGAATTTATATCTATCTACTGATGAGGCAATTTAGATATTAGATGCTTAGCTGGGAATAACATTTATGCCAATAATGGGAAATGGATTTGCTAGACTTGTAAGTTTAGCAAATCCATTTAAAGATATAGATAATCTAATATTAGATTTAAAATAAAGAGCATATTTTCAACATAAAAATATATAATTATTTGATTATCCAAATATTAAAAGTTACTGCTCAGACCCATTACTTATTCTAATATAAAGCATGGTCATTTTTCATATTTGCACCTGACCAAACCTTTTTAGCAGTCCAATCTCTATCCTCACCTTTCCAGAATTCATCTTCTGAACTTAGCCCTAAAGGTAGAAATACTGTAGAACATAGATAAAGAGAACCTATAGCAATATAAGGCTCTGCTATATCAGGCTGATGACCACAGAAACCAAGTCTTAGCCAGCCGTTCTCATCATAAGTACCCGGGGCTTCTAACATCCCTTTTATTACTGCAGTCAAAGCACACCTTACCTGTGCAGGTAAAACCTCTTCTGGCAAATTATCCTGAAGTGCCATCTGAGCCAATAACTGAAATACCCCAGTTCTATAAACAAGTGAACGACCTATAGGAGGAAATGTCCCCTCTGGAGAGATCAACCGTTCCTGAATAGCAGCATAGCGTTGGGCTCTTTTATTTACTGATTGTTCTAAATTACCCCAATCTTCATATTGATTTCCAAGCACCCTGATAATATCCACTAGCATCGGTTGAATTACAAAACTATTATAATAGTCCCAGTGAAAATCGACACCATCACCATAAATACCATCACCAAGGTACCATTGCTCATGCTGTTTAAGAGCAAAGTCAACTCTCATTGAATCATACTCTTCCCCCATAGCAAAAAGTGCAGCTTCTATCATAGCACTAAATAATAACCAGTTACAAAAATAAGGTCTAATCTCTCTAGTATCATAAAAAGCTTGTATCAAATTATTTTTAACCCGCTTATCTAGTTTACCTAATAATTCATTAGGAGCTCTGACAATAGCATGAGCCAAAAAGGCTGCATCTACTACAGGTTGATCTCCTTTCTCTTTTTTGAAATTCATATAATCAGGAGAATCAGGATCAGTTGCTGCATCAATAGCCGCACGTGCCATACTAGCATATTTATTTCTAAGCTCCTCTTCTTTGCCCTTTTGACTAGATTCTAACCAAGGAGCCATACCCGCTAATAACCTTCCCAAAGCCTCTAGATGGGTAAATGCTTCTCTGTTTCTGCCTTCTATACTAGGCATCTTTTCCTTCAAAGTTCTTTGTTCCAAATTACTTAATACAGGATCTGCTATCTTAATTAAGGTTTTAACCCAATAATCTCTTGTTTTCATAATCTTTATTCCTCCTTTTAGATTTTAGTCTAATTATTTCAATATCTGATTATAGGTATATTGCGACAGTTTAGTAATCAGTGACGGGTAACGCGTAAGAAGCTCTTCTTGTCACTTGTTACTCATCCTTCAGGTTCTTTGAACCTTTCGTAATGGAAAAATCCAATTGCGGATTTTTCCTATCCACTCGTTACTGTCTTAATATCTCAATATTTCTACCAACACAATATGTAATTATTAAAAAATCAAAGCAACTCTTTTAATTTCAAAGCATACTGGTAAAGTGCAATATCAGATTCTTCAATCTCTGGTAACCAAGGTTTTTCCCATTCTAAAGATAAATAGCCATCATAACTAATATCATTTAATAACTCTATTATTTTATCAATTTGTAATTCTCCTGCCCCTAACAATACCAAATGTCCAGCTTCTTGGTTTGTTACTGATACATAGTCTGGTACAGAAATCCAGTCCTTGATGTGAACATGATAGATATAATCTTTAAGGTATCCTATAGTCTCCTCTAGACTTTCTCCTGCACTAACTGTATGCTTTACATCCCAAATCACTCCAAAATAATCACTATCCACTTTGTCAAAAACCTTCACTATTTCCTCTCCACGACTTAAGATATCATGGGTCTCAAGAAGTATTTTCACTTCAAATTCTTCTGCTACTTCTGCAACTTGATTAAAGGCTTCTTGAATTAAAGAAACCTGACCACCAAAGGTACGAATATAAGGAACATTTAAATCACTAGCTAATTTAATTAATTCTTTAAGTTTAGCTATCTGTTTCTCTAATTGATCTTTAGTATCGAATCTTGTATAGCCTGCTAAACAACAGATATCAATATTATTCTCTTCAAACTTCTTTCTAACTTCTTCTCTTTTCTCTTGGCTAGCAGTAATATCAATATGGTTATCTACCCCATAACTTCTTAATTCTACTCCGCTATATCCAGCATTTTTAGCAATTTTAACAATTTCATTTATATTATACTCTGGACAAGCCAAAGTACTAAAAGCTAATTTGATACTCATCTTATAACCTCCTTAAATGAAATCCCCCATCTACATTGATAACTTCTCCAGTAGAGAAATTCAACTTACCTGAACAGAAGACTGAAACAGCTTTAGCTATATCTTCTGGATAACCCCAGCGTTTAATTGGGGTTACTCCTTCTTCAATTAATCTATCATATTTATCTGTTACTACCTCAGTCATCTTAGTATATATTATACCAGGTCTGACTTCATAAACATTAATTCCATATTCAGCTAATCTATCTGCATACAGTTTGGTTAGCATACTAATTCCTGCTTTAGAAATACAGTATTCTCCTCTAGCTGGTGATGAAGTATAAGAAGACATTGAAGAGATATTAACAATCTTAGGTTCTATCTCTAATCCTTCCTTCACTTCTTCTACCATTATATTAGCTATTTTTTGTGTAAAGAAGAAAGTACCTTTCAAATTAATATCCATCACAAAATTAAAGCTTTCCTCTGATGTTTCTAGGATATCCTTTCTCTCTTTAGGGGCTACTCCAGCATTATTTACTAAAAGATCTATCCGACCATATTCATTCATTACTTTCTGACAGAAATTATCCCGAGCTTGCTCATTAGTTAAATCACCTTGAAAATATAAAACAGGTAACCCTAATTTTTTAATCTGATCGATATTTTCTTGCACATCTTCAAGGTTTAGAAGATCAAAGATAGCTACTGCACATCCATCCTTAGCTAATTCTAAAGCAATACCATGACCAATTCCTCTGGCAGCTCCTGTTATAACTGCAACTTTTTCTTTTATGATTTTAATCAACTCCTATAATTATTAATTTATTGTACAGATAATTGGAAAATCAAATATAAAACTAACCTCACCCACAACTCATCTCCTAGATAGGAGCGACTTAAAGTAAGGTATGTATATTTTTTATTTATTTTACTTTATTGTTAAATATACGTAGATTAATGACTCTAAAATAAAATTAAAATATAACATTATATTGATATATTTTAAGCAAGCATTTGGAATTTTTCCTTAGTAATTTGCCACTTTAAAGGTTTATCATCTAGATATCTTTTCAATTCTTCAATCATATAAGCAGCCATTCTTTGGCATTCTTTATGATAGGAGCCTGCAAGATGAGGAGTCAAGACTACATTAGGCATTGTATATAAGGGAGACCCCTCAACTGGTGGTTCTGGATGAGTTACATCTAAAACTGCTTGAATATCAGTACGATCTTTTAGTACCTCAATCATTTCTGATTCATTAACCACTGCTCCTCGAGCCGTATTAATAAAAGTAGAATTCTTCTTCATAGATTTAAATAACTCTCCAATAATCATACCTTCAGTCTCTTTCAACCAAGGAGTATGTAAAGAAACTACATCAGCTTCTTTAAATATCTCTTCTAAGGAGCATAATTTGACATCTAATTCAGCAGCTTTTTCCTTAGAAACAAATGGGTCATAGGCTATTACTTCTAAATCAAAGGGTTTAAGTAACTCACAAACTAAACTACCAATCATACCTAAAGAAATAATCCCCACCTTACTCTTATAAGCACCAGGTAGCTTACCAGATACCTCTTCCACATAACTACCAAAACCATATTTATAATAATCTCTCTTCTCCTTGATAGTTAGAGCCAATTCCCAGCCACGCTTTAAACAGAATAGAATTTGGGATAATGTATATTCAGCTACAGGTACAGCATTAGCAGCATAAGCACTAGTAATTAGAATATTCCGGTCCCAAAATTCATCGCTAACAATCCCTTTAATTGATCCTGCACCATAAAATACCACCTTTAAATTTGGAGCTGCATCAAGAAACTCTTGGTCAATCTTAGGACCTCCCCAACCAGAAAAAATTACTTCAACATCATTCAGTAAGGATAAATTCTCTCTAATTGACTCTGAAGTCTGCTGTGGAGCATAAATATCCACCAGATTACTTATCTCTTTTCGTTGCTCTTGACCATAAATCATATCATAACTTTCATTTCCAAGAATATATAATCCTTTTAACATTTTATTCCCCCCTAATTCATCAATCTTTAAACTTTAAATATTGATTACAATCTCTGTACTATCTTTAGGATAGACTAAAATCTTATCATCTAGAATCTCAACTTTGGGAGCTACTAATGCCTCTTCGTAATTTTCAGCTTTTAATTCATCTCCTGCTATGTAGGATACTAAAAGATTTTCACCTATTTCTAATTCACTCATTAATGTAGGTATTGCTGTTCTAGAAGCAATTAGATTGGTATTTGGTTCAGCATAGATTACTCTTGATTCCTCAAAGCCACTGATTCTCTTAATCAAAGAATAATCATAATCTGTTTTGATAGCTATTCCATTATCAAGCTCTATCTCTTGAGCTTCTACTACCTTACAATTGGGTTTTTCTCTGGCAATTGCAAAGCCACCTTCTGCAGCTTGTAACTTTCTTTTAGTATTTATTTTATGAATTCTTAGATGCCATGGATAGCCAAAAACAACCCAACTCTCAATCTCTACATCATTCCATGGTTTCCAGACTGTTTTAAGAAAGTCTTCATTAATTTCTTGGGAAAGTGTTACTCGCTTTGATCTCCAGTAGTGACCTTCTTCAGATAGTGCTAAACAATTATCATATGCTCCTTGCTCTAAGCTACTATTTGCTCTTGGAATACTAAATCCAAATAGTGTAGAATAAACTAGCTTTTGATATTTTTCATATATAAAGATTGTCGGTGTCTTTGCTCCAGAATTATATTTTAAAACCTGATCTGAATTTTCTCCTCTACAGATTGCTCTTTTAGGTATGTACTGGATATGCTTCTCTTCCAACTTAGGAAGTTCTTTCTCTGCTACACTCCAGAATGGATGCTCATCTTCAAGGGCTAAAATAGTTAACGTTTTTAAAGCCCAGTAAGGTGAAGTAGGAGAATTATAAAGTTCTGCCATATTTAGATTTGGATAAGCATAACCTATTGTCAAAATACCATTTTCGTTAAAAATAGGTTGCTTCATCCACCATCTTAAATGCCTTAAAATTATTCCTTTGATAACACCTAGTTCAAAGGGCAGTTCCACATCTGTATAAACTAGCATACTCCAAAATGATCCCTGAGCAAATCTATAAGTTTGGCTCCTTCCAAAAGGAATACTTGCTCCATTTTTTGAAGACCAATAGATATACTCTTTTGCAAAAGTTGCAGCTCTCTGATTATATCTTTTAGATCTTTTAGGATATACATCAGACATATACTTAGCAAAAAACAGCCCATAATAATGCATAGCAAAGGGTAAGTAATAATCTATATTGGCATCATCGCCACCATCTCTATACCAACCTTCCTCAACATAATAGCTATCAAGCATATCTAAACTTTCTTCTAATTTCTCTTGATTATAAGTTAATCCTAAATGTTTAAAAGCTATATTAACTAACACTCTAAAAAACTGCCAATTGCAAGGTATCAATTCAACATGATTGACTTGATCTAACCACTGATATAAATTATCTTTTGCTTCCTTTGATAATGGATCCCAAAATTTTTCTGGAGCTAATACCATTGCATATCCAAAGGCAGCCATCTCTACCAACCTCTGATCAAATTTAAAGGCATTTCCCCAATAATATTCACTTTCTGGATCGCTACCATTCTCTATTCCCTTTATCATCTTGCTCCATATTTCATCATCATCACCACCACCTGCTTGAAAGGGAGCCAAGCCCCACAGCAATCTAGAAAAACCTTCTAAACCAGCTACACTATCAGTATAATGGGCAGAGGTATTTCCTAAATGCAATCTAGTATTTCCCATACAAAAACTATCCTTTAATGGTTTTAAAAGCTGTATTAGCATATCCTGTAAATCTTTTTTATCTTCTAATTTATTTTCGTAAATTTGTAATTTAAAATTCCTCATTTTTTCTCCTCCTAATTATATAGAACACTAATCAAAGAATAAACAATTAATTAATTTAATGAATAAGTTTTGAACTTATTCGTGTGATTTGTGGCTAAAAATTATTCTTGTTTGCTCTTTTGCTTTTAAAATTTCTAATATGAAATCTTTATCAGTTTATATTTTTACTAGTTCATTCTATCTTGTTACATTATAATTATAGTATAAATTATTACAATTTTCTTTGCTATTATTGCTTTAAAGATTGCAAATCTTGGTGTATAATATTAGTATATGACTTAATTATTTATCAAGAGGTGATATAGTTATGGAAAACCATTTCCACTACGAATCCCAAAATAAGTATAATATTGCTCAAAGTAAATCTATGACACTTCCTAAATTTCAATTACATGTTCATGACTGCTATGAATTATATTACTTTATTTCTGGTGATGTTACTTATTACATAGAAGGACAGAGCTATGAAATTAAGAATAATGATATCCTAATAATTAATAATCAAGAGCTTCATAAACCTGTATTTAATTCTGATCTCACCTATGAAAGAATGACTATCCACTTTAATCCTGAATATATATCAAAATATAATAACGATAATTTTAATTTACTCCAATGCTTTGAAGAAAGAAAACCTGGTCATTTAAATAAAATTGACCACTATAACATCTATGCTTACAAGATCGATCACTATTTTGATAAGATTATAGATTATATCAGAAGAAAACCTCCTGAAGCTGAAGTTATGATTGAAACAACCTTTATTCAAATTCTAGTCTTACTAAATAAAATATATAGTCAAACAGATAATCTTCATATTAAATCTGTTGATTGTGATCCTAAAATAACTAGAATACTCAATTTTATTAATAACAACTTAAATCGCAAAATAACATTGAAAATACTTCAAAATAAGTTTCATCTGGATAAATACTACATTTGCCACCTGTTTAAAGAAAATACAGGATTTACAATCTTACAATATATAAGATATAAGAAAATCATGAAATCAAAGGAGATGCTCTTGCAAGGAATTACTTGTAACGAGGTCAGCATTAGTTTAGGTTTTGGAGATTATTCTAGTTTTTATAGATCTTTTAAAGATATCTTGGGAATCTCACCTAGAGAGTTTATTAAAATCAATAGTTAATATAGCAGCTTCACAGCAGTTTAAATTTAATTTTTTACGGCTCTATGTCAAATAAAATAAATTTAATACAAAAATAAAAACCACAATTGAGAAATTTGAATATTTTTTCTCAAACTGTGGTTTAGTAAATAAAGTGGATTATATAAGATTCTTCAACTCTAAACTTAACATCTTAAATATCTACTCAATATCATTGAAGCTACTGTTATCAATTATAATTTTTGCACTAAATTCTACTGCTCTTTTAGTTAAATCTTCACATAAATGTGGTGGATTGTCATCTGCAAAGCCTTCTGGACGTAACTCTCTACAGAGTAGACTACCAAACTCCTCTTGAAATTGATCTGCAAAATCATAGCAAGATTTAACAATCTCTCCATTGGAAATTTCTCTCTTTCTACCTAAGACACCATAAAACATCAAGGTTCCTTCTACTAGCCCACATTGTGCTCCAAATTTTCCTGCACCATGCATGGCAATGGCAGCATCTAGCACTTGATCATCTAACTTTACTTTGTATATCTCTCCAAGTGTCTTTAACATTGTAGTAGCACAATTTAAGTCTTCCTCCCAATAATAATCATGTACCCGTTGTTCAATCAATTCTTTCAACTCCATTATTCTCACCTCATTTTCTATTTTTAACTTTTTTATAGATAAGTCCTAGGTTCCTTTCTCTTTCTACTCTTCATTTTCAAAATAAATTTTATAATCCATCCTTTTTTGAATTTAATCTTTCTTGCTTCTTGAGAACATACCCTGACACAGGCAAAACAACGTAAACAAATCATATCATTTATCTCCAAATCATCCTTAGCAATTGCTCCTACTGGGCATCTGCTAACACATATGCCACAACTATTACAATTTTCTTTTTCAACTTGAGGCTTTTCAGCAAAGAATCTAGCACTATTTCTTGGTAAAATTTTTGCCATTAAGGGTAATTTCCCTTCAATCTTTAACTCCGGTAATTTATGTATATCAGCTGTATTTTTTAGTTTTTTAGCTATTCTCTTCCCAAATTCCTCTGCCTGTTTTAAGTCAGCTCTGTCAGGACGACCTTGGGCTATCTCCAATTTAGAAGTGGAAAAGGAATGCTCTCCAATAAATGAAGCTGCTCCAACAACCTTAAATCCTCCTTGCTCCGCCAACGATTTTAGCTGTTTAAGTGCTATTCCCTCACCGATATTTCCATAAAGGGCAACTAAAATTATTGCTTGCCCTTCCCCTTTGAGCTTAGTTAAAGTTCTTTCAAGTATTTCTGGAATTCGTTCTTCATAGACTGGAACACCAAGTATTAGAATCTCCTTACTACTCTCAATATGGAGGTTAAATTTATCACGAATAGCAGGCTTAGTTAAATCTATCGCCTCTGTATTAGTAACTCCAATCCCCTTAGCTATTGCTGTGATTACCTCCTTGGTTGTATTGGTAGGTGAGAAGAAGATTTCAGTCACCTTATCTAGTTCCATTTCATCACTCCTTGTAATATTTCTAAATCAAAGTATCTTCTTAAAATAGCAAATCCAACATAAGTCATCTTAAACTTCATTTATACTCAGCTATAATCTCTTATTATTTATTCCGCTTGGTCAAGCATTCGTCCTTTCTAAAGCCAAACTGCTCATATAAACCATGAGCATCTCTAGTCTTTAAAAGCTGCAAGAGTACATTCTTTATACTTGGATGGTCTGTTGTACTTTGAACCAACCATTTTCCCAAACCAGTTTCTCTATATCTCTCATCAATAAATACATCAGCAATCCAAGCAAAGGTAACCTTATCAGTTACTATTCTACTAAAGCCTATCTGTTCTGTTCCTTTAAATAGTGATATAAATACAGAATTATCTATTGAATCGATGATAATTTCTCGCTGCCTATTAGTTGCCCAATAAGTTGTCTGTAAAGAGCTTATAACAAAATCGATATCAATTCTATCCTTATTATCTGTAATTAAATAAGCTCCTTGTCTTATTTCCATTTTTCATCTCCTTAATTTTTTATTTTCTATCTAGTATTACTGAATTTGATTATATTTTAGATAAAAATCTTTATCTAAGTCATAGAGAATAAAGCATCCTTTGTAAGCTTCAAAATATTTAGCAAAGTTTATATTTATATCTTTTAGTTCTAAATTATAAGTAGCTTCACAACCATAACTAAAAATAGATATTAGCATCAATACAATTAAAATAACCTTCTTCATTAAATTATTCTCTCCTTCTTAGAGATTTTTTACCTTTATTATCTTATTTTATTATGTAATTTAACGATATCTTGATCAACTAACTCTGGAAAATCTCTTTTAAATTTATCTTTAACTTTAAATACCTTTTGATAAAGTAACTGCTTAGATTTGATAATCTGTCTTAATAATAAAAATGCTAATCCAGAAAGAATAATTTGTATAACTGAATAAATGTAATTCTTGGCAAGTAATAAAAACATTCCATAAGTAAAAAAGCCGATTATAATTAATGCAAGCAGCGAGATAATAACTATATCTATATTTTGGCTATGGATAAAATTAACCAGTAATAAACTATGATTTACCTTTAACAATTCTCTCTCTTTATTATTCATTAACGCCCTCCTTAAGCATTAGCTCTTATAATTAGCCTCTTATTATGACAACGCTATTGATAAATAAGTATCTACCTATTAAAATCTAGCTTTCAGCTTCCGAGCAAGTAATAGATAGCTTGGTGCTAAGAAGATACCATTATATAATATAATCGTTTGCATTAAGTTAACTATAGTATAGTAATTTACTGGAAGATCTACTATCAGCCCTAAAGTACTAACAAGAAAATAAACAATCATAACCAGAAACAGCAAACTATAGTTTACAACTAATAACTGTCTACTAGTTAGCATTAATTCCTTCCACTCTTCATCTGCTAATAATACTCCTTTAAACCACCTCTTAAATATTTGATAGCTTAGACTCAATTTCTTAATAACCGCCATATAGATTAGATTAATAATTAGAATAATTACGAAAAAAATTATTGCCATATTGACTTCAAAGTAAATTATACCTGTAACAATAAATAATAAATCAATTAATAGTAATAGTATTGGAATAAGCCCCATCTATTTGTCCACCCCTATTGATTTCAACTTGACTTAATAATAATCGTAGAGCCTTTACTTTAAAATATTATCTCGTAGTCTGCTTCTCTTCTATTTGAATTTAAATATATCTTTTAAAGCTCTACCTTATAATTTAAAATTAACTCATCACCTGTCACTCCTCTAATTCCCCAATTAGATGGAGGAGTTTCAAAGATAGTTATCTCAATATCTTTAGAATCTATCTGCAACTCTTTTGTTATCCTCTTAAATAATAAGTTTATCAACTTCTTCTTAGTCGCTTCTCTTCTTCCTGCAAAAATGCTTATTTCGATTATTGTATAGTTTTTACTTCTACCTGCAGGAAAATAAAAGTTATCTTCTTTCATTGGAAAGAATCTATGAAATCTTTTGTCTACAGGATAGTCAAAGGCTTCAATTACACAAGAATGAATTATATCTGACATCTTCTTTTTAATTGGATTTAAATAACTCTCTAAACCATATATCTTAATCTGTCCCATAATGTAACCTCCTGATCCTTCTTAATTAGAAGTAAGCCAAAAATAAGAATTATTTTAAAAAGCTAATCTCCAAGCAATGAATAAGAACCCAAAATCTTAACTAGATTATTCTTTCTAATTTTATCGAGTGCTTCTCTTATCTCTTCTTCATATTTGTGCCCTTCAATATCAATGAAAAAATAATACTTACCAAGTTCTTGTTTAGTTGGGCGGGAGATGATTGATTTTAAATTAATATCTCTGCTTGAAAACTCATTTAAAATTTTAGACAGAACACCTGCTTGATCTGCTACTCCTTCCAAAATAATTATTGAAGTTTTATAGGTTTTATCTATCTTATAAGCAACCTTAGGCTTAGCAAGTACAATAAATCTAGTCTGATTATGCTCTGAATCAGCTACATTGTCAATACAGAGAGAAAAATCTTTTTTAGTATCAAGCAGATGTCTAGGAATGATTGCACCCTCAGCTATATGACCTTTTTTTACCTGAGAAAATGACTCACTATTACTTTCAGTAGTTATAAGCTTGATCTGGTTAAATTCATCCAAAAAATTATAACATTGACCGCGAGTCTTAAATTGAACATATATTTTTTCTATATCTGATATATTCTGACTATTAGCTACAAAGGAAAATTGAATTGGTATGATTATTTCATTGACAATATAAAAATCTGACTCTAAGAGTAAATCAAGAGTTCTTTGTACAAAACCATCAAGGGTATTTTCAATAGGTACAATTCCTAGATTACATTCCTGACCAATAGCCTTAAAGACCTGTCTTATTGTTGGATAATAGGATATTTCTAATTTTTTATTGCTTACTTCAATGTATTTCTTGGTAGCAATCTCACTAAAGGTTCCCATTGCACCAAGTGTTGCTATCTGATTCATTGCTATCCCTCCCCACTGCAAGAGCAACTAGAGTATAAGTTAGTCATCTATTCTCATCCTTTTAAAGAATATACCCCATCTAGTAGAATGAACTAAATTGATTGAATAACTTCCTTTAAAATCTTTTCATCTATATTAGCCCCACTCATTTGCAGAACTACCTTTTTATCCTTTAATTTATCCTTTAGCTTAAGGGCTGCCATAATTGGTGCACTACCTGCTCCTTCAGCGAGATTATGAGTATGCTTTAAAGCAAGAGTAATCCCTTTTTTAATCTCATCTTCATTTAATGTCACAAAATCATCAAGCTGATCTTTATAAATTGAAAATGGTAATTCATAGGCTGAGCCTGTGGCAAAACCACCTGCAAAGGTCTTATTTTCACTACTTTGAATCATCTTCTCTCTCCATGAAAGATAAGCAGCTTGGGAAGCCTCTGCTTGAACAGCAATGATTTCAATCTTAGGATTAATCTTCTTTAAAACAGTTATCGCTGCTGCAAGCTCACTGCCTGCTCCAATAGGTAATATCACTGCATCTACATCTGGTAAATCAGCTATGATTTCTAAAAATTCTGTACCTACACCATTAATTAAATGGGGCTCATTTGCAGCATGAATATAATACAAACCTCTTTCTTTACTTAAGCTTTCAACAACCTCTGCAGCCTCTTCAAAGTTATTACCCTCTTCTACTAGCTTGGCACCAGTATCAATAATAGCCTGATTCTTAGCTGAGTTATTTCCCTTAGGTACTACAACTACAGCATCCATCCCAAACCATTTAGCAGCAGTTGCTACAGAAATACCATGATTTCCTGTAGAGAAGGTGATTACCCCATTGACTCCTCCTTTCTTTAAATGGTGCATCACATTTATGCCACCTCTTATCTTGAAACTCCCACCTGGGTTATGATTTTCATGCTTTATGTATATCTCTGCTCCAATCAGCTTAGATAAGTTCTGATAATAATTTAACTTTGTCGGCTTTAAAAACCTATATACACTCTCCTTGGCCCGAAAGACCTCTTGAATAGATATTGGATAATCTTTTGTTGTAAAGCTCACTGCTATCTCTCCTTCCCTTTGTTTTTAACAATCCTAATTAAGATAGCCTTTCCATTCTTTGATGTAATATTCCTGTTTTATCTGATGCAAAGACCTCTCCTACTGCTTTAAAATCAAACTTTGTATAAAAATCAATGGCATCCAACCTAGCATTTAAATAAATCTTATCACTATTATTCTCGATTACTCTCTCAATAAGCCTCCTTATAATTTCCTCCCCTATTCCTTGACCCCTTACCTCAAGATCAACAACCACTTGAGATATTTGACTTATATTCTGATCTATTGTCAATCTACCATAACCGAGTACTCTTTCTGAATTAATACAGACTAAATGACTGCTCTCTTCTTCATTAGAGTCAGCTACAATCTCTCTAGGTAAACTTAAGTCTTTAAAAAAGTTTTCATATCGCAAATTTACCACTTGCTCATACCATTTGGAATCCAGTGAGATAAATTCAAAGTGATTATTCCCAAAATTCATTGTCAAAACTCCTTTACAATTGATTAGCTAATTAAGACAAAACAAGTTTCCTTGTCATCTCCAAACTAACAGGAATTCCTCCAGCAGCAAAATCAAATTCATGTAATGGGATTGTGATACACCATACATTTCTCCCATTCTGTGCTTTGACTTTATCACTAACTGAAATGAACAGCTTGGTAATCTCTGAAAATAGCTTCTTCTTAATCTCTTCATTGATTGCATCTGCAAAGATATAAACCTTTATCACAGCTTTATCATGCTTATCTTTCTCTCCACCAACATATAAACCATCAAACTCCTTGATCTCTAACAATGCAATTGACCTTGAAATCGAATTATCAACTAGACCCTCATATTTTAGAAGAATCTTTGTCAATCCTTCGGCAATAATAGATTTTTCCTCTTCATTAATAAGATTTTGACTCACTGAAACCTCTGCATATGGCATAATTTTTCTCCTCCTAATCATTATTTACCCACCACAATGGGGAGCTGATTAATCTAAAAAATCTTCAAACTCTACTACTCTCCCAGTTCTAATTCTAAAAGATTCTGCTATAAATCAACATTTTTTAATCAAATACAAAGCTAACTCTAGAATCCTTTGCCCATCTATCTCTTATTTCTTCTATATAGTTGCTTTTGTCATTATATATAATCTCTTCATATTCTTTAGTAAGTTTTGGTTGATTGGCTTTTATATACTCTAACATCTAGTAAATAAAAATTCCTCGAATTTCTTCCTCAAAGGTGCTAATCTCTCTGCAACTGGTGCTGCAACAGCTCCAGTCTTTATCATTTCATCTAATCTATCTATACTCACCCATTGGGCAGCAGCTGTCTCTCCCTCCTGCATTGTCAAATCAGCTATTAATATATCTTTTCTAACTATATAAGTATCAAAAAAGGCTGTTTCTTCCCTTCTAGTTCCTAGTAGGAATAACTCATCTTCATCAGTAGTGATTCCAGTCTCTTCAAATAATTCTCTTTTTGCTCCCATTCTACTTCTTTCTCCTGCTAGCACAGAACCACCTGTATTCTCCCAAAAATTAGGATAGTGTTTCTTCTCTGGATGGCGTAAGGTAAGCAAGATTTCATGCTTACTATTAACAGTCCAGACTTCTACAGCGATATGATATTCACCAGTTATCATTTGGTCTTGCCTATTATGAGTCTTATTTAGAGGTCTTCTATTTTCATCAAATAGATCCCATTTCTCCATTTCTAACTCCCCCCGTATAATCTCAATCTGCCTATCTTCTAAAGAATTATATAATTCTATCTTTTGAACTTGATTTTATCTTTTACTGTGAAGTTTTAATTAAATCTATATACCTTATAACTTTTTAGTATATATTCTAGTTACTTGATCACTAAATAGATCAATTCCATCTTCAATTCTTTGCCAGCCATATTTTTCGTAGTAACCAGCATGGTCAGTTGTGAGGTAAATATTTGAAAACCCCGCCTTCCTGGCCTGATCTTCAGCATACTCTATCAATAATCTTGCATAGCTATGCCCTCTTTCCTCTTCATCGACATATAAACAGGCCATCCATGGATATAAATCATGGCGACTAATAAAATCATTGGTTATCAAAGCTGAACAACCAATAATTTTATCCTCTTTTAGCATCAGATAAAATTGTGGTAATGCTTTGTCCGGTAGCGATGAATTTTCAATAGCATCTTGATAAAAATTATAATTGCTATCATCTCCCCAGACCCCATGAATATATTGGATTGCTTTAGTTAAATCGCCAGAAAATTCTTTTACATTGACTATATCGATCATTAACTTTCTCTCCCTTCCTTAATTTAAAGACAAAAAACCACAAGTCACTAGAACCTGTGGTTTAAAAATAGTTGCACTGAATGTATAGATATATCTAAAAGGATAGATATAAAGGATCAATTCAATTTAGTATCTGCCTCCAGGTAGGTCGTGAGATTTATTAATTTCTAAAAGATTAGACTCAAAAGTCTTCACTACTAAAGTTGGATAAATCATCACTCATAGCCCCCTGTCGATTATACTTTGAATTTCTTTTATTTAATACTATCAATAGTATATATTTCTTGCAAATGTATGTCAAGGATTATTATAATTTTTATGTAAAGTAATGTTAATTTTCTCTTTCTTAAGATAAAATTATTTATTCCAGCATCTTAGCCAATCTACTTTTCTTATATTTTTCTTGCTCTCTTACTAATTCTTTTTCAGCCTTCTTATCAATGATATACTCTAATTGCTCCATCATTATTTTCACATCAGCAATTTCACTAGCTACCTCTTCTAAAGTAATCCTTCCCCGATCATAATGGTTTAAAGCTACTATTAACTCTGCCATCTCCTCTATTGCCATTTTAGTCTGGACTTCTGCTCCCCATTCTTCCACTGCTTTCTTGGCTATCTCTTTCAAAAGATCATCTCCTATCTCGATTTTCAAATCTATTAATGACTAATTCATGTTAATCTCTGTATATCTGTAGCCAAAAATACTTATAGAATATCTTCTAAAATTATTTTTCTATTAACCTAAACAAATCTAAATTAAATTCAATCTCTCTAAAAGTAATTTAGCCCTCTTTTCAAAAAGGGGTACTTCGTTAGGCGAATAGTACTCTAGCTCGATACTCTCATTCATTCTTTCAAATTGCATATTGCTGATGTTAGCCCCTTATATACTCAATCCAAGACAATACGCTATTATAGCCTGCTGGACATATATCAAGTTCTTCTTAAATAAATGACCAACAAAATAATCTGAAGCTATTACATCCTTACTTACTTCTTCACCTCTAAAAAATGGTGGACAAGGATTTAATAATGCATTCTTATTAGCTAACCCCATCCTTTTTAAAGTTATTTGATATTTCTTAATATATTCTTGATTAGAATATTTATCTGGAAGTGAATCAGTAAGAACTATGTCACTACAATACAGTGTATTTTCAAGATCAGTAGTAAAACTATAATTATCATTATCAGGAGTAAATCTATTACCGTTGACACATACATGGTTCAATTTAAGATCCATTACTCTTGCAATGTTCATCCATGACCTTGAAATATTATTAGCAACACCAACAAATGTATATACTAACTCTTGATAGTCTTTTTTCAGCTTACTTATTGAATATAAATCTGTAATAATTTCACAAGGATGATTTTCTGTTGTCATCGCATTTATAACAGGTATTGCTGTATCCTTTGATAATTGTTCCAATTTACTTAAATCAGGATGTCTAACAATTATCCCTTCAGCCCAATTTTCAATATATTTTCCAACATCATATAAGCTTTCTTTTTTATCAAGTGTTTCAGGTGGAAATAAAATACAATTACCACCCAAATTCTTAATACCTTTTTCAAAAGATATTCTTGTTCTTAAACTTGACTCCGGAAAAAACAAGACAAAATCCTTTCCCCTTAAAATATTTGATCTATTACTTTTTTTGAGCTTATCTGTCAAACTAAATATATCTAAAATTTGTGTTTTATTTAAGTCTTCTATTCTTAATAAATCCATACTTTTTTACTCCCTTAATTTTATTAGCATTGTGCTGATTTTATATTTTTTTTCAGCTCCACAGAGTCAACTCCTATGACCAAATATTATTTGTTTTAAGTAGAACAAGCTATATTCTAATTGATAGCTCTATGAAGACCCTTCTCAAATTTAATCTGATCAAATTCTCCACCATGTCCTGGATAATATCTCTCACATCTATAGTTACTGATTTTCTTCCAACTTTCAATTAATAGTTCTTCATTATTAGCAAAGGGAGGATAAATAGATTGTGGTAAAAAGTTAAAGAGAGTATCACCACAAATACAATGCTTTTCGTTAATGATTACAGAGATTGAACCTATAGTGTGTCCAGGAGTATGAATAACCTTTCCCTTAACTCCAAACTCACTTAAATCAAACTCCTTCTCAACAATGATATCAGGAGTTACTGCTTCAAAACTTTCCTTTAAAAATTTATTTGCCAGCCTAGAAATAATCTTAGAAAAGAAGATAGTCCCCTTTGGAAATCCACTACTCCCAGCAGCTAATAAATCTTTTTCTTTACTATGTACTAAAACCAAAGCCCCAGATTTATCTTTTATCTTACTAAGACTTCCTACATGATCATAATGAACATGGGTAGCTATAATTAAGTTGATATCTAAAATATCTTTATTAATCTTTTTTAGAACTTTAACCAGATTAGTAACTTTATTTGGTATTCCTGCATCTACTAAAATCAACCCTTCTTCTCCTTGAATTAAATAAGAATTGGATTTTCCCATCTTGACTCTAATTATAGGATTGTTCATTTTGAAAAACCTCCTCAATTAAATAATAATATATGCTCATTACTTCTTTTGAGCAATTATCAAAAAGCGATGGCAACTAATATCAATATATCCTTGCTTTTCAATAAGCTGATGGATTGAATATAGTTGTTCATAATATTTATCAACACTAAAGTCTGGTATTTGCCAAGAAATTGCCTTTAAATGATAAATAATTGCTCCAATATCATAAAATCTAGTCTTAACCTCATCTTCCTTCATCTTGATTAGTTTAAACCCACCATTAAGTAGCTGTTTACTTGCTTGCTTTAAATCCCAAGCTTCAAATTCATAATTCTCTGCTCCTAATAATAAATTTAACTCTAGGTGATTTAAGGCCCCCACCTGTTGAGTAATAAAATAACCTTTTTCTTTTAAAATTCGATTAACCTCAGCAACTACATAGAATGACTGACGATTAATGATTAAATCAAAACTTTCTGATTCAACTGGTAGATTGTAGTCATCTTCTACTGGGTAAACTTTAATTCCCAAAGGCTCTAAGCTTTCTTTGGCTATTTTAATATTAAGTTTGTATCCTTCTGTAGCAGACGTATCCTCTGGCAAGAAGGATAAGCTAGATAAGAATTCTCCTCCACCTGTTCCCATATCTAACAGTGAACTAGCCTGTTTACAATAGTCCATTATCTCATTATAATAGTTCCAGCTAAGTGGAAACTCCCTTACTCGACCACTCTTCTCTAAATAACTAAAATCCCACCCTTTAAAATTCTTATTTTTATCTAAAATCAATTCTTCAAATTTTTCTTTTAGATTCTTTTCCATCTATATTGACTTCCTTTCTTTGTGTTTAATCCAAGATATTATTTGACTCCTTTTGCTAAAAATATATCTGGCTTACCAATTCCATTTGCATCTGGTAAAACACCTACAATTTTATAACCTAAGTTCTGATAAAATTCATAGGGATGTGAGTTTTTATTTTCAATAGTTTCTAATTTGTTAAACAAATCATCATAAAGATTAACATTAGATAATGATGTACTGTTATTTTCATCATCGCTACCTAAGCAAATTGTAATTCCACCTTTTGCTTTAACTTGATCTTCAAATTCAGTTACTAATAAAGTGCCTATACCCTGCTTTCTACCATACTTATTCACTACTAAAGGATGTAACTCCCATACATTACCACTATACTTTTTAATTCCACCTATCCAACCTATCGCATTATCAGAATCATTGATAGCTGCTATACTTATCCTATCTTCAGCAAATGATTCTTTTATATCTTTTAGCCACTTTCCATTACTGTTTTCTCCAAAAGCATCAATAAGCATTTCTTTAATATTATCTATGTATTCTAAATGATTAGACTTTAAATTAATTATTTTAATGTCAATCTCCTCCTACTAAACAACAAATATTAATATATAATCATCATACTTACCAACCAATATTCTCCCACTTCCTTTGTCTTTCTTTACGAAATCTCTGTACCCATTTCTCTGATAAGTCATCTGCCAATTTCTCAAAATAAGGTGGAGCAATCTTTACTTGATTAATATTTGCTATCTCCAAAAATTTTAATATTCTTATCACTGTTTCTTCATAATTGTCAATAAAATCTTCATAGACAATAGTTAGTGGTGTAATATTGCTTTCAGAAAAGAACTCTTGGGTTCCTGCTTCTCTAAGCACACTGTCTATCATCAAATGATTAATAGCATCATAGAGATATTCACCTTCAATATCAACTTCTTTTGGAACTTCTCCATGCTTTCTATGAAATTCATTTTTATTTATATCTTCTACTTCTACAAGAATATCAATTATTGGTTTTGCTTTAATTTCTTGTATAGCAGTACTACCAATATGATGTATATCAATAATGATTTCTTTGAAGATATCTTTAATTTTTTCTGCTTCAAACTCATAGTCTTTTTTCCAGTTAGGATTATATGAAACAACTTTAATTACTCTTTGCCTCTTCATTTTATTTGTACTATTTTTCACTTAATTATTCACCTCCAAAATATATTCAACTATTTATAATACGCAAAAGCCGCAGGTAATTATAATTACCTGCAGCTAAATTTAGATAATCTGACTCTAATTAATAAAATCAAATAGATTAATCCTCTAGTGCTGAAATAAGTAAGTTTCCTACACGCCCATTGATATTTAAAAACTCTGGTTTTGTAAAGTATACTTTTTCCACTCCAAAACATGCTATTGTCAGTTCATGGACTGGGTCTACAAGAATCCAGGTACCACCAAAGCCTGTATGATCTATAGAAAGATGTGAACGCATTGTTCCCTGTGCATCCTTCTTGTTACCATGTAAGTTCCAGCCATAAGTCCAGCTTGCATATTCCTCACTACCTTCTGAGATTACACCTTGATTATGATTTACAAAGAACTGAGCTACTGTGGCTTTTGACATAACTCGTTTACCATTATACTTTCCATCATTTAGAATCATCAGCATGAACTTAGTTATATCATCTACTGTAGTTTTAAGTCCCCAAGCACCGTTTTCACTGGTATAGTTATGTTCACTATTAAACCACTTACCATTTACAGCATCTTCCTCTCTTCCAATAACTCTATCCCACATCTTTTTAGGAAGTTTCCAATAGCTATCCTTCATTCCCAAAGATTTAAACATTCTTTCTTGTGCATATTCATCAATTGTCTTGTCAGAAACCTCTTCTATAACCTCTTTTAGTAGGGTAAAACCATAACCTAAGTAATCCATTTCCACATGAGGTTTTCTTTTAATTGGCATTTTTAATGAGATAAGATATTCAGGATCTGCCATCCTTCCTGTTGCATCTGCTGATATATTCATCTTCTCCTTCACTTCATTAATGAATCCTTCCCAATCAAAATCATCTCCACCTGGTGCTTTCATATTCAATTCTTTCTCAACATATTCCTTTTCAAATTCTTCAAGGTCACTAACAAATATTCCACTGGTATGTGTCATCAGGTGCCATAAGCAAATATCCTCTCTACCTCCTCCAGTAAATTCAGGTAGATATTTCTCAACAGGTTCTGTGATATCAAGCAGTCCATCCTCTTGCAGGCACAAAATCAAAGCTGCCACAACTGGTTTTGTAACGGATTGCACACTATATAATAGATCCATCTTCAATCCATATTCCTTTGTATTTCTTCCATAGGTCTTTTCAAAAATTGTTCTTCCTCTTCTGGTTGCCTTAAATACAATCGCCTGTCGCTGTCCATCATCAATATAGCTTTGTAAAGCTGAATCTAACATCTTTAATCTGTCGAGATTTAATCCTAATTCTTCATAATTTTCTTTTGCTATTTTTGTGATTCCCATTTTACCCCTGCTTTCTTTTATAAATTTAATATTGTAACCCGTTGTGCTAGTTAAATTTAAATACTAATAGTGTCTTTTTATGGGGATATTGCGACACTTTAACCTCAGTGTATAGTGTAAAGTTGATAGTGGATAGTTAAGTTCAAAACCTTAGAACATAAAGAGTTTAATGGTTTAACTATCAACTAGAACGAAAGTGTCGCATTATCTCTATATTGTATCAGTTCTTCTACTAGCACAAAGCATTATTATAAGTATTTAGAAACATATAACGCAGATATAATGAATCTAAGCTATAATTGGAACCCATAATTCATCTTTAGGTTCATGATCTGGAGCATAATAACATTCAATACAAGGTAAATCAGCTAATTCATATCCTGATGTTGGCAACCATTCAGTATATAACCTTTTCCAGGCATCAGTTACATCAGGAAAAACCGCCCATGTACTTTTGGGGATTACTATCTTTTCCATATCCTCAGGTACTTTATTTTTATAACGGACTCCTATCATATACTCAAACTTTTCATCGGTAATAGAAGGTTGCTCACCCACTACTCCTAATAAACTTTCTAGCTTACATTGAGGATCTTCCCATGACATATCAATTAATCTCTGTACTAAGCCTGTCTTGCTAGCTTCTTCCCATATTTTAGGTACCATCTCAAAGGATTTTTCAGTAAGAATAGTATTTTTTACTCCTACAACTGTAAACTCAAAATCTAGTCTTTCAATTCTGTACTCCATTTCAACATCTCCCTTAATAGTAATTTGAAAGGACATCTTAGGAAAGGCTTTTAACTGTACTCCATTATTACGGGCTATTGATGGATTAACACCATGAAGATTGTAAAAAGCACGGGAAAATGAGTCTGCTGAAGAATATCCATATTTCATAGCAAGATCAATTATTTTGATATCACTATTCTGTAATTCAAATGCTGCAAGTGATAACCTCCTACGGCGGATATACTGAGATAATGTAATCCCCATAATTGATGAAAACATTCTAGAAAAATGATACTTTGAACAACATGCCATTTTAGCTACTTTGTCATAGCTAATTTCATCTGCTAAATTCTCTTCAATATATTCCATTACTCTATTTATTTGTTCAAGCCAGTCCATATTATCAATCCTTTCAATTATAGTATATATGAATTTAAATTTTCTTTCCCGACAATTCTTGTACAAATATATCGGATATAATCATTAATAACTTTATACTATATGCCATATAACAGTTCAAGGGTTTGCAACGCCGTTGTTTTCATCTTAGCCTTTATTTTCACCACCGAATCTCACATAAGTCATCCCACTACTCTCCAGTTAATCAGTGTAGCTAAAACATCTTATTATCTGTAATAGAAGTATCTTTCACACACTTACTAAAAAATATTTTCTATGCTTTTGTTGCAGTCACTAGATATCTCCATAATTGTTCACCAATTCTACCATCAATTATATTTTCTTTTATCTTCTTTTCGAGTTTATCTTTATTTTCTTCTATTGTATAATCTGGATTACCTGGTATAGCTGTTAACCACTTAGCATATTCAATTTCATTAGGAAAGTAAATATAAGCTTTATCAAATATTTCTATTTTTATATTAATGAAACCACCTTTTATTAATCTTTCCTTTGCTTTTTCTAAGCATGCAGGATGAATACTAAATATTCTCCCACCTGAACGAAGAATTCTAATGTAATTGTATATAGAAGTGGGTCCCCTTCTATTATAGATTAAATCAAACTGTTCATCCTCGAAAGGAAGTCCATCTTTATCCTTTGTATGGGCGTAGATAAATTTTACATTATTAATTTCATTTATTTCTTGCAACGATAAGCTAGCTATCTTTAATAATTCGTTAGAATTATCAAATCCAATAATCTTTTTTGCATATTTAGCCATCTTTAAAGTGAATTCCCCATCTCCACATCCTGCGTCTAATACCGATTCATAACTTGGCAACATTTCTATTAATCTCTTTTCAAATTCTTCTTCACCCGATTCTCCTTCAATTGTGTAAATAGCATTACTTTTGTAGCCACCATTTCTTTTAGCGATCATATCATACCAGTCCATCCCCATAATAAAAGGTCCTCCTTAACTTTTTAAAACTTAATTCACCCCTATTTCACATAACTCATATCTTTATGACACTGCTTAAGTAAAGATACAAATTATCTATTAACAAAGTTGATATCCTTATTATATATAACCACTTACATAATTAATCATTGTCAAAATTACTCCCCCACATTACAAGAAAAATTATATTTTCAGATACCAATCGGGAATATATGTTGTGAAACCATCATACCATTTCAAAACTTCATCAGCTTGCTTCAGCATCGTATTAACCTCTTCTTCTCCAAAGGGAATAGCCCAAGAAATCGCTCCAAGCTGATTATTTGCAATGTATAATGCCAGTAATCTAAAGAATAAATCAGGTACCTGATTTTTAAAATACCCATTAATATATCCTGAGGCAAAGCTAGGACTCTTAGCAACAGACCAAACAATTCTATTAAACTCTTCCCAAGGGTCACCGTAATCCCACCTGTTAAAATCAATTATCCCCAACTCTCCTACTGGTGTAATAATCATATTCCCTACATGATAATCTCCATGCTGAAAAGACTGGGGTCGATTTAACAACAGAGAACGATTTTCTTCGATATAGCCAATCATTTTGTCAGCACCTTCAAACTGAATGCTACAAGATTTATAATTTGATATCTTTCTGTCAATCTTCTTATTAAACCTTTCTGACCAGCTAGGCTGATCCTTAGGAGCAGGAATACTATGTATCTGTCGCAAAATCTCTCCAGCCTTAACTCCAAGGTGATACTGCTCCTTATCATCAAAGGTAGGTAGAATAATCTCAGCATCCTCTCCAGCAATCCAAGTCAGCAAAGAATAGACTGCTTGACCCTTATTACAGACTCCAAAATCAATAGGTTTCGATACTAAAAAATCCATATTATCAAGTCTTTTTAAGGAATTATATTCTTTTTTCTTCTGTTCATACTCTTTTATATCTGATACTCTCAATAACAATTCTTCCTTGTCTCTAGTTTGGATATAATATTTCTGATCCTTAGACCAACCTTTGTTAACTGCTTTTACAATCTCCCAATGATCAGAATTAGGAATTTGCTTATAGTCTATCAATTTTTCATCTCCTTATTTAGAATAATTTTTCTTCAGCCCATTCCCTAAATGCATCCAGCTGCTGTTCAGTATGAAAGTAATGTTCTCCATTTTCGATAACCTCTACCTCGGCTTGATAGTTCTTGGCAAACTCTGAAATTAGTTCCCACTGTGTCATATTATCTGCTGAACCATACAGAATTACAATTGGACTCTGACCCAGAAAAGAGAGTGGATTCTTCTTTATATAAGAGTAATAGTTCCAATATAAGTTATGGTCAATTGGCAATTCAATTCTCTTTTCTAATCTCAATCTCTCTTCACTAATATTAAAGCTTTTCATCATCTCTTCTATGATCTGCTCTAAATTAACTACTGGCGACAAAAATAAACTCTGCTTTAGCTGAAATTGCTGATAAGCCAGCATACTGAAATAAGCCCCTATACTACAGGCAAAAAGGCTCAGATCATCTGCTAAAACTTTAGCATAGTTATAAACTGCCTTTAAATCACTTACACAAGTTTGTGGAAAACTTTCATCATTCCCATCTACTCGCTCCCCATGTCCGGGTAAATCAAAACTTAATACCTGATAACCCTGTGCCACTGCTATTTCTGCCATGATAGCTATTATAGTATCCTCTTTATCTGAGAAATTGCCATGAACTGCTATTAAGATTTTATTGCTCTTTTCTCCCCATAAGATAGCAGGGATTTGGCTATTCTGATTTGATATTTGTAAGTAATCTTTATGTATTTTTTTCATATTAATCATGCCTCCAAACATAATTGTTATTCTTTCTCTTGATGGTAAATAGTCCGCTCTAATATACTTTCTACAAATTCAGATTTTTTATTACAATAACTATCTCTATCATCTCTATAAGCTTCAGCTAACTTATACTTTAAAACTTCATACTCTTCTCTTGCTTTGGTATTCTCTCTTAAATAATCTCTAAAAGCAATATGCTCTAAATATCCTTTACCATCTTTAGGACATACATATAAATGATAGTTCATCAACCCATCATCACATCTTCTCTTAAATACTTCACGCCCTTCAACTCCTAAATTTCCTTCATGTTCATAGCCTTCTTGTTCTAAACACTCAATAATCTTTGGAAATATATCATAGCTCTCAATCACAACATCAATATCTATAACTGGTTTAGCAGCTAATCCTTCAACAGATGTACTTCCTACATGTTCAATTCTTAAAATTAAATCACCAATATAACTATCTATCATGGTCTTAATCTTTGCAAATTCTTCTTTCCATTCTAGATCATAGGGAAGAAGCTCAACAACTCTTCTTCTTTCTGACACTTTAACTCCTCCTATCAAATGATATTATTTATAAATCAAAATCTACATTCACTGAGCATTTTTAATCTCAAATCATATATAATTCTTATTTATACCTCTAAACTTAAATATTACTATTAACTACCAGCTCATAATCAGGTATATCTTCTTCAATATTCCTGACATCTTTAATTAAACAACCACTTAAACTAATTACTAATCCTATGATACAAGCAAAAAAGAACATAAGAGCCATACCTGATCCTTTTCCTGTACCGACTAATCCTCCAAAATTCATCTTTAAAATTACATATTATATGATGTAATAGAGTTGCTAAATTACTTTTTCACAATAAAATAATGGAACTCAAAATCTTTTTCAAGCATAATTTTTTCAGATTTGACTATTTGAAAATGCTCTTGTAGCTTTTCTAAATAATTCTCATACCTATAAAATGAGAAAAACCTCTTTTCAGAATAATGATCCTTTTCATTTATACCCTCAAATTCCGTTCCACCATAAACTCCAAGATAAAATAAACCTTTTGTCTTTAATACTCTTTTCAATTCTATTAATACATCATCTAAATCCCTTTTAGGTATATGTAATAAACAGTTTAATGAGTAAAGAGCATCAAAGCTTTCATCTGAAAATGATAAATTATATAAATCCATTTCATATGCATTAATACCCTTTTGTTTACAATACTTAACATGTTTATTAGATAAATCTATCGCAGTTACCTCCAAACCTTCGTTCTGAAAGAAAGAACTATCCTGCCCAGTACCTGCACCTACATCCAAAATGGTTGTTAGATTGTCTTTTTCAATCATTTGTAAAAATTCTTGTCTAATTTTCACTTTCCAAGGCTGTTTTTTCGATTTATGACGTTCATCAGCATGTTGATTATATATTTGCTTAAGTTCTTCTTTAATTTGACTAGACAATATAAATCTCCCCTTTTATAAATATAAAGTTAGCTATACTATTATCTTACAATTCACAATCAATCCTAAATTAAATCTAAAATAAGTCACCATTTGAGCTATATAATTACTAAACCTTTTATTCTTCAAAATTTTTAAATAAAAAGTTGTTTTAAATTCCTTTGTTACCTGTTATTTATCAAAGACGATAATCTCTATCTCAAAAAATCTCTCTTGAAACTCCGTTAAGGCTTTAATAGCTTCCTTCCCATAGTAATTTTTCTCTGCTGCTACCACTAGCTTATCCTCATCATCATCTTTGCGCTGTATAATTCCAATCACCTTTCCCCGATATTGACTAATTGGCTCATGTACACCTAATACATAAGCATCTATCTCTTCACCATCACCACCTATAGTATTCGGTATATATCCATAATTTAGAGGATAATAAAAACCATACTCTGGATGCTTTGAGCCTAGTGGTCGATCAATTTTCACTTTTACTTCTCTACCTAGATATTCTTTCAATTTTAGACCTCCTTTCTAAATTACCTTCTTAAAATTGATGAAACTCCAATACCTCAAATTATATTTAATATTTTGCCTAATAGAATAATTACTAAGTATCATTTAAGATTATTTTATGAGGGTTTCCTTGCTAAATACAGATCTACAGTATCATAGACCTTCAAAATACCACCATGTCTGTTTATTGCTGATTTGATCTCAGCTTCAAATTCTGCCTTGATATTTGGTAGAAGGATACGATGATCTGAATAGGTATTTAACAGACAGACATAATCCTCTGCATTAAAGCTTCTAGTTTGATGAAACAATTTGAACTCTAAGTCTACAAAACCATACTTTTTAATTGTATCAATTCTCTTATTATACCTCTCTTGATCATGCTCAATCAGAACCTTAGTTGATGGTCTATACTTATCGTAAATAGCTTGAATCTCTTGATGAAGAGGATCATTGTCTCTGCCAACAAAGGGACGATTCCAAAAAAGAGTCATCGTACCACCCCTCTTAAGTAAATCAAGGACTTTTGGATAAGCAATTTCCTCTGGAAGCCAATGAAAAGCAGTCGCAGAATAAACTAAATCAATGCTATTAGAGTCACATTCAAAGTCTTCAAAGGAGATATTCTTAATCTTAAAATTATTGTAACTACTAAATTTTTCTTTTGAATAATCTGCTAATTTATCTCCGAATTCAATTGCTCTAACAGCACAACCTGTCTCTAAAATCGGTCTAGTTGCTTGACCAGTCCCGATCCCAATTTCAAGTGAATGCTTATTACAGTCAAGACCAGAATAATCAATAATCTCTTTAAACAACTCTTTAGGATAGCTAGGTCTAAACTTGTCATAATTTTTTACATCTTGATTGAAGGTCAGTTTTCTATCCACTTGATTCACCTCATTAAATAAAGTCAATTTATAGCAACAAATATTATCTAAAGCTTTTACAATTCACACTCCATCTTTATCATTCTCTCTTGCAATCCATGGCGCTCATAAAATCTAATTCCTCCTTCATTTTTAGAAAAAACAGATAACCTTAAGAACTCTAAATTTCTATCCTGACCCCAACTTTTAGCTGCTGCTAACAACTTAGAACCATAGCCTTGATCCCGATACTCTTTTGCAATTACCAAATCATCGACCTGGAGATATCTATGCTCTTGTAAACAGCTGATCTTTGCGGTTTGATTATCTCTTAGTAAAGCAAAACCGATAGTTCTATTGTCTTCTTCCACTAATAAAAAATCTGCTTTCTCACTCTTGATACTGTCAAGGATAAAATCATCAGGTCTTTGAGTTCTAATAAAATGTTCTGGTTGATAATATACTGCATCACCGTCTAACAGCCAATATAATTCTTTAATCACCTTTAAATCATTTATCTGTGCTCTTCTAATCTTCATCTTATCCCCTCTCTAATTTAAATCTAGTTACACTAAATTTATTATTTATATCTACCTTCAGATAGGTCGTGACAATATATTAATTTCTAAGCGATTAGGTCAGGAAGTATTTATGGCTAAATCATAGTTATCAACTCCTTTTAATTAGATTATTCTACATCTTTATCCAATGCTATTATATATAGTATATATTCACCATTAACTATATTTCAAGGTTTTAGTTATGATTTGTGTAAACTAATGTATTTTTTTCTTATCCTCTTTTGATTTTATTATTCTAAACACCTAAGAGCACTCTTGATCAATTCCTGATTTCCATATAGCCACTTTAAGACCTTCTGATTATACCTAGCAACATAAATAAGACCATTATTAAAAGAAGATCTCTTTTATCTTCTCTAAACTATCAATCTCTTTTATATCTTCCCAATAGTTTTGCTTCTGGTCTCTATTGAACCAAATTCCTTTCATTTTAATCTTTTGATTGAAAAATTATTCTGCTGAAATATAAAATCTATTCCTTACAATCTCATCATTACTGAGATGTACTTAACCTGCTGTTTCCAGCTATCAACATCTATTACCAAATATAATTTCTTTTAACTAGAATAATCTATATTCTAATTGACAATCATATGGTTCTTTAGCAACTAATGCTTCATTATGCTCTATCGCTTCTACACAGCCCACAGCTTTATAAAAAGCCTGTGTCTCTTGTGATGAATGTGCAGAAATATATAACTTTTTTGCACCCATTTCTATTGCCTGCTCACAAACAAGAGAAAATAACCTCTTTCCTATTCCCATCCCACGATTTTTATAAGAGATGTGAATACTTGAAAGTTGCAAATATTGATTTGCAGTTCCAAAAAGTTGATTTTCTAAAGATGCAAATCCAACAAGGCTGTTGCCATTATTTTCAAATACACTAAATACTGTCCCACCTGTTTCTATAGTATTCTTAAGGCAGTTAACAAGATGTTTATACTCATTAGGACCCCACTGTTCAGTGAAAGAAATTTCTTTCAATATCAAGTCTCCATTTTCTTTGCGCCAGCATTTCTTTACATCTTGATAGCGATTAAAGTTTGAAAATAATGATAATTCTACTTCATCTTTTGTTAATTTTTCATAATTGATTGTCTTCAAATTAATTCCTCCAATATATTTTTTATAATAACTACTTTTTTATAATAACTACTCTTTTATATTCACTTTCAATTGACTAACCTTAGCTTTAAAAACAGTAAACTCTGTTCTAAAGACTCTTCTCTAAAAGATAACCTATAACTTATACCTTCTCAATTTCTAAGCTAATATCTTCCCAACTGTTGATTAAAGCTTCTAATTTCAAGTGAATATTTTCATTATCATCTTTTAGCTGATTCAAATATTCATAATCATTCAAATTCTGTGGCTCCATCATCAATTGATTATTCTCTTCTAGCTTAACTTCCAACTCCAATATTTGACTCTCTATAGCTTCCAGCTTTTTCTTTAAGCTATTACTAGAACTGGTTTGAGATTTAATTTGTACCTTTTTATTACTATTCTTCTTACTATTTTCTTTCTCTCTGAACTGTCTAGCTTTTTCTAACTTTATTTTTTGCTGGTAATAATCATAATTTCCAGCATAATGCTTCACATCTTTAGTCTCTACTACATACAAGCTATCTATAGTTTTATTTAGAAAATAGCGATCATGGGAAACTACTAATAATGTACCTTGATAATCTGCCAAAGTCTCTTCTAAAATCTCAATCGATTTGATATCTAAATGGTTAGTAGGTTCATCTAAAATTAAGAAGTTTATCTCACTATGCATCATCTTCAACAGATGGAAGCGTACCCGTTCGCCACCGCTTAACTCTTTAATATATCTAAAGACATTATCTCCCTTGAAACCATAGCTAGCTAGAATAGTTCTCGCTTTAGATTCATACATCGGTGGAGCATCAGCTCTAAAGGCTTCTAATAAAGTCAAGTCTTGATTTTCTAGCTCTTGGTGTTGAGATAGATAACCGATCTTAACATTAGCTCCTAGCTTAATATTACCTTTATCAGCAACTTCTTCATCTAATAAAAGTCTGAGCAAGGTAGTCTTGCCAGAGCCATTAGGACCAATTAACCCTACTTTTTGTCCATAAAATATCTTTAAATCTATATTTTTAAATAGGAGCTTGTCCCCAAAGGTTTTAGAAACCTGATCTAAAACAACTACTTCCTGACCACTTCTATCAGCAGCAAAATCAAGATTAAAATCAGAATCACCTAAATCTGGGTTATCTAATTTATCTATCTTAGCTAATTGTTTCTCCATACTAGCTGCCCGTTTATAGAATTTCTCATTATCACTCTGCTTACCCCAATTTCGTAACTGTTTAATTGTCTCTTCTTTCCTTTTAATCTCTTTCTGTTGATTATTATATTGCTTAAGTGCTAACTGATAACGCTTTTTTCGTTCCGTTAAATAATAAGAATAATTCCCAGCATACTCTTCTGCTTGACCATGTTTGATTTCTATAATCCGATCAATAGTCTTATCGAGAAAATAACGATCATGGGAGATAATAATTACTGTCCCGCTATAATTGTTGATATACTCTTCTAGCCAATTAATAGCCTTAAAATCAAGGTGATTAGTAGGCTCATCTAAAAGTAGGATATCAGGTTCTGTTAAGAGCAATTCTGCTATCTGTACCCTTGCCCGTTCTCCACCACTTAGCTCTGAAATCAAGTTACCTTTTAAAGAATCTAAACCTAGCCCCTGAACTACTTGATCAATCTGACTTTGATAAGTATAGCCTCCTGATACTTCATACTTAGTAGATAATTTAGAATACTCCTTGAGCTTCTTCTCTAGCTGATTGTTAGTTAAGTTTTTCATCGTTACTTCCAATTCTCTTAATCTCTCCTCTAACTGCTGTAAATAATCAAAATTAACTAACAATCTTTCTTCAACAGTCTCTTGTTCTTTATAGTCTATCATCTGATTCATATAGCCTACCTTTAGTCCTTGACTAATGGCTATCATACCTTGATCTGGACTTTCAATTCCTGCCAATAGCTTAAAAACCGTCGATTTTCCTGAGCCATTGGCACCAATTAAACCGACTTTTTCACCGCTATTTATCGTCATTGAAAAATTCTCTAAGACTGCTTCAAAACCATAATTTTTATTTACTTTAGATAATGTTATCATTTAAATCACAACCTTTTTAGGTACTGTTATTATATTTTTCTCTCTAATATTATAAGATAGATCAGTGAATATATAGCTTTCTTTTTATCTTTCTAATAACATCTTAGTTTTAAGTTTTTATTAAAAATTTTACTTTATCTTAGTCCAGGTTTCGCCTGAATGGCGAGTTACCTTTTTCCTTGATGAAAAAGTAACCAAAAAATCAAACTTTTTGGCTAATCAAAATATAGCTTAATGGTATTCCTCTATTGTTTAAGTTGCTAAACATTTCAGAAATATCATAATCAAATTCCATTAATTTATTGATACTCATCCCATTTTGACAGATTGCATTTATTATCTCTGTAAAGGTATGGGAATAGCTATAGAAGGTCTTTGATTCATAATTCTCTCCATTCATATAACCCATACCATCATTTTCAATCCAAGCATTATCTTTAAAGTAGGAATAAATCAATATATTAGGTGTTTCTTGATCATATTGCTCTTCTCCATTTGCTCCTAGCATATTAGTTACTGGATGGCATTCGTTAATTATCAATCTACCACCTTCCTTTAGACATTGTGATACTTTCCTAAAAAAGGGTAATAAATCTTCAAACCAGGTCAATGCTCCAATTGTGATAAAAATATAATCAAAGCTATTATAATACTTTTGATCTATTTCCAGAATATTAGTAGCCACAAAGCTGCAATTAATCCCTAAGTTTTGAGCTGTTTGATTAGCAAAATCCACCATATTTTCTGCAATATCAAAACCAACCTCGCTATCAGCACCAAAATTCATAATTGATAAGAGTTCCCTACCATTGTTACAACAAAATTGAGCAATTTTCTTGTCAGTAAAGTCATAATTTACTAACTCATCAACTAAAACCTTCTCAATAAAAGGATATTCCTCTTTAGCTAAGCGTTTTTCTATATCATTACCCCAAGCTGTTGCCCGCTCAAAGGCTTCCTCCCAAGCTTCTTTGTTCTTAGTAATATAATTCATAATAATTCCTCCCATTATTTATAAATGTATTGAATCAGACCATCATTATTAGAACTCTAGTTTATTGATATCAAAAGGAAAATAGAAAACCTACTTAAGAATTCCATTAGAAACAGCTTCATTCAACTTAGCTTCTATTGCTTGCCATAATTTCTGACTTCCTTCACTTATACGGCTATTTAATGAAAAAACTTTTTCTTTGGATATCTTATTTTCCTTCCAACTATGTCCTTCTCCGTATAGGTTATGGAACAATGGTGGGATACGGTCAATAGCTTTTGCAAATTTTGAGTCGGCTGTTTTTCCTGCTTCAAATTCATACCATAGCTCCATATATTCCTCTGTCTTACCCTCAGGTAGAATACCTAATAAACGTCTAACCCCATCAGCCTCGTTCTCTTTCAATTCTGTCTTTTCACTTTCATATATAATAGTATCTCATGAATCAATCTCGCCTAGATCATGGATAAGTAGCATTTTAATAACTTTATCAATATTAATCTTTTCATCAGCATAATCTTTTAGCATTAAAGCAGATAAACAGACATGCCAGCTATGCTCAGCATAATCTTCAAGACCATTAAAGATAAAATATTCTGCTGAAACATGAGTTTCAAGGGATAAACCTATACCTTCATTCTTATATTTTAGCAACCACTCTTTAATTATTTCTTTAAAGTATTCTCTAGATAGATCTCTTAGACTTATATCTTCACCAATAAAGGGCGGGTGAATTGATACATCTTCTATTCCAGAGCTAGCAGCAATATCTAAAGCTTCTTGCAAGAGATCATTGTATGCTTTTAAATCTTTGTCTGAATTTAGATAATATAATCCACCAAGATGATATGTAAGACGAAAGTCACTCATAAAATCTGGAATTTCCTTCAAAGACTGAAAGGTTCTTAGCAACCGATAAAGAGACCTTTAAATACTCTCATATCCAGAGCCTTAATTATTCTACTATACTCAATCACAATTGCAATACCTGTAAACATACAGAAAATTCTTTTACATTGACTATAATTAATCCTATTTTCTTTTACTTTCTAAATTATTATTTCTAACATAAGTTTTAAATATGATCTTATTTCAGCCAATATAAAAGCCATTCTTTTAATTTAATTATTGTATTTCAAGAAACCAGTATCTTAACTTTGAAAATTGTACTGTTAACTTTATTAAGATATAGCTTATCGCTATTATTTGAAGGACGGCGTTTTATTATCAGCTATTGAATCTGTTCTTATTAAATTTTCTTTTAACATCAATAACGCAATTATGAATATTAATATATTAAAATAAGAATCAACCCCATCTTTTATAAAGCTTAATACCCAGTACCGATAAGAGCTATAAGCAAAGTTAAAAGATATCAAAGTAAGTAATGATGTGATAATATATTTTAAAATAATTATTAGAAATATTTGTAGATTATTTCTAATTTCTTTTATAGAATATCTAAATGTATATACTATTGAGTCCCAACTATTATAATTCTCAAGAATTATAATAGGAGCCGCAAACGCAGTAAAATATGTGAACAGAGTGAAAAAAATAGCTTTAAAGATTTCACCCACAATTTGATTATTTTTATATGTTATTAACATTATAGGAAAATATATTACTGTTCCTATTATTCCAAGAACTAAACTCACTAACAATAATCTCTTATAATATTTTTTTACCCCTCTTAAAAATACTTTTATGTTTATAAGATTTCCATATAATTTTTCCTTAATTAAATAATACATGCCAGGATAAAAGAAAATAATAATTATTATATTGAATAAACCTATTAAGATAAATTCAAATTTATAGTTATTATACTTTAAAAAATCCCCCCAATCGTTGACAATATTAATTAATATGTAGCTCAAAATTAAAACAAAAATCTTTTTACTAAATTTAACAGCACTTTTAATAAATGATAAATCTAAGTTCATATAGTTCTCCTTTCCAAAAATATATTTTATTATATTTAACCTAAACTGTTATTTCTAACATTAACTACAGGAGATGTTTTTTTACATTATCTATATCACCTCTTTATTTCTTATCAATATATAAACAAGCTATCCATGAATATACTTCATATGATTAATAAAGTTATTTGTATTTTCAGCAACTAATATCTCTACTGTAAGATCTATTTATCATCTAAATAGCATGTCGATAATCTCAGATAAAGTATGGATCTCTTTCACATCGTTTACAGCCTTACCAAAAACATTTTCTATTATTTTCTTTCTATCACCAAAAATATCTTTAATTATTTATTAATTATATTATTGTTTTTATTGATCTTTATTTTCTTCTGTTTTATAATCAGAATTACCTAAAATAACTATTAACCACTTATCATATTCAATTTTATACCGAACTCCTATGAATTAGTATCAATGGATCACCTTTATCAGATACCTTATAATATAATTTATAACCTTCTAACTGCTTAATTTCATAAGTCACCTCTTGCCCCATTTCTAACCGCCAAGCTGAACGTCACTAACGACCTGTTATCGGAAGTCCCATAACACCTCAAGTTATATTATAACTCTAAAATTCTTTCATCTATACGCCTTACTAAACTATAAGTATAAGGAGTAAAATACTTATTCCAAAAATTACTTCCTAAAATATTGAAAGACTCATAATCTACTCCGCAAAGCTTGTAATCATTTTCTAATAGCCATTCTTGTATTGCTCCTAGCAAGGATACACCAATCTTTTTTTGTCTATATTTCTTATCAACATATACACCAGTTATATTCCTCATTTTAGGATGTTCAGTAATAAATCTCTCACCTGATGGCTCAATTTTCATTAATCCTAAAGCTTTTTTCTGCTCACTATCATATGCAATCCATAAATGATGGTTATCTTTACTTAACCATTCCTTTAAATATTGAATGGGATCTTCTTTCTGAGCTGGCATAAACATTGGTGAGTTCCTAAAATACATATGAAGGTCATTTTGAACATTTGCTAAAGATGATATGTCATTTTCTTCAACTTTTTTAATACTAATATTTCGATTAATTTTCTTAATAGAAGAAACCTCACGAATAGCGTCAACACATCTAAGTCCAAAGCCTAACCAAAACCAAGTATCAATAGTTTCTTTATCTTGTGCATATAAGGTGATTGCATGCTGGGTATAGTTATTTTTTACCCATAAATCTGATGTATGTTTATATAATTCTTGATATATTTTCCTACGATTTTTATAAATAGCTCCATTCCCATATAAAGGAGTATAAATCCCCTTACATTTTCCCCATAACTGCTCAATTTCATATCCAGCAAGAAAACCCACTACTTTATTACCAGAAATAGCAACAACACCTGAACCATTAACAAACAAATCTTTTATTTTTTCCTCAAAGATATTAAAGTAATTATTCTCCATTGGAAGATACGGTACTAACTTATTTTCTTCTTGATAGGCAGCCATAACCAAATCTGCTGCTACTTTTACATGCTTCTTATTTAGCATTTCAAACCTTAACTTCATATATAGTACACCTCTTTTAATATTTTATTTTCAAAATACGATTTCCGATAACTCATATCTTAACAATATCTTTCGTTTAACCCCTTAAATAAGAGGTATTAACGACATCATGAATTCTTACTATTTAACATGTGTCGTTAATACTTCCTTCTTACAACCACTTATATCAAAGTTGATATTATTTCTTTGTAACTACCGCTAAAGTTTTCGATTCTTCAGAGTAATCTTTTCCTGTCACATCAGAATAATAGCTATGATCTTTAAAGTCAAACTCGTTTAATACATCAGTTATAGTTGCTTTAGTATAGCAATGATTGAAAAGTCTATAAACACTAATCTCTTTATCTTCAGTCATAACTAGTGTCTGATTTAGGAAGGTATCATCTTCTGAATATAAGAAGGTTTCTGTCAATGCTAGATGAGGTTTTTTATTCCAGAATCCATCATCTGTAAGCTCCCAATGTCTACCTAAATCACTGTTACCTTTATTTTTATCACTAAATACATCAGTAATAAAGATACCGCCTGCTTTTAAAGCTTGATAGATTTTCTTAAGTAAAAGATCTCTTTCTTCATTGGTCAGTGCTCCAAAATCACAATAAATTAGCATAATTACATCAAATTCTTCTTCATAGTCAATAGTCAGATAATTTTGATAAATATATTCAATATCTAAGTTTTCTTCCTCTGCTTTCTCTTTAGCATAATTAATGGAACGCTGGGAATAATCGATTCCAGTGATAGAATAGCCTAATTTAGCCAAACGAGATGTATATAATCCTGGTCCACACCCTAGATCAAGAATCTTAATATCCTTATTAGGAAAGATATCTTCATCCAACCATTTAACTGAGGCATCAATAGTTGCAAATTTTCTACTAGCTCCTTCTAAGTCAGGATTAAGATGAGCCTCTAACATCTTCTTTGAGATATGTGGGTCATCCCAAAATACTGTCTCACTTCTTTCAAATAATTTAGGTTTTTGCGAAAGATTTATAAGTTTATTAAGGTTCATTTTCAAACAACTCCTTAAATACCGTTTTTTAATATAATTTCACTGCTCTTGTATTACTAACATCGATCCTTAAAGAAATTTTTTACAAATCCTTTCTTATCAGCCCAATCTAATAAAGCCTTCAACATTTTCCTTCCAATACCATCTAGCTTAATGAATAATCATAATCTGCAAAGGTTACAATCACATCATAGCCTAGATTAATTGCTTCTTCTATTCTCTCCTCTGTTTTTATAGGATTGTTAATACTATCAATCACTGCTACTTTCTCTTTAATTAAACCTTTTATCTTCACCTTAATCTAAATTCCTCCTTAATATACAATCTGTATAATTTTCTTCTAATATAATTAAAATATCAGGTGATTGTATTCCCTCTTTAATTAAATTTTTAATTTCAAAATACTGATTTTGCTTTAAGTTATACATAACTAAATCACCTTCCTTTGCTAAAATCACAACCCTATTACAACCAAATCATTTATCAAAAAAAATAGCCACAGGTAATTATAATTACCTGTGGCTAAATAATCAAAATTTGGATTATTTTAATAATAATGAATAAAATTAATCATTATATTGAAAATAAAAAGCACAGGTCACTATGACCTGCGCCTTTCGATATTGATCTATGGCAATAGAAATATATACCATAACTTTATATACTAATCCCTGGGCAGGTCGCAAAATTATCTTTGATTTTTAATACTTCAACAACATTAATCAATAAACGAATTATAGTTGAAATTCTCATTCTTTACGACCTCCCTTCTAATTTATATTTATTATTTAATTTTTCAATTCTATATATAGTATATCTATGATTCACATATTATGTCAAGAACTTTTTGTAAGTTTTAACAATTTAATTAAGATAATCCTTTATAGTTTATAAATTTCTAATTAGATTGATCCTAAATTTAACATAACTTAAACTTTCATTAAAATATTTTAGTTTATTCTCTAATTTGATAATGCCATTCTATTAACAATCTCCTGAGGAATCTGAATATTTTCTGCATAACAGAAGGCAACAATTTGTCCCACATGCGTAGCTTCATGGGAGATCATTGCCGCTAAATGAGCATAAATTGTCTTCTCTTCACCAAACCATTCTATCTTTTCATCTCTTCCCATAGAGTACCTTAATAGCACTTTCTATAGGCAACTCCTGTATATTCATATCCAATATCCCTGCCTTCTGATTGATAATTTCTATAAAATCTTTGAGTTTAATTGCTGAATTATCTAATTCTATCTCAAATTCCTGATTAGAGATTATCTTTTTGTAATCAATACCAGGAATTGATAATTGCTCCATCTTGTTATCAGTCTTTAATTTAATATATTTTTTATCCCCTAGTTGTTTTCGTAGATACTCTATTGAATCATCAAAGATAATCTCTCCATTATTGATAAAAATAACTCTACGAGCTAGGTGTTCTATATCCCCTAAATCATGGGTAGTTAAAATAAAAGTAACGCCTCTTTTATTCATCTCTTCTATAAAATTTCTAATGGTTTCTTTAGCTATCACATCAAGACCAATGGTGGGCTCGTCAAGAAAGACTATATCTGGATTATGGAGCATAGCCATAATAAATTCACATTTCATTCTTTGACCTAGAGATAATTGTCTAGTTGGCTTTTTGATTAACTCCTCAACCTCAAGCAACTTTACTAATTTATTCTTAGTCTCTTCAAACTCATCATCAGGAATGTTATAAATAGCCTTATTCATATAAAAGGCATCTATTGGAGGAATATCCCAGATTAACTGTGACTTTTGACCAAAAACAGCTCCAATATTAGCTACATACTTCTTTCTATCCTGCCATGGAGTATATCCCATTATCTCAACTTCTCCTGATGTAGGATGTAATACTCCAGTTAGCATTTTCAAAGTAGTAGACTTACCAGCCCCATTAGGGCCTATAAATCCTATCAATTCACCTTTCGCTATATCAAAGGAAATACCCTTAACTGCATCTACATAATCTGTTTTCCTCTTGAAAATACTCTTTAATGTTTCTAAAAAATTACTTCCTCTTCGATAACTTTTGTATGTTTTTTTTAAATCTTTAACATGTATCACTATTAACCACCTGCACTAGTATAATTTTTTAACATCATGTACCAAAAAGCCCTACTGATTAAAAAGAATAGACAACAGACAATAATTGAATAAAAAACACCACTATTTAATCTATTCAACAAAGCTGCTGCTGGATAAAATGCAATCATAGCAATGGGGATAATATATGAAATTAAATTTTGAAAAGCCTTTGAATAGATTGTATTTGGATATAAACTAAAAGTAGAAATTGCATTAAAGATTTCATAAACTCTACTATTGCCAACCCACTTGAATAAAGTACCTGACATGATCAAAGTGAAGGATAATAATACTAAGATAGAGAAAGCAAATAAAACTAAAAAATTCATCCAAGAAATTAGACTAATACCTATCTGTAGATTTGCTAATGCATAGATTAGTATAGTTACTCCCCCAAAAAAACTTCCAATATACTCTATATTAAAACTACTGACTACAGAGAAATATAATATGGAACAAGGCTTGATTAACATCAAATCAAAGGTACCCTCTCTAACCTTATTCAATATATTATAAACCATTCCATAAAAGAAGGGAAAAGAGATCCCTTTAGCAATCATAAATACAGCCTGAATCAAAAGTACTTCATAAAGATTCCAGCCTGGAAAGGAAGCACCAGATTGATATATCAATAATGTAATCATAGGAAATAATAAATCACCTATTAACATTACAATCAGCCGAATAATAAAATCTCCCCGATATGCCATCCTAGAAGCAAGAGCCACCTTGACCCCGCTTAAAAATATCTTGATAGCATGAATCATGCTCCCACCCCCGTAAACTTCTTAATTCCCTTTCTCCACATTAGTTCAGAGAGCAATAACATCATAATCACATAAATAGCCTGAATACCTACAATTTGAGCTATAGTAAATTCCATACCTCCTAGTTGATAATCTCCTATAAATACTCTTACTGGTACATAGGAGATGTATTGAAAGGGAAGAAAGAATAATATCTTCTGTAATAACTCTGGAAAAAAAGTAAGAGGAATGAATACTCCCGCAAATACATTCCTAAACAAAAGGATAATACTTCTAATACCATCGGTTCTAGTTAACCAAAATCCAGTGATACCAATACAGTAATTGACTAAAAACATCATCATAAAGCCTAAAAATATCGATAAGATTGACCAGAGAATATTAGCTGGAATAAGATGAATATCAAATGCTATAGTAAATACTAAATAAACAGGCAGTAATTCTAAACAAAAGCCTAGCATTCGATGACCAATCTTCTGACTAAAAGCAAATAACCTATGAGAAACAGGGCGTAGCATAAAAGTAATAAAACGCCCTGTTCTGATTAACATCTGTAGATTCCAACCAGCAAAATCCATTATACAATAATTAATTAGTGTTGTGATCCCATAATAGGTCAGCATCTGAATTAAGCTAAAGCCATTGATAAGATCCTGTCCTGTATAAACTGAACTCCAAATATAATACTGTACTAAAAAATAAAGAGGACCAACGAATAAAGATACTAACATATGACTTCTATAGGCAGCCCATTCTTTATATGTAGCAAAAGCAACTCCTTTGATTGTTCTTAACATATTTCTACTCCTTGTATTCTTTATATACTTTATAAAATTCCCGACCAGACTATATTTACTTGATTATTAACCGCTTCAGGCACCCATTCATCAACAAGAGGACAAATATATGCAAAGACAATATTCTCTACTGGATCCATAAATAACCCACACAGTCCTGCACCTTCATGGGAGAAAGTTCCCGGTGATAACAAGTGAAAGTTAGAATGAACTCTAAAGCCTAGTCCATACTCCTTTTCTGCTCCTCCAGCATCCCAACAATAATCTTTCACATCCTTTAATTGATTTCTCGTCATTGCTTCTACACTTTTACGTGAAATAATCTGTTTATTATTGTATCTGCCTTTGTTTAAAAGCATTTGTCCAAACTTTTGTAAGTCTTCTAAAGTAGAGAAAAGTCCTCCCCCAGCAGCAGGAACTGCCCATTTAGGTCTATTTTTCATATCTTCAATCCATTTTTCTATCTCTTGCTCACTAACCTCGCGATTAAAACAAATTCTATCAAATTTTATCTTTATTGCTTCAATATCTTCTAAATCATCATTGACAAAAAATGTACTATCCTCCATACCAAGTGGCTTAAGAATATTTTCAGCTACATAGTCTTCATAAAGCATACCACTCTTTCTAGAAATAATTTCTCCTAGTATCGCAAAACAGGCTGAAGAATAACTCCATTCTTTACCTAGATTAAGTCTGGTGTGACCTCTTAAAATTTCTTCAATCCATTTTTCTTCGTTATACCAACCCCAACTAGCTGGATATGGTTCAAAATATGCGTCTGGATCAGGAAATATACAAGAAGTATGGGTTAGAAGATGAAAGATTGTAACCTTATTAAATAAAGGTTTATCAAATTCCTCTAATATCTCCATTACAAGCTGGTCTATTCTGATTATTCCCTGCTCAACTAACTGCATCATAGCCACTGAAGTAAATAACTTTGTAACTGAGGCTACTCTTCTGATTGACCCAGGCATTAAATCTCTATTGTCATCCTTTTCAGCACGTAATTTACCCATTGACTTATTTACAAAGATCTTATCATCTCTTGAAATCAGATAACTAGCTCCTTGGAGTCTATTTTCTTTTACTAAATTTTTTAGGTGACTATCAAGTACATCAATCTGTTTTGATGAAAAATCCACATCTTTAGGTGTATAATTGGTCTTCTTTTTATGAATCTTTAACTCACTCATCTTAAAACCTCCATTAATATTTATTCATAATATACCTACTTTACATATCCCTAAATTCTTTATAATATTCCTGACCAAACTATATTTAAAGTATTAATAATTGATTCAGCTACCCACTCATCAACAAGAGGACAGAAAAAAGTCATCATCATATTCTCAACTGGATCGATATACAAACCACAAAGACCAGCTCCCTCATGTGAAAAGGATCCCGGTGATAATAACTGAGTATTAGAATGCACTTTAAATCCTAATCCGTACTCTTTTTCTACTCCACCTGCATTCCAACAATAATCTTTAACACCCTTTAAATGATTTCTTGTCATCGCCTCTACACTTTTACGTGAAATAATCTGTTTATTATTGTATCTGCCTTTATTCAAAAACATCTGCCCAAACTTCTGTAAGTCTTCTAAAGTAGAGTATATACCTCCACTTGGTCGTAACTCTTTACATTTTAAATTATCTTTTTCTTCTTTGGTTATTAATTCTATTAATTCTTCAGTATCTGGTGTTTGATAATTAATACATGTCCTATCAACCTTAGCTCTTATTGCTTCTACATTATCTAAATCCATACCCCTAATTCCAAAACTAGTATCTTTCATACCGAGAGGTTTAAGAATATTCTCCATTATATAATCTTCATAAATCATACCACTCTTTTTAGATATAATTGCTGCCAATATTGCAAAACCAGCTGAAAAATCCCCCCATTCTTTACCTGGTTCTACTCTGGTATGCCCCCTTAAAATTTCCTTAATCCATTCTTTTTTATTAGACCAACTCCAATCACTTGGATATGGCTCAAAATATGCACCTGGATCAGCAGCTAAACCTGAGGTATGGGTTAGAAGATGAAAGATTGTAATCTTAGCAAATAATGGTTTATTAAATTCTTCTAATATCTCCATCACAGGTTGATCTAGTCTGATTGCACCCTTCTCAACTAGCTGCATGATAGCCACTGTAGTAAATAGTTTTGTGATAGATTGAATTTCCCTAATAGAATCAGGCATTAAATCTCTATCATCATTCTTGTCAGCACGTAACTTACCCATTGACTTATGAGCAAAAATTTTATCATCTCTTGAGATTAAGTAACTGGCACCTTGTAGCTTATCTTCTTTGATTAAGCTTTGAAAGTGTTGATCGAGTATAGCAATCTTTTCTGGCAAAAAATCTACATCCTCAGGTCTATAATCACTCTTTTTTTCGTGAATTTGTAGTTTTTCCATCTAGACCTCCTTTTAACTATTATCTTCTCCTATATCAATAATACTGAACAGTTTTTCTAATCGGTTAGAAGTTACTGTTTAAAAAATCCTTTACTGATTATAATAACCATTACCTACGATTATTTATCTTTAAATTCATTAATACACCTCCTTGCAATATATTTACAAAAATTTGGCGTATATATATACTATAATAAAGTTTTGGGAATTTCAAGTGTTTTATGGATAAAAAATATCATTATTCCTTTAATATCCTTAATTATAGGAATTAGGATTCATTTAACTAAAACAATTATAATCTCCTAAGCTCCTATATCCTTTATTCAAAATTTTATTGATATCTACTGAAAATATAGATGTCCAAGTCTAAAGTGAAATAAAAATAAGCCAAAACTTTGAAACCTCGAATGGTCACAAATAGACACAAATAAGAACAGTAAAAGTAATTAAAGAAAGCTTATCATCATCTCTAAGATACTTATTTCATTGGTGTCTGACTAAATCCATCTCTGTTAATATCTCAGACCTTATCTTCTGACATTATTGCTTGAATACTTCCATATTATCTATCTCAAATTATTTCTTTACCACCCAGAATCTACACTCACCTGAAAACTCTCTCACTTTATCACTTTCAGCAAATAACTCCCGTCTATAAAAATCTTCTACAAGTTTAAACCCTGCTGCAACTATACTCTCTAAGACTTCCTCTCTATCAGGAATATGAATATATATTTCACCCTTTTCATTTTTAGAGCCAGTTATTCTATCACCATACTCATATAGACGCTGATCCTGCAGTCCCTTATTCCACCTTTCTTTTTCACTATTCCAAAATTCTTTGAACTCTTCCTCCTCATTTCTATCATGGGTTGTAAATATAAATGTGCCATTATATTTTAATACTCTTCTAATTTCCTTTAAGGCGTTTATTCTGTTTTTACTATAAGGAATCTGCATTATCCCATTAAAAGAAAACAAAGCATAATCAAAGGAATTATCCTCAAACTCTAAACTAGTTGCATCACCTTGTACAAATTCTATATCATACTTTTTTATCTTATTGATTTCTTTAGCAGCAGCTATCATATTCTGAGATAAATCTAAGCCAATTATATTTTTGTATCCTCTATTATATAGAGCAAATGTTGTTCTACCTGCTCCACAACCAATATCTAAAATATCTTTATCCTTCTCAAAATATTTATCAAAGATATATTATTCAGACTCCCACATTCCAAGCTCCTTGGCAGCACTACTATAATTAGGAATTGCTCCCTCATATGAGTCCATAATAAAATCTATATCAATTTTGTTCATCTATTACCCCTCCATACTTAGTAATTAATCATATTCAAGTATTATATCATCATTAAAAACACGGCCTTTAGAATCATATATCTCACTTAAAATAATCTTCACTTTTTCATCAGAATAAAGTTTTCTATTAAATTTTATTATATAAGTCTTATTATCAATCCATTTAGATTTAATTGAACACTTTTTGCGTCCTATAATACTACTATGTATCGAATTTATCTCTTTCATTGGATAAGTAAACTTAATTTCAATTTGATTATTTGACTTATTTATAGCTGTTATATTATTACTTACTGGATTAATACTTTCGACTTTAGAAGGAGATATATGACTGGTCAACAAGCCATTGAAAAACATTAATAAAACTACTAAAATCATTATTGGTACTACTAAGCTAATTTTAACAATTATTTTCTCTAATTTAGATAAATCTAATTTAATATCTATATCTTTACTTATGATTTTATCTATACGTTTTTCTATATGATTTTTCCAAATTAGCACAAATCCAAAACCAACAAGTACGCTGATAATATGAGACCCAATTCCATAAGAAAGTTCTTTATTTATAATAAAATCTGCTATTGTAACACCTACCCAAGTAAATATTAATAGTAATATAGCCAAATAATAAAGTCTATCCTCTTTTAATTTATTTTTATTAAATTTATACATATAAATTATTGAGAAAAAACTCACAGAAGTATAAGACCATATCACTCCAGAAGCCCCATTTCCAGATAAATTGTTAATATGAAAATAAATATAGTATATTACAAATGAACTTAAGGATAAAATCAAAAATCTTTTAACTCCTAATATACGTTCTGATATAACTCCAAAAAAGGCTATTACTGATATATTAGTTAGTAAATGAACGAAAAGTGGCAAAGTATTAGAGCCATGTTCAAAAATAAAAGTAATATGTTGCCATAAATAAATTTCTTGACTACTTCCATTAAAAATTTGATATAATTCAGGAAAGAAATAGGTTGGTATAGATACTAATAAACAAGTAAAAATAAATATTAATGACAAATACGGTGTATTTATCTTCTTACGATAATAAATATCTGATATCATTTTTAATCACTCCATAATAATCTATTTACCTATAATTTAAAAACTGGTTTTACATAATATCATGCAAATTTTTGACATCCCCACTAGTGCTCCCAATCCCTTATTAAAACTACAATCTTGGATAAGCCAATACTACTTTGATTTATACTCTCAACTGGGATATTTGCCATTCAATATATAATGAAAATTAACTCTGCTAATTTAGGGTAAAACTTTTATTGTAATCTTACATAAGTCATCTTAAATTTCATCTATGCTCTTTAATCATATATTATATGATCGTAGTAGTTTTTAATCATTTAAATATTTATCGAACCATTTAAACATTTCTTTATTCCATTTTTTCCAATTGCTTGGTATAATAATTCCATGAGAGTCATTATATAATATTAATTTATATTCTTTATCCAGCTCTTCTAATTTCTTTGCTAATTTTTCTGCTTGACTTACTTTAACCTTTTGATCAAATTTACCATGTAAGATTAATACGGGTACTTCAATCTTTTCAGGCCAATAATATGCAGAACGTTTTATATATTCATCCTTCATCTCCCTTGGACTCCCCCCAATTAATTCTTCAAGTACCTTTCTCATTACATAATTTCTTTCATTATAAGTTTGAATTAAATCTGTAGGTCCACAATCTATTACAGCCGCTTTGATATCTGCACCTTTTTTTATTGCTAAATAGGTCATCATTCCTCCTCTAGAAACTCCAAACATCACAATCTTATTATTATCAGTAAAAGGTAAACTCTTTACCAATGGTATCAAATTCAATACATCATTAATATCTTTTCCTCCAAATTCTTCTTTTCCTTCTCCACCATCATTACCTCTATATTGAGAAGCTATAACAACATAACCTCTGGAGGCTAACTGAGAAAAGTAAACCAGTTCATTTTTGGTTATTTTAGCAAATTCCCTATTCCCTCCTCTATTCCAAATGATAACAGGGTATTTTCCTTCTTTTTTAGGTTTAACCATGTAACCTACAACTCTTAAACCATCACTTAAATAATTTATTCTATAAAAATTATATTTATCCAATAAATTTTCAACTCGTTTTTTAGTGTCAATATTAGAATCATAATCTTCTAACTTGATAATATCACTATTTAATTCTACTATTTTACCATTTGAATCTTTTAAACAAGATAAATCTTGCCCTAAATAGTCTTCTTCAGCTTTAATGCTAGTAGAGAACAAAATTATGAATAATGTTAGCAGTATAAATTTTTTCATTATTAACATACCTTTCAATCATATTTTTATGATGACATTTTTTAATGTTAAGAGAAATAGACTGCTCTCTCCGATAATGCTCCACAAATTTATGAGATATACAGATACAAATTTTGCTAATATAAACTCATTCTCACCTTTTCAACTTTAAATATTATCTCAAATCTGAATTTAATATTCTTTAATTATTCTAGTATAAACAACCAAATAACCTTTAATATTAATTATTCACATGGATAATAACACTCTGCTTCCATTTGATACTCTCTCATCTCTTTTATTAAATTTTTATGATACTTAACTATACTGCTTCCTTTAAAATGATGCTTATCACTACCTATCATACAACTAAATTCCCATTCAAATACTGCTACCTTAGAGTCTAAATCATAATATTCATTCTTGATATCCCATTGGCTTACCCTATTGCCTTCCTTCTCCCAATCACTTAACCATCTTCTTATCTGCTCTATTCCACTAAAGCATTTCCCATTAAATTCTGTAATTATAGAATTAGTATCTAAACAACCCAGAATCATGGCTTTATTCCACTCTTTCCATCCCTCTGTGTACTGTTTAAACAACTTTAACATCTCTTCTCTTTTCAAGCCTTATTCCTCCTTATAAATGACGACCAAACTTATTTTACTTTATCCTTTAGCTGGTCAAACTTAAAATAAGTGACTTTCTACTACTTTAAAAGCAGTTATTGGCTGAGCAACTTAATATTGACTTATTTCTAAATTTACTTCTTTATAATTATAGAAAAACCTCTATCTTAATACTAGAATTCCAATTAAATCTAATGGATAATAAAAAAACAGCAGGAACTTCTCAGCTCCTACTGCTGTGGTTGAGTTGTTTATAAATAACCCAACTGTTAGATGGTTAAAGAATAGAACCTTCACTATAGACCTATTGAAAATCTATTCGGCATTGCTCCAAAACAGACTCTCTTTTAGGAATAATGAAGTCATATCTAACCACCTCCATTAATATTCTATCCAGAACCTTGACCATTATTCTGGTAAATATTATTCAATTCCTAAATTAATTCTTAAATAGGATATAACCTAATAGACTTATAAAATCTTAATAGGTTTAGAAAGCTTAGTATACTCTTTATCGATATCATGCATCATATTCCTATACTTGATCTCCTCATCTACAGTCTCTGCTTCACTATACATATCATTGGCATAACTATACTCTCCATCTAATTTGGCCAATTTATCACTTACCTCAATAACTGTTGCACCTTTAATCTGACCCTTTTGGTCATGGCCAATAGCAATGATAGGTCTACCAAATAAATCTGGACCATTCTCAGCATCACCACTATGCATCACCCCAGTCCCTCCAGGATGGGTATGAACGATCACTGTATCTAGGGGGATATGCTTACTATAGACTTCTAAGGATGATATTCCAGTGATATCGGTATAGCTAGAAGAGAGTTTCCTACTTGGAACATAGCCAATTCCACCAGTTACTAGCTCACCCGCTCTTAGCACATGACCATCTATTACCTTGGCTATAGTACCTACCTCTACACCCTGTTCTATCTCCATAGATTTATTGACTAGCTCTTCTACTAGACCCTTATCAATAGATTTAATCTCTATAGTATCTAATTTTAGTGAAGCTTTGATCTGCTTTGGATTAAATTCCACCTCTGAAATCTCTACTTCAGCTAATTTCTGATAAAACTTTAAGAACTCATGACTCAAATCATAAATCTCCTCTACTAAAGCATGCTCCTCTTCCATAGTCTTAACTGTCAACTTCTTTAACTCTAAATCCTCTTCATAACTGATTAAATCAAAGATTCTACTATCTGGATAAACAATTCCTATACCAGACTTTCTTCCCATTTTAACCCCAATCTTCACAATAGGAGTATTCAATAAATCGACTCCTATTGGATGCTCAATAATCCCTGTAGAACCTGGATCAGTCTTGACCAAGACTGCATTTTCAGGTAAAAGGTTGATTAATTCAAATAAAGTCAAATCTTGCTCAGTAGTAATCTTAGATAAGACCTTCCGCAAAGAAACACCTTCTCCAAAGACCATCTCTGCAGCTGAATCTATATAACCTTTAGAATTGACAAAAGCAATCAATCCTGCTACTCTTCCTTGCCCTAACTCTACAGTCTTAGCAACCAATCTATCTACAATTGATGTAGCAATCCCTTTTATCTTCATTATAAGTCCTCCTGACTATACTTAGATACCAAATAATAATTCTCTATTTTTTAGGTTAATCCTCCTATCTAGTTTAAGTATAAGCAAACTGTTAAAACTATAAAAATAAAAAACAAAGAGTTATGATAATATATATTATCATAACTCTTATATTATTTACTAGAAAGTTTGACCGATATTCATTCTAAATTGTGTCCCCTCTTCAGAGACACCTACATCAGTTCGGATTATCACATGTTCATTAAAGAAGTATCTAACTCCTAAACCTCCCGAATAATGCATATCTTTAGTAAATAACTCCTTATCAAAATCAGCACTTACCCTACCTGCTTCAAAGTAAATATTACCTTGTAGGCCTGTCAGAATATGATCCATTGGTATTCTTAACTCTGTCTGGTATAAGACAGAGTTATTATCATAAAAGCGATAATAATTGTAGCCCTTCATTGTATCTAGATCCCCTAATAATGACATATCAAAGAAAGGAGCATAGGTATAGACTGCAGCTGTTGGATCTCCAGTCTGGAACTTTAGTAAAGCACTTCTTTCTTGATCAATTCTCTTCTCGCCAGTGGTAGATTGAGTTCTCATTCTAACAGCTAGAGTTGAATTTTTAAATACTGGGAAGTACTTTCTAAAATCTAAGGTATACTTCATATAGTCCCAGTTATTCTCATTATCATGACCCAATAGGTCTAAACTCTTCTTAACCCTAGTGATAACTCGATGACCCTCTCTTGGATTATTCTCATTATCTACATCTTTATTCTCCCAAGCTACAGAGATTGTATCTGATTTATAATCCCTGACCTGACTGGTCAATTCCTCATAATTATACTCACTAATAATAGCATTATTTTCATTAATATCATAAGTTAAATTAAATCCTAAGCTATTATTCCAACCATGGTATAATTGATATCCATCTAATTTATCTCTATCATCTTCTAGTGTATTTATTAAATCTTTATTTTTATTATATAGATATTGGTATGTTGGATTATCATTTATCATCTTCTCTGTTATTTGTCCAGTGGCTACACCATACACAAAATCTCTTTCTCCACCTTCTAAACCTTTAAATTTATGCAAAGCATTCATATACTCCTCAGGAATCTCTTCATTAGAACTATCATTACCGATAGCTCCATTTTTAATATCATTATATTTAATCACCTTAAGTTTTGCACCTAAAGACAACTTCTCCGTTAAAGGATAATCCCTTAAATCATTAAAGGAAGTAATCATATCACTCCCTGGAGCATACATGATAACTGAAGTAAGCTTCGTTTCATTATCAAATAGGTTAGTATTATAATAAAAATCACCTATCATAAACCCTGCTTCATTTATGTAGTATACAAAAGGAACATTCTTACTCTCAGCATCGGCATCAACCATATATATATCTTTTATCTTATCGAGTAAAGAAACCTCCTCTATCCCCTCTCCATAGGCAGTTACATTTACAGATACTAGTCCAACTAAAGCTACCATAACTACTAATACGAAATTCTTGATATAATTCTTCATAATTTTCTCCTTTCATTTTTAAATATAATTATTAAAGTTAAATCCAGCTATAAATCACAAGTAGATAAGAAGGATCTCTAGCTAAATTTAAATTTTTAATAAATTCCATCGATACCAAAATACTAACATAACAAAATAATTATATCAACATATCCTAACAATGTCTAATTAATTATAAAACATTAATTAGAGATAATTAGTAAATTTAAGTATTATATTAAATGATAGCTTTATTTAAAATCACCTTAATAAAAATCCTTTTATCTCCACTAAATAAAGACCGAGCATTTGCTCGGTCTTTAGCAGTTAGTTTATTTTACTATTACATCTTCACTAACAATATCTCCATTACTTATCTTCCAGATACCAATGGCACCTTGTACATCTCCTGCCTCATTGAAGAAGACTGGTCCACTAGCCCCTTCATATCTAATCTTCTTTCCTTCTTTAATCAGCTGCTTAGCCTTTGACCATTCATTAACTGTTACTGGAACACCATCTAAAGATAATAATTCTCTAAGTGCCTTTTGAATAGCAGGACCATCAGCTTTTCCAGCCTTCTCTATCCCTAAAGCTATCACAAAGGTAGCATCATAAGAAGTATCCATATAAGGTTTTGGAGGTATTTTACCAAACTCTTTTTTATAAGCTGCCTTAAATAACTCTGGTCCATTTCCACCTGGCATAGAGGTTGGAGCAGTTCCATAAGTACCTTCTAAATACTTTTCAATTCCCTCAGCAACTTCAGGAGCCTTTAAACCATCAGAGAATAAGAATTTATCAAAGAATCCTCCTTCTAAGGATTGACGAATGATAGTAGTCCCTCCATCATCGGTATAAGCAATCAAGTATAAGACTTCTGGATCACCTTCAGCAGCTTTCTGTAATTCCCCACGATAAGAAGCCTTATTTGGCTCAAATCCAATAGATGAAGTTATTGTTCCACTTTTCTGTTCAAACTCTGCTGTAACTGCTTCTGATAAACCTTTACCATAGTCATTGTTAACATAAATAATCGCCATCTTCTTATAACCTAGATCAACTGCTAAATCTCCAGCTACAATACCTTGTAAGCTATCTGATGGTACAGTTCTAAAGACAAAATCATTATCATCTAAGCCTGTAATGACTGGTGAAGTAGATGAAGGAGAGATTTGAACAACTTGGTTAGGTACTGCTACACTCTCAGCTACTGGAATACTTACTCCACTAGATAAAGCACCTACAAAGGCTGGTACATTATTGATTGAAACTAACTTTTGAGCTGCATCAACTCCCGCTTGAGGATTAGTTTGAGTATCCATGTGTACTAACTTTAACTTCTTACCATCAAGTAAACCTCCTTGCTCATTGATCAACTCTTCAGCTAAGATAGTCGCTTGCTGACAGAACTGACCATAAGAAGCTAAGCCACCTGTTAAGGGAACCAAAGTACCTACTTTAATAACCTCTTTACTTGTTGCTTCCTCTTTCTTGGCTGTCTTCTCTACATTACCTCCACAAGCAGTCAATAATAAAGCTAACACCAAAGATAATATTATTGATAAAATGAATTTTCTCTTCTTAAACATTAGAAACTCCTCCTTTTTAAATCAGTTGATAGTTGATAATTAATAGTTAAGCTTTTTAAAGGTGAAAAAAATTAATGTTTGAACGAAGCAAAAATTGAACAGAAAATTTAGATTAAATCAAATTTTAATTATTAAAGAATCTAACAAATGATATTATTCATTATATTGCTTGCTGAGTGAGTTTAATTTTTTTCTAGACCTTTTGGTTACTTTTAGGGCAATGCTAAAAGTCACTCGGGAAAAAAGCTGATAAGCTTTCCCGAAAAATATTTTCAATAATAAAGTAAAAGTATCAATTAACAGCACAGATTAAAATAATAGAAAAAACTCTACTCTTTAAGTACTGATGAAACATGAGGATCTTCCCCCAATAATCCTTCTGGTTTAGTCAACAAGACTACCTCTAATAGTACTCCAATTAAAATAACTCTAAAGGCTGCAGCTTGAGTTGTAATTGCTGAGGGTAGAAATGAAGTTAAAATCTCTGTACCTGACCAGATACTCCAAGTGATTAATGCCCCTAGCAAAGCACCTAGACTATTGCCACTACCGCCTATAATCAACATTACCCAGACTAGAAAGGTTCCTTGCATCGGTTTAAAGGCTTCCGGGCTGATAAAAGAAGTGAAATGAGCATAGATCGCTCCACCTACTCCCATAATCATCGCTCCTAAGATCAAAGATTCTAAACGATAACGAAAGACATCCTTTCCAGCAGTTGTAGCCACCTCTTCATCCTCACGAATAGCCCGCAAGACTCTACCCCAGGGAGATTGAATCCCGCGTTGAATGATAAAATAGATTATCGCTAAAACCACTATTACCAAGATAAGATAGAAGAAGTTATAAGCATTACCTAACAGTGAGTGAAAAGGTTTGGGAATACCTGAGATACCCCTTACTCCATTGGTCAACCACTCTTCATTTTTAACAATTAAACGGATGATCTCAGCTATGCCAATTGTAGCAATCGCTAAATAATCTTCACGTAAGCGTAAGGTAGGAATCCCAATTAAAAAGGCTATTATTCCACTGACTACAGCAGCTGCCAAAATCCCAACAATAAAAGGTAGATTAAAGCCTCCTAAATGCTCTGGGACTGGTGGTTTAGTCAAAATAGCTGAGGTATAAGCCCCCACTGCCCAAAATCCAGCAACTCCTATATTAAATAGACCTGTATAGCCCCATTGTAGGTTCAATCCTAAGGTCATAATCCCATAAATACCACAGATAATTAAAAAGAAGATTAAATAGGATATCATAGTTAAACACTCCTTCCCATCAGACCAGTTGGCTTGATTAATAACATCAGTAACATAATCAGAAAGGCAACACCTGGTTTATAAGTTGGAGGAATAATCAATGTAGAAAGTTCCTGAGAAACTCCTATCACTAAACCACCTAGCATAGCTCCATAGGGACTACCTATCCCTCCTAAGATAGTTGCAGCAAATAAAGGTAACAGTAAATTCCACCCCATACTAGGTGATAGATGAGTATCGATTCCTAATAAGATTCCTGCTGCAGCTGTCAACACTGCACCTAAAACCCAAGTCCATTTGATGACCTGCTCAGTATTGATTCCTGTTACTTTAGCCAAATCCATATTATCAGACATTGCTCTCATTGCTTTTCCCATCTTAGTTTTCCTTAAGAATAAATGTGCCAAGATTACCAAAGCTACTGTCACCACTAAGATTAAAATCTGATTTGGTTTGACTCTAACACCTAAACCTAATTTGATAGGCATCTGAATCCCTTTATCATAAAAGTGATTCTGTGGTCCCCAGATTAATTGGATAAAGTTCCTTAAAATCAAGGCAATACCTACTGAACCGATTAGGAGTATGATCGAGTCACTCTTTCTTAATGACTTATAGATAATCTGATCTACAATAATAGCCACAAATGCTGTTAGAGCCATTGCCAGCACAAAAGCTGCCCACATTGGCATCCCCAATTGTACCTTAAATAAAAAAGCAAAATATGCCCCTAAAGTCATCATATCACCATGAGCAAAGTTACCAAACTTTAAAATTCCATATAATAATGATAAACCAATCGAACCTAAAGCAATTATACATCCTAAGATAATCCCATTACTGATTAATTGTAATAACAATACCATCACCCCCCAAGGAAAAGTTGTGCTACCTCTTCATTATTTAATAAAGCTTGCCCTGTATCTTCATACTTCTTCTGTCCAGCTGCCAAGACATATCCTCTATCTGACATCTTTAAAGCCTTCTTAGCATTCTGCTCTACCATTAGAACTGATACTCCAGTTTCCTTATTTATCTCAGCCACCTTTTCTAAGATCATATCGATATAAAGTGGTGATAAACCAGCTGTTGGTTCATCTAATAAGAGTAGCTCAGGCTCCATAATCAAGGCTCGCCCAAAGGCTACCATCTGCCTTTGCCCACCACTTAAGTTACCAGCCTGGGTCTTTCTCTTCTCCTTTAATGGTGGAAAGAGATCATAGATTAAATCAAATCTATACTTCTTATTGGTCTTACTTATAAAAGCCCCCATCTCCAGATTCTCATGGACTGTCAATGAAGGAAAGACATTATCACTTTGGGGTACAAAGGATAATCCTAATCCTACTAGCTGATCTGGGGTATTTTGATTGATTGAATCACCATAATAAAGAACCTCTCCTTGCTTTAAATTGACTAAACCAAAGATTGTCTTCAGGGTAGTTGATTTACCTGAGCCATTGGGACCGACAATAGAAACAATCTCCCCTTGATTGACCTCTATAGAGATTCCATGGAGGATATCCATATCTCCATAGCCAGAGACTACATCCTTAACCTGCAATATCATTGTGACCCTCCTCTACACCAAGATAGGCTTCTAAAACCTCTTTATTATTGCGAACCTCCTGAGGTGTTCCCTCAATTAAATGCTCGCCATTATTCATTACAATCACCTTATCACATATATCCATGATTAAATCCATATTATGTTCGATTAACAAGAAGGTCTTACCTTGTTGCTGGAGCTTACGAATATTCTCAGCAATTTTTTTCATCAAAGTAGGATTGACTCCTGCTGCTGGTTCATCTAGTAGAATCATATCTGGATCAGACATTAAAGCCCTTCCCAATTCCAAAAGCTTCTTCTGACCTACCGACAAATTTCCAGCAAGTTCATACTTAACATGGGTCAACTCTAAAAATCCTAAAACCTCCTCTGCCCTAGCCTTAATCTTTTGTTCTTCAGCCTTAACCTGTTTATTTCTAAACCATGAGTTCCAAATCTTCTCCCCTAGCTGATTAGCTGGTACTAGCATTAGATTTTCGATAGTTGTCATCTTCTCTAAAGCCCTAGGAATTTGAAAGGTACGATATAATCCCTTATGGACAATCTTATGGGCTGGTAATTGATCGATTCGTTCTTGATTAAACCAGACCTCGCCTGTATCTAACGTAAGTCCTCCAGAAATCAGATTAAATAAGGTAGTCTTACCTGCACCATTTGGACCTATTAAACCAGTAATTTTATTGGCTGGAACATCTATTGAACAGCGATTAACCGCTCTAAATCCATTGAATTCTTTGACAGCTTCTTTAACCTTGAGCATATCTTTCCCTCCTTTTGAATATATTTTAAAAATTTAAAGAATTATTAACTAAACGTCAATGTGAACTACATGTTAACTATAAGAGAAATTATATAACTTTTATCATTATATGTCAAGTTTGTGTTAAAAAATACTGGAACAATACTTTTTGTGTTAAGTTTATGTAAAATATATTCGAATTCTTAAAATTGATTCTTACATTTCTCAATTCCATAAGACATTTAAAACAACACCCACGTCAACATAATATAAATTTCATCATTTTCAGCAGAAGCAATATTAGGTACTACTTCTAGCTCTGCTAAGCCTCTTCTCCTAATAATTTTTTTACTTAACATACTTAATTCTAAATTAAGTTAAGCCCAGCATTTTTGGCAAGCTTTATAGCATAATCAAACTCTGTTGAGGTAATAGAGCGGCTAAGTTCCTTATACTCTTTAGCTTTATATGCTGGGTAGTATTGTTCCATAATATTCACATAAGTATTTGGTGATAATTCTTGAGCAATAAAGTTTATAACCTCTTCAGTACCTGCTAGATTTTCTGGTAATATTAAATGACGAATAATTAATCCTTTGGTCGCTAAACCATCTCTTATCTGTAAATCTCCTACCTGTCGATGCATCTCCTTTAAAGCAGTCTTAACAATTGTCATGTATCTTTCAACCTTTGAATACTTTAACCCAGTCTCTTCATCAGCATATTTAAGATCAGGCATATAGATATCAACCACCCCATCTAAGAGTTGTAATACCTCTAAGTCATCATATCCTCCTGAATTATAAACAATTGGAATCCTAAGACCTTTCTTTACTCCTTCTAAGATTGCTGCTAAGAGAGCATGAATCATATGGCTTGGAGTAACAAAGTTAATATTATGGCAACCCTGTTTCTGTAATGAAAGCATAATTTGAGCTAATTTCTTCTTATCAATCTCATCTCCAGCAGGAACTTGGCTTATATCATAATTCTGACAATAAACACACCTTAAGTTACAACCACTAAAAAAGATAGTACCTGACCCATAACTACCAACTAATGGTCCTTCTTCTCCAAAATGCGGTCCAAAACTAGCAATCCTAATCTTATCCCCTGTTTTACAATAACCAAGCTCCCCCTTGCTACGGTCAACATGGCAGTGATGGGGGCAGAGAGTACAATCTTCCAATATTTGATAAGCCTTCTCTACCCTTTCTTCTAATTCTCCTGACTTATATAAACCTATATATGATGGTTGTATCATTTATTTCAGCTCCTTAATAAATTCGATATTATTAGTTGATTAGTCTTTAGTCTTTAGTCTTAAATTAGTATTCCACTTTAGTTCTTTAAAATCCCAAAAATAACTGTGAAAATATATTATTACATAAAAAAGCCGGGGCAAATACCCCGGCTCTCTATTTCTACTCTCTATTTCTACTCTCTATTTCTACTCTCTATTTCTACTCTCTATTTCTACTCTTTATCTTTTACTTAAATATTTACGATTATTTCTATATTATTATAGAATAATTTTTCATTAGCCACAATGCATCTGCTCCTCTGCTTCATACCATGGCACTGTATAGCCTTGACCTTTAGAACAAAAGATAGAGGATGAACTATACTCCTTATCTGCATCCTTATTATAGTTGATTCTCTTAATAACCTCCTCTTGATTATGGCAAATATCATAGCCACTAAATGTTAAGTTTATCATTCCCTTACCACTGGTAAAAGCTAATAATTCAGTCGGATAATTCATAAAAGTAGCTACAGGGGCTCTCCCTTTAATTATAGCCTTATCTTCTATAATCTTGGGAGGTTCAAAAGTGCCACTAGCCTTCTGAATATCCGCTAAAACCCTGCCCAGATCATCTAAATCTACTTTTATCTTAAAGCCATAGTAAGGTTCAAGGAGGATATTATCGGCCTTTTCCAGCCCCTGTCGTAAAGCTCGATAGGTAGCTTCTCTAAAATCTCCTCCCGAAGTATGCTTATTATGTCCTCTTCCTGTTATTAAGGAAATCTTTAGATCAGTTAAAGGACTTCCTGTCAGTAAGCCTTTGTGCCCCTTCTCAAAGATATGCTGCTTAACCAGATTCTGATTTCCTCTGCTTAAAGCATCGACATGGCATAAGTTTTCAAAAACTATCCCACTCCCTCTCTCTTCTGACTCGATCTTGAGATGAACCTCAGCATAATGTCTCAGAGGCTCAAAGTGACCATAGCCAAAAACTTCACCAGTGATTGTCTCTTTATAGATAATCCCAGGCTCACCAAAATCTATATTCAAATCAAATCTATCCTTAACAATTTCCTTTAATATCTCAAGCTGAATCGGTCCCATTACATTAATCTGAAGCTCCTGTAGCTCTTCCTGCCAAGCAACTTGCAGAGAAGGATCTTCATCATTTAAAACCTTGAAAACTCTTAGGACTTCCTTGATATTTGTTGAAGCATCAAAAATAACCTTCGATCTTAAAGTAGCTATCATATTATAAGCTGGTGCTTGATCAACATTTCCTAACCCCAATCCAGCTCTACTTTTGGATAATCCCATCACCCCCACTAGCTGACCAGCCCTAGCAGATTCTACTGTTTCATATTTTTCTCCATTGTAGACTCTTAGCTGAGTTATCTTTTCACTGATTTCATCATCACCAGCTAGATAACTCAGCTCATCTCTAACATTTATACTTCCACCTAATATTTTCATAAATGAGATTCTATTCCCCTGATCATCATGACCTATTTTATAGATTCTTGCTTTAAAATCTTGGTCAGTATAGTTAGTTTCTGTCAGCTGATGAAAGTTATCAAAAAATTCAATAACTCCTTGATCCTGTAAAGCTGAACCACTGCTAGCTAGATCTAATCTGTTCTTTTCAATCATTTTTCTTATCTGATTTAACCAGATTTCTTTACTATAGTCACCATCAAGATATAGTTCTAAGAGTTTATTATTTCTCTCTGCTACAAACTCTATTACCTCTTCCTCCAAGTCTTCATTTACAGAAGAGTTAAGAAGGCAGACATCTTCAGTCAAATTAACTCTGATTTCTTCCATAACTCTTTCTACATCTGCTCCAATTCTATCAATCTTATTAATAAAGAAGAAGGCTGGTATCTGATGCTTCTTTATTAACTCCCAAACTGTTTCGGTATGCCCCTGTACACCTTCGACAGCACTAACAATGATGATAGCATAATCCATCACCATGATCGTTCTTTCCATCTCCGGGGAAAAATCCACATGACCAGGGGTATCGATTAAATAATAAGTATCTCCTTTATAATCCATCACAGCCTGTTCAGAAAAGATAGTGATACCTCGCTCTTTTTCTAGCTGATGAGTATCCAGATAAGAACTCTGATGATCTACTCGACCCAGTTCTCTAATTGTATTAGTATGATATAACAGCCCTTCTGAAAATGTCGTCTTACCTGCATCGACGTGGGCTATAACTCCGATTGTTTTGTTCATTATTAGACCTCCTGGCACTGATAAAAAATTAAATATACTACTATAATTATTTTCATCATTTAGCTATAAAGCCCTTCATATTTACTTTTTAATACTAAAAAGAAACTAAATATCGGATCAGATCTATGATAAATATAAGCCTTATTAGCTAATTTATAAGATATCAATTCCAACAACTTATACTTATTATACTTATAATTTTTTCTTTAATTCTAGCATCATCTTCATTAATTCTTCATCTTCATCATAGGCAGAAGTCCCTTTAATATCTGCTTCACCAACACCATCACTATAGGGAATAGTATAAATAAGAGGGACACTTAATTTCTCCTCAATAATTTGTTTCTCTCTTAGACTTTTAACCTTATTTAATACAGCTACATTATTTTTAATCCCTATATCCTGAGCTAATCTATTTATTCGTTCTACTGTCTCTACTGAACGCAAATTAGGTTCTACAACCGCGATTAAGACATCTATATTTTCTGTAGTTCCTCTACCTAAATGCTCAATTCCAGCTTCCATATCCATAATCAGAGTATACTCAGACTTATTTAAATAATGTTTTAGCAGTTTTTTTATAAGTGCATTCTTTAGCAACTTCAATATGAGCTTTATCTTGCTCTAATTTAGGATTATTACAGCCTACAATCCCATCCATTTTTTCGTCAGATACCTTAATCCTATCTTTTACTCTAACAGGATAATTTTCAATAGCTGTTTTAATAATTTCTCTAGCAATTTCATCTGCCTGCTATGGACAAAATTCAATATGTTCTGCCCCTGGCATCTTTGCTTTTTCAGAAGTAGTAATTATTTTGGTATGATAACAATCAGCCACATCTACTAACGAAGGCATAATACAAAGTGAAATTAATAAATCATGTTTAATACTATAAATTCTAGATTGATTGCTATAAATCTTCAAAACTTAATATTTTATATTAATGTTGTGTTAAATATTTTGTATTTTATTACTTTTATAACATAAAAAAGAAGACCAATCGAAAAACAATTAGTCTTCTTGTTAAGTATATGTAATGATAATCATAGAAAATACTTAATTTTTTGTCTCACTATTATAATCAATAAATACATTTTATCTAAGTATCTTTTTAAACAGTCCCCTTAAACCAGTTATTACTTCATCGATTTATGTTGTTATTATATACTGACCGGTCTTAGATTCAGGACAAGCTATTATATCATGAAGAGTTCCAGCAACTACCACCTCTCCTCCATGCTTTCCAGCTCCTGGTCCCATATCAATAATGTAATCTGCATCTTTGATTACATCAGTATTATGCTCTATAACTAATACAGAATTTCCATTTCTTATCAGGGATCGAATAGCTTTGATTAACCTTTTTATATCTTTGGAATGTAAACCTGTCGTTGGCTCATCCATAATATATAGCATATTTTTAGTCCCGCGTACCTTACCTATCTCTTTAGCCAGACATAGCCTATGTGCCTCTCCCCCAGATATGGTATTGGTTGGTTGACCTAGTTTCATATATCCAAGACCAAGATCACAAACATAACTTATCTTATGATGTATATACTCATTATCCTCAAAGAACGAAAGTGCTTCTGCGAAATCAAGTTCAAGAACCTGCTTAATATTCTTACCCTTATAAAAAACCTCCAGAACTTCTTCACTATATTGATTACCTTTACATTCAGGGCAAGTTGTCTGTAAATCTCCTAAGTAATGAATATGGGAATCAAGATATCCCATCCCCTTACATGATGGACATCCCCCCTTGGAGTTAAAAGAGTAATATGATTTATGGTCGAGATTATACTTTATGGCATCATCTGTAGCAGCAAAAATATCCCTTATTCGATCAAATATACCAATATAAGTAGCTGGTGTAGATCTTGGAGAGTTCCCTACTGATGACTGATCAATACAGTAAACATCCTTTATCTTTTCCAGACCTTCAATATGTTTATGTTTACCTGGTATAACTCTAGGATCATGTAACTTAGACCAAAGGGCCTTATACAGAATTTCTATCCCTAATGAACTCTTACCTGACCCTGAAATGCCAGTTAAACAGACCAGACTGTTTAAAGGTATGGACACATCTATATTCTTGAGATTATTTTCTTTGGCACAAACTATCCTAATAGAATTATTTTTCTCAAAAGAAAACTTTTTATCATCTATACTATTATCTTCTGAATTTAAGAAAGTAGCTATCACCGATTTATCGTTTTTGATAACCTCTTCAACTGTTCCACTACTTATTATTTGACCGCCATTCACACCTGCAGCAGGACCCATTTCAATAAGATAATCCGCCCTTTTAATTATATCCAGGTCGTGCTCTATGGTAATAACAGTATTACCCTGTGCACACATTTTTTCCAATAAATTAATTACCTTTTCATTATCTGTACCATGTAAACCAACAGTAGGTTCATCAATTATATAAGTTAGTCCCATCAGATCAGAGTCTATCTGTCCTGCCATACGCACCCTCTGATATTCTCCACCTGAAAGTGTATCTGCTCTTCTATTTAAACTAATATAATCCAGACCAATCTCTACTAAAGAATTCAGTCTTGATCTCACCTCATCTATTACTGGTAGAAGAGCCTCTTCCTTCTCTACTGGGATTTCTATATCTTCAATAAAATTCTTTAAATCCTTAAGTTCCATATTCCCCAGCTGGTAATAACTATAGTCATTTATATGTATGTATTGTCTCTGTGGCTTTAACCTTGTCCCATGACAGGATTGACATCTTTCATTAACCATAAACCTATCATAAAAATCTTTTTCCCAGTTTTTCAGTTCTCTGCCCTTACTCTCTTGATATTCTCGATTTATCTGATTTATTATCCCCTCAAACTCTACTTGTTCACCTAGCTGTGCAATATATCGAGGTAGCTCCTTAGTATAGTCATCAGGTCTCAAGAGTGGAAAGGTCTCCTTCTTTGTTCCATAAAAGATTAAATCTTTGGCATAATCAGGTAAGGCGTCAAATGGTTTCTCAAAAGAAAAACCATAATGTTTAGCTAGACTATACATACGCAGATATTTAAATGCCTGTCTTTTGTTACAAAAGTCGGGAAATAAAGCTCCATCCTTAAGACTTTTCTTTTTATCTTTCACCACCATAGTAGGATAGGCAGTCTTGGTTATCCCTGTTCCATTACATTCATCACATGCACTATTCAAATCATTGAAGGAGAAAAATGAAGGTAAGATATCAGCAACAAAGATTCCGTGTTCTGGACATCCATGTTTCTGGAAAAACGATTCACATTTTCTCCGCTCTTCAAGATCTGGTATTACAATCCTAATAAAACCATGTCCCTCTTCAATGGACTTTTGTACAGCCTTAATATCACTTCTATTAAACTCTTCTTTTATTTGAATTTTACTGGCAACTACCATTATAGATTCTGGATCTTGATCTATCTGAATCCAGTCACGCAGATCTTTTCGTTCTCCATCTATCTCTATCTTTTTATAACCCCTAGCACGTAACTGAGCAAAAAATTGATCATATTTTTTCGACTTGTTTTTATATACAGGAAACTGGAGTTCTACTATAGTCATTTCTGGCAGCTTTTGTAGTTCTTTAATAAGATAGCTTAGTGACCTGACAGGAAATTTCTTGTTGCAGTAAGGACAGCTACCATGACCTATGAGAGAATATAAATAGCGAAGATATGTGCTGAGCTCTGATAAAGTTCCTATTGTTGCTCGTGGGTTTTTCCGCGGTTTATATTGCTTCAAACTGACTACTGGGGTAAGTCCTTTAATATAATTAATATCGGGCTGTTTAAGCTGACTGCTAAACATTTTTACCTGCTCGGAAAGACAATCCAGTAGACGTTTTTGTCCAGCAGCATATATAATGTCATAAGCCAGGGTTGATTTTCCCGAACCACTGACACCACTTATCACTGTATGCTTGCCATGTGGTATTTCAACATCTATGTTTTTAAGATTATGCTCTCGAGCTCCATTTATCTTAATATGGTTCTCCAATATAAAAACACCTTCCTTATTTTATAATAAAGAAACTAATCTCTAAACAAATTATTTATTCAATCTATAACCTATCTGATAGAACTCTTCTTTTTGATTATTTATCTTTATAGGCTCTATGTATCTATCAGCTATACCCACTCGATATAACCAATTATAGTTTATCCCAAATCCATGTTCTCTTGTTTTTAAAGAGAAATCCTTTAATGTACCATGTTCGTTTAAATAAGATATTATCGGGCGATATACCTCTTCTGTATTCTCCTTAAGATACTGATAACAGTCTTTAAGAATCTGGTCAATTAGTTCTGCTGTTACTTCTTCATAAAATAGAAGATCATATATTCTCTTAAATATATCAGGATTTATCTTGCGAGCCTGAGCTATAATTTCTCTTTCCGGAATAGAACGATTTCGAGCAACTTCCAACCAGGCTATCCCCTCTGCTATTTGAGGAATAAAGTAAATAGCATTCTCACTATTCTTTTTCACCCGAAAATTCTTTTCAGCCTTATTTAAATAATATACAGCATTAGAAAAGCCCAGTAGCATCTCAATCTCTCTATCTTTTTCTCCATAATAAAAGATATCTTCAAAGTCTTCTTCCAAAGTTATGTCTTTACAAAAAAGAAGAGTACTCTTTGAAAGAGCACAAAACCAATAATCAGCAACATTAGTGCTTGCCAGATATTCTTTAAATTCATTAATTGTTCTGATATTTAATGCTACATGAACATTATGTTCCAAAAGATGATAAGAGGAAGAACCCTGATAACTCTCATCAAAGATTAATAATATTTCAAGATCAGACCATTCCCAGATTAAATCATGACTCATACTCCCTATAAGAAATCCTGCTAAACACTTCTTTTCATCTTGAAATTTTTCAATTGTACTATCTAATGCCTTTTTAAATTGTTCCCGCAATTCTTTATTCTCCATATACTACACTAATCCTCCCATCATATTTTTATACACTTCTTATTTTGAACTTACACTATATATTTAATATAGAATTAGTAATTTCCTTCTTTATTTCAAGTAAATATGTAAAAATATATCATAAGTTAGTCCAAACTATCATTTATGCACCTCAACTAGAATGTTGCTAATCCATTATTATATAAACTGCTCGATGTCAAAACCTTGTAAATAGGATATACCATTTTCTATTCGATATTTCATTTCTTCTAATATCTCCTTAACCCTCTCATCAACATTATATCTATTTAAGTGCTTTAATATATATAGATAAGAATATATCTGTCTATACTCTAAGAAAAATGGTATTTTCTCAATCCATTTATCAGCTATATTATTTTCTAGTCTATACCCTTGCATGAAATTTTTCATGAATTTAGTAGCAAAGTTCAAGTTATCTTCTTTCTGATTTAAAGAAATCCCTTGAATTGCATGATATAAAGAAATACTAATATCATAAATAAACCAATTATATTCACAGTCTCCAAAATCAAATAGTTGAACTTTTCCATTATCAAAATAAAGATTTCCCTGATGTAAATCATTATGTATAATTCCATAGCATTCTTTACACGTAGGAAAAGATTTAAGTTTTTCCACATACTCCTCCCACTTTTCTAAAATAGAATCACTTACTTCTCTAGGAGGATTAATTAAAATATCAGTTGTTTTCCAATCTTTGATTTTACCTACAGTCGATACTACATAACTCTTGGCTAGATTGTGCATTTTGCCCATGGCACGTCCCCACTTCACAATTAAGTCTTTTTCCCAATCTTTTTCATCAATAAAGTCTCCTCCTACTTTTTCAAATATAACATAATAATATAAAGTATTGTTCTCTTTAACTTCCTCAATAAGGTTATCTTGAAGTGAAAAAACTGGTTTAGCTACATTCATCCCATTCTCTGCTAAATAATTAATCCAATTTAACTCTCCTCTAATTAGAGATTTATTAGTCTGAGAAGGTAAGAAGAATTTTATTATAAAACTTTCATTATTGACTTTTACCTCATAAACGCTATCATTAAAACCACCTAACAATTTTAAAGTTGAATAATTTCCACCAAATTTATCAACTACCTCTTTTAACACAGCATTATCAATCATAAATAGTGTTTTCCCTCCCCTTATTTTCATAGCTATAAGACCATGTCAGCTAGCATTCTGCAACTTCGCTACGTCCAACCTCTAATTAAAACTAACAACCTCACATAAGTTAGCTATACTTTCCTTTATCCTCTATCTCATAAAATTTATAAAATGATCAACTTAGTTGAACAGTATATAGCTTCTTATATATAGGAGATTCATTTATTAACTTTTCATGTGTACCTTGGGCAACAACCTTACCTTTGTCTAAAACATAGATGAGATCTGAATTTTGAATAGTTGATATTCTATGAGCTATAATAATTGTTGTCTTTCCTTTTCTTAATTTATCTAGATTCTGTTGAACTTTAAATTCTGTTTCAGTATCCAAGGCTGAGGTTGCTTCATCTAAAATAAGCACTTCTGTATTTTTTAAAATTGCTCTTGATAGTGCAAGTCTTTGCTTCTGTCCACCAGATAAGCTAATTCCACGCTCACCAACTTGAGTTTCGTATTGACTTGGAAATCCTACAATAAAATTATGACACAACATTTCAGTACAGGCATTTTCAATCTGCAATTGATCATATTTTTGATCAAATACCAGATTTTCTTTGATTGATGAAGGTATAAAATGTGGCTGTTGAAAGACTACTGAAATTTTATCTGGATATTGCTCGCCATAACTAGTAACTGGAAGACCATTAATACAAACTTCTCCTTGATTAGGTGAATAGACTCGAAGTAATAACTGGGCAATAGTTGACTTCCCACTACCACTTTCACCAACAATAGCAATTTTCTTACCGATTGGAAAATCAATGGATAGATTATTGAGTACAGGAGCAGAATCAGCCAAATAGCTAAAGGTTACATTTTTAAATTGTATTGACTCAATCTCACCATTGAAATCAATTAAACCAAACTTAGTACTTTCCTGCCCCATTATAGACTGAATACATTCAACAGAAGCCACTAGTCTTCTACCTATTAAAGTCTGTTCAAATACTTGTCCAAGCTCTGTTACTAATTGATTAACTAGAGTAAAACTTACCACAAATTCACCTAGTGAAATTTGATTAGAAATCACACTCATAGCTCCAAAGAAAATAACAACAAGCTTGGTTCCATAAAGAAAAGGTTCACTGATAAATAATATTTTGACTTTAAATAATGCCTCCTTGATAATCGCCTTAAAATAGTTTGAAAACTTTTGCTCATAATTCTTAAGCTGCCAATCCTGACGATTATAGGCTACGATCTCTCTAACTGCTGAAATACTTTCTTCAATAGTAATAGAAACTTTAGCTTTTTGTTCTTTAACTCGCTGTGAAAATTCTTTAGTTTTATCACCAAATTTATTGAGCAAAAGATAATAAATAATTGCTACTGTTATTACCACTACTAACATTATCAGACTAAGTTGTGCTAATAAATAGGCTAAGAATAGAATAGTAACAATACTTTTTACCAAATCTGACAGTAGCTTATTAATAGCTAAATCACTGGCTTCAGCTATATCAGTTCTGATATGGTTTAATAGTTTGCCAACATGCTCCTTATTAAAAATTACAGCTGGTAGATCATAGATTTTTAACAAGAACTCCTTGGTTAAAGACATTTGAAGATGATAACTGATATGGAAAAAAGTCACTCTTCTAACAGTAAACCATAATTTAGGTCCAAAGAAGAAAATAGCATACAGAACGATTAATCTATGAAATTGCTGATACTGCTTGTCGATAAAAACTTTATCGATCAAGTCACGTTGTAATAAGATTGCAATAATTGGTGTTAAACTTTCTAAAACTAGTGCCAAATATCCTAACAGAAACCAGCGTTTTTGCTTTATATATTTAAACATAAATAATAGACTAGAGTTCATCATTAACACCTCTAATTACTAGTTGATAAAATAGTCCTTTCTGATCCATTAAGCTTTGATATGTACCTTCTTCAACGATTTTGCCTGCTTTAAGCACTATAATTGAATCATAGTCCATAATTGTAGAAAGTCGATGTGCTACAGTAACAACTGTTTTATTAACTGCTAACTTTTCTAAGGATTGCTTAACAGCTGCTTCAGTGACATTATCTAGAGCAGATGTCGCTTCATCTAATAGAATGATCGGGGGTTTTTTAAGCAGCATTCTAGCTATTGAAATCCGTTGTTTTTGACCACCAGATAAACGCACACCACCTTCACCAACTATGGTATCATAGCCATCTTCTGTCTCCATAATAAACTGATGGGCACTGGCAAGTTTGGATGCCTTAATGACTTCTTCATCGCTTGCATCAGGATTGCCAAACTTAATATTATCTCTAATGGACATATTAAATAAATAAGTATCCTGAAACACATAGCCAAAGTTCTGTCTTAAATGCTCTAATTTAAGCTTTTTAATGTCATATCCTCCCATTAAAATTTGACCCTGATTAACGTCATAAAATCGCCCGATCAGCTTTAATAATGTGGACTTCCCACTACCACTTTCTCCTACAATGGCAGTCTTCTTTCCTGCTGGAATTATCAAAGAGAGATTATTGATAATTGGCTGACTATCTTTATAAGCAAAGGAGACATTTTTGAATTCAATATCGAATTGATCAAGTTCAACCTTTAAACAGTTATTATCTTCTCTAACATCTGGCTCTAACTTTAAAAAGTCATGTAGATATTTCGCATAATTTAGGGCATGATATTGAGCAGGAATAATATAAAAAAAGACTGAAAAGCCTCGTGATACAAGTCCCATCAGAAAGCTATAGCCAATAAATTCTCCTAGTAATAACTCACCACTTTTTACTAAATCCAAACCATAAAAATAAAATAGAAAAATTGAAATTGTTAATGTCAGTCCAACAGTTGTATAACGAAAATGTCGCCAAAATACTGACCACATTCGTGGAATCCTAAATTGATTAAAATCTTCTATCGTCTTTTCTATAAACCAGTCTTTGCTGCCCATTGCTTTTAATTCAGTTTTAGCTACAATAGCATCATATAAAGACTGCTGTGATGCATGGGCAGCTTTTGTTTCAACACCTAAATAATAATGTATTTTTTTATTTGCAAATTGATTAACAAATACATAAATGATATTTCCAATCATTGCAGCAATAAAAAATATAGGCTCACCAAAAATTAGAACAATCGAAGGTACTACAAACTTGGCTAAATTGTAAATAAATTGTGGGAATAAGAAGGTATAAGTCTGCTGTGTCTCTTTTACTGCATTCTCAAATAAAGATATAATCTGTCCTGTTGGCACCTTCTCATAGTAAGAAAATCCTAACTTTTGTAACTTCACCATTAAATCAGTCTGTTGATTCTTAGTAATTTTATTAGCTATAATCTGTTCCAAGAAGTAGAAGATTGCTTTTAAAATTAAAATCAGTACAACAATCCCACATAAAATCAGAATTTGATTTCTTAGAGGTACCATCTCTTTTAATGGAAGTACATTATCAATTACATATCCCATCCGACGTGGAATCATTAATTCTCCCCAAATCATAATCCCTCCACATAATATATAAAAGAGGGTTAATAATATAACTGGTTTGAAATAGCTTAATGTCCACAAGTATAACTTAAGTATCTCTTTCCTTTCTAGTTGTTTTTTCAATGTGATCCTCCTTACTGATTAGTAATAATCAACCATTATGTACCCCTCCACTCATAAAAAACAAATATATCCAATTTTTCTAATCGCTTAGATTTGATTGTTTAGAAAAATTATAATTTAAATAGCAAATAACTTCTAATAATTGTTTTCCTTATTTCTAATAATATTAACTACTTCTTCTATAAGATTAACAATATTTATACTGTTACTCTTTTTAAAATAAAATCTTTAATCTTAAAATATCTATAATATAGACCTCAAATTTGGGATAAAGTCCTTAAGCTTCCCAAGGTGTCGATACTACTCCTATTCTCAGATAAATTCTAAGTCTTGCATAAATCAGCCCATCCCTTAGTTATATACCTGAATTTGGATGTTACTAATCTGCTGTTCGTATGATAGGGTACCAGTTCAATCTGGTGTGTACCCTATTATTATAATAAGAAGAACGTATATTATTAAGTAAATAACTTTAAACCACAAGCCAATATTCCAGAAGAAACTGCAGAACTAAAAAATCTTACTCGCCCATATGAAGGTTTTAATGATCTTTACAGAGAAACTCAACTTAAATTCATGAGCATTGTTGACTTAATTTTTTCCTCAATATAATCAAGTTTTTGCTAAGTTATGTAGTATTACATCTTTAAAGATGATCTCAGCTTTTTCTACACCTGAAGCTATCTTAGTTGCTGATATTAATCAGCTTAAATCTATTTTAAAGATAAGTAATCACAATCAAAAATAGATAGACAATAAAATTGAATAATTAATAGCTGCTGTGAGAAAAGTTAAGGGAAAACAATATAAAGTCGCTGTTATCGCTACTGCCAATAATCTTTTAAGAACAATTTATGGGATTTGGAATAATAATGAATTTTTTAAAACAAAGTAATGCCTATTAGATTAAAAACTGAATAATTTATTAATTTTTTGAAGTTTGCTGAAAGGTAAACTTATTTTGTCATGCCTATTTTAATTATTTGAATAAATTAAAATTTATTCTTGACTTTTATTAGCTGGTTTATCCGACATGCTCTTTTTAAACATTTAATCCAATGTTACTATTTTTAATAATTTTAACATTTTATTTCCATTGGCAAGATAAAAAAATAACCCCTGAGCTTAAAATATAACTACTCAGGGATTTAACTTTATTTCAATTTTTCTACCTTTTCTTTATTTAAACCTGTTGCCTTAACTACTTTTTCTATATCTAATCCCATACTTAATAAATTTTTAGCAGTTTCAATTTTCTCTTTCATTCTTCCTTTTTCTTCGCCTAATTTTATTCCTTCTTCTCTCGCTTCTTCTGTGGCACCTATTATATTAGTAACTTGGTCATGAATTGCTTTTTGACGACTCTCATATAATTCTCTAGCTTTTTTATCATGACTTAATAATTCTAATACTTCCGCTGCTTCTTTCAACTCTTTTATTCTTTCCTCAAGCATTCTTATCACCTCGCTATCAGGATTTTTCAAAAATAGTGCCCAAGGAATTAAGTTATCCTCATCTCTCTTACTTTCCACCTCATCAACACTTTTAAACCTATCTGCATTTAGTTTTGGCAACTCTATAAAATGAATTTCTTGCAAATCAGTTAATACCTCATTAGCCTCTTTTCCTTCAATAAATAAGTATTATGATACCTACTATTCTCCCTTAAATAATTAAAATTCAAAATATTTATTGTTACAGTCTTTTGTAATTTTCGATAAGAGTCTCCTTCTTCCATTTTTGATTCAAATAATTTACTCCAATAATATAATTTCTCTTCATATTATATTGATTTTTCAATTGAATCTCTATATTTATCTTAGCATTATTATTAGCTGTTGCTTTTATATCTAATCGGCTAAACTTATCATCTTCCCAGTCTTTATTTATATCTGAATTTTCTATTTTTACACTTATAATTTCTTCTTCTGTTCCCTTAGTTCCAAAAACACTATTCAAAAATGCAATTAATATTTCTGGATGTTTTTCAGAACCAAATATCTTCTTAAATACAAAATCAACTTTAGGGTCTAACATTTCTTTTTTCATATTAAATATCCCTCAGTAACTACTATAATTGCTTCAATTTAACAATATTATATCGTATTTTTAGAGAAATTAAAAGTAATACACTCTTACAAAAAACACACAGAACTTAGCATGTCGTGTAACTCTTGTTTACACGACGTGCCGAATACTCTTAGCTACTTTAACCTCTTCCATTCTGCACTTCTTCCTTTTCCTAGTACTTCTATAATCCCTTCTTTTTTTAACTTTCTAAACACCCTATCAATTGTAGAATCAGAAACATCAGGACAAGCATTTCTTATGTCTTCTTTAGTAAAAGTTCCTAATACACTTTTAACAGCCTCTTCTACTCGAAAACTTTTATTTCCTTTTTTGCTTTTTACTAAGCCTACTCTATCTTCAAATTCTTTATAAGCAACAAGTAAAGTACCTAAAAAATAATCTAACCAAATAAAAATGTTATGGTTACTATCATGCCAACCTGTAGAAGATTGATTCAAAGTTTTATAATAACTAGATTTGCTCTCCTCAATTATTTTCTCTAAACTAATATATCTTCCAACTTTATAGTCATATTTATATAATAATAATAGTGTTAATAACCTTGACATTCTACCATTTCCATCATTAAAGGGATGAATACATAAGAAATCCAATATGAAAGTTCCTATTAATATTAAAGGGTCAATATTTTCCTCTCTCATTTCTTTATTTAAGTAATTACATAATTCCTCCATGGCTTTTGGAGTTTGATATGCTGATAACGGCTTAAACCTTATATACCTCTCTCCATTAGGTAATATTTCACCAATAATATTATCTTGATTCTTCCATCTTCCTCCATCTGCGGGAACAAATTTATATAAATCTCTATGCAATTGCAAAATTATATTAGGATTTATTGGAATAGCATCATAAGAAGTATGGATTGTATTTAAAACACCTTTATACCCAGCAATTTCTCCTTCAGAACGATCTTTAATATTTGTATCGTCTTCCATTATCTTTTTTAATCTTTGATCAGTAACAACTATTCCTTCTATACTATTAGAAGCTTTAGTACTTTGAACAATTGCTACTTCTTTTAACTTTTCTAATATTTGTGGAGACTGATTCATATATAAATCTTGTTTTCCTTTATATTCATTTATCTTTCCTACTAACCTCACTATATTCATTGGAATATTCTTATTCTTTAACTTCTCATTTCTAAAAGACATCATAAATATACTCACTCTCCTTATTAATATATTCATTTGTTTTTTTATGACCATGTTTATTATAACATAAACATAGTTATTTTACTATAAACATATTCAAAAATAAAAGAAATGAGTGCGTTTGCTATGGTGAAGACTATATTAGCGAATAAGCATGTCGTGTAACGTCCCTGAGCTTCGCGACGTCCTCGATAATACTCTTAATCTCAGATAAACTCTAAGTATTACATAAGTCAAAACCTCAATTAGGATGTCACTAAGGTGCTGTTCGTATAATAGGGTACATAGCCAGTTCAATCTGGTATGTACTCTTATTTATTATTATAATAAGAGTAAATAGAAACCAGGATAAAGAACGCATCTGCTGTTGGAGCTTTGATTTCGTCGCATAAACTGTTCAATTCCTAGTCAACACTTATACCACAATTGAGCTGGTTGAGTCTTTGAACTCGTATCACAACACGAACCTGTGGAAAGTCGTTGGTTAAGAAACCTGGTTAACAAGGAGGACTCAAATGAATCAACCTATTTTAAGTATTGATGTATCAAAATCTAATAGTTATGCTACAGCTTTTTTAGCTTATGGACAGGTCTTTACTTCTCCTATTTCCTTTGCTAATACTCGCCAAGAAATAGTAATTGCTTTTAAATTACTCAAAGATTTAAAGAAAGCAAGTGGTAAACAGCCTAGGGTTGTTTTAGAAGCCACAGGGAACTTCTCTAAACCCCTTAAATATTCTTTTATGAAAGGTGGGTATGAAGTAATAGAGCTTAATCCTATTCAAACTCATAAAGAGAAGAAGAGAAACATCCGTAAGATCAAGACAGACCCTATTGATACCCATAGAATTGCACAGGTTTATTACCTGAATAACTTTAAACCACAAGCCAATATCCCAGAAGAAACTGCAGAACTAAAGAATCTTACTCGCCAATATGAGAGCTTTAATGAACTTCACAGAGAGACTCAACTTAAATTTATGAGCCTAGTTGACTTAATTTTTCCTCAATATAATGAAGTTTTTGCTAAGTTATGTAGTATTACATCCTTAAAGGTTCTCTCTGCTTTTTCTACACCTGAAGATATCTTAGATGCTGATATTAATCAGCTTAAATCTATTTTAAAGATAAGTAATCATAATCAAAAATGGATAGATAATAAAGTTAAAGAATTAATGGCTGCTGCTAAAGAAAGCTTATCCTATAAAGTAGCTCAAAGCTCTAGTATTCGGGTTCTAAAGCATTATATAGAATTACTCTTGACCCAGAAAGCTATTTTAAAAGATTTAAAAACTGAAATTACAAAGTATGCTAAGCTTTCTTATGCCTTTCCTTTACTCCTGTCGATACCAGGAGTAGGAAAGTTAACAGCAGCCAGTATTACAGGAGAGATTGGTGATATTCATAGATTTCCTACTACTAAACAGTTAACTGCTTATGCTGGTCTAGACCCCAGCGTCTATCAATCAGGTAGATTTAAAGCGACCAATAATAAGATATCTAAACGAGGCTCAACTTACCTTCGGAAGTCACTCTACCAAGCAACTACTGCTGCTGTGAGAAAAGTTAAAGTAAGACCTAATAATCAACTCCTATATGACTATTATAACCAAAAACGCGAACAAGGAAAACCATATAAAGTTGCTATTATCGCTACTGCCAATAAGCTTTTAAGAACAATTTATGGGGTTTGGAAGAATAACGAGATGTTTAAAATAAAATAATAACTATTAGATTAAAAGTTTAATATTTTGCTAAATTTTCAAAGTTTGCTGAAAAGTAAGCTTATTTTATCATGCTCATTTTTAGGTATGTAAATATTTTTTAATTTATTCTTGACTTTTATTAGCTGGTTTAGACGATGTTTGAAATTTACAGTAATTTATGTTATTTACTTTCTTTAATAATTACAACCTTTCCAGTGTCTTCATCAAATCTAAATTTAAAATTACTTAAAGAAAAATCTGTTTTATTTATAATATTATCCTTTTTTAAATTCAGTTTTATTTTTTTTATATTACTTTTAGTCTTTTCTTTTTCATTATTAGATAATACAGAAATATTCTTTTTATTATTAAGGAAGTGACTATCGCTAGGATTATTATCATAAAAAAATAAACATCCAATAATTAATATTAAAATTGAAGCTAAATATATAATACCCCAAACAAGAGAAATTTGAGCTTTGATAACTTTATTCACTCTTTTAGTAATAAATTTATTTTTAAAATTTGAATTATTTATTTCCTCTAAGGTCATCTTTTCTAAATAATCTGATTCATTTTCTGATTCCTCAGCTATTTCTATCAGATTATCACTAGCGAAAATAATATCTTCTTCTCTGGTAATAACATTTATAGAAACTTTTAATGCTCTACTTAAATGAAATATCATAAATATAGTCAATACAAAAATAATTGCTTTTATGCTAAATGCTAGATGATTAAAATTTTTAATTAATAAACCTGTAATAGTAAAAAAAACAGTAAAAATAACTCCTGCAGATTGCCAAATTAATTTAGCTTTTTCTCTAACTAATTTACTCCTTCCGTCAATTTTAGCCATCCGATCATTTGAAAATTTATTAAGCTGATTTATTATTTTATAGTTATTATTTCTTAACCCACCATTTCTAATCTTTTCTTTAACTTTTTCTCCATCTTCTCTGGCTAAATCGTCACTAGTATTAGAGAAAGTGACAAATAACCAATCACCCTCAAAAGGCAATTTATGCTTGAAATCTAATGCTTTTCCCTTTATTTTTTCAAAATTAATCATTTATTATCTCCTCTAATTAATAAATCTACAATTTCTTTACTTAAAGGCCAATCCATAGTTTCCTCTAACCATGCCCATTGCCCATTTGGATTTATTTCGAAAAAAATATATTCTCCTTCTTCAGTAACAGCTAAATCAATCGCTCCAAATTCTAACCCTAATTTTTTCACTAATTTAATCAGTTTGTTTTTTAAATTTATAGGTAAATCATGTTCAAAATGATCTAACTGTTCTATTTTTAATTTCCTCCAATCAATAACTTTTTCTTTATTATTTCTATTTACATGGATTTCAGCTGCAAAAACTTTTTCTCCTATAATAGTAACTCTAATATCAAACTTTTTATTTATTTTTTTCTGAAATATTGATGGGATATACTTGATAGAATCTTTTTCTTGTAAATCCATTAAATTTACTTGGCTTGTATATATCGCCTTAGGTTTTTCATCATCTATAAAACCTACAAACAAAGGTTTTATAATCATTTCGCCATTACAATTATGATAGAATCTTTCAACTTTTTCTGGATTATTACTTATTATAGTTTTAGGAATATTTAAACCAAGCTCTTTAGCAATTTTTAATTGATATATTTTATGTTCTGCTTTCCTAATAGCTTCCATATCACTTACCCAAAAGCAATCAAGCGAATACCATAATCCCCTTAAAAAATCTCTAGCTTCATTTAAACAAAATTCTCTAACAGCTTCATTTTTTATTGATGAATCTATATTCGGCTTAATAGGTCTTCTATACCAAACACTTTTAATTTTACTTAAATTTATTTTTTTATTTGGGGTATTAAAAATCAATTCTGTATTCTTATTGAAAATTACACTACTAAAACTCTTTGTAGGAAAATCTTCTGTATTTATCCTAATATATTCAATATTCCTTTTTTGTAATTCTAACACTACATAATCAGCAGTTATATCTTCTTTATTAGTAATTATAAGGATCATATTAATGTCTCCTTTAATTTATATTTTTATCTATCAGTACTTTCATCAGTTGTTGAATCTTTTCCTGCCTCTGTTATATAAGACCCACTCAAATATAACGGTATTACTCCTTCAATAACAGGATCATTTGATTTTTTATAAACTAATATATCCTTAACATAGTCATATTTATATAAATTTTGTTCAACATAAGATTTTTCTTTAGATATACTATATTTTGAAATAAATGGTTCCATTATAAATAACCCACCCTTTCTTATATTCTATCTATCAGTACTTTCATCACTTGTTGAATCTTCTTTTGCTTTAGTTATATAAGAACCAGATAATTGTATTGGTATATCTCCATTCACAACAGGTTCTTTTTTGTTATCATTCCAAACTAATACATCTTTCTCATAATGATATACAAAATCATTATTTCCGTTTTCAATTTGCAAATTATCTTCACTATAATTTAATATAAAAGGTAACTTCATTATATCCCCCCCCTGTCTGTAGATTCATCACTAGTCGGATCATGTTTCGCGGCTGTTCCTTTAGAGCCTGTCATTTTAAATGAAATATTACTATAAATAACAGGTTGTCCATTACTTTTTAATGTCATTACATCACGTTCATAATCAAATTTACATAAATTAAATTCCCTACTCTCATCAGATTCATAATTAGAAGAATATTTAACTATAAATGGATTCAATATTTTATACCTCCTTATATTAACTTATTTCAAATGTCGTCTAACGTCCCGCAGATTCACGACGTCCCCATCTAATGCTCCTAACTCCAAACTAAACAACTAAGTCTAACATAATTCATCTGTACCTTCATCTATGGTCACCAGTTGGGATGTAGCTAATCTGCTGTTATCTGACGTATACCTAACATAGTGATTACATCAACTAACATATTTTTATTTAAAAAGTTCTATAGTCTTTAAAGCTATTCTTTTCCCAAAAATCTTTGCTCTTTCTCTTTGCTCAGAATCACCATTTTTAATACATACAACTCCATAATGAGTATAGGGTTGTCCTTCAGCTGAACCTCCCGAATATACTAACATTCCTTTAACTAACATATGTCCAGCTAAAGTTAACAAAGTAAAATCTGCTCCTCCACCCAAATAATCCTCTGTAGCAAACATAGCTCCTAATTTACCTCCAAGTTTACAACCCCATGATTCATCAAACCATTTTTTCATCTGCCAAGAAAAATCTGCATAATAAGTCGGGCAACCAAAAATAACAGTTTTAGCTTCATTTAAATATTCATAATCAATATCATTAATGCTCATACATTTTACTTCAACATCTGTTACTTCTCTTGCTCCTACGGCAATTATCTCTCCTACTTCTTTTGTATTTCCAGTTTTACTGTGATATAAAATTGCTAATTTCATCAAATAAACTCCCTTCTGTAACTTTTATTACTCATTCTTTTCTGCAAAAATAAAAACATCTGTTGTTACTGATCCATCTGGTTCTGGATAATCTTGCTTAGATAATTTAAGTATTTCAAAATCGTAATTTGCTAATAAATCTCTAACTTTATCTGCTTCATAATAATTATAGTAAATTTCTTCTTTTGAAAAACTAGTTGTTTCAAATCCGGGTTCTTTTCCTTCCATAAAACTTAAATAAATTTTCCCTTTATTTCTTAAATATTTAGATACTTTCTCTAAAACAACTTTCATCTCATTATCATCTAAATGAACAATACAAAAAGATAATATTATAACATCAAAAGTACTTTCATCAAAACTAATATTTGTTATATCTTCACAGTAAAATTTACCCTCTGGAATATTTTTTTCGGCTATTTTTAACATTTTCTCCGAAAAGTCTACTCCTGTAATCGAAAATTCTTTCCCTGAAGAACAAAGCCATTTTAATACATTACCCGGACCACAACCTAAATCTAAAACTTCATTCCCACAATCAAGAAATGAAATAAATTCTTTAATTTTCTTTTCATATAGCGGAAAATTCATAAACTTATTTGTGTAATCCTCTGAATTCTTATTGTAAGCAGTTATTGTTTTTTCTGTTTTTTCCATTAATTATTCTCCTTCTCGATTTAGAAAAAATTACCATTTGGCATATGTCAGATAACGTCCCTCAGCTTCGCGACGTCCCAGTTAATACTCCCAATTCTAATAAAAATACAATCCTATATAAGTCATCCACGACTTTGATTCATCCTCATAGCTGTGATGTGGTAAGTAGATATATACATCTTCTAAACTTAGGAATCCCTTTGTTTTCCCCGTTTGCTCACCCTTTCGTCTATGAGTGTCACAATATTTGCTCCTTATTAAGTTGATGTATACCCCTCTCAGAACCGTACGTGCCCAATTTAAGCATACGGCTCCCCAAATGAACCTCTTTACACAAAAGCCGAATTAAGATTTACCTTAACCTTTGGTTCTGCCAATGGGAAGACTTTAATTAATTGTCTTAATTCTTCCCAAGTTATGCTGTTTCGTTGGCTTCTTCTATTAAGCCATTTATACAGTAGTTTTATCACTTCTCTTTTATAGTTCTCTAACCCTTTCCAGTTATCACTTACTCCATAATATTGATAATGTCCTCTTAATTTCTGATTTACTTTTCTCCATATTTCATCTATTGCTAAGTGTCTATTTTCCTTAATCCATTCACCAAATTCATTTACCTTAACGGTAAATGTCTTTCGTGCTATCTTCCATTTAAGCTTAAACCTTCCCCTCCGGCTTTTACTGCAATAATGGGTAAATCCCAAAAAATCAAAGGTTTCTGCTTTGGTTTCTCCTCTTCGCTTAGCATCTCTTTGAGCAAATCTCCCAAATTCTATCATCTTGCTCTTATCTTCTGATAGTTTTAAATCAAATTTATTAAGTCTATCTTTTAATGAAGAATAGAACTTTTGAGCATCGGATTTATATTGGAAGCAGAATACTATATCATCAGCATATCTTGTAATATATGCTTCTCCTTTACAGGATTTAGTAACTACTCTATCAAACCATAAGTCGATAGTATAGTGAAGATAGATATTTGCTAATAATGGAGATAAAGTTCCACCTTGGGGAACACCTCTTTTACTTTCGTAATAGTTGCCTTCTTCTAATATTCCTGCTTTTAGAAATCTTTTAACTAGCCTTAATATTTTACTATCATTTATTCTATGCTGAAGAAATTTTCCCAGCCATTCATGATTTACGTTATCAAAGAATCCTTTGATGTCTGCATCTATGATATATCCAACTTTCTTTGTTCCTATGTCTCTGCTTAGATTCTTTAAGGCATCATGACAGTTTCTATTAGGACGAAATCCATAAGAGAATGGTAGAAAATCTTGTTCATAAATATTTTCTAAGATAATTACTAAGGCTGTCTGGACTATCTTATCCTCTATTGCAGGTATACCAAGAGGTCGCATTTTATTACTGCCTATCTTCTTTATATATTTACGTTTTACTGGATTAGGCATAAAAGAGTTACTTTTAAGTCTGCTGTATAAGTCTGTAATATTTTCTTCTAAATTTTCTGCATAACTTTCTTTACTTTTACCATCTACTCCTGGAGCTGCTTTTGGAGAAAGTCTCCAAAAGGCTTCTATTAATGTGCTCTTGTAAAGCAAATGGCTTAATGAGCAAAATTTTGCTGCTTTGTCTCTTTTCGCTCTTTGTGCTATGCGAACAAGTTTTGTTCTCACCCCTTCTTCGGTTCTGTGTCCGATAGATGTGTCCCTTGCTTGCAGTTTCATCTGTTACTACTCCTTCCCTCCACTAGAATTACCCAGTTTCTTTGGTACTATGAGAGTATCCGACTTCCTATTGGCTTTTGCCTTCTTCACCTCTTCAGCTCATCGGGCATACTCTCCTTGCGGAGAGACCAGATAGGATCTCCCTGGGTTTCTATATATTCTTAATGTTTAGCGAGGTAGTGCCTTAGACTCCGGAGATGTCTAATTATACTTGCCCTTTTACGCATAATTAAATTCTGTCTTCCACTTTAGCGACAGCTTCGACCCTTCTCAGTTGCATCGTTTTCGGAGCTCAATACAATTCCTACGGGTTTTAAAATTTAAAAACCACTTCGTGATAAAACCATCCACCGCTGACAAACCAATTCAGTCGATTCTACCTTGCTAACTTTCTGTCTACACTTAAAGGATTACGTTACCGCAATCCCTCCAAGACTCGATACAGAGCTGGTGGCTAACCTTTACTCTGATGAGATTCACACTCACTAGAATATATACCCTGCCAGGACGTACCGCTAATCTCATGTTATATGATGTAAATAAACGTCGAAAAATCAAATCCTCTTTTCATAATCCTTATAATCAAAATAAAATTTAGTCAATATTATAGGGAAAACAACACGAAAGACAATATTTATAAATCCAAAAATTCCATTTAAAACATGACTATACATATATCCATAAATTGAAACATTGATACTACTTAAAAGACTTCTAAAAACAAACTCAATAATTGTAAGTACAATAATCAAGGAAATATACCTTGAAAAATTAAAGGTTATAAATTCTATACTTCCCTTCAATGCCTTTACAACATTTTTATCCTCAAAAACAATAATATGTGGAGTAAACATTGTTAATAGAACTATTATCAAATTAATTAAAATAAATAAATATTTGAGCCACGGTAAAGAATTAAATATTATATTTCCTAATAAAGGAATCAAATACATAGTCATTCGAATATTTAATATTAAAAATAAAATTAAATTAAATTTAAACAAATGATCAAAACTCCCTAATGATTTTTTTATTCTTAAATCCAGACCATCTAATTCCTTCTCTCCCTCCCTTATCTCAAATAAAATCAACCCTTGCAAAAATGAAAACAAGATTATAGAGGCTACATTCATTATCAACCCTAAACCAAGAAAATATCTAGTAGATTCACTTATAGAACTCATTCCATTTCTCGCATTCATTAAAAACAACCTAAACCCCAAAATAACTAGTCCAAAAACTAAAGTGTATTTTAAAATCATTCTTAAAAAATTCATCTTCTCTTCATCTTCTCTTGTAATATACTTTTTTATCTTCTTAATAACTACTTTAAATAAAATAACAAACAATAACGCTCCAAATATAAAAAATATATTATTAATTAATCTGCCATAATATAGAAAGTTGAAATTTATCGGTCTGCTAACCAAATCATTAATATAACCAAAAATATTCTTAAACTTAAAAATAGATCTTGCTTTTTCAGCCGAATTAATAGTTCTCATATTAAAAAGAAAATCAATTCCATATTGAAATATTATATTATAAATAAAAAATATTGAATTAATTAAATACTCTAACAAATAAATCATTAAGGGACCTAATAATAACCATTTCTTTTTTAATATTAATTTTTTAGTTTCTTTAAAATAGGTTATTATTTGATATTTCGATTTAAATCCTTCTAAAGAAGCAGAAGAAATTTCATTTAGTTTTTGGTAAATATAATATACTAACATTCCTGCTCCTATAACAACAAGAATAGATAAACTAAACACATCTTCACTTATTATCATTATTCTCAAGCTCCTTTCATTAAAGCTAAGCACTAGTTTATTTATGTCATATAACGTCCCTGAGTTTCGCGACGTCCCCTTTAATGCTCCTAATTTCAAATAAACTTTAAGTCTTAGATAAGTCAGCCCCGACTCTTTATTTATGCTCATGACTGGGATGTCGCTAAGGTGCTGTTATGTGCAGTTGGGCGGTCTTACTCTAGATAATTAACTTTAGCATATTTTTCATATTCCTCTAAAAAACTTAAAGTTTTATCTTTTATTTCTTTTAAATTTCCATATATCTGTTGTTTTGCTAGATAATACTCCTGGCTCAAATAATTTAATTTTGTTAATTCATAATTATTATTACAATAACTTGATTGTAAAGACAATTTATAAATTATATTAAAAATCTCATCATATGTTTTTAAATTATCTTTTAAATCTTTATAACAAAATCCTAGAATAACCATTAGAGGTTTACCTGAAAAATCACCTATAAAAATTTCTTTTAACATAGAAGCTAAATCTACAGTAGATTCACTTAAAGATAAAGATATTTCAAACATTTTATAAGGAATTTCCTCAACATCATTATTTTCAATGTAATTATCAGCCCAGTTTATAACATCTTCTTTTTCAAAATATCCACTAGATAAACCCAGATAATAAACACATACAATTTCTTTTAATGAATACATATCATCACCCAGTTATTTGAATTTTTATTATCCAATAACAAAAGAAGACCAATCATTTTCCCTTGCCCACTTCAAACGGTCTTCTATAGTGTTATAATGTAATTCTAACTTATGTCCATCAGGGTCAAGAAAATAAAAAGATTCACCTTCTGATGTATTATTTTTAAAAGTCTTTACCCCTGCTTTTTTAAGTCTTTCTATTAACTTAGGATATTCTGTTGAAAGTACATTAAATGCAATATGTGTATAATCTTGATTAGGTTCTGATATGATTTTTTCGTCTAAATTTAAAGCAATCCATATATTCCCTGCCATTAAATATGCTCCTTTATCCCAATGTGCTACTAATTTTAATCCTAATAATTCTGAATAAAACTCTATAGATATATCTAAATTGCTAACTGCAAAAGTTATATGGTTTACCCCATTTATCATAAAACTCATTCTCCTCTCACTCCTCTCAACAAAACTTTATTTTTTGAATTTATAATCACATTAAAATCTTTTAACACAGCATCTAGCCCAATTGCACATAACTTAACCGTATTGCCGAAGTTCCTCAACCTTAGATATGTCTATCTTAGGTTGAGGAATTTGGGTGTAATGACGTGAGGAATGGAACCGGCAATATTTTGTTAGGCGATGGACCATGGCCCACATTAAAAATCCATAAAAAAGTTTTAATCTAATATCTATTTAGAAAATCTATATTTTCTTAACCATGATTTTGCATAATCCACCCCATCTTTTATATCAAATAACTTACAGTTTGCATTACCAACTTTACCTTTATGTACTATAATATTTTCTTCAAAATTTTGCCCAATTAGTTCAAAATCATCTGAATTATAATCATAGTCATCAAACCATTTCCAAACTTTTTTACCCTTATCTAACATTGCAGTGCCTACGCGTTTCATTGGCATTTCTTCTATAAATGATTCTGAAAGATGAAAACTAGTGCACGAATCATATCCCACTCCCAACAATAGAACTTTTGCTCCTAATTCATGTATCTTTCCTAGAGGTGATTTCATACCTAACTGTGGTGTTAAAAGATGTTCCTCAACAATTTCTTTTGCATACTTACCATTAGCAGAAAATGATACTTGTGGATGATCTGACCTTAATGTATTAGGAAATGTTCTAAATAATTCTGCAATACATCCCATTCCTCTTGTTGGTGTTTTATCAGGTTCAAATGCTGGCATATTTTCATATATCATATCTATCCATTCTTTGGGAACAGGAGGATTTTCCCATTCTTCTGGATCACTCCAATCTCCGCTATGAGCTGGCATAACTAATGTCCCTTCTTTTCCTAAGGCATTCATTATTGCAGTTATAACAGATTGTGCACCACCGCATACCCACCCTAAACTTGATAAGGATGAATGAACTAATAAGATATCTCCACGATTAACCCCAAGTTTTATTAAATCTTGGTATAAACTATTTATTGTAATTGGTTCCTTTGTTTCAGAAATTATAGAACCCTCACTCATATCTTTCACGCTCCTGTATTATATTTATGGTCTTTCGCCTAACGTCCCGCAGCTTCGCGACGTCCCATCAATGCTATGTAACCTAATAATGCAACCTGAATTTCATAAGTAATTCCCAGCACCTATTTATGCACTACAACTGGATGTCGCTAAGCTACTGTTAGGTGAAGTGCTACCTTATCCAACTATCCAATATGCTAACCTTCTTATTAGTAGCATCTAATTCAATTCTTGAACCAATCGGCAAAGTGAACATTGGATGCGTATGGCAACAATCAAACTTAGCTAGAAATGGTATGTTTTTTTCCCTTAGAACTTCTTTTAATATCTCATAAGGCTCTCTATCAGTTCCCTGATCATCAAACAACTCATGCTTCCCTAAAATAATTCCAGATATTTTATCAAATACACCACTTACTTTAAGTAATGAAAATAATTTTTCCATATGTGCAGCTGTTTTCATTGTATCTTCTATAAATAAAATATCTCCTTCTTTTATTTCAGGCATATATTCACTTTTCCAAATTCCTGTCATAGCATTTAAATTTCCACCAATTACTCTTCCAACTACTTTACCTTTATTAACTGTTATCCACTCATTTTTATTTTTAGTTTTTTCTCTCTCCTTCTCTTCCCAATTTATATATTCATCTGTCCAATATTCTGGCCGATTGTAAATATAAGGTAACCTTTGCTCTTCTATTAAAATATCACTAAAGTAGTTATATGTATCATGAACAAAAGGTGGAAATTCTCCAAATGAAGGAACTAACGCTGGTCCATAAAAAGTCATTATTCCTGTTTTAGCATATATTGCTAATAAAATAGCAGTTACGTCTGAATAACCTATCATAATCTTAGGATTCTTTTTGAATGCTTGATAATCAATATAAGGTAATATTGAATTAGAATTCGTTCCTCCGATTACTGACATAATACATTTTATTTCTGGATTTTTAATTAATTGATTTAGTTCTTCTGCCCGCTCTTCTATATTACCCGATCTATAAAAATCTTCTTTCCCAGTCAAGTTACCAGCTAATAACTTAAACCCTTTATTTTTAAGATATTTCTTAGCTCTTTTAAATCTTTTTGGAGCAGTATAAGTTGCTGGAGAAGAAGGAGAATAAAAAGCTATTGTATCTCCTTTTTTTAATTTTTTTAAACTCATAATAATCTCTCCTTTCAAGCAAAGTAGCATTTCACCTAACGTCCCTCAGCTTCGCGACGTCCCAGTTAATACCCTCAATCTTTAATAAAGCTACAATCTTACATAAGTCAGCCCCAACTTTGATTAATCCTCATAGCTGGGATGTCGTTAAGCTGATGTTATACGAAGTCATCAGATTTCATAATTAAATACTTATTTTGTATAATTTTTCTATTTTGAAGCTATTATTCATAACTCAATTTTCCAATTCCTTCTATTAAATATCTAGCTAAAGGACTTTTAGACATCATCATACTAATTTCTGCTGACCTATCAATTTCTTTTCCTAATTCAAAACCCAAAACCTCAAATTTTTGTTTAAAAATATAATTAAAATTAGATTCTAAAATCTTTCTTCTTTCATCTCTACCTATATACATTACAGTCTGTAAAATCATTATTTCATCATTAGTTAAACTCTTCAGATAATTTCTCAATTTTTGTTTAGATTCTATATCATGAAAAGCATCAAATTCTTCCATAAAATCTACATCTTTTTTACTTTCATATTCTTTCTCTAAAGCATCATAATCTCTCATATATTCTTTAGCTAGTTTTACAACATCAAAAATCTTCGGCTTTAAATCTATAAATTTTTCATAATACATAATTAATTTCCCCCTTATTATATTGTTTAATTTAAAATTATTTATCAATTTTTTCGACATTTAATATATCCATAGTAACCCCCTTCTTTTTTGTATAAGAAGATTGATTAAAAATAAGGTCTCTTTCAGAAGTGTTAACTTTAATGTCAATTAATAAATCAAATTTTTCACTTCCTTTTTCCCTGCCTAAAATTTGTTTTTGATGCTAGTATAAAATCATGGACACACTTTATTGAACATATTACAATATAATTAAGAAAGGGTGTGTCTATATGAGTTATACAGAAGATTTTAAACAAACGATAGTAGAACTTTATCAATCAGATAATAAATCTAAATCAGAGCTTGCTCGTGAATATGGTGTTTCTAGAACTTCTATAAATAACTGGATTGAACTTTATGCAGAAATAGATGTTGATGAAAATAATACTATTACTTATAAAGAATTTTTAGCTATAAAGAAAGAGAACCAAAGACTTAAACAGGAAGCAGAGATTTTAAAAAAGGCTTTAACCATATTCGCGAAAAAATAGATGACAAGCAATTAGATACTTTTATTGATGATAATAAAGATAATTATGGTGTTAAATCATTATGCACAGTCCTGGGGGTTGCTCGCAGTACTTATTATGACCGTAAGGCAAGACCCAAGTCCAATAGAGAGCTTGAAAATGAAAGATTAGAAAAAGATATTATGGGTATATATCTAAATAGTAAAAAACGATATGGTGCTATTAAAATTCATAAAAAACTCTCAAAAACAGGTTGGAATGTTAGCATTAAAAGAGTACAAAGATTAATGAAAAAACTAGATATTAGGTCAATTGTGCATAAGAAATTTAAACATTATTCTTCTAAATCTGAAGACATATGTGGTGAAAACCTTTTAAAAAGAGATTTCTCCACGACTTCTATCAATCAAAAATGGGTATCTGATATTACCTATATCTATACTGTTAAAGATAGTTGGTGCTATTTAGCATCAATTATGGATCTTCATACGCGAAAAATTATTGGTTATGCCTTTGATAAATCTATGACTACTGATTTAACTATAAAAGCTCTAGAAAAGGCTTATTCAAATAGCAAACCCGACAAAGTAGTTATTCTTCATTCTGATAGAGGAACTCAGTATACTAGTAATACTTACAGAAATAAAGTAAAAGAATTAGATTTAGTACAATCATTTAGTGGTAAAGGAAACCCTTATGATAATGCATGTATAGAATCATTTCATTCCATTTTAAAAAAGGAAGAAGTTAATCATAAGTTATATAAATCTTTTAAAGAAGCAAATTTAGCTATATTTGAATTCATTGAAGCATGGTATAACAGATCTAGAATTCATGGGAGCATTGATTATATGACTCCCAATGAGTATGAAAAACAATTAAAGTTAGCTAGTTAATTTGTTCAAATTTTTGTGTCCAAGATATTGACATAGGTCCATTTTGTTTTAATATTTTTCGTTGTTGTTCATCAGCCATTGCATCGACTTGTATAAATATTGTGCTATAAAAACTATTTTTATTTCTTTGATAATTTTTATATTTAATTCCTTCTACTTCTACTTCATCAATTATATACTTCACAATTATCACTCCTTATTAAATTTTTGTTAATAAATTTTTTCTTTGAATTTTCTAATATAACTTTTATACGAAGTCAACAGTCTACCTTTGAATTTTTTTAATATTACAATTATAAAGTTCTATATCAATAAAATGATTTTCATAAATCTTTTATAATAGAATATTTTTCAATTTCATATTCATTAAATTAGTCCACTCATTAAAAAACTAACTTATCTTAAATAAAAATAATTTTATTTCTTCTACTAATATGTTATAATAATGCAAAGAGGGGAGTGGTTCTAATGCAAACATTTTTGACTCAGCCTGTCGTCTTGTTAAAGAGTTCTAGGAGGCATATAAAAATTAGAACTATTCAATACTAGAACCTACAATAATATTGTAGCCACTCAGCACCCCTTCTTTAATTTCTCTTTTACAATTATATAAAATTTTATAAACCGATAAGTTAGGGTAATTTTTTATTTAGCTGTTCAAAAAAATTACTCATTGTTTCAATTACTTTTAAACAAAATCCTTTTCTTATATTTATATAATTCAAATTATCAAGTCCTATAGTGGCTTCACTATTAATAAATGATTGTATTTTTTTAATTTTAGTTATTTTACTTTTATTATGTACTATGTTATTTCTAATAAAATTATAGTGATTTATTTTATTCCATTCTTTAGTTTCATCAGGGAAGTCTACATTCACAACTTCTTTTAAATATTTTTGTGCTCTTTTAATTCCTTTATCTTTTCTAAAATCTTTTAAATCTATTTCATATTCACCTTCATATTTTCTACATATTCTATTTAATTCATGCTCTATTCTCGAATATATAGATACAAACAAAGATTTTCTAAACATATTAGGAAACTCGCTATTTAGCTTCCATTTTTCATCAATCACATGATTTTCTATAAAAATTTCTCTATCCATATCATTATTTAATTTTGCTAATTCTTTCTCAGTCCACAAATTAAGCTCTTCTAACTTTTCATCTAACATTTCTTCAAACATTTGCACATATTCTTTCATCAGATGTAAATCAACATACAAGTAACCTATTTTATTAAAATAACCCACAAACTACTCCCCCTCTTAAAATCATTAATTTTAATTATTCTCATAAAAAATAATATAATCTGACTGATGATTTCGTATAACGTCCCGCAGATTCGCGACGTCCCCTTTAATACTCCTAATCTCATATAAAATCTAAGACTTGCATAAGTTAGTCCCAACCTTCATTTATCCTCTCAATTGGGATGTAGCTAATCTGCTGTTATGCGAAGTTAAGGCACGTACTTTATATAATGCGGTCACCTTCTCCATCTCTTTTTTTATTACTTTTCGCTTTATAAATTTCTTCAAATTTTATATATTGTTCTGACCATACTAAAATATCACTATTTGTTATCCACTGGTCACATCCTCCCCATATCTCCATCTCTTTCAACTTTGTAGGGAGGCTATCAGATAAAGCTTCTAAAATATTATCAAAGGATAAAGTTCTAAATCCTCTAGATAACATTTTTTCTGTCAATTTAATAGTATCTGTTATCTCAAGATCATTATGTGCGTCTAATAATATTTTAAATACATTCTCAAGTATCTCTATAACCTTATTCATATTTGACATAACTAAACACTTTTCTAATTGAGGTCCTATTTCTTCTGCTAATTTTGGTAGGTTATAAAATTCTCTAGAAAACCATTTCATAGTTCCAGGATAATACTTACGATTAAGTAGAAATGTCAATCTTACAATTCTTTCTATAATTTTACTCACTACTAACCTTGATGAAAGCATCTCATCTCTTACTGAGCAAACCCAAACTATATCAAGATCATTTAAACTACTCCATGCATACAACATTTTAAATTTCCAAATTTCATCAGGTAAATATTCAAATTCTTTTCTAACTCTTGTTATATCACCGACTGGGTCATAAAATATTTTACCTCGAGTTAACTCCAATAGTTTTTGTTCAGGAATACATAACCATTGATATAAACTAAAGTCTTTTTCTATTTCATGCTGAATCTTTAAATATCTAGAAACAGTACTAATACCAACATGATGAATTGAATCTTCTAAATCATCAGTTGAAACAAACGCTCCCAATTCCTTATCAAGCACATATCTTGTAGAATACCCTAAAAACTTTTTTGGCAATTTTTCATCTAACATCTTGCTTATATCTTCCGCATACTTATTATAATCATCATTGCTAAGCCATATATTACATCTTGGTCCCCATTCATGATCCTTTGATAACTCATCATCATGCCCTAATATATCTGAACCATACCCTAATAATCCTCCTGCATAATTATTTTTTAAAAAAGGAAAATTATCTTCAATTAATTTTGATACTACTTGATTAAAAAATTTCTCAGCTAATTCTAATCCTTTCATTTTACCACTCTCCCTAGTGCCTTAATTTTGCATAACGTCCCTGAGATTCGCGACGTCCCCGCCAATGCTCATATTCTTATATAAACTCTAAGTCTCACATAAGTCAGCCAAACCTTCATTTATACACCTCAATTGGGATGTTGCTAATCTCATGTTATGCGAAGTGCACAATTACAATAAAACTAAATTTCTATTTTACATTCTCCTTTATAATAGACAGATATAGGTCCATCTTCTGATATTTTTATAACTGCTAATTCTTGATTCTCTTTTGCAAATTGTCTAGCAATATAACTTCTTGATCCTCCGGAATTATTAATATCATCATTTTTTTCATAAATATTTAATATAGCTCCAAAACCGTATATATTAAAACTATTATCTATTAATACAGCACCGTCAGTTAAAGAAAGTTGAGTAAGCACAGATTTACGATAAACATCATTATTAACCAAGCTTATATTGCCAGAAATACACTTTGAATATTTATTGTCTTCTACTTGTTTACCAATGACTAATATAGTTCCCTTTTTTAAATTTGAAATTTCAATAAGATTGCTAAGGAAATTATTGTAATTATTTTTAAATCCTAGTGAGATTAATACCTTTTTAATAGCTCTATGAAATGAATTATAATCTCTTGTTCTTGTCAAACCATTCTGCATATCAAAAACAACTTTATTATTACAAACCATTCTAATTAAATTTATTCCTTTAATTCTAGCAATTAAGCAATTCTGTAATTCTTTAGGATCTCTATCTATAAACTTTAATCCTTTTAAAGATTTATTCGGAAAGAAAATTCCCTTGATTTTAAATTCATTATTAACCAATAAAAAACTTTTTTCTCCTCCTGCAACTTCCATAAAAGGCTGTTTTACTAATTCAATGTTTCTTATATCATAATCATCATTTAAATCAAAAAATAATCTATCACTATATTGCTCTTTAAAATCCAAATATCGATTAACAAATATTAATCCAAAATCTGCATTTTTATTTTCTATTTTTTGCATACTCATTTTAATCAATAAATTATATATCAATTCAAATTTATCACAAAAATTTGATGGAATAAAAGTTTTTAAATATTCTATCATTATATTATTATTTCTATTTTTTATTCTATCTTTAACCTTCGCAATATAAATTTTTAATAACTCTATATTCTCCTGATGATTCAATAATGGTGATGATAATACTATAAGATATCTATTGGAATTATAAGTAAAATTAATAAGTCTAGAAAAGGAAGGAAATTGTTCTAAATTTATTAAAATAAAATCATTGAAATTTAAAGCATTTTTAAATATTTCATTTGGCTTAATATCTTTTATATTAATAGGTAAGTCTTCTTCTTTATAATTATCACCACCTAGTATCTTGGCTAATTCTCTCTCATTAAGCTCCTTTCTATTTTTAACAGTTTGATAAATTTCTTTTCCAATAATATGACTAAACTCTTTCTGGTCTGTCTTTAAAATTTCAACATTAATTTTAGGACCAAAAAGTTCCTTAATAGAACAATAAATTTCACTTATTACATCCATAAAAATATTCCTCCTCTTTAATTAACTCAATATATCAAAATCTTAGCATTTCGCATAACGTATCAGAGTTTCACGACGTCTCATAGATATACCTATCCCTGATTTTTTCTATATCTAACATAAGCCCTTATTAATTTAACGTATCAGAGTTTCACGACGTCTCATAGATATACCTATCCCTGATTTTTTCTATATCTAACATAAGCCCTTATTAATTTTAATTATGCTCT
>NZ_PVNB01000009.1 GCF_003001995.1 Orenia metallireducens | reverse complement strand
AACAACCTTTACTGGAATTTCTTCTGAAGCATCAAAATATTTAGCAATCTCCTCAGAATTTTGTGCAACCTCTTTTAATACATCATCACCATATAGATGTTGACTTCCTGTTACAAACCATACTTCTAAATTTTTAAATGGTTTCATTTTTGTTCCTCCTTTATTTTTGGTAATTATTGTTATTATATAAAATTAACCAATAGGTCAATTCTTTTGCAGTTCATCAATCTCAAACAAGAGAATTAAAGTCTTACAAGCTTTCAGAAGTGATTCTTAGTTCATAAACCCCGCCAGCTATGGTCCCTTCACTTGATTGAAATCTAACTTCAACCTGCTTTTGACCAAGAGTTAACTCTTTAGGGATAGGATAGAATACATCAAATAATTCTCCAGGATGCTTACATTCTAGCCTCTGATTAGCAATCACTTCATCATTTACTAAAATCTCAAAATCACGTTCATAATGCTTACCATCAATCCCGATAAACATATCACTACCCCAATAAGTTACCATCAAGTACATTTGTTCATCAGGTTTAACCTTCACATCATAACTGAAGAATCCACCATCACGAGCATCACGCCATGCCTTTTCAGCTACCAGTGAATAATCTGAGTAGGAATTTTCAGTCTTTAAGTTATGTTCTATCTCAGGTTGCTGCTCATGGGGATTTATAGCATCAATCGTTGCAGCATCTAATTGTTCTTGATAGTCTTCCTTATCCTGCAACCATGTTTCATACTCTTCAGTAGTCATCTTTTGCCAATAAACTGTATATCGTTCATGGTGTAAATCATAAAAAGGAAGCAGTTTTATCTTTTGATCCCCTGGTTGACCAATAGCAGTCGTTTCAAACACTAACTGCTCTTTATCTACTGGCTTAATCCAATCATTAAGCTCTGCCTCATCAACTATCAGAGTTGGTACTGTAATCCCAGGATGATTATTGTATATTAGATGATCTCCTATAATATCATTCTCAGGGAATTTCTCTTTACCAAGTGCACCTACTAAGACAATCGGTCCATACATAACTGCCACCCTATGTTCATCATCCATAGCAGTATACAGATTTAAATCCATTGGTAGCTCAATCTCAATAGTATCTCCTTGCTTCCACTCTCTTTCTATAGTCAAATAGCCATTTTCTGATTGTTGATACTCTTCACTTCCATTAACTACAGCAGTTAACTTTCCAGCTATCCACTTAGGAACTCGAATATTTAGCTTCAATAATTCATCATTAGCCTTCTCAAATACTAGTTTAGTCTGTTCAGATTGAGGAAATTTAGTCTCTTGACGGAGTTTAATTCCCCTTTCCTCTAAATCTAATTCAGAAGATATATATAAATTCACAAATAGATCATCTTGATCTAGATAATAAATCTGTCTGATATAGCGAGCAGGATTCTCCATTCCCGTACCAGTATAGCACCAGAAAGAATTATCAGGAGTACAGTATACCTTAAAATGACCTGGCTTAGTAGCTACAAAATAAGTCTTCATTCCAGAATCAGGGTCTTGGGAAGCTAAGATATGATTATACAAAGCTCTTTCATAATAATCCATATATTCAACCTTATGGTCCCATGAGTATAACTGTTCTGTTAATTGCATCATATTATAGGTATTACAGGTCTCTGTTGTAGCAACTCCCAATTTTTCAGTATCAGGTGCATCAAAATGCTCATTTCTACTATTACCACCAATTACATAAGAACGATGCTTGATTACTTGCTCCCAGAAAAATAATGCTAAGTTCTTAAAATCTTCATTTCCATTAAGGTCATAAATCTTAGCTGCCCCTATTACCTTAGGAATCTGAGTATTAGCATGCTTACCTTGAAGCTCATCCTTCTTTTCAGCTAAAGGCTCTAATATCTCTTGGTGGCTAAATCTGATAGCTAAATTAAGATAATCCTGATTTTCAGTAACTTCATAGAGATTTGCCATAGTTTCATTCATACCACCATGTTCACAGGTCAGCATTCTTTGAAACTCTTCATCAGTTAAATTATCAGTGCCCTCTTTAGCCCAATCAGCCAACTTAGTAACCACTTCAAGAGCCTGCTGATTAGCAGTATAACGATAGACATCAATTAGACCTGCATAGATCTTATCGATACTATACCAGGGCACCCACCAATTGGCTAAACTAAAGTTATCCACCTCAAAGTCACCAGTAAATACTTGATCGAAGGGCTTTCTAGGGAAACCACTTACATAACCTTTATCATCAAGGCTCTGTAAATAAGCAAGCTCAGAAACAGCATAATCGATCTTCTCCTTTAACTTCTCATCTTTAGTTGCCAGATACATCTGGGCTGCTGCTGATAACCAATGACCTAAAGAGTGCCCACTGATCTGCCTTGCTTCCCAGCCTCCATAACGAGGTTTCTTAGGATCTTGATCTACTGCCTCATAACAAGGAGCCATTAACCTATCAACATCAAGCTCTAATAGATATTCTTTCCCAATATCTTGAGAATCCTTAAAGATTCCTTCTAATAGCCTTACATCTTCCATTGATAAAATCCCCTTTCCCCATTATCAAGCAGCATTTATATACCTTTAAATTTGCCCCAAATCGCTACTCCCTCTTGATTTAATCCAGTAAAGACTAAGGTCATCTTCCAATTTTCCCAGTCCCAAGCTGGAATTATTTTAACTTTATAAACCTCTTCAACCTTATCAACTATCAAATTAACTTCCATTGTATAATCATCAATCAGCTTCCAAGAACCAGCATTAGCTTTATATTCTAACCTTCCATCATCTGAAAGTTCAGCTTCTTTAGCAGTTAATTGCAGATTATTGTCGGGGTCCAGAATAATTAGTTCCCATTTTCCAACTATCTTATCTCTTGTAATTTTTTGAATTTCTTCTCCAGCATACCTCTCTGGAGAAGCAACAGGCCAGCCATCATCACTCCATAATATCCTTCTAACATGCAAGTATGACCATTTAGGATCTTTTCCTCCCCTAGCATGATGGACAATGTAACAGTCAGCACCATCTTGTAATACCGAATTATGACCTGGCATTTTCCAGCCATCACCACTAGCAAAGGAATAACTACCAACAATCTTATTTCCCACTCGGGATTGGGGCTTTAACTCAATGTCAGTCATACAATTACCTTGAGAGTCTAGATAGGGTCCAGTTATATTATCAGACCTACCAACTCTAATGTTATAATCCTTAAATAACGAATCATAAGAGACGAATAAATAATATTTATCAAAGTCTTCATTATAGATTATATAGGGTCCTTCAATCGCTGAATCAACATCTGAACTCCTTCTAGCAATCAAATCCCCTTCACCATAGTTAGCTAACTTACCGGTTTTAGGATTAATTTGGGAGACATAAATTCCTCCAAAGAATGATCCATAGACCATCCAAGGATCTCCCTCTTTAGAGAAGAAAATATTAGCATCGATAGCATTAGGAGTAGTTCCAAATCTAGCAGTATCTTTGGATTTGGTTTTAAAGACTTCTCCCTGACTAATATAAGGTCCTGTAACACTCTTACTCCTGGCTAAACCAATATAAGAGATATTTGTTCCAAATTGCGAGGCCGAATAATAAAGATAATAGTCATCACCGAATTTAACTACCTCAGGAGCCCAGAGGTTAGTAGCAGCTGTCCACTCTTTAGCATCTGCAGGAATTCCATCTAGTGCATAGCCAACCCACTCCCAATTTATTAAATCCTTTGAACGCCTTATCTGTATACCGGGCTTTACCTCTTTAGTATCTACTTCACAGTCAGTAGAAAAAGTATAGTACCAATCCCCATCTTTAAAAATAGCTGGATCGTGTACATTTGTAATCATCCACTTAGCCCTGTCTTCTAAAACCCTCTTATCATATAAAGGATAATCTGGTGGAGCTGTTGGATATTTTATTGAATTATTATCCATCTAAATATCCCTCCTCTCAATTAATTTAGTTCATCCTAACTAACATTAGTACTGTTATCCGTACAATCCCATAATAACCAAAATTTAAGTAATATATAAACAGATATAAGAACCTCCAAAGTTATAAAAAGATTAAATCCACTAATCATCTAAACAATCACAGGTAAAGTAAGTGGGTTTGAAGCCGGTGGATTTAAACACCGACTACCTTTTTGGTTAAAATTAACTAAAAATTTCGACAACTAAAAACTTAGTACTTTAAAAACAAAGCTCTACCCTTTTATACTTCCTGCAGTAAGACCTGAAATAAAATGCTCCTGCATCTTCAAGAAGAATAAAACGATTGGTAGAACAGCTAAGAAAGACCCTGCCATCAATAGACCATACTGAGGTCTATATTGACCGATTAAAGAGGATAAACCTACAGTTAAAGTAAACATCTTCTCAGTTCTCATTACTATCAAAGGCCATAAGAGGTTATTCCAAGCCTCTATAGAGAATAAAATTGCTAAAGCCGCTAGCATAGGTCTAGAGATTGGTAATGCTATCTTATAAAATATCTGCCATTCTGAGGCACCATCAACCCTAGCTGCATTCAAAATATCATCTTCGATCCCTATCATATATTGTCTAGCAAAAAATAATCCCATTGGATTAGCAATCATCGGTAAGACCAAACCTGTATAAGTATTGACCAAACTAGTCTTATTTAACATAATAAAAAGTGGTATTATCTGAATGTGTATCGGTAGCATTTGAGCAGCCACTATGACAATAAATATGATATTCTTATATTTGAAATCATATTTAGAAAAAGCAAAGGCTGCCAAACTACATAAAAATAATCCTAAGAATACATATCCTCCAGCAAAAATCAAACTATTTAAATACCATTTAACAAAAGGGGTCTTAAAGAGATTAATATAATTTGCTAAAATAGGTTCTTTAGGAAAAAGATTTAATTGACTAGTAAAGATCTCCCCTGATGGCTTAAAAGAAGAAACAACCATCCAATAAAAGGGGATAATGAAAAGAAAACAGACGAAACTAAAGAAAACTATTAATGATATCTTTTTTAAATTTATATTTTTTTTCATAGTTCCACTCCTTATTTATATGGATTAAACTTCATCTTTGAAAAATCCAGTAAATTTCAGTTGAACTAATGTAAGAATCAATATAATCAAGCCCATAACCAGACCAATGGTGGATGCATAGCCGAGTTTAAAATAAGAAAAAGCAGTTTTATAAAGATAAACAGCTAAGGTTAAAGCTCCATTGTCTGGAGAAGCTCCAGCATTCCATAACATATAGACTTCAGTAAATAACTGATAACCACCAATTAAGTTTAAAGTTGCTACAAAAATAATAACAGGTTTTAATAGCGGGAGGGTAATATGGTAAAAACGCTGTAACATATTCGCACCATCAATTGCAGCTGCTTCATACATCTCCTTAGATATTCCTGTCAAGCCAGTGGTAAAGTAGATCATATTAATTCCTGTCCAACGCCAAGTTGCAATTAAAAGTACTGCAGGTATGGCTAAGCCAGGACTAATCAACCATTTTTGAGCAGGAATCCCGATAAGACCTAATAAAGAGTTTACAATACCTGTCTCCCCTTCATATAATAATATCTTAAAAACTGCTGCTGCTATTACCAAAGACGTCAATGAAGGAATAAACAAGATCGCTTTATAAATTGTCTTTCCCTTGCAATGCTTAGAGTCAAGCAACACTGCAAAAATCAATGGTAATGGAATTAAGGTAATCATAGTACCAATCATATACTTGGTATTATTAACAACAGCTTTGATGAAGTTGCTATCATGAAAAAGATCAACATAATTATTTAAACCTACAAACTCTCCACCATTTAACCCTTTCATCTTATAAAAGCTCAAAAAGATTGAATACAGAATAGGTCCTACTTTAAAAACAGTAAAGAGCAATAGAAAAGGAGCAATAAATAACCAAGGAGCTTTCTTTTTATCGTTAAGAATTTTTCTTATCATTCTAGAAATTCCTCCTTATATAATCCTCTCTGATCTTAAAGACCAGAGAGGTATGATTTTCAATTACTTAGCTTTTTCTTCTTTTAACTCTTTAGTTGCTTCATCTAATAGCTTCTTTGGATCTTTGTTATTCTCTATTGCATTAAATAGTACTTCTTGATTTATGATATCCCGTGCCTTTGCATAAAGCCCTGATAAATATAATGGCTGTATCTCAGACTGTAACTCGCTAATTGTCTCCATAACCTTCTCATTGTTAAAGAATGGAATAGGTTCATAGAGTTTAGGATTATCATAAGCATCTTTTCTAATTGGGTCAAAACCAAGTTCTGTCCACATTTCAACTCCTGCTTCTTTAGTTAACTTGGCATATTCTAAAAATTCTTTAGCAATCTCCTGATGCTCAGTTGTTGCCATTATAGCAGTTCCAGTTCCCCCTCCTGTAGAAGAGCGAGTACCTTCATTACCCCAGCTTGGTAATCCACGCACCAATACCTTTCCTTCTAAATCAGGCATAAATTCAGTGAATCTAATCATATACCACTGTGGCATCGCCAATACTGCAGCATACTTGCCATCATTTAAATCACGATAGACATTCTGGTCATCATATAAAGGTATTGGATTAGCTATCTTATATTTGTGAACAAGATCTTGCATATATTTTAAAACCTTTACGTTTTCTGGTCTATTAAGTATAATATTTTCATCCTTATCAAACACATTACTTCCTAATTGGTTACTCATCACATTAAAAGTCATAAAATCTGATGTTGGTACACCAGTCATCCATTGGTCTATCTTGCCATCTCCATTAGTATCCTTAGTAAGCTTTTTACCGACTTTAATAAAATCTTCCCAAGTCTTTATACTCTCTGGGGAAACTCCAGCTTTTTCAAATAACTCTTTATTATAATACATTACCCCAGTTCCTAAATGAGTAGGGATACCATATACTCTACCATTAGATGAATAAGGTGTAACCCTTGCTTCTACAATCTCATCTCTATACTTATCAACTGTCGAAGTAAGATCGACTAAGCCTTCTTTATTATTAGCAACAATTCCAGGAAATTTACCTATCTCTATATCAGAGATATCTGGTCCACCTATCCCAGTTTGAAGGGCAATATTTAACTTATCATGCATCTGGTCATAAGGATAAGTTTGGGTTTTGAGTTTAAAATCAAATTCCGGATGTAAGTCATTAAACTCTTTAGCCTTCTTCTTATAATAATCAGCATGTGCATTGACAAAGGTCCACATTTCTAACTCTACTGCTGAATCTGATGAAGCACTCTCCTTTGAACCTTCTTTATTGCCTGCAGAACAACCTGATAGGATAAAACTAACACTAATAACTAAGGTACAGATTAGACATAATATCAATAGCTTTCTCTTCATTGAACACCTCTCCTTTATTGGAAGTTATTGTTGAAGATCAAGACCTTATTAGACTTATTAGACTTATAGTCTTAAAGTTTTCCCTTGCACCTCCTCTTTTGATTAAATTTGCTTCTATATCTTATAAAAGTTATTATACTTATATCTCTAATTTAAAACCAAGAAAGACTTCTATGTATTTAATTAATCTAAGTAACTTATAACAGTAATAAAGAACTAAACGATCAGAAACATATCTCTAAAATGTAATAAGAAGAATTTAGGGGATTCTCATATTAAAAATTTATAATCAGATATTAAGTTATATTTCTAACCGTTTAGATTAGCACTAAAAATAAAAACCCATTTTCTAATCGTTTAGATTTATATAAATTATAACATCCATTGTAATTAATGTCAAGGAAATAGCCAACTATCAAGTTGGCTATTTCAAATAAAAATATAAGAGCAAAGCTCTATAGCATTTATTTAACCTCTTTTAACTAGAATTAACTATTCTTTTTTAATCTAATCACATTCCAAGAGAGCTTGGACAAATTGGCTACAACTCTAGCCCCTTCAACCTTTGCGTCTCCCTTTGTATGAGGTAATACATTATTAGGATTATCTGCTGTATTTTTAGCCTTAACATCTTCATGTTCCATTACAATATGCTCAACTACTTGATAAGTAGCAAAGCCTCTCAATTCACAGGATAGAGGTAAAGAATCCTTTTGATCACGATTTACCGCAAAGATCGTCAACTCCTCTTCATCATTCATTACTGCAACAGCATCAAGCAAAGGTACTTCCTTCACCTTGAAGCTATCATAAGTAGGAGAAGAAATAACAGATTTTAATACAGTACCCCTTCCATATTTAGTGGCATGAAGGTAGGGATAATAGATAGTCTGCTTCCACACTTCTCCACCTTTCTCTGTCATAATCGGAGCAATCACATTGACCAATTGAGCTAAACAAGCTATCTTTACTCTATCAGCATGCTTCAATAATGTAATCAAAATTAAGCCAACCACTAAAGCATCTTCAAAGGTATAGATGTCTTCTAGTAAATGGCCTGCAATAGACCATGGTTGAAAATTTTCATCTGGTCTACCAGTATGAAACCAGACATTCCATTCATCAAAGGATAAGTTTATCCTTTTATCACTTCTCTTCTTTGCTTTTACATAGTCACATATAGCTACTAAAGATTCAATAAAATCATCCATTTCAACGCTTTGGGCTAAATAATACCCTAAATCCTTTTCTCTATTTCCAAAATACTGATGAAGAGAGATATAATCTATATGTTCATAGGTATGCTCTAAAACCGTTGCCTCCCAGTCTCCAAAAGTAGGCATATCTCTATGAGAGCTCCCACAGACAATCAATTCGATATCACGATCAACCTGTTTCATCACCTTAGCAGTCTCACAGGCAAGACGACCATATTCTTGAGCAGTCTTATGCCCCATCTGCCAATATCCATCCATTTCATTACCTAAACACCAGGTCTTGATATTATGGGGTTGCTCATAGCCATGCTCTCTTCTTAGGTCACTATAATAGGTGCCACTAGGATAATTACAATATTCTATTAAATTACGTGCAGCATCTATCCCTCTTGTTCCTAAATTAACAGCCATCATGGTTTCAGCACCAACTTTATTTGCCCATTGAACAAATTCATTGGTTCCAACTTCATTGGTTTCTAGAGTTCTCCAAGCTATTTCAAGCCTCTTAGGTCTGTTCTCTTTTGGACCCACGCCATCTTCCCAATTATATGCAGAAACAAAGTTACCACCAGGATAACGAACAATTGGTACATTTAATTCCTTTACAAGTTCAATTACATCTTCTCTAAAACCAAGTTCATCTGCTGTTGGATGATCCGGCTCATAAATACCTGTATAAATAGCACGCCCCAAATGTTCAATAAAAGAACCATAAATTCTATCATCAACTTTATCAATTATAAATTCTTTATCCAAATACATCTTTGCTTTCTTTTCCATTCTTACTGTCCCCCTATATAATCATTTTAATTTTTTTATTATTCAAATTAGTCCAATTATGAATTAACTCTAATAAATAAAAATTTAACCTATATCTATCAAAGCTCGATATATTTATATAGTAACTTATAATTTTATAATGGTCAAGGAAGCAATTTTACCTAAAATCATTCAAAAACAGACTGATATCTAAATTAGTTAAATTGAGGGCTAAGGGGGAAAACTAAACCCTCAACTATACAATCAATCTATATTAAAGTTAGCTAGATTTAAGCTATACTAGATAACTATTGAATAAATTTAATCAAAATAAAATTTATTTTTATAAAATAATAGACTTTTTAGAGACTATAAATATTCAAGTGTAAATTATTATAACCTTATATCAGACTACTTATTAATCCCAAAAATATTTATAGTATCTATAAAATTTATTAATATTTATATGTTTTAAAGAAAAGGGGATAACATAATAGAAATCCCCTCCCCTTCAATTTTTATTAAATTAATTATTCTTCTTTAATCTAATTACATTCCAAGAAAGCTTAGGTAGGTCAGCTACAATCTTAACACCTGTAATTGTTGCATTTCCTCCAGTATGAGGTGTTACATTATCAGGATTATCAGCTGTATTTCTAGCTTTAACATCTTCACTTTCCATTACAATATGCTCTAGCACACTATAATCTTCGAAACCATTTAATTCTACTTCAAAAACTAAAGAATCTTCTAAGTCTCTATTTACTGCAAAGATAGTTAACTCATCTTTTTGTTCATTCATAACAGTTACAGTATCAACTAAAGGTACCTCTTTGAAATCTTCAGTATCATAGGTTGGACAAGAGATAACTGGTTCTAATACTGTACCTCTTCCATATTTACAGCCATGGTAATATGGATAGAAGATAGTCTGCTTCCATGCATCTCCACCCTCTTTAGTCATAATCGGAGCAATTACATTAACTAATTGTGCTAAACAAGCCATCTTTACTCTATCAGCACGCTTTAATAAACTCATCATCATCATACCCACTACTAATGCATCTTCAAAAGTATAGATGTCCTCTAATTGTGGAGGAGCAATCGCCCAAGGCTCCATCTCTTGATCAGCTTGATTAGAATGAAACCATACATTCCACTCATCAAAGGATAGATAGATCTCTTTGTCACTCTTCTTTTTAGCCTTTACATAATCACAAATAGCAATGACACTATCGATAAAATCATCCATCTGTACAGATTTAGCCAAATACTTTGGAAGATTTTCTGTTCTATGTCCAAAATATTGATGTAAAGAGATATAATCTACATGCTCATAAGTATGCTCTAAAACAGTTGCTTCCCATTCTCCAAAAGTTGGCATATTTCTATGGGAGCTTCCGCAAACTACAAATTCAATATCAGGATCAACTTGCTTCATCACCTTAGCAGTTTCACAAGCAAGACGACCATATTCTTCAGCAGTCTTATGACCTAGCTGCCATGGTCCATCCATTTCATTTCCTAAGCACCATGTTTTAATATTGTATGGTTTTTCATAACCATGCTCTTTTCTTAAATCACTATAGTAACTACCTCCAGGGTGATTACAATATTCAATTAAGTTACGAGCTGCATCTATCCCTCTAGTCCCTAAGTTAACAGCCATCATAACATCAGTACCAGCTTTTTCAGCCCATTTCATAAATTCATTGGTACCAATCTCATTTGTCTCGATAGTCCTCCAAGCCAACTCAAGTCTATTTGGTCTATCTTCTACAGGTCCTACTCCATCCTCCCAGTTATACCCAGAAACAAAATTTCCTCCAGGATAACGAACAATAGGTACATCTAACTCTTTTATCAATTCCATTACATCTTCTCTAAAGCCATCTTCATCAGCTGTAGGATGGTCTGGCTCATAAATACCTGTATAAACCGCTCTACCTAAATGTTCAATAAAGGAACCATAAATTCTATCATCAATATCAGCAACTTTAAAATCTTTATTCAATTTTACACTTGCTTTCTTTTCAGCCATTAAAATTCCTACCTCCCTTTAAATAATACACAATTACACTAAAGTCTAATAATAAATTGAAGCAATCTTAAGCTATAATAATTTAGATTTTTAATCATGTTAACTTTCTCTCAACCATCTTCAAATACTCCATCATAAATTAGCTAAAGCAATAGTCTTATTAAAGCATTATACAGCTCCGAATTGTATAGCATACATTAGTAACTCTTAAACCTAAGACATAGCTATAAGGTATATATTCAAGGTCAATTACTCTATAGATATTTTCTTGAATAACTCAGAACTATTCTTATAACTAAAGCTTTCAATAATTTTGAAAATTAATCTCTAGTCCTAAAGAGATACCCATTAATACTTCAACAATCTTATTTGACCATGATTATGATGGTTTACATGATATAATTGTTATATAGGCCAAATAGATTTTGATAGTCAAACTACTCTCTTTTTAATAACCCTCTTAAATAAAACTCAAAACACCTCTTAATATACTCCAAGCTCTTTAACTTATTAACTTATACTGGAGCATACAGAAAAATATAAAAATGAGCTTTATCTACTTCTCCTCCACCGACATTTATCGACTTCAAGCGATAAATTATTATTTCTAACCGTTTAGAAAATGGGTAAATAAAAAATATTATTTTTTATTAATTCAATTATATACCTCTTAATAGCTAATGTCAATACATTGTTATTGTCCTATATAGCGATTATATTTATTTAAAGTTAAATAACTACCTTATAGTAGAGCTAATTAAGTTTAACGACAACTCATACCAAGATGATATAAAAAGACACACCTAAAAATCATAGTTCCTTAGTGATAAAAAAAAAGAACATCTATAAAATAGATGCTCTTAATATATTTGTAATCAATTTAATTATAATCTTATTTTCTGTTATGATCTTATAGTCTTGTAGAGGAATTAATTAAAGAAAATGCGATTTTCTCTGTCATATGATTCTTTAGCTTTTCTTAAATTGTCCTCGATTCTCATGCCTTCATCATTAACTTTTCTAAAAAGCTTAACCATAGTTTCTAACATCTTTACATCACCCTTTCTTATAGTCTTGTATTCTTATAGAGATTATAGTTACATTATACACATTATCAAAAAAAATGCAACTATTTTTTTGATTTTTTATCATAAAAATAGTATATGCCTAAACAGAAGAGTATATTTTTGTTAAGGCCTGATATTTTATCCTCTTCAAATCACTCGGCTATATTGAGCCTTATACAACTCATAATAAAAACCTTTTTGCTCAATTAACTCATCATGGCTACCCACTTCAACAATTTCACCATTATCAATTACCATAATCCTATCAGCATTTCTAATCGTTGATAGTCTATGGGCTATTACAAATGCTGTTCTTCCTTCTAACACAGCATCAGTAGCTTTCTGTACTAATATTTCTGTCTTAGTATCAATACTTGAGGTTGCCTCATCAAGTATTAAAATAGCTGGGTCAGATAGTAATGTCCTAGCAAAAGAGATCAACTGCCTTTGACCTGCCGATAGTCTAGAACCTCTCTCATTGACTTGAGTATTATACCCATCTTCCATCTTCTTTATAAACTCATGGGCATAAACTATCTTAGCAGCCTCTTTAACCTCCTCTTCAGATGCATCTAGGTTGCCATACTTGATATTATCAGCAATCGATCCAGAAAAGATAAAGGTATCCTGCATCATTACTCCAATCTGTTTTCTTAAGGATTCAAGGGTTACATCCTTAATATCTATACCATCTATTAACACACTACCTTGGTCGATATCATAGAAACGAGTCAATAAATTAATAATAGTACTCTTTCCAGCACCTGTAGCCCCTACAAAAGCTATAGTCTCTCCAATCTCAACTTTAAAGTTGAGATTCTTTAATATATCTACCTCTTCTTCATAACCAAAGGTAACATCTTTAAACTCTACCCTTCCTTCAATTGGAGGAAGCTCAATAGCATTAGGAATATCTATAATATCAGGTTCTGTATCTAATACATCAAAGATCCTTTCAGCTGCTGAATTAGCAACTAAAATCTGATTATAAAAATTACTTATATTAATAATTGGCTGCCATAGCCTCCAAATATATTGTAATAGAGCAACTAAGGCACCTATACTAACTAACCCTTTGTCTAAATAACTTATGCCTGCTAAATACATTAAAATAACACTGATAGTATTTATGATTAGAACAATTGGCCAAATACTGTGGGTTAACATTACTGTATGCATCCAAACCTTGCGATTGCTTGCTAATAGATCTTTAAAGATATTGCTATTCTTATCTTCACGGACAAAGGATTGAGTTATCTTCATCCCTGTTAGACTTTCATGGATATAAGCATTCAAATTTGAATTCTTCTTCTGTACATCACGCCAACCAATTCTTATCCTCTTCTTCATCAAAAAAACTAGCAAGGTCAAGATTGGCATCACAGCAATAGCATAGATTGTCAATTTAAAATGTAAATTAAACATCAAAATAAGTATAACTAAGAACCTACTTAAATCAGTTATAATATCAATCAAGCCATTCTCTAATAGATGCTGCAAGGAATTAACATTATTCATCACTCTAACAATTATCTTGCCAGCAGGTCGTGAATCAAAATAACTGAATGATAGTTTTTGAATATGTTGAAATAGATCTTTTCTTATTCTTTTAATTACTTTATGCCCAGTCTTGCTCATAATCAATACTCTAAAACGGATGCAGATTCCATTGACAGCTAAGAGAACAATATAGAGAATACTAATCCACAACAACCCCTGAAGATTACCTTCTCCAATATACCTATCTATAGCTATCTTAGTCAGATAGGGTCCCATCAAATCTGCAAAGGCAGCCATTGCCATTAATAAAAGTGCTATCAAGACCTGCTTTTTAAACGGTTTTAGATATCTTAAAATCCTTCTAATATTATGGGGATTGAAGGAATCAATCTTTTCATCTTCAAAGTATCTATTTCGTGCCATTAGGAGACCACCAACTTTTCTTTGAAATGTTTATCTTCAAGAAGCTCCTTATACTGTTCCTTAAACATCTTAAAATACTCACCCTTCTTTTTGATAAGGTCTTCATGTCTACCCCTCTCTATAATTTGACCATCCTTTAAAATCAATATTTGGTCAGCATTTCTAACTGATGATATTCTATGAGCTATAATAAAGATTGTGCTCTTATGTTCCATCGATTCTAATGCCTGTTGAATCTTATGTTCTGTCTCCATATCAACTGCCGAGGTTGCATCATCAAGTATTAAAATCGGACTTCTTTCTAAAATAGCTCTAGCTAAAGAGACACGCTGTTTTTGCCCTCCTGATAAACCCATACCCCTTTCTCCAATAACTGTCTCATATTTATCATCCATCTCTTCGATAAACTTACTAGCATCAGCAATATCTGCCGCCTTCTTAATCTGCTCTAAAGTGGCTTCAGGACTACCATAAGCTATATTACTCTTAATTGTCTCAGAGAATAAGAATACATCCTGCATAACTACACTTATCTGTTTGCGTAAACACTTTAGATCAAAGTCCTTAATATTGATCCCATCTAGATAGATCTCTCCCTTAGTTGTATCATAATAACGAGCTATCAAATTTATTAAGGAAGTCTTTCCACTTCCAGTTGCCCCCATTATAGCAACTGTACTACCAGCCTTAGCCTGAAAATCAATCTCCTTTAAAATATACTGATCATCATACTTTAGAGATACTCTCCTAAACTCTACTTCACCCTTTACCCTATCTAGAGTAACTGCTTTTTCATTATTGGTTATTTCTGCTTCCGTCTCAAGAACTTTAAAGATTCTTTCACCAGAAGCCACAGCTCTATTAAACATATTAACTAGATGACCGATCATCCTCATTGGCATGATTATCATCCAGAGATAACTATTAAATTGCATCCAAACTCCCAAAGTAATCTCTTTTGAAATCACAAGGCGCCCTCCAAAATACAATAAAAGGACAGTACTGACCCCTCCCAAAAATTCAATTATCGGAAAATATTTTGACCAAGTTTTGGCTGCTTTATAATTTCTGATAAAGTATTCGTTATTCTCTTCATCAAACTTCTCCATCTCATAGCATTGCTGATGAAAGGCCTTTACTATCCTAATCCCTGAAATATTCTCCTGTACAGTAGAGTTCAAATCTGAATACTGATCTCTAATCTTACTGAAAATAGGCCTAATCCTTGTAGAGAGCCGATAGGCAAAAAAAGCAATCAAAGGACTGACTGCTAAAGAGATTAAAGTTAATTGAACATCTTCTCTAATCAAGACTATCCCCACAAAGATAAGATAAAAGATGGCCCTAGTAAATTGAATCATTCCTTCAGCAAATAAAACTCTAATTGCTTCCATATCCCCTGTCATTCTAGACATCAACTCTCCAGTCCGATTCTGATTAAAGAAATTAAAGGACATCTTCTGGAGATGATCATAAACTGATTGCTTTAAATCTCTAAGTAAGTTTTGGGATAAACCCTCTATCAGATATCTTTGGATTAGAATAAATATTGAACGCAATACAGCCGCTAACATATATGATAACAAAAATCCTAATAACAACTCAGTCTTATTGTCTCTAATCACATCATCTATTACCCTTCGATTTAAATAACCAGGGATCATTGAGGTTAGAACATTTAAGACAATAAATAAAAATCCACCATAAAACATAAACTTATATCTTCTAATATAAATCCACAACTTCTTTAAGATATCCATTCTTTCCCCTCCCATAATTATAAATTAATATAGAGATAATGCGACACTTTTTAATAACCACTCCTTCAGGGCTAAAAACAAGCCCTTTGTGATAAATCCGCTACTGGCTACTAGCCTCTAGCTTCATAAGTTCTTAGCTAATAGTAGATTTATCACGGAGGGTTTATGATTTTTAAACTCGTAGGAGAGGCCAGAAACTAGTAGCTAAAGTATCGCAATATAACCATTAAATTTACACATCTATAGATTGATTCGATTATAAGATAAGCAAGTATCTTAATCTTAAGATTCAGTATGTATAATTCTACTCTATATTTCTAATAATAGTTACTGTAAAGTAAAAATTAGAAAAAAAGGAGTAAATACTATGACTACAGCAATGCAAACACATATGGACAGATATCAAAAGTGTATCGACATCTGTAACAAATGTATGACTGAATGTGAGTTCTGCTTAGATGCTTGTATGCATGAACCAGATGTAGATGCTAGAGTTGAGTGTATGAGCCTGTTATTAGATTGTATCGGAATTTGTGCTATGTCTGCTAAGTACATGGCAGGTAATAGTAGATTTGCTAGCCAAGTCTGTGGATTATGTGCAGAAATCTGTGATGCTTGTGCTGATGAATGTGATAAATTCAAAGACAATCACTGCCAAACTTGTGCAGATATCTGTCGCCAATGTGCAGCAGAATGTCGTGCTATGGCAACTGCATAAAGAAAAAGATATAGAGGGATATCCCTCTATATCTTTTTCTAATCTACCTTCTCTTAAATTTAAATGTCTTTACTCATTACCTGTCACTCTTCACTGCTCTAACAGCTCACCTATCTTACCCATAATTACTTCTCCAGCAGCTCTCATCTCTGACTTCTCTAGCTTTCGTCCATAGAATTCATCTAAGGTAAAGGGCTTACCTATATTAATCTCTAAATCTTCTTTAAAGGGATGTTGAGTTCCTTTTAACCCTACAGGCACAATCGGTGCTTTAGACTTAACTGCTAGCATCACTGCTCCTAGCTTTGCTTTTCTTAGTTTACCAGTCTTACTTCTAGTCCCTTCAGGAAATAAACCTAATACTTGACCATCTTTTAATAACTTTAGAGCTGTCTTAATCGCTCCCATATCTGCAGCCCCTCTTTTAACAGGAAAGGAGCCCACAGCTCTCATATATGCATTCTTAATAAATCCATCAAAAAGCTCCTCTTTAGCCATAAAATGTACATGCCTATTTAAAGAGCAGCCTAAGATTGGTGGGTCAAAGTTACTTTGATGGTTTGCTACCACTATTAATCCACCGTCTTTGGGAATATTCTCTAACCCCTCAATCTTCCAACCTGCTCCATAGCCAAATAATCCTCTTAAAGCTACACAAGTTGCTTTATATGTAAAGCCCATCTTATACCTCCTGACAGATATTCAATATCTCCTCAACTACTTGTCCAATATCTAATTTCGTTGTATCGACATAAATAGCATCTTCTGCTTCAGTCAAAGGAGCTACTTCTCGATTCTTATCTATATCATCACGGCGAATAATCTCACCCTTAATCTGTTCTAAATCAACGTCCTCACCCTTATCTATCAACTCATCATAACGCCTTTGAGCCCTCTCTTCAACAGAAGCAGTTAAGAATATCTTAATATCGGCATCAGGTAATACCACTGTACCGATATCCCTTCCATCCATTACTACCCCACCAGATTGAGCCATCTGCCGCTGTAACTTTACCATCTCTTCCCTTACCTTTGCTACCTTAGCAACTACAGAGACATTGTTACTGACCTTATTATCTCTAATCTCTGCTGTCACATCTTCTCCATCAAGGAGTACTAAATTATCTTCTCCCGCCTTAACCAGCTTAATATCAGTATTCTCAGCCAAAGTTCCTAGCTTCTTCTCATCTTCTAGATCATAAGCTTGATTTAATACTTTTAAAGTTAAAGCTCGATACATAGCACCTGTATCAATATAGATATAGCCTAATCTTTCTGCTATAATCTTAGCCACTGTACTCTTACCTGCTCCTGCTGGTCCATCAATTGCTATAACTAAATCTTTTTCTAAATTCATAAACTATCATTCCCTTTCCAACTCTTAATTTCTAACTTTAGCTAACTCTATTTGAGAAAGATAATATTTATCCTTTAATAATTACTATCGCTTCCCTTTATCTATAAGCAATTATAGCCTAATCGTACTTTTATTACAATTAAAAACACTATTTTTATTATACTAAAATTTAAAACTAAAAGCAAAAGCAAAATCACCTCAGTGTTTTTAGTGACTTTATAGAAATCTAAAAGAAGTCATCAAGCCAATAGTTAGTTGAAAGATAAATAGATAATACCACTTCTTATATTATCCAATTCTATTAGAGCATAAACAGCTAAAATAAGGCTATCTTAATTATAAGCATGTTATAGTATAATGATGAAATTGAGACAATATAGAGATAATGCGACACTTTGCAACTAAGTATAAGGCTAAGATTAAGTTTGAGTAAATCATAAAAACACTGCTTAAACTATCCTTAGACTTATACTTAATCTTATACTTAAACTCAAAAACTGTCGCAATATACCCATAAAGTAACACTACTCTAGATAATAGTTACAAAAATGCCCTCCCTTAATTAAGAATAAAGTGGCTTAAGCCACTTTATTCTATAAAAAATCTCTTAACTTTTTACTTCTAGTAGGGTGTCTCATCCTTTGTAAAGCTCTCTTTTCTATCTGTCTAATTCTTTCCCGAGATAGGTTATAATCTTGACCAATCTCATTTAAGGTTCTAGTCCTTCCATCTAACAAACCAAATCTCAACTCTAAAATTCTCTTCTCCCTTTTAGGAATTGTATCTAACATTTCATCAAGTTCTTCTCTTAATAACATATCATAAGTAATCTTATCTGGACTAGGCATCGTTGGATCTTCAATTACGTCTCCTAAATAAAAATCATCTTCCTCTCCCACAGGGCTATCTAAGGAAGCAGGCTCTTGTAATAACTCTTTAATCAATCTAACCTTCTCTTTAGATATATTCATCTCCTTAGCAACCTCTTCTACACTAGGATCTCTTTCTAACTCTCTTGACAGTAGATTTACTGTTTTCAAATAACTGTTCATCACTTCCCAAATATGGGCAGGAATTCTAATAGTTCTACCTTTATCAGCTAAAGCTCGATTGATTCTCTGTCTAATCCACCAAGTAGCATAAGTACTGAACCGATATCCTTTTTGGTATTCAAATTTCTTAATAGCTTGCATTAAACCTAGATTACCTTCTTGAATCAAATCCAAGAAATCAAGACCTTGACCCAAATATTTTTTGGCAATACTAACTACTAATCTCAAATTAGCTTTAATTAAAATCTTTTTAGCTTCCTCATCACCCTCAGATATCCTTTTAGCAACCATCTGCTCCTCCTCTGCTGATAGCAGATCGTGGGCTGACTGTTTTAAATATAATTTAATTCCATCATATAATAGTGATTCCAAATCCTCCCCCTCCTTCAATAAAACCTTTTATTTTAGGATGTGATTTTTGAGAATATATCTAATTAGGATTTAAATTAATATATAAGTAAGTTAATAATAATGTTTATAAAAGGTTATGATTTATATCTATTCTTAATTACTTAGAAACTTTCCTTATAATAACTATTTCTAAACAAAAAAATTTTCCCCTTTATTTTTATACTTTTTATGTGATTTAATTAATAGTTCTAAAAACACCAATACCAATATAATAAATATTAGAAACTTAGACTAAAATAAAAAAAGGATACCACAAAGGTATCCCTAATATAATATCAAATTATTGAATAAGTAAAAATCTTCCTGATAATCCATCTACATTTATATAATAGGTTCCAGAGTTATTAATCTGATCACCAGATAATAAATCTACTAGCTTATTTCCTCCAATTTGACTAGAAGAGATAGAGATAGTTGTTGATTGAGTTCCTGTATTTAAAACATAAACTATCTTCTCACCAGTCTCTAAATCAATCTTAAGATCAGCATACTGAGTCTGATTAGCTATTAGATTGGTTCTATCCCCATTCCATAAAGCAGGATGCTCTGCTCTCATATTCATTAGTTGGGCAATATAGTCTTTTAAGTCATTTTCCTCAGTTGTAAGTCCTGAAATCTTACCATTATCTCTAGAAACATGATCATCATAATAACCAAGATCTCCTTCATAGATAAATCCTTCAACCTCACGACCAATCTCATCACCATAATAAATTGTAATTGGTCCTGTGTAAGCTGCCATAAAGCTATAAGCTGCTTTGTATCGTTTCCAGTAATCGCTATTCTCTTTACCATATCCTAAGTTTGGAGCTCTTTGAATCAAGTCACCAAATCTAACTAAATCATGGTTAGTTAACATTAAGTTTGGATGTGCATAACTTGGATAGATATCATGGCTTGCAAGACCTTGATTCAATACTGAAGCTGGCTGACCATAAGCACCACTCTGATCTGTATGCTCTTGAGTAGCTAATACTTGAACTAAGCTATAACGCATTGGGAAATCAAAACAGGATTCTAGACCATCTTGACTGTATCCCTCTTGATTGATTTCATTTTGTCCTTTCCAAATCTCTCCTACCATATAACCTAAAGTTCCCCATTCTTCTCCACGGTCTTTACGTGCTTGAGCTGCGCTTTCTACTACTGCCTTGATTTCATGCCAATAATTGTGTCCATTTTGATACAATTGATAAGCTTGGTCTAATCTCCATCCATCGATTCCATACTCTTCTATCCAGTAGGTTGCTACATTTTTAAAGTATTCTAAACTGCTTGGATAAACTATCTCTGAGCCATACCATTGGGCAGCCCCATCTACTACTCCACTTATTGGATTGGCACCATGATGACCAAAAACACCATCTAAGAAGACATACATACCTAAGCTATGAGCCTTGTTAATTAAATCTCTTAAATCTTGATTTGTTCCAAAATTAGGATCAACATTATAATAATCATCAGCAAAGTATCCTGTTGCTTGACCTCTAACATCACCAGTAACAGAATTAAATAGAGGAGTCATCCAAATTGCATTTGCTCCTAAGCTCTTAATATACTCTAGAGAATTAGTAATACCTTTTAAGTCTCCATTATGGAAACTTGGTCCATATCCAGCACCATAATTTCGGCTACTATCTCCATCTTGGAAGGACTCTACCATTACTTGATAGATTCTCAAATTATCGACATCAGCACTTGCTACATTATTTGAACCACCTGGCTTAGTGTCATACCAGACTCCATCTTTATACCACCATTCACCTGCAGTACGGGATAGGTCTGCACTTTGACCTCCAGTACTTGAAATAAAGATAATATTTAAAGAATTGTATCCATCAAAGCTTGATACATACCAACTATCACCCTCTGATGCCATTGCTGAACCTGGCCATGCACCTGCTGGTTTTACTGTATCAATCCAGGTATAGATATTTGGTGCTCCATTCGTATCCTTGTAATGGACTGTTATACTTTCTCCTGTAGATGATCCTTCTGGATCACTAGCATACCAGACTCCATCTTTATACCACCATTCTCCTTGACTACGGGATAGATTAGCACTCTGACCTCCAGCACTTGGAAGAAAGATTATATTTAAAGAAGTGTATCCTTCAAAACTTGCTACATACCAACTATCTCCCTCTGATTCCATTGCTGAACCTGGCCATGCACCTGATGGACTTGCTGTATCTGTCCAGGTATAGATATTTGGTGTTCCATTCATATCTTTGTAATGCACTTTTACGCCATTAAAATCTGCTGCTTCTATAGGTAGAGCACCAAAAACTAACATAAGTAAAGCAAGTGTTGCTAATAAAACTACTCTTTTACTCTTAAATTCACTCATCATCTAAATCACCCTCTTATTAATTATTTGCAACCAATTAAGATTGTCTTCTAGGTTAATTTTATGTATCTAGCTAATAACCCAGGCTAACAATTTAACTAAACTAAACAACCTCAAAAATCACTCTATTTTCTTCAGATTCAATAGTAAAATCAACCTTTCAAATTAAAATTATATAGGGTTATGTTCTTATCAATCACCTCTCTCTTATATTAAAATAAAACATCTATTTTATTCTCACCTCCTTATAAAAATTATTACTTAGACTACCTTGGCTAAAATATTGAAAGCGGAAAAATAGTACAATTACATAAAAAACTGATTCACAATAACTCTTTATTCTACTTCTTTTCATCAATTACTTGACAAAGACAGTTACTGCTGTTCCTTCTGCAATATTACTTTGGTCAATTGGGTTAGCACCAGTTATATCAAAGACTTTTCTCCAGCCTTGAGCTTCAGAAATTATAATATTATTTGCAGGGTTGAATACAACTATCAATTCTTTTCCATTAGATAAATTATTATCGTCATCAATATATGATACTACAGCTCCATTATCCCAAGTATAAGTATCAACTCTATTATTGATTTCATCCCAAGTAGTAAGCCTCAATCCTGGATGAACCTTTCTTAACTGAATTAAGTTTTTATAGTAATTGAATATATCTGTATTCTCCGCCTTACAATTCCACTTATAAGAATTATATTTATCTGGTGCATTATAGCTATTATGAGCATATGTCCAGTCTCCATCGGCTACTTTGGTTCTTAGCATCTCATCCCCACCATGAATAAATGGAATACCTTGAGAAGTCAATACAATTCCCATTCCAAATTTATCAATTCTCTTAGCATATTCCATATCCTGAATACCAACATGTAAGATTTTATCCCATAAATCATAGTTATCATGAGCAGAGATATAGTTAATAGATTGCTCTGGGTCATAGGCGAACATAGCATCCCAATTATCTGGAAGTGGATTAGTAGATTTCACTGCCATAATAGAGCCTCTTGCACCAACAGCTATAGCATCTCTCCAAGATGGAAGATTATTGAACATATATCCTGTGCCAGTTCCATCATTATCACCTTTGATATTCTCTCTGTATTTACCATTAAATACTCCAACATGACCATAAGCGACTGCTGGCATTTTACCCATTCTAACCTTTAAATATTCCTCTGGGTCAGCCCAATAACCATTCCATGGCTCTCCATACATTAAGATATTTCTTTCTGGAAATACTTGATTATTCAAGTGGTCTCCCCATTTTCCATACTCTTCATAATGAAAAATTCCTACAAGGTCAAATCTAAATCCATCTATATTATACTCTCTAGCCCAATACTCTAAAGAATCCTGAATCATCCTACTTACCATAGGAACTCCTGTATTTATAGCATTTCCACAGCCAGAATCATTATTGCCTGTATAATACTGATTAGCAATATTCTCAAACATCTCATTACTATAAGTATGATTATACACAACATCCATTATTACTCTAATTCCAGCTTTATGGAACTCATTAATCATTGCCTTAAGCTCTTTAATTCTACCAACATAATCATATGAATCCATAGCATACTGCTCTTCTGGAACATTATAATTTACAGGATCATAGCCCCAATTATACATTCCAGTTGCAAAATCATAAAATGGCATTATCTGAACATGAGTCACACCTAACTCTTTTAAGTGGTCTATACCAGTCGCCACACCTTGATAACTGGTTCCAGACTCTACCATTCCCATAAACTTACCTTTCTTCTCTGCAGATACCCCTGAAGTAGCATCTATTGTAAAGTCTCTTACATGAACTTCATAGATTACTGCATCTTCTCTATTAACAAGAGTAGGTCTTGCTGCCCATCCTCCATCTGGTTCAGTCTGAGCCAAATCTATAACAACATTAGTATTTGTACCTGGTACTACCATTACTCCATAAGGATCTCTTACATCAATCCCATTAATCTTAAACTGATACTCTTTTAAATGTAGATCTCCTGAAACAGTCACTCCATAAATACCTGTATATCCATCAAAATCTGGAATCCTTTGACATGTATACTCTATTCCATCTACTAGAACCTTTACATTACTAGAGTCTGGTGACCAGATTCTAAAATCAGTTTCAGTTGGAGAATATACTGCTCCTAATTTCATTGGATGGCTTTTAACTACAGTACTTCCAGCTTGAGTTATAGCATCTACACTGTCACTTGAATATGACACATTCATTGCCCCATCATATGCCTTTACTGTATAACTATAAGTTGTTTCTGGTGTCAATCCACTATCTGTATAGGTAGTATTAGCTGATGTACCTACCTTAATACCGTTTCTATATACTTCGTATCCTACAACACCTATATTATCTGTTGATGCTACCCAGCTTAATGATGCTGAAGAAGAAGTTGTTGAACTAACTACTAAATTAGTTGGTGTACTTGGTGCTTGATAATCTGCTACTGGTGCTCCAATAGTAATTGTCCCTGCATCATAAGTCGATACACCTTGATCAAAGAAGTAGTTTGATCCCCCATTACTATCCCAATTCCCATTACCATCATTGAAGCATACTTCCGCTCTAGTTGCACTTCCTAAATTAAGAGTAGCTACACTATATCCTGGATATTCCGAATCCTGCATCCCCATACCTGGTACTGTACTCCAAGACCCACCCTCTGGTCTATAGTGAATATATGGTGTTGCATATCCTCTTTTATAATAGATTGTTACTGTATTTGCTGCCGATACATTATCTGTATATATCATCAGAGTTGTTAGAAAGATCATAAGTGATAATACTAAAACAAATTTCCTCTTACTCCAAATTAAATTCATAATATTCCCCCACTTCCAAATAAATAGTATTCTTCGATAAGCCTCAGACAGAGTTTCTTATCATATCAATATAGATACTAAGAAAATACTATAATATGTCTTTACTTCTATACAAGAGACTTTAATATCACATCTAATTTATCAAAGCAATAAATTTTTGTTGAAGTTAATAAATATCTCCAAGGTCAATATCAAGATATCAACCTTGAAGATATTGAAATTTGACTATTTAAAACTCTCAGTTTAAATAACTACCATAATCTGCAATCTTTCCTAATCCATTTAAGACATATACTCTTAAGTTACCTTTACCAGAACAATCAGCAGTTAAAGTATTATTTGTTACATTTATAGTACTTCCTGTTACTGCATCTACATAAATTCCATTAGGAATATTATAGAATGTAGCTGTCCCTGAAACTGTTACTAAGGCAAAGCTATCAACATTCTCATCAGTATATCTTCTCTTAAAGGCTAGATAATTACCAGATACATCTGCTGTTGAGTACTGACCTTTTTGTAATGCTGGTACAGCTCTTCTAATTAGATTCAAGCTTCTGATATGCTGAGCTAACGGATAATTTAAGGTAGCAGCTATCGTTCCTGTAGCATTGGAATATTCTCCAAAATCACTTACATTTACAGTACCCTCAATGCGGTTTCCAAAATAAGCTCTTCCTGTTTCAGCTAATGGAGCATTCGGTCCTACATCAATTGGCATACCTTTTTGGAACTCTACTTCACTTCCATAATAGATAGTTGGGATTCCACGGAAGGTAAAAATTAAAGATAAGTTCTCTGCCCAAGTCTCTTGACTTCCAGCAAATCTTTGATTCTCTGGAGCACCATCAGGAGCATAGTCATGGGAATCTACATAAGTTACATTCCAAGTCGCATCATTATAATACTGATCTCCACTTAAAGCCACACCAAAGGCATCATAAGCATTATTAAAGTTCCAATGCATTGGGAAGTCAATCTGATCTAAACCTGACCTCATAGACCAATCTGGCTTATGATATTGGTTAGCATTTAAGAAAGCATTATCTGAAGTTGGCTCATTATTAACAGAGCTATTATCTGCCCAATGCTGTTCTACAGAAGATTTATTAGTCAATCTATCTCCCCATGGATAGTCTTTTGATTCTTTCCATGTATAGAAAGGAACTGAGATAGCTGGAATACCACTATTCCAAATTTGACGATAACGAGCTGCTACTTCACCAAACATAAAGAAATCATCTCCACCTCTTGCTTTAAAGGCTGGATTGAAATATTTGTTAAAGGTTAATCTACTGATATGCTTAACGGTATCGATACGGAATCCATCTACTCCCATATCAATATAACGGTCATAAGCATCTATTAAATAGTTAGCTACATTAGGGTTCTCTGTATTTAAATCAACACAATCTCCTGCTATCTGTCCAGTCTGTACTGTATATCCTTCCCACTGCAAGCTCTTTTCATGGTGATAGATATGTTCAGTATCTTGATCATCTTCTTTCATCGCTGCTATTCTTGCTCCATATTGCTGATTTGGAGTTATGCTACTATAATCTCCACCTTGGTAAGCCTGAGCAGCACTATCTAATGTTGAGTTAGCTACTAATGTATCTGGATCATCAAGACCGATATAATCTCCATTAGCATCCTTTTGGAACAATGGATATAGATTCTCTTCTCCAAAGTTACTAGAATGGTTAAATACTACATCTTGAATTATCTTCATACCCTTAGCATGAACTGCATCGATTAAATCTTGATAATTAAAATTATCAGATTCATAACGTGGATCTACCTCTGTAAGATCTACTGCATGGTAACCATGATAATCATAACCACTAGCATTCTTTACAACTGGTGTAATCCAAACTGCACTAAAACCAAGGGCCTTAATATAATCTAATTTCTCTGCTAAACCTTTAAAGTCTCCTCGCCATGCTGGATCATTATTGGCAACATTTCCTGCACTTTCACCAGCCCAACAATATTCATTATTACTTGGGTCACCATCATAGAAGCGAGTCGTCATTACAAAGTAAATAGTCTCTTCTCTAAAGTCGGCTGTATCTACACCTTCACCAATATAGTATCTAAATCTAACTTCACTGGTATTTCCAGAAACATCAACTGCTAAAGTATTGATTGTCATACTCTCATTGATATCTATCGTCTCTCCATAATATCGCTGACTATCTAGCTGTTGAGGCTGAGTACCATCAGTAGTATAGTATAATATTGGGGCTGGATCTTCATCATCACTAATTGTAAAGGTTATTGAAATAGGATCAGTATACCTTTTTGCCTCTAAACTTGGTGTTATTGTTGGAGGAGTTATATCACCTTGTTCAGTCGTAGTTCCACTTACAGCAGTACTAAATTCTGATATATTTCCTGCAGCATCATAGGCAGTGCCTGTATAGCTATAAGCTGTTTGGGGTGTTAATCCACTATCTGTATAACTAGTAGTAGTTGAAGTTCCTATCTTTACTCCATCTCTATATACTTCATACCCTGTAACTCCTATATTATCTGTTGCTTCTGTCCAGCTTAAAGATACTGTAGAACTAGTCGCTGAATCAACAGTTAGGCTGCTTGGAGCAGTTGGAGCAATTGTATCTACTACTGGTCTACCAGTAGTAATTATACCACTATCAAAGGTTGAAATTCCCTGATCAAAGAAATAGTTAGAACCTCCATTACTATCCCAATTACCATTTCCATCATTAAAGCAGACCTCTACTTGAGTTGCACTTACTAAATCGATTGCATAAACGCTATAGCCATCATATTCAGAGTCTGACATAGCTACACCTGGTGCTGTAGTCCAAGTTCCTCCTACTGGACGATAGTGAATATATGGTGTTGTATATCCTCTCTTATAATAGATTGTGGCTTGATTATTTGTAACCTGTGGTGCTCCTTCAGTAATTACTCCATTATCAAAAGTGGATTCTCCTGTCCTAAAGAAATAATTAGAACCTCCATTGCTATCCCAATTACCATTTCCATCGTTGAAGCAGACCTCTACTTGAGTTGCACTTGATAAATCGATTGCATAAACGCTATAGCCATCATATTCAGAGTCTGACATAGCTACACCTGGTGCTGTAGTCCAAGTTCCTCCTACTGGACGATAGTGAATATATGGTGTTGCATATCCTCTCTTATAATAGATTGTAGCTGTATTTGCTGCAGATACATTATCTGTATAAACCAGCAATGTTGTTAAAAGCATCATAAGTGATAGTACTAAAAGAAATTTCCTCTTATCACAAATTAAATTCATAATCTCCCTCACTTTCAAATAAGTTTATTTTGATCCGCACAATTATAAACTAAGCGCCCTTTCCCATCCTTATCCTAACTTATCTCTTTTTAATACTTGGATAATAATATATTCTCTAATTAATTCACCTCTCTGCTATTTTTATAGTAAAGCTTCGCTGACTAAACAAATCCAATCAATTAAATTTTATGATATAAATATTAATATAATGCTATTCAGTAGTTAAGATTTCTTCAACTTTCTAAATAATTAATATACTATAAATTATTTTGCTTCAATTAAAATAATACCATTTTCAACCGTAAATTCAATATATCCATTGAAAACAACTCCCGTTTCACCTATGTAATTTTCTGGTCCTGCGTTAATTGAGATTTCAGGGATACTTGGCCCTTCTGGATTCTGATCACATCAACCTCTATTTAGATACCACCATTCACCTTCACTGCGAGATAGATCAGCAGTCTGACTTCCACTGCTTGAAATGAAGATCAGATTCAAAGCTGTATAGCCTTTAAAACTTGATACATACCAGCTATTACCCTCTGACTCCATCGCTGAACCTGGCCAACTACCCGATGGCTCTTCTGTATCTGTCCAAGTATAGATATTTGGCATTCCATAAAGACTAATCTTTTATCTTTAAATCCTCTCATTATTTAAATTTCACCTCCTTTAATTATTTAATTACAACTGATGATAATATTTAGTTAAATTAACATATATAACCACAGAATTAAAATAAAAAATACTCCCTATCTTCTCAGTACGTTATAACTTATCTAACTACTGACTAGCAATCTTATCTACTTATATTTAAATTAAACTGATTTACTTATTATTCTTATATTTAAAAGCAAATAATCTCCACTTATAATCCTATTGTACTGTAGAATTATACTCCTATAACTCATCTAACTTTAAAAATACTATCTTTCACAGCACCTCCTCTCAAGATGAAATATCTATTCTTAGATTATAATAATGCCATATAAATACTTTATCAATTATAGTATATTAAGATTATGGAATATTGTATGGGTATATTTCTACACTTAAAATTAATTACCTTTTCTTTACAATATATATAAATTTCCACTTTTATTGCGGAAATTTAAAATTGTTATTTATATATCAAAAAAACTCTAGATCATTAATCTAGAGTAAATAAAATCACCTTTAATTATAAACTTTTTTTATTAAATCACTTGATTTTATTGTTAATTTTTGAAATTAATTAAATGTCTAAAGAAAATATATCTCCAAGCCCCTCTCTATTATTAACATAAGTAATTTATAAACCCTAGTAATTTAAATCATTATACTCAAAGAAGCTTAGATCAATATAAGATCTTATCAATATATAAATCTCAAATTAGATAATATTTTAGTTGCCAATCTTCCAATTATCTTTAGCTAATTTAACCTTATTATTGATTATTTCAATATCATTATCATCAACTAAGGGACTTATCACTATTGCCTCGGGGACTTGAGATAAACGCTTATAACTGATTATAACATCTACCTTTTCAGAGATTTCTTCATCTAGCTGATAATAATATAATGTTTTCACTATCTTAAAATTAGCCATCTTATTTATCAAACGAGTTTTAATCAAATCATTGATAACCCTGTTTTCATGAAATATAACTAAAGCCTTAATTTTATCTTTAGATTTTTCAAATATCGACAATAGCAATAAAGCAATATGATAAATATCATATTGCTTTATTGCTATTGAATACCTCCTAAAGATCTCTTTGATTTCAGCAGCTATCTTAAATATATTAGGATGAAACTCCTTAACATCTTCTATTATACCATTATCTATATCAGACAATATACTCCTACTAACACCATATTTAGCCTTCTTTAAAATATGATTTATATATAGCATTAAATTAATATATGCAGTAGTATCATCCTTTATATTGATTCCCAGCCTTCTCTCTGCTATAGCTATAAACCTATTCATTATATCTATTACCTCTTCATCTATCCTATTCAAAACCTCTTGCCCATCACCTACCTTTTTTTCTAAATAGAACTCCTGTGCTAGGCATTGTAAAAATCCTCCCCCAAATTCATCTTGAGATATCTTCAAGCCCATTATCTTTTCTAATATACCTTTGAAAGATTTAAAAATTTTATATAATTTTAATTTATTTAATTCCTTGAGTTCATGGGAGGTCAATTTAATCTCTTTTCCTTCCTTTATTCTTTTCAAGGTAACGCTTCCATAGAAGGTAATATATAAAATAGATCTCCGAGAATATAGGTAGTTATTCTTTATTTTATTAGTTTCGATTATTCTCTTTATCTTCTTTAAGTCTATATTGGAGCAAAATTCTCGTAAAACATCATAGTTTTGGGGATAAATACTTTTATTATTCATTAACAGTTGGCTTATCTCTTCTAATTGATTATCTAACAGCTCAAAGATAATATTAACCATTGCTTCTCTTAAATGTATCTCTCTTCCCTCTATATAGATACCATAATTTTTTATTCTTCTTAGCATTAACTGGTATTTATTCAACCATTGCTCAACCTCTAATAAATCTTTAATAATAGTAGACCTACTTACAGATAATTCTTCAGCTAATGCCATAATAGTATAGTCTTTATGATTTAATAATAATCTCTTAATTATATCATTTATCCTTTCCCGTGGAGATAAGACTACATATTCTATCTCTTTTCTAGATAATTCACTTTCTAAAAGTTTTCTATCATTATCAGCTGCCTCTAGCCAAACCCCAACTCCTGGTCTCTTGTATAGAGATATACTAAATTTATCTAACTCTAGCTCTAACTCCTTTAAGTCAGATCGAATTGTTCTAGAAGAGACATTACACCTATTAGCCAATTCCTTAATAGTAACAATCCTTTCGGCTCTCAATAAGCTGTCTATGATTTTATTATATCTGCACTTAGATAAATTTAACACAGTCAACCCTCCAATAAGTATTAAAATAAACAAAAAATACCCAATATAAAGTAATCAAATCTAACTTTAAATAGGTATATTACTTATAATCTTATGTTGTTATATATATTCTCAATTAAAGCTCATTCTAGAAGATCAAATATTTAGATATATTCAAAAATCAATCTATGATTATTTTATTATAAAAACCTCTAAAAACAAATAGCTTAATCTATAAAGCCTTCTCTTTGGATAATAAGCTAATTCTATTTCTAATTAATTGAATATCCTGCTGCTTAACTAAAGGGTTAATTACTATGGCTTCTGGCAAAGTAACTCGTTGATTAGAGGTAATAATTAGATCAGCATTCTTTGTTTTATTATGATTTAACTCTTGATTAGAAATATAATCTACTATCTCTAGGTTTGATATACTTGCTATTAATCTACTCACCATTAATTCATTAATTATAAAAGCTTCATTATTAATAATTATAACCTTTATCTTCTTAGTATATTTTTCAAAAGCTGATAATAGCAACACAGCTATGTAGTCAATATCTCTTTGACTTATAATTTTTATCTGATATTCATTAAATATATCTATAATCATCTTAGATAACTTAATTATCTTAGGATTATTCTCTTTAATCTTATTTATTATAATATTATCCAAATCATTTACAATCATCTTAGGTACCTGATATCTAAAGTGATTGTAGAGATGCCTGATGTATAATATTAAATCTAAAAATAAATCTGTATCCTTCTCCAACTTTATCCCCAATTCATCTTCTACTAAGTTAATAAAGCTTCTACTTATTTGTAGAATAGTCTTATTTAGACTTCTTAAAATCTCTTCTTTAGTAGTTAAGGTCTTATCATCATATATATTTGCACATAAAAAATGTATAAAAGCCCAGCATAACTCATCTTCAGAAATTGGAATTTCAAGTTCCTCTTCCGCTTTCTTTCCAATAGTTTTAGCTAATTTAAATAGTTTCAGCCTCTTTAATCTAAGGGTATCCTCTGCTAATAATTTAATTTCCTTTCCTTGCTTAATTCGCTTTATACTTACGCTGATATAAAAGATAAGAGCCAAGTTGCTATTTTCTGTGAATAAAAATTTTTCTTTAACTTCTTTTGACTGAACTATCTCTTTAATCTTCTTTAAATCTACTTTGGCAGAAAAATCCTTTAAAATATCATAATCTTTGGGATTAATACTATGATTATCCCTTAGTAATCTACTTATCTCCTCTAAATCTTCTTGATCCATGAGTTTAAATAATAGTTCTACTATTGCTCCTCTTAAATATCTCTCTTCCCCTTCTATTTTCAAACCAGATTGCTGATTATTTTCTAAGATTAAATTGTAATTTCTAAGCCATTTCTTAATTTCAATTAAATCCTTATTAATCGTAGACCTACTGACATATAACTTCTCTGCCAATAGCTTACAAGTATAACTCTTCTTCTGAAATAGTATTTTTATTATTTCTTCTCTTCTGTCTGAAGGTGAAAAATTATTTTTAAAGTTAACTTTCTTTGATATAGATTCTTTTAACCACATTAACTTATCGTTTTTAGACTCTATCCAAACTCCAACACCCCTTTTTTTATGCAGAATAATACCTAATTCATTTAATTTCTTCTCTAACTTCTTCAAATCATTTCTAACTGTACGCGAAGAAACCTTACATCTTTTAGCCAATTGATTAATGGTCAACCTTTGATGATTCAATAAAGCATACAATATTTTACCATGCCTTCTCTTAGATAAATAAATCACTATTATCACCCTTAGTAATTTTTAGATAGCAAGTAAACGTTTGCATAAAATAAACATTATGATATAAATATAATTGAACACTTTGCTAAAAATACCTTCTTCACTTGATGAGATTTATTTCCACTTCTATTGAGGAAAAATTAAAATTTTAAAGAGCTTTCTCTTATAAATAAAAAAGCTTCACCCTAATAACAACTTGCCAATAAGGTGAAGCCAATTATAAGCTTTAATCTTTAATAATTAGTCTCTTTTAATTCAAAGAATTCTTGTGGATGAGCACAGGCTGGACATTTCTTAGGTGCTTTATCACCTTCATGTACATAACCACAGTTATCACATTTCCATCTTACAGCCTCATCTTTAGCAAATACCTTTTCTTCTCTTACATTTTTTAATAGCTTTAAATATCTTTTCTCATGCTCTACCTCTACTTCGGCAATCTTTCTAAAAGCTACAGCTATTTTTGGAAATCCTTCCTCATCAGCTACACGAGCAAACTCTGGGTATAGCTCAGTATGCTCTTCATTCTCTCCAGCAGCAGCAGCCTCCAAGTTCTCTTCAGTTGTTCCTATTACTCCAGCAGGGTATGCAGCAGTAATCTCTACCTCTCCACCTTCTAAGAATTTAAAGAATACCTTAGCATGCTCTTTCTCATTTCTAGCAGTCTCTAAAAAGATCTCAGAAATCTGACGGAAACCTTCCTTTTTAGCTTGAGATGCAAAATATGTATAACGTGTTCTTGCTTGAGATTCACCTGCAAATGCCTTTAATAAATTTTGTTCAGTTTTTGTTCCTTTTAAACTAGCCATTATTATCATCCTCCAAGTTTATACATTAATTTTTTTATTACTAGAGCTTTTTAATTTATTGCTTTCTTACTTAATCTTTTACTCGTTACTCATCACCCATTACTTGTTACTGCCCCTTACGCTTTCCATAGTCCATGGATATTACAAAATTCTCTAACCGCTACAATATCATCTTTTGCTACCTTAAATTCAGCTACTGGTTCTTGACCAGCTTCTAATTCTGCTCTAAGCACTTTATCCTCAGTTAATACTTCAATAAATCTAATCAAATGCTCTTCAGTCATCGGATGTAGAGTACTTCCAACAGTTACTTTAACTCCATCTTCAGCCTCTTCTACTACTGGTACATGCTTTTCAGTAGTATAGTCTGCTGTCTGAGCCTCTAATTTAACCATCTTTTCTCCACAGCACATCAAAGGAGCTCCACCCACTTGAACAAATTCTACTACATTACCACAATGTTCACATTTGTAAACTTCTCTTAGTTCATTTGCCACCTTAAATCTCCTCCTTTAATTTTCCTTTAATCTCTTCTAACTGACTTTCATCAGGTATATATTGAACCTTGATTGAATCAAGGATATCAAACTTACATTCCTTTAATACATCTTCTACTTGACCAATACTCTGTCCACCCCAACCATAAGAACCAAAAGCAAGACCTATTCTATTCTTAGGAGCTAAGCCCTTTAAATAGGTTAAAAATGCAGCTACAGATGGTAGCATATTATTATTTAAGGTTGGAGAACCTACACAGATATACTTGGCTGTTAACACTTCAGTAATGATATCTGAACGGTGATTTACATCTAAGTTTAACATCCGTGTACTGATACCCTTCTCTTCAAAAGCACTCTGAATTGCATAAGCAACCTTTTTAGTAGAATCCCACATAGTATCATATATAACCAATGCCTTTTCATCATATTCATTAGCTGACCATTTTTTATACTTCTCTATAATTTCGGGAATGAATTTTCTCCAAATTACTCCATGAGAAGGGGCAATAATTTCAATATCTAAGCCCTCTACAACCTTTAAAACTCCCTGTACCTGTCTACCATAAGGCATTACTATATTAGCATAGTACTTCTTAGCCTCTTCCATTACAATATCAAAATCAGTTTCATCATCAAATCGCTCAGAAGATGCATAATGCTGACCTAACGCATCATTAGAGAATAATATTTTATCCTCTGGCAAGTATGTAACCATATTATCTGGCCAATGAACCATTGGTGTTAAGACAAAATTCAAGGTTCTCTCCCCTATGTTAAGAGCTTCTCCTGGCTTAGCAATTTGAAAATCCCAATCCTTCTTATAATGAGCCATCAAACCTGCTTTTCCCTTTGGAGAAGTAATCAATTTAGCATTTGTCGCTACTTCCATCAATTTAGGTAAACCACCAGAATGATCCATCTCTACATGGTTAGAAATTATGTAATCAATCTCAGCTGGATCTATGATATCAGAGATTCTAGCTATCATCTCATCATAAAGATAATGCTTGACAGTATCAATCAAAGTTACCTTCTCATCAATAATTAGATAAGCATTATAAGTAGATCCCCGTTGTGTTAAATAACCATGAAAATCCCTTAAATCCCAATCGATACCCCCTACCCAATAAATATTCTCTTTAATTTGAACTGCTTTCATTTACTTGACCTCCTTAAAGTCCATCTTCTGTGCCCTACAGGTTGGACATCGCCAACGCTCAGGTAACTCTTCAAAAGGAGTTTCTGCTTCTATCTTTTGAGTTTTGTCACCTCGTTTAGGGTCATAGGTATAACCACAGATTATACATTTATATTTATTCATAATTATTACCTCCCGCTTCTGAATCTGATTTGAATTTAGAATTGTGCTTTCTTAATATAATCTATCTTATTAATATTATTAGTAAATTAGTTTCTTTTATTCGGGGGATATTCTTGCCCTTTTAATATTATTAGAGATTATTAATAATAATTCCTGCTTAATTCTAAAAAAATATTAATTTTTTGGAATTTTTGATAATGAATATCATTTTCTTTATATTCTTCTATAGCTATTAAAGATACTAAGTCATTAAATTGATTGATCTAATATGGGGATAGTACGACACTTTAGTAATCAGTGACAAGTGACAGGTAACGAGTAAAAACCTCTCTCGTTACTAATTACTCATCCTTCGGGTTCTTTGAACCCTTCGTAATGAAAAAATTCCCAATTGGATTTTTCCTATCCACTTGTTACTGCCCTAATACCTATAGAAACCATACTCTAGTAAATTCAACATAATTACTTCAAATATGAAGCGATTTTATTGACAAATATTATAAGACTTTGTTATAATAAATCCATCGTTAACCTTTAAATAATAAGGTTAACTTGCTTTCAAACTATATTTTAAGGAGGACTTATGATGAATATTAAGACTAGAGAGATGATATTGGTTGCTCTTTTTGCAGCTTTGACTGCGATTGGTGCTTTTATTAAAATCCCAACACCCTTTGGAGTACCTTTTAGTATGCAACCTCTATTTGTAATATTTGCCGCTAATCTCTTAGGTGCCCGATTAGGATTAATGAGTCAATTGATATATATCTTTATCGGCTTAATTGGTATCCCTATCTTTACTAGTGGTGGAGGTCCAGCTTATGTATTAAACCCTACCTTTGGCTACTTAGTAGGTTTTGCAATTGGTGCTTATGTCATTGGTAAAATAATCGAAAATAAGAAGAAGAATTTCAAAAACTTTATTTTAGCTAATCTGGCAGGACTGCTTGTCTTCTATTTTTTTGGTGTAACTCACCTTTATCTGATCATGAACTTTTATCTTGGTAAAGCATATCCAATTAACAGTGCCTTAATTGGTGGATTTTTAATCTTCTTACCCTTTGATATTATCAAGGCTATCATTTCTGCACTGATATCTAAAGAGGTTATTAAACGAGTAGAGAATGCTCTTCCTATTGCAAGCTTAAAACATTAAAGTTTATTATACTTAATCAGGTGGTGATAAAAATTAAAACTAAAGACCTTGTCTTAGCTGCATTATTTGCTGCTTTAACAGCAGTAGGCGCCTTTATTAGAGTCCCTATTCCTTATGTACCTTTTACTTTACAGGTCTTATTCGTCTTTTTTGCAGGAAGCTTATTAGGTAGTAGATTGGCATTAATTAGTCAACTAGTTTATTTAGGGATAGGGTTGATTGGTATCCCTATCTTTACTCATGGGGGAGGACCTAGTTATATCTTACAGCCTACCTTTGGCTACTTAATAGGATTTGCAATTGGTGCTTATGTGATCGGTAAAATAATCGAAAATTTAAGAGATAAAACTTTTATCAATTTCTTATTAGCCAATTTAAGTGGCTTAGCTGTAGTTTATTTATTTGGAGTAGTTTATCTTTATTTTAATTTAAACTATATTGCAGCAACTGCTATTAGTCTATCTAAAGCCATTAAGATTGGATTCTTACTTCCAATCTCTGGTGACTTATTACTCTGTATAATTGCGGCTCTCATATCCAAAAATGTTATTAGTCAAGTAAGAGAAGCATTACCTGTTATGAGTATTGAAAATAGATAAAAGTAAAGGGTGAGGATAATCCTCACCCTTTACTTTTATTCAAATCTATTTCATTTCATCGATTAATGCTTGAAATTCTGTCGGCTCTTTCTTCTCTTTTACTAAAGCTCTATCCCCAATTTGAGGATGTTTGTCTCTAAAGATAGGAACTCCTTCTGCCTTATAGATAATACCAATTGGAATATTATCTCCCCATTCATCTGCTTTCTTGATAGCAGTGTCATAATCAGTAGGGTCATAATCATCCCCCAACTCATAAACTCGCTTCATATACCACTGATAGGTATTAACCTTATTAAAAGAGACACAAGGCTGTAAGATATCTATCAACGCATAACCTTTATGTTTGATTGCTGCCTTCATCATTGCTTTTAAATGCTCCTTCTTACCAACAAAGCTTCTAGCTACAAAAGTCGCTCCCATCGCAACTGCAAATTTAATTGGATTAAAAGGTCTAGCAGTAATACCATTTGGTTGAGTTGATGTAGTCATCTCTTCACCAGTAGTCGGTGAGGCTTGCCCTTTGGTTAGTCCATAAATTTGATTGTCATGAACAAAATGAGCAATATCTGGGTTTCTTCTGATATTATGGAGGATATGGTTACCACCCTCTCCATAGGTATCACCCTCTCCAGACTCTACTATTACCTTCATCTCAGGATTGGCAATTCTCATTCCTATAGCTGGTGGTAAAGCTCTACCATGTAACCCATTAAATCCATTAACCTTAATATAATGGGGCATCTTTGCTGCCTGACCAATTCCAGTAAACATAGTCACTTGCGATGGTTTAAGATCCATCTCTGCTAAAGCTTCTGCTAAACATTGGCGTAAAGGAATATCACCACAACCTGGACACCAGGCTGTCTCACGATTTGCTTCATATATCTCTGGATTTACCATTAGTCAATCACCTCTTCCTTAATGGCATCATAAATCTCTTCAGCTGTATATGGTCGTCCATCATATTTAACAATCTCATGATTTACCATAATTCCAGTCTCACTACTGATTAAACGGGAGAATTGAGCAGTAGCATTATTCTCAACCATAATCGATACTGTATTATCGATTCTATCCTCTAATTCTTCAATGGGTAGTGGCCAGACATCACTGAAGGTCAATAACCCTACATTATATCCATCCTCTTCTAGTAACTCTCTAGCCTCCTGTAATGGTCCATAAGTAGAACCCCATCCAATCAATAGATAGTCTGTTTCTTCTGGTCCAATATATTCTGGTTCTTCTAAATCCTCTAAAATCAGCTTCTCTATCTTATCATGCCTCTTATCTACCATAGCTACTCTGGTTTCAGCATCTTCAATGATATGTCCATGCTCATCATGCTCATCACTATCTATCAAGACTACACTCTCAGTCATCTGCCCTGGATAGGCAAGTGGAGAAATACCATCTTCAGTAAACTCATAGCGCTTGTAATCACTAATACCTTCTGCTTGTTCATCACTGATAAACCCATTGTACCTTTGTAAGGTATCTAGCTCAAAGGCTTCTAAATTAATCTCAGTGTCTGCTAAAAACTGATCACTTAAGATAATAACTGGCATTTGATACTTTTCAGCTAAATTTACTGCCCGATAAGTTTGGTAAAAAGCATCTTCAGCATCCTTAACACCAATCACCATCAACGGAAAATCTCCCTGTGAGGCATTGATAGCAAATAGTAAATCAGCTTGCTCTGTTCTAGTTGGCAATCCAGTAGCTGGTCCAGGGCGTTGTACATTAACAATAGTCAGAGGTATTTCCGCTATCCCTGCAAAGCCTAAAGCCTCTACCATCAAGGAGAAACCTCCACCAGAGCTTCCTGTCATTGAACGAATTCCACTATAGGAACCACCTAAGGCCATCATAATTGCAGCAATCTCATCCTCTGCCTGCTCTACTACTATTCCCAAATCATTCTGCCTTTTAGCTAAATAGTTCATTACTCCTGTGGCTGGAGTCATTGGATAGGCAGAATAAAATTGTACTCCTGCCACCGCTGCTCCCATCCCAATAGCTTGATTTCCATTGATTAGGATTTGATTATCTCTAGGAGTAACCTCAGGCATTTCAAATCTTCTTTTAGCTACCTCTGCTTTCTCATATCCTTTACGCAATGCATCTATATTCATTCCTTTAATATCTTCAGCACGTCTAAAGTATTCACCTAATACCTCTTCGGCAACCTTTAAATCTAGTCCTAATAATTTAAGTAATACTCCTACAAAAACTGTGTTTGCTACTCTACCATTTCCTATATCATCAGCTATTAAAGCTGCTTCTAAAGAGAATATCTCTTTATCCTGATTCTCCTCTCTTAGCTCTCCCTCATAGGATTCACCATTATAGATCATAATCCCATCCTCTTTAACAAAGTCTTGGTGAATCTCTACAGCAGCTTTATTTAGAGCTAATAGTATATCCTGTTCATCTTTAGGAGCAGTTATCTTAGTATCTCCAAACCTGATTTTCATAAAGTTATGCCCACCACGGACACGGGATTCATAGTCCTTAGTTGAATAAACATGGAATCCACTCTTAAATAAAATCTTACTTAATACAAAGTTTAATGTATTCAATCCTTGCCCTGCTTCTCCAGCAATAACTAAATTAAAATCCATTTGCTTCCCCCCTTGTAGTTAATAATAGCAATATCTCTGTTATTTTACTCATTATTCTAAAAAATATAACATAATATAAGGAACTATTATCGTTGCTATAACATCAATTATAGGTCTATTATATACCTTAGTATTATAAAAGGCTAAATTCTTTATACCAAGATATTAAAATGTAATAAAAAAGCAATCCACATTATTTAAATGTGAATTGCTAAGTATAGAAAATTTATTCTAAAACAATAGCAGCTTCTGGAGCATCGACTCTAAAAGTAAAGGATTCAGTCAAGAAAAACTCTATCTCATCACCCTTTTGCTCTTTAAAACCAATAGAGATGTCTTGACCAACAATTAATTTAAAGTCTTCCCCTCGCTTAGAAATCAATAATCCTTTATTAGCAAGTTCAGGAACTGGAACAACTTCTCCACCTAAAACTTCTTCTAATCTCTTCTTAATAGGATAACCTTTATCATCTAATTTATATAATAAGGAATATAGCTCTGGACCTAATAATAAAGCATAAGGACCCTCTACATCCTCTTTAATCAAGTTTTGGACTCCCTCAGCTACTGCTGAAACCAGACCTTCTTCTCCAATATTAATCAAATCATAAGGAGATTTATCTAAAATACCAGCAATTTCTCCTTCTGCCAACCCATAAAAGATTGCATTGTTCTCTGCTTGGGACAGCTTCTTCACAGCTTCTGCTAAAGAATCAGTGTCAACATCCTCAGCACCTCTCACTAGAGATTCTATTTCATCTATCTTCATTGTAAAAGGAACCTCTAACTCAATTAAAGGTAAGACATGGCGTTTAGAATATGATACACCTTCTTTGGCATCATTATCTAAAGCCACCCTTCTTCCTGTATTAACAGCAGCAAATTCAATTCCCTTAGGTCCTACAAAATCAACAAATTTACGACCCTTTAACTTTACCTGTAACCTTTCTTTTGCTTCCTGATCTATAAAATTCCAAGCTTCTTCAGTAATTGGAGCTAATGAACGCTTTAAATTACTCATAGTATCTCCTCCTTTTTAAGATTATCTTAAATTATGTATACCAAGAGATTCATCATTAGAGCTATCCAAATCATCATCAGACTCTTCTTCTTCACCCTCTTCTAAAGCGGTAATATCACCTTCTGTAAACAAGAACTCTCTTAAGAACTCATCCCACTTAGGATAATTACGCCTTAGCCATTCTAATCCCATACATGCATGTTCTATCTCTTCATCACGATTATGTTCTACTATCGCCTTTAACTGTGGATCTTGTGTAACAGCTGCACGCTGATTATACCAATCTACAGCCTCCATCTCTTCAATTACACTTTGAATCATTCGATGATACTCTTTTGCTTCCTGAGGTAAGTTATCTTCATGAAATCCTTCACTTGCCATATTCTTCGCCTCCTCTAGAAATAATAGTAATCATTCTTATTATTATTATAATAGAATAAGCTTTTTTTGTCAAGAAAAAACAATATCCCTAAATATAGGTGGTTGGATAATTTGAGGGTAGGTAGTTAGAAAAAGCCTAACCATCTACCCACCTAACTAATGGAGCAGATCAATATTGATCTGCTCCATCATATATATATTAACTTAGTTAATATATAATTCATAAATAACTTAAATAAAAACTATTCTTCTGGTTATTATAATAGATAAGTGTTGTTAATAATACATTCACCATCTATTAATCACACAAAGGAGATGGGGATTATGGTAAATATAGTTTAATTAAAGGAGGAGATAATAATGCAATATTATGAAGTCAAACAAGCCGATGATCCAAATAACAAAACTGAGTTAGAGAAAAAGCATATACCAGTAATCCAAGCACCTGATAAGGTAAAGAAGGATGAATACTTCGATATTACTATCAAGATGGGAGAAATAGACCATCCAGTAGAGCCAGGTCATTTTATCCAATATGTTGATCTTTATGCTAACTATTATCATCTAGGGAGAGCAAACTTTACACCTGAAATGAAACCAGAGGTTACTTTTAAGGTAAAACTAAAGGAGTCTTGTACTATTAGAGGTTATGAACTATGTAATTTACATGGTCAATGGCAGGGAAATAAAGAGATCACTGTAGAATAAGTTAAAAAAGCTAGGATATCCTAGCTTTTTTAATGTGATTATATCTCAAACTAGATTATAATGCAGTTCTAATAATAATTAATAAATGCTCTTCAATTCAAATCAATAGAATATATATCAGAAAACTCAATATTTATCCGCTCAACGATACTGGGTTTTAAACTATGACTATCCTTTTTTAATGAACTATCATGCTCTTTGATTAACCTAACTGGTAACTTTATGATAAATTCTGCCCCTCTTCCATATTCACTCTTTACAGATATACTACCTTGATGCCTCTCTACCAACTCCTTAACCAAAGATAGTCCAATCCCACTTCCTTCTTGATTTCTACTCAAAGATTCATCTACCTGCTTAAACCGCATGAAAATTTCATCTAGCTTATCTTCAGGAATACCTATTCCTGTATCCTTAATAGAGATAAGTATATGGTCTACTCTATCATAGATATTAACATATATAAATCCACCAGCATCAGTAAATTTGATTGCATTGGAGAGGAGGTTTAGCAGAACCCTTTCCATCTTATCCAAATCACAAGCAATTATCTTCTCTTCAACTTCAGTATCAAAAATCAAGTCAATATCTTTAGTCTTAGCATATTGAGCTACTGATAAAGTCATCTCTTCAACAACATTTATAATATTATAATTAGCAAAGCTCATCTTTAAAAACTCTGCATCTAACTTTGTTATATCTATTAAGTTATTTAATATCCTCAACAATCTATAACAGTTCTGTTTCATCATTCTTCTATATTTTAGAGTTGAGTCAGCATCAATTAAATTTTGCTGATCATATACTCCATCTAATAATTGTAATGCACAGAGTATAATATTTAATGGAGTCTTTAACTCATGGGATATATTTGCAAAAAAGTTTGTCTTTAATTTGTTATGTTCTTCAATTTTTTTTAATTTCATCTGCTTCTCTATAATAGTCTGTTTATACCTTTCGGTCTTCTTCCTCTCTCTAATATCTCTAGCAAGAGTAATAATATACCTTTCACCATCATGTCTAAAGGATACTGCACCAACTTCTATATCAATTATACTTCCATCATTACGGACATACCTATATTCTATAAAACCTATACCATTCTCTTTAGCTAGGAACTTTTTTTCTTTTTTTTGAACAAAGTTTTGGTCATCAGGATGAATATTGATTAAATCACCAAATTTAGTTCCTATAACATCTTCAACATTACCATAATCAGTTAGCTCTAAAACCTTTTCATTAACAAAAATTAATTTCTCCTTTTTATATACCAAAACTGCATCTGGTAATAATTTCATTAACAGTTGATATAGCTCTTTGCTCTTCTTCAATTCCTTCTCAAACTTCTTTCTTTCAGATATATCTCTAAGAACAGACATCATCGCTATCTTATTGTCATAAAGGATAGGAATTCCTGCAACCTCTACATTCAATACCTTATTATCAGATTTTCTAATCATCTTATGCTCTAAAAAAGGTACCACCTTTCCTTCTTCTATAACAGCTTTCTGTCTCTTTTTTATTATTTCATGATTTTTTGGAAAAATACTAGAAAAATCAGATAAATCTTTGCCTATCACATCTTTGACATTCTCAAAACCTGACAAATTCAACCAAGCCTTATTAACAAATAGAAACTTTTTCTTGTCAGAAATAGATATACCCTCTGGTAATAACTCTATTAGCTTTTGATATTTTTCTTGACTCTTTTTTAATTCCCTTTGGGCATTCTTCATCTCTGAAATATCTATTACTGAAACTGAACAACCGATTATATTGTTTAGATTATCCTTAATTGCGTTAGCAAATAACAATGCCTCAAACTCTTCACCGTCTCTGCGCCAAGCTGTAGTTTCACCCATCCAATAACCTTTATTATAGATAGAGTCAAGCTTTTCTATAATAGTTTCCTGATTATTCAAAATTCCTAATTCAAAGATATCCTGACCAAAAATCTGATTTAACTCATCATAGCCCCACATCTTTAAAAAGCTATCATTAGCATAAATCACCTCGCCTTCAATATCTGTGTATATAATTCCATTTAATGAGTTATCTATTACCTGCTCTTTAATCTCTAATTCTTCTCTTATCTTTTTAGCTTCTGTTATATCTCTAAAACTCCATACTCTTCCACAAATTTCATCCTTTATTATAAGAGGTCTAAAGAATCTCTCTAAGACTTTTCCATCTTTGAATTCGATAAAATCTAAATTTTCTTCCTTTTTTTCTGCTATTTTCTCTAAATCAGCTATAAACTCATCAGGAGATTCTAACTTATCACTGACTATATTAGTAAGCTCCTTACCAACTGTTCTTTCCACTAATGAACTAGAAATATCCCATATTTTTAAAAAAAGCTTATTGTAATAGATAACGTTTTCATTATTATCGGTAACCAAGATACCATCAGCTGTAGAGTCTAAGACGGCCTTTAATATCTCTTGCTCTTTTGAAAACTCTTCTAATAGCTTCTCCTTGCTATTAGATCTTTGGGATTCACTCAGACTTGCTCTTTTTAATTTCATCTCAATCCACCACCAATACACCTAATATAAATCTAACCATTATATTAAAATCAACTCTATAATACATATTCTCTTAAAGATTAACATTCTATAATAACCAATAATATCCTGCTAAAAATTAATATTTAATAAATAATTTTCTAGTGGGTGGTCGATTGCAATTAAAATTTCAATCTTTTCTATAAATTTCTCCTTAATAAAATAATAGCTAGCATTAATGCTAACTATTATCCTCTTTATCTTCTATTAATTTTAAGAAAACATCAACTAATTCAGGATCAAATAAGCTTTTAGATTTATCTTTTATCTCCTTAATAGCCTCAACTTTAGACATAGGTCCTTGATATCCTTCATCATTATTAATTGAATTATAGGGTCGATTAAGTAATGCATCATAGGCATCAACTATATGCACAACTCTAGATAAAAGTGGTATATCCTCTTCTTCTAATCCTTCTGGATAACCTGTCCCATCCCAATTTTCATGATGATAAAGTATATCATTAGCAATACTTCTTAAATCCTGAAAGCTCTTAGCTATATTATAACCATGCTCTGGATGCTTTTTAAACTCTTCCCATTCTTCTTCATCCAATAGTCTCTCTTTATTAAGTATTTCTTTTCTAATTGCCAATTTGCCAATATCATGATATTTAGCTAACTTGACCAACTTCTCTATATCCCTCTCTGAAAAGCCTAACATTTGACCCATTTTTCTGCTCATACTTATCATTCTGGAGGTATGACCTACAGTTTCATAACTGTTATTTTCCAACTTCTCTGTCAAGGATTTTAATAGTGCGCTGTTACCACTACTCTTATTTTCAGCTTTATCATCATACATTCTATTCTCTGCTTTTCTATATACCTCTTCTATAGCTTCTTTCTGCACTACTTTAGTTGCAGACCCTAAAGCAATCTGAGGAATAATTGGCTCAAAATCGGAGGATTCACAACCCTTCTTAATCCGCTTGATTATACTTTGAGCAACTTCTTCTCCAGTCTCTGCTAAGATAATACCAAACTCATCACCACCCCACCGAGCAATAATATCCTCCTCACGGGTGGCATTTCTTAAAATATCAGCTATCTCTTTTAATAACTCATCTCCAGCTTCATGACCAAAGACATCATTAGTCAATTTCAAACCATTGGCATCTCCTACAATTATACTTAAAGGTAATTTCCGCTCTACATCTAATCTCTTTAGTTCTTCTTCATAGAACTTTCTATTATAAAGTCCTGTTAAACTATCATGATAACTCATATACTTAATCTTCTCTTCTGCTTTCTTACGCTCAGTGATATCTATTAGTGAAACTATACTCTTTTTACTACCAGATATCAATTTAGCCTGAATAATCACAGTCCTTTGCATACCATAGTTATCTATAATATCAAGCTCATATCTCTCTGGAGTATTATCCTCATCCTGCCTACGTTGGCAATGATAGTTTAAAATCCTAGTTAAAGATTTATGATCCATAATTAATTCTAATAGTTTCATCTTACCTTCCATCTCTTCTTTAGAATAACCCAAAATCTCTTCCATCTTATTATTTACTAAAGAGATGGTTGTATCCTTCTCTAATATACAGCTAGCAGTACCAGTAGCTTGGAATAAAGTTCTATATTTATTTCTACTCTCCTTAAGCTCTTTTTCTGCTAGTTGTCGTCTAAATATATTTATTAAAAGAAAGCAAATAATCATAGTTAAAAAGATGATGAAAGCTAAAGTTGCTAGAACCTTTCTTTTATTTTCATTATAGAATGAGTAAGGTCTATTCACAATGACACTACCTTCAGGTAATCTAGCAGAATCTATATTAAACCTCTTTAATTCATAATAATCGAACATAAACTTATTAGCTCCCTCTTCAATAGCTGATTCTTCCCCTTTTAGTATACTTAATGCTATATCTGCAGAAATTCTTCCTTGCTGATAACCACTACTAATCTTTCCACCTAAGACACCATGTCCAGGAAACACATCCCAAAAGCTATAAATGGGTCTAGCTGTATATTTAGAGATCAGCTCTGTAGCCTCTGTTAAAGAGATTAGATTTCCTGATTCATACTTTATACTGGCAAGCCAGATTATAATACTATTGTTATCTATCTTTCTTGCTATCTCCTTTGCTTGAGTAAGATAAGATAATTTATAACTAACTAAACTGATAGAAGCAGGAATATTAGCCATAGCATCCTTTAACATCTCTAAGTTTGTTATTCCTGTAGTAGTTCCATCAGTAATTGCTACTATTTTATTGATCTTAGGATGTAGCTTCAGAGCAGCTTTAATTGTGCTTTCCATGTCCAACTCTTCTTCTATCCCACTGAAGTTCTCCCTATCTTCAAAGGAATAATTGTTCAAATCACTTATTCCACAAAATACTACTGGTGTATCAGGAAATAAATCATCTTGATATTCTAATAAAAATTTTAAAGCATCATCATCAGAGGAAATTATTAAATCAAATTTAGCATCCTTAAACTTATGTTTAAAGAGTCTATAGATATTATTTATATGCTCTTTATCAATTATTCGTTTGGTATCTAAGTATTCAGTATGTAGATTTATATTTTCAGCATCAGCACCTAAGATACTTCTGATACCTTTATCGATATTTGCTGTCCAACCAAACTCAGGATAATAGGAATGGATAATCAATATATTCTTCATATCTTCATCTTCATTAGCTTGAGAGTTTGCTGGATTAAATAGTAAAATTGATAAAATCAACATAGTAATTAAAATAAATCTATTCTTGTAAAATTTTATTCTCATAATAAATCTACTACACCTCCTATTACTTCATCTTATCTATAATACAAACTTCAACTTTTATCGACTAATTCCTCTAAAAATTAAAATAATCATATGGCTATCCTTTCTCTTTTAAATAAAAGCTTATAATAAATAGATTTCTTTGTAAACATTTTCTTATCTTTTTAAAAGTATATGGAAGAATATATATTATTCAGATTTAAAATTAATTAAAAAAAAGACCAGCCATCATGGCTGGTCTCTTTTAAGGTCAAATAATTTATTCTGCATCTTCAGCTGTAGCTGCAACTTCAGCTTCAGCATCGGCTACCTCTTCAACAGTCTCTTCTACAATTTTCTTTCCCTCAAAAGCATTGATATATAATTCTTTAATTTCACTAATTAATGGGTATCTTGGGTTAGCTCCTGTACATTGGTCATCAAAAGCTAACTCTGACATTTCATCTAATTGCGCATAGAAGTTCTTTTCAGTAACTCCTGCTTCTTCAATAGTATTTGGAATATCAATCTCTGCTTTAAGTTCATTGATAGCATCAATTAATAATTGTACTTTCTCATCTTCAGTATTTCCACCTAATCCTAAATGATCAGCAATCTTAGCATAATTACTCTTAGCTAATGGATACTTATATTGTGGGAATGCAGTCTGCTTAACTGGTACATCACTAGCATTATATTCAATTACTTCATTGATTAATAATGCATTTGCTAAACCATGTGGGATATGGAAAGTAGAACCTAATTTATGTGCCATAGAGTGGCAAATTCCTAAGAATGCATTGGCAAAGGCCATACCTGCAGTAGTAGCTGCATAATGCATCTTCTCTTTAGCTTTTCTATCTTCTGCTCCACCTCTATAAGATCTAGGTAGATACTTAAATACCAATCTAATAGCTTCTAAAGCTAGTCCCTTAGTATATTCACTTGACAATACAGATACATAAGCTTCAATCGCATGTACTAAAGCATCGATACCAGAGTAAGCTGTTAATCTAGCTGGCATAGATAATACTAGATCTGGATCAACAATTGCCATATCTGGAGTCAATTCATAATCAGCAATTGGATACTTAATACCAGTATTTTGATCAGTAACAACAGCAAATGGTGTTACTTCTGAACCAGTTCCTGAAGTCGTTGGTACAGCTACAAAGTAAGCTTTTTCACCAAGCTCAGGGAACTTATAAATTCTCTTTCTAATATCCATAAATGTCATAGATAACTCTTTAAATTCTGCTTCTGGGTGCTCATACATTAACCACATAATCTTAGCAGCATCCATTGGAGAACCTCCACCAAGAGCGATGATTACATCTGGTTGGAAAGAATCCATTAATTTAACTGCTTTTTCAACTGTAGCTAAAGTTGGATCTGGTTCTACATCTGAGAATATTCTGTAGTCTACACCAACTGTATCTAGTACGCTAGTAATTCTTTCAGTATAACCAAGATCATATAATGGCTTATCAGTTACGATAAATGCTCTCTTCTTACCTTCTAACTCTTTTAATGCAATTGGTAGTGCACCATACTTAAAGTAAATCTTTTCTGGTACTCTAAACCATAACATATTCTCTTTTCTCTCAGCAATTGTTTTTACATTCATAAGATGTTTAACCTCCACATTTTCACTTACTGAGTTACCTCCCCAAGATCCGCAACCTAAAGTTAAAGAAGGGCTCAATTTGAAGTTATAGATATCACCAATAGCACCTTGAGAAGCAGGCATATTAACAATAATTCTTCCTGTCTTCATCTTAGCACCAAAGTAATCTTTTCTATCTGCATTAGCTGGGTCAGTATAAAGAGAAGATGTATGTCCATACCCACCAAATTTAACCAATTCTACAGCGTTATCAACACCTTCTTCAAAGTCTTTAACTTTGTACATAGCTAAAGTTGGTGATAACTTTTCATAAGAGAATGGCTCATTTGCGCCAATTTCTTCTACCTCTGCAATTAACACTTTAGTCTCTTTTGGAACAGTTACTCCTGCTAACTCAGCAATCTTGTAAGCTGGTTGACCAACGATTTGGGCATTAACATGACCATCAACAATGATTACCTCTGCAACCTTCTCTCTTTCAGCTGGAGATAATACATATGCACCACGGTCGATAAATTCTTGTTTTACTTCCTCATAAACATCAGCTACAATACTTACTGATTGTTCAGAAGCACAGATAACACCATTATCAAAAGTCTTACTCATTAAGATTGAACTTACTGCCATCTTAATATGTGCAGTCTCATCAATAACTGCTGGAGTATTTCCTGCACCTACTCCAATAGCAGGTGTTCCAGAAGAATAAGCTGCTTTAACCATTCCTGGTCCTCCAGTAGCTAAAATCAAGCTAATATCTTGATGCTTCATTAATAATTGAGATAATTCAATTGATGGCTCATCAATCCATCCAACAATATAATCTGGAGCTCCTGCTTCAACTGCTGCTTCTAAAACAGTTTTAGCTGCTTCAATTGTACAATTCTTAGCTCTTGGATGTGGTGAAAAGACAATTGCATTTCTAGTCTTTAAAGCAAGTAAAGACTTAAAAATTGTAGTAGAAGTAGGATTTGTTGTTGGTACAATTCCTGCTACAATACCAACTGGTTCTGCTATCTTCTTTATACCAAAAGCAAGATCATCTTCAAGTACTCCACAAGTCTTTTCATCTCTATATTTATTGTAGATAAATTCTGATGAAAAGTGATTCTTAATTACTTTATCTTCAACTATTCCCATTCCAGTATCTGCAACAGCCATCTTAGCTAATTGAATTCTTTTATCATTAGCTGCAATAGCTGCTCTTCTAAAGATTTCATCAACTTGTTCTTGCGAATATGTAGCGTACTCTGCTTGAGCTTCCTTTACCTTCTGCATCAATGCTTCAAATTCTTTAGCATTAGTGACTTTCATAATTCCCATTTTTACAGTCCCCCTTTTTTTTCAAAGAAAACACAACACCCGTAAAAACATTAATACTTCCTTGTGAACTTATACACAAACCATCTTATAGCATTATGCCTTCTCTTCAACTTGATAAAAGAATATCAAATTTAACTCTACTTTTCAACCTTGCTTTCAAGCTAAAATAGGCTATAAATGTCGATTAAAGCTAATTATCTATTCAATTATCTATATAACTAACATTAGCTATGATGATTAACTACAATTGACTTCATATCTATTTTATATACTATAAATTTGACTTTTCTCTCTACATATAGTATTTATTTTCGACAATATATACTAAATATAGTAGATTTGTTATTTTAATAACTCTATTTTTAATTTTCAAAAATATTGAAAATGATAATTATTATTTTTAAAAAAAGATATTATGTTATTTTTTTATCATTCTTAATTGGCACAATATCTAAATATATTTTTAATCTCTATCAACTCATCTATATCATATTAAAGTTGACACTGCTTCTAGACTTTATTATCATTTTACTTTTTAAAGATTGAATTATTATAAACAAATACTTCTAAAGCGAGCAGCAATTGAGGTACTTCTTACAAAAATGATCTGTCATTATAATAACAATATCAACTTGCATTAAGTGACCTCTTCTGAATTAAATATACTAACCACCATATATAAAAACCCCATAGAGTAGATTTTTTTCCTCTCTACACTATGGGGTAGCTTTTATTTCTAGCTAGGATTTTTCTTATATCTCACCCTTAAACCCTTTGATATATAGCTCTTTAATCTCATCAATTAATGGATATCTCGGATTTGCACCTGTACATTGATCATCAAAGGCAAGCTCTGCCATCTTATCTAATTTCTTATAGAAGTTAACCTCAGTTACACCTGCTTCTTCAATAGTCATTGGCATATCAATCTCTCTTCTAAGTTTATTAATTTCTTCAATTAATAAATCGACTTTTTCATCATCAGTATTTCCACCAAGCTGTAAATGCTCTGCAATTTTGGCATATCTACGCTTAGACAGTGGATATTTATATTGTGGAAATGCTGTCTGCTTAATTGGAACATCAGTAGCATTATATTTAATAACCTGAGTGATTAATAACCCATTAGCTAGACCATGGGGCAAATCAAAGGTAGATCCTAGTTTATGGGCCATAGCATGACCAATTCCTAAAAATGCATTAGCAAAGGCCATGCCTGCAGTTGTTGCTGCATAATGCATCTTCTCTTTGGCTTTTCTATCCTCTGAACCATTTCGATAAGAGTCTGGTAAATACTTAAAAACCAACCTAATTGCCTCTAATGCAAGTCCTTTGGTATATTCACTAGAAAGTACTGACACATAGGCTTCTATAGCATGAACTAAGGCATCAAAACCAGAGTATGCTGTTAATTTTGGTGGCATCGATAAGACTAAATCAGGATCCACAATTGCCATATCTGGTGTCAACTCATAATCTGCAATTGGATATTTAATTCCTGTTTTATCATCGGTAACTACAGCAAAAGGTGTTACCTCTGAACCAGTTCCTGAGGTTGTAGGAATAGCTACAAAGTAGGCCTTCTTTCCTAACTCAGGGAATTGATAAATCCTCTTTCTGATATCCATAAAGGTCATCGATAATTCTTTAAACTCTGCTTCTGGATGTTCATACTTTAACCACATGATTTTAGCAGCATCCATGGGAGAACCTCCACCAAGAGCTATGATAATATCAGGGTCAAAGCTTCTCATCTGCTTAACTGCTTTTTCTACTGTAGAGATTGAAGGGTCGGGCTCCACATCAGAGAAGACCTTATGGTCAATTCCCATTTCATCTAGCTCATTGATAATCTTATCAGCATATCCCATATCATATAATGGTTTATCAGTAACGATAAATGCCCTCTTTTTATTCTCTAGCTCACTCATTGCAGTAGGTAAGGAACCATATTTGAAGTAAATCTTCTCTGGGACTCTAAACCATAACATATTCTCTTTTCTTTCAGCAATAGTCTTAATATTAAGCAAGTGTCTAACCCCCACATTCTCACTTACTGAATTTCCTCCCCAAGATCCACAACCTAAAGTTAGAGAAGGATCTAATTTAAAGTTATAGATATCACCTATCGCTCCTTGAGAAGCAGGCATATTGATTAAGCACCTTCCAGTCTTCATCTTAGAACCAAAATAATCTATTCTACCTTGGTTAATCAGTTCTGTATAAAGTACCGAGGTATGACCAATCCCACCAAAACGTACTAGCTCAACAGCAATATCAACAGCATCAGCGAATTTATGAGCCTTATACATAGCTAAGGTTGGTGATAACTTCTCATATGAGAAGGGTTCTGCTTCACCGATATCTTCAACTTCTGCAATTAATACCTTAGTACTTTCAGGAACTTCTAGACCTGCCAACTCTGCTATCTGATAAGCTGGCTTACCGACAATCTGTGGATTGACATGACCATCGACTATAACTACATCTCCTACCTGTGCTTTCTGTTCTGGTGAGAGAATATAAGCCCCTCTCTCAGCAAACTCCTTCTTGACATCCTCATATACTTCATCAACAACGACTACAGACTGTTCAGAAGCACAGATAACACCATTATCAAAGGTCTTACTCATCAAAATTGAGCTGACTGCCATCTTAAGGTGGCATGTTTCATCGATCACAACTGGTGTGTTTCCTGAGCCTACACCAATGGCTGGCTTACCTGAGGAATAAGCTGCTTTAACCATTCCTGGTCCACCAGTAGCTAAAATCATACTGATATTCTTATGGCGCATTAAAGTTTGGGACATTTCAATTGATGGCTCATCAATCCATCCAATAATCCCTTCTGGAGCTCCTGCTTCTACAGCTGCCTCCAAAACAATTTTAGCTGCTTCTATAGTACATCTTTTAGCTCCAGGATGGGGTGAGAAGATAATAGCATTTCTTGTCTTTAATGCAATTAATGATTTAAAGATAGTGGTGGAAGTTGGGTTGGTTACTGGCACAATTCCTGCCAATACTCCTACTGGCTCTGCTATCTTCTTCAAGCCAAAGGAAGCATCATACTCTACAATTCCACAGGTCTTCTCATCCTTATATTTATTATAAATAAACTCTGCTGAAAAATGATTCTTAATCACCTTGTCTTCTACTATTCCCATTCCAGTATCTTCAACAGCTAACTTAGCCAAGGTAATGCGGTTGTCATTGGCCGCAATAGCTGCTTTTCTAAAAATCTCATCTACTTGTTCTTGGGGATATGTAGCATACTCTCTTTGAGCAGATTTAACCCGTTGTATTAACTGTTCTAACTCTTCTTGGTTAGTGACCTTCATTATTTCCATTCTTCTACCTCCCGTCAAAATAAAGATTAGACTATTAATTAATATGAGCTTAGTTGAAATACGTTAATAAGTATCATTTCTATATTTTACAAAAGAGATAGAATTCATACATGAAAAATCATTTTCATTTACTTAAATATTATAACTTATTCCTTTTGTTATTACTCAAATAGACAACTACCTACCCAAATAAGAAGATAAAATTCAAAGGCAAATACCATTATATCTATAATCTTATATAGCCTTTCTATAATAGAAAATATTACATCACAAAATAGTTAAGAGGAGGCAAAATTCCCCCCTAACTTTAAAATATTCTAATCAGACATCGACTATCTAAAAATCTATAGAGGATTTTTATAATAGTAAATAAGCCCTAATAAAATTAAAATAAATAAGCTCACTAAGATAAATATATTGATTATTAATTTATTTGCAACCACTGTAGGCCTATTCTTAAACAAACTATCCTCTTTTCTAAGCTTATCTCCTTTATCCTCTTTTGCTATCCTCTCTCTTATCTCCCTTTCTAATTCTATCCGTAGCTCCTGCTCTATTCTATTAGTTAGCTCTTCTTCTAACTTCTCTCTTATCTCTGCTTCTAGCTCCACTCGCAACCTTTGCTCAATTTCACTTCTAAGCTCAACTTCAAGCTCTTTTCTAACCTCTTCTTTTATCAGTTCATATTCTATTGCATCATCTACCTCTTTCTTAGGAGGAATTGCTAATTTCAGCTCACCCTCTGTCTCTATTAGCAGTTGACTATAGATATTAGAGGAAAATTTAATAATAATATCATAAGATTTAATCGGACCATTAAAGATGATATAATCAATAATCCCTTTAATATATCTCTTGTTAGCATCTACAATAAAGTGGTCGATTATATCCTGATATTCATTATAACTCTCTTCTTTAATTTGAACTAAAATTCCATCATTCTTTTTAAATTGACTAATCCTCTTACCATTAATAGGAGCTATAACAGGGGCTACATCTAACTCGATAATCTCTTCTTCAATATTGTCTAGCCCATCATCTTCATTAATAAGTAAGTTAGGATGACTATATCTTATCTCTTCTTCACTTTGAAACTCTGAGTATATATTCAAATCTACTGCTTCCCTTGTAAAATCTTCCAATTTTGACCTTAAAATATCCTTAATCTGCTCCAAATTGTTTTGAACTACTAGATCATTAAATAGAAGAATATCATCTTTAGTTATATTGTTTAATAAATAAGTCTTTAACCTTCTTCCATCCAGCCTCTCCTTATCAGATAGTTTGGAAAAAATTCTATCAAAAGCCTTGCTATTAGGTTCAAGATAAACTACTTCATCCTTATTACTAAAGGCAACATTTAAATTAATTAACTCTCCATTATCTCTATTAATAATTGCATTAAGTAACCCATAGGTCTCATTACGACCACCATAAGCTAGCTTACCTTGAATAACCATATACTCCTTCTCTTCTACAGTAGAAACCTGATTAAACTGCTCATCATCTAAATTATCTTGAATATTCATTTCAGCCAATTCTTGATCCATAGCTTCCCCTCACCCCTAACTATTTTAGAAATAACTATTATTTATATTCTTCAACCAATAACATTTTTCATTCTTTTTGATTAATTTTTGTTAAAAATTTATATATAATTTTTATCTAAATTTTAGAGTGCAGTTTAATTATTATTTATAACTATGCTTGAGTTTAGAGAATCGATAAACCCTTTCATTATAGATAAATTAGCTAATTCATCATAAAATAATAAAAGAGGGCTAAATGCCCTCTTTTATCTCTTACTTATTTAATTTATCCCTTCGGGTCTACCTGCGGGTTTAAACACCAAATCCTTCATGATAGTTATTTAATTCATTAAATAACCATCCACCGCTTCAGCTACATCACGTCCTTCTCTAATTGCCCAAACAATCAAAGAAGCACCTCTTCTCATATCTCCTGCAGCAAATACTTTAGCTTTAGTTGTTTGATAACTACCATCTGTCTGTACATTTCCACGCCCATCAAACTCTATATCTAACTGCTCTAACATTCCTTTGTGCTCAGGATGAACGAAACCAATAGCTAATAATACCAAATCTACATCTAAAGTAAATTCGCTACCTGCAATCTCCTTCATAGTCTTCTTGCCATTCTCATCTTCAACCCATTCAACCTTGACAGCTTTAAATTTATTAACATTACCCGCTGCATCACCTTCAAAGCCTTTAGTTGCGATAGACCATTCTCGTACACCAAATTTTTCATCCTTAGCAAAGGATTCAGCCTCTTGATGAGAGGTAGATGTTCTTAGAATTTGAGGATACTGTGGCCAAGGATTGTCTGTAGTTCTCTCTTCTGCAGGTTTATCTAATAATTCAATTTGATAAACAGCTTCCGCACCTTGTCTAGTAGAAGTTCCTACACAGTCTGCACCTGTATCTCCACCACCAATGACAAGTACTTTTTTACCTTTAGCATTTATTCTATCTTCTGAAGATACTTCTTTACCAGCATTGATACTATTTTGTTGAGTTAAAAAGTCCATAGCATAGTGGATACCACTTAAATTACGCCCTTGAACTGGTAGGTCTCTTGCTTCTCTAGCTCCACCAGTTAGGACTACAGCATCAAATTCTGCTTCTAACCTTTCAGCAGGATAATCTGTGCCAATTTCAGTATTAAAGACAAATTCTACTCCCTCTTCTTTAATCTGATTTACTCTACGTTCTACAACCCATTTCTCAATCTTGAAGTCTGGAATTCCATAAACCAACATTCCTCCTGCCTTATCATCACGTTCAAAGACAGTTACTGAATGTCCCATACGATTTAACTGTTGAGCAGCTGCTAAACCTGCTACTCCAGATCCAACTACCGCAACCTTCTTTCCAGTTCTAACCTTAGGTGGTTGAGGCTTAATTAGGCCTTCTTTCCATCCTTTTTCAGAAATAGAGAATTCGATATTCTTAATAGATACTGGGTCATCATTGATTCCTAAAACACATCCTCCCTCACAAGGGGCAGGGCAGACTCGCCCTGTAAAGTCTGGGAAGTTATTTGTACTGTGTAAGTTCTCTAATGCTTGCTCCCATTCACCCTTATGAACAAGGTCATTCCACTCTGGACATAAGTTATTTACTGGACAGGAGAAGCTACAGAAAGGAACACCACAGTCCATACATCTAGCACTTTGTCTAGTAATATAATCCTCTTCGATAGGCTCATATACTTGTTTATAATCTTTAACCCTCTCTTCTACACTACGCTTCTTTCTTGGTTCACGATTATACTCTAAAAATCCTCCTAATTTCCCCATTATTCTGCCTCCTTCCTACTCTTAGCTAACAATTGCTTGTAAGCTGGAGAAACTACCTTAACAAACTTACCTAAGCTATTATCCCAATCTGCTAAAATCTCTTGAGCACGTTCACTACCAGTATAGTTAGCATGATTTTCAATCAAATCCTTAAGCTCTGCTATATCATGACCATCTAGTTCATCTATATTTACCATACCTGTATTCAATCTATCTGCAAACCCACCATCGACATCATATACATAAGCGATACCACCACTCATACCAGCACCAAAGTTACGACCTGTCTCTCCTAAAACCACTACTCTACCACCAGTCATATACTCACAGCAATGGTCTCCTACACCTTCAACTACTGCAAAAGCTCCAGAGTTTCTTACAGCAAATCTCTCTCCAGCAATACCATTCATGTATAGTTGTCCACGAATTGCTCCATAAAGGATCGTGTTACCACCAATAATATTTTCATGGGCTTTAAAATCAGAGTCTTGAGGTTTCTTGATGATAATCTTAGCACCAAATAAACCTTTACCAATATAGTCATTTGCTTGACCTTCTAAGTTTAAAGTCAACCCTTGCATACCAAAGGTACCAAAGCTCTGTCCTGCATAACCTTTAAAGTTGATATTAATTGTATCATCAGCTAATCCTTTAGCACCATAACGCTTAGCAATCTCACCACTTAACATAGTTCCTGCAGTACGATTAACATTATAGATATCAAGGTTTAAATCTACTTTCTCGCCATTTTCTAAAGCAGGTTGAGCAAGTTTAATCAACTTACGATCAAGGATATCATCGATACCATGATCCTGAGCTTCTACACATCGATTAGCAATCTTCTTAGGCAATGTTGGTTGATGTAAAATCTTAGTTAAATCAATTCCTTGAGATTTCCAATGCTTAATAGCATCATTCATCTCTAGCTTATCTACTCTACCAATCATTTCATCAACTGTTCTAAAGCCTAATTCTGCCATAATCTCTCTCATCTCTTGAGCAATGAAAGTAAAGAAGTTGATTAAGTCTTCTACCTTTCCATTAAATCTCTTACGTAACTCTGGATTCTGAGTAGCTACACCTACAGGACAAGTATTACTATGGCAAGCTCTCATCATAATACATCCAAGTACAACTAGTGAGCTTGTAGAAAATCCATACTCTTCTGCCCCTAATAAAGCAGCAATTGCGATATCTCTACCAGTCTTCATCTGACCATCTGCCTGTACTCTTACCCTACCTCTTAAGTTATTCTTAACCAATACTTGATGAGTCTCAGATAATCCTAACTCCCAAGGTAATCCTGTATGCTTAATGGAAGTAAGTGGTGCTGCTCCTGTTCCACCATCATAACCAGATACCAAGATCATATCAGCATGAGCCTTAGATACACCAGCTGCAATTGTACCGATACCGATTCTAGATACTAGCTTAACACTCACTCTTGCTTCAGGATTAACATTTTTAAGATCAAAGATCAACTGTGCTAAATCCTCAATTGAATAGATATCATGGTGAGGTGGTGGCGAAATCAAATCAATACCTGGTGAAGTATGACGAACTCTTGCAATCTCTTCACTTACCTTACGACCTGGTAAATGTCCACCTTCTCCTGGCTTAGCACCTTGAGCCATCTTAATCTGTAACTCGTCAGCATTTACTAAATATTCAGTAGTTACTCCAAAACGACCTGAAGCAACCTGCTTGATTGCACTTCTTCTATCATCTTTGAATCTCTCTGGATCTTCTCCACCCTCTCCAGAGTTGGACATACCACCAATAGCATTCATAGCTTTAGCGATAGTTTCATGGGCTTCTTTAGAAATAGAACCATAGGACATAGCCCCTGTTACAAAACGTTTTCTAATCTCTTCAACACTCTCTACCTCTTCAATTGGAATTGGGTTCTGATTTTTGAACTTAAAGAGACCTCTAATTGTAGATAAGTTATTAGCTTGATTATTGATCATTTCAGCATACTCTTTATAGATATCATAGTCATTTACTTTAGCAGCATGCTGTAACGTAGCGATAGCCTCTGGACTGAATAGATGTTTTTCACCTTTAGGGCGCCACTTATATTTACCTTCATTCTCTAACAACTCATCATTATTACTTCTAATATCTTTAAAGGCTTTCTTGTGATTACTAAGAACCTCTTGCTCTAAAACCTCAAGTCCAATACCTTCAATTCTAGAAGTAGTTCCTGGGAAGAATCTATCAATAAACTCTTGACTTAAGCCAACAGCCTCAAAGATCTGTGCCCCACGATAACTTTGAATTGTAGAGATACCCATCTTAGACATAATCTTTAATAAACCTTTATTAATAGCTTTTACATAAGCCTTCTTACGTTCTGCTTTAATTTCTTCATCTCCAGAAGATAAATAAAGCTCTTTATCATTCATATAAGAGATACTCTCTAGAGCTAAATACGGATTAACTGCTAAAGCACCATAACCAATTAATAAGGCAAAATGCATTACTTCTCTAGCCTCTCCAGTCTCTACAATAATATCTACACCATTTCTCTTACCTTCTTTGATTAGATAATTGTGTAAAGCAGAAGTTGCTAATAAAGCTGGGATTGGGGCATTAAAGTCATCAACCTTACGATCACTTAACACTAAGATATTATTTCCAGCTTCAATACTCTCTTTAGCATACTTAAATAATCGATTTAATCCTTTCTCCAAACCATTCTCTGCTTGAGGATCAAAGACCATAGGAATAACCTTAGATCTAAAGTCTTCATCATTTAAATGAGTAATCTTATCTAAATCTACATTACTTAAGATTGGAGATTCTAATTCAATAGTTTTAGCTTTATCTTCAGTCTTTTCTAAAACATTACCTTTAACTCCAATATTAGTCTTTAAAGACATAACTATCTCTTCACGAATCGGATCAATTGGTGGATTTGTTACCTGTGCAAATAACTGTTTAAAGTAATCAAATAATGACTTAGCACGATTAGATAGAACAGCTAACGGCTCATCATTACCCATAGAACCAATTGCTTCTTTCTTATTCTCAGCCATAGGTCCAATGATTACACTTAAATCTTCTCGACTATAACCAAAGCTCTTTAACCTAGTAATTAAAGTACCAAAATCTTCACTGTGACACTCCACACTTCCAGTTAAGTCCTTTAAAAACTTCTTATTATTCTTTAACCACTCTCCATAAGGTTTAGCTGTACTAACCTTCTCTTTAATCTCTTCGTCAGAGTAGATTTTACCCTCTTCTGTATCAATTAACAGCATCTTACCTGGCTGTAATCTACGGCTTTCTGCAATATTAGCAGGGTCAATCTCTAATGTTCCTACCTCTGAAGCCAAGATCACATACCCATCTTTAGTAACTGTATATCTAGCTGGTCTTAAACCATTACGATCCAAGGTAGCACCCATCTGTACCCCATCAGTAAAGGCAATAGCTGCTGGACCATCCCATGGTTCCATTAAGCCAGCATTATATTCATAATAATCTCTAACCTCTTCTTTTAAAAATTGATTCTTCTCCCATGGCTCAGGAACTAGCATAGTCATAGCCTCAATTAAACTCATTCCAGAAGCTACTAATAATTCAAAAGCATGGTCTAAGTTAGCCGAGTCACTATCTCTTAAATCAGTGATTGGGAATAGCTTACTTATGTCATCCCCTATCGCATCACAAGCTAAATCCGGCTCTCTAGCAATCATCCAGTTATGGTTTCCTGTCAAAGTATTGATCTCACCATTATGTGCTAGATATCTAAAAGGTTGTGCCAAATCCCAAGATGGGAATGTATTAGTACTGAAACGTTGATGTACTAAAGCAATAGCCGATTTTAGACTCTTGTCCTCTAAATCTAAGTAAAACTTTTTCATCTGTTCTGGTAAGATTAGTCCCTTATATACTAAAACTCTACTAGAAAAACTAGGAATACTGAATAGTTCAGCGTTCTTAATCTCACTCTCTTCGATAGCCTTTTCAATTCTCTTTCTAATAATATATAATTTCAATTCAAAATTATCCAAGTTTTCAGCCTTTTTAACAAATACCTGCTTAATCACCGGTAAAGTACTAGCCGCTGTTTCACCGATTGCATCAGCCACAACTGGTACATCACGCCACCCTAATACCTCTTGTCCTTCCTCTTGAATAATACTCTCAATAATTCCTTCAGCCAATAAACTCTCATCTAATTTACGTGGTAAAAAGATCATCCCTACCCCATAGTCACCTACTATTGGTAGTTCAAATCCTTCTTCTGCTGCCTTTGCTCTTAAAAATTCATCAGGTAATTGCATTAAAATACCAGCACCGTCTCCAGTCGCTGGGTCTGCTCCTACTGCTCCTCTGTGCTCTAATCTCTCTAAAATCTCTAGTCCCTTCTCTACTACCTTATGGCTCTTTTCACCATCTATTTTGGTAATAAATCCAACACCACAATTATCCCTCTCAAACTCAGGATAATATAATCCCTCTGGTGAAGGCATATTTCTTCTTGTAATCATCTCTACTCCTCCTCTACTACCTATTATTAATAATTTTACATTATTTACGACTCTAAGTTTTCACAATATGAAAAATAATTTCATAATAAAAAATCTTGTTCTATTATTATACTTGATATCAAGGGAAAAATCAAACAAAATTCGACTAAGATACGTAAATCATAAAAGAAACACTATCATCTTAGAAAATAAACTAATAAAAATAATAAAATCAAGTATAAATGTACGTGTTTTTAATAAACTTCTCATATAAAAAGCCAGCCCCTTAGACTGGCAAGAATTCACCTTAAATTTAATTTAGCTTTCTAACCTTAATTAGCTGGGATACATATCTTCTGACCAATCAATAATTGTTCAGGATTAATTTTTGGATTAGCATCTTTTAATTTGGCTACTGAGATCTTATACTTTTTAGATATAGAGTAAAGAGTATCTCCCTTTTTTACTATATAAAGAATTGAGCCTTGAGGACATTTTACCGGTGGAGTAGCTAGAGGAATGCAGATTACTTCACCAACTTTGAGATTATTAGCTTCAACATAGGGATTGGCTTCCTGCAAATCAACTACTGCTATATTAAATCTATCTGCTATAGTATAAAAGCTGTCTCCTGCCTTAATAGTATAGTAGTTTCCTTCTGGGCAAGATGGATAATCTCTTTGTAATGGTATAAATATTTTATCTCCCACTTGTAAATTATCGGAGTCTATCTTAGGGTTAGCAGAGATAATTGCAGCTACTGTCGTATTAAAACGCTGTGCCAATGAATAGAGTGTATCACCTTTTCTGATTTGATAAGCCTTTGTATTTGGTGGAACCTGCTGCAGCTTACTCTTATCTTTATCATATTCTCCCACAATATCACCTCTTTATTAAAAAATAATATATAATATTATATTTATAGTTAGTTAAGGTGTGATTTATCAATGGGAATTATTACAAGGTAACTATAATATTAATTAAAACAGAACTTTAATATAGATAATTTGAAATAAACTTTAGATATATTTAATTTTATACTGGCGTCAAACTGTAATTAACTTCTTCTAATTAAAACAAAAAACCAGACAGAATTCTGTCTGGTTTAAAAATTATAACATTATATGTTAGCTTCTTTTTAATACTTTCTAAATTTAATCTTCTCACCACGCCGTTCAATGATCGCCCCATCTACTTGTAAGTCTTTAAGCTCTTGGGCAAACTTCTTAGTAATATCATACTTGTGAGTAAAATGAATAGGTACTATCATCTGTGGTTTAATTGTTTCAGCAAAGTATCTCCCACCTAAATAATAACTCTCCTCTAATCGAGGGTCAACAGGTACAAAGGCCAAATCGACCTCTTTTTCTGTTAACTTTTCAATCTCTTCTTTATAATCTTCCTCTTCTGTCTTTCTCTCTTCTTCAGTGAATCTCTTCCAGTCCCACCAGCTTAGATCACCTGCGTGAAAGATCTTAAGTCCATCTACCTCTACATAATAAGATAATCCTTGGTCAGTACTACCATAGGCCTTAATATAAATGTCATTCTCCCAGTTAATCTCTTGATACTTAGTCATAGTATAGCGATTATCCTCTTCTTCAGCTTCAACATCATCACTTAGGATATAGGTAATATCAGAATTTAACTTCTCCCAGTCAAAAATAATTGGATTAAAGTGATCATGGTGATTATGAGTTACAAAGACGATAATATTATCCTCCCGTTTAAGAATATCATTAGTTATTACACCATTTACGATATTTCTGTTCCCCTTATTAGGAGTATCATTATAATAATCAAAGATTAGAAAGTGATCTGCCGTCTTAATTGCCACCCCACTATGATACAGATGATAAATTGTAGCTTCTTTAGCCATAATTATTTCCTCCTTATAAAAACTTATTAATAACTCCTATATTAAAAGCATTAGGATAGAGATATACTTCTACCCAGACTTCTTAATGTTTACCAATAGATCCCTTAGAGAAACTCTATAGTATAATTAAATAGTTGAACATCTAAATAGTTATCCTCTATATATTCTATTACTTTATTTAATAGTTGCTGTACATAGATAGTATTATTACTTATTGTTACTATTCCCACAGTTGCTAATTTCCAATCATCATGATGAGCAACTTCTGCAATAGATACATTGAATCGGTTTTTAATTCGATTAATCAAACTCTTCAGTACTCCCCGTTTATTCTTGAGAGAATGGCTCATCGGGATTCTTAACTCTATTGTACATAATCCCACTACCATAGTAACTATCACCTCATCTACATAATTATTCTAGCCGCCACCCTTAAGTTCCTCTACTTAATCTGAAATTCTACCATCTAAATTCCCAATATCTTTATGTATTTATTTCCTCAATCCTATCTACTTGGGACCAATTATCTCTAATCTTATCTCCTTAGTAATGTTATTGATTATAACTTTAATCTCCTTCCTAAAACTTAGCATAATCTCTATAACATTAAATTATTTAGTATTTTAAATATAAGACCACCGATTACCAGTCTAATAACCAAAGTATAACATATCCCATTAAATTTGAGTTTATAATTAAGGAGCTATAAATTTAAGCAAATTTCGAATCACCTATCTAGATTACTATAGATAAGATCAATTGTCAAAATAAATGACCTTATATTTCCTTAATTAAAATAGAAAAGTAATATAGCTTTCCAAGGCTAAAGCGAACTCTATAATAATCTTGTGTTTTTATTTTTTCTCATTGCTCTTCACTCATCGTTTGTTACTGTCATTTAACTTAATAACTAGCAACTCTAGTATATCACAAAGTTCTATGATATTATTATATTGGATTTCTCAGCTCTCCTTGTCAATATAGTTGATAAGAAAATTAAAACAAGAGAAAAATTTATTAATTAAAAATACAGTTATGAAATTATTATTAAAATTTAGAAGGGATAGATGGCTTTATGAATAATTGTTCACTATATACTTTATTATCTAAATATGGAGATTATCAACAAAAAACTGCTGGTGAAGATATTTTTAGCTATGGTGACAGTGCAGCTAAGGTTTATCTAATCATTAAAGGGCTAATTAGAGTTTTTATACAAGATCAACATAAGAAAGAAAAAGAGGTTGCTCGCCTTAGTAGTGAAGATATTTTAGGTGAATTGGCATTGTTAGGGGCAAAAGAGTATTCTTCTAGAGCAACTGCCTATGAGGATAGTATCTTAATTGAATTTTCTTCAGAAAACTTTAGGCAATTACTCAGTAAACAGACTATTTTAAATGAAAAGATCATTACTTCTCTTTGTTCTAAAATTGACCTCTTACAGAGACCAATAATTGAATTTACAGACCTAATTAGTTCTTCTAAGGAAGAAAGCAATAGTCAAGATACTACAGATGAAAAAATAGTAAAAGAAGAGATAGACAGCTTTTCTAACTTCTATCTTGATGGCCATTGTAAATATTTAGAGGTTGCTGGAGAGGATTTTGAGTATTATCTTTATGATAAGAGCGTCAACTGTCCAATCTGCTCTACAAGGATAGAAGTTAAAGAAATACGTAATTCTCGTTTGCGCCTTAAGGAGACAAGAGATGATTTAAGACCAATTTATAAGCACTTTAGACCAGACTGGTATAAAATTTGGATATGCCCTAAATGCTTTTATACAGCTAGCAAGGACGACTTTTTTGACCTCACCACTAGTCGAAAGAGAAAGATCAAAGAAGAGTTTAAAGCTAAAGTACAGAGCATCTTAGGAGATAACTATCAACCTACTTATAGTAACCCCAGAAAGCTAAATGAAGTCTTTGATGCTTATTATCTAGCTATTGAGTCCTATAATTTGATGGGTTCAAGCAAAGAGAAATTTGCTTATTTATGGTTAAAATTAAGTTGGCTCTATGAAGATGTAGATGAAGAAGAGTTGGCTAAAAAGGCCTCGTTTAAAGCAATGGAGAATTTACGTGAATTTTATTTTAAAGAACATCACAGCAAGCTGTCAAATAGTAAAAATAATAAAATAACACTTTTATTATCCTTCTTATTTTATAAGCATGGCTTAAAAGATGAGGCCTTACCTTTATTGGATACCCTAATTCGTAACCATCAAATCAAACGAAGCTACAAGGAAATGGCTAGAGATAAGTTTATAGAGATTAGAGAGGAGAAAAGAAGAGCGAAGGAAGAAAATCAAGTTTAAAATTGTAGTTCGCTCCAACTTATACAGAATATATTTTTCATTAACCATAAAAAAGAGAGTTCGCTAAGAACTCTCTAATTACAAAACTAGACTATAAACTCTAACGCTCTTCCTTATCCTCTGGAAATAAGATCCCCATAATCTCATTAACAGCCATCTCTACATCCTCTTCAAAATTATATTCTTCCTCTTTAACTTCTTCACTCACCCTCATCACCCCAAAATATAAGTTTGTAGTTGAAAGTATATAGTGTAGAGTTATATCAATTACTAACCAATTATACTGATTGCTTATTAAATACACATTTCACCTATCAACTGAGTATAGCAATTATTTATTTATAATTCTACAAATTACGATTTTTTCCTTCTTTTTCTAGAAAAATATTTGAAGATAAATATATAATTAGCTCAGTTTTTGACCTCTTCATACTCTATAGCTATTGAATTGACTAAATCCCAATCATCATCTTCAATATAGTCATCAGAAGAATAAGCCTTATAGGCAAAGTTACTGCTTTCCATTATAATATAATCTTGGTTATCTTTTGGCTCTTCTCTATCTTTTAGATTATGATTAGATAAAGCTAAGAGTAGAATAATTGATATCACTAGAATTAAAGACATCTCATTAGCACCTTCTTTTAAATAATATTTTAATCAAGCTACCTTCCTATTAGCTTTGACTCTCTGCAAATCCTGCCATCTATCTGAACTATATCTCCAGATAATCAACCCTGTTCTTACTAAGACATCTATTCCCATTGCCAGCCAAAATCCTAATAACCCATAACCTAGTGAATAGCCCAATACTAGACTTAAAGCTAACCTTGTCATCCAATTACCTATTACAGCAATATACATCGTCCATTTAGTATCACCAGCTCCCCTTAAAGCACCTGTCAACACCATCATTATACTGAATATTGGTTGGATAAATATCATTATTTTTAAGACTGGCTTAACTAGAGTAATTACCTCAGGATTACTAGTAAATAAGCCAATAATTGCATCTACCCAGATAAACATTGGAATTGAAATCACAATCATCAATAACATTGATAAATAAGCCGTTTCTCTTCCATACTTTTTGGCCAAATCCTTCTTATCTGCCCCTAAGCTCTGACCAACTAAAGTGGTAGCTGCAGTAGAGAAACCAAAACCAATCATGATTGGAACCATCTGTGCATTCATCACTATCGCATTAGCTGCAATAGTGATAGTTCCTAAACCAGCTACTAAAAGAGTATAGACAATCTGACTACTCTGTCTAACTAATTGCTCTATAGCAGCAGGAACTCCAATCCCAAAGATATCCTTGATTATATCTCTTTCTAGTTTTAAAGTAGCTTTATCCAAACTTAACTTCATATCTGTCTTACCCTTAACTAGAATACTAAAGCCAATAATCGTTCCAACTACCCTAGAAAATGCCGTTCCTAAAGCAGCACCTGCTACTCCTAATTCAGGAAAAACCCCTATTCCAAAGATTAATAGATAGTTAAAGACTGTATTGCAAACATTAGTAATCAACATAATATAAAGGGGTGTCTTCATATCACCAATACCTTGTAAAACAGCATTGATAATCATCATCGGTAGGCCAAAGACCATTGAAGCAAAGACAATCTTCAAATAGATACTACCTTGAGTTAAGACATTATTATCAACTTCCTCCATCAATACCATCATTGCTTTTAAGAAGTCACTGGAGAATACTACACCTAAGATAGCTAGAATTATCGCTAAAAATACCCCAGTGACCAATGAATTGGCCATTATCTTATTGGCTTTTTTCTTATCTTTAGCCCCAATAGACTGTGCTACTAAGGCAGTAGCTCCTATAGTCAAGGCTGTCATCGCCCCTATAATCACCATAATCAATCTATTACTCATATCTACAGCTGCAATAGCTGTAGCACCTAAGCTACCTATCATAATAACATCTATTACACCTACTATACTCTGTAAAAACATTCTTAATACTGCTGGCCAAGCTAAATTAAAGATACTTCTTCTAATCTCCCTTGGCGTCTTATTCTCTGCTAAATCAACCATAATATCCACCCTTCTATTTAATCATAGGATTCAAAATAATCCTCCATATAACCTAAAACTGGAGTCAACAAAGCAATCAATTTATGCTGCTCATCAAGCTTAAGCTTATTTAGGCATTCTTGTAAGAACTTCTGTCTAAGCTCCAATATCTGACTTAATTTCTCTTTACCTTGCTTAGTTACTTCTAGTAAAACTACCCTTCTATCAGCACTATCTCTATGTCTTTTCACTAGGTCATCTGCTACCAAAGCATCAACTATTACTGTCAAGGTACTATTAGCCATATAAGCATCTTCCTTTAACCTTGTCATATTTACAGGGGCTAATTTATCAATTAGCCATAATACCTTAAAGCGTGGTACAGTCAACCCTAATTCAATGGCTTCCTTTTTAGTAAATAATATAATAAATTTACTGATATTTTTAAAAAGATGATCCAAATCCTTAGTTTGCTCTAATATCTCCATTACTGTACACCCCATTTTATTTCTATATTATAATATTTCGACTTACTAAATATTATATCTGATAAATTTATTTTTAGCAAATTAATATTATTCTATCCCTTAATGGGGGATATTGCGACACTTTAGCTACTAGCTTCTAGCCTCTCCTACGGGTTTGAAAATCATAAACCCTCCGTGATAAATCTGCTATTAGCTAAGAACTTATAAAGCTAGAGGCTAGTAGCCAGTAGCTAGTGGCTATTAAAAAGTGTCACAATATCTTTCTATTATATTAATTTCTATATTAGCAGAAATCTGACTATAATAATTGATAGAATAGATTTAAAGGTCTATTGAACTTGATGTCGAAATAATTAGCAACTAGAAAATCATTCATGGAGGGATAAGCAGATGGATAGTCTAGCAATAATTGATTCTTTTTCAAAGTTAAATAAGCTGCTGATTTATCGAGGAATTTTAGCAGACAAGCTACTTCAAAAGGTAAGAAATTTAATTTCAAAGCTCAAAAAAGAAGCTACTATAGAAGCACTACAGAGAGATTACTATGATATCTTAGCTGAATTAATTGAAATTGGAGAGAGAGAAGGCTATCAGAATGGTCTTTGGCAGAACTATCTCTTGAATTTAATCATTAAAGATAAGAATTCTTTTAGCCTTGCTTGTGAACGGGACAAGAATTTACAGGGAAGTATCTATCAATTGGCTCTTAATGACCTACAGATTCTAACAGAAATACATAGCTTCAATCTCAACCATCTTGGTCGACTTCTAAAGGTTGAAGAGGAGAGCTTTATTACTGCCTTCTCCCCTTCAAACTCTAATGAAGAATATCAAAATCATTATCAGAAGAGACTAGCAGAGTTAAAGCAGGATTTTAACAATGTTAGCTCTGTAGAGAATCTACTAAAGAAGCTTAGCAGCTATTATCGTGACTTTGGGGCTGGTAAATTAGCTTACTATAAAGCTTTTAGATGGGAGGAGAGCTCTTTGATAGGTATTAAAAATAGTGATCCAATTACCTTTGCAGAATTAATAGGTTATGAGAATCAAAAGGAGAAGCTGATTAAAAATACCGAAGCCTTTTTAAAGAATAAACCTGCTAATAATGTACTTCTCTATGGAGACAGTGGTACTGGTAAATCTTCATCAATTAAAGCTCTACTGAATCGATATGCTACAGAAGGATTACGTTTGATTGAACTTGCCAAATATCAGATGAAGGAACTACCAAAGATATTAGAGGTACTTAAAGATCGAGGGCTATACTTTATTATCTTTATGGATGACCTCTCCTTTGAGGATTTTGAAACAGATTATAAATATATGAAAGCAATCATTGAAGGTGGAGTAGAAGTAAAACCAAATAATGTCTTATTTTATGCAACTTCAAACCGCAGACACTTAATTAAAGAGAAATGGAGTGATCGCGACCAAGAGAGTGGGGAGATTCATCTCTCTGATGCAATTCAAGAGAAGATATCTCTAGCTAGTCGTTTTGGCATCACCATCTCCTATGAATCACCACAACAGAAGGGTTATCTAAGGATAGTTAAGGAACTAGCTAAGCAGAATAACATTACTTTACCTGTAGAAGAGCTAAAAGAAAGAGCAATTCAGTGGGAAATGTGGAATAATGGACGCTCAGGTAGAACAGCCCAACAGTTTATTGATTACCTGTTAGGGGAGCTTTAAAGCTTAAGTTATTTAATTTAGTTCAAATAAATAGCTTAACTAAGAGAGAGCAACTTATAAATAGCAAGGTTGCTCTCTTAAAATATGTCACTATTAATAAATTCATCTACCAACTCTGGATCAAAGCACTTTCCTCTCTCCTTCTTTAGCTCTTCTAAAGCTTCTTGCTGAGATAATCCCTTCTGATAATCTCTAGTCATCATCTCATAGAAATCTATTATACTGATAATCCTTGCTAAAAGAGGTATCTCTTTTCCCTGCAAACCCTGAGGATATCCTCTCCCATCCCAACGTTCATGGTGGAATAAAATAGAGTTAGCAATAGGTAATAACTCTTGAAAGTTCTTAACAGCTCGATAACCAATCTCACAATGCCTTTTAAGCTCCTTTAGCTCTTCAACAGCCAAAGTATTACCTAGCTTAACTACCCTCTCTGGCAACCCTAATTTGCCAATATCATGTAAACGAGCCAATAGAGAAAGCCTCTTCTGCTCTTCTAGCGATAGCTTTAAAACCTTGCCAAACTTTAAAGCTAAAACTCTTACTCTACTAATATGCCTGCGGATTTCATGATTTCTACTTAACAAAGACCTCTCTAAAGAGAGTATCAATGAGTTATCTATACTCCTTTTATTCTTTAACTTATCATTATACATTCTATTTTCAGCTATATTAATTATTTTTTTGAGGCATTGATTAGAATCTGTCTTGGTAGCTACCCCTAAAGCAATACTAGGAGTTATTAACCCTTTGTTCCACTCTCTACATGATAATCTGATTCTCTCAACAATTTTATTGGCACTTTTAAAAGAAGTGTTTGGTAATAAGATACCAAATTCATCACCACCCCAACGGGCTACAACATCACCTTCTCTAGTATTATCCTGTAAAATATCAGCTATAATCTGTATAACTCTATCTCCCTCCTCATGCCCAAAGGTATCATTGACCATCTTTAAACAGTTACTATCGGCAATGATTATACTCAAAGGGAACTTATCTTTTCTATCTAACTTTATAATCATCTCTTCATAATAATAGCGATTGTAAAGCCCTGTTAAATCATCATGATACCCTAAATAGATCATTCTCTCCTCTAACTTCTTACGCTCTGTAATATCTACCAATGAGATTATACTCCTTTTACCACCACTAATTAAGTTAATTTGCAATAAAGCAGTTCTTTCTATCCCCAATTTATCAATGATTTTAACCTCATAGCTATTAGGGATATCATCACCTTTTCTACGCTGTTTATAGTAGTAGTTAATTCTTTCTAGGTCTTCTTTATCAAGAAAGTCTTGTAGCCCTATCTTTTCTTCTAATTCAGCTTGGGTATAACCCGTCAAATTTTCTAACTCTCTATTTACTAAGAATATACGATTATTCTCATCACTGATTAACATAGCAGTGGCAGTCCTTTCAAACAATACTTGATAAATATTAGTGCTTATATTTAAATCACTTGTTATCTCTGTTTTTAATGCTTTATGCGAAATACTCACAAGGGATTCCCTCCTCTACATTTAAGACACTGCCATTGAAAAAATGAGTTAAACAATAAGTGCTTTATTATACTTATTTAAAATAAAACTCAATTGATACATTGACAGTTTGGGAATTAGGTGGTTGAATGGTTAGGTTTTTCCTAACTACCAAAGTAAGAAAAATGTCGTATTATCTATCTAAAGTTTTATTTTAAATTTACGCCTCTATATCTTGATTAGATTGTAATTTTTAATAAAATCATAGCAAATATATCAATTATAAAGAAACTAAAATAATAAGCTCATCCTTAATGTTCAAAAGGTTAAAGCCTTATCTATATTATATTAAATAGAACTTAAAAGTATTAATCTTTAATTTCTGAATTTTAAGATAAAAAAAGAAGAATCCTTGAATTATTCAAGGATTCTTCTTTTCAAAACAGATAACCTTATCTTAGATGTCTTCTAACTCTACCTCTTTGTCTTCATTACAAATTATCCTCTTAGGCTTATCTTTAATCACAGTATCCAAATAAACTGGACCTTCCCAGATATTTGCTATATACTTCAAAGTCTCTTTAGCATAATTCATCTCTAGCTCATCTCCCAAATATTCATGCTTTAAATGTAAAGTATGTTCCTTTTTAGATGCTTCAACTACTTTGATTACTGGGATTTTATTCATGCCAACTGAACTAGCTAGATTATTTCTAATCTCTTTCCAACCATCTTCATCAGCTACTTCTGAAATAACGTAATAATCTCCTTTTTCATCATATTTTAGTAGATTAAGCTCTTGAATTAAATCAAAGCTGAGATACTTTCTAATAAAGGATTCATCCCTTTCTAACTCTCTAGCTTCAAAGATTTTTTCTGGTTGATCAGGATACTTTTTCTTAATATCATTAAAGATTTTATAACCAACATGGTAGGGGTTAATTCCCCCCTTGGCAGGAGAAATCACTTGATTATGCCTCTTAATAAATTCTAAATGTAACCCCTGAGGAATATCTAAGCTCTGCAAAATCTGATAATGCCAGAAGCTAGCCCAACCTTCATTCATAATTTTAGTTTCAATTTGAGGAATAAAATAATTTGTTTCATCAACTACTATCTGTAAGACATCCTTCTCCCAGCCTTCTAAATCACTATATTCAATGAAGAAAGTTAATAGATCCTCCTCAGGCTCTAAAGGAATCTTGGTTAAATCAGGTAATTGCTTAGACTTATCTTCTTCTAATAATTGAAACTCCTTTAATTTTGGCTGCTGATATTCTTCTTTGATACGCTCAATCTGCTCTGCTCTACTTAATTTCTTCTCATTAATCACCCTAGAGGTCTGTAGTTTTAAGGCATGGGCTGTATCTAAGATTCTTTCAACCTTCTTATAACCAATTCCTGGATTTGAGATATACTCCCTAATTCGATTGGCATGATTTTTAAACATCGCCAATGTATAATCTGCATTAGTCCCCTCTTTAAATAGTCGATTATTCTTAAAAAAATCATTATGACCATAAACATGAGCCATAGTCAAAATCTGTAACAAAAGAGAGTTATCTTTCATTAGATAAGCCAAACAAGGATTAGAATTAATTACCATCTCATAGGGTAACCCCGTTAGATTGTACTTATAAAAGGTTCTAGTCTTCTCATAAGCCTTACCATAGCTCCAATGAGGATAATGTGCAGGCATACCACTATAAGCTTCATAAGCAATCATATCTTCAAAGGAGCAGATTTCAAATTCTTGAGGATAATAATCCAATCCTACCTTCTTAACCACCTCTTCTATCTTTTTATTCCACTCAATCAGCTCATTAATACTATAGTCCATTCTTATTACCTACCCTTCTTTATCACTTTCTAGCATCTCTTTAAAAGAAGGCCAGATATCTTCCTTTTTAGAAATTGTAACTAAAGCCATATTTTCATTTTCAATATTGTTAGAGTAAAGAGATTTGATTATACTTCTAGTCGAATTGGGCTTTATCTCGCCATAACCAAAGAGATTACATATATCACAAAGCTGTTGTGCATACTCTAAAGCCCTTTGATTATCTTCACTCCAATTGTCTCCATCACTACAGTGAAAAGAGTAGATATTCCAGTGAGATGAATCATAACGTTGTTCAATAATCTCCAAAGCCTTCTCATAACCACTACTGATAAAAGTTCCGCCTGACTCTCCTTTATGGAAGAAGTCATCCTCACTTACCTCTTTTGCTGTCATAGTATGGGCTACAAAGACAACTTCAACATTTTGATACTTCATTTGAATAAATTGATAGAGTAAGAAATAAAAGCTCCTTGCTAAATATTTTTTAGTTTGATTCATCGAACCAGAAGTATCCATGATACAGATAACAACTGCATTAGACTCTTCACGTGGCTCTTCTTTAATTCGATAATAGCGGATATCTTCATTATGAAAAGGAAACCTCTCATCTTCATCAATCTCACCTTTAGCTCTAATATAGGCCTTCTTTCTCTTAATCCTTTCAATCATAGTCCTTTTTTTAGCCAACCTGGGCTGAATACCTTTCTTTTTATACCCTTTCTTCTTAAAGCTACTTTCTGTCTCTATCTGAGATAACTTCTTTCTCTCCATATAAGGTAAATCTAAATCTTCAAAAAGATACTGGACTAAATCTTCTATGGTAATCTCAGTCTCATAGATATCTTCTCCTTCTTGATTTCCAGCCTTATCTCCATTTCCTCTACCCTGTTGACCTTGCTTTGGCTTAGGAATCTTATCCCCTCTTTTTTCCTCACCTGTTCCTGTAGCAACCCCTGATTGATTCTTGCCATGCATAAACCGGTATTCTTTTAACCCCTTAATGGGTATCTTTATCTTCTTATCTTTACTCTTACCAATAATACTCTCTTCGGCAATAATATCACCAATATTTTTTTTGATGCTCTCTTCTACTAATTCACGGTGTCGCCTACGATCCTCAGCAGAGCGGTCTTTACCAGTATTTCTGTACTCTCTAAATATAGCCATTATAGCCCTCCTTAATCTTTCCAGAGGTTATTGGCAGCATACTTTAAGATCACATTACAACAATGATCACAATAACCATTTCTCTTCATCTCTTCTACCATAGCATCATATTTCTCTCTTTGCTCTTTATCCCTTACTTTAGCCTGAGTTATGATTCTAGATAATTCTTTAACAGAAGCAATTAATTTCTTCTCTATGGCCTCTTTTAATGGCTCATAACTATCATAGTCTATCTTGGCGCCTTTTCTCATCAAAGCAAACATATATGCTGTCACATCTTGTCTAAATCCTTTAGCAGAAGTACCAGAGATTCCAATCTGTTCTTCAATTGACTTCAAAAACTCTTCATCTGCTTCCAACTCTTCTCCAGTATTAAGATCCTTGATCTTCGTCTTATTCACAAAGGCCTCAGCATGATCTAGATAATTATTAAATAACTGTTCAGCCTGCTCTTTATACCCCACAATAAAGGCTTTGGTAACCTCTTTTTCTAAAAGTTTGTTGTACTCTTTTTTGATATCATCATGTAAAAACTCTAGATATCTCTTTTTATCATCTTCACTGATTGTTAATTCCTTAACAGCTTTAATTAAGGCCTCTAAAACTGATAATGGACTAATACAATTATCCTCAGCCTCAGATAAACAATCATCTAAACATTTGCTAATAAAACGAGGTGACATTCCTTCCATACCCTCTCCTGAAGCTTCCTCTTTTAACTCCATAACATCTACTTTCTTAGTACTTCCTTGCTCTACTATCTCCTCACCATTATAAAGCTTTAACTTAGTAATCGGATCAACCTTATTTGAAGGACCTAATCTACTTAAAATAGCAAACATAGCTGCCACTTTAATAGTATGTGGTGCCATATGGGCATCGAATTTACTTGAATTTAAAAGCTTTTGGTAGATCTTCTCTTCTTCACTTAGTTTCAAGCAATAGGGTATTTTAACTCTAACAATCCTATCTAAAATAGCTTCATTGGTATGATCAGATTTAAACTTATTCCATTCTGCTTCATTGGAATGGGCAATGATTAAACCATCAAAATAGATCATAGCACCTTTTCCTGGAGAAGGGATAGCCTTTTCTTGAGTAGCAGTAATCATCGAATGTAGATATTCAACATCATTCTTAAAGACCTCAATAAACTCTACTAACCCTCTATTTCCTACATTAAAAGCACCATTTAAGGAGAATACCCTTGGATCATCCTCTGCATATAAATCCAATTTAGAAATATCTACAGAGCCAATCAAAACTGAAGTATCTTGGTTATTTGGATCTACTGGCGGAACTACCCCAACCCCTTTTCTAGACAGAATAGAAAACTCTTCTGTTAGCACTGGAAACTTCTCAAAATCACCATCAAACTCATTTTCTAATCTATACTGACAATGGGGACATAACTCTCCCTCTATCTCTACCCCTAATAGCTCTTCAAACTCAGAGCGTAGATTTTTAGGAATTAAATGAAGAGGTTCTTCACGCATAGGACAGTCTTCAAGAACATAGATTGGTGCTAACTCCTCTAATCTTCTCTTTAATAGCTCGACTATAGAGGATTTCCCTGACCCTACTGGCCCAACAAAATATAAAACTTGTCTAGATTCCTCCCCTTGCATTGCTGCAGACTTTAAATAACGTACTATCTTCATAATAACCTTCTCTATACCATAAAAATCTTTAAAAAACTTATATTTTTTTATTGTATCATGTCCATATATTCTACGAAGTACAGGATCTTCGTCAGTCTTAATCACTTCAACCCCTTTAGACATGACCATATCATAGATTCTTTTATGGGATAATTTGACAATTTGTGGGTTCTGATGAAGTACTTCTAAATAATCTAAGAAACTCCCTTTGAATCTTTCTCTTCTCTTCCCTTCTTTACTTCTTTGAATCAAACTCTTAAAATCAACTGATTGATTCATCTTTACTCCCTCCTTAGGGTACTTCAGTTCAAACCTATACCTCAATATATAAATGCTTATACTATTATATTAGTTGATATAGATAAAATATTCCTACTTTATAATTTTTATCTCAAACCTCACTTCAAGTTAACATGATATCCTAAATAAAATAAATACCAAAAATTCATGTATTTTATATTGGAGTTAAAGCCAAAATAATAAAAGAATCTATAACAAAACTCTTAACAAGAAAGGCGGTAATTAAATAATGGATATCAATCGTAGAATTGCAGTAGATGGGAGCTTATCCAATCTAAAAAAACACCTTCACCTATATGGTTATGAGATTGATGACTTGAATGCCAATAATCTGGGAGAAGTTTCAGCAGTGATTACCAATGGAGAAGATTCTAATTTAATGGAGGCAAGAGAGATTGCTACTCCAATAATCAATGGTCAAGGCCATTCTGCTGAAGAGATAAAGAATATGATTGAAAATGGATTATCTGGATTGATGTAGAAAAAACCGCCTGATCAGGCGGTTTTTTAGTAATAATTATTATAAAAATCAAGGTATTTTATTAATAACTTAAAGCCAAAATATTAAAGGAACAAATTTTAAGAAACAATAAAAAACATCAATTATAGGGGTGAACTTATATGAAAGGTAAAATTGCAGTAGAAGGTTCTTTATCAAATATCAGAGAATCATTAATGAAAGATGGGTTTGAAGTAGCTGATTTAAATAACAATACTATGAAGAATGTTGATGCAATTATAGTTACAGGAGCAGACAATAATATGATGAATATGTCTGATATCCAAAGCAAAGCCCAAATTATCAACGCTAAAGGACTTTCAGCAGAAGAAGTCAAAAATGAACTCAAGAATAGATTGGTTTAAAAAATCGCCCTTTGGCGATTTTTTTATTATAACATTTTAAGTCTAAGATTATACTTAAGATTGAGTAAAGTATAAAAACATTGTTTTAATGCTTTACTTAAACTCAAATTTAAGTATCTTAATATACCCAATTAAGATACTCTCTATCAATACATAATATTCTCTAAAACCAACTCATACATATCAAATACAAAAACCAAAATCAAAACTTAACTTTAAATTTCACCTCAACTTATGTTACAATAGAGAAGGCTTATTTTAATTAAGAGGGGTGTTAAAATGATTACACCAAAGCAGATATTAAATATCGCTGCTTATGCAGGAGATATCATTCTCAGTAATGGTGGAGAGATCTATAGGACTGAAGATACCATGAATCGTATCTGTTATGCCTATGGGATAAAATATGTAGATAGTCTAGTAACACCAACTGGTATCTTTATCTCAATTGATGATGGTGATGGTAGTTCAGAGACAATAGTTAAAAGAATACATAAAAGAAGAATAAATTTAACTAAAATCAGTCAAGTCAATAACTTCTCAAGAAATTTACAGAAAAAAGTTCTAAGCTATCAAGCAGCAATGGCTGAATTAAGAGCTATTAATGAAGGAAAGCCTAAAACAAAATTAAAGTTTGGACTACTATTTATCTCTTTTGGGGTCTCTATGAATGTTATCCTAATGAGAGCAAACTATATCAATATAATTCCTACAATCCTAGCTAGCTTAGGTGCCCAAATTGTAATTAAGAAGATGGGCTTTTTAGGGGATATCAACTTCATTCCAGAAATAGTGGCAGGATTTATTGGAGGATTTATCTCATTATTCTGTTATAAACATGGCTTAGGCGATAATCTTGGCATAATCACAGTCAGTGCAATCTTGCCTTTTGTTCCAGGAGTTGCTTTGACCAACTCTATCCGTGATGCAATCAGTGGAGACCTTATTTCAGCTACTAGTAGAGGGATTGAGGCAACCTTAATTGCTATCAGCTTAGCTGTAGGAGCAGCTATCTCCTTGGGGGTGCTTTATTAGTGAATATTTTATTAGAATTATTAGCTGCTTTTATCATAGTAATAACCTTTGGCTCTATCTTCCAAGCACCAAAAAAGAGCTTATGGCTATTAGGCTTAACTGGCACTATCTGTTGGGGTAGCTTTATCATCCTTGAACAGCTAACCTCTTATAATGTCATTATTGCTTCCTTTATATCATCTGTTATTGTGGGAATTTGTAGTGAGCTATTTGCTAGGATTATGAAAATGCCTGTTACTATCTTTGTTATCGCTGGAATTATTCCTCTAGTACCTGGAGTACCTGCCTATAATACCATGCTTTTTATTCTTCAAGGTGAATATATCAAAGGTTTAGAGAAGGGAATTAATACCTTGATGATAGCTGGTGCTATCGCCTTTGCTATAGCTATTGTAGGGGCAGGAGCTAGATATCATAAAGAATTTCAAAAAAAGATAAACTCTTAACTTAATGGCTAAAAAGAATAATGAAAATAGGTTGTCCTGTCTACAGGTTTAAATAGCCAAACCTTTGGTACAAGTTCAGCCACTCTTCTATAAACAGAGTCTTAAAAAATAATTTAAAAGAGTTTTTTGCCACGAATCCCCCACGTCCAAAGTAGTGAGTTTCCACGAGAAAATAATCTTGGACTGAATCCACACGAATAAATTCAAAAACATTTTGTTTATAATCTTTTAATTCGTATTTCATCTGTGTTAATTCGTGGCTAATAAAGCTTTTCTTTTTTATTTTTAGTTATTATGAATTATCCACAATCTTTAAATAACCATAATTTCTTTAAATTATTCTTCTTGATTATTCTGCTCTGACCATTTATTGATCTTATCTTGAACTAAATAATTGATACTTCCTTTAGGATATCTTCCATTCTCCTGAAGGGAACCTGACTCTTTACCCGTTAGAATCTCAATTCCCTCTTCTACATGACTGATTGCATAGATATGAAACTCCTCTTTTTCTACTGCCGCTATCACCTCATCAGAAAGCATTAAATCTTCAACATTCTGGATTGGAATCATTACACCTTGTTGACCCGTTAACCCCCTACTTTCACATAGCTTAAAGAACCCTTCTATCTTCTCATTAACACCACCAATTGGTTGAATCCCCCCTTTTTGATTAATAGAACCAGTCACAGCTATTCCCTGATTGATTGGGACCTCTGCAAGAGCTGATAATAGGACATATAATTCAGTACTTGAGGCACTATCACCATCTATTCCAGAATAAAGCTGTTCAAAGCAGAGACTAGCTGATAGGGATAGAGGTACCTCTTGAGCAAACTTCTCACCTAGATAAGCAGTTAAAATTAATAATCCTTTATTATGAATCTTACCACTCATCTTCGTCTCTCTTTCAATATTAACTACTCCACGATTACCTTTATAGACCGATGCTGTAATCTTAACAGGCTTGCCAAAGGAGTATTCTCCTAAATCCAATACCGATAAACCGTTGATCTGACCTACCTTCCAGCCTTCACTTTCAATTAACAACTTATGCTTACGATACAATTCTTGTACCCGCTCTTCATAATTAGAGCAACGCTTAATTCGTTCTACTATACTCTGCTCTATTTCCTCTTTATCAATTATATCTTTTCCCTTTAGCTTAGCCCATTCATCTGCCTCACATAATAGATCAGTTACAATTGTAAATTTAGTAGTGACCTTCTTCTGACTATCTACTCTCCGGGAGAGATACTCGATTATCTTAGCTACAGCCTGGCGATTAAGGTGTAAAAAATCATTCTCTTGGCACTCACGACTAATAAATTGGACTATCTGATAGGTACTCTCTCTACTTAGCTCCATCTCCCTTTTAAAGTCAGCCTTTACCTTAAATAGCTCTTTAAACTCTTCATCATATTGATAAAGTAGATAATATAGCTCTATATCTCCAATAATAACAATTTTAACATCGATAGGAATTGGCTGAGGCTCTAGAGTTGCCAAGGGAATCTTATCAAACTCTTCACCTATATTCTCCATCTTCAACCTTCTAGACTTTAAAACCCTCTTAATTAACTGCCATGACTTAAAGTTAGTTAAGAGATCTTTGGCCTCCAAAATCAGATATCCACCATTAGCTTGCTGCAAAGAACCTGGTCTAATATGGGTAAAGTCTGTAGCCAATTCTCCAGACTTGTTACTATACTCAACTCTACCATTTAAATTATAATAAGTGGGGTTACTCTCTACAATCACTGGACTTCCCTCGATTTCACTGTTATCTACTAAAAGGTTGACCTCATACTTGGTAGTGTAGTCTTTACTATTATCCTCTGCAAGAAATAATAATGAATTACTTGGTTCCTCATTTGCTTTAAAATCATCTAAATTATGTAGTATATCCTCTCTTACTTTATCTAAATAATCTACTACTTTATCAAAGTCAGAATAATTTTTGATCAACTCATCTAAATATATATCTATAACCTTCTTGGCCAGTTGATAATCTAACTTCTCAAGCTCTTCACTAAACTCTTCATTCCATTTATCAATTTTAGTAAAGGCTTGATCTAATAACTCTTGAATCCTTCTTGTATCCTCTTCTATTTCACTCTGCTCTTCTTTTGATAAATTCTTATACTCTTCTTCTTTCATCGGATCTCCATCATCTTTAATAGGAATAATGGCAAAACCCTCTTGCTCCCTCTCTAAAAGATAACCAGCCTCCTTTACCTTCTCTTTAACTGTATTAAATAAAGCAGTACTTACCTCTTGATATTTACTCTTTATCTCTCTTTTCTGCTTAATATACTCTTCTCCAGCAAATAACTCTCCAATATCAACCTCTATATTATCTATAAACTCTTCCACATCCCTTTTAAACTCTCTTCCTAATCCTGCTGATAACTTTAAATATTTAGGTTTACTTGGATTAGAGAAGTTATAGACATAACACCAATCTGCGGAACCCTCTTCCTGTTGAGCCTTCTTAGTAACAAGTGCTTTAATATATTCTAACTCCTTACAACCTGAAAAGTTAACAACAAAGATATTATATCCAGGATGATTGATATCTAGACCAAAATTTATCGCCTTAACAGCTTCCTTTTGTCCAATAATCTCTTTAGCTGCTTCAACATCTGCTGTTGTTTCAAAGTCAATCCCCTCTAAAGTACATCTATTCTTCAAACTTTCAATATCTAATCTATATTCATCCATCCTCTTTCCCTCCTTTCTGCTAATAGTATATTTTAGCAATGCCAATTTTGATAATCATATTTGAAATTAATTGAATATAAATATAAAAATAAGGATATAATTCGATACAAAACTCCAACTTTAGAGTAAAAGTTAATTGTGAGGTTAAAGAATGATAATGGGACACTTTGCGTTTTGGTAGTTGGGTAATTAGGTAGTTAGGTTTAACCTATCCACCAAACCACCTGCCTACCTAATACCGAAACTGTCGCAATATCCCCATTAAACTCTATTCTAAAATAACATAATAAAATATCCCATCAAAAGAAAAAGAAGCCCTCAGGCTTCTTTGATAAATCCTATTTGGCTTTAGTCTTAGCAATATAAAAGTACTTATCACCTGCTTGTATCTTTTCATCATTAGCTGGATTGGTGATAATCTGATCTTCTCGTTTAATCCCCAATAGGATTATATCATCTTCTCGTTTATATTTAGTAAATACATCTAAGAAATTATTTCCTATATCCTTATTATCAGCTGTAAAGATATAAATTTCATTACCACTCTCATTTGATAATAATTCACTGATAACTTGAGAGGTTCCTTGATATAAAGCTGACCGTACCATTAATTGACTATTAATCTGATTGTTGACTATTATCTCATCAACATTGGCGTTTTTTAAATGAATCTTGTTCTCACTACTACTAATCTCTGCTATGGTATAAATATCAGGATTGAGCGTTTCAATAGTCAGTACTGTCAGCACAGTAGTAGCATCGTTTTCATCAGCATTTAAAACAATTGCACTTTTAGCCCTTTGTACACCTGCCCTTTTAAGAACCTCTTCTCTTGTAATATCTCCACGGACAAAGTGTATCAGATCATTATCTAAAAAAGGGTCTCGCTCAATATCAGCAACTAAGACTATCTGCTTTCTCTCAAGATCTTCATTTAAAATCTGATTGATTATCTCCTTAGCCTTGCTACTCCAACCACAGATTACTATATGTCCAGTATATTCAGCCTCCACTTCACCTAACTCCCTTCTTCTCTTAAATTCAATAAAGATATCAGCCAATTTTGCTGTAATCCCTCCAACAATTCCTATCCCTAACAACATCACTATAATAGATATAATCCGCCCCAATAAAGTAACCGCATATTTATCACCATAGCCTACAGTAGTAGCGGTTACAATCGCCCACCATAAAGCATCTATAAAATTACTAAACTGTTCATCAGGCTCTACTAGCATAATCAACAGAGCACTTGATACTAAAATAAGTATCGCAATAAATATCAGCCAATGAAAGGTATGACGATCTAATTTAAATTTAAATTTTTCAAAATACTTAACCAAAACATTAAACATCCTAAAATATCCTCCTTATCAATAATCCTCCCAAGCTCGATTATACTCTCGAATCAATGATGGTCTAGTCAAAGTATTGGCCCCTACCTCTTCTTTAACCTTTAATATATCCTCTCCAAAATAGAATAGACTTACTAACATCTCTGTAGTTAAAAACCTTGTATCTACATCTACTTTTAAGTCTTCCACTTCGAATTCAAAGCCCTTAGTCCCTAAATTAAAGCCCCACTCTCCAAAGGAAGCTAAGTAAGCATGATAAGGTTTAGTGTAAAAGCCTGCTTTGTTAATACTATGATGAATCATCCAAAAAGCCCTGCTAGCAAAGTAAGGTGAGGTAGACTGGACAACAACTATCCCTTGATTGTTCAAATGAGCATATATCATCCGATAGAAGTTGACTGTATAAAGCTTGTTCAAACTCTCGTCATTGGGATCTGGTAGATCAACTATTACTAGATTATAACTCTTATTAGTCTCCTCTAAGTACTGATAAGCATCTTGATTATAAATTTTAACCCTCTTATCGGCTAAAGAGCCGTGGTTGAGCTTCAATAGATATTTAGAATTTTCTCCTAAGTCAGTCATACTCTTATCTAAATCTACTAGATCAATCTCTTTAATCTCTGGATACTTCAACAGCTCCCTAACTGCTAAGCCATCTCCACCACCCAAAATCAAAATTCTGCTTCTTTTCTTTAAAAGACTCATCGCAGGATGAACTAAGGACTCATGATAGCGATATTCATCCCTAGAAGAGAACTGTATATTACCATTTAAAAATAATCTAACATCATTTTTATCTTTAGTTATTACAATCTTCTGGTATTTACTCTGCTTAGAATAGACCACCTTATCTTGATATAACTTCTGTTCTATATAATCTTCAGTGCTCTTAACGGTACTGATTCCAATAGTTAAAAGAATCAATATTAAGACTAAAAATACTCCAATAAATTTATCAAGCCTCATCCGTTTTCTATATTTAAGATAAACTATCCCAGCCACGACTAAATTTAAGATCCCCATAATATAGCTAGTCTCAATAAAACCAAAGTTTGGCAAGAGAATAATAGGAAATAACAAAGACCCAATCAATCCACCGATATAATCAGCCGATAAAACATTAGCCAAAGTAATCTTCAAATCCTCATAGTCCTCTATAATTCTAGTCAATATTGGTAGCTCTAAACCAGTTAATGAACCAATAGCAATAATCAATAAGAACATTATCACTATATACAGCTCCGAAATAGCATAACTATAGAATAATATCACACCAGTAATTCCACCAACCAAACCTAATAAGGTCTCTACTAACATAAATTTACTCATTAAATCCTTCTCGATATACTTTGAAAATAATGAACCGATTCCTAAAGCTGTCATAAACAATCCAATAGTTATCGAAAATTGATAGACACTATTACCTAGTAAGTAGGATGATATACCCCCAATAATTAATTGATAAGTAATTCCAGAAATTGATACAAAAAAAGCACAGAACATTAATGGAGCTATTATCTTAATCTCTTCTAAATTCTTTTCTCTAGCCATAACTACACCCCTGCCAATAAGTTTACAGTTTATATTAATTTTTTATTTCCCAAAGCCAAAACCTCCACCTCTTGAGGAAGAACGTCCAATACTACCATTACGAATAGTACCACCCCAATAATTTACTATTGGACCTCGATAGCGATTATAGGCTCTACTATGTCTCATTACCTCAATATCGGTATTATTCAATCCCCTAGGCTTTAATACAACAATATAATTCTCATATAATAGAAATCTATTATTGTCAGAACCCTTAATATCTCGAGGTCTTTTCAAGTTACTGATCTTGCTAGAAGTACTTGCTAAATTATGAGGTGATTGATAGATTAACACATCATTCTCCCTACCCTTTAATTTAAACTTCTCATCAATTTTTTTAGCAATTGATGCACTAGGAAAAAGGGCAACCCCAATTATAACCATAACGATCAACATAATAATTCCAATAGTAAAGGATTCATTAAACATATTATATCTCCCTTCAAATAATCAGTACTCACAACAGTTTCGAAGTTAAGTGGGTGGATGGGTGGTTGGATGGTTAGAATTTTTTACTAACTACCTCTCCCCCAAACTACCTAAATACCAAAGTAAAAAGCTATGATAAAATAAAGCCCCATTTAAGAGGCCTTATTTTATCATAAATCTATATTTTTAATCTACTTATTGCTATCTTCCTTACCCATTTCAGCTTTTAACTTCGCTAATTCATCATCTACTGAATCATTATCATTTAATTTTTCAAACTCTGCTTCTAAATCATCCTTTTCTAGCTCATCATATAACTCATTACTTGCCTCTGCCCTAGCTTTCATCTTATCAACCTTGGATGATAATCTGTCTAAATCATCCGCAGCAGAGTACTTGCCAAGTCCACTTAAAGTCTCATTGATTTCTGTAGTAGACTTTGCATTCTCAGCTTCAGCAATCAATTCATCCTGCTTATCCTCTGCCTCTTCAACCTTCTTTTTCAATTCGTCAAGCTTTCTCTTATGTAAATTAGCAGTCTTTCTTCTAGCTTCTGCTTGCTCTTTATACTTATTATAATTCTTTTCAGCTGCTTGCTTCTTCTCTAAAGCCTTACGTGCCAAATCCTCCTTATTGCCTTCTAAGGCCTGTTTAGCTCGCTCATTCCAGTGCTCCATCTCCTCTTTGGCTTCATCCCTTTTAGCCTCTACCTCTTTTACCAAAGTGATCGATTTATTAACAGCTACTTTGGCTTGACGATACTCATCTTTCATCTTGCGAATCTCCTCTTTAACAACAACTTCAATATTCTTATCTTCCCACTTATCGATAGCTTCATTGGCCTTACCACTCATTACAGTTTTAATACGATCAAAGATACCCATTATTCAATCCCTCCTGTATTTTTGTATCAGTTTAAATTAGACTTATACTTATGCTAATACTTTACTCATTACTTACCCCTGGATAATACTCTAATAAACTCTCTTTAACCTCTTGTCCTATACTAATCTCTAATTCATTGCCCCATCTCTCCACAGATATTTCACTACCATCACTGGCTTCATAGTCCCAATATTGAACTCTTTGACCAGTCTTAGCTCCTACTCTTCCTTCTGCTCTAATATTGGCCTTACCACCTTCAATTAAAGTATACTCTTTACCTTCATAAGTCAACTTTTTAGGAGTCTCATTCTGTAGCTGAACATAGAGCTGATGATTTACATCCAACTTCTTATACAGTCCTATCTCTAACTCATCATCATCTTCAGCACCTAACCACAGGTGCTTCTGACCATCAAAGAGGTGATAATCATACCATAAATATCCTCCCTCCTCATAAATCAACTTACCTATAACCTTATACTCTGCTAAATCATATTCTACAATATCCCCTACCTGCAAATTCAATGGATTTCTAGCTACAACCTTATTATTATTCTTTGGCTTAGATTTTAAAAAATCAAAAAATCCCATCATCTGCCTCCCTTCCATGAAACTATCTTCGCTATTTTATAAACAATTTGCTTGATAGCTTGAATAGATTTAATCATAAATTTTCAGCTTTAAGATAATCTCTATAGTTTTTACTCTTATTAATCACTGTGCTGCTAGTATATATTATGTTAAATTTAGTATGTGAATAAAAGGTAATTTAAAATAAATTAGAAATTAAAGATCCATTAAATCATTTATTATATTTCTATTTATTATCTAATAATCCTCTTTATTTTTAATATATTCCCATATTATAGATTTATTTTATTCTGGCTATTGATATATGAGTTCGGCATAGAAGTTAATAGAGATATTATGACAGTTTAAGATTAAGGATAACTCTAAGTATATTTCCAATTATTTTATCTACTTTATCTTAACATAAAAACTTCTCTAACTGTTCAGACTAAGAAGAGTATCAATCAATTATCTTCTCATTAGATAAAAATAACAATTGGGAGGAATAAAGTTAAATGAAGAAAGATTCTAAAATAATGATTGCTGTCTTTGCTACAGTCCCCTTCTTAATGGTCTTAGGAAACTCTATGCTTATCCCTGAATTTCCTAAGATAAAGTCTGCATTAAATATCAATCAATTTCAAGTTGGACTTATGATTACTCTCTTTTCAGCCTCAGCTGGTCTGGCTATCCCTTTATTAGGATATCTTTCAGATAGATATGGGCGTAAAAAAATTATTATTCCCTCTCTAATTACCTATGGAATTGGTGGTGTAATTTCAGGGGTAGCTGCTATCATGTTAAAGGAAAAGGGATATTATCTAGTTCTGGTAGGAAGAATCATACAAGGAATAGGAGCTGCTGGTACTTATCCTATCGTAATAGCATTAGTTGGAGATGTATTCCAATCAAATGAACGTAGTTCGGCTTTAGGAACCGTTGAAGCAGCAAATGGGCTAGGAAAGGTTATGAGCCCTTTATTAGGAGCAGCAGTAGCCTTAATCTCCTGGTATGCTATCTTCTTCTCCTATGCTTTATTAGCTGTTCCTATTACCATTGCCTTCTTCTTTATCATTAAAGAACCAGAAACTAATACTAAAGAACAGAAATTAAAGGATTATGTAAATGATATTAAAAAGATTTTTAGTGAAAAAGGGGCTTCTTTATTCTTTAGCTTATTAGCTGGGGTAACAGTACTTTTTCTACTTTTTGGAGTATTATCCCATATCTCTGATGTACTTGAAACAAAATACCATATCAAAGGATTAAAGAAAGGACTTCTAATCTCCCTTCCTATCCTACTAATGTCTACTAGCTCTTATCTCTCAGGAGCTTACCTTAAAAAGAAAGGCAAAGGATTTAAGAAGGTAATGTCACTGGGACTATTAATAGATTGTATCTCATTGGCCATCTTACCCTTTTTAGATGGTTTAACCCTTTACTTGGTCTTACTGGCTTTATTAGGAGTAGGAAACGGAATAGTATTACCTGCTTTAAATACCCTAGTTACTAGTGCTGCTGGAAGTGGACAAAGAGGAGGCGTCACCTCAATTTATGGTAGTGTCCGTTTTTTAGGTGTAGCTGCTGGTCCTCCAGTTTTTAGCTTGCTCTATGAAATCAGCAAAACAGTGATGTTTCTAACAGCCTCAGCAATAGCCCTAGTAGTATCAATTCTAACTTATATCTTTCTTAAAGAAGAGATATTATTAGCAAAAGACCAAGATAATTAATTATCTTGGTCTTTTTTCTTGTCATTATCTCTCTTATTCACATCTAAATACTTACTTATATAATAACTATAGTTATCAAAAATCTTAAAATTTGAACTACTAGGATGTTTCTTTATTAGCCATAAGAAGATAAGCAATAAAATAAGAAATATCCAACCCATTTATCCTCACCTCTCCTTTAATTAAATAATAAAGAATATAACTGATAAAAGATAGCAGTTAAGCCTGCTGCTAATAATGGTCCTGTTGGAACACCATTAAAAAAGACTATCCCAATTATCGAACCTAATAACATCCCTACTATCAACTCAGGCTCCCGTTCTAAGAGAATAATCCCCATTCCAACAACTTTGGTTGCTAATAAGCCACTGACTAAAGCAAATACTGCTATAATAGATTTATAACTCTTTATTATCTCCACTAAAGATATACTACCATCGACTAAAGGAACCATTACTGACAGTAATAAGAACAATAAACCTATCTTTATCCCGAAATTATCTAAGATAACTAAAAAATTATCAAATCTAATCAGCTTCAAAATAAACAACACTATACTTGCTAATACCAATAGATCAGATTTAGATAGCAGACCTATACTAAAGATTATCAGAAGAAAGATATAACTTGTGTTCACCCAATCAACTCCCTTAACTCCTACTTAATAAAATTTTATGTAGGTTAAAGGAGAAATAGAATAGCATCCAATCTTATACGATTTTAAATTAGAGCAAAGCAGTTTAAGATTAAGTATAATAATATCTATAAAATATATTACTCATAAATTGTAAAAAGATGGCTTAAGCCATCTTTTTAGTAATCTATTAAACTCTTATCTTTCCTTCACAATAAGTAGGTACTACTTCAAACTCCTGATCTTCTACTATATAATCAATATCATCCTCTTTACCCAAAGAAATTAAATTCTGTCCACTTTTAGAGCCTTTAATCAAACTCAAGAAATTTTCTTTATTCTGCAAATATAACTGATAAGCTACCAAGGCTCTATCACTTAACTTAACCTCTTTATTCGCAAACAACCTAACAATGATCTTACCAGCAGTAGCAAAATCATCTAAAGCAAACTCTCCATGAGTTCCTGCACAGCAGAATACAATATCTTCTTTCTCCTGTAGATAATCATTAACAGCTTCTAAATTTAGCAACGAAAGAACCAATACCTCTTGAGCACCTTCTAATCTAGCAAAGCATTTGGTCCCATTAGTAGTGGTTAAGATAACAGTTTTATTCAGCACTACCTCTTGGCTATACGCCCTTGGAGAGTTACCTAAATCAAACTCTTCAATCTTAACCCCTCCCCGCTCACCAGCAACTAGAGTTTCTTCTCCTAAACTTCTTTTCAATCTCTTAGCTTCTTCAATACTAACTACTGGAATAACCTCCTTAGCACCATTAGCCAAAGAAGTTACAATAGTACTTGTTGCCCGTAAGGTATCAATGACTACTGCTGTTTTTCCCCTCACATCAGCTTCTTTAATCCTATCTGCAGAGAATATCACATCTATTTTCATCGATTAACCCTCCATTTTTCCTATACTAAGTAGTATATGCGACAGTTCCGGTATGGTTTACACGTAGAGTTATCTTTTCCAACTCATAGGAGCTGGGTAGGTAGTCTGGTGGGTGGGGTTACGCCTAACGATCTAACCCCTAACTACCAAACCACCAAAGAACAAATTACGCAATCTCTCTGTATATTATATTAACTTTTATACTATCACAAGAAGTCAATCTAGTAAAGTTATCAGACATCAATCTCTATAACCGTTTTATCAGGGCTATCTAAATTTAAAGTCTTCTTAAAGGTATCTCCCCGTAAACCTGTACGCAGAGACTCTAAAGCCAAGATATCACGAGTATCAATATTTCCCAGATTAACATTATTCCCTAAGACATTAATAAAGTATACCTGCTGCTTCTTTAAAGGTGCTTCCCAAATAATATCAGTAGGATGGGGACTATCTAATAATAACCTCTGCAATTTAAACTCATCAGCCTCTCCACTTTCATTATAGATAGATACCCCTTTACCAGATTCTCTAGCTTCAACGATCACCTTATCAGCTCCATCAGCTATATCCATCTTTAATTGCTTAATCATCTGACTGACCTCAAACTCTTCATCTTTATCCTTCTTTCCAATTTCAGCAAAGACCGTAAATTCAAGCTTTCTAGCTTTTTTAATAATGCTACTCCTTAAATCAAAAGGCAAATCAATAGTCCCATCAGATACCTCAATTGCATTAAAACCTAACTCTTTAGCTTTATATAAGTACTCTTCCCATTTATTCTGGATAATTGCTACCTCTAAAAAGGTACCTCCTGGATATATCTCAACTCCATAATCTTTAACTAATTCTATCTTTTTCTTCAATAAATCCTTAGGATATAATGCCGAAGTACCAAAACTCAATTTTAAAAAATCTATATATTCTGATGCAATCTCTAATAAATCCTCGCTCTCATATAGACCTAACCCTTTGTCTAATACCATGGTCAAGCCATTTCTTCTTGGCTTTTCTTCTCTGCCAACCAAGGGAAACTCTATATCTAAATTCCACCCATTATTAAAATTTTTATCCATTCTATCACACCTTTACACATTATTTTATTGGTTAATTATTTAACTATAATCTACAATTTCATTCCTATAAATATCAATGTAACTCCCACAATAATAACTCCCATCTGTAACAAGGAAAATTTACCTGCTAGCCCTATTAGCCCTAAACTAGTAACTAAAATCATTACTGTAGGACCTACCAACGCTAAAAAAGAGTTGATTTGAAAGGCAGTCTCCCTTGAATTGAATTTAAACATCAATAGTGCTGCTGTAAACTCAATCATCCCTGAAATAAATCTAATCATCGACATACCCAGGACAATCCTATCCTTTATAAAAAACATAGTAATCACCCATATCTCTTATTTGATTAGTATATGTATACTCTAGGTCAAAGAGAAATATGAGCTTAAATAATGGTAATTGCTAAGAGAGACCAGTTAGATTAGCTTTAGAGGTTGTTAAAATATCTTATTAATCATACACAAAAGCCAGCTACTCCAAAGAGTAACTGGCTTATTACTTTAATTAAATTTAATTATAAGGATTACAATCTAATTGCTCATAAACTCCTTCTTGTAGCTAGCAACCACTAGCCTAATCTTATTATAGTCAATCTCTTCATCAACTGCTTCTTTAACCACCTTTAAAGAACTATACCCAACTTTAGCAATAGCTGCTCTTATCTCTTCTAGCTGAATAGCAGAGATAAATCTTTTAATATCAATCTCTGCTCCCGACTCTATTAATTTTGATAGATGATCTATAACTGTACCAACTGCTAACCCTCTCTCTTCTGCAATCTCTTCTAAGGATAATCCAGCTTGATATAGATTAAAAGTCTGCTCATAGGTACCATCTAAATAAATAGGAGTCTCTATCCTCTCTAACTTCGGTTCAGCTTCTAAGAATTCTTTAATAACTCTTAAGAAAGGCTCACCATACCTTCTATAAGTAACCTCCCCAAAACCTTTAACCTTTAACATCTCTGCTCGATTGCTAGGTATCCTCTTTACTAACTCCTCTAAAGTCTTATCATGGGCAATAATAAAAGGTGCTTGATTAAATTCTTTAGAAAGAGTAGCTCTTAAATCCTTCAATCTTTTTAATAACTTGATTCTAGCTTGATTAGTTAGATTATTTATCTCTTGATCCTCTCTAACTAAGTTCCAATCTAAGTTATAGGGTTGGTGTAGAATCTTATAACCTGCTTTAGTAATTTGAACTGTAGGGTATCTTCCTTTATTCTTCTTAAGGTATTTAGCCTCAACTAGCTCTTCAGTTATCTTAATAATCTCTTCATAACTAAAATTATCAACGATTCCATAGGTAGATACCTTATCTAAGCCCCGTCCTAATAGTTTTTTAGATTTAGAGCCTATTAATACCTTGGCTACAGTAGTAACTCCAAATCTACCGCCAAGCTTAATCACACAACTTAAGATTTTCTGCACTAAAACGCCTAACTCCTTAGTTATAACTCTAGTTTGATTAAGCTCATCACAATTATCACAGCCTGGACAGTAGTTTAAGAGCTCTTCATCACCAAAATAATTGAGTACATATTGGTGGCGACACTCTTTTGTACCTATATATCCCTTTAACTCAACTAATTTTTGGTACTTATTCTCTTTAAGAGATTCTAGCTTGAGATAATCTATCTCTAGCTCTCTAGGCTCTACCCGCTTCAAAATCTGATAAGTTGCCTCCTGGCTCTTACTAGAAATCCTCTTTAAATAACCTTCTTTTCTTAATAATCTTAAGGAAGCTTCAAGGGTTAATCTACTAGGTAAACTTCTTAATTGAAGATAAAGTTGATTCAAGTCAAGCTCTACTTCATCTTGGTCTTTAGATAGCAAGAAAGAATAGACCTCTTCTACTATATCCTTTGGAGGATAGTCACTATCAATAAAAAACTCCCTTAAATCACTATCTTCCCGTTGATAAAGAAGGATACACTTACTAGCAAAGCCATCCCTACCTGCCCTACCAATCTCTTGATAGTAAGCCTCTAAAGTACCAGGCAGTTCATAATGGACTACTAACCTGATATCCGACTTATCAACTCCCATCCCAAAAGCATTTGTGGCTATAACGATATCATAGTTTCCCGCCATAAAAGAATCTTGAGCTTTCCTTCTTTCATAGGGATTCATCCCTCCATGATACCCTATTACTGAAAATTTATCTTCTAAAAAAGCTATTATCTCTTCAACTCTACTTCTAGTTCCCACATAGACAATTGCAGGAAGTGAATTATAAGTCAATATCTGCAAGAGCTCTTCCTTTTTTCTAAGTTCATTCTCTACCATCTTTACTTCCAAATAGAGGTTTCTCCGCTCAAAACCCTTGATCAATAGCTTAAAATCCTTCAAATCCAACCCCTTAATGATATCCTCTCTAACCTCAGGGGTAGCAGTAGCTGTTAAAGCAATCAATCTAGGATTACCTAACTTCTTTCTTACTTCTGCTAACTTTAGATAACTTGGTCTAAAGTCATGCCCCCACTCCGAGATACAATGGGCCTCATCAACAGCAAATAACGCAACTTCAACCTTGCTTAGCTTCTCTAAAAATAAATCAGATTCGAAGCGTTCTGGGGCAATATAGATAATATTATAAGCCCCTTGTACAATCCCTTTTAACCTCTTTTGCTGCTTAGACCAATTTAGCGAGCTATTAATATAAGTTGCTCCAATACCTCTAGATCTCAAACTATCTACCTGATCCTTCATTAAAGAGATCAGAGGAGAAACGACTACCACTAGACCTGATAAGCAAGTTGCAGGCAGCTGATAACAGAGAGATTTACCACTTCCTGTTGGTAAGATAGCTACTAAATCATTACCAGCAAATAAATATCTCAATACCTCTTTCTGCCTAGGTCTAAAATCATTATATCCAAAATATCTCTTCAAGTTCTGATAAAGAATGTTAGGTAAAAAAGACATGATTACTCTCCTTTTATTAAGTACTATACTGTTTATATTTAATCTCATTTTCTAGCAATAATTGATTTTATAATTAAAATTATCTCTCTAAAAATTCTAAAAAGAAAGCCATAAAAGTTCCTATAAGTAATCCTAATAGTATACTGATTGCTAAATTTAATAATTTATTTGGTCTGATTGGATTTTTAGAGACGATAGGTGCATTAATCACCTCTAAACCTTCCATATTATTAATTTGAGCAATAACCTCTTGCTTTTTGTTAATTAAAGATATCTTTATCTCCTGCATATTACTCCATCTATCCTTTAGATTATTACTGATAATAGCCTTATCTCCTACAGACATCTCTAAATTTTTAAGTTCTGTAACCGCTTTATTACTCTCTTTTAAATCTTCTTCTAACTTGGAAATTTCTTCATTAATAGCTTCTAAATAGTCTAGTTTCTCTTCTTTTAATCTTTCAAAATTTCTAAGGCTCTCTTGCTTAAAAAAATCTATTATACCACTAAGTATCTGCTTTGCTTTTTGAGGGTCATTACTCTTAAAGGATATAGCTAATACATCATCTTCCAACTTATCAACTTCCAAATTATTCTCTCTAAGCTTATTAAGCTTGTCTAAGTTATATGATAAATTAAGCTCCTTAGTTATCTCTTTTATATAATTTACATTCTTAATCTTCTGCTTAGCATAATTCATATTAGAATATTTTCCACTTGAGTTGCTTAATTTAACTATGGTCTCAGATTGATAAACAAGTTCTATCAATAAATTTAATATAACCCCTACTAGCATTGCCAAAATAAGCAGTCCTATAATCAGACTCCTTCTTTTTAATATTATTCCGATATATTCTCTTAAATCAATCTCCTCAAAATCTACTTGGTCGTTGTTATTTTCCATTAAGTTGCCTCCTATATCATTGACTTAAAAGATGGCACAGTTTTTTAATTATTTTATATCTACTGCCATTTTATATACCTTGAAAGTGAAAAAATTATCCAAGAACCGATTTATAGTAAATTTAACAAAAAGAGTCAAGCATACGAGTATACTTGACTAAATTGATTAAATATTCTATTTTAAACTTATCATTGAACTATAGGAATGGATATCTTAGCCATTCCCTCCTCTAGTCTAATGTCAGCCTGATTATTATCAACTTTAACTGGCAAAGAAAGGCTTTTAATTACAGTATCTCTATCTGTAGAATTAATAATTATACTTTCTGCACTTATTGAAATTTCGACAGTATCTATATCAACATTTCCAAGGCTAATTCTAGCAATTAAACTCTTTCCTTCTTCATAGATATCTACTGTAGGGTCTGCCATTTTACTATATTCAATTCTACTTTCATCGGCAAATAAATTAATCTTATTGCGTAAAGTATTAATCTCACTAAATGGCTGCCAAGTCTTAGTTTTCATTAAAAAAACCTCCCTTTAAATATTTGATTGATTCTGTATTTAAAATTTAATATGAGTAAGCAAACTTAACAAATATAGACTAACAGATGCTAGAAAGATAGTTTTTAACCTCTCATCTCTACCATAATACATTCATTGACAATACACTTTAACCCTAATTTTTCACAATATAGCTCTGCATTTTCAAATTCTGAACCTGGTTGCATCCAAAGGTACTCTATTTCTAAAGCACCAGCCTCTTCTGCTATCTTTTTGCTAATTTGAGGTGGTACAACTGTAACAACCACATCAATCTTTTCTGGTAGTTCTGATAACTTACCATAACAGTTTGTCCCTTCTATCTGTGAAGCATTAGGGTTAATTGGATAAACTTTAATATTATGATTCTCTAAAAATTTAAATACCTTATAGCCATATTTGTCTTTATTATTGGATGCACCTACTACTGCATAGACCTCCTGCTCTAAAGCAGATTGTAACTCATTCATATCAGACTCTCCCTTCAAAGAGTTTAGTAGATGGACTTGAAAGTTTCTAAAATCATAGAGATTCATTCTAGCTGAAATTTGTCATAACAAGTAAATTTAATTATTAATTTAATTTATTCTTAGTATACTTTACCTTCATAAATATTATAATAATTAATAATAAAATATAGCTAAAACTCTATTCGAGGTGATAAACAATGAGATGAAAAACAGTATCTATTATCCCCTTAATTTTAGTCATCTTTATTAGTCCAGTTTTAGCTCAAAATTCTATAAGACACTCTATAAGCCCAGATGAAATTTATCTACTAGCCAAAATAATCCATGCTGAAGCTAGAGGAGAACCCTTTGCTGGAAAGGTTGCTGTAGGAGCTGTAGTTCTTAACAGGGTTAAAAGTAAGGATTTTCCCAATACCATTTCAGAAGTCATCTATCAACCTTTGGCTTTTACTGCTATTAACGATGGTCAGTTCCAATTAGAACCCAACGCTGAAGCCTCTAAAGCAGCCCTCTCAGCTATCAATGGGATTGATCCTAGCAATGGGGCTCTGTTCTATTATAATCCTCTTAAAACTACCTCTCCTTGGATCTATAATAGACCAGTGGTCAACCAAATAGGCAATCATATCTTTGCCCAATAAATTAAAAAATCATAACAAGTTGAATCAAGGGAAAAATATAAAAAAACTATTATAATTATTTCCTTTGATTCAAAACATTCAAATTAAGACTTATGTACTAAACTAAATAATTAGACCTTCTTACCTTTAAATAAGAATTTATAGGCTTCACGACAATAACTGACCCCAGATATAATTGTCAAGGGAAGGGCTATAAATAGAGCAAACTTGAATAAAGCTAAATCTAAGATGTAAGCAGCAGCCGTTATATACAATAAGAAAGTAGCTGATTTACCCAACTTACTTGGACTGATGATATCATCACTATTAAAATATACTATAAATGAGCCAATTAATATAATAATTTCTCTAATTAAAATAACTAATATAACCCATATATGAATAGAATTATTAATCGCCAGAACAATAAATACAGAGATCATAGTTAATTTATCTGCTAAAGGATCTAATAACCTTCCTAAATGGGAGACTTGATTATACTTTCTAGCCACATAGCCATCAAATAAATCTGTCAATCCAGAGATTGTAAAGATTACTCCCGCAATCATAAAATTATTTTCATAGCTGCTGAAAAAGAAGATGATAAAAAAAGGCAGTAGTATAATTCGACTGAGTGTTAAAAGATTAGCCACATTCATATTGTATCCTCCCAAAATCATTTTCCAACAAGATTAAAATTTATTTCGATAACCTTATAATTTTTTAAGATATAATACATTATTATGATAGTCTTATTAAACTAGATATAACCTCTTGATAGTTAATGCTTTTATTAAATTAATAAAAATTGTACAAAGTTTTATATAAAATTATCCTAAATTGAAACTTATAATATTTTAATCTTTTGACCTTAACTTGTTACTTGTCACTGTTATTAAAATTAAAACAGCTTAGTAGATATTATTCATTTAGTAAGTCCCATATACTAATTTTTAAAGCAAAAGCAACTATGAATAAACCATTTTTAAGTAAATTATGTACAAAAAATTCATTATATCAGAGAGCTTCATCAACTACTACCTATCAGCAATAGCCAATCACTAACTCCCTGATATAAGGGCTTGTTCTGCGATATAATTGAAAATTTAAAGCTTAGCAATATTAATTTTGAGAACTATCCTCATCAATAATAAATTCTCCACCAGCTAATTCACTATTAATACTATTAAGCCGCTTATCAAACTCTACTCTCATAGTAATACTCTGATAGCACCCTGGACAGACCAAATTTTTATCAATTAAGTAAGCCCAGTCTCCTGCTCCATAATTACTCTGCAAATCATAATTTTTTCTGAAATAAGAATCAATCTGCTCTCCACATTTGTTACACCTTACATGTATATCAATTAAATCTTTACTAGTTCCAGTATCATTAAATAAAAAAAGCTTCTTTATCTTTGAAAAAAGCCCCATTATTATCACCTCTATCTCTTAATACTTAATAGAGAACCTGATAAATTCATCGGTTGCTTCTATCCATTCAACTTCACATGCTTCAATCTCCGCACCAGAAGGTCCTTCCTCTAAGAATTCTATCAATTCTTCTAAAGCCTCTTCCTTTCCTTCTGCAACAAGTTCTATTTCTCTACCCTGAACGCTGCGTATGTATCCAGTAATACCTAACTGAGTAGCTTTCTTATGAGTGTTAGCTCTATAACCTACCCCTTGAATCCTTCCCTTAACAACTACCTTGATTGCTTTTAAATCACTATTAGGCATAAATTAAAATTCCCCCTACTATTAAAAATTAATTATTTTTGACAAAGTCGTAACTTATATTAGATAAAGCTAAAGATTCCCCTCCTTAATTATGACTTTCGATAAATAAGTATATATCCCTTTTTATCATCAAAAAATTTTATATCACATATAATTAAAAGATATAAAATAGTAACTTTAATAAAGACATTAATGAAAACAAATTACATATCATCTTTAAAAATTAATTAATCTAACTATACATTATCCACTTAATTTAATCTTTATACTAAATATATTAAAGGTAAAGTGAAAACTAATGCTACTAATACTATTAATTGCAAATATATAATAAGAGAATTAACTCAGTCTTTAGAGTATTATTTTCAAAGTGCTTATCAAAGAAAGTTCATTATTATGATTAAGTTATCTCGGTTAATTTATGCATTTAAATTAAAATTTAACAACTATATTCCACTTATTTAATTATAGAACACGATTAATCTGAATATATTAAGTCTGTTACTTACTATCTTTAAAATTTACAATACAGACATAAAAACCAGTTAACCTTTAAAGATTAACTGGTTTTTCTAATAAGATTATATCTAGAGATATCTCGTGAACCTCACCACCTAAATTAAAAATTTAGATGGAGCTTCGCTATACTTTATATACTCAAAAAAAGTATATTACTAGTAGCTTTTTAGTGAAGTTTGTAGTTTAAGTTTCCTCTACAAGTGTAGATTACCTTATTCACTAGGGGCTGTCCACAAACCCATTATCCCTCATAGCATCTGGTCTTGCACGAAAGGTTGATAGACCTGTAGGTATGCTATTCTGGGAATACATTGGTATTACGATAACCTGAATATTTTACACAAATAGGGTTTAGTAACCCATGTTCTCAATTAAATAAATTTATATCTTTTTAAGAATATAACTTTAGAATAAATCCTTTATTAATTGGAAAAATCGAAGAAAATGAGATTGATTAACCTATTAATTTAGCCAAAGTCTCTTTAACTTTTTCTGGCTTAATAGGCTTTACTATAAAGTCCTTTGCTCCAGCTTCAATAGCTTCTAACACCATAGGTTTTTGCCCCATAGCACTACATACTACAATCTTAGCATTTGGATCTACTGCCATAATACCCTTAGTAGCTTCAATACCATCCATGCCAGGCATAGTGATATCCATAGTTACCAAATCAGGCTTTAATTCTTTATATTTTTGAATTGCCACCTCTCCATTCTCTGCAGTTCCTACTACTTCATAACCATTCTCCTCAACTATCTTAGCAAGCATCGTTCTCATAAAGTTCGCATCATCAGTAATTAATATTTTCTTTCCCATCTTTATCCCTCCTAAAATCCTCTACACATAATATAGTTATTATATTCTAAATTGTACAAGTTATTTTACTTAATTATTTTTGGACAACCATATATATTTTATTACACCTAATTGAAAAAATCAAGATTATAAATAGATTTAATCAATAATCCTTCTATTCTAACCCTCTTTAGCAGTTAGATACTCTTCTACAGCCCTTAAATAATCTAAAAAAATCAATCCTCTACTCCCTATCTGATAACTTTCTTGCACAATTTTCTTATAAGGAATACTCTTACGCCCTCCAGCTAACATCTTAGTCCAGTATTCATCTAATAACTCAAAAGGAAGATAATAACTCTCATTTAAATTTGCAAAATGGATAATCAAAAATCCTACACCGCCATTCTCAACCCAATTCTTCAAAAAATAATATTGATGTTCTTTAACATTACTTAAATCTAACCTAGTATCAACATTTGTCTCTTTAGCATCAAAAGCGATTGGAACTCCTTTAAATACACCAATATAATCAACTGTAGATTTCTTCTCGTAAAAACCATTCTTAATCTTTCCCGTCCTTGAATCAATATTTAAGACTTTAACTGGAGTAGGTATCTTCTGAATTACTCCCATCTGTTGTAGTGAATATTGTTGATTAGATTCTTCAATCATCTCCTCTAATAATTGTCCACGACTACCATAATACACCTATAATATCCTCCTTAATAAATGAGCTACTACTCTAACACCAAACCAAATAACTGCTACTACCACTAATAACTTAACTAGCCTATCCCAAAACTTCATTAAAGAAGACAGTACAAACTCATATAAAGATTTTTTACTACCACTGCGAATATACAAGACAATTATACTGATAATTATAACAGCTATTCCAATTAATAGTTTAACTAATTCTTCGTCCATTATTTCACCTCTTAACCTTAATTCTATAAATAATAGTTATTTCCTTGCTACAAAGTATACATGTATTTAATAAATTATAACTAACAGCTAATAAGATAAATAACTCTAAAATGAAACCCAATGAGATATTGTGACATTTTAAGATTAAGTATAAGTCTAAGAAAAGCATTAAGGCTATATGTTTTACTCAAACTTAGTCTTATACTTAGACTCAAATTATCGCACTCTATATAACGACACATTTAAATTTCACTCTAAAATTGAACAACATTGACAATTGGGTAAGGGGTAAGCAATAGTTAATTATCCTAGTCTTATGTTATTCATAATCAATGACAACTATGTTATTTTTTGTTAATTCACTTGATGATGTAAGTAAGTAAATCTGCTTATTCTCAATATCTAAATCTATCCGATATATATAATTCTTTAATGATATTTTATCTACAAGGGTATTATCTTTAGTAGAGAAGGTACAGATACTCTTATCATCACAGACTATAAATAACAAACCATTCTGATTATCTAATACAAAATCTCTAGGATATGAAGCTGTACTAAGGACTTCTTTGAAATTTTGATTAAAATCCTCATCTATCCCAATAACCTTGACATAATCGGGATATTCACCGATTATATAAAGCAACTCTTCTTCTGATAGCTTAGCTAAAATAAATTTCTTAATAGACAAAATACCCAAATTACTAATAGGCTGAGATAAATTGTCTAAAGAATAAATTAAAACATCACCAAAACTATCATCTATTAATAGATATTTATCCCTGATAAAGGCTATCCTCTCTCCAGAGAGCAATCTCCCTTTCCTACTTAACTTAATTTTATTTTCAATCTTCTTCTCTTTGATATTAAACTTTAAGAGATTATACTCTCCCTTAAGGCTTAAATAAAGGTAGTCTTCATTTATAGCTATGTCCATTATCTTCTCATCAAAATTATATTTATGAATCTGCCAAGTAAGTAGGTCAATCTCTACTAGCTCTTTACTCTCTGGAGAGAAAGAGAAGATAGAATTATTATCTCTACTCAACAGCAACTTATTAGGGATAATATCCAATTGTACTCTTTTGATTATCTCTTCTCTTTGACTATCTAAAACCAATAACTGCTCTTGACTCTTATTGCTGATATAAAATCTAGATCTAATAGGATCCTTGATGATATCTACCAAATTCTCTTCAATTGAAATCTCTTTAGTCCCTGTTGACCAAGTTTTAATTATTCTTTCATTACTTAAAGAGAAATAACCCAATCGATTGATTACCATAATTTGATAGGTATAATGTTGATCACTTGCAACTTCATAATCAACATAGGAGGTTGACCTGGGGTTCTCTATTTCTGCAATAACCTCTAACTTATTATCTATATAAAGATTATTACTTCGCAGAATTTTATAAGCATAAAAGTCATCCTTAGGATAAGGCGACCAGCTAATTTGAACACCTGATTCTACAGACTTATTTTCCACCTCTTTTAAAAAGACCTTATCAGGATAATTTCCTCTAACAGCAAAGGGAAATTTATAGTTAATTTCTTCGTCCTTATCCCTATTATTAATTACCCTGACATTAATATAATAATCACCTGGTATCTGTGGGGTCAGATAAGTAATCGTATTTTTATCTTTAGATATTATCTCTCCCCCATTACAAGACCATTGATAGACCACATCCTGTTCAAAACCTTCAACCAACAGATCTTCAGCCAACTTGACAGTAAAATCTACTTTGGTATTTCCTATAAAATAGCCAGCCTTATTATAGAATTCAGAGCCAATTAGAAAATCTTCTATAACTAAAGAATCCTTACATCCAGCTAAAACTAGCATAATTGTAATTAATAAAAGTATAAGTTTATCTCTACTTATCAATTCCATTAATTTTACCTACTCCTATCAATAATTTTAGTTCTTTTAATAACTTACTTTGCTTAATGTGGATGGTATTCGGTTAATGAGTATATTATATCAGTTTTAATGCTAAGATAATAAGTTATTTTAAATCTTATATCTATTATTATCCAGAGTTATTGCTACCTTTATAAACACTTTCAGGGTCAATATGTACAAGTACCTCTTCAACACTAGGATGCAACTCTTTAATCTTATCCCTGACTTTAACAGCCACCTTATGTCCTTCTACAACGGTCAAATCATCTGCTACTACCACCTCTAAATCTACAAAAAAACGCGGACCATAAGACCTTAATTTAATATCACCAATATCAATAATATTGTCCAAGCTCTCAATTTGATCCTTTATCTCTTCCATCTTATCCTGACTAGGAACAGCATCCATCAATTCATCAATAGCATCAAGCAATACTTCAAAGCCTAACTTGATAATAAATAATGCTACTACCAATCCAGCTAAAGGATCTAGAACTGGATAACCCAAAAGAGCCCCACCTGCCCCAATTAAAGCAGCTATAGAAGAGAAAGCATCTGATCTGTGGTGGTGGGCATCAGCCATGATAGCTTTACTATCAATCATCCTTCCTACCTTTATAGTATATCTATACAGCAATTCCTTGGATATTATTGAAAGTATAGCTACCCATAGAACCAACTTACCTGGTATAGCAATCTCTGCTGAAAAAATGTTTTCTAGTGCCCCCTTGGCTAAGCCAAAACCTGTTAAGATTAAAATAATACCCAATATTTTTGTCCCAATAGACTCAGCCTTCCCATGACCATAGGGATGCTCTTTATCTGGAGGAAGCTCAGAAATCTTCATGCTAAACATCACTACCAGTGTAGAAGCAATGTCAGATACTGAATGAAAACCATCAGCAACTAAAGCCTTACTTCTAAATAGAAATCCCACTATAATTTTAGCAATTGCTAAGGCAATATTTACTATCAGTCCAACAACACTGACCCTTTTACTTAAGTTATATCTATTTTCAGCTTTCATCTTCTCACCCCATTGAATGAAATTACAGTTAAAATTTATGAAATCATATTTGCAAAATCAAATATATCTTGTTCATTCATCTGAGATTTTATACTAAAAGAATATTTAACAGAAGATATCTAAAAAATTAGAAGAGTGGCTATAAATCTCCTGTTTAACCTTTAAGATATCATATTTAAATTTTTTTATCAATATCTTAATAACTTTTATCGAACATTATTTGTATTAACTGATTTTATAAGAATAAATTCAAGATTATCAATAAACCAGATTTTAAACTAAAAGTACTAGAATACCTACACTACCTTAGCGAGATAATATATATAAACCCAAATAAATTCCAACGCTTTAAGATTAAGCCTAAGTATAACATCAGAGCTATACTTTCTGGTTTACTTAAACTTAATCTTAATTAAAATTCAACTCACATAATCTATCATTTTAAACATAAACAGATATCCTAGAGCATCTCTATTAATAATACTATTCTTTTTGGAATATTTGGTTATAGAAAAGAAATATGATAAAATAGATGTATTGTTTTAAAGCTCAATTGATTCTCAATTTAGTTGATTATAAATGTCCAATTGAAACTTATAATATTTTAATCTTTTGACTTGTTACTCGTTACTCGTTACTGTCATCCAACCTAACATTAATCTAAATTTCTTTTTAAAGTTGGATGACTATCTCTTGATTAACTTTTGAAGGAGGTTTTTATTCCTATGTTTATAAATGAAAAGCTTAAGGATAAACTTAAAGATATTTGTGGCTTTAATGTGAAATTTGATGAACCACTAAAAGAGTATACTACCTTTAAAATAGGTGGACCTGCCGATATACTGGTAATACCTAATAGTATTAAAGAGTTAAAAGAGGTACTTATCACTATCCAGGATATAGATATCCCTTTCTTTATCCTAGGAAAGGGTAGTAATGTCATAGTTGGTGATAGAGGATTTAGAGGGATAGTTATTAATACTGAAAAGCTAAACCATATTAAAGTAGAAGGAAAAGAGATAATTTCAGAAACAGGGATACTTCTAGCAGATGTATCTGATAAGGCTTTAGAAGTAGGTCTAACAGGTTTAGAGTTTGCTAGTGGTATCCCAGGTAGCTTAGGTGGAGCAATTTATATGAATGCTGGTGCTTATGGTGGCATGATTGAAGATGTGATCACAGAGGTAAGATGTTTAAGTTATCAGGGAGAAGAGCTCACCCTATCTAAAGAAGAGCTAAAACTATCTTATCGCCATAGTATCTTACAGGATGAACCATTGATTGCTGTTGAAGCAAGAATCTCTCTAGACTACGGAAATAAAAAAGAGATTAAAGCCAAAATAGATGATTTGACCGATAAGCGCTGGACCAAACAGCCCATGGAGATGCCCAGTGCAGGTAGTATCTTTAAAAGACCAGAAAACTACTATGCTAGTGCATTAATTGATGAGGCTGGACTCAAAGGAACTAGAGTTGGTGAAGCCGAAGTCTCTAAAAAGCATGCAGGCTTTATTGTAAATCTTGGTAATGCTAGTGCAGAAGATGTTAAGAATTTAATCAAATTAGTTCAAGATGAAATCTATCAGAAAAATGGTGTCAAATTAGAGGTAGAACCAAGATTTATTGGAGAGTTTATAAAATAAATGGGGAGGCTTTAGCCTCCCCATTTATTTTATAGTAGAGCTCAGACTATGATAACTTAAATTATTTCTCTTAAAATATTCAAAGACCTCCCAATACATCTTTAAACGGGAGATTATCCCCTTAATAAAGCCTCTCTTCTCCTCCTTCATTCTATGGGTTAACCCTTCTAAAAAGACCTTTTCTACCTTTAGCTCTTGTTCTATAGCCAATTTGGTTAAATACAGTTCAGCCCCAAATTTAGAGTCCCTTAATTCTTCATAAGAATTGACCAAACCTCTTCTCAAAGCTCTCTGTCCTGTCAGATATGGAGTCAATCTTTGAGCAAAATCGGTATTCTCTCTCCCTCCTGAGAATAGACCACAGCTCATATCAGCCCTTCCTTCTATAAGCGGTGTAAGTAAATTTTTAATATGCTCTTCTCTTAAGCTAACAAGATCAGCATCTAAAAATAGTATTATTTCTGAAAGTGTATTCTTCATCCCAATAGTCATAGCTGCTCCCTTTCCTAAGTTTTTTGGTAAAGCGATAGTCTTAACATCATACTCTAATGCCTTTTTAGCAGTACCATCCTCTGAACCATCACTGACTACAACTATCTCATTAAATAAATTACTCTTCTGTGCTACTTCTATCACTTCTCCAATCGTCTCTACCTCATTATAAGCTGGTATAATTAATGCTATATCTTCATCCAAAATAACTCACCCCTTATAAAGCTTTATAAAAATAAAAGAAGCCCCTTCTTAAGTAGAAGGAACCTCTTCAATTAAGTTTAAACTTATCTCCAATAAAATTATTATTCCGTCTTCAACTCTTCTAAAGTAACGGTAACAGGTTTTAAGTTCTTATCATTATCCATAATCAATAACTCCAATTTAGCACCTATTCCCTTTTTATTGATTATCTCTTTTAAGTCACTCATATCACCAATCTTCTGGTGATCTGCTTCAACAATGATATCATTATGGGATAAACCAGCTTTATCAGCAGGACTATCCATAATTACCCTAGCAATTAAGACCCCTTGCGCTACTGGTAAACTATAATAATTGATAATCTCATCAGTCAATTTAGTACCATAGATACCAAGCCATGGTCTTTTAACCTTACCATATTTGATTAAATCATCGATAATCTCTTTGGCTTGATTGATAGGAATAGCAAAACCAATACCTTGGGCATCACCAATGATTGCTGTATTGATTCCTACTACCTTACCTTGACTATCCAATAAAGGCCCTCCACTATTGCCAGGATTGATTGAAGCATCTGTCTGGATTAAATTCTCTAAAATCCCATGCTTTCCTGCTCTAATCTCTCTACCTAAAGCACTGACTACACCAGTTGTGACTGTATTACTAAACTCTATACCATAAGGGCTACCAATAGCAATAGTCAACTGCCCTGCTACTAGCTTATCAGAATCTCCCAAATGGGCTACTGGTAAATCTTCACCCTCAATCTTAACTACAGCTAAGTCATTTCTAGGGTCTGCACCTACCACCTCTGCTGAGAATTTACGACCATCAGAGAGTAAGACCTTAATCTTATCAGCACCATCAATCACATGATTATTTGTTAGGATATACCCTTCTTTATCGATAATTACACCAGAACCAAGTCCCTCCTTCTCTTGAGGAACTGGATTGTAAAAGAAGTCCCGTACAATTTCAACATCTCTGGTCACAATACTGACTACAGCAGGACCTACCTGCTTAACTGCCCTCTTAACAGCCTCTTCTTGAGGAACAACAATCTTATTTATAGTAGCTTTTTGAGAATTATCTTCCTGCTTGTTATCATTCCAAAAAGCACTTGCTGTAGAATCATTAAGTACTACACTTCCTATTAAAATACCAATTAAAAATAACCCAGTATAAAACAATATACTCTTTTTAGTCTGTTTCATCTTAATTCCCTCCTTACCTTTTGATTATATTATAAAGGCAAGTTTTTACGAAATTATGACATAAGGTAAAAAAAGTTAAATTTCGAAAATTTCCCCCTTCGAGTTTCAAGAAACTCTCCGTGATAATAAAGTTTCTCAAAAAATGAAACTTTATTTATTCCTAACATACCTAAATTAAGAATATAACAAAAATTAATAGGCTAAATTTCGAAAATTTCCCCCTTCGAGTTTCAAGAAACTCTCCGTGATAATAAAGTTTCTCAAAAAATGAAACTTTATTTATTCCTAACATACCTAAATTAAGAATATAACAAAAATTAATAGGCTAAATTTCGAAAATTTCCCCCTTCGAGTTTCAAGAAACTCTCCGTGATAATAAAGTTTCTCAAAAAAATGAAACTTTATTTATCTGCTACTAGTAAGCTAAAGATAAAAGTAGATCCTTTGCCAAGCTCACTTTCTACCCAGACCTCACCTTGATGATGGCGAATAATCTCTCTAACAATAGATAATCCTAAACCAGTCCCACCTCTATCTCTAGTCCTAGCCTTATCAACCTTGTGAAATCTATTCCAAATATTATTTAGCTCTTCTACTGGAATTCCTGGTCCCGTATCCTTAATCATCACAAGAACCTCATCATCTTCTCTTTTAGAGATTACCTTTATCGTCTCACCCTGTGGAGTAAAATCGATAGCATTACTGATCAGATTAATCAAGACCTGCTCAATTCTATCCCTATCTGCAAAAACCAAAGGCAGATCATCTGCTAGCTCAATCACTATTCTTAACTCCTTATCTTTAATCTTAGGCATTAAATTTCTAATTGAGTTCTTGATTATCCCCTTTAAATCTAAAATCTCCATCTCCATCTTAATCTGCCCTAACTCTATTTGGGATAAATCCAATAGATCATTTACTAGTCTAATCAACCGCTTTACCTCTGATAGAATAATCTGGTAATACTCCTCCTTGTCCTGCTCACTTTCATATACTCCATCTCTTAATGCCTTGACAAACCCCTGTATCGAGGTTAAAGGGGTCCTTAATTCATGAGAAACATCAGCTACAAACCTCCGCTGCTGCTCTTCTTTTTCCTGAAGTGAAGCTATAGTCTCCTGTAATTTATCGGCTAGATAATTAAAAGATTGGGCCAATTGACCAACTTCATCCTCAGACTCAATTACTACCCTCTCATCAAAATCACCATGAGCCATATTAAGAGAAATCTTTTGCATCCTTTTTAATGGTCGTGAAAAGCTCTTAGATAAGGTAAAACTCAAAATCAAAGTCAAAATAATAGCTATCAAAGCAGCATATAATACTAGCCTTCTCAAATCATTTAAAGTGGAACCGATTCCTGCTAAGGGGGAGTAGACAAAGACCGCCCCGACCACCTTATTGGCAAAATTAATAGGTACTGCCACAAATAATACAGGCTCTCCAAAATAATAAGAAAAGCCTCTCTTCTTAACTATCTTCCCTTGAAATACCTGTTTAACCTCATTCTTATTTAATCTAACACCCTGTAATTCCTTCTGTTGTGTGGTTACTAAAATAAGCCCTTTAGAGTCAACTATCCAGACATTTCCTTCAAAAAAACGCTGTGAATCCCTCAAAAAAAAGAGAGTCTCATCATAATTTCCTTCATAAAGGGAGCGCTGTAATAACGCAGCTATCTTATTACCTTGATCTATAAACTTCTTTTCAGTACTCCCATAATAATAGTTTTGAAAGAGATAGGATAGTGATATCGCTAAAATAAATAGTGTTACCAAAATAATTATAGTAAATCTAATCATTAACTTTCCAGATATGGTATCAATGCTCCTTAACAGTTTCAAATTTGTAGCCTACCCCCCATACTGTATGAAAATACTTATAATCTTCTAGCTGTTCATCAACCTTCTTTCTTAATCTTTTGATGTGGGTATCTACAGTCCTAATATCACCGATAAAGTCAAATCCCCATACTCTATCTAGCAACTGCTCTCTACTAAAGACCTGCTTCTCATGCTTGGCTAAAAAATAGAGTAGATCATACTCCTTTGGAGCCAGCTCTAACACTTCTCCCTTCAGGGTAACTAAATGCCTCTTATTATCAATCTTTAAGTTAGGATAGGCTATTAGCTCTTTACCTTTACTTATATCTCCAACCCTTCTTAAGATTGCTTTTACCCTTGCTACCAACTCATCAGGATCAAAGGGCTTAGTTACATAATCATCAGCACCTATCTCTAGCCCCTTTAACTTATCATCCTTCTCCCCTTTTGCCGTTAACATTAAAATAGGAACATTAGATTCCTTTCTAATCTCATTACATACCTCCCAGCCATTCATCTTAGGTAACATTATATCTAGAATGAGTAACTGAGGATTCTCCTCATAAAATTTATTAATAGCCTCTTGCCCATCATTGGCTATAATCACCTTGTACTCTTCTTTCTTTAAATAAATCTCCATCAATCTACATAAATTTTTATCATCATCAACTACTAAAATCTTATTTTGCATATGTATCCCCCTATACTACATGGTTTCCATTTATTATATTTAAGTTTATTATATACAAGGCATAGCTTTTTGGCAAAAGGACTTTTTAAAAGATACTATCAAACTCCCTCTTCCAATCATTTAGCCATAAATGAAAACCTAACCAGATAAACCAAGTAAAAAACCATAATATATAGGAGTGATACCAGTGGTATGAACCATGATAAGCTAATATACTTGTCCTTCTCTCTATCAAAACCTCTACTACAGTTAGCACGCTTGTCCAAGTAAATGCCCATAGCAACTTCTCTTTAAACTTTAGTGGACAATATCTAACCCAAAACATCGCCATTATTGGTACCACAATCACATTTACAGGTACAGAGATATCCCTTATTAAAGGTAAGATCTTATGATGATATCCCCATAAATTAAAGTAAATAGCAATATAACACCAAATATCAGCATAAAAACTAGCAAACAAGCCAACAGGGACATACTTCTTCATCCCATCTCTCTTCCAGATTAAAGCTATAATTGCCAATGAGATTGAACCATATTGAATTAATCCTTCTACAATAGTCATAGTTTATCATCCTTTTATAATAAGGTTCTAAGATTTATTCTATACCAATTACTTAATTTTATTATGAGATGTTAAAAAGGGAACTACAGAACGTTCCCTATAAGTACACAAATTATACTTAGCATCTAATAAAAATAAGGTTATTTTCTCCAAAATCCTGATAGTAAGAATACCAAAACAGTATATATCTCTAATCTTCCTAAAATCATACAAAAGCTTAATAATAATTTACAGACTATCGGTAGAGGAACATAGGTATTCAAGGGTCCAATCAATCCTAAACCTGGCCCAATATTGCCCAAGGTTGCCGCCACTGCTGAAATTGAACTGATTAAATCTATTCCAAAGGAGGTCAAAATCACCGTTGAAATAACAAATACAATCACATATAAAAAAAAGAAACCTAAAATACTGGTAGATACCTCTTCAGATACAGCCCGATTTCCTATCTTCAAGGAAGTAACTGCTCGAGGATGAATTAGCTTATATAACTCTTGAAAGCCTTTCTTCATCAGAGCATAGATTCTAATTACCTTAATCCCACCAGCCGTTGAGCCAGCACAACCACCGATAAACATCAGGATAAGCAATATCCCCCTAGAGAAGGGTGGCCAAATATCATAATCTACTGTAGCAAATCCTGCAGTACTGATAATTGAAGTAACCTGAAAAGCAGCATAATTTAAGGATTCAGCCAATGAACGATAGACCTGAAACCTCAAATTGATAGTAATTAAGATAATAGCAGATACTACTATACAGGTATAAAACCTCAACTCCTTATCTTTAAATATGGACTTAAAGTTACCAGTTAAGAATTGATAATGCAAGGTCAGATTGACCCCTGCTAAGAACATGAATACAGCCATAATCCATTCTATTACTGTACTATTATAAGCCTTAACACTCAAAGTTCTAGAAGAGAAGCCACCACTGGAAATAGTCCCAAAGGAGTGAATTATCGCATCAAAAAAGGGCATGTCATTCATTACCAATAAGATAGTCTGTACAGTAGTAATCACTAGATATACTACCCATAAGGTCTTGGCTGTCTCTCTGATTCTAGGTTTTAGCCTATCATGCACTGGTCCAGGAGCCTCTGCTTTAAATAATTGCATCGAACCAGCCAACTCTGGTAAGATAGCAATAGACATCACAATTATCCCCATCCCACCTAACCAATGCATCCAGCTTCTCCAAAATAGAATTGTATGGGATAAACTCTCTAAGGACATAATCACCGTTGCCCCTGTAGTAGTAAAACCACTAACACTCTCAAAAAAAGCATCGACAAAGTTATCAAAGACTCCTGCTAACATAAATGGGATTGCGCCAAAGATAGAGATAGCTATCCAGCCTAAAGTAACAACTGCAAATCCCTCTCGATGCCTAATCTCTTCATCACTCTCTGTTGCTCTGCTTAAAATTCGCCCAACACTGATTGTAAAGCCCATAGTCACAATAAAGGCTACTCCATCGACCTCTTTATAATATAAAGCCACTAAGATAGGTACCAACATACTAACTCCAATAAATATTAACAGAGTTCCTAGCATATTAAAAACAATCTTTAATCTCATTTAATCACCCCCCAATAAAAAAAGTAACAAGTAACGAGTGACCAGTAACAAGAAAAAATTCTACTAGTTATTCATTACCTGTAAATTGTTACTAAGCAATAAAACATTATTTAAAATACTCCTTAATATCACCTTTAGCAGCCAAAGACAATACCACCAGCTTATCACCACGCTCTAGTCTACTCTCTCCTCTAGGGATAATTGCACTCTTATCCCTTTTGATTAAAGCTACAATTAAGTCAGAGGGTAACTCTAAATTAGCAAGCTTGGTAGATTTCTTAACTGTGATCTCTGATATATTCACTTGCCCTTCAAAGATTGTATTATTTCCAACTTGTCCCTGATAGAAATAATCTAGAATGGTATCTACTACACTGGCTGAAGGGCTGATAATATGATCTATATCTGAGAGATCTGTTAAATATGTATAGTTAATATCCTTTACCACTGCAATCGAATTCTTCACTCCTAACTTCTTAGCCAGATTAGCCATTAACATATTGGCCTCGTCACTCTCTCCTGCTGCTATAAAAGCATCTGATTTAGCTACACCCTCCTCCTTTAATAAATCTATATCAGTCCCTCTCCCCTCCAATATCAATGTATCAACCAAGTTTTCAGCCAGCTCTTCACATCTTCTTCTATCCTCTTCAACGATAGTCACTACAGAATTTTTTGAAAAGTGCTCTGCCAACTGATAATTTATCTCTCCACCTCCAACTAATACTATCTTCTCTTTATCATTAGAATGATAGCTAACAAGTTGTGCTAGTTTACCCTTAAAACCCTTCTGACAGATAATAAAGACTGTATCTCCAGGATAAATCTTATCCCTTCCCTTAGGGATAATCACCCTTCCTTTTCTCAAAATAGCCAATATCAATGAGTCCTCAGGTAGTTTCAGATTCTCTAGATTATTATAAGCAAAGCTACTTTGGTGGGAGATATTGAATTTCGATATCTGTACTCGCTTATCCATAAAGTTATCAATCTCTAGCTCCATTCCTGGTCTGATTAAACCTTTAATTCTTTTAATCACTTTTGCAAAAGGATTGACCACCAAATCTAATTTAAAATCTTGATGCTGTATCTTATAATCTAAGTTTCTTAGTTCTTTAACTTGCACAACTACCTTGGCAATCCCCAAACTCTTAGCATAAATTCCTGCCAATAAATTCTCATAATCATTATCAGTAATCGCAATCAAGAGGTTAGTCTTATCTGTAATAACCTCCTTTAACAGTGATACATCTGTCCCTTTTCCCTTCAAAGCTAAGACATCCACCCTCTCTTGAATCTGCTTTAAATAATGGTCATCCTCTTCAATCACCACTATATCCCCCCCTGTTTTAATCAAGGGTTCGGCAAGCTGTACACTAACTTCATTTCCTCCAATAATAATTATCTGTTTATTAGAATTAGCAAGGCCAGTAGTTGCTCTCTTAAGCTTAGTTACTACCTCTTTCATAATAATCTATCCCTTCTAAGTTATTACTACTATCAATTTATGCTAGATAAAGAGAGAAAATAACCAATTACTCGCTGACCTTTACTCTACAACTCTTACCTTCCCACAAAGTCTCTTCTACCTCTATTTGATGTTCATGATTTAAAGCAATTAACATCCCTTCTATTGGGTCTAAGCAATAAATATTACAGGGCGGCTGTGCTCCTACCTTCTTAGCCATAGCAGCTAACTTACAACTGTTAGCCTCTGCCAAAAATCCTTTCTCATCTTCTTTGATTTCCCAGAGAGTATAATTAAATAGCTCTGAAATTTTAGTAAAGACCTCTTTAGGACTCTTTGCTCCAAAATTTTTTGCCTTCTGAGCTCCAAATAAAATCTGCTCCTTTCTTCTCTTATCAGTTACCTCTTCTAAAATTCCTTCCCTACTAAAACGAAGTAGAGAGTCAACTAGAGCACCTGCATAAGCAAATTCAAGAAATCTAATTTTCTCTTCTAAATTCACAATACCACTCCCTAATATCCTGTTATATTTATAGTTATGATTGGCTAAAGATAATTATATTGATATTTTTTACATTTATTGATTTGTTCATTCTGATATGTAGATAATCATAATAACAAATTGTATTAGTAAAAATAAAAAAAGATGGCTCTATAGAATTCAGAAACCATCTATTAAATGTACATTATTTTTTATCCAATTGTCTGCTTTTTATAAATTGCTTTAAAAATCAGCTTCTATCTCTAATATTTACATTCCCTAAGAATTAATCATCTTTAAACTCATGATACAGCCTCAACTGATTCAGTTCCTTCTAGAGTTTGCCCTTCCCATAATTTATAATATTTACCTCTTTCTTTGATTAAATCATAATGATTACCTTGTTCTAGCACCTTACCATCTTCTAAAACAACAATCTTATCACAACTTTTTATAGTACTTAAACGATGTGCTATAATTATTGTAGTAATTCCTCTACTTACTTCATTAATAGTCTTATGTATTGCCCTTTCAGTTGTAGTGTCCAAATTACTCGTTGCTTCATCAAGAATTAAAATATCAGGATTTCTTAAAATAGCTCTAGCAATAGCAATCCTCTGCCTTTGTCCTCCTGATAAATCTGATCCTCTTTCTCCTATCTTAGTTTCATATCTTAAAGGCAACTTATTTATAAACTGATGAGCTTGTGCTTTTTGGGCAGCATCTACTATATCTTCCATACTGACATCTTTTAATCCAAAAGCTATATTCTCCCTTACTGTACCACTAAATAAGAATACATCTTGAGGTATATAACCAATCCTTCCTCTTAAACTATCTAAACTTATATCCTTTATATTGTAATCGTCAATAAATATATCCCCTTTTTCTGGTAAATAGTATTTTAATAATAATTTGGCAAGGGTTGTCTTCCCAGAACCGCTCTCTCCTACTAAAGCTATTTTTTCTCCAGATTTTATATCTAAATTGATATTCTTTAATACTTTTTCCCTAGTTCCATACTTAAAATCAAGTTTTTTTATTTTAATATTTCCTTGAAATTTATCTTTAATCAATTTCCTATTTTCATCATCTATCTCACTCTCTAAATCTAAAATTTCTCCAAGTCTATCTCCAGCTACAATAGCTTTTTGTAACATTGGTTGTAAGCCGATTAAACTTTTAAGTGGTCCTAAAAAATTGCCCACTAAAGCATTAAACGTCATTAACTGCCCAATACTCAAATTTCCTTTTATCACTTCTGAAGACCCAACCCATAAAATTAATAAACTACTACAAGTACCTAAAATACCATGTAAAACACCTTGTATATTGCTAGCTATACTAGCCTTAAACCCAGTCTTAACCCTCTTAATAAATCTTTTTTCTGTTTCTAAATTAGCATTAAACTCCGCATTAAATGCTTTAATGGTAGCAGCACCAGAGATCGATTCCACTAAATAAGAATTTAATTCTGCACTCTCTTCCATTCTTCTTCTATGAATCTTACGGAAGTATTTACTAAAAATAAAGATAAGAGTAACATAAATAGGCAGATGGAGCAGAGTTAATAGAAAAAGTTTTCCATTTTGAAGGTATAAAATAATACCTCCAAAGATAACTAAAAGACTATCAATCAAAACTGTAAAAGTAGCATTAGAAATGGCTGAACGAATCATTCCAGCATCAGTCAATCTTGATAGTATCTCTCCTACCTTTCTGGAATCAAAAAAAGAAAGTGGTAAATTTAGCACATGCTTATAATAATTCATAATCAAAGAGATATTCATTTTATTACTTAAATAAAGTAACAAATGACTTCGAAATGCATTGAGGAAAATATTAAATATTTTTAATGATAATACTCCTAATGTAAAAATATTTAATGTATTCTTTAAACCATTCCCTAAAATGTCGTCAATTAAAAATTTAAAGTAAAAAGTCCCTGCTAAACTTAATCCTGTATAGAGCATACAAGCTAAAAATATCTCTATTATTAACTTTTTATGGGCGAATAAAATAGGTGAAAAACGTTCAAATAATCCTATAGTTTCATCACCTTTTTTAAAGCGTTGATCCGGTGTTATTAAAATTAATACTCCTGACCAAATTTCATAAAAATCTTCTAAACTATAAACTTCTATTCCTTTAGCTGGATCGGCTATTACTACATCCTCTTCAGTTATTTCATAAATTACTACATAATGCAGTAGGCTATCTATTATTACATGAGCTACTGCAGGAAGAGTAAATTCATTTTTCAATGCTTTAGGCTCAACCCTAACTCCTTTAGCCTTAAAACCTAGTTCATCTGCAGCCTTAATCATTCCTAAAATATTAGTTCCTTGTTTGTCTGTACAAGCTGCTTCTCTGATTTTAGTAATAGGAATCTTTAAGCCATAATATTTTGCAATCATGGCTAAACAAGCTGCTCCACAATCAGTTGTATCATGTTGTTTGATGCATATGTACTTTTTAAATTTTCTAACAATATTTTTATATAATCTCATTGTTCATCACCCATTAATTTAATAATTAATTTAGTCCGACAGCATATTTGGTGATTATAAATTTTAAAGTTATTATTTAGTTCATTTTTAAGCTTTTATTGGTATTAATCCATGGATAAATTTAACGGCTACCGCCTAAAAATCGCATTTAGCCCAAATCTCGCTAATGGACTATAAATAAAGCTATCTATAAACTAATGACTATACTCATTCTTCTATTTTGAATATATCATCTATATTCTCTAATCCTTGATTTTCAATATAATTCTTTATAGTTTCTTCAGTTACACTTCCTACTGTTACACAAAAATATTCTCTTGCTCAAAAATGCTGTCCCTAATATTTCTTTTTTAAATATGGAAATTCTTCCTGTATCAATCTTGATGACCTTCCCTTTAAATATTAAACTATTTTACTTGGAAGACATGATATTAATGTATGGTCTCTTCCTATGCTTTCTCGAACTACTTTAATATTTCTACCTTCACAACTTTGTCTTATTAATTGTCTTAATCTCATTGATATATTTTTACTAAGAACCTTGTATCTATATTTTGTTACCATGCTAAATTATACTTTATATCATATATCGCATGACTTTTTTTCTTATAGTCAACCATACTAATCATCTCTTTGATAAATAGCATGTGATTTATTACAATATTTTAAAATTTTAAAATATATAAATCATTCTATTTTTGTAGTTCTACTACTAAATTACTGCTAACAATTTGAAACTTAGTCATTAAACCATTGTCTGTAATATATACTTTTACATTTCTATTATCAAAATAACAAATCCACCCTGCTACAAATTTATTCTCAAATTCTATTTTAGAAGGAACTAATTCAAATTTCATATTTGTAAAATTAAAGTTACCACCAACATTATTTAGCTCAACAAAAAAACTGTACTTACTTTTGTACTTTCATTTGATAATTTTTTTATAATACTTGCTAATAACAAACTCAATTGAGAGTACCAATCTTTATCAATCTGAATAATACCTTCACCAATTGAAGTAAATTCTTTACTTCCATGATTATTTCCTACACTATATTTAAGTTTAATTTCTTTTCCATAATTAATATTAAAAAGATAATCTTTCCTTTTAAATTGATAAATTTTAGTATAACCCTCAGCATAACCAGCCTGGTTAAAAACTAATTTAGTTTTATAGGATTTTTTTCATTATTATTAAATTCTTCTAATAATATAGGCTTATTATTCTTTCTAATTAACTTTGACTTATAACTGCCAATTTCTTGACTATCTTGCTTTACAATATAACTTCTAGTTTTATTAAAATCACCTACTACAGAAAAATTTATCTTTCTATTTACTACTACTGCACTTGCAGGAGAGTAATTTAACACCTTTATTTCGGGAACTTTATCAAAATTATATATATATCCATTACCAGTATTGAACAAATAAGCGATATGAGATGCATCTACAAACTCGAACTGCCCTTGAGTAGGGTCTAAAGGTATCCAACCATCTTTACCAAGATAAACTTCAATCCAAGCATGGGATACAAATGCATTATATTTTAGATCATACGAAAATCCACGTATAACACGAGCTGGTATATTAACTGCACGACATAAAGCAACTACTAATAATGCTTTTTCAGCACATAAACCATACCCTTTCCTTAAGGTTTCTAAAGCTGTTAATTCTTGAGTATCTTTGTATTTAATATTTTTATATACCCATTTAGCAATTGCTTTAGATGCATTCCAAGTAGTTGTAATTTCTTCAGTTATTTCTTTAGCCTTATTTCTAATTTCTAAAGAATTAACTTCGATATTAGGAGTAGAATTAAGATATTGTTTAAGATTCCCTTGCCAAACTTTATTTAATGGAAAAGGTATATTTTTGCTTGAAATATACTCTTTAGCATTTATAATTAATTCTCCATAAAATCCTTTTTCATCTGCTCTTCCCTTAAAAGATTGTCTTGTTGAATTAAGGTAATTATTATCATCAACCTCAAAGGGCATTTTAACTTTTAAATTTAATCTAGATAACTTATTCTTATACAAAAATAAAACATTACTTGGAATTATAGAAAATTTAGTTACATCTAATGCTTTAATCTTGTCTTTATGGATATTTCCTGAAGTTACAGTTACTTTGCTTTCTTTAAAGAACATTTTTGCTAATCTGTTATGAATATTATCAATAAAAATCTTATCTCCTTGTCCACTAACCAGAAATATTAAATTAGTCTTATCTTTAACTGTTAATCTTTTTAAATAAAATGAATTAAGTAGATATTTATTTATAGAATTTTCTCTGATAAATTTAAGTTCTTTATCTTCTTTTAACAAGTTATTTTGAACTAAACTATCAATGATCCAAGTCTTATATAAGTAACATGGTTTATCTACCTTAATTACCTGCTCTTTTTTCTTATCTTTTTTTCTATTTACAATATTGATCATATAACTATTTTGATTAAAATACATATGAATGCACTCAGATAACTTATCATTTTCTAAGGTATTTGACCGATAGTCAAGCAGAGTAAAATCAGAAGCTAACCTTGCTTTAATTTTAGTTTTGTATTCTGTTATAACATAATCTCCCCCTGACATTTTCTGTCTTAGAAAATATATCTCTTCCCCGCTAACAATCCATTCTATTTCATCATCCTTATTAATTATACAATTCATCTCGAATCTCTGAAATCCATATGTTTGTTTACCTATTTTAAGTAGATAGTTTAATTTAAATTCATTATTTTTCTTAGCTTCGATATGTATAGATAAAAAAATTAGAATCACTAATATTAATAGAACTATCTTTGTGTTTTTATACATAATCAATTCTCCTCATTATAAAAAATAATGGAAAAATATAGTTTAGCCTAAATGGCGAGTTACATTTTCAGCCCAAGACTACTTCCCATGGGGCGTCCTTGATGAAAAAGTAACCAAACCTAAGGGTTCATTCTTAAATTTATTACGGAAGGTTTTTTATTAAAAAACCTGTAGGGAACCCTTCGTGATAAATCTAATCAAAAAGAAAATATACCTAGGAGTCTAAAGAACAGACTCTTCGTGGCAGAGCCCACTCACCTAGCAATCGGAGTACTAACTATTGTCATTAATAAGATTCTTTATTTGAAATTTAATAAAGCTCTAAGTTTCAGCTCAATTTTTGCTTTGTTCAAATAAAAATTTTCTTAGGTTTTACAGACCTTAACTGTCCCTACGTGTCTAAATTCATGTAAACTACCGTCAACTGTTAACTGTATACTAATGTAAAAATTATCACAATATCTATCTATTGTGATAATTTTTACATTATCTAGCTCAATCACTCAATATATTGCTTTAATATTTTGATAGCCTCAGAGTTTTTCATCTTCTCTGCTAAATCTAGAGCAGTAGTGCCATCATCTTTAGTGGCATTTACATCTGCCCCTGCTTTTATTAAAAATTCTAGCAACTCTGGCTTCCCATTATATGCTGCTGCCATTATAGCTGTTCCACCTTCATTATTTTTAGCATTGACATCTGCTCCTTTTTCCACTAAAAATTTAGCTACTTCTAAATTTCCATCATATGCTGCCCCCATTAAAGCAGTTATACCATCCTTTTCACTACCATTAACATCTGCTCCTGCTTCTATCATAAGCTTTACTATTTCTAAGCTTCCTCCCTGTGTTGCCGACATTAATGCTGTCCAGCCATCTTTATCTGCAACATTAACATCTGCTCCTTTGTTTACTAATAATTTGGATACTTCTATATTTCGGCTATAAGCTGCTAACATTAATGCAGTTACACCATCATCTCTTTTGGCATTAACATCTGCTCCTGATTTTACTAGTAACTTAGCTATTTCTAAATTACCTCCATGAGATGCTTCCATTAATGCTGTCCATCCATTTTTCATTATAGCATTAACATCTGCTCCCTCTGCCACTAAAAACTTTACTATTTCTAAATTCCCCTTATCAGCTACTTCTATTAGTGCTGTCCGTCCATTTTTCATTATAGCATTTATATCTGCTCCTGCTTTTACCAAAAATTTGGCTACTTCTAAGTTCCCCTCTTTGCTTGCTTCCATTAATGCTGTCCATCCATCTTTCATTGTAGCATTTATATCTGCTCCTGCTTCTACTAATAATTTTACTATTTTTAAATTTCCCTTATTAGATGCTTGCATTAATGCCGTTATACCATCATTTGTTCTAGCATTAACATCTACTCCTGCTTTTACCATTAATTTGACTACTTCTAAGTTCCCCTCTTTAGCTGCTAACATTAAAGCAGTTCCACCATCAGCTCTTTTTACATTAACATCTGCTCCCATTTCTATCAATAATTTAGCTACTTCTATATTTTCTTGATCAACTGCTGACATTAATGCTGTCCAGCCCTCTCCATCTGTAGCATTTATATCTGCTCCTGCTTCTATTAATAATTTTACTATTTTTAAATTTCCCTTATTAGATGCTAGCATTAATGCCGTTATACCATCATTTGTTCTAGCATTTACATCTGCTCCTGCTTCTATTAATAATTCTGCTATTTCTAAACTCCCTTCTTGAGCGGCTAACATTAATGCTGTATCGCCACTGTCTTTTTTTGCATTAATATTTGCTCCCATTTCTATCAATAATTTAGCTACTTCTATATTTCCTTTATCAACTGCTTCCATTAATGCAGTTAGACCATCCTTCTCACTAACATTAACATCTGTTGCTGCTTCTATCAATAATTTGGCTACTTCTAAACTTCCGCCCTGAGCTGCTGACATTAATGCTGTCCATCCCTCTTTATCTGTAGCATTTACATCTGCTCCTGCTTTTATTAATAATTTAGATACTTCTAAGTTCCCCTTATAAGCTGCTGCTATTAATGCCGTTTTACCATCATTTTTTCTAACATTAACCTTAGCTCCTTCTTTTACTAAAAATTTTGCTAATTCTATATTTCCTTTATGTGCTGCTACCATTAAAGCAGTTAGACCATCCTTCTCGCTAACATTAACATCTGCTCCTTCTTTTACTAAAAATTCTGCTACTTTTATATTTTCTTTATATGCTGCTAACATTAAAGCAGTTCCACCATCAGCAGCACTTTTTGCATTTACATCTGCTCCTGCTTCTACTAATAATTTGGCTACTTCTAAATTTCCTCTCTGAGTTGCTGCCATTAATGCTGTTAGACTGTCATCATTGCTAGCATTAACATCCGCTCCTGCTTCTATTAATGATTGTGCTATTTCTAGACTTCCTTCTTGAGCGGCTAACATCAATGCTGTATGACCTTTATTTGTTGTAGCATTAACTTTAGCTCCTTGTTTTATTAAAAATTTTGCTACTTCTAAATTTCCTTCATTAGATGCTATCATTAATGCAGTTCCACCATCATCCCTTTTTGCATTTACATCTGCTCCATTATTCACTGCTATCTTTATCTCTTCAAAGCTTGCTTCTTGGCAAAAATTCACAAAATCAGTGAAGGCATTGGGATGCTTAACCAGCAACTCTATCTTCTTTTCAGACCAGTCAGGGTGATTTTCATACATCAAGATAGCCCTTTTAATTTCACTTTTGCTCCAGTTAGGATGAGCAGTTTCAAGCATTTCCTCCTTGGCTGATTGGCAACCTGTTAATAATAAAAATAATAATATGATTACTAATTGCTTATAATTTTTTCTCATGTTAAAGTTCCTCTCTTTTATAATTTTTAATTATATACTCAAAGCCAACAAGTAGGATGATTTCATCCTACTTGTTGATAATTTGTATGAAATATATGAATATATCTTCCCGCTTACTCTAAATACAAACTAAAAAGATATCGTATGCATAATTCTTGTAGCCCAATTACCATCTTCATCTGCTGCTGCTTCAGCCTTAAACCCTCCTTTGGAATATGTCGCCTTAATCCTATCATTTTCATCACTCCTGTGTTCAACTCCTATACCCACTTTACTACCATCCTCATTCTCGTGTGTGAATGTAACACCAGCCTTCTCGTTTTTCTCGCCACCCATATCTTCCATATCTTCTCTTTCGTAAGTTAGATGAAGTTCATTATTACCACCATTAATCATCATAGACTCATCATTTTCTAATTCCACATACTTTAATTTTCTCACAGTTTTTCACCCTTTTCTTTTAAATTATATAATTAACATTTTACTCCTCGAGAAGCACTAATCATATATTACCATAATTGTTTCTATTTGTATACTGTACGATAGTACAAATTTTTGCTCTATTTTCACTTATGACTATACTATAGTATAAACTTTATGAAGTTTTATCTCAAAAGTTATACGATAGTATAGTTTTAAGTGACCATTAATTAATAATAAAAAAAGAACCCCCATAGCAATATAACTAGCCAAGGAAGTTCTCTTAATAATATAGTATTTACTTCTATATCAGCTTATTTTCTCCACTCCATCCTCTACTTTCTCCTTAATAGCAGTCAACATATTGATAGTATTTTGACTGACCTTCTTCTTTAGAATTGGATTTAGCAAGGGAGCTAACATCGGAATCCCAAATTCAAAGTCTACCGTTAAGGTAACCTCTGTTCCTTGATTAGTAGCTTCTAATCTCCACTCACCTTCAAACTTCTTTAAATCTCCACTTAACTGTTTATAGATAATCTGATACTCATCATCATTAAAGTAATCTCTTTCTGTCCAGCATAGCTTTCTTCCTTCAATATCAGTTACCCATCTTGTAACAGTTGTGTGATTATTCCTCTCTACTACCTCTACCTTAAGTACATCGGGCATAAATTTAGGATAGGACTCCATGTCCTTAACCAATTCATAGATTTTATCCCTTGTACTCTCTATCATAATATTCTCTTCTACATATGGCACCTTTAACTCATCTCCTGTTTTTATTAAATTTTGATAAAATATCGTTTAATGGAATTATTGCAACACTTTTTTACTTTAAAAGTAAGCAAAATTATTAAAACCTTTTTCGGAAAAGCTTATCAGCTTTTTTCCGAGTTACTCTTACCTAAAAGTTTGTTATAATAAAGTTAAGCAAGCAAGATGGATAGCGAGTTACTAGGCAATAAGCCTCTACAAAAGTCTTTCACTTGCTT
>NZ_PVNB01000008.1 GCF_003001995.1 Orenia metallireducens | reverse complement strand
GTCTAAATGAATTTGCTATTGAATCTATTGCTAGAGTCCAAAATTGGTGCAATACTTTACCAAGAAAAATCTTAGATTACCTAACCCCTGATGAAGCATTTGAAGACCAAGTAAGAGAAATTTTATATAACTAAATACACAAATTATTACAGTTTGAAATTAGTTCAATTTAATATTGCAATTTAAGCACATATAATATAGAATAACTACATAGTAATAATCTTATTGAAATGAGAATCAATAGCTTCTAAAGCTATAAAGGAGTGTATTTTATGAATCAAAGAGAAAGAACAAAGGCAGGAAACAGAATATCGAAGATTACAATTTTTTGGAATGTAATGCTATCATTTCTGAAATTATTAGCAGGTATTATCGGAAGAAGTAGTGCTATGATAGCTGATGGAATCCATTCCTTATCTGATATCATCAGTACAGTCGCTGTTATGATCGGTCTACATATGGCTCAAAAGCCAGAGGATGACGACCATCCCTATGGTCATGAGAAGATTGAACCAGTTGTTGCAAAAATTCTAGCAACCATCCTATTTATCACTGCATTAGGTATCGGCTCTGACGGAATACATAAAATTAAAGCAGGTACTTATCAGACTCCAGGGATGATTGCTTTATACGCTGCTATCTTATCTATCATTATAAAAGAATGGATGTATAGATATACTATTAAAGGTGCTAAAAAACTAGATAGCTCAGCCCTATTGGCAGATGCTTGGCATCATCGCTCTGATGTCTTTTCATCAGTAGGTACTCTTATTGCAATTACAGGGGCTAGATTTGGGTATCAAATATTAGATCCTATAGCTTCACTAATCATCTCTCTTTTAATTATTAAGGTATCCTTTGAGATTTATAAACAGTCTATCAATCAGCTTGTTGATTATGCTGGTGATAAGGATACTATCGAACAGATTAGAACTGATATCTCGACAGTAAGAGGGGTTAAAAAGATAAATACTCTAAAGACCCGAGTCCATGCCAATAAAATTTATGTGGATGTAGCAATCGCTGTCGATGGTAAGCTAACGGTAACAGAGGGGCATCAAATTGCTAGAAGAGTACATGATAAGATTGAGAATAATAAGACCTATAAAGTTAAGCACTGTATGGTTCATGTTGATCCTTATCAACAAGTGGAGAGCAGTTAGCTTAAATCATCTATCCTTGATAATCTAGTTAAAAATGAATATAATTAAGTATCTACTAAAAATATTGAAGGGGAGAATCAGATGGATAATCAGGAAAAATCTATAAATGTTGAAGAAATTACCAATGCTATTTTACATGGAATTGGGCTAGGCTTGGCTATTGCTGCCCTTGTAGTCTTGGTCGTCCTAGCCAGTATGTTTGGAGATGTATGGTATGTAGTCAGCTTTAGTATCTATGGCTCTACATTAATCATACTCTATCTCTCTTCTACTCTCTATCACAGTTTTCCTAAAGGTAAGGTCAAGGATATCTTTCGTATCTTCGACCATGCATCAATCTATCTACTGATAGCAGGGACTTATACCCCTTTGACCTTAATTTCTCTAAGAGGGTCTTTAGGCTGGACTATCTTTGGTATTGTATGGGGAATAACTATCTTAGGGATTGTTTATAAGATCTTCTGGATTGAGCACTTTAAGATATTTTCAACAGTCTTATATATAATCATGGGATGGTTGGTTATCTTTGCAATTAAACCCTTATTAGCAGTTTTAAATATGACTAGTATAGTCTTTCTAGTACTAGGTGGGGTACTCTATACTGTAGGTACAATCTTCTATGCTTGGGAGCAGATGAAGTACAATCATGCTATTTGGCATCTTTTTGTTTTAGGTGGTAGTATCTGCCACTTCTTTACTGTACTATTCTTATTACCTCGCTAAGCTAACTCCATAATTAGCAGAACTAATTGCTACATATTTATATCACAATTTAAATAAAGAAGCTGTAGCTTATAATATTATAAGCTACAGCTTCTTTATTTTATTATTTAGAATTTAATTTAAGATAATAATTATTTGTCTTGTTCATTTTTAATAAATCTAGAAAACAATTTTAGAAATAATTGTATTTCACTACTTTCTTTGTTCCATAGCATATAAGTAAATGAAATGGGATCTTTTATATGCTTAGAGTTTAAAAACTTTATATGTTCATTATCTCCATCTTTAAGAATATATGTTGGCAAATAGGATATTCCTTGCTTAGATTTAATTAAATTTTCTGTTGCATTAACTGAAGAGATAGAACAGAAGTCAGCTTTGGAAACTAATTTTAATATATCGCTTTTCAACTCTTTCCAATATGTAGGATGATTATCAGAAAAAATTCTATACTTCTTAAAATATTCGATTTCATCATTTATATTTTTGTTTTCAGCTATATCAGGAACAACAAGTTTAATTTGCCCTTCACAAATTCTTTGATAAGATAAATTTTTCAAACCACTCAATTCACGGGTTATACCAATATCATACCTCCCCTCCTCTACTTCTCTAGCCATAGATTTATCAACTACAAAAATAGAAATATTTATATTGGGAGCAACCTTGAAAAATATAGGAAGAAATTTTGGAATTATATATGAAGCTATATATGTAGTAACTGCAATATTGAGGTTATAATCATATTTATTTGAATTCTTTATTCTGCTTAATCCCCTTTCATAAGTAGTAATAGTTTCAATAGCAATAGGATAAAATAATTTCCCGTTTTCGTTTAAAATAATGTTTCTACCAACATTATCGAACAATTCAACATTTAGAAAACCCTCCAATTTCTTTATATGGTTAAATACTGTTGTTTGAGTTGTAAATAGTTCAGTAGCAGCTTTTCTATAATTTTCATATTTTGCAACTTTTAAAAAGGTATAATACCATTCTAAATTCATAAAAACCTCCTAATTAAATCTACTAGAGTTAATTATATCATAGGAGTTAACGACTTAAAATAGTTAATCATTAAGAATTCTTTTATGTTTTATTAAGAAAAATGTAATTTTATTTAAGAAGAATTTAGTATATATTGTTTATGTAACGAAGATATTTTGTAGATAAGTTTAATAACCTACCAAAAATTAAAAGGAGAGAACTATTATGAAGTTAAAAGTATTGAGAGAAGACAATTACCTGCCAGATAAGTATTCTAAATATGCGAAAGAAGAATATAAATATAAGGAAAATCCATCTGTTTCCTTTCCAATAAAATTTATAGATAAACCAGAAGGAACAAAAACCTTAGCACTTACATTAATAGATTATGACTCAATTCCTGTTTGTGGCTTTGCTTGGATTCACTGGAGTGCTTGTAATATTCCTGGAAATATAGATTATTTACCAGAGAATATAAGTGTAGGTAATTCTTTAAATCTAGTTCAAGGAAAAAATAGCTTTGCTTCACCCTTTGTAGGAGAAAAAGATACCAATATCATAGAAAGGTATACAGGACCAACTCCTCCTGATAAAGATCACAAATATACACTAACTGTTTATGCCTTAGATTGTAGCTTGAAATTAACAGATGGCTATTTTCTAAATGAATTTCGAGATAAAATAAAAAATCATATATTAGACTCTGCTGAAATTGAACTATTATCTCGTGTTTAAATATTAAAATAGATTATTGAATTAGTTATGATATATCAACTATACGCATCATAAACAAATCTATTAAGACTAGAAATAATATTTCTAGTCTTAATAGAGGAAGTTTAAATCAACAAATAAAAAGTAAACATTCATGTTCTCGCATAGTTAATAATATAAAACGCAGCCTAACCTATAGTAAAAAGCTTCTATAGACCAAACTACTTTTACTTATATCTTAATTCTTAGATTTTTTCCTTTGCTGCTTTTCCAGATACATCAAATCATCAGCTTCTTTTAGCAGCTCATCCATATCTACAGGGTGATTAGGATCATATTCAACAATTCCAATACTCATAGACAATTGATAGGAACGATTTTCATGCTTATTATGAGCTTTAATCTTATCTACTAGGCGCTTCTTAAGTAGTTCAATAGACTCCTTACTAGAATCAATCGATATTACTACAAACTCATCACCACCGATTCGACCAATAATATCAGAGTCCCGAAAAGTATCCTTTAAAACAGTTGCTGCATCTGTAATCAATCTATCACCTTCATTATGCCCAAGATTATCATTTACTCCTTTTAATCCATCTACATCAGCATAAACTAAGAGAAACTTCTCATCTCTTCGCTTAGCCATCTTTATCTGTTGTTCTAGCATGGATAAGAATCCCCGTCGATTATATAGCTTAGTTAATTCATCAGTAATCGACTTCGATTCTAATTTTTTTAATAATTTATGGCGTTCTATAGCATAAAAGATCGCTCTTAATAAGAGATTAGCACTAACCTCCCCTTTGACCAAATAATCTTGAGCCCCTTCATTTACAGCTCTAATACCAAGCTCTTGGTCATCTAATCCTGTCAATACAATTATAGGTAAATCTTCACAATAATCCCTTATCTTAATTAGAGTGTCAAAGCCTATAGAATCAGGCAATCCTAAATCAACTAAAACTATATCAAAGTCCTCTTCTTCTAATGAATTTATTCCATCTTCTAAACGCTTTTCATGTCTAATCTTCATCTCTATATTAGCAAACTCCTTTGTCATTTCAAAAAAGAGCCTTGCATCTCCTATATTATCTTCTACTAATAATAATTTAATCTCCTTTAAATTGAGCATAACTTATTCACCCCTAGGTAATTTTACAATGGTCATCCAAAAATTTTCTATCGATTTGATAACTTTAATGAATTGATCTAGATCAACAGGCTTTGAAATATAACAATTAGCATTTAAATCATAGGCTTTTAGAATATCCTCATCGGCTTCAGATGAAGTAAGGATAACTACTGGAATATATTTTAGTTTTTTATCTTTTTTAATTATCTCTAAAACCTCATAACCACTCTTTTTGGGTAAATTCCAATCTAATAAGACTAAATCTGGCCTTTCTTCACCTTTATACTTTCCTTCCTTACGAAGAAATTTAATTGCCTCTTCTCCATCAGAGACTGTATTTAATGTATTCTTCATCTTGGCTTCCTTTAAAATCTCTTGGGCTAAACGTACATCACCTGGATTATCTTCTACCATTAAAATTTTAACCTCTTCCATCTTAAATCCTCCTCTGTTTAATTGTAAAATAGAAAGTACTGCCCTTTCCTTCTTCACTCTCTACCCAAATCTCTCCTCCATGCCGTTCTACAATCCTCTTACAGATTGCAAGACCGATTCCTGTCCCTTGGTATTCATTATAGCTATGGAGTCTTTGAAAGATTGTGAAGATCCGTTCACTATACTCTGCTGAGAAGCCAATTCCATTATCGCTGATTGCAAACTGCCAAGCATCGTCTTTTTCTTCCATAGATATATCAATTTGAGGCTCTTCTTTATCATTGAACTTAATTCCATTTTGAATTAAATTTTGGAATAATTGAACTAACTGTACTCTATCGCCATAGAAATCAGCTAAAGGCTCATAGATAATTTTTGCATTCTTCTCTTCAATAAATATTGATAAATTTCTCTTTACCTCTTCTATTAGTTGATTGCCATCAATCTCTTTAAATTCTTTGCCCCTGGTATTTACTCTAGAATATTCTAATAAGTCATTGATTAATGTCTGCATTCGCTTAGCTCCATCAACGGCAAAATTGATAAATTCATTAGCATCCTCATCCAATTTATCCTTATACCTTCTTTCTAATAATTGTAAATAACTTGTTACCATTCTAAGGGGCTCTTGTAAATCATGAGAAGCAACATAGGCAAACTGTTGTAAATCTTTATTGGAACGTCTTAATTCTTCACTAACTTTAAAGATTCGTTCTTCATTTCTTTTATTTTCTGTGATATCTATTGCTATCTTATATACTCCAATAATTTTATTATTAATAATAATTGGCATACTTGTTAACATTAATTCAATTCTATTATCTTCTTTATCAACTATAGTCAGCTCAACTAACTCAGCCTTACCCTTTGCTGTATCCAAAAACAAATTTCTTCCTTTTTCTATCTGGTCTTGAGGTAATAATTCTGTAAAGAAACTTCCTATCAACTCTTCTTTAAAATATCCAGTCAACTGTTGGGCAGCTGAATTTATATCAAGAAATCTTCCTTCTAAATCTATTGAAAATACTGCCGCTATATTATTTCTAAATAACGATCTATAACGCTCTTTATTCTCTTCTAAAAGTTTAATATTCTTATTAATCTCTTCAGCCATTGTATTGAAAGTATTACATAGTTGAATAAACTCAACAGGAGCAGAGGGGATTGCTTTAAAATCAATCTTATAATCATATTTTCCTGCTTCTAGCATTTGAGTGCCCTCTAGTAAGTACTCCATTGGTCTTTCAATTCTTTCTATTAGCCTTTTTGTAATATAAATTAAAACTGCTACAATTACTAAGATAGCTAGACTGATTAACAGAATCTGTTGATAAAGGGAAGCTAGAGCTTCAGAAGCATCAATCTCTCCAATAATCAGCCATCGATCGTTATTAATCTTACGATAAGTTCCAAAAACTGCTTTTCCTCGATAGTCTTGATAGGAGTCAATTAATTTAGTTCCCTGCTTTGCTGCCTTGACAATCTTGGTATCTATTCTATAATCCATCCTTTTAATCTTTTCTGTCTTCTTTAAAGTATTAATCAAGCGAGGCAGGGTAATTAAACCCCCTTGTTGATGAATCAAGTAGGTTTCGCCAGTCTCCCCTAAATTATATTTATTCAAAATCTTTTCTATAGTCTGTAACTGTACTGCTCCCATAATTACCCCTTGAATTTGTCCTTGGTCATCCTTGACAGGGTTACTGATAAAGACATAAAGATTTCCAGCTATCCTTCCTACTAGAACATCAGAGATATATGACTGACCATTAATTGCTTTTTGATAATATTTTCGGTCACTGACATTTACTCCACCGGCATCTTCTAGAGTTGTAAATTCTATAACACCTTCATTATTAATATAATGGAGATTAGAAAATTCTTTTTTGCTTTCCAAGGTAAAATAAAGAATCGATTCTATCTCTTTGCTATTGTGAGTGCGAACTTCTTTTAACTTAGCAATAGTTTTTAAATCAGTTTTTCTTTCTTGAAACCAACTATCGATAAAAAGCTCTTGTACCCCAAGAACCTCTTCTAATTGGGCAACCACCTCTTCTTTTCTATCCTTATATTCAATCAAGCTGACTATAACAATACTGCTCACTCCTACTAATAAGAGTAATAAACTTGCCCAAAACATTAATTGTCCTTTTAAAGTATCAGGCTTTAACCTTTTAGATAAAGATTTCATTAAAAAGCCTCCTTCTACTTTTATTCCCCTTTATTTATATCAGAATATACTCTACAATTACGAGGTAAGGTAAAATAAAAGCTAGTTCCTTCTCCTAGTATAGACTCTACACATATCTCTCCACCATGGCGTTCTATGATTCGTTTACAGATTGCAAGTCCCATTCCTGTTCCTTCGTACTCCTCTTTTGTGTGAAGTCGTCTAAACATCTCAAATATCTATTTTTGATATTCATTTTCAATACCAATCCCATTATCTGAGACTGAAAATCTCCAGACCTTCTGATCTGTTTGAACTTGACTATCAATCTCTGCTTGCTCTTTATCATTGAATTTAATTCCATTTGTAATTAGATTTTGAAATAGCTGCTTTAATTGTTTCTCATCTCCACATACCTTTGGAAGCTTATCATAACTAATTTTACAGTTATTTTCTTCAATTAGAAGTTGTAAATCTCTCATAACCTTCTCTACAATCTCATTACAATCTATCTCTATAAACTCCTTTCCTCTGGTATTAACTCTAAAATACTTTAACAATTCATTAATCAAATTGAGCACCATCAACAGCAAAACTAATAAACTCCTTAGCATCCTGATCTAAGTTATCCCGATACCTTCTCTCTAGCAACTTTAGATAACTACTAACCATCCCCAAAGGTTCCTTCATATCATGAGAGATAGTATAAGCAAACTGCTGTAAGTCATTGTTTGACTCTTTTAACTTTTCTTAAGGTTTAGTTATTGAATTTATAAAATAACTATATAATTACCTTTTGATTTGATATTGATAACGATTATTATATTTATTCTGTCTATTTTAATTTAGTCCTTCCTGAAAAGATAACATCTTTGCTACTAATCAGTTAAAATCTTGAAATTGATTATAAAATCTAATATAAATTCAATTTATAAAATATTAGCTATTACTTTTAGTAATAGCTTGTAGAGTTTATTTGGCTATAGTCATCAAACTTGATCAAACAGACTAAAGCTCTAAAAACTCTGCTTTAATCTCATACTCCCTGCCTAATTTTTTCCTTATAATCCTTTGATACCTCTCTAATTGACTCTCTTGCTTTGTATCTCCACTCTTATAATCAAGTATCATAATCTCTTTATTAGCTCTGTCAACCATCAACCTATCAATTCTATGAAGCTGATGATTAGCTTCTAGCTCATATTCAGTAAAGACTTCCCACTTCTCAGCAAAGTATTCACAATGGCTACTGATAAAATCATCAACTCTCTTAAATAAATCTACTATCTTAGCTCCTCCCAGCATATTACCATACTTTGCTAAAACCATGCTCTGAGCATACTCCTTTTCAACAGTAGTATTGTATTTAATATGCTCTAGATAATAATGGATTGCTAACCCTTCTACTCTCTTTAGCTCTTTATTTAAGTCTAAATCTTTATCCAGTTCATTATCTTCCTCTACTATATCCTCCACCAAAGCAAAATAATCTCTTAACTTAGCTACTTTAATATTTTTCTTCTCTTCTGCCACTCTAGCTTGACTTAGCACCCCTATACTCTTGGCTTCAATTAATTCCTGTAAAGAATTCACTCTCATTCCAGCTAAGATAGCATCCTCATAAAGCTTATAAGACTTATCCTTCCAATAGTCATTCTCATTATTCTTCTCATTGAACTTACAGGGTGCTTCTAGATAGATAAATAGATTTCTTTCTGGTCTAGTTAGAGCTACATAAATATTATTAATCTCTTCTACAAATTCTTTTTCTTGAGCCTGTTGATAAAAATCATAGCCTAAATATTCAAAGAGAGAATTGTATTTGGAGTTGCTTAATAGATAATCCTCTACATGTTCAAATTTATCATCAAAATTTAAGTATACCTCTAACTGATCCCCATTATTTCCTCTACTAGAGCTTGGCTTCCAATAAAAGAACTCTGTTTCAAAGGATAGCCCTTTAGATTTGTGGATAGTCATTAACTTAACAGCATTACTCTCCTTAGCCCCAACTTGCTTTAGCTCTTGACTGTCCTTATTTTCTCCTAGATAATCCATAAACTCCTTTAAATAATTAAAGTCTTTCATCAGTTTAAAAAAGGAGTAAAGATTCTTTAAAGCTCCAGTATTTCCCTGATAAGTATCTAATAATCCACAGCCTTCAATCAGATAATTGCTCAACTTATTAAAGTCTAATAACTTCAAACCTCTAATCTCTGCTAACAACTGACCTAAATCACTTAACTCTATAGTGCTCTCTTCACCTCTTAAATACCCTTCGACAAGCTCTTTATTTCTCAGTAGGTACTTTAAGCCTTGATTATTTAGGTTGATTAAATCACTTCTTAAAAACCTTAATAGTTGAAAATAATCATTGTAAAGTAGATAACTCAATAAGGCATAGATAGGTTTGACTGCTTGATGGTCAATTAAACTATCCTTACTTTCTAGGATATAAGGGATATCAAGCTTATCCAATTCACGGGCAATCTCTGCTAAATCATTATTCCCTCTAGCTAAAATAGCTATCTTTTGATAATTAACTAGTTTCTCCTGGATACTCTCTGCTATTTCTTCCTTCAAATTTACTATTACCTTATCATTAAACTCTAGAGCCTGCTGTTGTTCAGTTTTACTTAATTTCTGAAAGACTTTGGTCTCAGTATTGATTAAAAGGCTATTACCTCCAAGTAGCATCTGGACATAACCGCCATCCTTTTTAGCCAAATGTTTGACATCTTCATAATACCAATTATCATAGATTCCTTTGAAGAAAGGATTGACGAAGCTGATAATCTCCTTTTCACTCCTATAACAAGTACTTAAAGATTCACTGGTTCCATCTAAGATTTGATCTAATTTAGCGAAAAGCTTTTTCTCTCCACCACGCCAACCATAGATTGACTGCTTTTCATCACCAACAGCAATTACATGCTGACATTTATCAATTAAAGGCTTTAATATCTTCCACTGCAAGACACTAGTATCTTGAAATTCATCTATAAATAGAGTCTTAACCTCTGTTCCTAGCAGTTCAAAGAAATAATCACTAACTACTTTGCCCTCTAATAAACTCAGCTCCTCTTGATAAAAATAATGGTAGGTATAGTTGCTTATATCTGAATGGGTAAAGCTCTTCTCCTTAAATTTAATCTTGTCATAAATAGCAAAGATCATCTTTGAAAAGTTAAATACCTCTTGCTCATAAGAGATCATCTCTGTATTATAGATATAAGAGGCTAAATTCTCTCTAAAGACCTCATAGCTTCCCCTTAACTCTTCTAGCAGCTCAGCCACAGCCTTAGCCCGAGTCTTACTACCATTCCAGAATTCGTTCTTAATAAAAACTTTATAGTTTCTAATAATGTATTCTTCTTTATCCTCCACACTACTTAAATTCAAGTAATCCTTGAAATCCTTCTTCAAAAAAGCAGGTGATAGCTCCTTACCTCTATCTATTGCTATCTCTTCTAAAGTATCTAGACACTGCTCAAAAAGACTAACTAAATTACCTACTGCTCTTGCTGATCTATTACTTGGCTTTATCAATAGAAACTTCCATCTCTCATCGATTAGATTCTTAATTAATCCAATATAGTTATCTACATCACGTTCAGTATTATCCTTTAAAAACTTCTCCATCAGTGTAAAATACTCTCGATTATCAAGAATCTCTTTGAATATCCCTTCAATTGTCTCAGTATTCTGATCATCCTCTATAATCTCATAAGTATAGATATCTAAATAGGGTGCTATTGCCTTCTTGAAGATATTATTAATAAAGCTATCTATAGTATAGATTCTAACCTTATCCTTGTTCTCCAACATTCTTTGATAAACCTCTCTTAAGAGATTCAAATCCAACTCAAACCCTTCATAAATCTCCTTTAGACTATCAAATACTTCACTCTTCTCTTCTCGCTCCAAGATATCCTCAATATGGGCTAGTACTCTCTCTCTTATCTCAGCTGTTGCCTTTCTAGTAAAGGTCATCACAACTATCTCTTCAAAGTCTTCCCCTCTTAATAAAGCAGCTAGATATTCTAAGGATAATCGATAGGTCTTGCCTGTTCCTGCACTTGCCTTTAAGATATTTATCACTTTAGCACCACCTTACAGATCTCACTATAACTACAATTATTACAATAGTATTTATACTGATTACTATACTCCTTGCTATCCAAAAAGTCTTGTAATAAGGCTTGTAACTTCTGAGCAAACTCCTCTTCAGAGTTTACTTTTCCATCTTCAAAGCTCTCTTTCATCACATTATAGATACTCTTCTGAATAATCTCATCTGATTCAAAGTCAGGGTTATATAATAATGAGTAGAAGTCTAATTGCTCTTGGCTACTACTACCAGTCTTGTAATCTATAATATACTTCTGATTATTTTCATCCTCTAGGATTAAATCTAACCTCCCATTTAGATAGACCTTGGCTTTTTGATGGTCTAAAAAGACTCTTCTTTCTTCTCTATCTAGACTCCATTCGCTATCTATTTGCCTGATATTAGGAACTTTTCTCTTTAATTTCTCAAAAAATCCTTTAATAGAACCTGCAATCAATTTAAATAAGACCTTATGATAGTACTTCTGATAATAATTAGGGAGCTTTAATTCATAGGCTTGTAGCTTCAGCTTTAAGGTAGCTGTAATTATTCCCTCATCTAAACTCCCATTATTGATCATTATCTGATTGCCGTAATTATTAATTATCGTTTCAAAAACTTCATGGACTATTATCCCAATCACCTTAGGGCTGATCTTCTTCTCAAACTCTACCCTTTCTTCCGATAATTTGGCAATATGCTCTAAAAAGAAGCAATAGTGGCAGCTACTCAAAGTAGTCGCTTTATAATAAGATAGCGATAATTGACCTTCAAAGTCAGCTGCCTCTAGCTTTAAGCTATCCTGTTGCCTATGAGTAATGTCCAATCTATCCTTTAGAGAATTATTACTACTAGCAAATATACTATCAATTATTGTAGGATAATGCTTCTCATTCAATTCAACTGATTGTAAGGGAAGATTATACTTTAATCTCAATTCCTCTAAAAACGAGCTAGAATCTATATTCTTATCTTGATTCTCAATTGCATAGATAATAACATCTTGAGAGCTGAAGATATGCCTAAAGAAGAGATACTTCTCCTTTAATCTAATCTCTTCAACTGTCCTTAAACCTAACTTACTCCTCTGCTCTTCTGTTAATAAGAAGTTACTAGAGCTTAAAGTAGGAATAACCCCTTCATTGATATTTAGCATAATTATTCTATTATGATTAGCAAAGCTACTGATTAATAAATCCTTAATTTCAACTCTACTCTCTTCATTATTATCTAGTGATTTTATCTTTTTAAATCTTAAATAATTTAGAATTAACCTAAATAATCCTTCAGAACTATTCTTAAAATACTTATTCCAGGAGCTGACTAAATTCATCTCTTCAATTGAATTAAGCTCTGCTAAAGCTCCAAAGTATTGGCTAATAGTATTCTTGTATTTATCTTCAACTAATTTATCTTTGTCTAAACCCTCTAGAAAGCTAATATATTCTCCTAAAGTACTTAATTTACTTATCATCTTGATTTCATCTATGATTACTTTAAACTGCTCTAATCCTTCAAGGCATAAGCTCTCATCAAAATAGACATAATCAGCTTGAGCTAAATCGACTAAATTCTTAAGATCAAGCTCTGTTAAGTCATAGTAAGCTCTAAAAACCTTTAAATAACTAGCAGCTAATAAAGCCTCCATACTTAATTTCAATCTTCCTTTACTTAGATCAGCAGTCTTTAATAAACTATGTAAAGCATCCAAAAATCTATATAAATTACTGTTAGTAAAGGAGCTATCCTGATCCACCTTAACCTTTTGTGCCGATAATAAGTTATGATAATTACTATTAGCAAAGTTACCGTCTAAAATCAGATAATCTTCTTCACTTTGATTCAGCTTAGCAAGAGCATTTACTAGCTGTAAAAACTCTTCACTACTCTGATAAAGCTCTACCTTCTGCTCTAAACTATCAGGTAAAATCATATCAGTCAGCTTCAACTGCTCTTCGTTATAATCCTCTTTGGCAATTTGATTATAAATACTAACCTCTTTACCTTCCTCTGCTAATCTAGAGATTAACTCCCTTTCTTTAGGGGTACTCTCTAGGAGATTAACAAAAACTAGCTCTTGATAGTCAGCTAGGAAGATAGGATTGAAGTTATCAAAATCATAGACTAGAGTTCTATCGGTATAAGCTAGTTTCTCTAGCTTAGCAATATACCTTGCTCTTAACTCTTCAAAAAGTTGATACTTTTCCAACTGCCAGCCTGCTAAATTATCAATCATATCTATGTTATACTCATTCAATTCCTGATAAAAGTTAAAGTACTCTGCCGACAAATCAATGATATCATAGTAAGTATTTACCTTTAGCTTCTCTTTATCTTTCTTGGTTAATAACTCATAAAAAATAAGAGTCAGCTTCTCCTCTTTTAACACTAGTTTATCACTCGTAAATACTTTCTCTTTTAGTTCTGAGATTGTTAAAAAGAGACTTGATTGAGCTAAGAAAGGTTGCTGATAATACTTCTTAGCTTGAATCTTATTCTGATTATTATCAAAGACATAGACCTTAGCCTTAGTGTTATCTATTACTTCTTGAAAAAGATTTGTGGAATAATCAATGTAATTTAGTTGCAAACTTTGCACCACCTTTTAGTGATTATAATTGTTAGTTATTTTATTGAGTTCTATAAAGTATTGGGGGTTTCCTGTTTCTATAATAAAGATTGACCGTTATAATTATCTGTTAAATTTTAGGAAATTGTATAATTAGATCAGTATACCAAAAAACCTGTACCTTAGAGTATTCTAAGGTACAGGTTTAATTGAGTTGTTTTTATTCTTTGATTTTACAATCAAGCTTATTTTATCTTTTAATCTCTTAAAGAAACGAAAGCGGTCTTTGAGTCCTCTCCCAATCTTAGATAGCTACCAAAACTAGAATCCAAACCAATATTCCTTAGATAGACATAGCGTTTTCCCCATCTTTTTAAATGATTTTTTGCCTATTTTTTCATCTATGGGAAAAAGGTAGGTAGCCTATAGGGAAACCTATACTATGGTGAAGTAGAATCTCTCAAACAATCCATAAAATACCTATTACCTAAAAGTATAAATCATATTTGATTTTATCAAATATATAAAAAGAAGTAGTCCGAAACCTCGGACTACTCCCCCTTATATATCAATATTATCAGCTAAATCAGCATTCTTCATAATAAACTCTCTTCTCAGTCTTGCCTTAGAACCCATCAAACGATTAAAAATATCATCAGCCATTATCTCATCCTCAACCTCTACCTTCTGTAGCTTACGATTGGCTGGATTCATTGTAGTGCTCCAGAGCTGACCTGGATTCATCTCCCCTAAACCTTTATAACGTTGAATAGTCACTTTGGTTCTATCCTTATCAGCCATATATCTCTCTAACTGCTTATCTGTATAGAGATACTTCTCCTTTTTACTATAAGTCACCTTATACAAAGGAGGCTGAGCGATATATACATGACCTGCTTCAATCAATTCAGGCATATAACGGTAGAATAGAGTTAAAATTAAAGTACAGATATGAGCACCATCAACATCGGCGTCGGTCATAATAATAATCTTATGATATCTCAATTTACTGAGGTCAAACTCTTCACCAATCCCTGCACCTAAAGCCGTTACAACCGTTGCAATCTCATTACTCTTTAAAATCTTAGTCAGCCTAGCCCGCTCTACATTCATAATCTTACCCTTTAAAGGTAAGATGGCTTGAAACTTACGGTTACGCCCTTGTTTTGCAGAACCACCAGCAGAGTCACCCTCTACTAAGTATAACTCACATTCTTCTGGTTTGCGGCTACTACAATCCGAAAGTTTACCAGGTAAGGAATTATTATTTAAAACCCCTTTTCTTCTAGTCAACTCTCTAGCTTTTTTAGCTGCCTTACGAGCTCTAACTGCTTCTAAAGCCTTCTCGACTACACTCTTAGCCGTAGCTGGATTGACATCCAAATAATAACGGAGATACTCATAAACCACCTTCTCTACAGTGCTTCTAATCTCACTATTTCCTAGCTTAGTCTTAGTCTGCCCTTCAAATTGTGGATCAGTTAACTTAACACTGACTACAGCTGTTAATCCTTCCCGTAAATCTCGACCAGATAATGCTGGATCATTCTTCTTTAAAAGATTATTATCTTTAGCATAATTATTAAAAGCCTTGGTGATAGCTGCTTTAAACCCTGTTAGATGGTATCCACCATCATGGGTATTGATATTGTTAGCAAAGGTATAAATTCTTTCATTATAACTCTTATTATATTGGAAGGCAACCTCCACATAAGTATCATCAAGCTCTTCTTCAATATAAACTATATCCTCAGTCAAAGGATCTTGACTTTCATTTAAATATTTAACAAACTCCTCCAGACCACCACTATAGCAGAAAGTCTCTTGCTTATCCTCTGACCTTCTTTCATCAAGCAAATTTATTTCTAAATTCTTATTTAAGAAAGCAGACTCCTGTAATCTAGTGCTTAAAGTCTCAAATTTAAAATTAAGTTCATCAAAAATCTTTTCATCAGGTTTGAAGGTAATCTGAGTTCCTGTCTCTTTAGTCTTCTCACCTTTTTCAAACTCAGTAACTGGAACCCCTCGCTCATACCTTTGGCGATACACATGACCATCACGATATATCTCCAGTTCAAGCCATTCTGATAAGGCATTTACTACTGAAACACCTACCCCATGTAAACCACCAGATACTTTATAACCAGCCCCATCAAACTTACCACCTGCATGAAGGGTAGTTAATACCAGTTGAGCTGCTGGTAAACCCTTTTTAGGATGAATATCTACTGGAATCCCACGACCATAATCTCGGACAGTTATCGTTTCACCTATCCCAATAGTGATATCTATCTTAGTTCCATGGCCTGCCAAAAACTCATCTATACTATTATCAACTATCTCCCAAACGAGATGATGCAATCCTTTAGTTCCAGTAGAGCCAATATACATTCCTGGCCTCTTTCTAACAGCCTCTAGACCTTCTAAAACTTGAATCTGTTCTGCATTGTATTGACTATTTACTGCCATATTATATTAACACCTCTTTCAACTTCCATCTTTTGTAAAAAATCATGATTACATTTATTATAATAGCACATTAATCAATTGATAGCAACTATTAGCTATAATAAGTCTTGATTTGACCCTATTTATATCTAAATTAATCAATTTAAATAAATATTATTCTAAAAATACAGTGATGAGTGATGACTAGTAGTTAGGAGTTAAGCGTAATTTATTTTACAAATTATAATTTAATGATATAATAAATACTGTCAATCAGCAAATTTGATATATTTCATAGGATTTTATAATTACTACTAGCTTATCTAGAGTATTAATAATTGATTATATAATCAATTATACTTCATAAACCTCTTTGATGCAATTAACTGATTGATTTTAACTGTTTGCTACTAAAGAAATATGTAAATAATTATCAACTAAAAATAGAATTTTGAAGGGAGAAGATAGATATGAAAGACAAACAGATTACACCTGTAGCTATTGAAGACAAAATGCGTAATTCCTATTTGAACTACTCGTTAAGTGTTATTATAGACCGTGCTCTACCTGATGTTAGAGATGGACTTAAACCAGTACATAGAAGAATCCTATATGCAACTAAGAAATTGGGGCTAGTTCCTGATAAACCCCATAGAAAATCGGCACGTATCGTCGGGGAAGTATTAGGTAAATATCACCCTCATGGTGATGCCTCAGTTTATAATGCTATGGTTAGAATGGCTCAAAATTTCAACCAAAGATATATATTAATTGATGGACATGGAAACTTTGGCTCAATTGATGGTGATAGTGCAGCGGCTATGCGTTATACTGAAGCCCGTTTAGCACCTATCTCAGAAGATTTACTTCAGGATATTGAAGAAAATACCGTTGATTTTATTCCTAACTTTGATAGTAGTTTAGAAGAGCCTAGTGTATTACCATCACGCCTTCCTAACCTATTGATTAATGGGTCTAACGGAATTGCTGTTGGAATGAGTACAAATATCCCACCCCATAACCTATCAGAGGTTATCGATGGCTTAATTCAACTATTAAATAATCAAGAGATCAGTATTAAAGATCTGATGAAGACCATTCCAGGACCTGACTTCCCTACTGGAGGTATTATTGTTGGAAACGATGGAATCAAGACAGCTTATACCACTGGAACAGGTAAGATAACCATTCGTGGTAGAAGTAAGATTGAAGATGAAGGTCGAGGTAAGCAAAGTATCATCATTACTGAAATACCTTATCAATTAAGTAAGGCTAAATTGATTGAAGAGATGGCTGATACCGTTAAAAAAGGAAAAATTGATAATATCAGTGATATTCGTGATGAGAGTGATCGGGAAGGACTTAGAATTGTAATTGAATTGAAGAAGAAAGCAAATCCAGAGATAATCTTAAATCGCTTATATAAGTATACCTCCTTACAATCTAATATGAGAATTAACATGTTAGCTTTGGTAGACCAACAACCAAAGGTTATGAATATTAAGAAGATATTAGAACACTTCTTAGACTTTAGAAGAGAAGTAATTACTAGAAGGGCTAAACATCAATTAGAAAAGGCACAAGCTAGAGAGCATATCTTAATTGGGCTTAAAAAAGCTACCGATAACTTGGATAAGGTAATCAAAGTTATTAGAAGCTCTAAATCTACCCCAGAAGCCAAAAGAAATCTAAAAAAGGAACTAGAAGTAACCAAAAAACAAGCAGAAGCTATCTTAAATATGAGATTGCAGCGCCTAGTCAGCTTAGAAATTGATAAATTAGAAGGGGATTTAGCAGAGATTCGGGAGAAGATTAACTATCTAAAATCAATTCTAAACAATAATGATATTCTAGATAATATCGTTAAAGATGAACTACTAGAAATTAAAGAAAAGTATGGTGATAAACGTAAGACTAAGATATTAGCCGATGACTCTAAAGCCGAAATTGAGAAGGAGGATTTAATTAAGGATAAAGATGTAGTTATCTCCCTCTCCTATCGCAATTATATTAAGAAAACAGATAGTCTAGATAATGTTCGCTCTGCTAAAAATGACTTCATCAGCAATATAGTAACTGGAAGAAACTTAGACCAAATCTTATTCTTTACCGATAAAGGACAGGCTTATAGTATTACATCCCATGAGATCCCAGAACATCATGGCTTGTCTACTGGTGACCCATTGAATCAATACTTAAAGTTACCGATGGATGAACATATTGTTGGAGTTATTATGCTAAATGATTACGCTAAAGAGAACTATATTATGCTTGCTACTAAAGATGGCTTAGTTAAAAAGACCAAAGGTGAAGAATATGAAAGTAGTATCTCATCTATTAAGGCAATCAATTTAAATGAAGGTGATGAAGTAATTGGCGCTGCCGTTAGCAATGGCCAGCAAGAAATCTTATTAGGTACTAAAGAAGGCTATACTATCCACTTCAAGGAAGAAGAGATCACTGATACTGGACGTAATACCAAAGGTAGTAAAGGAATTAACTTAGATGAAGGTGATAAGGTCATTAGCTTTAATATAATTGAAGATTCTTCATTAGTCCTTTCTATTACCAAAGAAGGACGTGGAAAAGCAAGCCCAGTTGAAGATTATACTCTGCAGAAGAGAAATGGAAAAGGATTAAAGACTATGTCCAATGATAAATATAAATTATTGGAAATTCTAACTGCTAAGACCGATGATAAAATCATCTTAGTCAGTGATAATGGAGAGATAGTCGAAATAGAGGTTAGCGATATTACAGAGACCAAACGCTTAGGTGCTATGTACTCTCAGGCAAAACTCAATAATGATGAGTTTGTGAAGATTATTAGAGTACCTAGATTAGAAAAAGAGTAATAAATACAGTAATGAGTAACGAGTAACTAGTAAAGAACTTACTTATTACCTGTTACCCGCCACTCATTACTGATTACTAAAGTATCGCAATATATCCATTAAAAGATAAAAATAATAAGACTAAAATAAAAAAAGAGGAGATAGCAGTGACTATCTCCTCTTTATCTATATTATGAATTTACCATTCTAACAATCTCCTCAGCAATCCTATCAATAGGCTTAACCACCTCTACTCCACCTATCTCATAAGCTACTTTAGGCATACCATAGACTACACAGGTCTCTTCATCTTGACCTATAGTCTTACCACCATTATCTCTAATCAACTTCATACCTTCTGCTCCATCTTTACCCATACCAGTTAAGATAACTCCAACAGTATTAGAATTATAGTCATAAGCAATAGACTCCATGGTCACATCGACAGCAGGACGAACATTATGAACCTTTGGATTCTGGTTCAATTTAACCTGCCCATTTTCGATGGTCATATGATAATCTCCTGGAGCTAATAAAGCAAGCCCCTTCTCTAATCGATCTCCTTCTGCCGCTTCTTTAACTCTAATATCAGATAATTTATCCAACCTTTGGGCTAGAGAAGTAGTAAAACCTGGAGGCATATGCTGAACGATTAAAACTGCAGCATCTAAATCTTCAGGTAATAATGTTACCACTTCTTTTAAAGCTCTAGGCCCTCCAGTCGAAGAACCTATAACTACTAGCTTTGTAAGACCAGTAGCTCTAGTTGATATTGAAGGTTTAGCAGTTATTTTCTTAGTACTAATTACTCTCTTTTTCACTGGTTTTAGTGTTCTTGAGAAAGTCTTAGAAATTTTTGCTAATTTAGATTTAGCTCCTGCTGCTATCCTTACCTTTTCAATCAACTCTTGTTTAACTTGATCTATATCTAAAGAGATACTTCCAGAAGGCTTAGCAACAAAATCAATTGCCCCTAATTCTAAAGCTTTAATTGTAGTCTTGCTCTGCTTGGTAGTTAAACTGCTTAACATAATAACTGGAATATTCTTTCCAATTAACTCTGGTAACTTCTGCAGAAATTCCAATCCATCCATCTTAGGCATCTCTACATCTAAAGTAATTACATCAGGTTCATCAGTTTCAATCTTACGCAAAGCATCTATTCCATTTCTTGCTTTATCGATAACCTCTATATCATCTGCTTCTTCTAGCATTTCACTGACAACTTTTCTCATAAAAGCAGAATCATCAACTACTAACACTTTAATTGGTCTCGATATTCCTAATTGTGAAGCCAAATCGACACCCCCATTAAAGAGAAATTTCTCTCTAAACATTTTTAAAAGACTTTAGAAGCTATCTGCTACACCTCTAAAATCCTGATCTATATATGACTATTTTAAGATAAAATAATTGATCTAATTAAATTTCAAATATAGTAATATTGATAGTATAATTTCTAGGCTTAATCTATATCTAATCAAGTTACTGATTGAACAGTTAAGAAAGAATCAACCTAATCTTAAACTCTCTTTTAGGTATAAACTAAGCCTTCTAATATATAAAACATGAAAAATAAGTTTAATAATTTAACTATTTCTACTAAGCCACAGGTTTAAACCTGTGGCTTAGTATTATAATAAACTAAATCCAAAGCCTCTAAAGATTTTTATATAATTAAATTCTGAAAAAACCTCTATAGCTAAAATCTATTAACTTAGAATGTTCTTTAAAGTATCTTTTACTTTGTTTGGTTTAATAGGTTTTACTATAAAGTCCTTCCTACAGGTTTCACAGAAACCTTTCGTAATTCATAAATAACTTTAACCTAGAATATTCTTTAGAGCATCCTTTACTTTGTTTGGTTTAATAGGTTTTACTATAAAGTCCTTTGCTCCTGCTTTTAAAGATTCTACTACCATTGGCTTTTGACCCATAGCACTACACATGACTACTTTGGCTTCAGGGTTGAAGGCAAGAATCTGTTTAGTAGCCTCAACACCATCCATCTTAGGCATAGTAATATCCATCGTTACCAAATCTGGGGATAAATCCATGTATTTCTGTATAGCTTCTTCACCATTAATAGCTTCTCCAGCTACCTCATAGCCATTCTCTTCAATTAATTTTCCCAACATTGTGCGCATAAATTGTGCATCATCAACAATCAATACAGACTTCGACAAGATGATTCCCCTCCTAACCTGTTGTAATTTCCTCTACATTGATAATTAAAGCAATACTACCATCACCTAAGATAGCTCCACCAGCAATCTTTTGAAGATTCTCGGATAAATCATTAATTCGCTTGATTACTACCTCTTGTTGACCAATAATAGAGTCCACCATTAAACCATAATTTTCATCTCCTACTTCAACAATAACTGTAGGAATTTCAGTTCTTTTCTCTGCTAATTCTGCTTTATTTAACTTATTGCGTAAAGAGATTAATGGGATTACAGACCCTCTACGGTGAATAACCTTCTCTTTTCTAATAGTTTGAATCTCATCTAAATTGACATCTACAATTTCTTGAATAGATTCTAATGGAATTACATACTCTTGATTTGCTACTTTAGTCAAGAAACCTTGAATGATAGATAATGTCAATGGTAATTTAATAGTAAAGATAGAACCTTTACCAACTTGTGAAGTAATATCAACAGAACCACTTAAAGACTCTATCTTATTCTTTACAACATCCATTCCTACTCCACGACCTGACACATCACTTACTTTAGCTGCAGTACTAAATCCTGCAGCAAAAATCAATTTTATTATCTCATTATCACTCATAGTTTCTAATTCGGATTGGGAAATAACACCTTTTTCTACTGCCATATTTCCAATAAATTCAGGGTCAATTCCATTTCCATCATCTTGAATTTGAATTACAACATTATTACCTTCATGGAAGGCTGACAATCTAACTAAACCAACTGGATCCTTTCCAGCTGCTTCTCTTTTAGCTGGACTTTCAACACCATGGTCTATAGAATTACGGATCATATGGACTAATGGATCTCCAATCTCATCAATAATAGTTCTATCTAACTCTGTATCTTCACCTTCAATTACTAAATTAATATTCTTATCTAATTCTTGGGATAAGTCTCTAACTAACCTAGGAAAGCGATTGAACACCAAGCTGATTGGAACCATTCTCATCTCCATTACAGCATTCTGTAATTCAGTAGTTACCTTACTTAATGGTTTTAATTTCTTGTTCAATTCATCTAGATTATAGCTTCTACCAACAGATTCAACCTGAGTCCGCTTAATAACTAGCTCTGCAACTAAATTCATTAAAGAATCTAAACGCTCTACATCTACCCTGATTGTATTATTGGATTTTAGACGCTTAGATAATGTGGCTGCTTTAGGCTTCTTCTTTTCATTATCTTCACTAGTAGTTTTACTCTCTTCTTTAGGCTTAGTATCCTCTTTGATTAATAATTCAGTTATATCTTCAATAAGGTTAATCTCTACCTCTTCAACCTCAGAGACACTATTTAAGGAATTATAGATTATATCTTTATCATCTTTAGTTGAGAACAAGACGTAGAAGGTATGCTCAAACTCCTCATTTTTAATCTTCTCTATTTCAGGATTTGCCTTAATCAACTCTCCATGCTCTTCTAAAGCATCTAAGACCATATCTGCTCTTAAAGATTTAAAGACACAATCTTCTTCTAATTTAACTCTGATAGTCATTGGATGGCCATGGGCATTTTGAGTCATCTCTATCTCTTCTTGGGTCAAGTTAAAGTCATTATCTTGCTTTAGATTAGCTGTAGTATTAGCTGGCTTCTCTACTACTACATCACCTTGGGAGTATGCTTTTAATTCCTTGATTAGTGTATCTAATCCACTAGTCTCTTCAGGACTACTACTTAATAGCTCTAACATATCAACTGCTTTAAAGAGTAAATTAATAACCTCAGTATTAACAGCTAAAGTCTCATCTCTAATCAAGTCCATAACATTCTCCATAGCATGAGCTAACTCGCTAACATTGTCAAAGCCCATAGTTCCCGCCATACCCTTTAAGGTATGTGCTGCTCTAAAAGCTTCATTTATCATTTCCATATCATTAGGATTATTCTCTAAAGTCAATAGTGCATCATTTAACAGATCTAAATGCTCTCTAGATTCACTAGCATATAACTCTTTAAAATCACTCATATCCATAATCAAATTCCCCCTTCCTAAATAAATTTATTACTATGATTCTTTATCCAATTCAATCTTTTCTTTTGATTTTAATAAGTTAGCTAATTCTAACAAGATAACTATATGCTCTCCTACTTTAATAATTCCTCTAATATAGTCATTCTTAATTCCAGACATACTACGAGGTGGAACATCTACCTTACTCTCATCAATATGTAACACCTCAGATACAGCATCTACAATTAATCCTACATTTTGACCTTCAAATTCTACAACAATAATTCTAGTATTATCATCTTCAACTATATCCTCTATCCCAAACCTCTTTCTTAAGTCAATAACTGAAATAATATCCCCTCGTAAGTTGATAATTCCAGCTATATAAGGAGAATTGATTGGAAGCTCAGTTATCTTCTTCATACGGATAATCTCATGTACCTCGGTGATTTTAACACCAAACTTCTCTTCCCCTATATCGAAAACAATAATTTGCCCTGTTTCCTCTGACATAATGTCTCCTCCTTTCATAAGATAAGGATTTATTTTATAAAAAATTTATTCCTTATTCATATCCTTTATTCTATCCGCTATCTTATATTACTAAATATCTTTGGTAATTCTTTTTTATAGATTCTTTTAACTTAATAATTCGTGATTTAATCTATTAATTCCTTCCTAGTTAATTAAAAAATTTATCCAAAAAGTAAAATTTATTAATAATATTAAGGAAATATGTAGTTTTTAAGAACTAAAATAAGATAAAAGCCATCTTAAACAGACAGCTTTTTAAAGTAATTAATATAATTTTAGTATAAGTATAATGTTAAGCAACTAGGAAAAATTTCTGATCGAATTTTTCCTATCTTAATCCTTTGACTATATCCTTAATTATAGACTTTCTCTCTAAATTTCAGATTTGAACTCTAAGTCCTTTTCCCTTCGAGTCCTTTGGACTCTTCGTGCTGAGATATAAAGTTTCATGTTTTTGAGAAACTTTATGATCATGGAGAGTTTCTTGAAACTCACAGGGGAAAAATTCTCGATCGAATTTTTCCTATCTTCTATCTTCCAACTCTTGATATATCTCCTTTAAGTCAACACCATAATAGACCATCATCACCATCAAGTGATAGACTAAATCAGCTACCTCATAAATAATCTCACCTTGATCCTTCTCTTTAGCAGCCATTACTACTTCTGTAGCCTCTTCTCCTATCTTCTTTAAGAAGGAATTCTCACCTTTCTTATATAGTGATGAAGTATAGGAACCTTCCTTTGGATTCTCTTTTCTATCCTTAATAACTTCATACAATTCATCTAATATATCTGAATCTAAAGATTTTTTATAAACCTCCTTAGGATCAAATACCTTCTCTGCATCTTTCTCCCGTTTAATTCCACGATAGAAACAAGATTTATGCCCTGTATGACAAGCTCCACCACTCTGATTAACTTTCAATAATAAAGTATCACCATCACAATCATAATCTATCTCTACAACCTCTTGAATATGACCTGAAGTCTCTCCTTTCCACCATAACTCTTGGCGGCTTCTACTCCAAAAACAGGTTCTACCTGTCCTAATTGTATTCTTTAAAGATTCTTCATTCATATAAGCCATCATCAAAACCTCTTTTGTCTCTGCATCTTGGATGATAGCAGGAATCAAACCCTTCTCATCAAACTTTAAATTTTTGATAGACATCTAACATTAACCCCCTCTTTCTTTAAATATTGCTTAGCTTCTTCTATTGTATACTCTTTAAAATGGAAGATCGATGCTGCCAGTGCTGCATCAGCTTGCCCTATTGTAAAAGCTTCTTTAATATGCTCTAAATTTCCTGCTCCTCCTGATGCAATCACAGGAATATTGACAGCCTCTGATACTGCTTTATTTAGCTCATTATCATAGCCATCTTTAGTACCATCACCATCCATACTGGTTAAAAGAATCTCGCCTCCACCTAATTCTTCGATCTGTTTAGCCCAATCGATTACATCGATTCCTGTTGCTGTTCTTCCCCCATGGACAAAGACTTCCCAAGAGGTACCTCTTTTTTTAGCATCTATAGCTACTACTATACATTGGCTCCCAAACTTTTGAGCACCTTCTCTAATCAACTCAGGGTTCTTCACCGCTGCTGAGTTGATCGATATCTTATCAGCTCCTGCCTTTAATAGCTCTCTCATATCTTCAGTCGTTCTAATTCCTCCACCTATAGTAAAAGGAATAAATACCTTTTCAGCAGTCCTTTTAACTACATCAACCATCGTCTTACGCTTATCACTAGAGGCTGTAATATCTAAAAAGACTAACTCATCAGCACCCTCTTTATCATAAAAAGCAGCCAACTCTACAGGATCTCCTGCATCACGAATATCGACAAAATTAACCCCTTTAACTACCCTGCCTTTATCTACATCAAGGCAAGGGATAATCCGCTTTGCTAACATAAAATCACTCCTTTCATTTGGCTAGTAGCTATTAGCTGTTAGCCAATTCAATCGCTTCTTCTAGATCTAAACTATCGGTATAGATTGCTTTTCCTGTAATCACACCTACTACTCCATCACCTTCTATTTTCTTTAAGTTCTTGATATCCTCTAATTTAGATACCCCTCCAGAGGCGATGACCTTTAAGCCTGTCTCTTTCGCCAAGCTTTGAGTACTCTCAATATTTGGTCCTGTTAAAGTACCATCCTTACTAATATCAGTAAAGACTACCCATTCTACACCTCTATCTTTCATTGCTTTACCTAAATCGATAACAGTAGTATCAGAGGTCTCTAACCACCCTTCAGTAGCTACATAATTATTCTTAGCATCAATACCTACTACAATTCTCTCAGCACCAAACTCTTTAATTCCTTCCACAACCAACTCTGGATTCTCAATCGCAGCCGTACCAATAATTACTCTATCCACTCCAACTGATAAATAACTCTTGATAATCTCCATAGTTCTGATTCCACCACCAACCTGTACTGGAATCTCGACCTCTTTAACAATTTTAGAAATCAACTCCAAATTAGTAGGCTTACCATCTAAAGCGCCATCTAAATCAACGATATGTAAACGGCTAGCCCCTTTACTTGCCCATAATCTAGCCATCTCAATTGGGTCACCATACACAGTCTCCTGCTCAAAATCACCTTTATATAAACGGACACAATTTCCATTACGAATATCTATTGCTGGTATAACTTCCACCTATTCTACCTCCTCAACTATTTTTCCAAAGTTTTTAAGAATCTGCAAGCCCTTATCACTACTTTTCTCTGGGTGGAATTGAGCACCATAGACATTATCCTTAGCAATACTTGCTACAAACTCAATCCCATAATCACTTGTAGCACCTATTACCTCTTCATCCTCTGTTTCAACATAATAGGAATGGACAAAGTATTGGAACTCTCCATCAGCTAATCCATCATAAATTCTATTATCTTGTTTAAGATTCAATTGGTTCCAGCCCATATGGGGAATCTTAAGTCCCAACGTATCAGGAAACTTCTTAACTGAGCCTGAAACGATATCTAAGCCTTTAGTATGACCAAACTCGTCACTCTCACTAAATAGTAATTGAAACCCTAAACAGATTCCTAAAAAAGGTTTTCCTTCCTCAACTACTTGATAGATCGTATCTATCAAATCCAGCTCTTGCAGGTTCTTCATCGCATCCTTAAAAGCACCTACTCCAGGCAGCACAACTCCAACTGCATCAAGCAACTCCTCTTTCTTATCGGTTATCTTCGCTTGATAGCCAACCTTCTCAAAGCTCTTTTGTACACTTCTTAAATTACCCATCCCGTAATCTATAATTGCAATCATTTTATCACCTCACTTAGCTATTAGCTAGTAGCTAATAGCTATTACAGTTTTCCTTTCGTTGACATTACCCCTGTAATCCTCTCATTCATAGCTACAGCCTTCGATAATGATCTGCCAAAGGCTTTAAAGATACCCTCAATAATGTGATGGGTGTTATAACCTGCTAGCTTTCTAATATGTAGGTTAAGACCTAAATTAAAGGCTACTGCTCTAAAGAACTCCTCTACTAGCTCTGTATCAAACTCTCCCACCTTATCCTTTAGTCCATCTACCTCGCAATTTAAATAATACCTCCCACTTAAGTCCAAGGCTATATGAACTAGAGCATCATCCATTGGAACAAACTCGCTCCCATAGCGATTAATTCCCGCCTTATCTCCAATGGCTTTTTTGATGGCCTGCCCTAACACAATTCCAATATCCTCTACAGTATGATGGTCATCTATCTCAACATCCCCCTTAGCCTCCAAGTCCAAATCAAAAAGACCATGTCTAGTAAATAAATCTAGCATGTGATTTAAAAAAGGAACAGGGGTATCAATATTAGAGTTTCCACTACCATCTAAATTTATCTTTAAAGAGATCTCTGTTTCACTGGTCTCTCGCTTAATATCTGCTATTCTCATTTTAAACCCTCCTTTAAAGTACAGTAATAAATAACGGAGTAACAAGAGTGCTTACTCATAACTGCTTACTGGTCACTCGTTACTGCCCTCAAACCTGACTTTAATACTATTAGCATGGGCATCTAACCCTTCTACCTCAGCTATTCTAACAGCATCATCCTTAACCTTCTCTAATCCCGCTTTAGTATAATAGATAATACTTGACTTCTTTCTAAAGTCATCTATATTCAGTGGAGAGTAGAATCTCGCTGAACCTCCAGTTGGTAAGACATGGTTAGGTCCTGCAATATAGTCACCAATCGGTTCTGCAGCATATTCTCCCATAAAGATCGCTCCAGCATTCTTTAATTTACCTAAGATTGCAAAAGGATCATCAACCTTAACCTCTAAGTGCTCTGGAGCAAATTGATTAGTTAAATCTATTGCTTCCTCTAAATCTTGAGCTACTAAGATAGCACCGTAGTTTTCTAAAGACTCTTTACAGATATCTTGACGGGATAGCTTAGCCAACTGCTTCTCTAATTCTAAGTTAACCTCTTTAGCCAACACTGATGAAGTAGTTACTAAAATACTTGAAGCCATCGGATCATGCTCTGCCTGTGATAACAGATCAGCTGCTACAAAACGAGGATTAGCACTCTCATCAGCTAATACCAAGACCTCACTCGGTCCTGCTAACATATCGATATCTACATAACCAAAGGCCATCTTCTTAGCTAAAGTAACATAGATATTACCTGGTCCCACTATCTTATCAACCTTAGTCATAGTCTCAGTACCTAAAGCCAAGCCTGCTATTGCTTGAGCACCACCAACCTTATAAATCCTATCGACTCCAACCTCTGCTGCTGTTACTAAGGTATAAGGATTAATTCCTCCATCCTTAGAAGGGGGAGTTACCATAATTATCTCCTTAACCCCTGCTACCTTGGCAGGAGCACCATTCATTACTACCGAAGATACCAAGGGAGCACTACCACCTGGCACATAAATTCCTACCTTTTCTAAAGGTTCAAACTTCTGCCCTAAAATCACACCATCCTCTTTAATATCCATCCAGCTCTCTTGCAGCTGTTTACTGTGAAACTCACTTACATTCTTGATGGAAACTCTAATCGCCTTTAAGAATTTATCATCAACCTCTTTATAAGCCGCTTCAATCTCCTCTGCCTGTACTTCTAACCCCTTATCTTTTAAGTCTACCTGATCAAAACGAGCTGTATACTCAAAGATAGCTTGATCTCCTTTAGTTTTGACATTATCCCAAATCTCAGCCACAGCCTCTACCTGAGCTTCATTATCAAAGGATGAACGATTTAAAACCTTATTTAATTCTGATTCTATTTCCACATCAGTAGTTTTTAATATCTTTAACATCTTTATATACCTCCTTTTTAATTTGGTGATTAATAATTAGTAATTAGTAAATAGTTACCAATAACTAATTACTAATTACTGCTCTTATCTTCTCAATTATATCTCTAATCCGCTTATACTCTGTCTTATAGCTGACTTGATTGACGATTAAACGTGCCGATGACTCAGCTATTTCAGCAATCTCAATCAGATTATTCTCCTTCAAAGTAGTTCCAGTAGAAGTAATATCAACTATCATATCCGATAAACCGATAATAGGTGCTAGTTCTATAGAACCATTTAACTTAACTACCTCTATCTGAATTCCATTCTGATCAAAGTATCGCTGAGCTACATTGACATACTTAGTAGCTACTCGTCCTGTAGGTGCTAATTGACTTAAATTAGTAATACCTTTATCTACAGGTAAAGCTACAACCAATCTACAATAACCTAAGCCTAAATCTAATACCTCACAGACCTTTGCCCCCGCTTCTAAGAGCACGTCCTTTCCTGCTACCCCTATATCTGCTGCTCCATTTTCAACATAGGTCTGCACATCTACCGCTTTGGATAAGATAATATCGATATTATTATCTTCATCAGTTAAAACCAGCTTCCGTGAATCATCATCAAAGTCTCGATTTACAATTCCAGCTTCCTGTAAAATCGGAACTACCGATTTAAATAATCGCCCTTTTGGTAAAGCAATAGTTAATTTATTCATACCTCTACTCCTCTCCATCTACTAAAGTCTTAACCTTAGCCTGTAATTCTTCTCCTACTACCTTTAATTCTAAGCCTTTACTAGCTGTATACTCTATAACTTCTACTAATTCTCTACCAAATATCTCAATCTCTACCTGCTTACCTTTCTCTCTCAACTCTTCTGCCATAGCAAAACCTTCTGCTTTATAAGCTGGGTCTATCAAGACCAATATTCTATCTCTGTTAAGAGGAAAGTTATAATTCTGCTTCTCTAAAGATAATAACAAACGGTCGATCCCTATTGCAAATCCAGTAGCAGGTATTGAATATCCAAACTTGCTTACTAGCCTATCATAACGGCCTCCACCACAGATAGTATAACCTAAATCCTTAGTGTATCCTTCAAAGACAATCCCTGTATAGTAATTAAAATTACGAACAACACTAAGATCTATACAGATATAGTCACTAACACCTAACAGCTCTAAGTTACGATATACTTCCTCTAAATTAATCAATGATTCTAAAGACTCTTGATTATCTACTAAACCTTTAGCCTTTTCAATAATCTCTATCCCACCTCGTAGCTCTTGAGCTGATAAAATGGCATCCTTCTGCTTGTTAGTCAACTCTGTACCAGTTAATAACTCTTCTAATTCCACTACATTTCTTTGGGATAAAGCTTTACGAATTGCAATCTGCTCTTCTTCCTCTAATTTTGCCGCTTTCATAATCCCAGTAAAGTAATCTACATCACCGATATCTATCTTAAAGTTCTTAAGCCCTGACCCTTTAATAGCTTTAGCTGCCATAGCAATCACTTCTGCATCACCCATTGGACTTCCTACACCTAATAACTCTATTCCTGCCTGATAGAACTCTCGATATTGTCCTGCCCTTGGACTAGTATAACGGAAGACATTGCTCTGATAAGATAAGCGTAAAGGTAAAGGATTATCCTTTAATTTAGTGGCTGCTACCCTTGCAATAGATGCAGTCATTTCAGGTCTTAAAGCTAGAATCTGACCTTTACGATCAAAGAATTTATACATCTTAGTCTGTAACCCTTCTGTTCCTGCTGATAATATATCATAAAATTCAAAGGTAGGTGTAATAATTTCCTCATATCCCCACCCTTTAAATAAATTATGTAATTTATCCTCTATATACCTCTTCTTCTCTGCTACTTCTGGTAAATAATCTCTAGTTCCTTCTGGCCTCTGTAGTTTAATCAATGTCAAAAGACCTCCTCCTTAATTACTTTATCACGTTAAAGTGGTGATTTATTAAAATATAACATATATCTACCTAAGTGTCAATAAGATTTTATGAAAATAAATTAATACTAGTCAATAATTAACTAAACTCAAACTTGCTGTTTAGAAATTAATTCTACTCTGATTTATTTTTCCCTTTATTTATAGCTTCTATTATTGGTTTCGTCTATCATTATTTCAAATTATATATTCCTAAAATTCCTCCTTTAAAGAAAAATAAGTCTCGGGAATTCCCGAGACTTATTTTAATATCAATATTCAATTCTACCTAGCAAAGACATGACTACCAATTTGAATTGTCTTCTCTCTAGTTTCTAACCAAGCCCTCCCTACTGGATTAGCAGTTATAGGATTATAGAAGTAAAGAGCACCATCAGTTGGGTCACTTCCTCTAAAAGCCTCTTTAGCTGCCTTGTATGATGATTCATTAGGTGGTAGATAAATCTGCCCATCATCTACAGAACTAAACTGCTTTTTCTGGTGAATTACACTATAAATTGTATTAGGAAACTTATTACTCTGCACTCGATTAAGAACAACTGATGCTACAGCTACCTGCCCCTCAAAGGGCTCTCCTCTAGCTTCAGCATGAACCGCTCTAGCTAACCAAGTCAACTCATCATCAGTATAGCTCATAGGCTCTCTACTTTTACCCCAACTTGACCTTCCCGTTGTCTGATCATCATCAAACAACTTGTTAAAAAGATAGATTAAGACTACTGTAAAGGCTAAACCTTTATAAGCATCTTCCCTAGAAACCTCTGCTGCATAAGCCTGATATGAGAAAGGAGCAAAAAGAGAAGCAAGGCAAGGCATTATCAATAGAAATACCAAAGTAAAAGCAATAATTGAAAAAACTCTACTCTTTCTCTCCATTCTACCCCCCACCTTCTAGTTACTAACTGATAATAATAGAGAAATTATTAAACCACCAGTTAACCAATAAATATTCTTCTTTAATTTATCAATCTCTTGCTGAGTTCCTGAGCCTTCTTCTAGCTTAGCTAATCGCTCCTTTAAAACTTGATTATCCTGCTCTAAAGAGCTTAACTTATTTTCTAACTTTTTAGTTCTTTCAGCCTCTTCTTTTAAACTCTTTAGTAACTTAACAACCTCTTGTTGCAATTGATTGATTCTATAATTGGTGTTGACTACATCCTCTTTAAGAACCTTCTGCTCTTTATCAAGCTTATTAACCTCATCCTTTAAATCCTCATTCTGACTGATAACCTCTACCAACTCAGAACGAAACTCTGAAGCCAAGTTCTTTAATGTAAGCACATCACCTTTTTCTGGTACTACTTGACCTTGCTCAATGTTATTTAAAATCTTAGCAATAACCTTAGCAAGTTCATAACGACTTACCTTATTCTCACCTTTAAATTCATTGCCTTCATATAAAGACATATAGCCCTTCTCTACTAGCTCCTTGACACTCTTATATGCCCAATGGCTACTCGAGATATCATCAATTTTGGTAGCAGCAAAAGCCGGGAGTGCAGCCGTAGCTACAAAAATAAAGATGAGCATAAAGTTAATAAAACTATTTCTTACCTTCATAATCAATTCCTCCTAATATTAAGTAAATTATTAACCTTCTCCAATTTTAGTTGATTATTATTCTTATCATAAGCTATAAAGTCTTCAAAAGATAAATCAAAGCTTCCTAAAACCTTAATCTTAAAATGGAGCTTGGCTACTAGACCATCTTGTATATCCTGTTCATCCTCCAAAGAGGCAGAAATTCCTTTGATCATACCTTCATCTTGTGAAACCTCAGGTAAATTCCAACTCAATAACTTACCATTATTGATAAAGAGATTTCCACGGGAGACATAAATAGCCTCTAAGACCTCCTTATTATAACTAATATTGGTCTTTAAGCGATAGAAATCTGCTATATTCTTCAGCCTTATCTGGGCAGTTAGATAATCACCAACCTGATAGCCACCGTTTTTAGGTAGAATCTCTATCTTTGCTTTGGGCTTTAAACTTGGAATCAGGATACTATTTTTAGCTATTTCACTAAGAGCATTACTACTACTTAACTCTATTGAATAAGGTAACTTCCCATCAACTAAAGCTAAGGGCTTAACCTTCCAAAGTAATTCAATCTTCTCATTAGGTTCTAAAAATCCTATAAATTTCTCTTCTTTATCACCTTTACTTAAAGTTAAACCAGGTGGTAAGGCCAAATAAGCCTCTATTCCATAAGCAGTTGATGCTCCATAGTTTGAAATGTTACCTTTAATATAGAAGCTATCCTCTACTAAAGAATCATCCTCAGCCTCCATTCTCTTAGGTGCCTGTAATTTCAAAGATAACTTAGGTGGTCCAACAAATTTCAACCCTCTACTTACTTGGTTATCATCGGTATTTTTGGCAGTTGCTTTGACTGTATACTCTACCTGTTGCTGGAACAATCGCTTAGGGCGAACCTCCCACATTACCTGTGCAGTCTCCCCTGCAGCTAAGTTGCCAAGTTCTTTTACCTTATAATTATCTATAGGTTCTAAGTTATCTGGAAGCACTAATTCAACCTTTACATCCTTTACTGTAATTTCAGCAGTATTTTGAATATAAGCTACAATCTCTACAGTCTTATTAGGGTTGTCCATTACTACTTGTGCTGGTGAGGTAACACCTAAGGAAAGCAGTCCAGGTACAATAGTAATACCCCCTAAGCCATAATTTGTTACATAAGTCTTAGTCTCTTTTGCTTTAATGGTACTCTCCTGCCAGAATAGCGCCATAGCACTGTCCAATTCAAACTCACCTTTGCGTAAGAACTCTTCTCCAGATTTGAAATCAAAGTCCCAAGGACCATCTGCTAAACTTCCCCAATCGGCAAAATAAACCTCATCAGGAGTGGTCACTCCAGGACCTTTAATAGTACCTTGGGCAGTTACCTTTGGATCCCTTAATTCATCAAAGGCTTGCCAAAAAGTTGGCAAGTCATCCTTTAAAAATAAACTATCACTGGTAACTGCTTGATTGATAATCCTAAAGGGAGCACCATCATTCTCACCTAACATAGTATCGATCATAATTCTAGTACCTACTTTATGGTCTACTTCATCTTCATTTGTCACCCGATAGGTTATTTGTAAAGTATCAGGCAGACCTGTAGTACTACTCTTAACAAAATTTAAAATTTGACTGACAACTATCTTATTAAATCTATATGTGGTGATAATTCTATTATTGTCAAGGCTAGGCTCTTGGACTAACTCACCATACTCTCCATTACGACCAGCCCTTTTATCAGTCTTACCACCGAAGATATAGTTTTTATTATCTATTCTAAAGGTAGTATAAGAGGTCCAAGGGTGAGGATGACCATAAAGCAATGGCTTGCCATTATCACCACTTCTAATTGGATCTCCTCCTGTAATATCAACAGCAAATCTACCTTTATTAAACTCATTTTGATTGACAATCACAGAAATATAGTCATTCTTCAACTGCAAGTTGCCATATTGATCTACCTTAGCACTCACCTTAGAGGATATTACTGCTAATAGTAGTATTAGAATTATCCCTAATTTTTTCTTCATCCTCTAACACCTCATTTCTAATCAAAGGATAAATCCACATAGTCTATACTTACTGGCTCTTCATTATTATAGCGGAAATGAACTACTAGCATTACTTCATAATCGGATTTATCAGCCTTAAATTTCCACCCATACTGGACTGCTCTTTTAGCATAATTATTTAATTGTTCATGGGAAGAAGCTTCAATCACCTCTATTTGATCAATCTCTCCATTAGCTTTAACCTTTACCAATAACTTAACATCACCCTCTATCTCTGTATTCTGTGCATTTTTGGGATAGCTAAGTCTTGGTTGACTAATGACCATATCCTTAGGCTTAGGTGGAGGTGGTGGTGGCACTTTGGCTTCTTCTTTAACCTCTTCTTGTTGATCTTCACTCTGATTAGTATTCTCTTGGCTAATTTCTTTAGTACTTTCTTCACTAATCTCTTCATTTTTGATAGATTTATCAGTTTTAGCCTCTTTCACCGTCTCCTTCTTAGCTGCAACTTCCTCCTTCTTCTCAACCTCTTTTTGAGCAACCTTAATCTCTTCAGTACTTGACTTACTAGTAATTACCCCTTCTACATCTTCTTTAACCTCTTGAGCAACCTCTTCAACAGGCTCCTTAGCAACTTCTTCTATTTCCTCTATTATATCTTCCTTAGAATTATCCTCTACTACAACTTCATTATTTTCCTCTACTTTTGGACTTTCAGCTTTCTCTTCACTACCTTGGTCTATCTGCTCTTCTATATTAACCTCTTTTTCAATAACCTCTGCTGCTTTAGCAACCTCTTTTACTTCAGGAGCTTCTTCTTTTTCAACCTCTTTAACCTCTACCTCTTTTGGTGAAGCTTTGACCTCTTTTACGTCTTCAGTAACTTCTTTTAGAGGTTCTTTCTCTTTTTCCTTCTTTTTTTCTTCAACCTCTTCTACTTGCTCCTTATTTTTCGATTGACTATTATCTTGATACTCTTTAGATAGCTCTTGACTTTCAGCAGCTACATCTTCTAAATATAGGAGATCTAACTGACTTGTATAATTTATAGGATCACTTTGAAAAGCAGGTTGAACACCGGGATTAATCAAAGATAGCATGTACAACAGAAGCCCATGTATAATCATAGAGATAATAAAGAACCTAGGAAATTCTCCTTGTCGTTTCTTCTTATATGCCATAGTTATCACCTAATCCAATTTCTCTTTATTAGCTGCCAATGCTAATCTATAACCACCAGAATTACGGACTGTATCCATTACGTTAATAATCATCTCATACCTTACCTCTTTATCAGCTTTGATGATGAAGATAGCATCAGGTGATTTTTTAATAATTTTAGATACTTCAAATTCTAACAGTTGACCATCAACAGGATCTCCATCTAAATAAATCTTACCATTTTCAGCGATATTTAAAGTTAATTTGATATCTTCATTCTGCTGAGTAACAGTTTTAGCCTTAGGTAAATTAATCTCCAACCCCGTTGGAGTAGTCTTAAAGGTTGTAAAAAGCATAAAGAAGACTAGCAAAAAGAAGATAACATCAATCATAGGTAAGATTTGAATGTTAGGTCTCTTTTTTAAATTAGATTTGAACATTATTATCACCTTGGCTTAAAGCTTCAACCAAATCTACAAACCAATAATTGATATCCTCAATTCTATCCTGTACTAAACCTAATAAGTAAGTATAGACTAACATCGTAGGAATAGCCACAACTAGTCCTACTGCTGTACTAATTAAAGCTTCAGAGATTCCAGAACTTAAAGCTGCTGGTGTCGCCATGCCTTGAGCACCGGCTAAGATATTAAAGCTATCAATAATCCCCAAGACTGTACCCAATAATCCTAGTAATGGAGATATCGTTGCGATTAAATCCAATACTCCTAATCTCTTTTCTAATTTCTTGATCTCATTTTGTCCAATCAACTCCAAGTTACTTCTTAACTCTTCTTTCCCTTGACCATAATACTTAATCCCCTCTTCTAACATTCCTGCTATTGGTCCTTTGGCATTCATTGCAATCTTCTTCACTTCACCCATCTTACCTTTACTTAACTTTAACCTTACTGTCTCAAGAAGTTTAAAGTTATTCCCTTTAGCCTTCTTTAAATAAATCAATCGCTCTAAAGCAACAGCTAAACTTACTACCGAGCAGAATAGTAAAGGTATGATCGTAGCCCCACCTTGTTTCAAAATCTCCAACATAATTTGTCCTCCTTATAGTCTCTTATATTTTAGAAATTTAATTACAGTGTCTATAGATATATTAACTTCAAAACCTAAATCAATTTGACAGCAAATCAACACAAATTACTCAAAATAAAAACTCACACTAAATTAATTAGTTCAAAAGCTTCTGTCCTAAACTCCTTATATCCACAAAATTTCTTAGAAAAAGCGATCTTAACTTCTCAACTACACTTGCTAACTTAAATAAGTTAAAAACTTTATCACTTTCAATACACTTAGATTGCTCTATTGTCAATAGTTAAATTTATTACTGATATTAGTTATCGACAATAGACAATTAACTAATATTAGTTAACTGTCTACAAAGTACTTTTCTTGAAATATTTTGAAAAATTATAGCACAGAAAAAAATCAAAAAAGCATATTCTGATCTTTATCGACATTCTATGGTAGAGCTATCCAACTTTACCTTAAGCCAAGCTCCCTTCTAAAGCTGGATAACTATAGCTCTTTAACTCTACTTTTATTCCCTATAGAACTTATTTAGCTTTTAAGTTCTCAACTAGTTCATAAGAAGCTTTGATCTTACCAATTAAGATCTCCCCTTTACGCTCTGGTCCGTGGCAATCTGAGCCAGCTGTTACCAATAAATCATTCTCTCTAGCATACTCTAAATATCTTTGACTATCAATTCGGTCATGCTCAGTATGATAGACCTCTATCCCCTCAATTCCCCATTCTAGCAATGTCTTTAATAAATCATCTCTTTCCATTAAGGCAGGATGAGCAATAACAGGGACTCCTCCTGCTTCTTTAATAATTCCAATAGCTTTCTTTGGAGTTATCTTCTTTCTTTCTACATAAGCTGGAGCACCTTTAGCAATATATTGGTCAAAGGCTTGACTCCATTCTTGAACATATCCCTTATTTAGCATAATTTGAGCAATATGTGGACGACCTAGAGCACCTCCATCAGCCAATTTATTGACTTCATCAAAAGCTATCTCTAGTCCCAAATCATTCAATTTGCTGACAATCTTTCTAATTCTATTATATCTAGCTTCCTTTAAATCAGCTAATATATTTATAAAATTCTTATCTTGATAATCGATGTAATAACCTAAAATATGAATTTCAGTATTCTCATAATCAGTATTCATTTCAATTCCCGGTATTAATTCAATCCCTAATTCTTCAGCAGCCTTTAATCCTTCCTCAATGCCACCTACAGTATCATGGTCTGTAATTGCAATTGCACTAAAGCCTAACTTTTTGGCCTTAGTAACAAGTTCTGTAGGGGTATAGCTCCCATCAGAGGCTGTGGTATGCAAATGCAAATCTACGTATCTTCCCTTCATCAATCTTCTCCCCTATCATATTACTTATATTAATTAATCTAATATAATCTTGACTTAATTGATAATTATTTATCCATTATACTATTTCATAATAACTTATTCAATATCGATAGTTAAAATCCTCTTTTTATCCAAAGACTAATCGACAAATAAATACAGCTGCCAGAAATCCTGCTAGATCAGCAAGCAAACCAGCTAGAATGGCGTGGCGACTATTTTTAATTCCGATAGCACCAAAATATACCGCAGCTACATAAAAGGTAGTTTCTGTACTCCCCTGCATAGTTGAAGCTAGCCTACCAATAAATGAATCTGGACCATATTGATTGATTAAATCGGTAACAATTCCCAAAGAACCAGTTCCCGAGAGTGGTCTAATTAAGGCCAAAGGGATTACTTCCTTTGGAATCCCTAATATACTCAAAGGCTTAGCTAACTGATTCAATACAATATCTAAAGCCCCAGAAGCTCTAAAGATAGCAATTGCCATCAACATAGCCAGTAAATAAGGTAAGATTTTAACCCCTACTGCTATCCCCTCAACAGCACCATCTGTAAAGACCTCATAGACCTTGACCTTCTTGATAAAAGCAGCAATTAAAATCAGAAGTATTATTAGGGGAATAGCCCATTGGGAGAAATAATTTATAAGATTAATCATACACCCCTCAACCCACTTATCTTGATTAAGATTTTATTAGCAACTATCCCTACCACTGTTGAACAGAAGGTAGCAAAGACGGTTGTTCCTATAATCTCTGTTGGCTGTGCAGAGCCAGCTCCTATCCGTAAAGCAAGAATTGTAGTAGGAAGCAGAGTAACACTAGAGGTATTGATGACCAAAAAAGTACACATAGCATCAGAGGCTGAGCTTTTACCACTATTTAATTCCTGTAACTGTTGCATTGCTTTAATTCCTAATGGCGTTGCTGAGTTGCCTAACCCTAAGAAATTCGCACTTAAATTCATCATTATCGAAGCCAAAGCAGGGTGGTTTTTAGGTACTTCTGGAAATAAAATCTTGGCTAGTGGTTTAAATAATTTTGCTAAAACATCAGTTAGTCTTGCCTCTTCAGCGACCTTCATTATCCCTAGCCATAATGCCATAGGACCAATTAATTTAACTACTATCATCACACTATCTTCTGCACTCTCTAAGATAGCTATAGATACCTCTTCCATCCTACCATTGATAGCAGCTATAATTATCCCAATAATAATCATAGTAAACCAAATTTTATTCAGCACAACTCTCCCCTCCCTACTCTAAGTTTATGCTTAATAAGTAGGGATATGAAATCTGTTGAGAGAAATAACAATCATAAGTTTAGTTTTTTAAGACACTTTGTTTATTAGTTAGACAGGTTGGTAGGTGTTTAGAAACTATCTAAATATCTAAACCCTAGCAACTAGCTTTATCCTAGACTATAAATTAAAAAGCCTTGTTTGCTTAATTAAGCAAACAAGGCTTTTTAATCAATTATATCAAATTAATTATCAAATAGATCGCCAAATACATCACCTAATTTAACTCCAGAACCTTCATCATCAGTACTAAATTGTGGCTTAGGCGCTGTTTGCTTTTTAGGTTTTGCTTTAGGCTCAGGAGTAGGCTTTAACTCTTTAATACTTAGCCCTACTCTTCTATCATCCTCTTCAATGTTAATAATCTTAGCTTCTACTTGCTCTCCTACACTCACAGCATCCTCTACTGTAGGAATATGTTTGTGAGATAATTGAGAGATGTGAATTAGACCTTCAACACCTGGTTTAATTTCCATAAATGCTCCAAAGTCTACAGTTTTAGTAATCTTACCTTCAACTACATCTCCAACCTTATATTCTGAAATGAACTCTTCCCATGGATCAGGCTGAATCTGTTTTAAACCTAAAGAGATTCTACCTTCTTCAGCATTAACACCTAAAACTTTAACTTTAATGCTCTGTCCTTCTTCTAAAACATCTGATGGATGATCAATTCTTCCCCAAGAAATTTCAGAGATATGTAAAAGACCTTCTGCTCCACCTAAGTCAACAAAGGCTCCAAAGTCTACAAGCTTAGTTACAGTCCCTTCAACCTCTTGCCCCGCTTCTAAAGAAGCAAACAATTCTTTCTTCTTCTCTGCTAATTCCTCTTCTAATACAACTTTACGTGAAAGAACAATATTATTGTTCTCTTTTTCAACTTCAATCACCTTTAATTTAAAGGTTTGACCTACAAATTGACCCAAATCTTCTACATATTCGATAGCAATATGAGAAGCAGGAATAAATCCTCTTAATCCAATATCAGCAACTAAACCACCTTTTACTTCTTTACTTACTTCTGCTTCTATGATTTCACCATTCTCATAAGCAGCTTCAATCTTTTCCCATGCTTTTTGACTATCTGCTCTTCTTTTAGAAAGAATAGCTTTACCCTCTTCATCTTCAGGATTTAAAACAAATACCTTTACTTCATCACCTACAGCAAGTACCTCTGTAGCAGCTTTTCCTACATTACTTACTTCATTAGTAGGAATAAAACCTTCAGTTTTAGTTCCCACATTTACATAAGCACCTTCTTCTGTTACTTGCTCGACTTGACCACTAACAATATCACCCTTAGCTAGTATTTTAGCTTCTAAATTTTCTTCTCTTGATTCATTGATTTCAGACATAATCATTAAAACCTCCTTAATTATCCAGTTGGGGGTTGATGCCCCAGCAGTAATACCTACTTTTTTTATATTTTCAAACCAATCTAACTTCAACTCATCTGCTCTTTCAATGTGATATGTTTTTGCCCCATTCTCAGAACAGATTTCAGCTAAACGATTGGTATTAGCACTATTATAACCACCTATTACTATCATTAAATCGACTTGCTTAGAGAGCTCTGCAGCCTCATTTTGTCGCTCCCCAGTGGTTGTACAGATTGTATTATAAACCTTTAACTCTGTTACATGAGCTAACAGATAATTGGTCAGTTTCTGTAAATTATCTAAGGATTGGGTTGTTTGGGCTACAACTCCTACCTTCTTTAATTTATCTAATTTATCAAAATCAGACTCACCCTCAATAATAATAGCTTGATTGTCTGTATAGCCCCAAATAGCAATAACTTCAGGGTGATCCTTATCGCCACTGATAACAATATCATACCCATTCTCCATTAATTCTTTGGCTTTCTCTTGGGCACGCTTGACAAAAGGGCAGGTTGCATTTACAACATTTAAACCCTTTTCTTGGGCTTCAGTGAGTACCTTAGGAGGAACACCATGGGAACGGATAATTACTGTTCCTTCAGCTATCTTATCCACATCATCTTCTACCTCAATGCCTACAGATTTTAATTTTCTGACTGCCTGAGGATTATGTATTAATGGTCCTAAAGTATATACTGAATCTGCCTGCTCTGCTCCAATTTCTAGAGCTAAATCCATTGCACGATTAACCCCAAAACAAAAGCCTGCATTTTTTGCTAAAATTACTTCCATCACTGTTTCCCCTTCCCAACAATACAAAATTACCTTGTCATATTTGTATTATTCCCATTCGCTAAATAATTATTAAATATAATTATATAAACTTTACTCTTCTAAAAAATTTCTCTAGATATTTAAAATATCCTGCATGTTAATAAAAAAATCTGATAAAATCAAATCTAACTACAACTTATTATAACAAAAAACTAGCTAAAAAAAAAGAAATTTTATCCTTTTAGCCACTTAAATACTTTATTATATATTAAATTCAATCGTTTTAGTAGCCTACCCCTTGAAATCTACAGTTTCAGTTTAAATGTTGAATTTAACCAATTAAATCCTAGTCCAAAGTAAATTTAACTAAAGATATTCCTTTAAATCTAACTTTTAGAGAATAGATTAAGCAATTAATGAGAAAATAATAGTATTACTTTTCAAAAGGAGGCAAATCAATGAGAATTCCTAATCATATCGGTATTATACCAGATGGCAATAGACGATGGGCTGTTAATCAAGGCTTATCTAAAAAGGATGGCTATACATATGGGCTTGCTCCAGGATTAGAGGTCTTTAAATTATGCCAAGAGATGGGTGTAAAAGAGCTGACCTATTATGGCTTTACTATGGATAATACTAAACGCCGTTCTGAACAGACCAAAGCCTTTACTCAAGCTTGTATTGAATCAGTTAAACTAATGACTAAGGAAGACTGCTCTTTATTGGTCTTAGGAAATACAGAGTCTAGCATGTTCCCAGAAGAGCTACTACCTTATACTAAAAGAATAAATTTTGGAAAAGGCGGAATAAAGGTCAATATTTTAGTCAACTATGGATGGCATTGGGATTTAAGCGGTCTAAATGACAGGAATCTAATTAGTAATTCTAAAGAAGGTATTATCAATTCCTTAAAGTCTAAAGATATTTCTAGGATAGATCTGATAATCCGCTGGGGCAGACGACGTAGGTTAAGTGGATTCTTACCAGCACAATCGGTATATTCAGACTTTTATATCGTTGATAGCTATTGGCCAGACTTTAAAGCTCAACACTTTTATGATGCACTCAACTGGTATGACAATCAAGATATAACTTTAGGTGGATAGCAAGCTTTAGGGCAATTTAGGTATTAGGTGAGTAGGTAGATAGATTAAGCTTAACTACCTACCGCCAAGTTACCCAAGCATCAAAAAACTGTTATAGTAATTTAATAGCTTTCTCTTCATCTACTGGTCTACTAAAGTAGTAGCCTTGGAGCACATCACAACCTCTAGCCTTTAAAAATTCTAATTGTTCTCTTCGCTCTACACCTTCAGCAGTAACCTTTAAGTCTAAATTATGACCTATAGTAATAATCGTTTCAGCAATCGCTGCATTCTTATTATCGATATCATCTAAAGTCAATTCTCTAATAAAGGACTGATCAATCTTTAAAGTATTGATAGCAAATTCTTTTAAATAACTCAAAGAAGAGTAACCTGTGCCAAAATCATCAATAGCAATCTTGACCCCTATCTTCTTTAGCTCTTTTAATGACTCAATAGTATAGCTGATATTCTCCATAGTTGCTCTTTCAGTTATCTCTAACTCTAAGGATTTTGGCTCAATTCCAGTCTCTAATAAAATTGCTTCTACCTTCTCAACAAAGTCAGGGTTTTGGAACTCTTGAGGGGCAATATTAACGGAGACATACAAATCATCATAGCCTAGTTCTTGCCATTGCTTTAATTGTTGGCAGGCTCTCTTTAAAGCCCACTGCCCTATATCAATAATCAGTCCATTCTGTTCAGCCAATGGAATAAATCTAGCTGGAGAGATCATACCTTCACTAGGGTGCTTCCATCTAATTAGAGCTTCAAAACCTTGAACTTTTTCACTCTGAGCATTGATTAAGGGTTGATAATATAGAATAAATTCCTCTCTTTCTAGAGCCAGTCTTAATTTGGACTCTAAGCTCATTCTCTCTGACAATTCATTTTCCATACCAGCAGAATAGAATTGGATATCATTACCATTTCTGTCTTTGACTAAATGCATTGCCAAACCAGAATTCTTGATCAACATCTGAGCTGTATATCCAGAATCTGGATATACAGCTATTCCTAAACTACTTGTCAAATAAATAATATCTCCGTTTATTGTATAGTGTTGATTGACCTCACTTAATAGGTTCTGACCTTTTAACAAAATCTCTTGTTTATTCTTTAATCCTTCTATATAAAGATAAAATTCATCACCCATTCTTGATATAATAGTTCCATCAGGTAGATAATTCTTCAAGCGCATAGTTATACTCTTTAGCAATTGATCTCCAACTTCATGACCAAAGCTATCATTAATGGTTTTAAAGTTATCAATTCCAATAGATAATACAATTAACTTACCCCATTTTGTTTTACAATTACTAGCACGACTAACTACCTTTTGAGATAGGCTTTGATGCTTTTGCAACTCTTTATCCACCTTCTCTGTAAAGCAGAATAGGTTTACTAATCCTGTTAAAGGATCATTATAGGTCAGCTTATTTATGGTATCCATCATCTTATTAAAACTATCTATTGCTTCACCAATCTCATCTTGACTCTTTTTGTGAGCCCGCACTGATAAGTTACCCTCAGCCCCTTTATTAAAGACATCTTTAAGCTCCACAATAGGCTTAGATAAGTTATTGGCTATAAAAATACTAAAAATAACTGATATAATTATAGTAATTAAACCAATTAAGATCAACTTCTTGCTGGTAGTAGCTAATGGGCGAACAAAAACCTCTTCCGGAATAACTGTGATTAATTTCCAACCATCAGTTCCATTGATATTATGATAAAATAGATAGCTCTTTTCATCTTCATCCTTATATTTTACCATTCCAGAATTGCTAATCTTAATTTTAGATGACAAAGATACTAGCTTCTTATCAATAAGGTTAGATTTTTCACTGATATTCTCTTTTATAATCATTCTATTATCAGGGTGAGCTATAATCTTACCATCATTATTTATGATGTAAGAGTAAGAATCAAAATGCTTTATCCCTAATTTATTGATATAGTCACTAAATTGCTTCAAGTTTATTACTGCTGCTAATAGTGAAAATCCTTCTTTCTCCTCCTCTGGCAATGGAGTTGCTATTACAATAATCGGTTCTCCTGTTGATTTTGATATCAATGGTTTAGAGATATAGGTTTGCCTATCATTAAGTACTTTAGAGAAATAGTCTCGATCACTAATATTTCCTACGTCAGTAGACCAAGTAGTACTATAATCACCTTCTTTATCGGCGATAAAGAAGAAGAAATAGTCATTAGAACTTTTAGATAATTCTTCCTTCAAATAATTCTGTTTATCCTGCCAACTATGTCCTTCCAACACATGGGTATTGGCATAGGTCTCTAAATCCCTCTTTCTCTCTAACACCCAATTACTAATCAACTTAGTATGCATCTTGGCATCATTCATTCCCATACTTATACCTAAATTACTCAAATTTCTATTTGACAATATAGTAGATGCAAAAATTAAGCTCAATGTCAATAACACACTCACCATTAAAGCTAAAATCATGATTTTGAATTTAATGCTCAAATTTGAGAATTTTAACATTAATTATACCTCATCCCCCAATAGTGGCTTTGATAAAGTGAAACTATATTATCTATCTTTTAATATAGTTAACGCCAATATAGTTCAATAAATTAGAGTCTTTAACTAAATTACACCTTTTCCCTAAAAGTGATCATTTCCGTGTCATCATATGTAATTTAATAATAAAGTAATTTAATCTATAATGCAATAATAAATGATACTTATTCTCATGAAAACGATTTATATACTCTTAAAATTCTTCTTATACTATATCACATATGCTCTACAGATATAATAGACATTTTGAATCTACCCAAACTTAATGCGCTACAATATATTCACTAAATTCCATTTTAGATTCCTTTATTTATAGGTGTCTAAGTCTAAAGTGAAATCTATATTATTTTTATGTTTTTTAGCTCTAACTTGTTACTCATCACTTATTACTCTTCCTACCACTCTTACAAACACGAAGAAAAAATACCCAAACAAATTTTTCCTATTCACTGTTATCCAACTTAACCTTAATCTAAATTTCATTCTAAAATTGGATAATTATATATTTACATATAATAAGAGTTGAAAATTATTTTATTTCTTATCATAGATATTATTTTTTTAATAATGCTATTACATTACTACATACTTTTTTAAAATTCGCCATAATAATCAAGAATTCCTTTATTAAAGTTGAAAAAAACATTATCATTATAAAGTTAGATTAGCAATCCACTTTAATCTATAATATCTGATTGACCTATAGTTATTATTATCCATTGGTATATCTTATAGGTAGATTTAACTGATTAAATAATTCTACGAAAAACTTAACTCGAATTAATTATCTATTTATAAGAGATAATATTAGTACAAAGCAGATAAGGAGGTGAAAATAATGTCAATCAGAAATAACAGTAATCGCTTACTAAATCCTGTTGCTAAAGAAGCTATGGATAAATTCAAGTTAGAAGTGGCTGAAGGTCTTAATATCTCCAATGATTATAAATCTGGTTATTGGGGTAATCTAACTTCTCGTGAGTGTGGCTCTGTTGGTGGTGAAATGGTCAAGAGAATGATTCAAGACTATGAGAATAAGATAGCTAATCAACAATAATAAACTCCCCATCTGTTATAACTGTACCTTTCAATAATTATCTGCTAATAAAAAGTTATTCTTCTCTCCCAAAACCTAATAATAATTAAGGAGGTAAAAAGATAATGTCAATCAGAAATAACAGTAATCGTTTACTAAATCCTGTTGCTAAAGAGGCTATGGATAAATTCAAGTTAGAAGTGGCTGAAGGTCTTAATATCTCCAATGATTATAAATCTGGTTATTGGGGTAATCTAACTTCTCGTGAGTGTGGCTCTGTTGGTGGTGAAATGGTTAAGAGGATGATTCAAGACTATGAGAATAAGATAGCTAATCAACAATAAAATAATAAAAGCCCTAGAATTTATCTAGGGCTTTTTAAAAATTATAGTTAACTTTGTGGCTCTTTCTCTAAAAACTGAGTAATAAATCTAATCACCGGAAAACCTTTAAATCTACTATCAGATGATGCTTTCTCATCATCCTCATCTATAATATCAGCAATCTTATACTCAACAACAGAAATATTTCTTAATGATTCTAAATAGGGTGACTTCATCTCTATTTTATCTTCAGGATTCTCTTTAATACTTACTGTATTGTGTAATTTCTCTAAATTAGAAATAATATTACGTTTATTTATCATCAATATTGCCCCCTTCCTGTAATAGATAAATAGATTATCTGTCTATTCTAAAATCAGTTCACCTTTAATATACCATTAAAATTTAACGATATTGTTACGAACTATAAATATTTTATCAAAATTATATTATTACAAGCAAAAGCAATTAATGGTATAGAAATTTTAATCATTAAATAGAACCAGTTGCTTTATTAGATTGATTGACTGACATTATTTAGCTTTACCTCAATTAAATTTTTTAAAAGGCTAACTTCACCTGCTAAATGGCTAGTTGTTTTAAAGGTAAGTCTGGGATATTTATTTCTTACCTCTGCTAATAAGCTAGGTAAATCGGCTTTTACATGCTTGCCTGCAAATACAAATAAGGGAACAACTGTTATTCTTTGAATATTATCATCAGCTAGCTCTTCTACAGCCTGCCAGAAATCAGGCTTTGAAAATTGCAGGTTTGCTTCCTTTACTCTAAGCTCTAAATCCTCTTCTAAAGCTCTGCTTAAAGCAAGCAATTCTTGATTAGCTATAGCTGATTTGCTGCCATGGCTTAATAATATAATGCCTTCTTTCATTATATCCCCCCTCTACCTCTAAAATTCAACCTGCTTTTTGACCTCTAACAATGCTTTATAGTTTGCTTCTATAGTTGTTTGTATCTCATCTTTGCCATGGGATAAAGAGATAAAGTTAGCTTCAAATTGAGAAGGTGGTAGGTAGATACCTTCTTCTAACATCTTATTAAAATAGATCGAAAAAGCTTTAGTATTTGAGCTTTTAGCACTCTGATAATCTGTAACCTCTGAACTATTAAAGAATAAGGTGAACATAGACCCTAGTCTAGAAAAAACAGCATGAACATCTACTTTTTTGATATTCTTTAGGATTCCATCTTCTAGAAGCTGCCCTTTCTCTTCTAAATTATCATAAGTATCCTCCTCTTTTAATAGCTTTAAGGTATTGATTCCAGCAACCATAGCCAAAGGATTTCCTGATAAGGTTCCTGCTTGATAAACAGGACCTTCTGGTGCAATATAATCCATAATCTTTTCTTTACCACCATAAGCACCTACAGGTAAGCCTCCACCAATAATCTTACCAAAGGTAGTTAAATCAGGCTCGATATTATAAAGCTCTTGTGCTCCACCATAAGCCAATCTAAATCCTGTCATTACCTCATCAAAGATCAATAAAGCTCCATACTCTTTAGTAAGATTTCTTAAAGACTCTAAGTATCCAGCATTTGGGGTAACAACTCCCATATTCCCTGTAACTGGCTCCAAGATAACTGCTGCTATCTCTTGACTATACTCCTTAAAGACCTCCTCAAGAGCTGAAATATCATTATAAGCTACTACTATCGTCTCCTCAGCCAGCTTAGCTGGTACTCCTGCACTTCCAGCGATACCTAAAGTAGTTATTCCAGAGCCAGCTTCCACTAGTAAACTATCACCATGCCCATGATAACAACCTTCCATCTTGATAATCTTAGTTCTTCCTGTATAACCACGAGCCAAACGTAAGGCACTCATCGTTGCTTCTGTTCCTGAATTGACCATTCTTACTTTATCAACAGAAGAGACCCCAGCTACAACCATCTCTGCTAAAGTAGTCTCCAATTTAGTTGGTGCTCCAAAACTGCTTCCTTTAAGTAATTGCTGCTGTAAGCCTTCAACTACTGCTGGATGATTATGTCCTAAAATCATCGGTCCCCATGACCCTACATAATCTATATACTCTTTACCATCAGCATCATAAATAAAAGATCCCTTAGCCCGTTCAATAAAGAGCGGGTCATTATCCACAGCTTTAAATGCTCTAGCTGGACTATTGACCCCACCGGGAATGTATTTTTTTGCTTCTGAGAATAATTCTTTAGACTTTGACATAGTTACACCTCCGACTTACTTATAAATAAATTATATATTTTCTTAATTAATAATAATATAACTATTGAGATTCTGGGTATATTGCGACAGTTTGGTAGCTGGCTGCTGGCTACTAGCTTCTAGCTAAATCTTTTAATATATTTTAATCACTTAGCTAATAGCCAGTAGCTAGAGGCTATTAGCTAAAATGTCGCACTATCCTTCTATTCTATTAACTTCTATAATACTCATCACTTATTGCTCTTCTATAAAATATTTCATACTGGTCTTCTTTAGCTCCTCAGTACTATATAAGATTTGATAATCATCAATTCCAGTTAGTTCTGATAACTCTTGCACAATTTCTTCCACCTCAGCTTGGCTCTGCCCATGAAGCATACTGAATAGACTATAGGGCCAATCAGGATAAGTAGGTCGCTGATAAACATGGGTAGTAGCTGAATGTCTAGCCAAAATCTTGGCGACCTCTTCCCTCTTGTCTTTTGAAACCAACCAGGCTACCATTCCATTTGCTTTAAAGCCTGCTTCTCGATGGTTTAATATAACAGCAACTCTCCTCAAAATACCTTCTTCTTTATATTTATTTAATCTTTTTAGCAATTCTTCCTCTGTAATTCCCAACTGATTTGCAAGAATCATATAAGGCTGCTCTGCCAAAGGAATATTCTCTTGAAGTAACTTGATTATCTCTTGGTCTAACTTATCTAACATTTAATCACCTCTGTTATCTAACTCCAACTTAACAGCTAATTTAAAGAACCTCTCAGCAGGCAATTCTATCATTCTTGTAATTCCAGTCTTCTCTTTAATCTCCTTTAATATAACTGCTAACCTCTGCTGCGAAGGGGCAATTAGAGTAAACCAGAGGTTATAGCTATGATTTCTACGATAATTATGGGTAACACCTAAATAACTATTGATAATCTTAGCCACCTCATAGAATCTATCTTCAGAGACCTCCATAGCTACTAGAGTACTTATATAACCTAATCTTTTAGAACTGAAAATACCACCTATCCTTCTGATATAACCATTATTCTTTAATTTTTTCAACCTTTCAATTATCTCTTCACCATCGATTCCAATCTGCTGACCTAGATCATGATAAGGAGTAGAAGTTAAAGGAATTCCCTGTTGAGTAATCGTTAATAATTGCTGATCAATTTCATCCATTATCTCTCCTCCATATCAATAGTTTTTAAGACTAATTATATTATCATAAAGCTCTATGTAGTCTATATCCTTTAACTTTTAGCTGTATAATCCTCACTATCAATTGCTTTATAACACCAAGGCTCTTCTGCTAAATAATCTCCTTTGGAATAGTAATAGGCCCTTGCTCGACACCCTCCACATATATCTAAATCTTCACATTTACCACAATTTCCTTTGTAATCCATACTTCTTAACTCTTTAAATACTCGGTTCTCTTCCCAAATATCAGTAAAGGGCTTCTCTAACACATTAGCGACCTTAACTGGTAGATAAGGACAGATATGTACATCACCATCAGGTAGAATACAGCAATACCCCACTCCTGCAATACATCCTCGTGAAAATCTCATTTTAAGTCCTCGCCTTTTAGCTATTGGAACAAATTGTGGAGCACAGGTTGGTTTAAGTTCAATCTCAACTTCTTGTGATTTATCTAAAATACGGTGAATCATCTCTTCATAACGCTTGGCTCTTAGAGATTCCTTCTCAATCTCTTTTCCTCTACCTGTTGGTACTAAAAAGAAGGGGTGATGTGCTTTAGCACCTAATTTAACTGCTAAATCTGTTATCTCTTCTAATTCATTGTAATTTCTCTTAGTAATAGTTGTATTAATCTGTGTCTCTAGACCAACTGCTTGACAGTTTTTAATCCCCTCTATTGACTTTAACCAACTTCCTTCTCCTCCACGGAATCTATCATGAAGCTCTGCTTGAGTACTATCTAAACTGATACCTGCCCTTGCTAAGCCAGAATCCTTTAACTTTTTAGCCACTTCTAAAGTAATTAAGGTTCCATTAGTACCTAATACCGGTCTCATCTCTAAACTCTTTGCATAAGCAATCAACTCATAGATATCATCTCTAAGCAGAGGTTCTCCTCCACTAAAGATCATAATCTTAAAACCTGCTTGTGCGACCTCTTTTAATAATTTTTTTGCTTCCTCAGTAGTTAATTCATTACTTTGAACCTCAGGTCCCGAATCACGATAACAGTGTTTGCAGTATAAATTGCACCTCCTCGTAACATTCCAAGAGATAATCAAAGCTATAACCCCCTTAGTCCAAGTATGAGTCTAAGTTTAGGCTTTAGTAAAAATATTACTTAAATTCAAGCTCAAACTTAATATCATTAACCTAACCATTTTGCTACATCCTTTGCACAATATGTAATAATAATCTCTGCCCCTGCCCGCTTAATACTAGTTAGCATCTCTAAGACCGCTACTTTTTCATCAAGCCATCCCTTTTGGGCTGCCGCCTTAATCATAGCATACTCACCACTGACATTATAAGCTGCAATCGGCAGTGTAAAGTTATCCTTAGCCCTGCGAATGATATCGAGATAGGATAAGGCCGGTTTGACCATGATGATATCAGCCCCCTCTTCCACATCCAGTTGAATCTCCCTTAAGGCCTCATCACTGTTGGCAGGATCCATCTGATAGGACTTACGATCTCCCTCTTGTGGTGCAGAATGAGCAGCATCACGAAAAGGTCCATAAAAGGCTGAGGCATACTTTGCTGAATAAGAGATAATAGCTATATCCTCATAACCATGCTGGTCTAATCCTTCTCGAATTGCTCCAACCCGTCCATCCATCATATCGGAAGGGGCTACCATATCTGCTCCTGCCTGAGCATGGGAGATAGCAACCTTTGCTAAATTTTCTATAGTAGGGTCATTTAACAAGCATCCTTCCTCAAGGGTTCCACAATGTCCATGGCTAGTATATTGGCATAGGCAGACATCGGTAATAATCAATAACTCTGGATAAGCCTCTTTAATCTTACGACAAGCCCTCTGGATAATCCCATCCTCTGCCCAAGCTGTAGAACCAATCTCATCCTTCTGATCAGGTATTCCAAATAAAATTATCCCCAATATTCCTAAATCTACTATCTTCTTCACCTCTGCTAAGAGCTTATCTATAGAGAGATGAAAGTTGCCAGGCATTGAAGGAATCTCCTCTTTTATTCCTTCTCCCTCTACTACAAAAAGGGGATAGATCAAATCCTCTCGACTCAATTTAGTTTCTCTAACTAAATTCCTAATAGCTTTAGTCTTTCTCAATCGTCTCGGTCTATGTATTAGATCCATAAATATTGCCTCCTTTTACGTACAGTAACTAGTTTAGTTCTTAACCCTTAGCTCGTCACTCGTTACTGCCCTTGATATCTCATTATCTGTTAAATAACAGGCTGGGTCTTCAGCCCAAAAGTTATTATGGACTGCTTCTGCTCGTGGTCTAAAGTTACCATTACATAAGTCTAACCATTTACAGCTTTGACAGCGTCCTGTCAAATAAACCTTTCGATCTCTCAACTTATATAGAATACCTATCGAATCATCGCACCAAATCTGACTAAAGGGTCTTTCTTTGACATTACCTAAGGTATAATTTTGAGTAAATTGATCAGGGTGTACCTTGCCTAGCCAGTCAACATTAGCAATTGCTATTCCAGAACGGTTACCACCATTAATGGCTAAAAGAGTTTTGACCTGCTCTACTCTAGGATCACCTTTAGCCTTTAATTTTAAATAGAGATAAATCCCATCACAGTGATTATCGACAGTTAAAATCTCCTTATCTAAACCTCTAGCCTGCCATTCCAGAGTCTTAGCTATTAACAAATCTAAGGCTTTTCTGGTCTCAGTAGCAGAGATATCTTGATTGACCAGCTTACTTCCCCGCCCTGAATAGACCAGATGATAAAAACAGGCTCTGGGAATGTTCTCTTCTTCAATTAACTTTAATATTCTCTCTAAATTAGAGTAATTATATTGATTGATAGTAAAACGCAATCCAACCTTCTGATTAACTGCTAAACAATTTCTTATCCCTTGCAGTGCTTCTTGGTAGGCTCCAGTCTTACCTCTAAAGCTATCATTCTCCTCACCTATCCCATCTAAGCTAATACCTACATAGCTTACTCCTAAATCCTTTAATCTTCTAGCTATTTTAGAATTAATCAAAGTACCATTGGTAGATAATGTAACTCTTACTCCCTGTTTTCTAGCATATCCAATCAATTCATAAATATCGGAACGCATTAAAGGCTCTCCACCAGATAAGAGAAGCACTGGTACCTTAAACTCTACTAAATCATCAATAAAAGCTTTAGCCTCCACTGTACTTAGCTCCCCTTGATAGCTTTTAATTTCAGAGTTAGAATAACAATGGACACAACTTAAATTACAGCTACGGGTTACATTCCAGACTACCACAGGACCATAACCTTCTTTGACCCCATACTTATAACTCTTAGCACTCTGATCATATCTAAGACTATCCCCATATTTATCTGGAGAACCTAGTAGCTTTGAAATTCCTATCATAATAATTACTCCCTCTAAATCAGTGATTAGTAACAAGTAACAAGTGACAAGTAAAAATAATTGAAACCTACTATTTACTGTAGTATTTCTTAATTGCTGCTAACAAGCCCTCAATGGTATACTCTTTAGCTATAATAGTCACCTTTAATCCATAACCTTCAGCAGTTTTAGCTGTAATTGGACCAATACAGGCAATTTCAACGTCTTTTAATAGCTCTTGATAATTATCTCCTAAGCCTTTTATCAGATTGTCTACCGTTGAAGAGCTAGTAAAGGTTATCAAATCTACATCACCTGCTACTAATCTATCAGCTAACTCTTCATTACCTGCTCCTTGGATAGTCCGATAGGCTATTACATTATCCACTGTTGCACCTAACTCTGCTAAGCCTTCCTCTAACAAATCTCTAGCTAGATCAGCCCGCGGCAATAAAAATCTCTGATTCGATAAATCCTCTGTAGAGAAGCCTGTTAAGATAGCTTCACTGACATAATCATCAGGAAGATAATCAACTATTAACCCATAGTCCTGCAACCTTCCTGCAGTTTTAGGTCCAATAGCACAGAGCTTAACTCCAGCTAAGGCACGAACATCCTTCGATAATTCAAATAACCTTTTCATAAAAGCTTCTACACCATTGATACTAGTAAAGATAACCCAGTCATAGTCACCGATCCTCTCTAAAGCATCATCTAATTTCTGATAACTTTCTGGAGGAACTATCTCAATTGCTGGAGCCTCTATTATCTCTGCTCCCTCTTGAGCTAAGGCTCTACAGAGACCTTTGGCCTGCTTGGTCGGTCTAGTAACTACTATACTCTTAGCAAAAAGACTCTTTCTTTCAAACCAATTCAACTCTTTACGTAATCTAACCACCTCACCAACAACTATAATTGCCGGTGCTTTAAAGTTAGCAGATCTAACCTTATCTACAATATTATCTAAGGTGCCAACTAAGGTCTCCTGCTCAGGTCTGGTTCCCCATCTGATCAATGCTACTGGGGTTTGGGGATTCCTTCCTCCTGCTATAAGCTGAGGAACAATCTTTGGTAGATTTCCAACTCCCATTAAGATTACTATAGTTCCTATAGTTGTAGCTAGCTTCTGCCAATCTACATTGTTCTTATCCTTTGTTGGATCTTCATGTCCAGTAACTAGTGCAATAGAAGAGTTGTAATTACGATGGGTTAAAGGAATTCCTGCATAGGCTGGCACTGAGATTGGAGATGTAATACCTGGTACAATCTCAAAATCTATACCTGCCTGTAATAGCTCTTGGCCCTCTTCTCCCCCACGACCAAAGATGAAAGGGTCTCCACCCTTTAAGCGGGTAACGACCTTCCCTGCTTGAGCCTGCTCTATCAATAACTGATTAATCTCATCTTGGGTTCGATAATGATGCTTAGCGCTCTTTCCTACATAGAATAACTCAACAGAGTCTTTGCTATACTCCAATAATTTAGGGTTTGCTAAACGATCATATAATATTACATCAGCCTCTTTGATTGCATTTAATCCTTTAAGGGTAATTAACCCTTCATCACCTGGTCCTGCTCCAACTAAAAATACTTTACCTGCCACTATTATCCCTCCTTAATCTCTGCTAAAATCTCTGCTGCTCCCTGCTCAACAAGCCTTTGAGCTAACTTAACCCCTAACTCTTTAGCCTCTTCTCTACTTCCTTTTAGCTTAGCCCTTAGCAACCTACTACCATCTAAACTTGCTACCATACCTTCTATGCTTAGTTCATCATCCTCAATCTGAGCATAGGCAGCTATCGGTATCTTACAGCTACCTTCTAAATATGATAAAAAGCTCCGTTCAGCTGCTACCCTTACATATGTATCATGATGATTTATTCCTTTAACTAACTCCTTAATGCTATCATCATTACTTCTGACCTCTAAAGCCAAAACACCTTGTCCAACAGCAGGTAGAGAAATAGCTGGTTCTAAATATTGGCTTATCTTATCACTCCAGCCCATTCGCTCCAAACCTGCTGCTGCCAACACAATAGCGTCAAGGTCTTGGCTATACAATTTCTTAATTCTAGTATCAATATTCCCTCTAATTGGCACAATCTCCAAATCAGGACGATAATTTAACAGTTGCGCCTTCCTCCTTAAACTACCTGTACCGATTTTAGCCCCTTGAGGTAATTCTTCTAAAATTTTATCATCTTTTGAAATCAATACATCTAAAGGATTAGCTCTTTGAGGTGTAGCAATTAACTCAAACTCATTGGCTATCTCTCCTGGCATATCCTTTAAGCTATGTACAGCCAAATCTATCTCTTGATTTAAAAGAGCTATCTCTATCTCTTTAATAAATAAGCCCTTCCCTCCAATTTCGATCAAAGACCTATCGATAATCCTATCTCCCTTAGTACTCATCTTCTTTAGAGAAAATTTATAATCCGGAAATTTCTCAGCTAACTCTTCTGCTACCAAGGTACTTTGTGCTACAGCTAATTGACTCTTACGTGTTCCAATGATTATTTCTGACATTTTCCCCCTCCTATATCACTATTATAATCCAAATCCATCTTCTGCTATATAAGCTAAATCACAGATTTTTCTCACCTTAGCAGGCAAGCTCTTGTTTAACTTCTCTAAAAATTCATCTTTATCCTCAGCCAATAATCTAATCAACTCTAAATCAGCTAGCTCTCTAAATATCTTTCTCCTTTGCTTCTCATCATCGATATTATCTATAATTATCGGTCTTAATATTTTCATCAACTCTAAAAATACTTTAAATTCTTCTCCAAAAGAGTTCTCTAACTCTTCTCTAATTCTTTTAGAGAGAGCAGGCAGATTCCCACCTGTAGCAACTGTCAATAATAAATCCCCCTGCTTAATAAGCGCTGGCAAGGTAAAGGTCGACTCCTCTAAACTATCTGCCACATTAACAAGAAGATTATGCTTGTCAGCTAAACTGGCAATCAGAGAATTGACTCTTCTATTATCAGTTACAGCAAAAGTTATGCAAGTATCTAACATATCTTCCTTTTTAAATTCTCGTTGATAGTATTTTATATTATTAGCTAAGACAAAGTACTTTAACTCATCAATTACCGTTGGACTAACTAAAGTTATTTCAGCTTTAGCCTCTAGCAACCTTTTAGCCTTACGGTAAGCCACCTTTCCTCCACCAACTATTAAGACCCTCTTTCCACTTAACTTGAGATTAATTGGATAACAACTCATCAAATATCACTCCATATGTAAAGACAATCTCAGATAGACATATAAGTCTACTACTAGCTCTTCATTATCAATTTTTAGATTTTCTTAATACTTTACTCATCATTCTTTACTGGTCACTGCTCTTCTTACTGCCCCATAAATATTTTCTTGATTAAACTCAGTTGCTCCTTGCTGATATCATCACTACCTAACTCCTTGATCTTAACTGTAGGCTGATGGAGTAATTTATTGGTCAAGCGGTGAGCCAAATCCTTAAGCACAGCTTCATTATTCTCTTTAGATAATTTCTTTACAGCCCTTGCTAGCTCTCTTTTCTTAATAGCATTAGCCTCAGCTCTAATGGTCTTAATTAAGGGTATAATTTCCCGCTGCTTTAGCCACTCCCTTATATTAGCCTTCTCTTCTGTAATTATACTCTCTACCTTAGCTAATTCTTCTTTTCTTTTACCCAAGCTATACTCAATAACACCTTCCAAATCATCTATATCATAGAGATGAACCCCTGGAATATCGATTACTTTAGGGTCTATATCACGAGGTAAAGCGATATCAATTAAGAATAATGGTCCTCTTCTTTCTTCCATCGCCTTCTTTACAAGATCATAATGCAAGACATAATGAGGAGCTGCAGTAGAACCGATAATAATATCCACCTTATTAATCCAATCTGCTAGCTGTTTCCATCTGATGACCTCACCTGAAAACTTCTGGGCCAACTTTTGAGCACGACTATAGGTTCTATTAGCAACCATTACTCCTTTAACTCCATTGTCAACTAAGGACTTTAAAGCAAGCTCACTCATCTTGCCAGCTCCTAAAATCAGTACCGTCTCCCCTTCTAATGAACCAAATATCTTCTTAGCTAGCTTTACTGCAGCATAACTAACTGATGTTGCTCCTATTCCTATCCCAGTCTCTGTTCTTACCCGTTTAGCTACCCTGAAGGACTCAGTAAAAGTATAATATAAATACTTATCTACCAATCCCAACTCTTGAGAAATTTCAAAAGAGTTCTTAACCTGCCCCAAAATCTGAGCTTCTCCAATTACTAAAGAATCTATTCCACTGACTACCTGATAAAGATGTTCTATCATCTCCATTCCTTGATAACTATAAAGGTATCTATCCAAACTAATAGGGTCAAAATCTGAGATTAAATTAAATAAGTAATTAGCTAACTCATCTACCTCTATATCAAGGTTTTCAACTGCTAGGTAAAATTCTGTTCGATTACAGGTAGCCAGAATAACCACTCCTGCTACAGCTGATTTTGGGCCCACCTCCTTTAAGATCTCTCTATGCCTTTTACGGGTCAAAGAGAACTTCTCTCTTAATTCTAAAGGAGTGGTCTTATAATTTAATCCTATTACTACTAAGTCCACAACAACCATTCCTCCCACTATAATGTACAATTAACCTCAAGCCTAATTGTACATTATCAATTATAAATTAGCTAATTCTAAGACCACTAATCCTCTAAATGCTTAGTACAGTTAAATAGCTCTAAAGCAACTTTATCCTCTTCATAATAATTAATAATATTGACAGATGTATTTGACTGCATCAATTGCCAAGCCTTAGCTAAAGGTATTCCAAATAAAGTACTAATTAATACCTTAATTACGCCCCCATGGCTGACTATCAATATAGTATTACCAAGATGACGACTTATAATCTCCTCTAATTTCTTTATTGACCTCTCTTGTACATCTTTAAGACTCTCACCTTCTGGTGCTCCATTAAGGGCTGGATCCTCCTCCCACATCGCCCACTCTGCTTGATATTTCTCTTGGATCTGATTATAAGTTAGACCTTCCCACTGACCAAAGCTAATCTCCTGCAACTCCTTAAACTTATCTACCTCCAAATCATGCTCTTTAGCCACTGTTTTGGCAGTCTTATAAGCTCGTTCCAAATCACTTGCATAGATCACATCTATCTCTTCTGCTGCTAGTCTTTGAGCCAACTTCTCAGCCTGCTCTATCCCGTTGTCATTAAGTTGAATATCTTTACTCCCTTGAAATCTTAATTCTCGATTCCAGTCAGTCTCTCCATGCCTTACTAAAATAATTTTAGTCTCCATAATTTATACCCCCTTAAAATATGTAGTTCGAAATATCTCATATATCTGTGACTTTATGGGTGTGTTGTGACACTTTTTACTTTGGTGGTTGGAAGTTAGAGGGTTAGGCAGTTAGGCAGTGCCTACCCATCTATCTACCTAACAACCAAAGTGCCCTAATCTCTCTAAATAGTATTATTTTACCCACACAGACAATTAGCCATTTCCTTAGTATCAAGATTTTAGTACAATTCTATCATAACATTCTCCTCTTAGCATCATAGTAAAAATTAATCCACTTACTTAAATAAGTAGCTATATTATGATATAATTCTAATAATTCAAGTAATCTCTAAATAATTGGAGTGATATTAGCTATGGCAGAATTATCCCGTAATAAATTAAGATTAGAAGCTATCAGTAACCTTATTGCTAGCCTATCTGAAAATGAACAGAATAAGTTACCTAAAAAGCTATCTGAATTAGCCGATAAAGAACATGCCCATAATTTTTTTAAAAAGATAAGTAAGAAGAATCAAACAGAAGTCACAGAGATCTTAACAGGCAAAATGCTAGACCTATATAATAGATTTAAGAATAAAGAGGATTTGATGAATAAAAGCTATCATTGCTTATGCTGCTTTCTTAAAGAAGAGAGAGCTACCTATGAAACACAAGTAATAAGCAACACTCAACAAAAATCTTCAGCTACTTCCACAGAAGCAACTATAAACTCTAATAAAATAAATAATAATCTAATCTGGCAGGTTAAAGACCAGAATAACTCTTATGAATATATAGATTTAGTACCTAAAGAGTTCTGTATCAAGGCCTTAAGAGCAAAAGAAATTAAGCTTGACCTTAGTTTAAAGGATAGAGACTATTTTAGATTATTAATGAAATTATCTAAAGTAGATCAAGAGATTCAAGACTTCAATCAGTGGAAGAATATTCTTTTAGGTTTTGACTATCAAAAATTCAAGGATAAATTAGAAGAGCATAAAAAGCAATTACAAGAATACCTTCAGAAAGCAACTAATATTTTACAAAGAAATAGAAGTGAACTAAATAAAGCAAAATTCCAGAAACCTAAATATCAATATATGAAATTTAAGCTCCAATATAATATTAACCTCTTAAATGAATGGGTTGAATTAACTAAGTCACAAATTAAAGAAAATAATTTAAAGCCCTTCGTTATTAGACAACTTGTCTTTGGGGACAATTCCTTTGAAGTGATTAATAATAAGATTCTACCACCCTTAAATATTTTTGAAATCAATCACAGTACTACTCAATTTGAATGGATTGAATTTCTAGCAATTGACGATTATAATAAGATAATCGAAGCAGAAAATAAAAACATCTTGCCCAAATATATCAAAGCGTTAGAGACTAGGCTGACTAAGACCATAGATCAGGATTTATACCCTCTAGAAATTTCAAAGCATTTCCGCTATATTAAAGAAGCGATAGCTACCTATAATAATAGTCATATCGCTGCTGCTATCACCCTTCTATTACGAGAGAATGAAGGATTAGTCTGGGAGATAGCCCAATATATAGTTATAAAATATAATTTAAAGAACATTGACCTTAAAAATGGTCTCTACTATGATAATTCTAATAATATTACAAAAATTTACTCCCTCTATGGCTTAATCATCTTTATAGAATGGCCTAAAGTCTTTAAAGCCAATAACACTCAGGTCAATTTTGCTCAACGATTGGGATATCTAACTATAGATTATAGACAAGAAAGAAACTCAATCTTACATGGGAGTAAAACCGATTTCGATACCTCGGAAAAATATGCTGAGTTATTATTTACCTGTTTTGATATTCTAAAGAGCTTTCATGAAGCAAAATAATTATAAGTTCTCTCTTAGCTGCTCTAATAATTTTAGATTATCAGCTCTACCTTTGACTGCTACCCTGATAAAATCTTCCCCTAAACCTGAGTAAGAGTTGCAGTTACGGATTAGAGTTCCCTCTTTTGCTAAAAGCTCTTCTAAGTAACTAGCCGTTAGCCCAGTAGCCGCAATATCAATGAAGATATAATTGGCATTGGGATAGTAGACCTTTAAGTTATCAATTTCCTTTAATTGTTTATATAAAAACTCCTTCTCCTCTTTAATTCTTACTTTAGTTTCTTTGATGTACTCTTTTTGCTCTAAGGCTACCTTAGTAGCTATTTGGGCAAAATAATTAAGGTTCCAAGGGTCTTTACTAGCAATTAAGCTTTGAATTAGCTCTTGGTTAGCTACTCCATAACCGACTCTTAAACCTGGAATTGCAAAGAATTTTGTTAAAGAACGTAAAACAAATAGGTTATTATAATCATTAATCAAATCTATAATAGCTACTTCTTCTTTGACAAAGTCAGCAAAGGCTTCATCAACTACTAAGAAGATCCCCTGATTATTTGTATACTCTAAAATCTCAATCAGCTCAGCCCTTGAGAGTAAGGTCCCAGTAGGATTGTTAGGATTACATAAAAATAACAAATCTATACTGTCCAAGCTACTTAATAATGTATTTATCTTCAATTGAAAATTATCCTCTCTATGTAAAGGAAATTCTTCTACTTTACCCCCTACACTCTTAGCTGCTAAAGCATATTCAGAGAAAGTAGGGGATAAAACCATCGATTTACTCGGATTTAATACTTTAGTCAATAAATAGATTAACTCTACTGCACCATTACCCATTATAATATTTTCTCTACCTAAATTCAATTTATTGGCCAAATTCTCTTTTAGTTCTTGAGAGTCTGGTTCTGGATAATTGACTATTCCATCAATATTCTTCCTTATCTCCTCACTAACAGCCGCTGGCGGACCTAAAAAGTTGATATTGGCACTAAAATCTATAATATCTTCTTTACTTAAACCATACTTCTTGACTGCTTTAGTAATATTACCACCATGAATATGCTCCAATCTAACTTCACCCCTCTGTAAGAATCTGATAACCTCCATTAATTATCTGAGTTATCAGCAAATAATTAAGTTCAGGTACTTTAGCTTTGATCTCTGTTAATACTTCTACATAATCTCTTTGATTATCTAAAATAACTCCAATTAAGGTACCACTATGAGCAATACTTAACCCTAAGATAGCCTCTTTTTCTGTAGCCAATTCTAAAAGTTTACTCAAATAAGGCTTAAATAATATAATCTGATTCGATAGACTACTTAAGGTTGCTCCCTTAGCTATTAATCTCCTATCCCCTCTCTTAATACCTTCTGCCACCAATTTATAAGCCCTCTTTACCTCTTGCTCTCTAAGCAGATTCAGACTTGCTAAATCACTTCTAGAATTGAAGCTTAGAGTATCTACCTCACCACCAATATCAAAGATTAAGATTGGAATAGGGTCTATCTCTCCTAGCTTGATTGACCTCTTTCCTTGTAGATGGTCAAAGGCTACTATCCCTGTTAAAAACAATCCATCTGTCGGTTCTATCTTGAGAGCTATCTCTTTGATTAACTCTGTATCCACTTCTTCTCCTATTGCTAAGGTAGTGGCTATAATTGTAGCTACGATATCGGCTGTACTGCTAGCCATTCCCTTCCCTTTAACTAATTTAGACCTAATAGTTATCTCTGCACCACTATCATAACCAAAATAGGTAAGGGTCTCTTTAAGGGCAGTGATTGCCTTATTTCCTGCTTGCTTGCTCCTAATCCCTTTAAAACTCTGCTCTACTCTAACCGTTACATAACTATAAAGATCTATTGGACAGGTAATATGAAGATTGATTCCATCAATTACTCCTTGTACCAACTCACCACAACTTCCTGGTACCTTAACAGTTACTTCCATCTTCGTTACTCCTCTTTTAGCAGTGACAAGTGATGAGGAACGGGTGACGAGTAATAACTTCTACTCATCACTTGCCACTAAAATATTATAATGTATCTATTAATCATCTCAATCTAATCTCCCAATTACATTAACTGGTTTATCTATCACTTTCAACCTAGTTAAATCTTCTGCTGCTACTGTAACTAAAAGAACAGTAGCTGGACCTGCCGATTTTTGTAAATCTACTTTGCTCTTTACTAAGGATAATTCTAGCCCATTGCTCTTTGCTAAGAGTTGAGCTTCATATAAGATTCCCTTGGAGCCAACTGGTAAGATTTCATGGATATAATCAAATTTTAATAGCTCTATTAGCAAATCCAAATCAGCAATCTGACTTAAATCTGCTAAGACCTGATCACCTACTTTGGGAAGGCCGATCGCAACTATCAAATCCTCTTGCTGAGAGCTTCCTACCCTCAGTTGATCGATCTCTACACTTCCAATGGCAGTGACTCCAATCCCAGTCTGTACAGTCACTACATTCTCTTCAGTACTTCCTGTCAATAAATCATCAATACCTATCTTAGCTATCTCTTCTTTAATCCCAGAGATAATCTCCTCACCTGTAGGCTTTAACTCTACACTTAAAGTATCTACAACAGATATCGGAGTTGCTCCACTAGCCATAAGTTCCATCAAAGCAACTCTAGCTGTAAACTTACCTACCAAGCTATTAGCAACCCTTATCTTGTCATGTTTTTTACTTCCAATCCCACCTAAGGAGTCACAAGCAATCACTAAAGCCTTCTCACTATCTAAGTTCACAATAGATATATCCCGTTTCATCTAAAATTGCTCCCTTTGAAAGAACCTACTTAGCAATAATGCTAAACCGATATTAACCCCAGAGGCTAATAATAAGATAGGAACTATCCCGATAAAAAATCCCATACCTAAGATAGGTAGCAACAGCGCAGGTATAATCAGTCCATTATAAAGAATAGCTATAACTGTTGCAAGTACTTTATTTCTTTCGACTATATATCCAAATACTAAGCCCCCAACTCCCATTAATAGTCCAACAATTAAATGGATTGGACCTAAAGGTAGACTGGCTGTTAAGGCAGAGACTAGATGTCCAATTATTAAGATAAGACTCCCCTTAGCTCCTCCTAATAACAAGACCCCTAAGTAACCAGGTAAAGAATCAAGAGCGATACTTCCTACAGGGCTTGGGAATTTAAGATAGGCCCCAACTGCTGATAGGGATATTAACAGACTGACTCTAACTAGATTTACTATTCTCCAATTTTCATTATCTCTTCTCATAGTAATCTCCTCTAAATATTTATTTACAGCTTTAACCTTAAGACAAGAGTTATTATCAATATGGCAAAAACTTCGACAATCTCATTGATCGCTCCATAGTTATCGCCAGTTAGTCCATCAATCTTCTTGGTAATTGACTTAGCAATGATAATTGTCATTAAACGAACTAGTAAAAATATGATTAATCCTCTAAATTGAAATAAAACTACTCCTAATAATAGAGTCCAGATATTGACTATTAACAAGTCTCTAAACTTTAAATTCTCAGCATAAACCTTACCCAATCCTGATTTGCGAGCATAAGGATAATTGAAGGCAGCATAAACTATCGCCCACCGACTTATGGTAGGAAAGAATAATAAAATTGCTATCTTATGATTACTTGGAAGCTCTACTAAGAGGCTGAATTTCAATAAAAACAGAGTAACAAGACCAATTACTCCAAAAGCGCCGACCCTACTATCCCTCATAATCTCTAAAATCCTATCCTTCTTTCGACCACTTAAGAGTCCATCACAGCTATCCATTAAACCATCAAGATGAATTCCGCCAGTTAATAAGACCATAGCCATCAGCAACAGACTACTAGTCACTAGTTGTCCAAAATAGATACTAGCTAGATAATCAATTAAAACTAATATCCCACCAAATAGAATCCCAATCAAAGGATAATAAATCATCGATTTGGCAAGAGCCTTATCATTATAATCTAACTCCTTTTTAACAGGAATTCTGCTAATAAATTGTACCGCTATCAAGAAACTATTCATCAATATTCAATTCCCCTGCGACTCTTAATCCCTTGTTGATAAGGATGCTTGATAGCCTTCATCTCTGTAACCAGATCAGCCTTTTCCAAAATATCTTGAGGCATCCTTCTACCAGTTAAGATTAATTCCGTCTGCTCCGATTTTAATTCAATTAACTTTAATACATCCTCTGTTGATAACAAGTCATAACGCAAAGCATTATTAATCTCATCTAAAATCACAAGATCCTGTTTACCCTCTTCTAGAATCTCTTTAGTATACTCATAAGCCCAAGTAACAAATTTCTGATGGGCTTCTTTGTTCTTACTGTTCTTAATAAAACACTCTCCACAGCCAGTACAGCCCATTAACCCCTGCTTAATCAAAGCAGCATAGGAGCAGCCTTTGCCAAACTGCTTGATATTAAGATTTGCTAGTCTTTCTGTAGAGTATAGCTCTCCAGTATAAGTACTCCCCTTTAGATATTGAATCACCTCTACTTTCAAGCCATGACCTGCTGCTCTCAACGCTAAGCCTAAAGCAGCTGTCGTCTTTCCTTTACCATCACCAGTATAGATTTGTACTAGGCCTTGGGATAGTTTGTTTTCTAGATTCATCTTAGCACTCCTTCATCTTAGCTATTTTCCTTACTTCAAAATCAACATGTATGTATGTCTAAAACTTATTATCTTCAAGCTTAATCAAAACTTCACACCAAAATTCACTATGTAACCAGCAATCCCAAAAAGTGATACTTCTAAGGCATAGTCTCTATACTCCATCCCAAAACTTGGTAGAACTGCTGGAAAGGTTCCTAGCCTATTCATATAAGCAGAATACTTACCATTCTCATCATCATAGCCACTAATAATTCCATAGGTTACTTTGCCATATAGTTTAAAATTTGATATCTCCTTAAAGTCATATGATCTTCCAGTATAAAGATACCAGGTTGGTTGAAAATATGAATTTTGAAAATGAGCTACACCATAAAGTCGCTTCTTAGATGAACTATGATATTCTAAACCTAGCAGCCCTTGATCATTATTCCGGTCAGGATTTTGGTTCCAGTGGTAGGTCATAGAACTGGTTTGTAAGAAAAAGAAGCTTTTATCTTTAGTCCTATTCTTACCTTCATTACTTCTCTTAATAATTTTATTACTACCCTTTTCAGTAATTTTCTCAGTAGCTTTTATATTTTCTTCTTTGCCAACCTTCTTTACATTTCCTTTAGTAGTTGTTTCAATATTTTCTTTAGCAATTATAGGTACAGAGTAAACCGACACTGCTACAACACATAAGATCACTAATATTCTGAAATTGCTTCTTATCATCTTATACACTCCCTTAAGCAATTAGAGAAAGTTTAAATTTTCTCTAACCTGTATTATTTTTCCTTGCAATATTATAACATAGATTGTTATAATATTGAAATTTTTTAAAAGAAAATAATATACTTTGCTTGTGTATAAAATGACTTATAACTATATCAATCATTCCTACAAATTGCCAAAAATCTCTTGACCATATCTAAATTAGACCCAAAATGAAGATGTAGATAACTAGCCAATAAATTATTAACAGCCATCCCTTCATATCTGCCCTCTGCTCCTTTACCACCAAAGAGTTGATAGGCATAATTATCATCCTCTGTTAGATTGATCAATTTAGAATAATGAAACTCATGGCCTTTGACCTCTTGACCTGCTTTTAACAAGAGATTATCCTTAGTAGCTACAGCCTTAACATATCCCATCGCCTGTAGTCTATTCTCCATCTTCACTTGAACAGGAATTGCTCCCACCATTGAAAAGAAAGTACCATCAAAATTATTAATCCCTTCTGTTAAATACATCAAGCCCCCACATTCAGCATAAATCGGCAATCCAGCTTTAACCTGTTGATAGATACTCTCTTTCATACTTTTATTTTCCGATAACTCCGACAAGAAGCTCTCTGGAAATCCTCCACCGATATAAAGCCCATCAACTTCAGGTACTTCTTTGTCTTTAATCGGACTAAAAAATTTCAATTTTGCACCTAAACCTTCTAAAATATCAAAATTGTCCTGATAATAAAAGTTAAAAGCTTGGTCATAAGCTATTCCTAGAGTAACTGGATACTTAGAATTCTTAATAAATAGTTCTCTAGAGTTTAACTTGAGATTAGAAACAGCTTTAGCTAAAGAAAGAATTTCTTCTAAATTAACATACTCTTCCATTAATTTAACTAGTCTATCGATAAATTCTCTGAGTTTCTTGCTCTCAGCAGTAGGTACTAACCCTAAATGTCTTTCAGGTAGAGATAGCTCCTTTTGGCGAGGTAGATATCCCAATACCCTTAACCCAACCTCAGCTTCAATTGCTTCCTTCACCATCCTATAATGCCTATCACTACCAACATTATTTAAGATAACTCCTACAATATTTAGCTTAGAATCAAAGTTCTTATAACCATAGGCTAAGGCTGCAGCACTTCTTGCCACCTTCTTCACATCCAATATTAAAATAACAGGAGCATCTAAAATTTTGGCTATATCGGCGGTACTCCCCTTATCCTGCTGCCCCTGCTTTCCATCAAATAAGCCCATTACCCCTTCAATAATCGAAATATCTGCTTTCGTAGCAGAGTTCACAAAAGACTCCTTGACACCATCCTCTCCTAAGAAATAGCTATCTAAATTTCGAGAAGAATTTCCTGTGATTAGGGTATGAAACCCTGGATCGATATAATCTGGACCTACCTTATAAGGCTGTACCTGATAACCTTTTTTACTCAAAGCAGCCATCAATCCTATCGCCACTGTAGTCTTTCCTACCCCACTTTGAGTTCCTGCTATGACTATTCTAGGATACATCATTACACCTCCTCTTCAACTACTTATTTTACAATTAAAAACTCAAACTCTCTCCTAACCTCTCTCTTTATCTAAAGAGAGAGGAAATTGAGTCCCCCTCTTAAGATTAAGAGGGGTTAGAGAAGTTGTGATTTTTTAAAAGTGAAACTGTCGCTATCTCCTTATATATTACTAAACTTAATAAAATAATCGAATCAAATAATAAATCACCAAAAATAACCCTACATTCCAATACATCAAACTGATAGTATCTTGAATCTGCTCCTTATCAAATTCCTTCCTAGCATCACCTAAATAAGCTCTAAAACTCTCCTCACCTTGATAATAATTAACCCCACCTAAGCGAATATTTAAGCTTCCTGCTATAGCTGCTTCAGGATATCCAGCATTAGGACTAGGGTGCTTTCTAGCATCTCTTAAGATAATTCTAATGGCATTTCTCCAATCCTTACCCTTGATTAAAGCTATTAATATGTATAAACAAGCTGTTATTCTAGCTGGAATCCAATTGGCTAAATCATCTAGCCTAGCTGCCGCCCACCCGAAATAACGATATCTTTGATTCTTATACCCTAACATCGAGTCTAAGGTGTTGACTGCCTTATAGGTCATTGCTAAAGGAAGGCCACCAAGCATCCCATAAAAGATAGGAGCAATTATCCCATCACTGGTATTCTCAGCAAGGGTTTCAATAGTCCCTCTGACTACCTCACCTTCTGCTAAATTATTGGTATCTCTACCTACAATCCAGCCCAACTGTTTTCGTGCTAACTCCAAATTTCCTGCTAATAGTCCTTGATAGACTGCAAAGCCAGCTTGCACTAATCCTTTAATTGCAATAGTCGTTGATAATAACCAGATATTGACCATTAGTCCTAAATAATAATTAACTCGATAAGAATAATAGATTATAGCTTTTGACGTGATATAAGTCAAAGTGATTATTAAAATTGCTAAAATCAGACCAGCTATTCTCTCTCCTCTTTTAGTTGTAACTAACTTTCTAAAGTTTTTTTCTAGATAATTGATGATCTTTCCTATAATGATTACTGGATGGGGATAAAAATTAGGGTCTCCAATGATTAAATCTATGATAACTGCTACAATTAATATCAGCTCTTCTCTCATAGTTACTTCACTCCTATGATCTGATATAACTTTTCCATATCTAGATTCTCTCTAACCAATATAGCCAGTTTATCATAAGCCTCTTCTCTCTTGGCTTTGATATTAAAGAGCTCAGATTTGATAGGAGCTAAGCCTTTATCCACTCTCAACTTATTGATAAACTTTCTTCTAAAGTGGTCATTATCAAAGATACCATGAAGATAAGTTCCCCAGACATTGCCCTTTTGATTGTAAGCCCCATCTATAATAGAGACTCCTTGATCAGACCGTTTAACTATCTCTATCAAAGGCTTACTCCCTTCCCCCAACTCACTCTGACCCAGATGTATCTCATAACCTTCCAAAATATCTTCATATAACTCCATAAATATATCTTTAGAGAGCAGTTTAGCTCTAACTTGATTTGTAGTCTTCTGCTGCTCTAGGGTAGTTATCATATCTAATAATCCTAGACCCTTAATACTTTCTTTTTCAGACTCTACCTTAAAGGGATCATAGATACTCTTACCTAAGATCTGATAACCACCACAGATTCCAACTAACGTAGTCCCTTTATTAGCTCTTTTAATAATCTCTTCTGCAACTCCACTTTCATAAAGGTACTCTAAGTCTCCAATAGTATTCTTCGTCCCAGGCAAGATAATTGCATCAACTTCTTCTAGACTATCTTCAGTCTTAAGATAACGAACTCTCACACCAGGCTCCTGGACTAAGCTATCAAAGTCTGTAAAGTTAGAGATATGGGGCAAGCTAATTATCCCAATATCTAACTGATAATCCTCACTGCCTTGAATATAACTTGGAATTGCATCCTCTTCTGGAAGCTTGAAATCTTTAAAATAAGGGATTACTCCCAAAACCGGTACCCCTGTCTCTTTTTCAAGATAGGCTATCCCCTTCTTTAGCCTCTGGACTTCTCCTCGGAACTTATTGATAATAATCCCTTTAATTCTACTCCGTTCTTCCTGATTCAATAATTCAAAGGTTCCAATAATACTAGCAAATACTCCTCCAGGGTCAATATCTGCTACTAAGATAACAGGAGCAGCTGCCAATTTGGCTACTCTCATATTGACTAAATCAACCTCCCGTAAATTTATCTCAGCAGGACTTCCGGCACCCTCTATTACAATCATTTGATAAGCTTCTTTTAATCTCTTTAAGGAAGCTTTAATCGCCGCTAAACCAAATAAATTGTCATTAAAGTACTCCTGGGCAGTCATATTCTTAACTGCTCTACCATGGATAATCACTTGGGAGCTAATATCCTCTGTTGGCTTTAGTAAAATAGGATTCATATCTACTGTTGCTGCTATCTTTGCTGCTTCAGCCTGTACTGCTTGAGCTCGTCCAATCTCACCACCAGCTCTAGTAACATAAGAGTTCAAAGCCATATTCTGAGATTTAAAGGGTGCCACCCGATAGCCATCCTCTACTAAGATTCTACATAAAGCAGAACTTAAAATACTCTTACCAACATGAGAGCCTGTTCCCTGAAACATAATTGTCTGTGCCAATTTATCACCATCCTATATTGTAAGTTTAAGATTGAGTTTGAGTAAAAACAAAAATTCTACTTAAGCTTAAACTTATGATTAATCAATCTTACCCTATTCTATAATCTGATAAATTTTATCCATATCCAAATTCCCTCTAACAACTTCAGTCAAATTATCATAACTCTCCACTAAAGCCTTTCTAGTAGAGCACTCCTTCGCTAACTCCTTTAAGCCTTTATCTCTCCGTAAGGAATTGATAAATACTCTTCTAAAGTTATCATTATCGAAAATACCATGGAGATAGGTTCCCCAGACTCTAAGATCTTGATTATAGCAACCATCAAGAAGATCTACCTGCACCTTAGAACGAGCCTCTATCTTAAAGAGAGCTTGGGCATTATTAGCAAGTTTAGTATCTCCCATATGAATCTCATAGCCTGTTATTAGCTCATTTTTCAATACTCTAAAAAGATCTAAATCACTATAAACTCTTCCACTCACCTGATAGGTCCTCTTCTCTTTACTGAAAGTAGTCTCTACATCTAGCAAGCCTAAACCTATTATCTGTCTAATCCTACCCTCTACTAACTCTGGATCCATCAACTTCTTACCTAACATCTGATAGCCACCACAGATACCTATCACAGTCTTGCCAGCATTGGCTTGAGCAATTATCTTCCTTGCCAAACCACTGGTATGAAGGTAGTTTAAATCAAGGATGGTATTCTTAGTACCTGGGATAATAATAGCATCATAATTATTCAAATCAGCATCTGCTCCCAGATAATCCACTTCTACCCCTACTTCATAAGCCAAAGAATCAAAGTCAGTAAAGTTAGAGATATGAGGGAGGTTAATTATTCCAATCTTAACCTCTCCTTCTTGCTTACAAAAGTCAGCTAAAGCAACTGAATCCTCGGCTGGAATTCTGATATCCTTTAGATAGGGTATTACACCTAATACAGGCTTTCCTGTCTTTTCTTCTAAGATATCAATTCCAGATTTCAATAACTCAAAATCTCCCCGAAACTTATTCAAGATAATCCCTTTAACCAAATCTCTCTCTTCTGGCTCTAATAACTTCAAAGTCCCTACCACTGCTGCTAAAGCTCCACCTCGATCAATATCTGCTACCAATAATACTGGAGTCTGATTCAATTTGGCCACCTTCATATTGGCAATATCCTTATCCTTGATATTAATCTCGGCTGGACTTCCTGCACCTTCTAAAACTATCAGTTCATATTGAGCAGATAATCTCCGTAGAGAACTATCTATAATCTCCATTGCCCATTCAATATACTCTGGATCCTTTCTATCGACTCCAAAATCACCTATTGGTCTTCCTTTCACTATAACTTGAGCTTGACCATCACCCTTAGGTTTAATCAAAAAAGGTTGCATATCTACACCGATCTCAACATCTGCTGCATCTGCTTGAATTGCTTGAGCCCGACCAATCTCACCACCATCAGCCGTTACATAGGAGTTCAAGGCCATATTCCAAGATTTAAAGGGGGCAACCTGATAACCATCTTGAGTAAAGATTCGACAGAGTGCGGTAGCCAGAATACTCTTACCTACATTTGATGAGGTTCCCTGTAACATAATTGTTTTAGCCATTGCTTTACCTCCAAATTCAATTGACAATGTACAATTAACAATTAGCTTGATCTATAATTGTTAAATATCCTAATGTTTTTATATTTTGAACTTTAACTATATATTATCAATTATCCATTGTAAATTGTCTTTTTATTTTCATACCTAATTCTTTAATCTCTACTGGTATTCCTGCATAAGTAATATAGACCTCATCAGCTTCACTTGCCACTAATTGATTGACTTGACCAACAATATCCCGATAAACCCTACCTAATTTATAAGTTGGAACTAAGCCTTGACCAACTTCATTAGAAACAACTACTAAAGTTAAATTTCTCTCTTTGGCTTCTCCAATAATCCTCTTAACTTCAACAATAATCTCTTCTTCTTTATCCATTCTATTAAAACCATAGTCTCCTTCTCCAAATTCTTCATCATCTAATAATAGATTTGAAATCAATAAAGTTAAACAATCTAATAAGACTACTGCCCCCTCATTCAAATCACCTAAAACATCACTTATATACCTGGACTCCTCAATAGTAGTCCATTCTGCCGGTCTAGAATTTTGATGATGTGCTACTCTATCTGCCATCTCTTGGTCTCTAACTTCTGAAGTAGCAAGATAAGTAACATCTAATCCTCCAAGCTTAGTCACAATCTCTTCAGCAAAGCTACTCTTACCACTTCTGGCTCCACCTAAAACTAAAATTAATCTGCTCAATTGAACCTCTCCTTTGTGATGATATAACCCTCTTATATTAGTAGAAGAATGAATATTGGGACAGTTTAGCTTCTGGCTAGTAGCTATTAGCCAGCGACCAAAGTGTCGCACTATACCCATTAAGCATCATCAGCTAATCTGTATAAATCCACTAATAAAGAGCCATGCTGATAATACAGGAGGTGATAATATGTCTATGGAAAATTATCAATTCTCTAAATTGAGTCAAACAGAGTTGGCAGAGATTAAGAAGATTGAAGATAAGATCAATCAAGATCACCCAGATAAAGAAGTTATCTTATTGGCTTATAATAAGAAATAGTGTAAGTGTGGGGGTGAGTCTTTTATTAGCTTTTTCTCACACTCCCACTAATCACTCACACTATCTGAATGTCTCCATTAAACTCTGATAATCACTCACTACCCTTGGATATTCGATAGCTGGTCTAGTTATCAAAATCACCTTGACTCCTAAGTCTAAAGCAGCCTCCAACTTAGTATTCAATCCTCCTACCCTTCCACTTGCTTTTGTTACTAGCACATCAATCTGATAATCCTCTAATAACCTTTGATTTAACTCCTTAGTAAAGGGTCCCTGCATCCCAATCAAATTTCTAGGGATAAACCCTAACTCATTAGCTTCCTTAATAAACCTCCAATTAGGTAGTACCCTTGCCACTAACCTCTCCTGCCAGTTCTCTAACTCCTCTACAAAATAATGGAGCCTTCTACTCCCAATAGTTAACAGGATTCTATTAAACTCTTTAGCTTGTTTAGCAGCCTCTTCATAACTATCAACCTTGATGAGCAATTCATTATTAGCAAATTCTAGACTTTCCCTTTCAAAACGTAAATACTCTATCCCTAAGCTCTGAGTAACCTTAATTGCAGTCAAAGAGACCTCTTGAGCAAAGGGATGAGTTGTATCAATAATCATACTAATCTTCTTTTCTTTAGCTAATGCCTTCATCTTCTCTGAGCATAATTTTTCTTGAATTACTTCAACCCCTGATTCTACTAAGAGTTGATAGCCATAATCTGTTACCACCGAAGCTAATAGAGGCTGATTTATCTCTTGTAACCGGTCAATTATCTCTCGACTCTCTTTAGTTCCAGCCAAAACCAAAATCATAGCTGATAACCACGAGGTGTTACCATTAAATCACCTTGCTTAAGGGTCTGGGAATTTCCTATAATCACCGTAGTTAGCATATCAATTTTATGTTCTAACATCTCTGCTAAAGTAGTAACAATCAACTCCTCATCCCCCCGTTTAGCCTTACGCACGATACCTACAGGAGTATCAGCACTCCTATTCTCTAAGAAGATATTCCTAGCTATTTCAACCTGCTTAATTCTCTTCTTACTTTTAGGGTTATAAAGAGCAACTATAAAATCGCCCTCGGCTGCCTTCTCTAATCTCTTCTCTATCACTTCCCAAGGTGTCATCAAATCACTTAAGCTGATTACAGCATAATCATGCATTAAAGGTGCTCCTAGTGATGAAGCTGCTGCATTAGCTGCTGTAATTCCTGGGATTATCTCCACTTCTAGCTTAGGATTTTCTTTTACTAACTCTAAAATCAACCCAGCCATACCATAGACTCCAGGGTCTCCACTACTGACAATTGCCACCTCTTCACCTTCTAAAGCCAAATTAATTGCTTGTCGGCAACGCTCTACCTCCTTGGTCATACCATTACTTATTACCTGTTGTTCTTCAGTCAATATCTCTTCTAATAGTTTAATATAAGTCTGATAACCAACCACTACATCTACTTGTTGCAAGACTCGATAGGCTTTCAGACTCATATACTCGATATCCCCTGGACCGATTCCCACTACATAAAGCTTTCCTCTACCACCGCTACTGTTACCCTTCCTTTGATCGTCTTGGGTAGGAGTAACTGAGAATTCTTTGCACTTAAGACTGCTACTGGTTCGCATACACCACCAACTCCTATCTTCTCTTTTACAAATTCAGAACTTGTATATTCAAAGTCTACCCTTTTAATCTCTGCTCTACTGATAATATTTAAAGGAACCTCTAAGCTATTAGCAGCCTCTACAATTCCTATTTCCTTCTTTTTTAAATCAACAGTAGCTAAAGCCTTGATACTCTCTCTTCTTAGCTGCAACTTCTCTAAAGCATATGAGATAGCATCTTCTATCTCTGTTACACTAATACCCTTTCTACAGCCAATACCTAAAATGATATTCTTGGGAACTAATTGTAGATATTCTGCTGAGAAATCAATAGCTTTATTTGTAATAATTACAGGGAAACCTTCCCTCTGCCCTAGCTCCTTTAAAGGATATAAATTAATATTCTCATCTTCATCTAGCTCTAAGTGATAATCTGTAAAGATATTTAAAGTCTTGTCATTGACTATTGCTGAATTGGCTAATTTTAGATTTTCAAAAGGAATAATCTCACAATCCAATCTCTGAGCAAGTAAATCAATTGCCAACTTACCATGACAATCAGTTGCTGTGCTAATCACAGGGTTTGCTCCAATTAAAGTTGCAATCTTCTCTGTCAATCCATTAGCTCCCCCCAGGTGCCCTGACAGGGTACTGATTACATTCTGCCCAGTCTCATCAATGGTTACCACAGCTGGATCCCTTCTCTTATCAGCTAAGTAAGGTGCTATTACCCTAACTACAATTCCTAGTGCCATAATAAAGACTAAAGCATCATATTCTTCAAACAGCTTAGCCACTAACTCCCTTAAAGTTGTATCAAAACTATGTATATCCTCACCTTCAGCCAATTTAACTGGTAAATAAATTTCAGCTTCTTCTAATTTCTCTCCTAAGCTCTTAGCTAAAGTCCTTCCCGATTCAGTCAAAGCAATAATAGCTAACTTCATTAATTTTCTGCCTTTCTAAATTCATGGCTAAAGTTCTTATCATATAGCTTTGATTTATCATAATCACTATCCAAAAACTCGCCTACTAAGATCATTGCAGTCTTCTTAATCTCAGCTTCCTTAACCTTAGCTGCTATATTCTCTAAAGTCCCTTTGACTATTCTTTGGTCAGACCAAGAAGCCTTTTGAACCACAGCAATGGGGGTACTAATTGGATATGCTTTACTTAATCTTTCTACCACATCTCCGATCATATGTACACTTAAGAAGATAGCCATCGAGGTTTGGTGCTGGGCTAACTTCTCTAAGCTCTCTCTGGCAGGAACAGGGGTTCTACCTTCTAACCTAGTAATAATCAATGATTGAGCAACACTAGGTAAGGTAAACTCCCGCTCCATAGCTGCCGCTGCTGCTAAAAAGGAGCTAACCCCTGGGATAATCTCATACTCTATCCCTTGCTTTTTCAAATAATCTATCTGCTCCTGTATAGCTCCATAAAGACTAGGGTCTCCTGTATGGACTCTAGCTACTATCTTTTCAGCTTTAACCGCTTTTTCTATAGTAGTTAAGACTTCTTCTAAGTTCATGGTAGCACTATTATAGACCTCTGCTTGAGGAGCATAATCTAAGATGGCAGGATTGACCAAAGAACCAGCATAGATAACTACCTCTGCTTTTTCCAAAACCTTCATACCTTTAATAGTCAATAAGTCTGGGTCTCCTGCTCCCGCTCCAATAAAATAAACCTTCATATTAGCTTCCCTCCTTTTGTTCAAGTATGAGTGATTAGTGTGCGTGTGAGTAAGGTCAGAAGATTAAAAAAATAATTTTTTACTCACACTCACACTATATTTTCTCTTAACTATAATCATCGATAAATAATCTATCTTTTCACCAATCAATGACCTCAAATCTCTAGTAATGAACTCTCCATCTTGCCCACAGCGACTGATAAAGACCCCATTCTCTACTAAATCTAACTTCTCCAACATCCTGACTATCTCCTCATAATTTTTAGAGACCTTCATCAACACTACATTCTCATAGCTAGTTAATATCTCTGCTAAGTCATCACAGTCATAAGCAGTAGGGATAATCATGACCTTCTCTTTTCCTTCAGCTAAAGGCAGATTCAATCTAGCAGAACAAGCATTTATTGAGGTAATACCAGGTACTGTTTCAACTTCAAACTCTTTTTCTCTAACCCTCTCTAAGATATAGATATAAGTGCTATATAATAAAGGATCACCTAAAGTAATAAAGGCTACATCCTGACCAGATTCTAATAACTCTATAATCTCTTCTGCTGCCCTATCCCAAGCTAGCCTTAATTTTGCTCTATCATTGGTCATGGGAAAGAGTAGATACTTCACCCTCCCTTGACAATCTACTACCTCTTCTACTATATTTAGAGCCACACTTCTCTTATCTTTGCTAGATTGAGGAGTACAGATTAAATCAACCTCTTCTAAGATTCGTTTTGCCTTTAAAGTCAATAACTCTGGGTCTCCTGGTCCAATCCCTAATCCATATAATCTTCCAGCCATCAAATCATCCTTTCTCACCACTAATAATATATACTGGATTCAAGCCTTGTAGCATCTGATAATCTCCTACCTGTCGTGTTCTAGTTACTGCAATATTACAGATTTCAAAATCATAAGCTAACTCCTCTAACTTCTTAATAGAAGAATTCAAGGTATTTAAGGTGATTGCATTAATTACTATTCTACCTTTTGCTTTTAGCTTCTTATCTATCACATCTAAAATCTCCTCCAACTTTCCTCCACTACCTCCAATAAAGACCCGATCAACTTCAGGTAAATCCAACAAAGCTTTAGGAGCAGAACCCTGTATTACTTCTAGATTACTTACTTGAAACTTGGCAGCATTACTCTTAATTAAGTCAACCCCCTCTGTTTCTCGTTCAATTGCGTAGACCCTTCCCTTGGAGGCTAATAAAGCACTCTCTATTGTCAATGACCCTGTTCCAGCACCAATATCATAGACAATACTATCATCTTTTAAGCGGAGCTTAGACAGGCTAATAGTTCTGACCTCTTCTTTGGTCATAGGAATTTCACCACGAATAAACTCACTATCAGGAATCCCTACAGTTCTATAATTCCAGTTATCCATTATAAATCACCATCACTGTTAATTTAGCAAATTTTTGCTTACTTAACTCCTCTAAAGAAGCCTCTACTATCCTTTCTGATTCGTAAGATAAATTCTCTACTACAATTCCAATCTTATTCTTTACTCCATTCTCCACTAAAAACTCAGCAATCTCGTTAGGAGGAAATTTATTATCGGTAAAGAAGGCTACTTTATCCTTAGTAGAAACCAGCTCTAATAAAGCTTTCTTATCCCTGTTCCCATGCAAACTAGTAATATAAGCATCCTGCCAAATCAATTTTGCCTTAGCAAAGGCTAACTGCATCGCACTAATTCCTGGGATGACCTCCAGCTCACTCTTAGAGAAGAATCTTTTGAGATAATTCAAGATGCTATATAGTCCCGGATCTCCTGAAACTAAGACTGCTATCTTCTTAGTTTGGTAATTTTCTTTAATATAATCTTTAATTTTTGCTAAATCTACAGTAATTAGTATCTTCTCCTGCTTATACTTCTTAAATAACTCCAAAGCCCTGCTTCCACCAATAATAACATTAGCCTCACTGACAACCCTCTCTGTAATTGGTAATAGATAATCTCTACTTCCAGGGCCTATCCCTAAGATATGTATCTTGTTCACTAGATCACCAACCTCCATATCTCCCCAATATTTCTCCTTGCATCGAAAATAAAAGAGACTTGACCTCTAATTCTCCATCAACATGCTCCTCTGCCCTAATACTTACTCTTTTTGCTAATAGATTAAAAACCTCTTCAAATCCAGCTTCTTTGATTATCTCTATAGTCTCTTCAGCAGTATTGGCAGTTAAGATTTGATTGATTAACTCTTCTCTTCCTCCTATAGAAGCAGTATAAGCAGCAATGGTCTCTAATCTAGCATCAGCTAGATGGCTATGGGTATTGAAGATTCCAGCCCCTACCTTGACTAGCTTGCCAATATGCCCCAGCAGAATAATCTTCTTAACCCCTCTAGCTACACACTCTTTGAGCATAAAGCCTACAAAGTTACTCATTCTAATAATCTGCTCTTCTCTAAAACCTAAATCTATTGCCATTCTCTTTCCATAGTTGCCAAAGACTAAAACCAGTTCTTCTTCTCCTAAGGCTACAGCCTGACTGATATTGATAGCTAAAGAATCGCAATAAGCCTTCTCAGACATGGGTTCTACAATCCCTGTCGTTCCCAAAATAGAGATTCCACCTATAATTCCTAACTTGGGATTGAAGGTCTTTTTAGCTATCTCTTCACCTTCAGGCACTTCAATAGTAACCCTTACTCCTTTATCAGCAGGTAAAACTTTGTTAATCTCAGTTTTTAACATCTTTCTAGGTACAGGATTGATAGCAGGCTCTCCCACTTCTACTGCTAAACCAGGTTTGGTAACTTGACCAACGCCCTTTCCTCCCAGTAATTCAATTCCCGACTCAATCTCTTCCACCTTAGCAATTATCTCAATCCCATCAGTAGCATCGGGGTCATCGCCACCATCTTTTAAGACTGAAGCAACTACATACCCCTCTTTTATCTCCAAGATATCTACCTCTAAATCTAATTCAATTCCTGCTGGTGTATCTATCTTTACTCTAGCTATTCTCTTACCAGTAAAGAGAACATAAGTAGCTGCCTTAGCTGCTGCTGTAGCCGTACTCCCTGTTGTATATCCTCTTCTTAATTTTTTTCCATTTTTGACTACGTAGGAATCAAATACCATAATAACACCATCCCATACTCATAACTTTGTGCTTAGAGTATATATTTAAACTTATACTGAGATTTAGATAATAGAAGGATATTGGGACAGTTTAGCTTCTGGCTACTAGCTTCTAGCGGTTAGCTAAGAAATTATAAATTTAATAGCTAGAAGCTATGGGCTAGTAACTATTAGCCAGCGACCAAAGTGTCGCACTATACCCATATAACCCCATTAACACATATAAAGCAACGCATTAACAATCGATGCTGCTACTGGACTTCCACCTTTTCTTCCTCTAACAGTAATGTAAGGGATATCCAACTTTTCTAGCTCCTCTTTAGACTCCTTAGCTCCTACAAAGCCAACGGGAGTTCCAATAATTAACTCTGGTTCTGCCTTTCCTTCCTTAACCAATTTAATCAATTCAAAGAGAGCTGTAGGGGCATTGCCAATGGCAAAAACCTTATTATCTTTATCTTGAGCTGCTCTTCTCATAGACATCATTGACCTTGTTATCCCCAGCTTCTTAGCTTCTGTGGCAATCTCCTGATTGCTAATAAAACAATCCACCTTAATATTTAATTCCCTGCTCTTACCTTTAGTAATCCCTGACTTGAGCATATTTACATCTGTCACGATATTAGCACCTGATTTAAGGGCTGCCAAACCAGCTTCAATTGCTCCCTTAGAAATCACTACTAACTTGGCAAACTCCAAATCGGCTGTAGCATGAATTACTCGTTTAATTACTTTATCCTCTTGAGGACTTTGACCTAAGTCTCCCACCTCTTCAGTGATAATCTCCATACTTCTGACTTCAATCCCTTTAGGGTCTTTATTAAAATCCATAAGCTCATCCTACTTCCTTTACCCGTTCTACCATTAGCTCCGCTATCTTCTGGTCAGCACCAATATTTCTACCAAAGATAAACTCAACCTCTGGATACTTCTTCTGCTCTAGCTTAATTAGTTTAGGAATATCCTCTTGAATATGTATACCAGGAAATAAGAATAAAGGAACTACTATTACCTTCTTAACCCCAGCTTTAACGACCTTCTCTATACTTTGAGCCAAGCTTGGTTTAGCCAACTCCATTGATGCCTTCTCTACTATCTCATAATCTATCTCTTCCTTAACCATCTCTACTATACTATCAAAGACCTGGTTTGCCTCTACTGTTCTACTTCCATGACCTAAGATAATTACACCTGTTTTCATTTTTAATCTCCTCCTCTAACTATCTATTAATTCTAAAAATTCTTTCTTATTTCTAGGAATATAACTTCCATCTTTGACCAAACCCTTCTGCTTTAGGCCTTGATATACTTCTACTAGCCAAGGTTGAACTAGACTAGCTTCTGACATAAGTAATTCGTCTTGAAATACCTCTTCTACTATTCCCTCACCAATCAACTTCCCAGCCTTCATAACATAGATATAATCAGCCCAAGAATAAGCTAAATCAACATTATGTGTTGAGATAATAACTGTTATCCCCTTCTGCTGTAGTTGATTAAAAAATACAATCATCTCTTCTGCCTGCCTAGGGTCCAACCAGACTGTCGGTTCGTCAAAGATAATCACCTTGGGCTTCATTGCCAAAATACTAGCAATCGATACTCTTTTCTTCTGGCCATAGCTCAATAAATGGGTAGGTCTGTCCTTTAAATCACTAATTCCAAGAGTACTCATGGCCTCATCTACCCTATTTTTTACCTCACTTTCGGACAAACCCAAGTTAAAGGGTCCAAAGGAGATTTCTTCTAAGACACTTGCCGAAAATAATTGTCTATCTGGATCTTGAAAGACAATCCCCACATTCTTTCTTAGCTTCTTCAACTCCCTTCTCTTATAACTAATTTTCTTTCCAGCAAAGCTAAGCTCACCATCTTTAGGCTGCAAAATCCCGTTAAAGTGAAAAAAAAGAGTAGACTTTCCTGCTCCATTGGGTCCTAATAGTGCTAGCTTCTTACCTTTAGGTATCTTAATAGATAAATCATTTAAAGCCTTAGTTCCATCAGGATAAATAAAATTAAGATTTTTAGCTTCAAGTATTATTTCAGACAGTAAGACCACCTCCTGTATCTAGTTGACAGTGTACAGTGTACAGTTAAGTTCAAGGATATTAACCCTAAAAAACTTTATAGAGTAATAGATTATAAGGTTTTTAACTGTCAACAATCCCTACAGGTTCATTAGTAGAACCTTCCGTGTAAACCACTGTGCACCGTTAACTATATTAATATATCGTAACAATTATCAAAAGAAATTCAATTAAGAGAATAGCTATCAAATTCCTCTTAGAAAGTTGATGCTCTCGTACTAATACTCTAATCTCTCCATCATATCCCCTAGCTTCCAAAGCTATTACTAGTTCTCTAGCACGGTAATAAGCTTTAATAAATAAACGGGCAATCAATTTACTTAAAGAGAACAGGGAATTTCTAAAAGATGTATAACCTAAACGAGACAATTGAGAGAGTCTAATCTGATTAGCTGTTTCTAGTAGTATAAATAACAGCCTATACATCAGCATCATCAATTCTATAAAGATTTGGGGTAATTTCAGTTTTTTAAATATATTGATAATCTCCACTGCAGGAGTAGTCAAAGCTAAAAAATATAAGCAAGATACTGTGGCTAACGACCTTAAGAATAAGTTGATCCCCACTAACAAGTTTCTACTTTGAATACCTACCTTGACCTTTCCAAAAGCTACATACCATAATAGAGTACTTTCATCTGTAGTAATGGAAATAATAATTGCCAAGATACTAAACAATAAAAAAGAGACTGGAATAGCCAATAATTTAATAAATAGCTTCACAGATATTCTAGCACCTAGAGTTATTACCCCAGCCATCAACAAAATAACAACTAGGGAAATATAGACTGAATTAGCTACTAAACAGACTATCATAATTCCTATTGCAAATAATATCTTCTCCATGGGGTGAATCTTACTAAGTTGATTAGAATAAGCATATTGATCAATATTTAACATCCTTCTTCCAATCTACCTTTATACTTAGCTTCAGTTTTTTTAGAGCCAATATAATAACCTAATATCCCTGCACCTAAGGCAGCTTGTAAAGCAAACAGTAAGCTCTCAATCTCTCCACTAGGAGGCTCCCAAATATTATTAAACCAAGGTTGATAATCTGGATTGATCGCTGCAATAATCCCTTCTGCTGCTCCATCAGCACCACCAAATTCAGCATTAGGCACTACTAATAATGGAATAATAGTGATGACTAAGATCAAGAATATTATCATTAAATTTTTTTGGGCTAAGTTCATGTTCATTCCCTCCCCTTTGATATAACTGCAAGCTCTCTTAATTCATTTTCATTATATTGGTGGACTAGATTAAAGACCAGTACTGTTAATAGCCCCTCAGTAATAGCCAAAGGAAGCTGAGTTACTGCAAAGACACTTAAGAATTTAGTTAATGAAAGTAGAATTCCACCTTCTCCACTTGGAAAAGCCCAGGCCAATTGTGTAGCCGTTGTTACATAAGTCATCAAATCTCCTAAGGTTGCAGCTAAGGATACGCTTAACCACTGAGGTGCTCCCATACTCTTAAGCAACCTATATACTCCATAAGCTACAAAAGCTCCTACTATAGCCATTGAAAATAGATTAGCTCCTAAGGTAGTTAGACCACCATGGGCCAATAATATTGCTTGAAAAAGAAGTACAATAGAACCTAAGACCACCATGGGCCAAGGCCCAAATAAGATAGCACCCAATCCAATTCCCGTTGGATGGGAACAGCTCCCTGTTAACGAAGGCAACTTAAGTGATGACAAAACAAAGACAAAAGCACCTGTCACTGCTAATAATACCTTAACACCTGCTCCTTGCTCCTTAACTAACTCTTTAATCTGCCTAATTCCTAAAGCCAAAAAAGGTAGCGCAACTGCCCACCAAATTCCTGCCCATTTGATAGGTAGAAAACCTTCAGCAATATGCATAGCTTCAGCCTGCTTTGGCAATAACGTCATAAATAGTGTTGATAATAACACAAAACTTTTCTTTCCTTTTAACTTAAACATTAATATCCTCCTTACTTCGTTTATTAGGTGTTAGGTAGTTATAAACTACCTAAATCCCTAACTCCTAACCACTCAAAATATCCCAATCTCCCCATTAAGTTTCACTACAACTACAGCCCTATCTCCTCAAAGGTAGCCATCTCTTTAATAATTCTACTGGCTGCTTCTACTAAATTCATAGCTAAGACCGCTCCTGTCCCTTCTCCTAATCTCATATCCAAGTCCAACATAGGCTCTAAGCCTAAAGTCTCATAGGTCTTAATATGGGCTGGCTCTACTGACTTATGAGAAGGGATTAAATAGCCTACTACCTTTGGCTCCAACTTTTGGGCAATTAAAGCAGCGGCTCCAGAAATCACTCCATCAACTATAACTGGTACTCTCTTAGCTGCAGCAGCTAACATCATCCCTGCCATAGCTCCTATCTCTAAACCACCTACTTTAGCTAAAATATCAATCCCATTATTGCTATCTGGTTGGTTTAACTTTAATCCTTGCTTAATCACCTCTTGCTTTCTAGCAAGACCTTTATCATCAATCCCTGACCCATAACCAACCACATCATCTACTGATAATCCAGTGCAAGCCGCTATAATGGCACTACTAGAAGTAGTATTACCAATGCCCATCTCACCAGTTCCAATTAAATTAACCCCTCTATCAACTAGCCCTTCTACAACCTCAATTCCTACCTCTATACTGGCTATCGCCTCTGCTTCTGTCATAGCTGCTTTTTGAGTAAAATTATCAGTTCCAGCCTTGATCTTCTTAACCACTAAGCCTTCTACTCCTACTTCTTGAGCAACACCTACATCTACCACTATAACCTCTGCTCCCACCTGCTGAGCCAAGACATTAATAGCAGCACCTTGATTTAAGAAATTATGAATCATGGCTACCGTTACCTCTTGAGAAAAGGCACTAACACCCTCTTCTACTACTCCATGGTCTCCAGCCATTACTACATGAGCTTTACAATCAACTGGAGCAAATACATCTCCAGTTATTCCAGCTAACTTAGCTGCTATCTTTTCTAATTTCCCTAAACTCCCTTGAGGCTTAGTCAAAGTATCTAACCTCTGCTTTGCCTCCCTAATCTTAGCCTGATCTAGCTCTTTAATCTCGTTTAAAGTTCTCTCTAATATTTTCATCTTTATCTCCTTTATAATTTAAAGTTGATTTAAACTAAAAGCCCCCTTAATCTTCTTAAGAAGATTAAGGGGGCTAAAAAACAAATGTATATAAATATAGATATACCTATCCCTATAGAACAATCTCCTTACTTTTCTTTACTCCCGAAGCTTAAGTAAGCTTTAAAAATTAGGCAGGTCTCCTGACTCCTAGCTCTAATTAGACTATACCTTCCCAAATCAAAAAAATTCAGTGGTATACTATAATCCATTATCTCTAGTCACAGTGGCGGGTCCGCTCAGGATTTTCACCCGATTCCCTATTCTCCTTTAGATATCTCTAAAAGCACCTAACTTTTATATTCAATTTTATTTATCTTCAGAAAATTTTAGTACTACATGTATAACTTCTTCTTCTTTTCAATTATACTGATTAGAGTAACTATTGTCAACTCTCTTTTACTAACCTCTTTTACGATTAAGTTTTCTATATTTAGAAGGTGAGGTATTAATTGATTTCTTAAATACACGTCCAAAATGAGTAATTGTATTAAAGCCAACCTGATTAGCAATCTCTGTAATTGTTTTATTAGTATTTATTAATAGCCTCTGAGCTTCCTTAATTCTAACAGTATTAATATAATTGATAACTGTAAAACCTGTTACATCTTTAAATAGATGACTTAGGTATGATTCACTGATGGAAAACCTTTTAGCTAAAAATGAAATACTTTGTTTTTTACTGTAATTATTATTTATATAGGTGACTACCTCCATAATCTTTTCCTGCATAGGATTGATTTTATCAATGTATCTATTTTCTCTATTATATCTATTAATTCTCATTAATAGTTCTGAGAGAAATATCTTTAAGTATAATTCTTTCTCTTCACCATTACTATTATACTCCTTTAGCATTTTAATCAGAATATTTTCAATAATAATCTGTTGTTTTGGATTGAGACGGAGTATATTACTACTCTGAATTTTTGATAAAAAATCATAATTTTTTTCTAATTTTTTAATATTTCTTATGAAATTATCATTAAAGTAAAGAACAATCCGATCATTTTCCGAACAGTCACTATATACTGTTCTATGTATATCATAGGTATTTATTAAAACAAGATCACCTTTTTTTACATTATACACCTTATCCTTGATAAAGTACTTAACACTACCCTTCTGCAAATAATATATCTCATAACTTTTATGGTAATGGATACTTGACATGGAATAATTAATCTTAACTCTAGATTTTTCTACAAAAAAAGATTTTTTCAGAAATTCAAGTTTAGTTTTCAAAAAATCCTCCTTTCTATATAATTTGATAATTCTTAGCTGTATTCTACAATAAATTTATTTGTTCTATTACTGTGATTTTACAATAATTTATGGCTATCTGTCAAAGAAAAAACAGAATATGTTGAATGTTCTAAAAGTTAACAGTATATGCTTAGAAAATTTTAAATTGATCAAATATAATGAAAGATGTATTAAAAAATTCTTTTACAGGAGGAGGTCATTATTAAAAATTTTTTAATTTAAAAAGGAGGCTTAAGTTATCAAATCTAAAAAATTAATTTTATTGTTACTTATCGCAACTCTTTGCTTAACATTAGCAGCATGTTCAGATGATTCTGACTATACTGCAGTTTTAACTAATCTAAAAATAAGTCCAAACACTAGTGAACTTTATGTTGGTATTACTCAGCAATTTACTGTTAGTGGTGTTGACCAGAAGGGTAATACCATGAGTATTGATTCAGCTGACTGGTCAATAAGCGATGAAAGCATTGGCAGTCTAGACAAAATTACTGGACTTTCTGTTAACCTAACTGCTATTGCAGAAGGTACAGTCACTTTAACAGCACAGACTGGTGATTTTAAGAAGTCCATCTCTCTAACTGTTGAAGCAGCATCTAATTTCGTCCCTGATGCTGATGCTATCGTAGACTCTAGTCTAACTTCTCAAGACGGCAATCAGTATCCTACACTAGGAGATGCTCTTAGTGATGCTAATGGAACTGCTAATGACTGGTATACTATTTATGTAAAAGATGGCCAATATTATGAACAAAATACTATAGGTGAAGGTTCTCAATATATTCGTATCATTGGTCAGAGTACAGATAATACTGTTATCTACTATAATCAAAGCACAGAAGGTCAAGATATGAAGAAAACCGGTACCCTAATAATTAATGGTTCTGACGTTACAGTTAAAAATTTGACAATAGAAAATAGTTATAATACTAGAGAAGACAATGATGAGCATCAAGCAATAGCATTATATGTCAATGGTGATCGAGTAGCCTTTAAAGATATTAATGTCATAGGACGACAAGATACCTTAATGGATAACTGTGGTTATGATTGGAGTTCTGATGATCTATTAACCAAAGCCCGTCACTACTACAAAAATGTTTATGTAGAAGGAACTGTTGACTTTATCTTTGGGGCTGGTACTGCTGTCTTTGAGGATAGTGAGATCCATATGGTCTATCGTGATAACAGTACAGGTTATTATACTGCTCCTGCAACTGCAGCTTCAATGAAAGGCCTTGTCTTTAATAACTGTAATTTCACCGCTGATGATGGTATCACAGCAGCCTATTTGGGCAGAAACTGGCATGCTTATGACAGTTATACAGATGTCTCAACAAATACAGCTATCTTAAATTCAGCCATTGATGCAGAAGTACCTGCAGATGGTTGGAAACAGATGAGTTCAAGCTATCCTGATTTTTATGAAAGTGATCTCATGGTAGAATATAACAATATTGGTACTGGTGCTGTTGCAGATCCTGCTAATCCAGGTAAGCGTAAGCAGTTAACTGATACACAGGCTGATGAATATGCAACTCACGTTATCTTAGGTGACTGGGATTATGAAGCTCAGGTAAATGCTAGCTTCTAAAGATAATCAGATTATTTTTAGATTAAGATAAAATAATTTATATAAAATCTAATATATTTAATTATTATGATTTGGTGTTAATAATTAAATATTAAACTAAATTACCTTAAAATATGATTGTACAATAATAAGCGAAAGGAGGGTCGAGACTTTATAACTAATATTATTCCGTATTTGGAATATAAACTTAATAATACAAGGGGGATATAAATGCTTAAAAAATTATCAATTTTTACTTTAATTATTATGATGGCTTTTGTCTTAACTTCTTGCAGTGATGATGATGATTCTAGTTCAAGTAGTGATTATACACCAGTTTTGACTTCAATACAAATCAATGCTGGGTCAGATACTGTCACCTTAAATCCTGGTGATACATCTGATAACTTTACTGTTGTAGGTTTAGATCAAAAAGGTGAACATATAAGCATCAGTGGTTCTGATATAACTTGGTCTCTAACTGATGAAGATGGTAATGAGACTGATTTAGCAACTCTAAGTGACACTACAGGTCAAACTGTTACTGTAACAGTTGGTGATACAGAAGGTGATGTTATACTTACTGCTAGCGTAAATGATGAGTTGACAGCCTCAACAACTATTAATATTGCTGCTCCGCAATTTGTAGAAGTCTTTACCGATAACTTTGACAATGGAGATGTGACTAGTGATTGGACTACTGCTACTACTTACGCTATTATTGAGGATAGCGATAGAGATGGTAATGTCATCAGTATCGCCCCAGCACCTACTGAGGCTGATCTAGAAACTAGTATACCTGATGGTATTGATAATGGTCAGTTAGGATATAAAGTTGACTCTGCAATGGCTTCAGGACAGATAGACTTTTACGCTAAGGTTGGTGCATATCGTTTAAAATTTGATATGCGTGATTCTAGTGGTAATAGATTCTTTAGAATATATCTTCACGGTTCACAAGTTGACGCTGCAGTTGATAGTGACCTTACAGTTAATGGTGAAACTGTTCCAGAAGGTGAGACTACTACAGTTGAATTAACTAACAAAACTAGTGTTTGGAACCATTATGTATATCAATGGAAAAATGGTACTTTCTCTATCTATCAAAATAATGAAGAAGTTCTAACAATTGATATTAGTGCTTTAGAGAATCCAAGTAGCTTTATATTCTATTCTAATAAATATGCTCAAGTATATATGGATGATGTTATATTTTCTACATTAGAAAATTAAGAGATTAAATATAATATTATAAAGAAAGGTACTTTATCTTTTCTTATTGCCCCCACATTCTATCTGTGGGGGTGTTATCTATAAGATTTTTAATTTATATCTTTAATATTATTATAAGTTTAATTTTAGTTCCCCTCTCTTCCACTTAAGAAAGATGAAAATTTCAGTTAAAATTTACAAACCTACCTATATAGGTTTGTGACCTTGGAATAAGATTTCCTATTATTTTTAAACTATGAGAATTAGCAGCAAATTTAAAATTATATAATCTAAAGATAAAGAACTGGCTTTAGAGTCAGGTACATCTATTATATCTATTAGTAGGAATATTTAAGCAATTTAGAGGATTTAAAATAACCATTAAATAAAAGGTGGTAAACATATGAAATTAACAGAACAGAAAAGTTATTTATTGATTTTTACTATGTTGATAGCTGTAATTTTGTTGTCAGCTTGTGATGGTAGTAGTGATGTTACTAATGATAGTAGTTCAGTTACAATTAATGTTGCAGGGGTTAAAGGTGGTGCTGTTTATATTGATTCAGTTACCCCAAAGGTTACATTAAGTGGTAACGTTGATAATAATTATCTTATTCAAATTACTTTAGATGGTGTTGCTTATGAGCAGTCTACTGAGATAAGCTCTATTGGTGAACATACTTTAGTTATTAAGGTCAAAGATAGCGATGGTATAGTAGTTGAAACTAAGAGCATTACTTTTGAAATCTCTGATAGTCTTGATAGTATTTCTGCATTAGCTTTTCCTACTGCTGAAGGTGCTGGAGCCAATACAATTGGTGGTAGAGGTGGCGATGTCTATGTTGTAACAAATTTAAATGATAGTGGAGAAGGTAGTTTAAGATATGGAATCGAACAAAGTGATGATCCAAGAACTATTGTTTTTGCTGTCTCAGGAACTATCCATTTAAAATCACAATTAAATATTAAAAATGGCGATCTAACCATTGCAGGTCAGACTGCTCCAGGTGATGGTATCTGTGTTGCCAACTATGGTACTGTAATAAATGCAAATAATGTTATCATTAGATTTATGCGCTTTAGATTAGGAGATGCTACAAACAGTAAACCTGAGGTCGACTCACTTTGGGTTAATCAATCTGAAAATGTAATTTTAGATCATGTTTCAGCAAGTTGGTCTATCGACGAAACTTTATCAGTAAGTGAAAGTGATAATGTAACGATACAGTATAGTATCATAAGTCAAAGTTTGAATAATTCCTATCATCATAAAGGTGAACATGGCTATGGTTCTTTAGTCCGTGGAGAACAAGGAGCAGAATATACTTTCCATCATAACCTTTGGGCACATCATAATAATAGAACCCCTAGACCAGGCAATTATCTTAGTTATCAAGAAGATTCAGTTGGTTTATATGCTGATTTTGAGAATAATGTCATCTATAACTGGGGTGGTTCACATGGTGCCTATAATGCTGATAAAGATTCAGTAAGTCATTATAATTTTATCAATAACTACTTTAAGTCAGGGCCTGACTCATCAAGTAAGTCCTATATCTTCTATGAACAAGCTGCTAAAGCTGAGGGCTATTTTGCTGGTAACTCTTTAGATGAAGATGAGCCATCTGACCCATATAGTTTAGTAAAATACAGTTTTAAAAACCTATTTGGTCAAAGTGAATCAGCTATTATCTCAGAATACAAACAGACTAGTAAATTCATAATTGGTAATGTTGCTGTTACACTTGAACGTGCTGATGAAGCTTATGATAATGTCTTAGCATCTGCTGGAGCTTTTCCTAGAGATGATGTTGATATACGTATTATCAATGATGTTAAAGATGGAACTGGTAATATCATTGATTCTCAGGAGGAGGTAGGTGGTTGGCCAGAGTTAGAGTCAACAACAGCACCTACTGATACTGATCAAGACGGTATGCCAGATAGCTGGGAAAGTAACCACGGTCTTAATTTTAATGATTCATCAGATGCTTCTACAGATCAAAATCAAGACGGTTATACTAATTTAGAAGAATATCTTAATTATCGTGCTGATAAGTTACTTAACTCTTAAGTTCTCAGCAATTAAGTAGGATTGAACTATACAAATGGTAAAGTTATACAAAAGAGATGGCTTTAAAGCCATCTCTTTTGCTGCTTTTATTGAACTGCTATACAACTATTTTACAACTCAATCAGACCTTATCATCCCAGAATTACTATTTATCTACTAAAATCAAATATCTCTGCTTAACGATAATTATACCTTTCTCTATCAACTCATTTAACAACTTAGTAATCGTCTCTCTAGTTGTCCCTACTAAATTAGCCAACTCCTGATGGGTAATCTTCTTAGTTATTACTGTCCCTTCCTCAGCTATCTCTCCATACTTATCAGCCAAATCCAATAAGACCAGATGAAGGCGTTCTTTAACACTCTTAAAGGTAAGTGCTTTAATCTGATTATTGGCTTCTCTTAATCTATTCGATAGAGTTACTATAATCTTTAGAGAAATCTGAGGAAATTTAAGTAACAAGCCATTGAACTTCTCTCTATCTATCACTAATAACTGTGATGTTTTCATAGCCTGAATTGATGCTGAACGAAGACTCTTATCTAGTAAAGCCATTTCACCGAAAAATTCCCACTGCCCCAACAAGACCAAAGTCTTCTCTCTACCACTCTCAACAGTTCTAAAGACTTTAATCAATCCATCTAAAATCAGATAAACAGCATCACCTACCTCTCCTTCTAAGAAGATAATCTCATTCTTATCATAAACCCTTTGATAAGTTATCTTACTTAACTCCTCTAACTCTTGCTCATTCATATCTTGAAAGAGAATAAAATTTCTCAAAAAATTCTTTGGCACCTTTATCCCCCTTATCTATCTTTTCTGCCTCCACTTTTACTCTTACCCCTGCTTCTACCTCGGCTTTTATCTTTACCTTTGTCCTTATTTTTATCTTTTTCTTTATTATTACCTTGATTTTTAGATTTATTTTCATAATTACTCTTATCTGTTACTTTATCCTGAGCCTTTTCTTTAATCTCTTTTTGCTCTTTAGCTTTAACCTCTTTGCTCCATTTATTTATCTTTTCTAACCACTTTTTCTCTTCATCCCACTTACTCTGCTCCTTTGAGCCAAGTTTATTCAGTTTTGCCTTAACTCTCTTACTCTTTACCTGGGCCAACTCTCCTGCAACTACCATTACCTCTCCAGCAGAGTTACCAACTTCTACTCTTCCTTTTCTAACAGCTACCTCAACCTCTTTATCTTTTCCAACCTTAACACTAAATAGTGTTCCTCGTACTCCAGCTACTGCCGAAGGGGTATCTACTTCAAACTCCTTCTTCTTAATCCCCTCATTGATAAACTTAACTATAATCTCTCCTATGCTAAGTTTAACCTTCTTATAGTCAACCTTGCCTCCTCTATTCTTGACTATCTTCAGTTTGGAGTTGCTTTTGACTAAAACCCTTGCATCTTCACCAAAGATAAGCTCTGCTTTACTACCTTCTAAGGTTTTAATTAGGTCTCCAACCTCTACATCCGCTATACTATCAACCTTTCTCCAATCAGAAGAGAAGATTAAAAAAGTCTTCTTATAATAGACTTCTCCCTTAATCTTCCTTAATCTCAAATTATTATTAGCAGAACCCTCTAATGAAAACAAAGTACTTACTAAGATAATAAAGAGTAAAGCATAGCTAATAACTCTAAAACTCCTTTCCATAATAACTCTCCTCCCTAATTACCTCATAAATATTCTCTTTATTTATCTTTCCCCGCAAGACAACTTGTGACTTTAATTTTACCTTAAACTTACCTTCAATCTGTTGATAAGTTCCTTCTCCAATTAAAATCTCTCCTCCTTTAGCCAACCCTTCAATCCTAGCTGCTGTATTGACTGTGTCACCAATAGCAGTATAGTCACTTCTTTTGGTAGAACCAATATTACCTACAATAGCCCTTCCTGTATTAATCCCAATTGAGATTGGGAGGGGCAATTGTTGATTATTTTCAACCTTGCTTTGCAAGCTCAAAGCCAATTCAATAGCACAGACCGCATGATCCAACTGATCTGTTGGAGCACCAAAAAAGACCATAGCTCCATCACCAAGGAATTTATCTAAAGTACCTCCAAACTTGAGAACCTCATCAATAATAAGTGATAGATATTTATTCAATATCTCTACTACTTCAACAGAGCTCTTTCCCTCACTAAAGCTAGTAAAGCCACTTAAGTCGATAAATAAAACTGAAATCTCCCTGCGCTCCCCCATTAAATAGTCCTTCTCAGGCAGATTGATTACCTTTTCAATTACATCCTTAGATAGATATCGTGAGAAGGTATATTGTAAATGATTTTTTCTAGCTTCAGACTGCCAATAAGCCCTAAGATTACTAATAACTAAATTCAAAATACTTATCAAAATAAAAGGGGTAATTGGAATAAAGAGATTGAAATTAATCAAAAATAAAACTCCTAGTAGTGACATAAAAATAAAAGATAACACCAGAATATTTACACCTTGTATAGGTATTAGCCTACCATAGATAATAGCAGTTACCAAACTAAACAGAACCAAACAACCCACTACCAGCCAATCATCGATAGTAGCTATAAAGGAATCCTTTAAATAATTATCGATAATCTCAGCCTGAATCACTACCCCAGGCAGATAACCTTTCACAAAAGAGAAGGGGTTTATCAAATAATCACGTAGTAGCCTTTCTGTAGCCCCCACCACTACCAATTTATCTTTAAAGAAATCTTCAGAATAATCCCCTTCTAAGACTTTAATAAAGGAGATACTTTGGAAGTAAGTATCACTATGGTGGAAATTGATTAACAGCTCTTTAGCTAAAAAATCTCTCTTATCTTGATTATATTCTTCAGCTAGCTTAATAGCAAACGGAGTTAGATCCTCTTTTATCAAGTCTATCCTTCTGACCTTACCATCAGAATCTTGGGTCAAATTTAAATAACCAAATCCTCTTGCCTTATTTTTAAAGATTTCAATAGGATATCTTATCTCACCACTCTCAAGCTTCCTACTTCTAATTAATCCCCATAAGCTTAATTGCCTAATCTCTTTATTCTCTAGAATATAAGGTAATACTACCTTATTAGATTTTAATAACTGCTTTGCCAACGCTCTATCTTCATCTCTTTCTTTAGGAAAATCAAATAGAATATCAAACCCTATTATCTTTGCCCCAGCTTGATTGAGCTCTTTTATTAAGTTAGCGTGATAAGTCCGAGGCCAAGGCCACTTTCCTACCTCTTCTAAAGACTCTTTATCTATCTCAACAATTACTATATCATCCTGAGACTCAGCTTCGATCAAACTCTTTATATATAACCTATAATCATAGCTTAATAATTCTAAATCATCTAATATTGGGGTTAAGAAGATAAGTACAGTTATAATACCAGTACCAAGCCCTAATAGTAACCACTCTCTGTCCTTAAAATTTAACATAATCCCTCCAATAATATAAGATATAATCTATCTTGATCTACTTTTACTAATAGATTAATCTGTTACTTTACTAAAATTTTATAGTCCCCTTCAAATATCCTTTCTTTAATCTATTTATTCTTCAAATCACCTTATTTCCCTCCACTATTCTTAATTTATTCCTATTAACAAATTGGATTATATTACTATAAACTCTCGGAGCAACTAAAGAATATATTATTAATAAGGATTAAATATAGGAGGGATAACTTATGTTTAAATTACTTTTAATCTTTACCGTGATTCCTTTGATAGAGTTGACTCTATTAATCAGATTAAGCTATCATGTTGGAACTTTATATACAATCTCTTTAATAGCTACTACTGGAATTATCGGAGCTATATTGGCTAAAAAGCAAGGAACTTCAGTTATTAAGAAGATTAACCAATCTCTCTCTGAAGGAAAGATGCCTGCCGATAGCTTAATCGATGGCTTGTTGGTCTTAATCGGTAGTGCTATGTTAGTTACACCTGGCTTATTAACAGATTTTGCTGGATTTTCTTGTATCATTCCTTTTACTAGAAAGAAGGTAAAGTTTTTGATGAAAGGAAAGTTCAGTAAACTACTTACAACTGGTAGAGTACAGTTCTTCTCCTTTAATCAACAACAAGAGAAGACTGTTGATATTGTTGAGGATGAAGATAATATTAATTAATCAATAAATAAGAGGTAGCAAATAGACCCAATTCTATTTGCTACCTCTTATTTATTTGTAATTTAATTCTTAACCTCCAATTCCCTCTTAACTTCAGAGACCAATTCAACTATCTTAGGATAAGCCTTTAAAACACCTTGAGTAACAATTGGTCTGCCAATAGTCATTAACCCTAAGGCACGAGAGGTATAGCCTCCTATCTTCATTGTAAAGTTAATAGTCGATTTAGTCTTAATTAACATCAACTCTTCTTGATCTCCTAATAGATCATAAGTATCCTTAATTGCAGGGATAACAAATTTTTCAGCATATTTACAGCCTAAAGTATAGACTTGATTGCCAAACTCATCTTTACCTTGGTAAATCAAATGACCTAAATCCTTAGTTTTAAGCTTATCAAAGGTAGGTAAATTAAGTATTTCATTCTTATTTGGAGTTCTATCCATAGGTAATTTATTTAAATGTAATGCTGATGCCACTGCCACTGAATGGGTACCACCAACATCATGATAGATAATATCCATTAGTTCCCTCCTAATTTTATAGTCTACTTTTTATAATCTACTTTTTTTAGTTTACCTCTATAGTGTTAATTTATTCTAGTCTCTAATCTTAGTTAGATTATTTGAATTTAAAATTAAAGTGGTACTAAAACAGTAAAGAGTGATGAGTAACAAGTGACGAGAAAAATTTTCTACTCCGTTACCCATCACTCGTCACTGATTACTAGAGTGTAGCACTATACCCAAATCTATAGTTCACTAATAATAATCTAAAATTCCTTGATAAATCCCATAAACTAGCTTATCCTTAAACTTATTCTCAGTTAAGAGCCAATTATCTACCTTCTTATTAATAAAGCCTACCTCTATCAATACCCCTACCACTCTACTATTCTTTAAAATATAATAATTGCCTACTCTAACTGAATTATCTAAAAGCTTTACACCTTGATAACTAATTTGATTTAATCTATACTGGATCTTCTTAGCTAAACTCTGGTTTGACTTCTTGCTATTTTGATAAAAGACAATTGGTCCTCTGATTCTGAATTTACCTGCAAAGGAATTAACATGGATACTGATAAATAAGTCAGCTTTATTATTATTTATAATATCAACTCTAGCTTTCAAATCCCTCATATGCCTACTCTTATAAGCCTGATTCTTATGGTCTAAGGCAGTATCATGATAGCGGGTCATAATTACCTTTGCACCTTTAGTACTGAGTAAACTTCTCAATCTTCTTGCTATATCTAAATTAATCTCCTTCTCTACCATATTATCATATGATGCTCCAATATCAACCCCACCATGACCTGGGTCTATAACAATTACCTTCCCTGATATCTGATTTAGATTACTTACAGGCCTAGCCCGATTGATATAGCTAGTTACACTCCCAAATAATGAAGCTAAAAAGATCATAATTAAAAGTAATTTTAAAAACCTCTGATTACATAGAAGAATCATTCAATCCCCTCCAAAAAGGTATCAGTTTATAATCTATAACTTAAAATTTATAAATCAATCATTATACTTAAAGTGATAGTTCATGGGGTAGTTAATCTTTATTCTAAACTATAAAACCCTTTTATTTATAACTACTCATAGCTAAGCCAAATTATTGCAGTATAGATTTTCCTTACTTTTAACAAAATAGAGATAAAGAAAAGCTAGGGAGTGATTAGATGATATTTGGTAATAAATTAAAGGAAATGTCTATTGGGATGGTCAGTCAACGCCTTGAGGAGATGAAAGATGGCGATACAGCAGAGTATGATAAGACCTTGGAGATGCTCTTATTAATGACTGAGGTCGCCACTCACTTTTTAAAGGAGAATAAGGAGTTTAGGGAGAAATTTGCTGAAATTCATGCAGAATTTATTAAATCACCAGAGAGTGAGCGTGTAATCGAGGAGAGTGTTACAGCATATGAGAATTTCAAAGAAAAGCAAGAAACTATGGTATAAATATCTCTAACCCAGGATTCTAGAGAAGTAATACAATATACCTATAAAACGATATTATAAAGCAATAAGAAGTAGCCACTAGTGGCTACTTCTTTAACTTACTTTAAATTATCAGGATTTAAGCACTCCAACTCTGGAATAACAAACAATCCATCCTTTCTAATCAATCTATCGTCAAAATAAATCTCTCCTCCACCATACTCTGCCCTTTGAATACAGACTAAATCCCAATGAATAGAAGATTTATTGCCATTACTGGCTTCATCATAACATTTACCTGGAGTAAAGTGGAAACTACCTTTAATCTTCTCATCAAAGAGAGTATCCTTCATCGGAGTCTCTATATAAGGATTGACCCCAATAGCAAATTCACCAATATAACGAGCACCCTCATCGGTATCAAAGACCTTATTGATCTTTTCAGTATTATTGGCAGTGGCCTTGATAATTTTACCATCCTTAAACTCTAGTCTAATATTTTCATATGTAAAGCCTTGATAGACTGCAGGTGTGTTATAGGTTAAAAACCCATTGACTGAATCTTTTACTGGTGCACTAAAGACCTCACCATCAGGAATATTCAACTTACCATCACATTTAATTGCTGGAATATCCTTAATTGAGAAGGTCAAATCTGTTCCTTCTCCTACTATTTTGACCTTATCAGTCTGCTCCATCAACTCTACTAAATTATCCATAGCTTCAGACATCTTAGCATAATCTAGAGTACATACATCAAAGTAAAAGTCCTCAAAGGCTTCAGTACTCATACTTGCCGATTGAGCCATGGAATGGTTGGGATATCTTAACACACACCATTTTGTATTTGGAACTCTAATCTCACCATGGATTGGTTTAATAAACTTCTCCATATAAAGCTGCATATTCTCACTGGGCACATCAGAGTTTTGAGTAATATTTTCAGCAGAACGAATAGCAATATAGGCATCCATCTCTTCCATTCTCATCTTATGGTATCTAGCTTGGGCTTCTAATTGTTCAGCACTGGCTTTGATCAATAGTTCTCTATTTAATAATTCATCATTAACCTCTATAAAAGGAAGAGCTCCTACTTCATAAGCTTCTTTTACTAATTGGCGAGCAAGGGGATTTTCTGCTCCAAATACTTCAATTAATATCTTCTCACCTTTCTTTAATTCAACAGAATAATTGATTAAATTAGTGGCTAATTCTTTTATTCTAGGATCTAACATACTCAGCACTCCTTTATGTAATTTATTAGTTCTAAGATTCATTCTAAACCTAATTATAATGAGGATTACTTCAAAAATCAAATTATAATATATTAAAACTAAAAGATATAACCCTTTAACAAATATTACTTTGATATACATCAGAGAATTCAATATTAACTCTTTCTATAATACTATCTTTAATATAAGTACTATTATAGTAGACATCTTCTTTAGAGATATCTCTTATTGGAAGCTCTATTTCAAATTCCGTCCACTCTCCATATTGGCTAGCTACTGATATCTTACCATTATGAGCTTCAATAATAGTTTTAACCAAAGCTAAACCTACCCCACTACCTTCAGCCTTATTACTCAAATAAGAATCTGCCTGTTCAAATCTATCAAATAGCTTTTTTAACTTCTTCTCTGGTATACCTATTCCTGTATCTTTTACTGATATTAGAATACTATCTTCCTGCTCAAGAACTTTTACCGTTATCTTACCTCCAACATCTGTAGATTTAAATGAATTTGATAACAGATTAAGAATAACCCTTTCAATCTTGTTGGGATCACAAGCTATTATCCTCTCTTCTGTATTGGTATCAAAATATAACTCTATACCTTGAGCTTCTGCATAGGGTACTACCGACATAACTATATCCTCAACCAAATAAACAATATTATTATTCGTTAAATTCAGATTAACAACTCCAATATCAAATTTAGTAATATCCAATAGGTTATTGAGCAACCTTAGTAATCTATAACAATTTTGCTTCATTATATTAGTATAATCAACAAATTTATCATAATAAATACATTGCTTTTGATTTAAGTGGGTCTTCATCAATAATTCTACTGTTCCTAAGATTATATTCAAAGGGGTTTTAAAATCATGAGAGATATTAGAGAAAAATTCAGTCTTTAACCGATCATATTCCTTAGCTTCTTCTAACTTTATCTGCTTCTCTATAACCTTTCTCTGTAATCGTTCATTCTCCTTACGTTCACTTATATCCTGTACTATAGTAGTAAAATATCTTTCTCCACCATATATAAGTGATGAAGAGGAAGCCTCAATATCCCTTACAGTCCCATCTTTTAGAATAATTTTATATTCAACAGGTTCTAATGAGATATCTTCTTGCTCTAATCTCTTTAACCTCTCTACAAACTTCCTGCGGTAATTAGTATGAATATCAAAAAACTCCTCAAGTTCTCTTCCAATAACTTGATCTAAACTACTACAGGATATTAACTTCAAAGCCTCTTGATTAGCATACAAACATTTACAATCTCTATGTAAAAAGACTCCATTTGGTAATAATTTTATAAAATGTTGATATAACTCTTTGCTCTTTTTTAACTCTCTCTCTACTTCTTTTCTTTGGGAGATATCTATAATAGAAGAAGAAATAATTATTGGTTTACCTTCTTTATCTTTTATCACATTACTAAAGGCTTCGATTTCAAAGGTAGATCCATCCTTCCTTTTAGCTATCCCTTCACCAAAGCAACTTCCTTCTTTAATTAATTTATTTACTGCTTCTCTAAAGTTCTCAGTGTCTCTCCAAAATTGCTCTCCACCTTTACCCAATACTTCATCAGAATTATATCCCCACCAATCTAAGGCCTGCTGATTAGCATATACAACCTTACCTTCCATATTTACGAAGACTTCTCCATTTAAGGAGCTTTCTATAGCCTGTTCTTTAATCTTCAAATCTGCTTTTAATCTCTCAAAATTGCTAATATCTCTAAAGTTCCAAACCTCCCCTTCTACTTCTCCATCTATAACCAATGGATAAAAGACAATCTCCCAGACTCTTCCATCTTTAAAATTAAGATAATCTATATCTTTATTAGAAGATTTACTTATGCGTTGCAGCTGAGCTATAGACTCGTCAGGCTTTATAAGTTGATCCTTTATGTGATTAAGTAAATTCAAAACATTTTGCTCTTCCCATAACTCTTTAGGAAAATTACACATCTCTACAAAACGTTCATTCTTATAGATAATTCTTTTTCGATTTAAAACTAAAATACCATCATGACTTGATTCTAGCATTCCTTCTATTATCTCTTTATCCCCAATTAACCTATCTTTACTTTCAATAGTACCCATTAAATAACCTCCACATAAAATAATAATTTTAGGTATTTATTAGCTTCTAAAGTTCTAATTACATAACATAATCTAGATTGACCATCAAATAATAATTTACTGCTACCTAGATGTCCAAACTCACAAACAAATCAATTATGAGTACAGATCTGTACTCATAATTAAAACAAATTTTAGTTAATAATCTCTAATATACCATGTAAATTAAACTTAAGATATCTTTATATTAATCAAAAAATCTCAAGGGCTATTTAATAAGATAGTTAGAATTGTAATTATCTGTACTATTGCTGATTATATTTAAATAAAATTTCCCTTTTAACAGCTTAATTATGTAAAATTGTTATCTATAAACTTAGAATAAACACCTGTAATTATACCATCTTAGGGATATAATGTCAATTTCTTCTTGGCATTATGTTTAATTTAACATAAATTCCCTTAAATAAACCACCGATATTCATCTATATTTTCCTAATAAAAGTATAAATCACCAATATTAAAATTTAATTAGTTAAAAATTAAAATCTCCTTAAAATCTATATCTAAAAAATCAAATACTCACTATTATTCATAAAAATTGAAAAGTTTTTTGGATTCAACTAACTAATTTAATCACTTGTAAGCTAATTATAATTTTAAAAGATTCTAACTCTTAGTGAGTACTAATTATTCTACTAAATTAATAAACTGTAAATATGTGGGGCTATGCCATTATTCATTACTTTAAAGAAGGGAGCGATAATTATGAATTATATTCTTATTCTTATTATAGTTCTACCTATCTTGGCTTTAGCATTATGGATGGATAGTATAAACAGAAAATACTCCAATAAAATCAAAGATTTAAAACATTTAATCTATAGCGTTCACGATGAAGTCAGTGAGTTAAAAAGAGAGAAAAGACAGAGTAATAGATATAAAAAATAGTATAAGAAGAAACCTTCTAATTATAATTATAATTAAAATTAAGTTGAGTTAAGATTAAGTATAAATAGATTCTCTGTTAAGACTTAAACTTGGGCTAGCTTGATATAAATTAAATATAATTTATAAAATCAAACTAATACTCAATAGTTATTACTAATAATCATGAACTATCTCAAAGATAATTTTTATTTTGACAAAACTCAATTTTAATGGTATACTTATTCAAAAATAAGTTCACTTTATGCATTTAAAGCTAATACCTATCAGCTATATTATTTTAAAAATAAATACTAACTCTTATCAAGAGAGGTGGAGGGACTGGCCCGATGAAGCCCGGCAACCACCCCTAAAGGGGGAAAGGTGCCAATTCCTGCAGAAGTATATCTTCTGGCAGATAAGAGAAGAGCTATATATACTAAAAAACCTCTTCTCTTATGAAGAGGTTTTTTATTGGTTAAATTATTATAAAGGAGGGAGAAGTTATTATAGAAAATATTTCAATTAAGATACCAAAAACTGAAGTAAAAGGACGATTAGGCTATAAAGAGAATAGCATCTCAAGCAAGCAGATTGAAGAGATGATAGACTCTTTGATAGAATATTCTTATTCATTAATAGATTGTAAGGGAGCTTATCTAATCCTCGATAAGCTTCAACTTGATAAAGAAGATAACTTGGTAATTTTAGGAGAGAATGCTTTAAATTTTGAAAGTAAGGATATCATTGAGCTGCTAGAGGGGCAAGATAAGGCTGCTTTATTGGCTGTAACTATTGGCAGCTCTCTAGAAGACAAGGTCAAAGAATTATTTAATCAAGGAGAGTTTACCAAGGCAACTACCTTAGACGCTATTGCTTCTGTTGCTGCTGAAGAGGTTGCTAATGAGCTTAATACAATTATAAAAGAAGAAGCTATAAGTTATGACCTACCTCACTTGACTATGCGCTTTAGTCCCGGTTATGGTGATTTAAAGCTGGATATACAGCCTAAAATTTTGGAGTTATTAAATAGTAATGAATTGGGTATCACCACTACTAAAAGTAATATCTTGCTACCAGAAAAATCGATTACGGCAATAATCGGTCTTGGTAGAGTTGCAAACTCTTATCGAGCAAGATGTAATTTTCACTGTGCATCTTGTAAATTTGATAGTTGTGTTTATAATTGATCTAGAAAGGAGTAGTTAGTAGATGAGTAGTTTATTGAAGAGATTGAAGAATGAAGTTTTAGTATTAGATGGTGCAATGGGAACTGAGTTACATAAGAAAGGATTAGAGGTAGGAGAATGCCCTGAGAAGTTAAATTTGACCCATCCAGAGATTCTAACTGAAATTCATCGCAGTTATGTTGAAGCTGGTAGTGATATTATTCAAACAAATACCTTTGGTGCCAGTAGAATCAAGCTTGATGAATATGGTTTAGGTGAAGAGGTTGAAGTGATTAACCGCAAAGCCGTAGAATTGGCTAAAGCTGCTGCTAATTCAGATACAATTATTGCTGCCTCAATGGGACCTACTGGAAAGCTTTTAGAACCTTTAGGAGACCTTAGCTTCCAAAAAGCTTATGAAATCTTTGCTGAACAGGCACAAATTCTGGAGGATGCTGGAGTAGATGTAATCAGCATTGAGACCATGACCGATTTACAGGAAGTTAGAGCAGCTGTTATTGCTGTTAAAGAAAATACTAGCTTACCTATTATCTGCCATTTAACCTATGAAGAAAGCTTAAAGACTATGACTGGAACTGATCCAGTAACTGCTGTCACTGTTCTGGAAGGTCTTGGCGTTGAGGTTATCGGAGCCAACTGCAGTATGGGTCCTGAAGGATTGCTAAAAATTATTGAAACTTTAGGTAAGAACACCTCCACTTACCTCTCAGTAGAACCAAATGCTGGGCTTCCTATCTTAGATGAGAATAACAATACTATCTTCCCAATGAAAGCTAGTGAGATGGCAAGTTACCTTAAGAAATTCGTAGATGCAGGAGCAAATATTATCGGTGGATGCTGTGGTTCCACTCCTGAATACATTAGACTGGTTGCCGAGCAGGTTAAGAAGTTAAAACCAAAATCAAAAAATCATCAGGCTGAGACTAAACTGGCTAGTAGAAGCAAGACAGTAGTAATCGCTGATAACCTACCTACCCGTATCATTGGAGAGAGAATCAATCCAACTGGTCGTAAAGAGTTATCAGCTGAGCTGAAGGAAGGCAAGATGAATATAGTCTCCCAAGAAGCAACAGCTCAAGCCAAAGCAGGGGCTGATATCTTAGATGTTAATGTCGGAGTTCCTAAAATTGACCAGGTAATTACAATCAAACAGGCTATTACCACAGTTCAAAACCTCGTTAATCTGCCAATCTGTATAGATACTACCGATGCTGAAGTTTTGGAAGCAGCTTTGCAGACTGTAGTCGGAAAACCCCTCATCAATTCGGTTAATGGTGAAGAAGAGAGTCTAAATAGTGTCTTACCTCTAGCTAAGAAGTATGGTGCTTGTGTCTTAGGCTTAACCCTTGACGAAGATGGTATCCCTAAGACTGCTGAGGGGCGTTTACAGGTTGCCCGTAAGATTGTAGAAAGAGCTTTAGAACTAGGGATTAAACGGGAGAATATCCTAATAGATGCTCTAACCTTGACTGCTAGTGCCCAACAAGAAGGCGTGCAAGAAACGATTAAAGCAATCCGCCTAATCAAAGAAGAGTTAGGGGTTGCTACTGTATTAGGAGTCAGTAATATCTCCTTTGGATTACCTGATAGAAAGAAGGTCAATACAGCCTTTTTAGCAATGGCAATCCAAGCTGGATTAAATGCCCCTATTCTTGACCCCACTATTGAAGAGATGAAAGCTACTCTGATGGCTAGTGATATCCTAGTCAACCGTGACGTATCTAGCCAGCGGTATTTAAAAGCCTACGGTCAAAATAAAGAAGCTGAGGAAAAAAAAGATACTAAACAGGAAGAAAAAGAAGTTGAGTTGAATATTTTAACTCAGATTCAACAACAGGTACTAACTGGTGATAAAGACAATATTAGCGATAATATCAAAAAAGCATTAGATGATCACTCTGCCTTAGAGATCATTAATCGAGCCTTAATTCCAGGAATTCAAGAGGTTGGTGATAAGTATGATGAGGGGATCTACTTCTTACCACAATTGATGCTTGGTGCTGAAGCGATGCAGAACTCCTTTGCTATCCTTAAACCAATCTTGGAGAAAGAAGGAAGCAAGGAGAATCAAGGTAGAATCATTATGGCCACAGTTAAAGGTGATGTCCATGATATCGGTAAGAATATCGTTAAGATAATGCTCCAAAATAATGGCTTTGAAGTAATTGATTTGGGCAAGGATATCGCCAATGAAACTATTATCTCCACCGCCCTAGCTAAAAAAGCTGACATCATCTGTTTAAGTGCTTTGATGACTACAACCATGCCAAGAATGGAAGAGATTACAGCTAAGTTAAAAGAGAGCAATTCTAATATTAAAGTCATGGTCGGTGGAGCTGTAGTGACTGAGGATTATGCTGATAGTATTGGTGCATATTATTCTGATAATGCTGTTGAAGCAGTTAAAACCGCAAAAAAATTAGTTAGTAATAGTTAGTAGTGTGAGTGTGAGTAAAAGATTATTTTCTCACACTCACACTAAAATCGAGAAGGGAGAAGAGAATAATGAGTTTAAAAGATAAGATACTAAATAAAGAATCAGGAATAATACTATATGGTCTAACACCACCTAAGGAGAAGAATAGTAGTGATAAAATAGCAGAGATTTCACAAAAGCAGATAAGTCGAATTAAAGACCTTAAGATAGATGGATTAGTTCTTTATGATATTCAAGATGAGAGTGATAGAGTCAAGGAGGAGAGACCCTTTCCCTTTCTACCAACAGTCGACCCTGCTATCTATAGCAGCAACTATCTAGATGAATTAAAAATACCAAAAATCGTCTATCGTTGTGTAGGAAAATATAGCAAAGATCAATTTTCAAAATGGCTTACATCAGATATTGAGACAGATAGATTCTCTGTCTTTGTAGGTGCTGCCTCAAAAAAGCAAGATGTCAATTTAAAGTTAAGAGAGGCTTATGAGTTAAGAGAGAAATTAAATCCAAAGCTACTTTTAGGTGGTGTAACGATACCTGAACGCCATTGTATATCTGAGGATGAACACCTACGGGTACTTTCTAAGGTAGAAAGTGGTTGCAAATTCTTCGTATCACAAGCAGTCTATAACCTAGATTACTCTAAGAACTTCTTATCAGACTATTATCATTATTGTCAAGAGAATAATCTAGAAATGGTTCCTATCATCTTCACCTTTACCCCTTGTGGTTCAAAGAAGACCTTAGAGTTTATGAAATGGCTAGGCATAAATATAGCTAAATGGCTAGAAAATGATCTGCTTAACTCTGAGGATATTTTAGAGCAGTCTCTTAATTCCTCTAAGAAAAACTTTAAAGAGCTATTGGATTATGCCTTAGAAAAAGGAATTCCAATCGGCTGTAATATTGAAAGTCTATCGATTCGCAAAGCTGAGATTGAAGCTTCAATCGAGTTGGCAGAATTTGTGAAAAATACTTTTGAGAAGAAAGCTAAATAAAGATAAAAAACATCCTGCCTTTCAAAATTAGGTAGGATGTTTTTTATCTTTAAACCTTAAATTTACTAACTAGACTCTGCAAATTCTGAGCCATATTTGTCAACTCTAGAGATGAATTAGTTATTTCATCAGACATAGTAGCTATATCCTCAGCAGATTGTATTATCTGCTCACTATTTTTTCCTAACACTTGAGTTGAAGCAGCAACCTGTTGGATCTGAGTTGAAGTTTTTTCAGTTGTATTATTGATTTTATTAAAGATTTCTCCTGCCTTTTGAGCAATTTTTTCTCCCTGTTCTGCTTTAAGCTCTACCTGTTTAATAGATTCTAGACCAGTTGCTGACCTCTGTTGAGTGATCTTTACTAGAGAAGAGATATTCTTAGTTGCTTTAGTAGTCTCTTCAGCTAATTCTCTAATCTCTTCTGCCACTACTGCAAAACCTTGCCCATGCTCTCCTGCCCTAGCAGCTTCAATAGCAGCATTTAAAGCTAATAAATTGGTCTGTTGTGCTATATCATTAATCAGAGCAATAATCTGACCAATCTCTTCAGAATTATTGTCCAAATCATTAATGAGCGAAACTGTTTGCTTAACTACATCATTAATCTCTTTTATACTGAATATAGTCTCCCCAATATTCTCTCTACCAGTTTGGCTTTGGTTAGTGGATTCTTCAGCAAAACTACTTACTTGTTGAGTACTATCTATAATCTCTTCAATACTAGCGGATACACCTCGAATTAGCTCATTTGTCTCTTGGGTAGTTGCATGCCCTTCTTGTGAAGCTGCAGATAACTCTTCACTATGGGCTGATAAATTCTCTACAGAGTCTAAAATACTACTTATAACCACTCTTATACTCTTAGTAGTTTTATTAAACCCTCGAGCTAAATCTCCAATCTCATCTTTTCTAGTTGTAATCTCTTCACTAATAGTATTAGTAAAGTCTCCTTTAGCCATCTTATTAAATTTTTCAGTCACTTCTACTAGTGGATTTGATAATTTATTGGAAATCCAAAAAGCAAAAATGGTAGCAAAAATTAAAGCTATAATAGTTAAAGAAACAATTAATGTAGTGGTTGTCCGTAATGAAGCAAACATTTCTTTAACTGGAATTGAACCCACCAATGTCCATCCATTTAATAGCTTATAATAGGTCATCACTTTTTCATTACCTTCATAACTATAATATATTGTACCCATCTTTTTATCACTATTTTCTATCTGCTCTCCTACTTCTTTTAATTGCCCATTACTAACTTCTTTGAAATTCTTACCTTCAAACTCAGGGTGGAGTAAGAAATCAAAATTTTTATTTACAATTATAAGGTATCCTGAATCATAAATCTTCTTATTTTTATAACTTTCTCTAAACTCATCAAACATAAAGTCAGAACCTATTACTCCTAGTAACTTACCATCCTTCTCTACCCTTTTAGAAAAGGAGACAATAGTTCCACCATATGGCTCCCAAAAGTAGGGGTCAGAACTGTTCTTACCATTTTCAACTGCTTTTTTCCACCAATCTCCTTCGCTATGTCCCGTTTGATAGATATCATACTCATCAGCTCTAATGAATCTCCCATCTTTTTGAACAAAAGAGAGGCTATGACCTCCTTGGACTGTTTTTGAATCAAAAATAATCCAACCAGATTTTGCATCAGCAGCCTCTGCTGCTCCTAAAAATGTATCTTTGATTTCATCTTCAAACTCATCCATCTTAACAGGATTATTGGCTACTTCCTCTAAGTTGATATTCTGTACCACTATATTCTCTAACTGCTTTACTAATTCTTCTGTTTTTGCTATTTGTTCATCCAATTTCATCCCATAAATATTTGTTAAACCCCTTACTTTCTCTTCAGCCTTCTCTTTTAATATTCCACGACTATTAAATAAAGTTACTCCCCCTACCAATAAAGCAATAATTAATGAGGTTAATAAAATCGATAATGTTATCTTACTTTTAATTTTGTTCATCTTGGCTTTTCCTCCTTTATTTGTTAAAATTATTTAAACTCATTATTTTATGATTTTTACCATCTATTATATGTTGATTTCTACATAATTTATCATTGTCCTTTATTGATTATTATCACAATTATAGGAAATATAAACAGATAAAATAAACATAAGCAATCTTTTGATAACAATGTTACTTACATAATTCTAAAACTTACCCCTTGTCCTAGTTAACTTTAAATATCAAAGTATTTTTTCATGGATATATTGTATCAGTTCTTATACTGGCACAAAGCATAAAATTTAATTGATTTAATATAGTAAATGACAAACAAATTTGATAAAAAGAATAAGATTTATATCAATAGACATTAAAATAACCCACTACTAGTACTAGTAGTGGGTTATTTATGTTTTAAATAACTATCGATAAAGTCAAAGTCAATATTTGAAGAAAATTTATCAACACAAAGTTTTTCACTGCTAGGATAAAAGTATCCTTCTTACTCTGCTTCTCTACAAATAATTCAATATTCCTCTTTACAGGAAGCAAAGTTAAAAACGTAAGTGATGAAGTCATGGGTATAACCCTTAGAGCTAAAAGAACAATTAGGTCTAGATAAACTAGATAATAGAGGACTTTAAATAACTGTAATGACCTCTTCTTACCAAGATAGATTGGCAAAGTATAGCGATTATTCTCTAAATCATCATCAATATCACAGATATTATTAGCCAGCATGATATTAGCTATCCCAGATACTAAAGGTATAGAAATCAACCAGATATAAATTAACTCCATAAGATTTAGCTTAATACTCAAAATCCCACCCTCATAAAATAAGGAAACAAGATTCTGATCGAAAAGATGGATATAAATTGAGATAAAGGTTATTACAAAGCCCATAAAGAATCCAGAGGATATCTCCCCTAAAGGTGTACGAGAGATAGGTAGAGGACCAAAAGAATAAAGAACCCCTACTCCAAAGGAGATTCCCCCTAGAAATAGCACTAGCAAATTTGTATTAAAAACTAGAATAATGCCAAAGAAAACTGCGATTGCTAATAAACTTAATATTATAGCCTTAACTGTACTCTCTTTGAGTTTATCCTTGACAATAGCATTATGGCTTTCATAATTATAGCCATGGGTCTTATTAGCCTGTTTATAATCAATAAAGTTATTAATAGCCGTTGTAGCCATATCAATTGCTACTAAAGAGATTAACATCAAGATAAAGTTCTTTAAATTGAAGTGATCAAAACGATATAACGTATATAATGTCCCTATTAAGAAGGGAATTAGGCTGGCAACTTTGGTCTGAATCTCCACCAATTTTAGAAAACTTCCTATAAACATCTTTCCACTCCTATCAATGATGAATTATTTACTGATACTATTTGAGTCAGTTAGCCTCTTTATTTATTTTTGACATTAAAGATTAAATCCCTCTATTTAAATAACCTTTACTTTCCTAAATCATTTTATTGTACCACTCTAGTTACATATGTAAGGCACTAGATAATATTGAATTTTTATAGAATAAAAAAGGACTAAAACTAGCCCTTTTCTATTCTATACCCTTTTATAAATAAAACCACTATAGTATGGCAGTACAAAGGAACTAAAAGTACCATCTCTCATCTCTATCAAGTTATTGGAATGGATTGCAGTAAATTGATCATATACTCCTTCTATATCAGCTAGCTTCAACCATTTACTAGAATAACCAATATTCAAATCTACCTCTACGTCATGACCTTCAAAATTAAGTAAGACTAACATCTCTTCTGCTTGATGCTTTGTCCTCCAGCCAATCACCCTTCTGTTTTGACCTTCCCGCTTAGATAACCAGTGTCCCAAAACCCAATCAAACTTTCCTTCTACCACTGGATTGTAGCCAGATATCTTTAGAGCACTATATTTTTTTCTTAAATTAATCAGCTTCTGTGTCCAGTAATAAAAAGGATTATAATCATAATCAGGACAATTAGGATCAGGGCTAATTAAATTGATATCGATATTATTAGAACTTCTGTTGACTCCAAACTCTTGGCCCATATAAATCATCGGCTGCCCTAACGCAACTATAGTGCTTAACATTGCCAATCTGGCTTTTCTATCCTTGATATTACAATCATAGATATTATTACTTTCTATCTCATATTTAACACTCTCTTCATCATGGCTTTCACTATAATTAATTACATTGTTGGTATGTGCTGAAAAGTGATTTTTGCAGAAATAGAATATATCTCCCATACCTTCAGGACTGTTATCACACCAATCCCTAAAGACTCCTTCTCTTAATAAAGCCTTAATCTTATCATGGAAAAAGTCACTCCATTGGGCATAGCCATTATATCCATCAAAATTTAAATCAGATTGATTAGGTAGATTTTCAGCTATCAAGATCGCATCAGCTTTAAAGTCTTTATCTCTAATCTCATGCTGAATTTCATATAAAAGCTTATGATCTAAATAATTGGTATGAGTAGCATCAAATCTAAAACCATCTACATGATACTCCTTGATGAATAATTTACAAGCATCAATCAACATATTATCAACTTCATCCTTGCCAGTGGCTAGCTTGTTTCCCCATTGTGTATTTCCTGAAAAATAAAAGCCACCTGCATCACTACGATCATCAATTAACTGCCATAAAGGATTAAATTGATTAGAAGTATGATTAAAGACCTGATCGATAATCACCGCCAATCCATGATTATGGGCTGTATCTACCAATCTTCTAAAGTCATCAGGCTCCCCAAAGTCCTTCTCTACTGACATAAAACTACAAGGATCATAGCCCAAGCCAAAATGGCTCCAAGCCTCTGAGGTAGGCATCAAGGCTAAAGCTGTTACCCCTAGTTCATCAAAGTATCCATCCTCGATTCTTTTGATGATACCACGAAAAGTGCTCTGATCATCTAAAGAAATATCTGAATCGCCATCGGTAAATCCATATACATTTAATTCATAGATGATTAACTGACTAAGATCAGGAGTCTTCCATGACTGATCTGTCCATCTATATTGGGTAGGGTCAACAATAATACAGTTATCAAATTTATAATTATCACTATAAACTCTAGTATAAGGATCATGTACCCACCTTTCATCTCCGCCAATACCTCCTTGTACATAAAACTTATACTCTATATCCTCAATTCCCGTCTTGATATCCTCAGCAAGTATTCTAACCCACCAAATATTTGGTTGATTATAGTAACCACGGTATAAGCCCATAGGAATAAAGCGTTCTCGATCTTCACATTTTTGACCATGACAGTGCTCAGGAACAGTAAACCCATTTATATTAGAAGCTAAATAGACTTTAGCTGCTCTGGGGTGAAAGAATCCAAATATAATTGATCCATCTAATAGTTTATGGGCTCCTAACATCGATGGTGTTCTCAAGTCAGAGATATCGGTATCAGGAAGATAGAAGTTCTCTTGTGGAATTAAATCCTTAATCCCTTCATAAACTTCTCTGATATCTCCAATAGGTCTAAAGGGTCTGACTCTATAAATATTATGCCAACCTGCCTTACACCAGATCTCATCTCCTAACCCTGCATTATAAAAACGATTAGCCTGATCATCCTCTAAAAATAACTCTCCATTCTTCTTGCCTTTAAATTTAAAGTTAAAGCTAGATCTATTTAAAGTAACATCATAGTAGACTCCATATTCATCACTTCCACTTGCTCTAATCTCCTTTCTCATTCTCCCAGTCCCATCCTTCCAAACCGATAGTATAGGCTCTTCTAAATTATAACTATTATCATAGTGAATTCGTAGACTAACTCTCATCATACCCCTCCTTAATTCAATTCTAAAAATATGTATAGTCAATTTCAGTATTATTGTTTGTGAGATCTGTCAACTTCACTACTTTATTATTGACTAAAAGATAATAACTATATACTCAAATGAATAAATTAATGTTATAATTTAAGGATAATCACAGTAGTCCAAGACTAAAGTTAAGCTAAATGGGGATATTGCGACACTTTAGTAATCAGTGACAAGTAAAGGGTAACGAGTAAAAATCTCCTCTCGTCATTTATTACTCATCACTAGTTACTGTCTTAATATCTCTCTATAATGTCATATTTAATTCTAAGTTTAATGAATATATTAGAACAAATAAGGAGTGGATTTAAGTGAAATTAATTGATTTACATTGTGATACAATCTATCGTATCTTTACAGAGGATAAAAAAGCTAGTTTGGCAGATAATAACTTTCATGTAGATATAAAAAAACTGGAGAAGAGCAGTTCTCTAGCCCAATTTTTTGCCCTCTTTTTAGATTTAGAGGAGATAGAGACTAATCCCCTTGAACATACCCTAGCAATGCTTGATAGATTCTATCAGGAACTTAAAAAGAATCAAGATAGAATCAAAATTGCTCATAACTATGAGGAATTGGTCAAAAATAAAGCAGATAATAAGATCTCTGCTTTTCTAACTATTGAAGAGGGTGAAGCTTTGCAAGGCTCTTTAGCCAATCTAAGAAATTTTTATAGACTAGGAGTCCGTTTAATTACCCTTACCTGGAATTATCCCAATGCTATAGGTTACCCAAATATAAAAGAAGAGTATCGCTCTAAAGGGCTTAGTTCCTTTGGTAAAGAGGTAGTTTATGAGATGAATAAGCTAGGTATGCTAATTGATGTCTCTCATCTATCAGACCAAGGCTTTTATGATGTAGCTAAATTATCTACTAAACCCTTTATAGCCTCCCACTCTAACTGCCGTTCTCTAAAAGGCCATTCTAGAAACCTAAATGATGAGATGATTAGAGTTCTTGCTGATAAAGGCGGAATTATAGGAATCAACTTCTCCTCAAATTTTTTAGCTGATAAAGAGATTAGTAAAGTTATTGATATCGTCAAACACATCAAACATATTCATCAGATTGGTGGAATTGATAGCATTGCTTTAGGCTCTGATTTTGATGGGATCGATTGTGAATTAGAGATTGAAAATATTGCTAAGATGGATATGTTATACTCTGCTCTTAAAAAAGCAAAGTTTAGTGAAGATGAAATTAAAAAGATATTCTATAAGAATGCTGAACGGGTGATTAAAGAGGTGGTGAAATAGATTAATATCAAAGCTTAACATCTCAATTATGAGAGTTGAATTCAACTATCTAGTAACAGTTAATAGGTATATTGCGACACTTTTTCTTTGGTGGTTAGGAGTTAGAAATTTAGGTAGTTAGGCAGTTCCTACCCACCTGTCTACCTATAAACAAAGTATCGCATTACCTATCTATTATATCATTTTTTCTTATCCCTAATAATTGCTATTGTATCTACCTAGCTTAACTTATAAGATAATATTAAGAAAGGAGGTTAACAGATGCCTGAACTAAATTTTAGAAATGGATACTTCTATGGAGTCTGCTTAATCTGTGTAGTCTTATTCATCTTTGCCATAGTCTCTTTAGGTGATACAATTGTAGATATTATTTATCCACACCAATATATTGAACCAGATGTCTATCTAGAAAAAGAATTACGATACGAAAAGGACTTTCCTGAGCTATCAAAAGAAGAGATAAAAGAGATGATTAAGGAGAAGAATGAAGAGCGTAAAGCACAAGAAGAGTATAATAGAAAGAGAAGAATAGTTTTAAGCTTAACCAAATCAATTCTACTATTACTCTTAGTAATACCTATCTATCTATTCCACTGGAATAGGATTGAAGGTAATTCACAAAATTAATAATTAGGTGCTTAAAGATTGGATCTTGTTAATTTCTTTGAGCACCTATCCTCTACTTCTACGATTTATCAACTACTCTTTTCAATTCACTAGCAGTTTATATCTTAGATCACTTCTAACTACTAAATTTTAATCATTTAAGTTTTATAATAAAAGCCTTCGATGTATATAATAATATTAGACTTATATACTTAGCTCGTCTCACAATTAAAAATTTATACATTTTAGGAGATGAAAAAATGAAGGTTAAAATTCTTATTATATTATCGCTAATTCTTTTATTATTAACCTTCCCCTTAAATACTTATGCCACAGAAGATGATGACACCTGTAGCTGTTATGATTATCATAAAATCTCACTACATTACCCGCCAATCCAAGATGATAATATTAGAGCATTACAATTAGAGCTTAAAATCCTAGGCTTCTATCAAGGAGAACTTAATTCTTTGTATGATTGGGATACTTATCTGGCAGTTAAGAGGTTTCAATATGCTAATAATTTGGATAGTAATGGTATAGTCGATAAAGATTTCTGGATCAGTTTAAACAAATATTTCAACAATCAAACTTCTACAACAGAAGATGAGATAATGCCTCCCCCAGGAGAGGTATCTATTCTAGTTGATACCACAAATAAGACTTTAACGGTTTATTCAGATGGTTCCAAATATCATACTTTTAAGGTTGCTGTAGGAAAATGGTCTAGCAGATCACCTGTAGGTGAATGGCGAATCATTCAAAAGCTAGATATGTGGGATGGAAGTGCCTTTGGGGATAAATGGATGAAGTTGAATGTACCTTGGGGGAATTATGGGATTCATGGTACTGATAAACCAAGCTCCATTGGTTACAATGCTAGCCATGGTTGCATTAGAATGTATAACAATGATGTGAACATCTTATACTCTTGGGTCAAAATAGGTACTAGGGTAAAAGTGGTTGGGCAAAGAGATCCTATTGAAATTGAATCTCCTCTTAAATATGGAGATAAAGGAAAAGATGTGTTACTCTTACAAGAAACCTTAAGAAAACATGGATTAAATGCAGGTTATACAGATGCACGCTTTGGCAAAGAGACCAAAGAAGCTATGAAGGAGTTAAAGTACATCTATGGATTAGAAGATGATTTAATTGCTGATGAAAACACTCTCTATATTCTAAATCTAAAATAACTAGAAGGAAGGTGGAATTCCACCTTCCTTCTAGTTAAGATTGAATTATTTAACAACCTTACCCTCCCAAGCCATCATACCACCAGACATATTCTTAACAATATCAAATCTCATCTCCATTAATCTTCTAGCAGCCTTATCACTTCTTACGCCTGAAGCACATACAGTAATTATCTCTTTGCTCCTATCTAGCTCATTTAATCTATTCTCTAATTCACTTAAAGGGATATTAATAGAGTTAGGAATATGTCCTTGTTTATATTCTTCCTCTGATCTTACATCTAAAATCTGTATATCACCTTTTCTTAACCTCTCCTCTACCTCTTTAGGAGATATCTTCTTTACTTCACTACCAAATAAAATATCAAAAGGCAATTATATCACTCCTTGCTTTCAAGTTATTAATTAATATATCCAAGATTAAAGATATTATAAAATAACCTTAATCACTAGCTATTGTAACAAAAAAGTATATTATCTGTCAAAAAAATTATTAGCTCTTTAATAATTTATATGTCTAACTCTTATATATTGTGATTTATTTATAATCTAAAGCATTTACTGGACACTTATAAACACACTCTTGGCAGTGGATACAATCTAAATCCTTATCATTATCACCAGTAAAGTCATACGGCTTTAAACCCATTGGACATTCCTTCTCACAGAGTTTACAATCTACACATTTATCTCTATCTACAACTATTCTCTTCGGTCTTGTTCTTAATCTACGCTTAACTTTAGTAATTAATGCTGATAGAGATCCCATTGGACAGAAAGAACACCAAGTCCTCTCATTAAAAATAATCCCTAATAAAATAGTAATTGCAGTGGTGATAAAGATAATCTTATAAAATACATAACCAATCTTAATTAAGTCCCCCTTAGCCTGAATTATTCCATCTATAAAATTATAAACCAAAAAGATAAAAAAAGCTACCCTAAAGAATACAGTTCTAAAAACTCTTGGAATATTTACACTCCGGCTGACTTTAGCTAAGATATTATCATTAAAGCTCCCTCGAGGACAGGCAGTTCCACACCAGACTCGACCACCCTTTAATACTGCCAAAAGTGGTGGTGCTATCATACAAATTAAAGCCACACTACCTATAATCGGATAATGCCAACCCAATATTAAAAAAGCTACAATCACAGTCCAACTTATCTTTCCTACAAACCCTAAAAAACCTTTCTGTCTCATCTTACCCACTCCCTTTAAGATAATAATATTATAACTTTGATTTTCCTATGCTAAAATGAATTATATATTTATATATCTAGATAATGAGATATATAAGGTTTTTATTAACCCCCTCAGGTAGGGGGTATGGTTATAATATAACTTATTGGGAGGAATTTGTCAAGTCCATAAATACAACTTAAGTATTATAGATTTTGAATTAAAAGTTCCTTCTCTTCACTGCAGAGGTTCCAAGCTAAGATACCACCAGTTAAGTTCTCTACAGTATCAAAACCATTGGCAACTAGAATCTTATAAGCCAAATAGCCTCGATATCCCTTTCTACAGTAGACAACAGTATACTTAGCTGGATCTAGCTCTCCTATCCTCTCCCTTAGACTATTAAGAGGAATATGTTTAGCCTCACCTATATAACCTTGCTTATACTCTCTAGCTGTTCTAACATCTAGTAACTGAATATCTTTTCCAGCTTCTAAGGCCAGCTTTAAATCATGGGGGCTGATTAAATCAGTTTCATAGCGTAAATGATTAGATGCAATCATCCCACTCATAACTACTGGTCCCTTTGCCGAAGAATAAGGTGGGGCATAAGCTAAATCTAAGTCCTCTAAATCCTCTACAGTCATCTTGGCCTGTAAAGCAGTGGCAAAGACATCAATCTGCTTATCTACACCCTGTCTACCTATACACTGAGCTCCCAATAGTTTGCCAGTCTGTTCTTCAACAAGTAGCTTGATTGTTAAAATTTCAGACCCAGGGTAATATCCAGCATGGTTTCCTTTATTAAGATAGACTGGATAATAGCTAATCTTATGTTTTTGGCACTCCTTCTCATTCAACCCAGTGCTGGCAGCAGTAAAATCACAGACCTTGACAATACTAGTTCCTAAAACCCCCTTGAACTTCTTCTTAGTATTCCCAACAGCATGAGCTCCCGCAATTCTACCTTGCTTATTAGCAGGTCCAGCTAAAGCAAATCTAACCTTCTCTCCAGTAACTAGATGAGTACTCTCAACTATATCTCCTGCTGCATAGATATCTGGGTCACTTGTTTGCATAAATTCATTGACAACAACTCCTACTTCACTGACCCTAAGCCCTGCATCTTTAACCAATTCTAATCTCGGCCTTACTCCAGCAGCTAAGATTAAAAAATCTGCATCAATCTCATCTCGACTCTGTAGAATAACCTTTATTAGATCTCCTTCTTCTTGAAACTCTGTCACTCCATTATTTAAGATAACCTCTATCCCTTTCTCTTCTAGATGTTGGACTAATGGCATCGTCATCTCCTTATCTAAAGGAGCTATAATCTGATCCATCATCTCAACTAAAGTAACCTTTAGCCCTCTGCGCTGTAACTCCTCAGCAATCTCAACCCCTATGTATCCACCACCTACTACTACAGCATCTTCTGGTTTATTCTTCAACTCTTCCATAATCTTATCGGCATCTGGAACGGTTAACAGACTAAATATCTTTCTACTATCAATTCCTTTTATCGGTGGTTTAACAGCCTCTCCACCAACAGCTACAATCAATTTGTCATAAGCTTCCTTAAAGCTCTCCCCAGTCTGGTGATCGATCACCTCTACACATTTTTCTTCCCGATTAATCTTGATTACTTCATGGTTGACCCTTAAATCTATATTAAAGCGTTTATGGAAGTATTCATTACTTACCTGAAATAGATTCTTCCTCTCTTTAATAGTCCCACCTACATAATATGGCAATCCACAGTTAGCAAAAGAGGCGTAGGGTCCTTTTTCAAAGACAATAATCTCAGCATACTCACCCTCTCTTCTAGCCTTAGTTGCTGCACTTGCCCCAGCTGCTACAGCACCAATTACTACTACTTTAGTCGTCATAGCTTCTCTCCCTCCACTTTTTAATATTAATATCCCTCACTTAATAACTTTAATGTATATAACTAAATTTAAATATATGATGTATTATCGGTTAATGGATATATTAAGACATTTTAGCCGCTAGCTTCTGGCTACTTGCCACTTGTATAAGTTCTTAGCTAACGGCTAGAAGCCAATAGCTAAAATGTCCCATTATCATTCTATTCTCTCAGCTTTCTACTAACAAAGTCTATAATCCTAATTTAAAGCAACTAATGGCTTTTATCAGCTAAATATATTATAATAAAATTAAGCAAGAAGTATAATTACAGAAGGTGAGGTGAGACAGATTAAAAAAATTATAATTTTGACATTAATAATCCTATTAAACCTAATCATAACACCATCTCTTGAAGCAGAAACAGATTTTAAGAATATCTCCACTATAGGCTCAGCTGAAATCACTCTAAGACCTGACCAGGCTATAATCAGATTAGAGATAAATGGTGAAGGTAGTAATAAATCAAGGCTAAATCATCAGTTTAGAGAAGAAATAAAGAAGTTAACTAGTAAACTCCAAGAGCTCTTTTCTAATAATATAGAGATCATCCAAGGTGAAATTGAGATAGTTAGCTATTTAGATAAGGCTAATCACTTCTCTAAAGAGATTTACAGAGGTACTACTTACTTAAAGATTAAATTAGATAATAATCTAATAGACAACTTAAATAAGCTAGTAGATAATATTCAAGATCTCAATCCAGTTAATAGCAGAGTAACTTATAATCAGCCTGATGATTTCTCTTATAAAATTGATAGAGCTTACTATACCTTTAAAGACCCTCTAAAATATCAAAATCAGCTACTTCAAGAAGCCTTAAATAATAGCACAGCTAAGTTAAATGTCCTTTTAAAACTCTCTTCTTTTAAGCTAGTTGGGATTTATCAATTAAAGGAGCTTCAACCAAGTAATATCTCTACCTACCAAGAAGAGATTAATCTTGAGAGGATAAAAGAAGCCACAGAGGAATCTTTTAAAACTGAATTGAGGGTAATCTATCAAGTCAACTGACTTAGTCTCTAAACACTAAAACTCCCCTGCTTAGCAGGGGAGTTTTACTATGAAATTATCCATAAATTTTAGTTACAGTATCTAAGACCATCTCGGTCATTCTATCTACACCTTCTTTAATCTTAGACTTATCTGCTCTAGTCTTTTTAAAGACATGGTCTGATACAGTAAGTACAGTAGCTGCTCTCAATCCATATTTAGCAGCAATATTATATAAAGCTGCCGTTTCCATCTCTACAGCTAATACCCCTAATTCTGCTAAGCGTTTCAAATCTTCTCCATAATCTGAAGATTTACCATAGAAATAATCAGAAGTAGCAATCTGACCTACATGTGCTGGCATCTCTAATTCAACAGCACTCTCATATAAGTTTTTAATCAATTCAAAATCTGCTGGTGGTGCTAAAGTAATATCTGGACTTATCTGATTGATAGTAGTTCCAATGGTAGCTGTAGACTGGGCAATTATCACATCAGCCTCCTCTAAATCATTGGATAAAGCTCCACAGGTACCTACACGAATCAAGGTCTTAGCCCCTAGCATCTTAAGCTCTTCTAAAACAATAGAGATAGATGGTACCCCCATACCTGTAGTTTGAATGGATACCTCTACCCCATTAAAAGTTCCTGTATATCCATACATCTTACGATAATCTGTATATAGTTGTGGATCATCCAAGAACTTTTCTGCCATATACTTAGCACGCTCTGGATTCCCTGGTAATAATACAATATCTGCTACTTGACCTTCCTTAGCCTCTACATGAATTGGCATAATTTAATTCCCCCTCAATTGATTTTTAGTAGTAAAAAATTATTTAGTTACTACCAATAGCTTAATTCATTCAAGCTATTTTTAAACTTAATCTTTAATAAATATTAATATGTAATATCATTAGACGTCAGACGACTCTTTTATTTAATTCTTCCTTGCTATCAAAACTCCTTCTTTCTAATTTATTTTTTGAAATTATGCAATAATTAATTTGAAATTAGCAAATCTTATTAATGAGTTTGCTCTAACAGTATTACAATTAATTTAGATTAGGCGGGATTACTATGTTTAGAATTCTTCTGTTTATCATCTTTATCTATAGTGCCTATAAATGGAGTGATTGGAGAAACTGGAGCTTATATTACCCTTCTATCCTCTTTTTTATCATCTGTAGCCTGCTTTATAACCTGCTCTATTATAATTATCCTTTATGGAAATTTGAACCGTTACCGATTATCGAAAGGCTTCTACCTAATAATACATTAATCTCTATAGCCGTTAGCTTTACTATCTTTCCCTGTACTACCTTGCTCTATCTAAGCCATCTCCCTAAGGGAAAGAAAGAAATAATCTATATGTTGACATGGGTCTTATTTTACACATTAATCGAGCTGATATCTATTCCTTGCCAAGCGATCTCTTATCATAATGGATGGCATCTAGGCTACTCTCTTGTCTTTAATATAATTACCTTTTCTATTCTAAGGATTCACCACAAAAGACCTTTAGTAGCCTGGGGATTTGTCTTTATAGCTATAGTTATAATCTCAACCTACTTTAAACTACCACTTGATAGTATAGAATAACCTCCATTGATTAAATTTTAACTAAGTACAGGATATAATAAAAAGAAGAACTGCTACCTTAGGTAGCAGTTCTTCTTTTTACAGAAATATTTAATTATCTTTAAGAAAATCAAGAACCTCATTCAAATCAGGCAGATTCCCGATCTCATAGACCTTAGTAAAGATAACCTTACCCTCTTCATCTAAGATAATATTAGCACGCTCTGAGAACCCATCCTCGTCTCTAAAGATCCCCATCTTCTGAGCAAAGTCTCCATGGGGCCAAAAGTCAGCAGGCATCAAAAGCTTCTCTATCCCTAAATGATCCCCCCAAGCTTTTTTAGTATAAATTGAATCTATGCTCAACCCTAAAGGCACTGTATTGAGCTCTTTTAACTTATCATAATTCTCCTCTAAAGCACTCATCTGATTAGCACAGATTCCAGTCCATGCTAAAGGATGGAAGGATAAGAGCACCTTCTTCCCCCTAAAGTCACTTAATTTAATCTCTTTATCATATTGAGTCTTAAAGGTATAATCTTCAACCTCTGTTCCAACTTTAATTACCTCACCCATTTTAATTCCCCCTTATAAATATATGTAGCTTTATTGCTAATAGTTATCAGTAGTGTTTATCTATATTATAACAACTTATACCAATTATGTCAAACTTCTAAGTTAAAAATTCCTTAATTGTATAATCTCCAGTTGAAAGTTTTTATCCAAAATTAACTATAGCCCTACTTAAAACTTTTGAATGACGGATTGAAATTAAGGCAATATTATTAATACAAAGAAAGATAATTTCTTTACTTCTATTATTTAGATTACTAATATCTAAATTCAGATAGTTAAAGCGAGGTTTTAATTTGAATCAACATAAAAAGATGACCTTAACTCCCATCTTATTCTTTATTGTTATACAAATTTTAACTATTTTTCTGCTAATTAAAGCTGGTAGAGATAGATATGAAGGTATAATCGTTGCTACTTCTCTCTTTATAATATATATTCTTTTAGAGCTTAAATATGATTTAGAATTAAATAATTACATCAGAATTATTTTAATTATAACTATGCTCACTGATTCTACTTTAGGAAGATACTTTAATTTCTATAAGACAAAACCTTCTTTTGATATCTTATTACATATCTTTGGCACCTACTCCTTTTCTTTATTTGCTTATTCATTAATATCACAGATATTTCCTAATTCTTATAAATCAAATTGTTATAGAGTTATTTTTGTAATTACACTGGGAATTGCTTTGGGAACAATCTTTGAAATAATTGAATTTTTATTTGATATATTGATAAATTCAAGTACAAAGCATCAAAATGGATTAATAGATACCAATCTAGACCTTATTGCAGATTCATTTGGTGCCATAATAGCAGCTTTGCATTTATTTCTTAGTAATTTTAATTTAGTGGACACATATAAAAAGAAGTAGCAGAAATTTCTGCTACTTCTTTTAAATGAAAGACGATTAGATTACTAGTGCTGCAATCCAAGCAAATAAGATCAAAGGAATATTAAAATGTAAGAAGGTCGGTACACACGTATCCCAGATGTGGTCATGCTGACCATCGGCATCTAATCCAGCAGATGGTCCTAAAGTACTATCAGAAGCTGGAGAACCTGCATCACCTAAAGCACCTGCTGTACCAACTAAGATAATTGTTGCCAGAGGACTAAAACCTAAACTTTGAGCTAATGGTACATAAATTGCTGCAATAATTGGGATAGTACCAAAAGAAGTTCCAATCCCCATGGTAACTACCAAACCAACGATCAACATCAATAATCCACCGATAAATTGGCTTCCTCCAATTCCACCTACAACAGATTGGACTATACTATCTACCCCACCTGTTGCTCTAATTACATCTCCATAACCTGCTGCAATTAACATTACAAAGGCAATAAAGCCCATCATCTTAATTCCTTCATCAATTAAATCATGTAAGTCATTCCATTTAATACTGCCTGTTACTGTCATAATAATCAATCCAACTAAAGCTCCTAAAGGTAGAGAACCATAAGCTAATTGAATAGCTAAGGCTGTAAACATTGCTACTAAAGCAAAAACATGACTTTTATTAAAAGATATATTATTCTCTGTAGTAGCTGCTACCTCTAATTGGGTCTGTTGAACTGCATCAAGTTCATAATCACGTTTACTACGATAGGTAAAGCAGATGGCTACTATCAAACCAAATAGCATCCCCAATGTCGGTATCCATAACACACTAGCAATCTGACCTAAACTAACATCCATTCCATTAGCTGCCATCTCATCACGGATAATACCATGAAATATTAGACCAAAACCTGCTGGAATAGCCATATAAGGTGCCTGTAAACCAAAGGTTAGAGCTGAAGCTATTGCTCTACGGTCAACCTTTAACTTATTAAATAACCCCAATAATGGTGGGATTAAGATAGGAATAAAGGCAATATGTACTGGAATCAAATTTTGAGACAAACTAGCAAACATGGCTAATAAGAAGATAAATACTCCCTTCTTATTACCAATTATCCTCTTCAAAGCTTCACTATTACTGATTAAAGCTACAATTCCTGTCTGCTGTACTGCTACTGCTAAAGCTCCAAGTAAGATATAACTTAAGGCAGTTTCAGCATTTCCGCCCATGCCACCAATTAAGGTAGACATAGTCTCTTTTAAGCCCAAACCACCAGTTAAACCCCCAACAATTGCTGCTACTAATAACGCTAAAATTACATTTAGATTGGCTAAACTCAACCCAATCATTACTATGACTGATATAAGTACTGGATTCATTTAAAAAAACACTCCTCTTGATTTATTTATCTTTTTACTATATCATTACTTTAATTCGCTAAAGCAATAATAACATACCCCCTAGCAAATGTCAAGATTTTTTAATTAGCTTTAAGTTTTATTAATTATTTTCAAATTACCCTAACTATTTATCTTCATAGTAGTAATAAAAATTGATTCTACTTTCCATAAAAAATTAACAATAAATTAACCTGTAATTTAATTAAATTTAAAACAAATATTGGACAATATTATTATACAACTATAAAAAAAGGAGTGTTATATATGTATTTATTGAAGAAAAAATTATTGTTTTTATTTATTTTAAGTTGTTTAGTATTAGCTAATACCTCTGTTTCATTTGCTTTTCAATCAACTTCAACAGCAAGCACAAAAGAAGCCTTGTCAAAATCATATTCTAGTAGAAATCAGACACACTATTATAATTTAAAACCTGGAAATTTTCCTCCTCCTAAGCCAACTGAAACTTTTAATAACTGGTGGAATTATCCTCTAGTTAATCACACACCTCACCATAATGGATATGATAAAATATTTAGCCAATATGAGTCTCAAAGAGTTGAAGGTAAATTTCATTATGGCAAAAGTAGAAAAGATTTAGAAGGCGAGTGGATATCAATTTATGTTTGGTCTTTTTCTAGTGAAAATCCACAATGGATAAAATATGGTAGAAGAAAGACTGATTATGATGGAAGAATTTATTTTAATATTCCAGAAGATAAGAGGCTACCTTTAGGAATTAGTATTGTTAGAATGTATGTTGAAGGAGATGGAACTTTTGCAGATTCCTATATTCAAATAATTAGGGATAGGGAAGATTTTGTTGTTTTTGATATAGATGGAACCCTTACTTTAAATGATATAGAGTTTGTTAAAGAATTTACATCAGAATTATGTGATGAGCTTTATCAATCGAAAGCTTATCCAGGTGCACAAGATGTTGTTAAATATTACGTAGATAGAGGATATAATATTATTTATTTAACCGCTAGACCTTATTGGGGATCAGATTTAAGCCGAAAATGGTTAATAGAAAAAGAATTTCCTTTTGGAATACTTCATACAAAATATAATGAAGATACTTTTGAAGAAAATGATGTTTATAAAACAAATTATTTAAATAAAATTATCAATAAAGGGGTCCATATTGAAAGAGCTTATGGTAATGCAACTACAGATATTGATGCTTATTATTCAGCAGGACTATATTCTTCTCAAATATTTATTATTGGGGAAAATTCAGGAATTGCTAATACAGTTCCTATTTCAACCTATTTAGAACATCTAGAGACATTAAATCAAAATTAAATATACCTCAAAAAAAACTGGGCGATATATCGCCCAGTTTTATAAGTATGGTTAATGGCTACTAGCCAAATAATCATCTTATCACTATCTCATCTGGATCTGGTCCTGTTCTACCTTCTTTATCAATCTTCACAATATAAGCATCCCTCTCACCTTTAGCAAAAGAGTTTGTATAACCAACTAAAAGATACCCCCCATCATTACTAAAAGTAATGTCCATAAATTCATCATTCTCTATACCACCATAAAGCTTTGACCATTCTTGATGACCTTGGCTATCTATCTTGACCAGATAAGCATCATAATCACCCTTATTAGCAGAATTGCTATAACCAGCTAAGAGATATCCCCCATCATCAGTTGCTGCTACTGCTCTAAACCCATCATCACCTTTTTTGCTGCCATAAGTATTAGAAAATATTAGCTCTCCTTGACTATCGACCTTGACTATATAGCCATCATAAAGCCAGTCTGTAGTAACGCCTCTAGCACCCACCAATAAATACCCTCCATCTTCAGTTCGCATTATCTTTTCAAATCTCTCATCTAAGCCTTCTTTCCCATAGGTATATGCAAAAACCTTCTTGACTTTATTATCTAGCTTTACTAGTAGACCATCGCCATCTCTATTATCAAAGGGACTAGTATGACCAACTAATAAATATCCACCATCATTACTAGCTATAACATCATTAAAATAATCATTACTACCACTCGGATCATGATTATAGGTATATTCCAATAATTTATCATTATTATTATTCAACTTTGCTAAATACCCATCATTACCTATCTTACTACTATAACCAACAGCTATATACTCCCCATCATCAATTGAATATAACTGATAGATCTGTTGATTACTTTTAGAATTATCTAATTTATATTCAGCCAGTTTCTTTCCATCCTTCTTAGCAATTTTAACAAGGTAACCATCATTACTGAGATTTTTGTTATTCCCCTTATATCCTCCCAATAAATAATTCCCATCATTACTTGCTACTACACTAAAGAATAAATCCTCTTTACCCTCAAAAAAATCATAGTTATAGAAGAGCTCCTTACCATCTTCATCTATTCCCACTAAATAACCTGAGGGGTAGACCCAATCCTTATTAAAGGAAGTTGTATAGCCTACTGCAAGGTATCCATCCTCTCTATTAGTTATTGCTTCAAAGGCATCATAAGCAATACCACCATAACTTCTCTGCCAGACCTTGATTACATTAATATCGATTCTCTGACTAACCTCTCCCCCATAACTATCAGAGATTTTAACCTCAACACTATCAGTTGTACTGTAGGTAGGAGATAGATAAGTAACCCTTGCGCCTTGCCCAATAATCTTGCCTTCATCTGCAGACCACACATAAGCTAACTTATCATCATTAAAATCAATCGCACTAATATTAAGAGTTGCCTTGCCCACCCTATGCTTATCATCAATAGTAATAGATCTAGGCTTAGCTACAAGTTTTTTAACGACTTTAGGTAAATAATTTCTAACTTCAACAGTAATGCTAGTTCTTAGCTCAACACCTTGCCTATCTCTTATACTAACCCTAATATTATATAGCCCTTCCTTATCTGGAGCAATATAAGTAACCTTCTTTCCTTGCCCCTCAATACTTCCATAACCAGTTGTCCAGCTATAGCTCAAATCCCCAGTATAGTTACCAGTATCTGCAGTTACTCCAATCCTCTCTCCAGGATGAATTAATTCCCTTTCTAATTCTAAAGAGACCTCTAAATTCATTACATCTATTCTTTTGGTGGCTAATACATTCTCCCCATACTTATCACTAACAATCACAGTTACCTTATAACTTCCCTTAAGCTTTGGTGGAAAGTAAGTAATCCGCTCTCCTGTTCCAATAATCTGCCCCTCTTCAGCTAGCCACTGATAGTCCAATTGATCATTATCCAAATCATCAGCTTCAACGATAATCTCAACAGATTCTCCTTTACTAATGATCTCTTTACTTGCATAAATAGCATTAATTACTGGGTTATGATTCTGCTGTTTTGCTTTAACCCTAGAATTAATCGAAAATAATAGTAGAAAAGAACAACTTAATATTAAAAATAATCCTCTCTTTCTAATCATATTCTCCTCCGTTTCTATATCACTAACACTTATAGACTAACTTATCATCTTGAAAATAACTTAAATTATATAATTTTCCATTAAAAACTATCTACTCATATAATATTTATTTAGAGTTTGACTTATGCCACTAAATTAATATCTTAATTGAAAGTAGCAAATAATTGAAATAAAAAATTAAATCAATAATATACCTTGCTGTTAAAAGCAAAAATTTATATAATATAGTTATTGATGCAATTTTAAAGGGGTTAATAATATAAGTATCAGGGGGACTAAAGTAATGAAAATCTTAATAGTCTATAAATCAATTCACCATGGCAATACGGAAAAAATTGCTAGAACAATGGCAGACGTTATTAATGCCGATATATTATCTACTAGGGATGCCACACCTCAAATCATCGGTAGATATGACTTAATCGGCTTTGGTTCAGGAATATATTTTGGCAAACACCACCATAAATTATTAAGCTTAGCAGAAGACTTGCCAGAGGTCAAAGGAAAAAAAGCCTTCATCTTCTCTACCAGTGGCTTAAGAGAACTACCTATCATTCACAACTTCAACAAAGAACTAAAGAAGAGATTATTAGAAAAAAAGTATCAGTTAATTGGAATCTTCTCCTGTCGAGGCTTTGATACCTATGGACTATTAAAATTAATTGGTGGCATCCAAAAAGAAAGACCTAATGATGAAGATTTGAGCAATGCTATAGCCTTTGCCGAAAATCTAATAGAATAAAAAGATAAAAGACCAACTGATGTTGGCCTTTTATCTTTTTTCTAAATCAATATAATCGATCAACCTCTTTCCATCCTCCAAAGAGATTATATCAATCTTATCATCAATCACTGCAAAGGTAGGAATTTGAGGCTCTTGTTTAGGTAAAGATACACTGCCAGGATTTAATAATATCACTCCATCTACTTCTTTAGCTACTGGTTGATGAGTATGACCAAAGATTAAGATGTCAGCACCAAACCTTTTGGCAAAAGCAACCCTATCCTCTTCCTTTTCATGCTGATAACCATGATAAATAACAATTCTACGCCCATTATCATCAACTACTGCATATTCAGCCAAGGGATAAGGTAAGACCCAATCATCTACCAAGGCATCTACATTTCCCTTAACAGCTAATAGATTTCCTTCAAATTGATTAATCTCCTCAACTAAAGACTTAGTATCATATCCTTCTGGTAAAGGGTTTCTAGCACCATGATATAAGATATCACCTGCCACTAAAATCATATCAACCTCATCTAAATATTTGATTGCTTTTTTAAAAGCAGTTAAGCTACCATGAATGTCACTAATTACACCGATCTTCAATATTATCACCTCTAATCTCTCTTTTTATCTTAAAAATTTATCTATTCATATTCAGCTAAGCAGGTTTGATCCTTCCCCCTTCTTTTAGCTTGATATAAGGCAGTATCAGCAGCACTAATCAGCTCTTTTTGCGATAATCCTGCTTGATAGCAAGCAGCTCCAATACTGATAGTCACCTTTAACCTTAGATTATCATATTCGACTATCATATTTCTAACCAGATCATTTAATCTTTCTCCAATAGCCAATACACTAGCACCACCGGTTTTAGGTAGAATAATTGCAAACTCCTCTCCACCATATCTAGCAACTATATCTAACTCTCTTGCTTCTTCTTCCAACAATCGTGCTAAACATTTTAATACTCTATCACCAACTTGATGACCATAAGTATCATTAAACTCTTTAAAGTTATCAATATCCATCATCATCAAAGATAAATCAGAGTTAGAGCCTTTAGCTTCGGCTATCTCTTCTCTTAAAGCATCCTGAAAATAACTGTGATTATATAACTTAGTCAAACCATCTCTAGTAGCCAAATCCTCCATCTGTTTGTACATAGTAGCATTCTCAATAGCAATAGCAATCTGATTTGCTAAGGTAGTTAAAAAACTCTTATCTGCCTCTTTAAAGTTTCTTGGAAAGTCTAACTGTGCTGCAGTAATCGCCCCAAGCATATTATCCCTTACCTTTAATGGAATGCAGACAGCAGATATTAAATTTAAAGTTTCAAATTGATTCTTTATATCTTCACTTACTTTATCAGTAATTAAGACACTATTACTTTCAATTAGACTACTAGCCGTCTTTTCTGCTAATTTGATTAACTTTTTAGTCTCTTTATTGGTTGGAACTCCTATAGATGAAACCAATTTTAGCTTTTCATCATGCTTATCCAATAAGAACAGTCCTGCCATTGATACCCCCATAGTTCCCAAAACAACATCAACAGTTAGATCAATTACCTTATCTAAATTTAAAGTAGAGTTAATGGTATTGCTTGTTCGTTGTAATGTAGATAAACCAGCCATATTTCTCTCCATCTTCTCAAAAAACTCTGCTTTTTCAATGGCCAAAGGTGACTGTTCCACTACTGTTCTAATTGCAACCTTATGAAAATTATTAAAGAAGGACTCTTGCTGATCTAAGAAGAAGATAATAGCTGCAAGCTCACCCTCAACAAAGATTGGAGCTAATAACATTGAATTAAAACCATCTTCAACAAACAATTTCGTATCAGAATGATTGTCCTTAACTAAAGAGTTAATTATCACTATATCCCCTTCAGTTAAGTGGTAACCAAAATATTCTTCACCTTTTTTAATCTTAACCCGCTTCCAATACTCTCTATATAAGTCCTTATCTAAACCCTTTAATGATTTAAGATCTAAATAAGAATCTTCCTCTTCAGATTGAGCTAATAAGCCTCCTACTTTTACATTTAACTTTTGGCAAGCAATCTCAATTAAAGCTTCATAAGTATCCTCTAAAGTAAATTTAGAACTGAGCTTTTTATTTATATCATGTAAGCCACTTAGACTATTACAAGTTAGATTAATATCATTTAATTCTCTTTCTTTATTACAGATGAACTTTATTCTCCGTTGATGGACATCTATAACTGATAATATAGACCAAAATAGTATAGTATTTAAGAATAAAGATAAGATAAAATTGTCCTGAAAGATTAAAACCGTTGCTAAAAGTAAACTTATTACTAATCTTTTTAATTTACTTTCAATATTATCTAATCCTATTATATGATATTTATCTATAACTATTCCTAATAATACACTCTCTAACCCCAGAGGATAGAGATTAGCTTTTAAATAATAACTCAATATAGCCATTATAACTCCATTTATAAGACCATAAGGAGAACCAAAAATTCTTCCCATCAATAAGATAGCTAAATAATGTAACCCTATATTATACCCTTTAAAAAGATAAGTTCCCACCACTATAATTACTATTATAATCAGATTAAAGAATAACTTATCTTTAGTACTTATATTTGTAATCATTCCCTTAGAAAGAGGTCTTAGATTAATTACAATATATGTGATAGATATAAAGATAGAAAGTTGTAAAATAGCCTGAACAAATAAATTTATCTCTCCCATAATTAGTTGCCCCCGTATCTTTTAATTAATTTAAAGGTTCATAATATAGTATCTATAATAAAACTTATACAAGTAATCACTCAATCTTAGTGATAATTAATATAAATAATACTAACTTCTTAATATTTTTTTCATATAAAACTATATTTCCTATATTATTTCTAGATAAAGTCCAATTTCCCCTGCATAATTACTAATCTTTCGAAAAATTTTAGCACAGCTATTAATAATTAGTATTAAAAACCATATTTACGATAAAAATAATAAATTTACCTCTAGCTATTTTCAATAATAAAGTACTTAACACTAAAGTAAAGAATAAATTGGGTCTAAAGACCCAATTTATTCTTCTTCCACTGCCAAAATCTTAATTTGATCATTATCATCTCTATCAAGATTTAATGCAATCTCCATATCCTCTAACTTTCTCTGTTCATGACCATCTAATTTAGCACGTTTAACCTCTAACTCCATTACAAAATTCCCCCTTGAGCTTATTTCTTATTAAGTTTATAATTTAGCTGACTTGTTTATAGCATGTCAAAATTTAAGGGGCTTTATGTATTTAATCATTTCTATTCTTTAGATATTCCTTAGTATGCAACAAGGCTAAAACAGCTAGAGAATGATTAATAGAACCGTTAGAGATTAACTTATCAACATCTGCTAACTTTATCAACTCAACCTCAATATCTTCTGTTAAATCTAAATTCTGCTCTCCAACTAAAGAAGCATCCTCTGCTAAATAAAAATGGCAATAATTATTCTGAATGGCAGGATTAACAGCAACCTTCCCCAAATAAATTACCTGTTGACTAGCATAACCAGTCTCCTCTAATAACTCTCGTTTAGCAGCAGCTTCTGGGTCATTCTCTCCTGAATCTAAGGTACCTGCAGGAACCTCTAGAGTAACATCATCGATTCCAAAACGATATTGTTTGACAAACACAATCTCATTTTCAGGAGTAATAGGAACTATATTGACCCAATCTAAAAACTCCATCTTAAAAAAGGGATGAGAAATCTTTTTCTTATTATGATAACATATTTCTTCCTTAAAAGAAACTATTCCTCGTTGATATATTAAATTACTATCCTTCTTTTCCCAAAAATTCTTCATATAAACACCTACCTTACTTTCAACACTAAATTATCCATGCTTTTTATACTCTATAGATAAACAACTCTAGAATGAAACCTAAATATCCTACTAATTTAATACCTTTATTTCTTAACCAAAAACCTTAGAAGATAACTTTCAGCAACAACTCTCTCTAATTTACACGAATAAAACCAAAAGATTTAAAACATTAATTAATCTTTTACTCTTTAATTCACCCCAAGAGTACTTCCTCAAAAAGCAAAAACCGCTTCTTTAAGGGCGCGTGAAATTCGTGTAAATTCGCTGCCAATCTTTAGCTTTTGATCTTTAGTCTTTTATTTCATTCTAGACTTGCTTATCAATATAATTAAAATTAAGGAAACAACTAAGAGTAGAGCCTACCAAGTAAAAACTGTGAGAAAAATTAACAATGAAGGAAGAATCAATAAAAAGGGAGCAATTTTGAATAAAAACCGCTTGCTTCAATCATATAGATTACTATAAACACCTAGCCTTCTAAATAAATTAATCAATTAGAACTAGATATAGAGCATACTTACCCTATCTATAGTAAAATCAATAATCATTCAACCTTATACTCATCATCATCTAAAGTATATTCATTATCATTATTTTGCTCATATTTATTAATTAAATTGAACATATAATTCCAGATAGTTAATGCAATAGCTGTATCATCTAACCACCCTAAGAAAGGTAGTAATATCTCTGGAACTAAATCTAGTGGAGATATAATGTAGATTAGAGGAAAGAGTAATAATGCCTTCTTTAATATAGGTACTTTTGGGTCACTAATATACTTGCTTGCTAATCTTATATTCTTAATAACCATTTTAAAAGTGTTTAATTTCTTTGCCATAACCTCACCCCATTATCTAGTCTAAACAATTTTCATTATAAATATTTAACCTTTATAAACTAGGAGCTATGACCTCAAAAAATCTATCTTTATCAGCACCGCAAACTGGGCACTTCCATCCCTGGGGCAAATCTTTAAAAGGAGTTCCTCCCATAATCTTACCCTGCTTATCGCCTAAACTCTCATTATATTCATAACCACAGACTTCGCATTTATATTTGACTATCTTATTACTCATAGGCATCACCTCTTAGTAATTAATATAGATAAAAAGCAAAGTAATTAAAGCAATATCATACTTGTTTATTTGTCCTTATCAATTTCTACTCACCAGTCTTACTCATTACTTTTAGTAAATTCTATTATAATGCTTGATAGCTACAGCCATTTCTTCTTTTTAAAATAAAACAACATCCCTATTACAATAGCCAGCATTACTATTAGCGTAATTGGATATCCCAATTGACTTTCAAGCTCTGGCATATATTTAAAGTTCATTCCATAAATTCCTGCTATAAAGGTTAACGGGATAAATATTGTAGAGATAATCGTTAAAACTTGCATTACCTCATTCATCCTATTATTGACATTTGATAAGTAGGTATCCATCATCCCATTGATAATATCTCTAAAACTTTGAATTGTATCAATTGTCCTTTCAATATGGTCATTAACATCCTTTAGATAGAGGATGGTACTCTCTTTAAATAACTTATTATCACCTTTAAGTAGATTATTAAAGATACCCTTAAGAGGCCAGACTGATCTCTCTAGAAAGATCATCTCATGTTTGACCTGCTGTATATCAGATAATATGTCCTGAGAAGAATCAAGTAATAAGTCTTCTTCCATCAAAAAAAGGCCTTCCCCAATCTCATCTAATACTACAAAATAATTATCGACTATCACATCCAATAAGACATATGCTAAGTAATCAGCCCCTAAACTTCTTAAACGAGAATTCTGATTTCTAATCCTCTCTCTAATATTATCAAAGACATCCCCTTCTTTTTCTTGAAAGGTCAGTACAAAATCCTCTCCTAAGATAATACTCAGCTGCTCTATATCTATCTCCTCTTCTTCAAAGTCATAAGAGAATAATTTGATTACAAAATAGACAAAGTCATCATAACAATCGACTTTAGGGCGATGATCTGTATCAAGTATATCCTCTAAGACCAAGGAATGAATATTAAAAGCATCTCCTAAACTCTTAATCACCTCTATATTATGTAATCCATCAATATTAATCCACTTTATCCCATCTTTTTGCTTATAAGCTAAAGCCTCTTCAAGGCTAACCTTCCTCTCCTCTAAATAATAAGAACCATTATAGTTAAAGATAGTTATCTTAACTTCTTCTTCCCGTTCTTCCCCTCTATAAACTAAAGTTCCAGGAGGTAATCCACTCTTATTGATCGAACTTTTTTTAAATCTATAAGCCATTTATTGCCCCTCCTAATTATCTTGCCTGCTCTGCCATTCGTCTTTTAAAATACCATAACAGATTTCATCATGATATTTACCATTTCTATATCTCTTCTGTCTTCTAATACCTTCTTTAACAAAGCCAACCTTCTCATAGGACCTTTGAGCCCTGTGATTATATTCCCAACAGACAAGCTCAACTCTATTTAACCGCAATTGATTAAAGGCAAAATCTAAAATTAAATCCAAAGCCTCAGAGCCTAAGCCCTTTCCTAAATTCTCATTATCACCAATCACTAGCCCTAACACACCATAGCCATTCTTTAAATCCAAGTTGACAAAGTCAATCTGTCCAATATAATCTCCATCCTCTATATCTGCAATGACAAAACCTGTCCATTCATTACTCATAGCCTTATTTAAGAAATCCCTTGTATCCTTTTCAGAATTTGGATAAAGAAAGATATCAGATAAGTATCCCGTAATCTCAGGATTAATAACCCATCCTCTGATATCTTCAAAATCAGAGGACTGGTATTCTCTTAACCTAATTCTTTGACCATAAATCCTTGACATAATTAATATCCTCCCGACCTTAACACTAATATGTACTTATCCTTGTAATTGGGCAATCAGCATATATTCATCTTTGATCAGTAATTTCCAATTGATTAATTTAAAGCCATATTGATCTAAAAAGCTCTCTATCATACTTTTAGAGTATATCTTAATCTTCTTCTTAAATAAAACAGATAATAAATTCATCAACTGTCTAGTAGGGCTTGCTTTCCAATCATCAGTGATGAGTAAATACCCCTCTGGCTTAATGACTCTCTTTATCTCTGCCAATACCCGTTCAGGATGGCGATAATGTTGAAAAGAATTAACACATAAGACTAAATCAAAAGAGGATTGGTCCCAAGGTAATATTTCAGAATTACAGAGGATTAAATCACTATCAGCTCCCAATCTTCTTTTAGCAGCTTTGAGCTTATCTTCTGATGAATCTATCCCCGAAATCGATACGTCCGAATAATTCTTGGAAATAATCTCTAATAAAGATCCTTTTCCACAATCTACATCAAGCACCGAATTAAACTCTAAATTGCCTAGAATATCTATTAAATTTTTACGCACCAATTCTATATCTCTCTGATAACTATTAACATTATACCTGCTTGACTGAAGAGAAAAAGACCCACCTATACTCTCTTTATACATTATCTCTCTTTGGCCCCCTTGTAATTAGCCTACCCTCTAATAACCTTATACTCTTCTAAGCAGACAGTATAATATTTATGATCGAACTGTAATTTACATTATTTCTATAAAAGTTAAAAAATACCTCCATCTTTAATCCTTTAAATTTTAAACCTCTTAAAATTTATATCACAGCTTTAATTCCCAAGCTAATATACTCCAATTAATACTTTACTTTAAACTTACTAAACTCATCTTGAAATTCTTCATCTATTATCTCAAGATCCTCTACCTCTGATAAAGGCGAGCCCTGCTTAATTAAATCTATCATCTTATTTACCTTAAGCTTATCACCTACAAGCACAGCCTCTACTCTGCCATCATTAAGATTTTTAACCCAACCTGTTATTCCTAAGTTATTAGCCTGTTGATTGGTATACCAACGAAAGCCTACTCCCTGTACGTGTCCACTGATGTAAAGATGCTTTCTTACTTTAGATTCCATCAATTATCACCCCTCCTACTTGCTAATCAATAGATTCTGTAGATTATCAAATTGACACTTGACAAATACCTTCTATAAAGGTATTTAATTAAAAGATCAAAAAATCCTTTGTAATATAGAACAATATTCAAAAATTAATTGATTCAAAAAATATTATTAACACTTACCACTTCAATTAATTCCAATAATATAGCAGAAACTTTATAAACATCTAAAAAAACTGCCGACTAATTAGTCAGCAGCTTTTAGTAATTAAGCTTTCCAAATACTCTTTTCTCCGCTTCCATCTACTGCATCTTTATAGATGGCCTTTTTAGCATTAATTTTAATGATATATCCACCTTCATCACCCATATGCTCAAAGGGACAGTATTGTTCTGCTTCATGATGGAGGTTAGAACCTTCTTGACCAATCTCTGCTTGACCAAAGATCTGGACACCTTTAATAGTTTCATAATCTCCATAGAACTCTGTACTTACTAATAAACAGACCTCTTTGTTCTTCTCTAAGTTCTTAAACTTAGAACCACCATTACTGTGAATATAAATATCCAAGCCTTCACCAAGAAAATATTTGACTGGACTTACTCTTGTTTCTATTCCAGAGGTGGCTAAGGCCCCAGTGTCCTTCTTCTTTAAAAAGTTAATAATTGTTTCCTTTAATTCATTACCTGTGATAGTTGCTGTTGCCATATGTTTTTACCCCTTTCTTTACTTTAGCTATTATTAGTATGGAGTATTCTTTAAAAAATATTATTATTTAATATATTACTTTGCTAACTTATTCTCCTCAAATTCTCTAGAAAAATGGAAAAATAAAGTGAATTATGGTATTCTATTAATATGTTCTGCTAACTAAGTTTAAATATAAGTAGTGACTTTTTATGGGAATATTGCGACACTTTTACTTTTGAAAAGTAGACAAAATTATTAGGTTTCGCCTAATGGCGAGTTACCTCTTACCTAAAAGTTTGTTATAATAAAGTTAAGCAAGCAAGATGGATAGCGAGTTACTAGGCAATAAGCCTCTACAAAAGTCTTTCACTTGCTT
>NZ_PVNB01000007.1 GCF_003001995.1 Orenia metallireducens | reverse complement strand
TCACACCTGTTCTCATTTCGAACACAGCAGTTAAGTCCTCCAGCGCCGATTGTACTGCAGGGGCAGCCTTGTGGGAGAGTAGGTCACTGCCAGAATTATAGTGTTGGGATGTCGCCAAGCGGTAAGGCACAGGACTTTGACTCCTGCATTCGTTGGTTCGAATCCAGCCATCCCAGCCATTGCTTTGCCCCCATCGTCTAGTGGCCTAGGATACTGGGTTTTCATCCCAGCGACAGGGGTTCGAATCCCCTTGGGGGTACCACTAAGAGCAGTTTACAATTAACAGTGAACAGTTAAGTTCAAGAGCTTTTTAGAACTTAAGATTTTAACTGTCAACTGTACACTATACACTGTCAACTAATAATGCGGGCGAATAGCTCAGTTGGGAGAGCACCTGCCTTACAAGCAGGGGGTCACAGGTTCAAGTCCTGTTTCGCCCACCATTTTATTCAGTTAAGAATTAAAAGTTAAAAATTAAGAGTTATAAAGATTTTGGTTTCAAACTATTAATTCTTCACTATTAACTTTTAGCTAATATACGGGGATGTGGTGGAGTTGGTTACCACGCCGGCCTGTCACGCCGGAGGTCGCGAGTTCGAGTCTCGTCATCCTCGCCATTTATTTTGTTAGCTTCTAGTAGTTAGCTATTAGCTAGAGGTAAAAAGCAAAAACGTGCTAACTTAGCTCAGCTGGTAGAGCAGCTGACTTGTAATCAGCAGGTCGTCGGTTCGACTCCGACAGTTAGCTCCATATTTAGGGCCATTAGCTCAGTCGGTAGAGCACCTGACTTTTAATCAGGGTGTCGGAGGTTCAAATCCTCCATGGCTCACCATTTAAAAAGCAGTAATGACTGAAGAGTGAGCAGTTAAGAGAAAAAGAGTTAGTTTTCAAAACTGTACACAATACATTGTCAACTAAATAATGTCGCGGGGTGGAGCAGCTGGTAGCTCGTCGGGCTCATAACCCGAAGGTCGTTGGTTCGAATCCAGCCCCCGCAACCAAAATATAAGACGTTTCACTCGGAGCACTTGTAGTGCAACCAAAATAAAAATCTTTTTATAATAGGGAGTGCCCTAGGTGCAACCAAGAGTCAAATAACAAAACTAAATATTAAGCGGGAGTAGCTCAGTTGGCTAGAGCACCAGCCTTCCAAGCTGGGTGTCGCCAGTTCGAATCTGGTTTCCCGCTCCAAAAACATCGGAGCATAGCGCAGTTTGGTAGCGCACCTGGTTTGGGACCAGGGGGTCGCAGGTTCAAATCCTGCTGCTCCGACCATTTTTATTTTTAAATCTCTATGATATATAGAGATTTTTTTATTTTTTGTTTTTTCCTGTTTATTATAGAGCTTGTTAAATTAAAATTACTAGTTAAGATATTGCCTCTAATTATTAAACTTAAAAAAATAAAGGATTTAAATAAATTACAAAGAATTATATCATATTCCTATTATTGGTATGAGGATATTCTTATATTCAAGTAGTTTGTTGAATATATATAGCAATAGGTTTATTTAATTTTGGGGAGGTGAAGGTGTGGATTATTATATTTATGCAACCGACCATGCTATTGAAAGGTATCAACAGCGTCAAAAAGCAATTAGTCGTCAAAAGGCTATTCATAATATAGTAGAAGGTGTGAAAAGAAGCCGACTGATTGGCTTTGCTAAGGGAAAAAGAGAGATAAGAGAACATAGAGGTGTGATTTTTGTCTGTGAATTAGAAGGAGAGACGATGAATGTGATAACAATTTTAAATAGTAAAGCAGAGCTGAGGTTCATTGGATAAAATAAACTATAGGTCTCTAAAATAATGTTGTTAATAATTTCATTAGAACTTTATTTCTTGCGATTGGTGCAGATAAAACTATTTAATATATCTTCTATATAAAGACTATCAAAAGAATTTAGATAAATAAATTTATTAAGGGAGCTATGATTATGATAAAAGAAAAGATATATATATACTTTAAATGTTAAATATAATAAATTAATTTGATTGATTATAGAAATTAAGTATTGATTTGATACAAATAATTAGTTATACTATTAGTAAATAGATGAGAAGAGAAATTTAAGAGGAGATGAGAAGAGTGGAGTTGAGAAGAGTTATTGAGTCAAGTTTATTGTTGGCAGGGGGGTTTGTTTTACATCAAATTATGCCTCCTTTGGTAGCAGGAATGAAACCAGATATGAGTTTATTAATGCTGTTTATAGTTGTATTACTTTATCAAGATAAGAAATTAGTAATATTATCTGGATTATTAGCTGGGATTATTTCTGCATTAAGCACAACTTTTCCAGGTGGTCAAGTGGCTAATATGCTTGATAAACCTATCACTGCTTTAGCTGTATTGACTTTGATTTTATTGGGAGACTATTTTAAACTATCAAGAAAGTTTAGTTTGGGAATTATTGGGGTTTTAGGTACTATCATAAGTGGGACTGTATTTTTAACTACTGCCTCTTTGGTAGTGGCATTACCACAATCATTTTTGGTTTTATTTATTTCTGTAGTATTACCTGCTACTTTATTAAATACTTGTTTTCTGTATATGCTATATCCAATTATAGCTAAAATTAAAGGTCTTGTATCTAAAGTTGAATTTAATTCTGGAGAAGAGATAGTCTAAGGATTATATTTAAGCTGCTGACAGTTTTTTTGTCAGCAGCTTTTGTATTTTACAGAGAAGATTCAATTAAAAGCTAAGTTAATAGTCTGTATGATTTAAAAACTAGTCTCTAAACCTAAGAAAATAGCAGATTGATTATTATTAAAGCTCTTCTTCAAATCACTTTCTTTAAAATCAAAATTAGCTACCTGAACAGTATTTGAGGTAGTATCATCTGGTAGATATTTAGTGAAACTATAACCGATACGAGTAGTTAAATTCTCAGCTAATTTTATCTTTATTCCCATCTTAGCACCATATTTTTTTGTGATATCAGAGATCTGAGTGTCATTTTGGTTATTCTTAATTCTCCCATTTAACTTTACTTTAGGATTATAGGTGATTTCTCCAAAGCCAGATAATTTCTCATCTAAAGCTACTTTCCCAGTTCCAATTAAACTGATACTATGCTCTTTAGAAGAGACATTCATATCTGGAAAGTAATTAGATGATAGTTGAGTAGAACCATAATTATAACCAATTCCTACTTGACTACTCATCTTTTCAGTAGAGAATATCTCATTTAATACCATCAAGTCTAGGCGTTTAGCATTTAAATTGATACTATATTGGTCAATTTGACTGAAAGTATAGTTACCTTTAAAAGACCACCTATCTTTAAATTTTAACTCTCCTCCTAAGGATTTATAAGAGGTATCAGACTCTAAAATTTCAAGAGAAAGTGAGTTTTCAGCATAACTTGTAAGTTGAAGACTTACTATAATTGCTAGTGCGATTAAGGCTGTGATTAGCTGTTTCATATAATTCTATTTCTCCTTTCTTATTTAGCTTACATTAATTAACTTCTAAGTTTAAGTGTATAATCCTCTTGTTACTTATAAGCAAAAAGTTTAAGATTTACAGCTTCTAATAATTATTTTAGTTAAAGGGTTTTAATAGCTAGCTTAACAACATAATTATTAATTATAGCTATGATGGAGAGAGTGTTCTTTTAATAAATAGGATATAAAAAGGAATTTTTCTACCTGATATAGAATTATTAATTAAGTTAAGAATATTATAAATTTTATTTGAATCTATTTTCGATCTAGATATTAAAATAAGTGAAATTTTTTATAATTAAATCTTAAGAAGGGAGATGAAAATAAGGTGGCTATTGGAAATCTGATGGAATCGGAGATTAAAAGTATGGTTGACGAGGTATTAGAGAAGAAAGTGGATATCTGTAAGTGTGAACAGTGTAAGAATGATATAATTGCATTAGCCCTTAATAATATAAAGCCTAGATATGCAGGTAGTGACAATGGGAGAGTAGTAGTTGATAGTATAGACTTATCAAGTACACAGACTAAGATGGATATATATAGGGTAGTTCTTAAGGCTTGTGAAGAGGTACAGAGTAGACCCCATCATAATCGTTAATTACAATAGCATATTTAAATAAGTATAAAAAAAGTGACAATTAATTGTCACTTTTTACTTTATCATTGCTCAGTTATATTGATGATCTAATCTGTTCGAAATATATTATAAAAAGAGCTAAAATAAATTTTTTATTTTAATTAGAGAGGGAGATGAAGATGTGAGTAGGGTGGATAAGGAAAATTTCTCTTCTGAAAGTAATAAAACAAAAGAAAATTTTATAATCGATATAGATAAATTGATTTATAATAGAATCAGAAAAAGCTATTATTTGAAGCATACATTTATATCTGATTTTGGTCAAATTATTAGTAAGCTCTATAATAATTTGCGGGTTGAGGATGATAAAGAGAGTATAGATAAATTAGATAATTTTATTGACTATTTTTTTAAAGGAATTGATAAGGAGGAAGGTGGAGAGGCAAGGCAAGTTGAAAAATTAGAAGAGGGTGATAATTCTAAGTTAGACTTATATGAAGGCCTATTAGAGTTAATATCTGTTTTAAAAGATAAAAGCGATAGAGTTATTCTAGATTTTTTAGATACCTTTGTTAAAGTTCCTGATGAAGAACAGTTGAATTATATTACAGCTACTAAAATTATTATTAAAGCAGATGAGAAGTTTAAAAATAATTTTAATAATTTATCTAAATTGATCTATGCCACTGATATTATCTTAAATCTTTCTGTCGATAAAGCCACTAAAATTGAATTTTTTAATAAGTTATTTCTTAATATTATCAATATCAATAATCTAATAGGTATAAATGACTTCTTTACTCAGCTAGGGGTTAATGTTAAAGAATTGAAGGTAATCAATAGATGGTTATTTAGAAGGAGGTTAGAAAGCTTACCTACTAGTAGATTAGAGGATAGCGCAATAAAAGATAATAAAGAGTGGTTATATAAGAGCTTAGAGGTTAATACTGATTCTAATTTAGGTAAATCGATTGATAAGCTTTATGACCATTTAAAGGGATGGAATAATAAGGAGGCTTTAGATGGTTTTGAAGATTTTATCAGTAATCTTTTATATCGAGCTAAGAAAAGAAGTCCTAAAGGGATAAAAAATTCTATGAACTTACTCAATATCTTTCAAGATTTTGATGGAGCTAGTTTAGAAGATTATGAGAGATTATTCTCTACAATCTCTTCCTTTAAGAAGGTCAATTATAATATAACCTTTAATTGGCTAGATGCCTTTATTAAGATGTCACACATATCAAGGGTGAATTTTATCAAGGCTACTGATTTATTATTAGGGTTTGCTGAGACTGGGGATGGCAAGAATTTAGTTGATTTTGAATATACAGTGACCTCTATTTTAGACTTTAAAATGCTCAAGCAGAAGAATTTATTATTAAATAGATTTCTTGAACTGGTTGTAGAGTGTAAGAATCGATATGAAGTTAATGATATCTTAGATAAAATTGGTGTCAGTAACGGAAGGCATATAAATAGAAGAATCCTAGAAAGAGGCTTAAAGGAACTAAATAACAGATAAGCTATGACTTTTAAGAAGACTAAGAGAATTATTTTGGTCTTCTTTTTTATTATAGAATAGAAATAAGAAATCTAACTAAAGATAATACTAAGAAGAAAATCAAAGGAGAATTATCAAACAATGAATCCTTATATAGAGATATTAATTAGAACTCTAGTAGTTTTTATATTGTTGGTTATCCTAGCTAGGATAATTGGTAGAAAGTTATTATCACAGTTATCTGTCTTTGAATTTGTAACAACCATTACAATTGGTAGTGCTACAGGTACTTATGTTGTTGAAAGATCAAAGGGAAATGTGATGTTACTAAGTCCTATCATTTTAACAATCTGTGCCGTAGGTCTTGGTTATTTAACTTTAAAGAGTTTAAGATTTAGAAAATTAGTTGTAGGGGAGCCTGTCGTTATTATTCAAAATGGAGAGATTTTAGAGAAGAATATGTTAAAAGCAAGGTATAGTTTAGATGATTTAGAACGGCAATTACGGGGTAAGGGGGCTTTTAAGTTAAACGAGGTGGAGTTTGCTGTCTTAGAATCTGATGGGACTTTGAGTGTGCAAAAAAAGAGCTCCTATATACCTGTAACTCCTAAAGATTTAAATCTATCTACCACTTATAAAGGATTAGCTACAGAGATTATCAAAGATGGAGAGGTTTTAGAGCAGAATTTGAGGCAGAACAATTTAGATTTTAATTGGCTATATAATCAATTAAGAAAGAATGGGGTTTCAGATATTTCTGATGTAATGTTAGCTCATTTAAATACAGATGGGACACTCTATTTAGATTTAAAGAAGCAGAAGCCTGCTTATACCCAGCAAGTAGAAGATTAACTATTATTTATATTAACAAAGTCTGTTGTGAAACTATAATATATCTATGTTTTAACTAGGCAAGGGATTATTAATTGTAAAATTATAGGAGTGTCGATGAATGCCAGAATATATTGAGGTTATTTGGAAGACAATGGTAGTTTTCTTGATATTAGCAATTTTAACTCGATTAATCGGTAGAAAGCTACTTGAACAGATAACATTTTTTGAATTTGTAACAGGGGTCACTATTGGAACTGTTGCAGGTGCATATATTGTAAATGCTATTAAGGGTGCTTGGGTTTTATTAAGTCCTGTTATATTTACTGTCTGTACTATAGGATTGGGTTTTATATCATTAAAGAGTTTAAGAATTAGAAAGTTAGTAGAGGGTGAACCAGTAGTTATTATACAGAATGGTAAAATTTTAGAAGAAAATATGTTCAAGGCTAGATATAATTTAGATCAATTAGAGATGCAATTAAGAAATAAGAATATATTTGATTTTAATGAGGTAGAGTTTGCAATCTTAGAGCCTACTGGACAACTTAGTGTTTTAAAGAAGACTCCTTTCCTATCTGCAACTCTTAAGGATTTAAATCTATCCACTAATTATAAAGGAGTTGCTACTGAGATTATCAAAGATGGTGATGTTTTAGAGCAGAACCTTAAACAGAATAATTTAGATTTTAGTTGGTTGTATAATCAGTTAAGAGATAAGGGAATTAATGATATCTCTAAAGTTATGTTAGCTATGTTAAATACAGATGGTACTTTATATATTGATTTAAAAGGGGAGAAGCCTCAATATACTCAGAAGGTGGAAGATTAAGATGGTGATAAGTAAAAAAGTATCAGTGATGAAAGGGTGATAGTCTGTGGATAGGTTTAAAGTATTGGAAAAGGTTAAAAGTTGGGTCAAGGAGGTTGGTAGATTACAGATTGCTAGAATCCATGATAATTTTGAGGTCAGAAGCAAAAGCAATGAGCATGATTTAGTTACAGAAGTAGATGAATTATCTGAGAGGATTTTGATTGATTATATTAGAGCAGAGTATCCTAATCATTCTATTATCTCTGAAGAGAGTGGCATTGATAATAGAAGGTCAGATTATCAATGGATTATAGACCCTTTAGATGGTACAACAAATTATACCCATGGGTTTTCTTTATTCTGTATATCTATAGCCTTACAGTATCAAAATGAGACTATCCTTGGGCTTGTTTATCTTCCTAAATTAGAGTACCTATATTATGCTATTAAAGAAGAAGGGGCTTTTTTAAATGGTCAAAGGATAAAGGTCTCAACTACTGAGAGATTAGAGAAGGCTCTGTTAGTTACTGACTTTTCCTATTATCGTGATGAGAATCCTGATAATAATGCTGATTACTTTGATAAAGTTGTTAAACAGGTACAGGGGACTAGAAAGACTGGGAGTGCTGCTTTAGACTTGTGTGGTATAGCAGAAGGGACTTTAGACTGTTTTTGGGAGTTAGAACTCAGACCTTGGGATATAGCAGCAGGGGCTTTGTTAATAGAGGAGGCTGAAGGTAAAGTACTTACATTTAATAAAGAAGAGAAATTAACAATTATAGCAGCAAATAATAGATTATTGGAACTAATTATGAAGAAATTAAAGATATAAAGATTGAAAATAATTCTATACAGAAATAATTAAGGTCGATCTACTTAAAGAAACATAATCGTTCATTATAATTTTAAAATAGATAATAAACCTTATTGAAGTTTTTAAATTTCAAAGGTTAGCAGAACCAGTTTTTAATGTAATATAATTAAAAATAAGAGAATATAAGGTATATTTATCTTGATATAAGAATTAATATCTAAAAATTAAATGTTCAATTTTAGTATTTTTCTTATAAATATCCTTTTTTCTTGAAGGAAATTATCTTTTTATGTAGAAATATAGAGGTAATTTCCTTTTATTACATTAGGAGTTATTAATTTTTAATAGGTTGAATTAATAATTTTCATAGAATAAAATAGGCAGTTAACTGTATATAAATGTAATATAAGTAATATTAATGCTTTTGTTTTATCAAGTGATCAATAGTTTTAATATCTAAATTACTGTGATATTAATTTTTATTTAAAAAGGGGGAGTTAAGGAGGTATTTGTTTAGTTATAATTTACTAAAGGGTAAGGTTGATCGAAGATTTTAAGGGTTTAGAAGAGATATCTTTAAAGTGAAATTTTTTAATATAGTAGGGCTGGGGCACCCTATGATCTTGTAGTATTTGTATTATAAATCTAGTTTCTAGATAGTATTAGCTGAAATTTATATAATTTTTAATTAAATTTTGTTTATATAATAAAGGAGATGAGCTTTACGTTGGCAAAATTAAAAGATTTTTTTCACTTTAGAGGTCTTTACGCTAAGTTAGTTGTTATATCTTTGATTTTAGTTATAATGGTTATTTTGACTTTAGGCCTCTTTTCTTATTTTAATTTTAAGCAGACATTATTGGAGATGGCAAAAAGGGATTTAATGCTAATGTCAAGGCAGACTACTTCTGAAATTGCATGGCATATAAGTCAATCTTTGGTGGGGGAAGATTTAGAGAAGTTAACCTCTGAGGATATATTCTCTCTGAACAGTGAAAATATTAAGAGGATAATCTGGAATGGACGTTGGCTGGGGTTAGAGACTATCAGCTTTGCTGGAAATGTATATCTATTGGATTTAAATGGGAAGGTTTTATTCAATAGTCAAGATTTGAGTAAAGATATTGGAACAGAGAGTAATTATAAGGTGGATACCTATGAATTTAAAGATAATTATGGAGGTGAGAAATTTTTAAAAGATATTTTAAATAATCAGAAAAATATGACAGTAAAGAATGATTATTATAAATCCCTTAATAAGGATTTAATTAGAATAAAGTCCAATGGCTATATTACTTATGTAAGAAATGGGGAAGAGTATATAGCTTCATACAGTAAGCTCAATTTATTAAACTGGGTGCTGGTTGTTGATGGAAAGAAGGAGGATATCTTAGCACCTGCAAATGGAATAGGGAATATTATATTCTTCTTTGGGTTTGCAACAGTGATAGTTGTGACTTTTATTATATCACTAATTGCTAAACATATAAGCAGTTCCATAAATAGTGCTGTTGATTTTGCCAATGAGATTGCTAGTGGAAATTTATCTATCAGTCCTCTAAAGGTAGACTCTCAAGATGAAATTGGAAATTTAGTTGAACATCTCAACGATATGCGTAGTAATCTAGAGATTACAGTTACTAACATGAAGAATTTATTGGATAATGCAGGTCAAGGTTTTCTATCTATTTCTGGTAACTATTATGTTGATAAAGAGTATAGTGCAGAATGTAAGAATATCTTTGGGTTTGATATAGCAGATAAGAAACTTACCGATATCCTCTTTTTAAATCAAAATGATCGGATACACTACAAGAAGATACTTAAAGGAATATTCGGGTTTGCTAGTAATGGTAACTTAAATAAGAGTCAAGAGTTGATTAATCTGTTACCAAAGGAGATGGAGATAAATAATAATCATATAGAGTGTGAGTATAAGTTGGTAAAAAATAAAGATAATTTTAAACTGATGGTTATCCTAACAGATATAACTGAAAAGAAAGAGATTCAAGAGAGAGCTATTAAAGATGGCTTAACAGGATTGTACAATCAAACTTACTTTAAAACCTTATTGACTAAAGAGTTAGATGAGTCTAGTCAAAATATAAGGGAATTATCTCTATTAATGATTGATATAGATAATTTTAAAAGCTTTAATGATACCTACGGGCATCAAGTTGGGGATGAGGTATTGAGAAGCTTGGCTAAGGTATTAAAGGAGAATTTAAGAGGTGATGGTATAGTTGCTCGTTATGGTGGTGAAGAGTTTGCTGTAGTCTTGCCAGAAGTAGGTAGGGAAAATGCTATTAAAATAGGACGAAGGATTAACCGATTGGTCCGTAATATGGTTGTGAATTATGAGGAGTTAGCCTTAAAGGTGACAGTTAGTATCGGAGTAGCTTCTTATACTGTTGGACAGAGCTCTAGGTTGCTTATCACCAATGCAGACAAGGCCTTATATCAAGCTAAAATTGATGGTAAAGATAGGCTCTGTGTAGCATGAGTAGAATTAAATTCACATTTTAATAAAAGAGATATAAGTAAGATTTTTGTAGGGCTAAATTGAATAATATTCTTTTAAATATTCTCAAGGGTTTAAACCTTTGAGAATTTTTGCTTTTAGTCTATCATCTGAAAAATTAAATAAGAGCTATAGATCAAGGCGCTTTGGAGGGTTTTTAGTAACTGTCAGATAGTCTTAAACAAATATATTCTTAATAAACTTTAACAATATCCCTTTTCTTCAAATATAATAACTCTATAACTAGATAAAGAGGTGTTATGATGTCAAATAATAGTGTTAATATTTTTAAGATGCTAGAGGATAGTCAGGCTGTGGTCAATGGAGTTAATCAGTTATTAAATACAATCAAGAATTCAGAGAAGCAAAGTAGAAGTTCAACAAACTCTGCTCCAACTGTTAAGGAAGGTAGAATACTGGCGATTAAGATTATAGAAGGTGGAATAACTAAATTCGATTTTGAAGTTCCCCTTGAACTCTTAAGATTGAGTAAGAGATTTATATCTAAGGAAGAGATTCATCGTCTAAAGAGAGATTATAGTATAGATATCGACAAAATTATAAATAAAGCCAGTGCAAATCTTTTGAGAAGTAATAAAATAGTTGATATCTATAATGAAGATTCTGGTTTACAGGTAGAGGTCTCTGTGATATAGCAAGGCTTTTACATACAATTACCTAAAATAAAAAAGTCATCATAGCTTTATTAAAGCTATGATGACTTTTTTATTATCCTAACATCTTCTTCAAGTCTGCTTCAACATCACCGATAGTCTGTAAGTTGAAGGTATCTTGTAAGACTTTAACGACATTTTCACTCATAAATTCTGGGACACTTGGTCCAACATAGATATCTTGGATTCCTAAGTTGAATAATCCTAACAGAATTGCTACAGCCTTCTGCTCAAACCAAGATAAGACGATACTCAATGGTAAATCATTTACTTCACAATCAAAGGCTTCAGCTAAGGCAAGTGCAATCTTAACTGCAGAACCAGAGTTATTACATTGACCTAAATCGATATATCTAGGAATATTTGTTCCTGGTACATTTCCATAGTCTACATCATTGAATCTAAACTTACCACAAGAAGTAGTAATTAAGACACAGTCTTTTGGTAATGAAGTTGCTAATTCTCTATAGTAATCTCTACCTTTAGTTGGAGCATCACAACCAGCGATTACGAAGAATCTTTGGATTTTTCCTGCCTTAACAGCCTCGATAATTTCAGGTGCAATACCTAATACAGTCTGGTGATGGAATCCAGTAGTCAATACATCATCACTTTCAATATTAGCTACAGGTAAAGATAATGCTTTCTCAATAAGTGGACTAAAGTCGTCATTTTCAATCTTCTTAGCTCCTTCTAAGCCAGCAGTTCCATAAGTGAAGAATCTATCTCCATAACTTCCTCTTATAGGCATCAGACAATTAGTTGTTCCCAAGATAGCACCAGGAAATTCAGCAAAAAGCTTACGTTGGTCATACCAAGCTTTACCGACATTACCTTTTAGGTGATCATATTTATTTAATGCTGGGTAACCATGAGCTGGTAACATTTCAGAGTGAGTATAGATATTAATTCCTTTTCCTTCAGTCTGTTTTAATAACTCCTCTAAAGCATATAAGTTATGTCCAGTTACAACAATAGAATGACCCTCTACTTTATTTTGGCTGACTTGTACTGGAGCAGGAACTCCCAATCTATCAGTATGTGCTTGATCCAATAAGTCCATTACTCTAGTAGTAGCTTCTCCTACCTTTAGAGCTATTCCAATATGCTCTTCTAAGTTGAAGTTAGAGTTAGTTAAAGTAGTGTATAAAGCCTCGTGAGTGATATTATTAACCTCATCATCAGTATAACCAAGCTCTCTAGCATGAGTAGCATAAGCAGCTACACCCTTTAATCCAAAGATGATGATATCTTGTAAACTAGCGATATCAGGATTCTTACCACAAACCCCAACCTTGGTACATCCGCCTGTAGGTGTCTGCTCACATTGATAACAGAACATATCACAAGTCATCTTTTCTACCTTCTTTTCATTCTTATCATTTCCTTTAAAAAGTCCAAACATCTTATATTTCCTCCTTATATTTAATAAAAATTATTTGCCCTATTCATCACTTGCTATATAAATCATACCCTACTAATCTTATCGGTTCTGTGAGGTAAGTCACTTAGACTTAAATCTTTCACTTTATTGGGGTGTAGTGATAGAAAAAAAGTGATATAATTTAATGATATTACGACACTTTTTAATAGCCACTCCTTCAGGGCTAAAAACAAGCCCTTTGTGATAAATCCGCTACTGGCTACTAGCCTCTAGGTTTATAAGTTCTTAGCTAATAGCAGATTTATCACGGAGGGTTTATGATTTTTAAACCCGTAGGAGAGGCCAGAAGCTAGTAGCTAAACTGTCGCAATATACCCATTAACAGCCACTATTTTATATCTGAATTTAATTAGTAACAGGGATTAAAGTTAATTTTAGATGATAATCAGCTAATTTATCTAAGTTGGAGGAAATTTAATTATAATCTAGAAATATATATATTACTAGATTATATATTGTAATATTTGAATTTATTATGATTTAGGGAGAGAAGATCTGTGAATGATGAAAAGGGCTATGCCCTAATAATTGTATTGTGGATTATAGTTATAGTTGGGGTTATCTTTGCTAATTTGGCAGATGAGACCAATATAAATAATTTATTGACAAGAAATGATTTAAAGAGAAGAGAAGTAAGAAATGCAGCACTCTCAGGACTAATGTATGGTATAGATACTTTAAAAGAAGAGATTGATTATAGTGATATTGAAGGGATGATAGTTAAAGAGCTAGATTTTGAATTTGGTAGTGATATAGACTGTCAAGTGGAGGTAGAGGAGATTGGAAGTAGATTAAATCTTAATTATGATCCTTATCGAATACTATCTAGTTTAAAATGGTGGAGTAAAGACTTAACTGAGGAGATAGAGAAGAGTGATTTATTTCCTAACTTATCTTTTGCTAAGGAGATTATAGAGGAGAATTATGATAAGGATTATAAGAAATTTAGCTTTGATTTAGTTCCTAAAGAGGTTATTACTTATGGTAATTTTAATGTTAACTATTCCCGTTTAGACTCATTAGAGAAGTTATTAGAACTAAGAGATGTTGATGAAAGTCAAAGGGATATAATCATCCAAGAGCTTACTAGGCTTCGCAGAGAGGATAAAGTGATAAAGCTAGTCGATGAGCTCCCTAATTTAATTGCTGGTCTAGATATGACTAGCTTTGATAAGATAAAACCATATTTAAGTACAGAGGGCAGGATAAATATCAATTTAGTTTCTAAAGAGCTCTTAGATGTATTAATAGAGAGAATACTGATAAGCAGAGATAAAGACTCTAAATCATCCAGTCGTTATACTAGCCTGATTGTTAACTACCGTGATAATTATCAGATTAAAGACTTTAAACAGCTACAGAACCATCTCAATATCTTTAGAGGTGAAGAGTTTGATTTGCTTAATGTTTATTTCAGTACCTATTCAAAATACTTTTCTATTAAGGTCAAGAGTCTTTCTAAGGAGATGAAGATTCAGAAAAATTTAAAAATTATTGTAAAAAGATTAAAGACAAACAGGGATTCTTATAAGATAAAGATAATTAACTGGGCTGAAAGCTAAAAATGACTTATGGAGGCAGTTATGTTTTTTAAATCTATCGATGTTTTAAAGAGAATCAAGATTCTGTTATTGGTGTTGTTAGTTGTAAGTTCTGTCCACCTCTTCTTTTCAGTAAGAGGGCTTTTTGTAGATATTTGGGGGGACAATAAGGTAGACCCTATCTTATCGATGCTTCCAGTTTTAAAGAAGAGATTAGCTGATTTATCACCATTAGAATATGAATATTTGAGTAAGTATAAAGGTAGAGCGTGGCAGGATAAGATAAAAGAAAATATCTTCTTTGAAGATCAGAAGGTCGTCGTTGCATCACCTTCTAAAATACCATCTCATATCTTAAAACCCAAAAAGGTTATTGAGGAGAAAAAAAGAGGTCTTCCTTTTAGCTTAATAGCAATATCCCTTTCTAATAAGAAGGGGGATAATATGGCTATTTTATCTAATAAGTTATCATCATATACTTATATTGTAAGAGAAGGAAGGGTAATAGAGGGATATGAAGTTAGAGCTATTAAGGAGTCGACGGTAATTTTGAGCTATCAAGGAGAAGAGTTTACCTTGGCTTTATCTCAAAGGGGGAATAGAGGATGATTTCTGATTTAGATATTAACTTATTAAGACTCTTTCCTCAACAATTTTTGAAGGAGCATCGCTTGATACCAGTCAGAAAGGAAGAGGATATCATCTTATTTATCAGTGACCAGCATCCACCTTTGCCAGCATTGGATAATTTAGAGATATATACTAATAACTTGATTAAATATGAGGTTAAGTCAACAGATTTAGTCGATAATCTCGTCGAAGAGTATTTAGGAATTTCGACAGATACTGTAGAAGGGATGTTAAATAATATAGATTTTATACAATTAGATGACTATTCTAGCGTAGAGCTGGATACAGAAGTAGAGGATATAGAGGATTTGGCTCAAGAAGCACCTATTATTAGATTGGTCAATATTATTATCAATTCTGGTTTTAAAAGAGGGGCTAGTGATATCCATATTGAGCCCTTTGAAGATGAGATCAAGGTAAGATATAGGGTTGATGGTGTCCTAACTGAGGCAGAGTCACCCCCAAGAAAGCTACTGCCAGCAATTATAACTAGAATTAAAATTATGTCTAATCTCGATATTGCAGAGAAGCGTCTAGCCCAGGATGGTAGGATTAGGATAAGAACCTCTAATCGAGAGATTGATATCCGAGTTTCAATTACACCAACTCTCTATGGGGAGAGTGCTGTATTACGTTTATTGGATATGTCGGCTATTTTACTAGATCTTGAAAATATCGGTTTTGGTCCTAAATTATTGGCAGATTATTTAGCTTTGATTGGCCAGCCAAATGGAATTATCTTGGTAACAGGCCCTACAGGAAGTGGAAAGACCACTACACTATATGCTACCTTAAATTATTTAAAGTCTGCTGAAACTAAAATAATTACAATTGAAGACCCTATTGAATATCAGTTAGATGGTATTAACCAGATTCAAGTCAAGCCAGAGATTGACTTCACCTTTGCTCAAGGCTTAAGATCTATCTTACGTCAAGACCCTGATGTGATCATGGTTGGAGAGATTCGTGATATAGAGACAGCCAAAATAGCAATTGAGGCAGCCCAGACAGGGCATTTGGTATTTGCTACACTACACACCAATGATGCCCTTGGTACTGTCAACCGTTTACTTGATATGGGAATTGAGGATTATCTATTGGCTTCAACACTAAAGGGGGTAATAGCCCAACGTCTGGTCAGAGTATTATGTCCTCACTGTAAAAAGGAGTATCTTCCAGATAAGAAGTTATTAAAGAATATAGACAAGAGTTTAGCTGATGGGGAAAGGTTGTATAAGGCAGTTGGCTGTAAGGAATGTGGTCATACTGGCTATAAAGGAAGGACAGGATTTTATGAACTACTTAAAATTGATGATAAGATTGAAGCTATGATATCTCAAGCTAAGAGGATAGATGAGATTAAAAAGGTAGCAAGAGCAGAAGGAATGGAGATTATGTTAGAGAATGGTTGGAGTAAAGTTAAAGCAGGAAGCTCTACTATAGATGAATTGATTAGAGTAACTAGAAGTTAGGGAGGATGTTAGATGGTCAAATTTAGCTACAAAGCCATCAATGATAAGGGGCAAGAGGTTAAAGGTAAGATGGAAGCCCTTGATAGTGATGATGCTAAGAGGCGATTGGCTAAAGATGGGTTATATCTTTTTGAATTAGAGGAGCTTAAGGAGGGTTTAAGGTCTAGTAACTTTTCTTTTAATTTAGCCCAAAAAAATGAAGAGAGAATATTATTCACTCGGCAATTAGCCAACCTGTTAGTAGCAGGGGTACAGCTTGGAGAATCCTTACAAGTAATTATTGAGCTATTAAAGCCTGGAAAATTTAAGAGTGTAGCAAAAGAGGTATATGAAGCTTTAAAAGGTGGGCGTGGCTTTGCTGAGTCTTTAGCTAAATACCCAAGCTACTTCTCTAAAGGGTATGTAAGTATGGTTAAAGCTGGTGAAGAAGGAGGATTTCTTGATTTAACTTGTCAGCGTTTAGCCCAAAATTTAGAGGATAACCATCGTTTTAAATCTTTTATAATTACAAGTATGATCTATCCTCTGGTCTTATTGGTGGTCTCGATATTAGCAGTTATTGTGATGTTAACCTTTGTTCTTCCAAAATTCTTATCTATTTATGAGAACTATAGGCAGAAGCTCCCGTTATCTACTGAGATATTATTGAAAGTTAGTGATTTTTTAGCAACTTATTGGTTGCTTGTATTTGTTATTCCTATAGTAATTATCTTAGCTATTTGGTCTTATTATAATACTGAAGCTGGAAGAAGGAAGGTAGATGAACTATTGTTACAGCTTCCTTTTATAGGTGAGTTTATGATAAAGGTAGAGGTGGCTAGAATTAGTAGGACTTTAGGGACTATGCTTGATAGTGGAGTTAATTTGTTGAAGGCTTTAGATATCAGTTTGCAAGTTAGCTCTAATATTATCTTGCAAAATACCTTACAGCTAGCCAGAGAGAAGGTACAAAAAGGAGGGGCTTTGTCAGAGAATTTAAGTAATAATGGCTATTTTCCACAAGTGGCAGTCCATATGATCGGTATTGGAGAGCGAACAGGTAAGTTATCTGCAATGTTATTACAATTAGCCGATAACTTTGAGGAAGAGTCAAAAGCAAGTTTAGAGAAGATGATGAAGGTCTTTGAACCTTTGGTAATCTTAGTAATGGGTACGGTGATTGGCATGATGGTAGTTTCTATGTTATTACCGATGCTTAATATCAATTCTATATCGTTTTAGAGGAGGATTTTAGATGAATAAACTTATAAAAAGAGAGTCGGGATTTACTTTGATTGAGGTTTTAATAGTAGTTGTAATTTTAGGCTTTTTGGCATCTACTGTTGGTCCAGAGCTATTTGGAAAGGTTTCACAAGCAAAGCAGACAACAGCTCAAAATCAGTTGGATGTCTTTAAGTTGGCTTTAGATAGTTATCGTTTAGATAATGGTAGATATCCAAGTACTGAACAAGGTTTAGAAGCTTTAATTGAAGAGCCTAGCATCTCTCCGGCTCCAAATAATTGGAATGGACCCTACTTAGATGATAAACAGGTACCTTTAGACCCTTGGGGAAATCCTTATAACTATAAGAATCCAGGGGAGCATAATCAGCATAAATATGATTTATGGAGTTATGGATTAGATAATCAAGAAGGAGGAACTAAGGAGTCTACTGATGTTACTAACTGGTAAAGATGCTTTTACATTGATAGAAGTCTTAGTTGTAGTCATCTTAATAGGAATTATTTTAGGAGTTAGCTTACCTTCCTTTGGAAAGTTACTTGATAGTGTAGAGTTAAGGAGTACATCACGCAAAGTAATACAACTTTTAACTCAACTTAGGGTCAAGGCTATCAGTGAGTACTCTACTGAATCCTTAGAGTTAGCTGATGATAGATTGATCTATCAGGATAGGTCAGGGGAGTTGATAGAATTTAGCAAAGGGATTAAGGTGATTAGAGATTTAAAGGAAGATAATGAGATATGTTTTTTTGCAGATGGTAGTAGTTCTGGAGGAGAGTTTATTGTTGTAACTGCTAATAATCAAGAGTTTAGGGTCAAGATAAACCCGATAACTGGGCTAGCTTTTATGGAGGGAGATTGATGGATAGAGGATTTACATTGATTGAAGTCTTAATTGCGATGCTTATCCTAGGGATTAGCCTCTCTATTTTGGTGCAAGGTTTTATGGGAGTCAATGATGGAATAGAGCGTCGCAGAGATTATACTTATATGGCTAGCTGGTCTGAGAGTAAGCTCAATGAGATTGTATCTGGGGTTGAATTAGCAACCCATGGTGATTTTTTATATAAAGGCAATCTATGTTCTTGGAGTTTAGAAGAGGATTATATTGATGAAGGGGTTAGAGGATTGAAGTTAATTGTAAGATGGCTAGGAAGTAAAGGGGAGTATAGCTATTCTGTTAGCAGGATTACCCTTAATGATGATTGGGAGTAGGTAAATATGAGAGAGGAAGGATTTACTTTAGTGGAAATCTTAATTGCGGTAACGATTTCAGCAATTATCATGACTGTTACCTTTATTTTTTTTCAACAAAGCCTTTCTACTTGGGAGAGATCAGGGGCTAATAGTGACTGGCAACAGCATTGGAGGGTATTGGAGAGTGATCTACAAAGGCATCTTAATAATATCTTTCTTTCCCCACTTTATCAGGACAATCTATTTATAGGTGAAGAGCATAGTTTGGAGTTTTTGACTGTGGAGGATAAGCAGTTAAAGAGGATAAGCTATTTTTTTGATCCTTATCAGGGGCTTTTAAAAAGAGAGATAAGTTCTATAGATAAAGAGGAATCTCAGCAGTTATTATTCTTTAATAATTTAGAGATTGAAGGGGTGAACTTCTATTTTTATGATCCTAAAGATGATTACTGGAAAGGATATTGGTCTTATGAAGAGGAAGAAAGGTTACCTACTGCGATAAAAGTTCAGATTACAATCAAGAAAGTAGAGTTGCCACCTATAGTCATAGCCCTTTATCTTGGGCGTGAATATCAAGGATAGCGAGGTTTTATATATGAAAAAGGGAAAATTCAATAAATTAACTGAACAGATATATTCGTCAGTCAATAATCATTTAAAGGGTTATAGAAGTAGAGGCAGAAGATTACAGACTTATCTAGAGATTGGCGATGATTATTTGAAGATACTTCAGATAAAGGATAATCAGATTGTTTATAATCAATCTCATCTAACCCATCTACAGAAGATTTCTGCTTATTTGGCTGAGCTTAAATATAATCCTCAAGATCTAATATTGGTTATGCCCTCTAGTAAGCTATTTGTAGAAATATTGGAGTTGCCTAATGCTTCAAAAGAGAAGCTGAAAAATATTTTGAGATTTAAGTTTTTAGATAAGCTACCTAGCAGGGAAGAGGAGGTATACTTCTCTTATTATATTATTGAAAAGTCAAAAGATGGAGTGATAGTTTTGGCATTTGCTGTGCTTAAGGAGTTTCTCAATCCTATCTATTATTCTTGCTATGAAGAAGGGGTTAAAATTAGTAGTATAATCCCAGCTGCTTTAATCTATTATCTTTATCACCAGAATAATTTAAATAATTATAAAGAGATTCTCTATATTGATAAAGGGACTAACTACTACAACTTTATATTTTTTAGTAAGAAGGACTGCTATATTAGGGCTAGTAGAAGCCTTGATTTACAAGAAGAGGTTACTAAAACCACTTCCTATCTACAGAGGAGATACAAGTTAGAAGAAGCTCCTTTAGTTGTAGTTAATGGTACTAAAGTTGCTGGTTCTTCAAATTTGAAGGAAGAGGATTATGAGATAAATGATCATATCTGGTTCTATGGAGCTGAAGCTGTAGAAGGGTTTAGAGGTAATTGTCTAATGCAATACTTCTATGATAAGAAGCAGGAGTATATCATAATTAATTCCATTATTGTAGTAATAATTCTTTTTATTAACCTCTTGTCTTTTGGAGTGAATTGGAAGGTTGATAATGATAAGTTGGCTGCTTTAGATACTAAGCTATCAAAGCTTAACCCTATTATTAGGCAGATTGATCAGGTTAAAGGTGAGTATAGTAGAATCAATCAACAGATAAAGGATTTAGAAGATAATATTAACCAAACATATAACTACTTACCTTGGCTAGAGGAGCTAAGTAGGGTTTTACCTAAAGGGACTAAGATAGACCAAATACACTTTAAGGATTATCAGTTGAATCTCTTAACAGGTACAGCTCCATCTGCCATTGGGGTAATGAATAGCTTAGAGGAGTCTGGATATTTTAATAATCTAGAGTTTATCGGTAACATTATTAATCAAGGGGATGGAGAGCAGTTTAAGATTGTAGGTGAGTTAGTAGATGAAACTAAATAATCGGGAGAAAAGGCTGTTATTATTTGCATTAGCAGTTATGCTGACTGTCTCTATAGTTAAGTGGGGTATATTGCCAGCTATTAGGTATAAAAGAACCTTTGCAGTTACTTACATGAAAAAAGAGAAGCAATGGCAAAAGACCTCGATGCTCTTAAGGAATGGTCAAAAGTATCAGCATAAATTAAGAGAAGAGATAGCTAAGCTAGAAGAACTTAAATCCTTCACCTTTTCAGGAAAAGAGATTCAGGTTCAATTAAAATTATTGGAGACTGTAGATGGATTTTTGAAAGAGAGTGGCTTAGAGATTACTGATAAGAAGATTGAAGTAGAAGAATCTGAGACTGATAACCTTAAGATCGTTTATTATATTCTATCTTTAAATGGTAAATTAGAGCATTTGGTCAATTTATTGGAATCTTTAAATAATGCTAATAAGTTCCTGATAGTCGATAAGCTGATTATTCGCAAAGGTCAAGCTAGCAGGTATAATGATTTGAAGGTGAATCTACGAATCAAGGCGATCAATATAATAGATGAGGAGATTGATAATGATGGGGAAGAGAAAGAATAAAGGAATTTTAATTATACTTCTAATCTGTCTATTTACTAGTATATTCTCTTTATATACTTATGCAGAGACTAGCTTGGTCAGTTTAAGTGTCAGAAATGCTAATATAGAGGATGTACTTGTAATGCTAACAGAGCAGAGTGGGCTCAATTTGGTTCCTGATAAGGATTTAAAGGGGCAGGTTACCCTTAACTTAAAGAGGGTTAAGGTTCGAGAGGCTTTACAGGCCTTGACTAAGGCATATAATTATCAATTTAAGAGAATGACTGACAATACTTATTTAGTCAGCCAATTTGAGAATGAGAGGCTAAATATTTGGGTTATAGATGGTAAGGTTACTATGGAGGCTAAAGATGCTAACCTAGGTGATATCTTGTCAAGTATCTCTCAAATTAGTAAAGTAAATATGGTCTTATTTGGTCCTATTAGAGAACAGATAAATTTAAAATTGGATGATATCCCTATAGAAGAGGCAATCAATCTAATTTTGGCTGGGGGACGTTATACCTATATTAGAAAAGGTGATGTCTATTTAGTTGGTGAGAAGAATGTCAATAGTCCAGCCTCCTCGGTATTAACAGGCAGTGAACTGATTCCTCTAGAGTATTTGCAGGCAGAGAAGGTTTTGAAGATTCTACCTAGTAATATACCAGCTGCCAATGTGAAGGTAATAAATGAGCAGAATGCTATTATGGTCACTGGAACCCAAAGTGAGATTGAGAAGGTCAAGGAATATATAGCAAAGATAGACCAGAAGATTCCTCAAATTGTTGTGGAAGCTTTAATCATAGATATCTCCCACAAAAAAGGTGATAGCTCATCATTGAGTTTAAACTCTTACTTAGAAGATGATAAAGAGAGTATAACCCTGTTTGATAATGATTTAGGTAAATTTAGTTATAAATCAATTATTGATTTCTCTGATAACTTTAGATTAAATCTCCAAGCATTGATCTCTAAGGGGCAAGCTACTATTAGGGCGAACCCTAATATTACAACATTAAATGGGCAGGAAGCCACCATTGAGGTCTCTGATGTGACATATTATGAGGTTATCAATAAGGATGAAAATGGAAATGAAGAGATGAAGTATCAAAGTATTGATGCTGGGATTACTTTGGAGGTAACACCTTGGGTCAGTAATTCAGGCTCGATTACTTTAGAGTTAAAGCCTAGTATCAGCAATATGAAGGCCCAATACCAGAGCCGTCCTCCTGATATTGGACGTAGAGAGATCAGCACAACTGTTAGAGTAAAGGATGGACAGACTATTGTCTTAGGTGGTTTATTACAGGATAATGGCTCTAAAACCTCTAATAAAGTTCCTGTTTTGGGAGATATACCTCTGTTAGGAAGGTTGTTTCGTTCAGAAAGTGATGACTCTTCTAAAACGGAATTGGTTATGTATATCACTCCTCATATTCTACAAGATGGTGAAAGTAAGGAGGCTTATGAAAATATGAAGGAGATGAGCAAAAAGGCTGATGAAGTGGTTAATTAAATAATCGGATAAAGACTAAGCTCTTATTTTTTAAGAGCTTAGTCTTTTTATTTATAATGGCTACTCTAAATTTTCTCTTTTATACCTAAAATTTATCATATTTCTAGCCATAAAGTCAGCTTTTATGACATAAATATTATATAAAGTTAACAAAGGAGGATGATTTATGGCTAGAGGAAAGATCAAAAATTATTATCCTGGTGCTAATACAAGTAAGGGGTTTTATTCTTTTTATAATTATTTACCTTATAACTGTGAAAGGTTATTCATCATTAAGGGTGGACCTGGTACAGGAAAGTCTACCTTTATGAAGAGAATAGGGAATGATATGCTAGAGCAAGGTTATGATGTAGAATTTCATTGGTGCTCTTCAGATAATGACTCTTTAGATGGGGTTGTTGTACCTGCCTTAAAGGTAGCTTTATTAGATGGAACAGCTCCCCATATAGTAGATCCTAAATATCCTGGGGCTATTGATGAGATTATCAATTTAGGTCGTTATTGGGATAGAGATATATTAGAAGAGAATAAAGAGCAAATAGTCTTTTTAAGTCAGAGTATCAGTAAGTCCTTTAATAGAGCCTATGCTTATTTGGCTGAGGCTAAGTTGATTCATGATGAATGGGAAGATTACTACCTAGAAGGAATGGACTTTCAAAAGGCCAATCGACGAGCCCAGAAGTTGATTGATGATATCTTAGCAGAAACTGAATTGGCAGAGGAACTTGGTCCAGAACGCCATCTTTTTGGTAGTGCCTTTACTCCTAAGGGAGCTGTAGATTTTTTTGATAATATAACTGAGGATATAGAGGTGCGATATATCATTAAAGGCAGACCTGGTACTGGTAAATCTACCTTGATGAAGAAAGTAGCTCAAGCTGTTAGAGAGAGAGGTTTTGAAGTTAATTACTTTCATTGTTCCTTTGCTCCAGCTAGTATAGATATGATTGTAGTTCCTAAATTAAGTGTAGCTTTGATTGATGGGACTGCTCCCCATGTAGTTGATCCTGTTAGAACAGGAGACCAACTGATCGATATGTTAGACTGTGTTTCTGCAGAGGTAATTGAAAAGAATGCGATAAAGATTACTGGTGTTGAAGAACGCTATAGTATAGCGATGCAGAAGGCCCTTGAGGCGATTAAGCAGGCTAAAATGTTACATGATAAATTAGAAGAGCCTTATATTGAAGCGATGAATTTTGATACTATAGAAGAGAGAAGGGTTGCTGTGGTAGAGGAGATGTTATCTTTGGCTAAAGAATAGTATTATCAGTTATTAAAATATAACTCTTTTAAAAAAGAGTTATATTTTTCTTTTTAATAATACTATTTTTGATATGTTGGGAATAATATATAGTGATGTCTTTTTATAATTTTTAATTATTTATGGGATTAAAGATAGATATTAAGACAGTAACGAGAGAAGTTTTTTACTCATTACCTGTCACTTGTCACTGATTTATTGCTAGTTTTATCTTCTCAGCTATCATGATTTATAAAAAAATAAGAAAGGAGGGAAAGGATGGTGAGTAAAGATAATAAAGAACTTTGTAATAGAGTTGACAAAGATAAAGAAGAGATTCAAATGGTAGATTTCTTATCAAGCGAGGATATAATAGATGATTATTTATTATTTGCTGATCTCTTAAATGATGAAGAAGAAAAGAAATCCAAAGTAAAATTGAAACTTCACTATTAATGGTAGAATTAGTGATTGGATAATAAGGTATTTTTTTAAGGAATTTTAACCTTTGATTAGTAGCTATTAAATTTTGATAAAATATATCTAGGCAAATAAATAATTTTGTGGTATTATTATATTGCATTTGTTAAAGCCCAGATAGTCAATTTTTCAAATTTCTGCTTAGCAGATTTCTGGGATTAACGAATGTCTTTTTTATTATATATTTATCTTTGTTCATAGATCTGATCGGTACTTAGAAGCTATCATATACTTATTAGAAGTCTTCTAATAAGTATATGATAGCATTGGGTAACTAACTTATATAATTATGGTGATAAGAGTAGATACATTGATTTATAAACCTCTGGCATGTTATTAGCAGTATAAATCTTATAGACCCTGAACAAGATAAACTATATTGAGAAGAATGATAAGCAGTGAAAAAATCTTTAATCTTAGATAATTGTAGTTAAAGTTAAGCGATTTTGAATTTGCTTTAAAGAAAGGAGAAGATAAGTAGACAGAATGACAAAAGAACATAATAAAACACCTTTATTTGATGCATTAAAGGAGCATCATCAAAATAATGTAATCCCCTTTGATGTTCCAGGCCATAAAAAAGGGGTAGGTTTAAAGGAGTTAGCTGATTATGTAGGAAAGAGAGTTTTAGAGATTGATGTTAACTCTATGAAGAATTTAGATAACTTAAGTAATCCTATCGGGGTTATTAATGAGGCAGAAGAGCTGATGGCTGATGCTTATGGTGTAGATCATGCTTTCTTCTTAATTAATGGGACTACCTCTGGGGTACAAGCAATGATCATGAGCGTTTGTGGACATGGAGATAAGATAATCTTACCACGAAATGTCCATAAATCTGCAATTAATGGTGTCATCTTAAGTGGGGCAACACCAGTATATTTAACCCCAGAGATAAATTGGGAGCTAGGAATCTCAACAGGTGTATCTAAAGAGGAGGTTAAAAATACTATAAAAGAGCATCCCGATGCTAAAGCGATATTTTTAATCAATCCAACCTATTATGGGACTACCTCAAATATTAAAGGGATAATTGATCTTGCCCACCGACATGGGATGGCAGTGCTGTTAGATGAAGCCCATGGTGCCCATTTTGGATTTCATCCTGAGTTACCTTCAAGTGGTATGAACTTTGGTGGAGATATGGCGGCAGTAAGTCTACATAAGACAGGTGGCTCTTTAACTCAAAGCTCTGCATTATTGCTAAATGAAGGAATGATAGATAAGAATACGGTAAAGATAATATTGAATATGACTCAAAGTACAAGTGCATCTTATTTATTGATGTCAAGTCTTGATATTGCTAGAAAGAATTTGGTCTTAAAGGGTGAAGAGATATTTTCAAGAATTTTAGAGTTGGTTAGAAGAGCAAGAGTAGAGATTAATAAAATTGATGGGATGTATGCCTTCTCGAAAGAGTTGATAGGAAGTAATGGAATCTATGATTTTGATGAGACTAAGCTGAGTATCAACGTATCTAGGCTAGGGATAACTGGATTTCAAGTCTATGATCTTCTCCGTGATGATTATAATATTCAAATGGAGCTTGCTGATATCCATAATGTTTTGGGGATTATCAGTGTAGGGGATACTGAAGAGTATCTAGATAAGTTAATAGCTGCTTTAAAGGATATTAGCCAGAAATATAGTCGGGATAAGAGGATAGAATATAAGGATTATATTTTAGAGAGGCCTCAAATTCTAGTTTCTCCCCGCGAGGCATTCTATGCTAAGACCAAAACACTAGCTTTAAAGGATGCAGAAGGTGAGATCAGTGGAGAGTCGATTATGGTCTATCCACCAGGAATTCCAATAGTTACTCCAGGTGAGATTATAACTAAGGAGATTATAGATTATATTGAATTTTTGAAAGCTGAAGAGGGGATACTTACTGGTACAGCTGATCCTTATGTCGATAAGATCAAGGTCTTAATGACAGTGACGAGTAACAAGTGAGCAGTAATCAGTAAAGGATAAAAACATTAAAAATATAAGTTTAACTTTAGAATTGGACATATATAGCTTAAGGCTAAGTTTAAGCTTAAGTAGGTTCAAAACTAAGACTTAAACTTTGACTTATACTAAAAATTAGGGGTGATTTATATGCAGTTACAACAATTAGGAAGACATATTTTAGTGGAGTTTTACAATTGTGATAGTGATATTTTAAAGAGTCATAAGAAGATAGAAGAGTATATGAAGCAGGCTGCTATCGAAGCAAAGGCTACTATTGTAGAGAGTGTATTTCACCATTTCAACCCTTGGGGGGTTAGTGGTGCAGTTGTTATCTCTGAATCCCATTTAACAATTCATACTTGGCCAGAATATAATTATGCTGCTGTTGATTTATTTACTTGTGGGGGCGAGGTAAATCCTTGGAATGCCTTTGATTATTTGGCAGAGAAATTAGGGGCAGAGAAGACAGAGACCACAGAAGTAGCAAGAGGAATGTTCGATAAGATAAAAAGAGAGGCCAGTGAGGAGATGGATTTAAATAACTTCTCACATAAGATAGTAGATTAGCAGTAATGAGTAATCAGTGAAGAGTAAAGAGTAAGAATAAAGAGTTATGAAAGCCAGTGTCAAAAATAAAGTTGATAAATGTGGAGGTAAGGCAATGGAGTTATGGTATACAGAAGAGCATACTGAGAATGTTAGATTTGGGATAAAGGTAAAGGAGTATCTCTATACTGGGCAGAGTGATTTTCAAAGAATCGATGTCTTTGAAAGTTATGAGTTCGGTAGAGTATTAACACTTGATGGATTGATGATGGTAAATGAAAAAGATGAGTTTATCTACCATGATATGATCACCCATGTTGCTATGGCAACAAATCCAAACATCAAGAAGGTCTTGGTCATTGGTGGTGGAGATGGAGGAACTGTTAGAGAGATAAGCAGATATTCATCGGTAGAGCAGATCGATATGGTTGAGATCGATGAGCTAGTAGTTAAGTCTGCGATAGAACACCTACAATTTACAGCTTCTAAATTAGATGATGAGAGGGTAAATCTCTATTTTGAAGATGGGGTTAAGTTTGTTGAGGGTAAAGAGAGGGTATATGATTTGATTATAGTAGATTCAACAGACCCAATTGGTCCAGGGGAAGGTCTGTTTACAACTGAATTCTATCAAAATTGTTATAATGTCTTGACTGATAAGGGGATTTTGGTCAATCAAAATGAAAGCCCTTATTATGACCAGAATGCTAAGGAGTTGGTTAGAGCTAATAAGAAGATTAAGAGTATCTTCCCTATCTCTGAAGTCTACCAATATCATATGCCAACATATCCATCAGGTCATTGGTTATTTGGTTTTGCTTCAAAAGAGCTACATCCAATTAAAGATTTTGATGCTAAGAGATGGAACTCTTTAGGTTTAAAGACTAAATATTATAATACAGATATTCATCTAGGAGCTTTTGCATTACCAAACTATGTAAAAGAGATGATACAGAATGACTAAACCTGAATTATTGACTACTTTTATTGGGTTAGATAAATCTTATGAAGATGCTGATATTGTAGTGTTTGGTAGCCCTTTTGATGGGACTACATCCTTTAGACCAGGTACAAGGTTTGCTTCTCAAGCAATGAGGGTTGATTCTTACGGTTTAGAGACTTATAGCCCTTATTTAGATCGGGATTTAGAGGACTATAATATCTGTGATGCTGGAGATTTAGAATTTCCTGTAGGAAATACTCAAAAAGTTTTAAATATCATCGAAGAGTATAGCAATGAAGTAATTAAAGATGGTAAGAAACCGATGATGATTGGTGGTGAGCATCTTGTTAGCTTAGCAGCTATTAAGGCTGTTTATCAGAATTATAATGATATGATATTATTACATTTTGATGCCCATACAGATTTAAGAGAGGAATTTATGGGAGATAAGCTATCCCATGCTACAGTGATTAGAGGGGCTTGGGAGTTCTTAGGTGATAATAGAATCTACCAATTTGGTATCCGCTCTGGATTGAAGGAAGAGTTTGAATGGGCAAAATCCCATACTAGCTTAAGAAAGTTTGACTGTCAAGGATTAGACAAAGCAGTTGCAGAGATTGGTGATAGACCAGTCTATATCACAATTGATCTTGATATCTTAGATCCATCTATCTTCCCAGGCACAGGAACCCCTGAAGCTGGTGGTATTACTTTCAAGGAGTTGATGGATGCTATTAAAGAGTTTACTAAGTTAAATATAGTTGCTGCTGATCTAGTGGAGTTATCCCCTCATTATGATCATAGTGGTGTATCTACAGCAGTAGCTTGTAAGGTCTTACGAGAATTAATTCTGAGTATGGTAGCGTGATAAAAGGATGGATGAGGACAGTAAAAACTTCATAAACTATGAATAAAGACACTCGAAAGCCGATAAGGTGAGTAGAGTGTTTTTTATTTTTATTACCTATTATGTTAAGAAAAACTTATACAATATAGAGATAATGCGACACTTTTTTGAGTTGACAGTTGACAGTGAACAGTTTACAGTTAAGAACTAAAACTATTGCTTTGAAGGGTTTGAACTTAACTGTCAACCGTCAACTGTTAACTGTACACTGATATGAAACTGTCGCAATATACCCATAAAAAGGAACTTTTCATATTAAAATTTTAACTAACACAATACTCTATTTTAAGAAGATGATATTAGCATATATAAAATAGAATTAATTGCTTTGCTTAAAAGAGTTTGACATAAGATGGGTTATATTATATAATTTCTAACTATAATAAGGAATAATTGAAAATTAATAAAATATAAAGTAAATAGTGGATATGATAATGGTTGATCTTCGATTCTAAAAGGAAATCTTTTTTCTTTTTAGTATAGACTGATTAAAGTACTTTTGAGAGTAATATAATATTAGAGAGTAGAAGAAGAGTAGTGCTTTAATCAAAAACAAAAGAGAAGTTAGTAGTGAGGAGGATGTATATGAATTCAGTAGTAGTACTTATTTTTTCAATTTTATGGTTTATCTTGGCTTATAGGTGGTATGGTAAGAAGTTAGAGAAGAGACTGATTCAACCCAATGATCAACAACCAACTCCAGCAGTCGAATTTAATGATGGGATGGACTATTATCCCTCTAAGCCAGTCATGTTGTTTGGACATCATTTTTCTTCTGTTGCAGGAGCAGGACCAATTCTAGGACCGATTGCAGCTTTTGCAGCCTTTGGCTGGGGAGGAACCTTACTGTGGATTTTATTTGGGACTGTATTTATTGGAGGGGTACATGATTATCTATCATTGATGCTCTCGGTTCGATTCAAGGGTGATTCTTTACCAGAGATAGCACAAGAGGCTATCGGCAGGAGAGCTAGAAATTTATTCTCTGTATTTGTTTTACTTACTATAATTTTAGTTGTAGGGGTCTTTGGTTTTGTAGCGGCAAAAACTCTTGCTTCAACTCCTAGTGTTGTTATTCCAACTTTTGGAATTATTCCTATAGCAATGCTTTTTGGTTTTATGATTTATAAGTTGGATTTTTCAACTATCTTGGGTACTGTGATTGCTTTAGCGGGGTTATTCTGCTTAATCTGGTTGGGGTATGAATTTCCAATCTCTTTACCCTTCCCTAGCCAAGCAAACTTTGGAATCTGGTTTGTCTTATTGATGGGGTATGGATTAATAGCATCAGTACTTCCAGTCTGGATGTTGTTACAGCCTAGAGATTATATCTCTAATTGGATTTTAGTTATTGGAATGGCTCTAGGTTTTATGGGGATTTTCGTTACCCATCCTACAGTTAATGCACCAGCCCTTACTTCCCTTAATTCAGCAAGTGGACCAATCTGGCCAACAATCTGTATTGTGGTAGCCTGTGGGGCAATTTCAGGATTCCATTCTATAATTGCCAGTGGAACCACCTCCAAGCAGTTAGCCAAGGAGTCTGATGGTCGTTTAATTGGTTATGGAACTATGTTGACAGAGGGATTGTTAGCAGTTATTGCCTTATTAGCAGTAAGTGCTGGTCTGTTCTGGGATGCACCTGTTGGGATGGAGAAGTTTGGCTTTTTGACTGTGTTAAATAGTGGTGGACCTATCAAAGCCTTTGGTTTAGGATATGGACGCCTTGTAGAGCCCTTTATTGGAACCTTTGGAATGCTTTTTGGAATTACTATGCTAAAGACCTTTGTGATGACTACTTTAGATACCTGTATTAGATTGGGTAGGATGATTAGTGCCGAACTTGTTGGACCTAAAGTTCCTCTTTTAAAGAATAAGTTTGCTGGTTCTATCTTTATTGCTATCCCTGCCTTTTTTGTAGGCTATACTGGAACCTATAATATTATTTGGCCAATCTTTGGAGCAGCAAACCAATTGATTGGAGCATTATCATTGTTAGTAATTACAGCTTATTTGGTCGGAGTTAAAAAGCCTACCAAATATACTCTATATCCAGCCATCTTTATGGTTGTTACAACGATAGCCTCTTTATTATATCAAGGTTATAACTTCTTAGTTAAACCTAATCCTGATTATATATTAGGAGGTACTGCAATTGTGTTGATAGTATTGGCGGTTGTGGTGGCAGATGAGGCTAGAAAGATTGTAACTGATGGGAAAGGTGAAAGTCTTGAAGTAGAATTACAATCATAATTGAATAGAAAAAAGCTCAACTTAATAAGTTGGGCTTTTTTCTATAAATCTATCTTGACAAAAAGATATTATCGTGTATATAATATTGGTATATACAATATAACATATTGATGATATAAGTCACTATAATATAATACTATTTTGCTTATTTTATAGATAAGGAGAGTTAATATGAAGAGAATATCAAAGGATAGTCCATTACCATTGTACTATCAATTAAAAGAGATTTTAGAAGATATGATAGAAAATAATATATTAGAACCAGGAGACCCTATTCCTACCGAGAGAGAGTTATCTGAAATGCATAGTATAAGTAGGATGACTGTAAGAAAAGCAATTATGGACTTGGTCAATGAAGGTTTGGTATATAGAGAACAAGGGAGAGGTACTTTTGTTACAGATACTGAATCTAAATTAAAATATCAACTATCTAAACTTAAAGGCTTTACTAAAGTTATGGAAGAAAAAGGACTAGAAACAGAAACGAAAATTCTACATTTTGAGTTAAAAGAAGCAACGAAGAAAGTTAAAAATCATTTGAAGATGGAAAAAAATCAGGTAATAGAAATAAAGAGATTAAGAATTGTAGAAGATGAACCTTTTGCTATAGAAACTGTTTGGATTCCTTATGATTTATGTCCAGATATGAGCCAAGAGATGCTTGAAAATAATTCCTTTTACAGTTTATTGGAGAATAAATATGGTTATTATTTAGATTATGCTAAGCAGACTATAGAACCTAGAATTTTAAATGAATATGAGAGTGATTTATTAACAGTAGAAGAATCTGCACTAGCTTTATTATTTAGACGAACAACATATTTAAAAAATGGTAGAGTAATTGAGTATACTAAGGCAGTTTATAGAAGTGATAAATATAAACATGAAGTAATCCTTAATTATTAGTATAGTAAAAGGGTATAAGTTAATAATTAGATTTTTTCTCCTACTTGTCTTGACAAAGTGCTAATCGACTTATATAATGAAATTAATAAAATTGGTATATACATTATGACATATGTGATTCATGATAATAATAGATAGAAATTAGATATTGTAATACTCTGTTTTTTAAAGAATTTATAGGTATGTGAATTCAAGATGAAACTTAATGGGGATAGTGCGACAGTTTTTTATTAGATAGTTAGAGGTTGGATGGTTAGGTAGTTGAATTTTCCTAACCCCCTACCCACCTACCTCCTAAATATCACTTTTTCTTTCGATAACATCATGGTTAAATTTTATTCTAGATTCATGAACCTATATTTAAATTATAGAGTCAAAAATCTATAATTGTATAAAATAGTAGTTATATAATTAAATGTATAGATAATATCTTATGAGCGAATTGGTATATACATTATATCATATATAAGATAATTTTCTTAAAAATTATCTTATAAAGAGGGGGAAGTATAAATGGAAAGTAAAATAATCACTGAAGGAAGAAATCAAAATACAGTAGATATTGATACTTTAACAACAATAGAGATAATTGAGAAAATAAATGATGAGGACAAAAAAGTGGCAGTTGCTGTTGAGAGAGAAAAAGGTAATATTGCTAAAGCGGTAGATTGTATAGTAAAACAGCTTAATGAAGGTGGTAGGTTAATTTATATTGGGAGTGGAACAAGTGGTCGATTAGGAGTGTTAGATGCTGTAGAGTGTCCATCCACTTTTGGTATAGATAATGGTATAGTGCAAGGTATTATTTCAGGGGGAAAGGTGGCTTTGAGTATGCCCTTTGAAGAGACCGAAGATGATGAAGATTTAGCAATTAAAGATTTAGATAATATAGATCTTACTAAGAAGGATATTATTGTTGGGATTTCAGCTAGTGGTAATACACCTTATGTAGTAAAGGCTGTAGAATATGCTAAGGACTTAGGAGCTAGAACTATAAGTATTATCTGTAATAAAAATGGTAAATTACAGGATATAGCAGATATCTGTATTGCTGTTAATGTTGGACCTGAGGTCATTATGGGATCGACTAGAATGAAAGCTGGAACGGCTCAAAAAATGGTTTTAAATATGTTAAGTACAGCTTCTATGGTTAAATTGGGTAAGGTTTATAGTAATTTAATGATTGATGTAAAACCAATTAATAAAAAGTTAGAAAAGAGAATAGCAACAATTGTTCAGATAGCTACTGAGGTAGAAGCAAGTATAGTAGAAGAAGTATTAAAGCAATGCAATTATAATGGTAGATTAGCAATAATAATGATAAAAAAAGGTGTAAATTTAGTAGAGGCTAAGAAGATTTTAACCAGTAACGAGGGAATTATAAATCAGCAAAATATCTTGGAATGAAAGATGGAGGCTAATTCTTAAAAGAGGTGATAGTTATTGCCGATTAGGATGGGGGATATAACATGAAGGCTATAATTAATGGAAAGATAATTATGGAAGAGTCGATAATGGAAGATCAAGCAATAGTATTTGATAATAAGATAATTGATATAATCGATAAAGAGCAATTAAAAGAAGATTTAAATCTTGATCTAATAGATGTAGGTGGACGGTATGTGGCCCCTGGTTTTATTGACTTGCATATTCATGGAGCAGGTGGTAGAGATACAATGGATGCTAGTATAGAAGCTCTAACTGATATAAGTTCTATAATATTAGAGACAGGGGTTACAGCTTTCTTACCAACAACTATGACTATGGATAAAGAGAATATCTATCAAGCTCTTAATATAATCAGAGACTCTATGGATAGTAATTTACAGGGAGCAAAGATATTAGGAGCTCATCTAGAAGGACCTTTTATTAATAAAAAATACAAGGGAGCTCAAGATGCTAAGTATATTCAAAAGCCTAGTTATGAGTTTATAAAAGATTATTTAGATATTATTAAAATTATTACTTTGGCACCAGAGGTAGATCAAGGTTATGGTTTTATAAGTAAGATGAAAGAACATGATATAGTATTATCTATGGGTCATTCTAATGCTACTTACGAAGAAGCAATGGAGGCTATTAAGAGAGGGATAAGTCATGCTACCCATATATTTAATGCTATGACTCCTTTACATCATAGAGAACCAGGGGTAGTAGGAAGTGTATTTGCTAGTAATATCACTTGTGAATTAATAGCTGATAAAATTCATGTCCATCCAGGTATCTTTCAGATGCTAGTTGATATTAAAGGTGAAGATAGAGTTGTCTTAATTAGTGATTCAATGAGAGCTGCTTGTATGCGGGATGGAGTATATGATCTTGGAGGACAACAAGTAAGAGTTAAAGATGGCTCAGCTAGATTAACAGATAATACATTAGCCGGTAGTGTACTGACTTTAAACCAAGCATTAAAAAATATAATAGAGCACACAGAACTAAGTCTAATTGATGCTATTAAAATGGTCACTCTAAATCAAGCTAAATTAATAGGAATTGATAAGTATAAGGGAAGTATCAAGAAAGGAAAAGATGCTGATGTTGTAGTGTTTGATAAAGAAGTTAATATTTCTCTTACTATAGTAGAAGGAGAGATTCTTTATAGAAAGTTATAAAGGTGAATTAGATTATATGTAAGATATATGAATCTTTTATATAAAAATAAGGTAAAGTGAAAATTGGTGATAAGTTAATTAAAATAGATTTGAATTATCTAAAACCTTTAATCATTATACTAGTAATAACCAATATAGCAACAATTAATAAGATAAATAAGGGCTAAGATAATTAGTAAGTGGTTAAAGATTAAGTAATGGAGGTGATAGTTGTTAGATAGGTAAATTATTAGCTTTTAAATAATCATCAAAGTGCCACAAGATAATAAGATAAACAAGCGGCAAGGATAATGGAGCAATGGATAAGGATTTGCTAGGTAATAAAATCAATTCTACAAAAGGAAGTGTATAATTATGAAAAAAATTCTTACTAATGTACAAAAGATTGGGAAAGCATTAATGCTACCAATTGCTGTCTTGCCAGCAGCAGCACTCTTATTAAGATTGGGCGCTGGAGATGTATTGGATATTCCATTTATTGCAGCAGCAGGTGGAGCTATTTTTGAAAACTTGGCATTATTATTTGGAATTGGTGTTGCCGTTGGAATTGCTTTTGATGGCTCAGGTGCTGCAGGCTTAGCTGGAGTAGTAGGTTATTTTGTATTGACAAAGGGTACTCAATCGATAGATAGTGAGATTAATATGGGCGTTTTGGCTGGGATTATAGCTGGTGCTGTTGCGGGTGCTTTATATAATCGGTATCATGATATAGAGTTGCCTGATTGGTTAGGTTTTTTTAGTGGTAAAAGGTTTGTGCCAATTATTACTGGAGCAGCTTGTGTTTTATTAGCAGGAGTATTTGGCTATGTTTGGCCTCCTATTCAGACAGTAATTGAAGCAATAGGAAATTGGATTATTGGTGCAGGAGCCTTTGGAGTCTTCGTTTATGGTATCTTAAATAGAGCACTAATCCCAATTGGATTACATCATGTTTTAAACAGTTTTATTTGGTTTGTATTTGGTGATTATACTACGGAAGCTGGCAAAGTTGTTACTGGAGATTTATCAAGATTCTTTGCAGGTGACCCAACTGCTGGAACCTTTATGGCTGGATTTTATCCTATCTTTATGTTTGGATTACCAGCAGCAGCTTTAGCTATCTATCATTCTGCTAAATCAGAAAATAAGAAGGCTGTTTCAGGTGCTTTATTCAGTATTGCTTTTACATCTTTTTTAACTGGGATTACTGAACCCCTTGAATTTAGCTTTATGTTCTTAGCTCCTATCTTATATGTTATGCATTCTATATTGACAGGAATATCCTTATCACTCACATACATCTTTGGGATTAAACATGGTTTTGGATTTTCGGCAGGGGCTATCGATTATATTTTGAATTATGGCTTAGCTACTAAACCCTTCTTATTAATTCCTTTAGGATTAGTTGTTTTTGCGATTTATTACTTCTTATTTAGATTCATGATTAGCAAATTTAATATTTCTACTCCAGGTAGAGAAGATGATATAGAAAAAAGTAAGCAAGGAAAAGTTAATAAGAATAGTAAGATTGATGCTAGAGCTTATATAGAGAGTTTAGGTGGAGCTGATAACTTAAGAAGTGTGGAATCTTGCATCACCAGATTGAGGCTGACTGTTACTGATGCTGAATCTATTAATGAAGCAGCTTTGAAAAGCTTAGGAGCTTCAGCGGTTATTAAAGTAAGTGATGAAGCAGTACAGGTGATTGTTGGAACACGTGCAGAAGCTATTGCAATAAAGATTAATGAAGAGCTGAATAAAATCTAATAATTTTAGATTTATAATTATGATTAGAAGTTTTTTATAAACAGCCATATAGAGTGGCTAAAGTTTTTTGGTCACAAAATTAAGATTAAATAAGAGGTGAGTTTATGAGAGTTCATATTGTAGAGAGTTATGAGGAGTTAAGCACTAAAGCTGCAAGTATAGTATCAAGTCAGGTTATTTTGAAGCCAAATTCAGTATTGGGGCTTGCTACAGGTTCAACTCCTGAAGGAATGTACAGAAATTTAGTCCAACTCTATAAAAGAGATTTGATTGATTTTAGTGAGGTCATTAGTTTTAATTTGGATGAGTATATAGGTTTAGATGCCAACCATCAACAGAGTTATACATCTTATATGTTTAATAATTTATTTAATCATGTCAATTTTAAAGAAGAACATATTAATATTCCAATAGAAGCTGAAGATAAATTACAGGAGTTTTGCCTAAAATATGATAAGAAGATTGAAAGGGCAGGTGGGATTGATTTACAGGTCTTAGGAATAGGGACTAATGGACATATTGGATTTAATGAGCCAGACAATAAGTTGAAAACTGGAACTCATATTGTTGATTTGGCGGAAGAGACAATTGAGGCTAATAGCCGCTTTTTTAACTCTAAAGAAGAGGTGCCCAAACAAGCAGTTTCAATGGGGATGAGCTCTATAATGGGTTCTAAGAAGATATTATTATTGGCTAGTGGTGAGAACAAGGCAGAGGCTATTAAAAATACTATCAATGGTAAAATTACTACTGAGGTTCCATCTTCTCTATTACAATTACATCCAGATGTTACTATTGTAGTAGATAAAGCAGCTGCTAAGTTAATTAAATAATTGATAATTAATATATTTTTTATAGGTAAAGGGAGATTTTATATCTCCCTTTACCTATTTTCAATATTATATTAGAAATTTGTATTTAATCCTAAGAAAATAACAGGTTGATTATTATTTTATCTCCATATTTTTGGTGATAACAGAGATTTGAAGATTACTTTGATTGTTCCTAATTTTTCTATTAATATTGAAATTTAATTAGAATAGGAAGTATATAGATGATATATAGTAGCCAAATTAGAAATTAAAAAATGAGAACGAAAATCAATTTCATACATAAGATATACTGTAAAGTCGAGAGGAGAATTGTAATGTGTTAATTTGACGTTAAGTATTTTCTTACTTAGTAATTTTATTAAATTGGCTAGCATAATATTAAGATTGGATTGATAAAGAAGATATAAAGGAGGAGAGTATCTGTATGTGTGGAATTGCAGGATGGTTAAATTGGGAACGTGATTTGAGAAAAGAGCAAGCAATTGCTGGGATGATGGCTGATTGTCAACAGAGGCGTGGTCCTGATGAAAGAGGAGAATGGAGCTCAGAAAATGTAGCTTTAGCCCATAGAAGGTTGATTGTTGTCGATCCAGAGGGTGGAAAGCAGCCGATGATTAAAAAGTATCAGAACAATCAATATGTTCTAGTCTATAATGGTGAATTATATAATACCGAAGATTTAAGAAGAGATTTACAAGCGGCAGGTCATTCTTTTGGAGGGCACTCTGATACGGAAGTATTATTAACTTCTTACATAGAGTGGGGCAGTGAATGTGTTAAGCGGCTTAATGGTATCTATGCCTTTGCTATTTGGGATAAAGCTAGAAAAAGGTTGTTTTTGGCTAGAGATAGGATAGGTGTTAAACCACTTTTTTATACTGAGCAGAAGAATGGATTCTTATTTGCATCAGAGTTGAAGGGGCTCTTAGCTCACCCTGAGGTAGAGGCTGAACTTGATGAGGAAGGATTGTCAGAAATCTTTACTATAGGTCCAGGAAGAACTCCAGGCCATGGAGTAATTAAGGGAATTAAGGAGTTAAAGCCTGGTTATTCGCTGGTAGTCAACCGTTATGGAGTTAAAACGGAGCAATACTGGGAGTTGGAGAGCAAGCCTCATGAAGATGATTTGGAGACTACTATAGCTAGAGTTAGAGAGTTATTTATAGATACTGTAGAGAGGCAGTTGGTCTCTGATGTTCCTGTCTGTACTTTGCTGTCGGGAGGATTGGACTCTAGTGCAATTAGTTCTGTTGCTAGTAGGGCTTTTATCAGAGAAGGTAAAGGGAATATCGATACTTATTCGGTAGATTATGAAGGTAATGAGGAAAATTTTGAAGCTAATGATTTCCAACCAGATCCCGATGATGTTTGGGTTAAGAAGATGAGTGATTATTTAGGAACGACTCATCATTATATCAGGCTGAGTAATGATAAGCTGGTAGAGGCGTTAAGGGATGGGGTCTATGCCCGTGATCTACCAGGGATGGCTGATATAGATGTTTCTTTGTATCTCTTCTGTAAAGAGATTAAGAAGAACTTTACTGTAGGGGTTTCTGGAGAGTGTGCCGACGAGATCTTTGGTGGATATCCATGGTACCATGACCAAGATGCTTTAGAGGCTAACACCTTCCCTTGGTCAAGAAAGCTAGATGATAGAGTTAGGATATTATCTGCTGATTTGATAGATAGAATTAGTCCCCAAGAGTATATGAAGAGCCGTTATCAAGAGGCTTTAGCAGAGGTTCCTCGCTTGACTGGGGAGAGTAGGGTTGAAGAGAGAATGAGAGAGATGTTTTATTTGAATTTGACCCGTTGGATGCCGACCTTACTTGATCGCAAGGATAGAATGAGCATGTATACTGGATTAGAGGTTCGAGTTCCTTTCTGTGACCATAGGTTGGTGGAATATGTCTGGAATATCCCTTGGGAGATGAAGAATGTTGGTGGTAGAAGAAAAGGAGTTTTACGTGAAGCACTAAAGGGTATCTTACCTGAGGATGTTAGGCTCAGACCGAAAAACCCATATCCAAAAACCTTTGACCCAGCTTATTTTGCTGCGACTAGAGATTGGTTATTGGAGATTATTAATGATAATAATTCACCAATTCTTGACCTGATTGATGTAGATTATATTAGAAAATTAGCTCAAAGTGATGGTGATTTTGATATTCCATGGTTTGGTCAGTTGATGAGACTGCCCCAATTATTTGCTTATCTGATTCAGGTCAATGTCTGGTTAGAGGATTATAATATAAAAATTAGCTAGTTAAAAAGCTCCCTTTTCGGGAGTTTTTTATTTGCCAAGTTTAGAATGATGCTTGACAGAATATTCTTAGAACAATATAATTAACATAAATCTAACATATAGTTTACATAAAACTATTATTCAAAGCTTTTGCTGGTTCTTGAATTGAGTTAATTACTTAAAAGGAGGGGATGAAATGGCTCTTACAGTGAAAGAAATGTTAAAAATTTCTGATTTTGATGGTTTAGAGGTGTTAGCGGGGAAAGGTGGATTGGATAGAATTATTTCTGCGGTAAATGTAATAGATGCTCCTGATGTCTATAATTGGATAAGGGGAGGAGAGATATTTGCTACAACTGGATATATAGTAAAGGATGAACCAAATATGTTAAAAGATATAATCATTAAGATGGACAAGCAGGGGGCTTCGGGATTGCTTATTAAGTTAAAAAGATTTATAGACGAATTACCTATTGAGGTTATAGAAGTAGCAGATAAATTGAATTTTCCGATTATATCTATACCCTTTAATTATACCTTTGCTAAAATTATAAGTCCGATATTATTAGAGATTGTTAATGAACAGGCCACAAAATTGTTTTTTTCTGAACAAATTCATAAGTCTTTTACCAAATTGGTAATTAACAATGGGGATACTCAGCAGATTATAGATACTTTAAGCAATTTTATTAATGAAGATATAGCCTTTTATGATATATATTTTGATGAGGTTTATTTTCAAATATCTTCAGATAGATTTAAAGAGAAGCTTAGCTCTCTTTCTTTAAAGGAGGTTTTAGAGAGGTATAGCTATTACACTATTGAAGTTGATGAGAAGATTTATGGTTATCTAATTAAGGCTGATAATGAAGTAGAAAAAAAGGATATGGAATATAATGAAATTGCTTTAGAGCATGCTATGACAGTGTTGAAGCTAGATATTCAAAAGAAGATATCCAGTTATCAGATAGAGACTAAGTACAGAGATCAGTTTATACAAGATTTACTCTTTAATAGTATTAAATCTTTAGAAGAGGTAAAAAAGAGAGCGAGTTTATATGAGTGGGAGTTTAATGATGGTTTGGTTACAATGGTTATTGATGTTGATGATTTCAGGAATAAGTATCTAGAAGCAGAAAAGAATTTAGATCGAAAAATAAGAGAAGTAAAACGTACAATTTTTCTAAAGACAAAGAAGATGATAAAGAGTTCCTTTGCGGATGTTAAATATGCTACTTTCGGTGATAGTATAGTTTTTTTGATTGGGCATTCATCTAAGGAAGAGGCTATGGTGGAAATAAACTCTATTACTGATAAATTAAGAAGGGAGGTAAAAAAAGATATTGAACATACTATTTCTATAGGTGTTGGAAGCTATAAATCTTCAATAATGGATATACACAAAAGCTATATAGAAGCCCAAAAGGCTATAGAGTTAGGTAGGATGATATATGGAGATGATGTGACTTCTTTTTATGATGAATTAGGTGTATATGGGTTGTTAAAAGAGATTTCTCAAAGTAATTCTGCGAAAGAATTTTATAATTCCTATCTATTGAATTTGATTGAGTATGATAAAGAGAATGATACTGAGTTGCTAAATACTTTAAAGTCTATGGTGAGAAATGATTGGAATATGAGAGAGGCTGCTAAAGAGTTATTTATCCATTATAATACAATGAAATATAGGTTCAAAAGAATTTCTGAAATATTGGATTTTGATTTACAAGATCCAAAGCACAAGTTTAATGTTGTATTCTCCTTGAAGTTATTGAGGTTGAATCAATAGTTTGTTTTTAATGACTATTAATTTTTCTTTGTATGATATGGACATAAGGAATAGTTATATTTTATACACATAGGACGAAGACATGGGGAGACAAATGTGTTATTATAAATATAACATCAAATTTACATGAAGTTTACATCACCTTGAATTTTTGTTGAGGTGTCAAACACAAGTTACAGTAATTTATATTTAATAAAGGGCTTAGATGGCAAGTATTTGTGATAAATTAAGATATTTAAACCCTGTAGGTGTAACTTGATTTATAAAAGGAGGAAAGAATATGAGAGAAAATGTATTTGAAAATGGGCAATATGTTAATGAATCAGAGAAAAGTATGAGGATTATATCAATAAAAAGCAAGTTGAGTAAATTAAATAAGAGTAAATGTACTCAATTATTTTCTTTGGTTTTATTCTTTGTAATATGGCAGCTGATTTATAAGCTTAATGGAGAATTTCAATGGTTTAATCCAACTTTTTTACCTTCTCCAATGTCAGTTTATAAGACAACTGTAGATTACATTATAAACGGAAATTTAATTTATCAAGTTTATGTAAGTGTGAGAAGAGCATTATTAGGGTTTGTACTAGGTACTTTACTAGCAATTGTACTAGGGATTTTAACTTGTCGTTCCAAGCTAATTGATGATATGACAAATCCGATTTTAAGCTTGATAGGACCGATTCCAGTATATGCTTTTTTACCTATCTTTATTATCTGGTTTGGTATTGGAGAAATATCAAAGATATCTTTAATCGCCTATGCCACTTTTATGCCCCAGCTTACTTATACAGTTGATGGTATTAGAGGTGTCAACTCGAACTGGATTCGCAGTGCGATGAGTTTGGGAGCTAGTGAGTATCAGATATTTACAAAGGTTATCTTTAAATCAGCACTACCTAATATTTTTGTCGGTATGCGAGTTAGTTTAGCTCTAACTTTTTCAGCACTAGTAGTTGCTGAAATGATGGGAGCTAATGAAGGTCTTGGGTTTATTATAGTATATGCAAGAAATTGGTTTAAAATGGGGGATATGTTTATGGCTGTAACAATAATTGGTTTGTTGTATACTGTCTTTAATTACATTTTACTAGAGATTGAAAGTGTATTATTTAAGTGGAAAAAGGATGGAATGAAGGATGCTGTAGAACGTTAAAATTATATTAAATATGAGGGGGATAAAAAATGAGAAAAATTAAAGGTAAAGGAATTATATTGTTGCTTAGTTCTATTCTTACTTTGAGTTTGTTGATGGCAGGTTGTTCAAGCACAAATGAAGAGGTGCTAGAGTCTGGAGAAAATATCATAACAATTCAAGCATATGGTGAACTTGACCCACAAGTATCAGCTCAACAGATTATTGCTGAAAAGATGGGATATTTTGAAGAAGAGGGTCTAAATGTTGAGAATCATCTTATGACTGGTCCTGACAAGAATGCACCGCTTGTTGCAAATGGTGTGGCAGAAGTGGCTTTTGGCTCAGTTTATAATAATATAGCTGTAGCTGCTAATAATGTAGAGGTTAAGGTGTTAGCTCCTCTTGCCAATGCTGGAGGAACTCAAGCTGTTGTAATACGTGGTGATATTGAGTTAGAATCTGCAAAAGATTTAGAAAGTAAGAAGATTGCTATGACTTCTGGTGCAGGTGTCTTAATTGCTATTAGAAATATGTGTGAAGAATTAGGGGTAGATATAGATAAGATTGAATTTATAAATATGCAACCCTCTGATCAACTTGCAGCTTTTACTAGGGGTGACGTTGATGCAATAGCTATTTGGGAGCCTTGGGTTGGTAAGGCTGTAGATGCAGGTGGAAGAGTCTTATTTAGTGGTACAGAAGCAAATTTACCAGAAAAGCAAGGAGCAGTCCATTGGATTGATTTCTACATGACAGTGCAAGTGACTGATGAATTTTATGAAGAACACCCTGAGGCAACAGTTAAGTTGCTAAAGGCTTTAAGTAAGGCGACAGATTTTATAAATCAAAATCCTGATCAAGCTGCTGAAATTATAGCTGAAGAGATTAATATTTCTAAGGAAGACACTAAGAGAATTATGGGTAAAAATAGCTATTCTATGGAATTTGATGAGCAGTTTATAGAAGGTTCAAATACAATGGCCGAGTTTATGAAGGGTATGAATAATATCAAAGCTGTTCCAGATTTCTATGACTATGGTTTTCCAACTCCTTTAGAAAAAGTCGATTCATCATTGGTTACAGTTAGCCAATAAATAGTGACTTATTATTTATTGAAGTATCATAATACTTAACATTAGATATTATGGTGCTAACTTTTGAAAGTAAGCTAAGGTAAAATAAGATGACTGGGGGGGATACAAAATGGAGATGGATTTAAAGAAGATTGGATTAAAAGTTAAAGAACATTTAGAGAAGATAGCAAGCTTTACAGCTACCCCAGGTGAAGGGATAACGAGGTTGGCATTTTCTTTAGAAGCTAGAAAGACTGTGAATTACATTAATAATGAAATGAAAAAAATAGGCTTAGAAACTGTTGAAGATTATGCTGGTTCTATAAAAGGTAGAATTGATGGTGTAGATGATAATAAAGCAGCTATAATTATTGGCTCCCATTATGATTCAGTTAAAAATGGTGGTAATTTTGATGGTATCGCTGGAGTTATCTGTGGATTAGAAATAGCACGTCTGGTCAAAGAGAATAATATAAAACTCAAATATCCTTTAGAGATAATAGGGCTAAATGATGAAGAAGGAGCAAGGTTTGGAAATGGTTTTTTTGGTTCTAAGGCGATGTTAGGTGGGATTGACTTAGTTGATTTGCATAAATATAAGGATGAAGATGGTATATCTATCTATCAAGCAATGGATGAATATGGTCTTAACCCCGAAAGTTTAAAAGGTATGTCTAGAGAAGCTAAGACTATAAAATCATTTATTGAGATTCATGTAGAACAAGGGCCTGTACTTGAGAATAATAGAAAAGATATAGGGGTAGTTGAAGGTATTGTAGGGATGCAGAGATATATAATTGAGATTGATGGTAGAGCAGATCATGTTGGTACTACACCAATGGATATGAGAGTTGATGCAATGGAGGTAGCTTCTAGGATGATTAGTGGTGTCGGTGATCTAGCAAGAAGTGAAGGAAATGGGACTGTTGCTACAGTTGGATTTATAAAAAATTATCCTAATGTTATCAATATTGTTCCCAAAAAGGTTCAATTCAGTCTCGATATCCGTTCTAGAGACAATGGGGCAATTGAAAGGATTGCGAATAAGGTAGAACAACGACTTACTGATTTATCTAAAGAATATGATACTGAGTATTCGATAGAGTGTAAATTATCAGAGTATCCTGTTGACCTTGATAAGAGTTTAATTAAAGCTATGTCAGAAGTCTGTGAAGCAAAAGGCTATAATTATCAAAAAATTAATAGTGGTGCTGGTCATGATTCTTTGTTTATGGCTAAATATGTAGATACAGCGATGCTATTTGTCCCAAGTCAAGGTGGAAGAAGCCACTGTAAAGAGGAGTGGACTGATTATAGATATTTTGCCAAGGCTGTTGATGTTGTTTATCAATTGCTTTTAGATTTAAATAAAAATTAGAATGGAGGATTTTTGATGGGATATCCTAATGATATTTTAGAGACTAGAGCAGTAATAAAACCAGGATTATATGCGGTGATTCCGCCAAAGGGACTTGTGAATAATGTAATTCCTGGGATAGAGGGGTGTAAGATTAGTATAGTAGCATCTCCTGAAATGGGAGCTAGCTTTGTGCAATATATAGTACAGGCACAACCTAGAGGAAAAACGATTAAAAAGTTTGGAGCAGAGGAGGAGGTAGAAACATTTATCTATTGTATAGATGGTTGTGGTGAAGTAATAGTTGATGGAGAAGAAAAGAGGTTTTCGGAGGGAAACTATCTTTATTCTCCGCCAGGGAAAGGAGTTGAGTTTAAAAATACTTCAGAAGAAGTTTTGAATTTATTATTGTATAAGCAACTATATACTCCCCTTGCTGGAGTAGAGCCAAGAGTTGTATATGGTGATGTAAATAAAATCGAATATAGAATTTATGATGAGATGGAGAATGTATATATCAAAGATTTACTACCAACTGATTTAGGATTTGATATGAATATGCATATCTTATCCTTTGCTCCAGGAGGGTGTCATCCCTTTGTAGAGACCCATGTCCAAGAGCATGGAGCCTATGTGTTGGAAGGGGAAGGTGTCTATCTGCTTGATAATGAATGGATGCCGATCAAAAAAGAAGATTATATTTGGTTTGGACCTTATGTCTCTCAGGGAGCTTATGGGGTAGGAAGAGAAAATTTTACTTATATCTATTCTAAAGGTTGTAATAGAGATGCTAAATTATAATTATTAGCTCATAAAAAATGGAGGTGATTTAGATGAAGAATGTTCTTGTTAAAAACTTATATAAGTCTTATGAAAATCAGAATATTGATCGTAATTATGTTTTGGATAATATCAATTTTGAAGTGGGGGATAATGAATTTATATGTATTCTTGGAAAGAGTGGTTGTGGAAAATCAACCTTGTTAAATTTACTTGCTGGTTTTATTAAGCCGACTAAGGGTGAAATCTATGTTTCGGGAAAGCTAGTTCAAAAACCTTCTGCTGAGATAGGGGTTGTCTTTCAGGATCATGCTTTATTTCCTTGGTATACAGTAACTGAAAATATAGCCTTTGGACCAAAGCTTAATAAAGATAAGAATGCAGATAAGATAGCTATTAGACTTATTGATATGGTTGGTCTAAATGGCTATGAAGATCATTACCCAAGCAGTTTATCAGGAGGTATGCAGCAACGTGTTGGTATTGCCCGAGCCCTTGCAACTAATCCTAAATTACTATTGATGGATGAGCCCTTAGGGGCATTAGATGCACTAACTAGGGAGAAGATGAGGCTTGAATTGCTAAAAATTTGGGAAAAGACTAAAAAGACCATAATTTTCATTACTCATAGTGTCTCTGAAGCTGTCTATTTAGCAGATAGAGTAATACTGTTAGAAGAAGGTAAAGTAGGGATGGATGTTAGGATAGAGATTGAGAGACCCCGTGATACCAAAGACCAAAGATTTATAGATTATGTTCAAATGTTCAAAGATAGATTTACTGAACAAGAACTTTTAGAAGTTAGTAAATAATGAGAGGAGGGGGATGATGGAGGTAGAGGTTATGGAAGCTAATAATGAGGTAATTTTTAGGGATAGATTAAGAGAGAAGGTCAGTCAAAATAGGGATGGCATATATAGAATTTTAAGATTTGTATCAATTGTTGCTTTTTTTATAATCTGGCAACTTATCAGCTCTACTAATCAAAGTATTGAACTCTTTAATCCTATTTTATTACCTTCGCCAGTTATGGTGATTCAAACAGCTTATCATATGTATCTAAAAGGGGTACTAGCAAAGCATCTTATAGTTAGTTTAATAAGGATAATTATAGGTTTTGGATTAGGAACTGTTGTGGCTGTCTTTATGGGGGTTATATTAAGCCACTTTCAGATACTTGAAGCTTTAATTCAGCCAGTCTTAAATTTAATTGGTCCAATTCCAGCCTTTGCATTCTTGCCACTGTTTATTGTTTGGTTTGGAGTTGGCGAATTTCCTAAGATACTATTAATTGCATATGCTACATTCTTTCCAATACTGACTTACACAGTAGATGGTATTAAGAATATAAATCCTGTATTAATTAGGTCGGCATTAAGTCTTGGTGCAAATCAGTTTCAAGTCTTTACGAAAGTAATTTTCAAAGGAGCACTGCCAAATATTTTTATTGGTATGAAAGTAAGTTTGGCATTGAGCTTTTCAGCCCTTGTTATTGCTGAAATGATGGGAGCAGATAGTGGTTTGGGTTATATTATAGTCGATGCTAGAAATTGGTTTAGGTTGTCTAATATGATGCTTGCAGCAGCACTGATTGGGATTGAATATACCGTCTTCTTTAAGTTAATTACCCTAATTGAAAGAGTATTATTTAAATGGAAGAGTGATGGGTTGAAGGATGCAGTAGAATAAGGTTTATAAGAAATAGGAGGAGAGAATAATGAGAAGGGAATTTAATTTAATGGTTTTGATATTCTGCATGGCCATGGTGGCTTTATTGGCTGGGTGTGGGCAGAAAGAAGTATCTAATTCTACTGAACAGGGGGGATTAGAAGTTAAAGAGATTACAGCCTGGGGGGTTATCGATCCCCAGATATCTGCACAACAGATTATTGCTAAAAAGATGGGTTTCTTTAAAGAAGAGGGCTTAGAGGTAACAAATAAGTTGCAACAATCAGGTACTGAAATTGGCCCAATGGTTGCAGGAGGGAGTGCTCAAGTCAGCTTTGAATCAACATATACAGATATCTCTCTTGCTTCGAATAATATTCCTATGACTTTGATTGCACCAATGGCCAATATAGGTGGAACTCAAGCAGTAGTTGCAAGTTCGGGACTTGATATTAATTCAGCACAGGATTTAGAGGGACTAAAAATTGGGATGGCACCAGGCTCTGGAGTATTGATAGCCATTAGAAAGATGGCTGATGAGCTAGGCGTTGATATTAATAGTTTTAGATTTGTTAAACTTCAACCAGCAGATCAGATAATAGCTTTGGAAAAAGGGGATATTGATTTAATGGCTTGTTGGGAACCATGGGTAAGTAAAGCTATTGCTTTAGATGGAAAAATCTTGTTCAGTGGTCTAAATTCTTACTTGCCTGAAAATAAAGGTGATGTTAATTACTTGAATTTCCATACAACATTACAGGTTACTAATGATATGTTAAAATATCCAGAAACCCTTAAAGCCTTCTTAAGGGCTCTTGTAAAAGCTACAGACTATATTAATAATAATAGAGAAGAAGCAGCAGCTATTTTATCAGAAGAATTGAATATAGAGAAAGAAGAACTACTAGGTATTATGAGTAGAAATATTTATTCTTTACAAGTTGATAGTGATTTTGTCGATGGTATAACAGAGATGGCTACTTTTATGAAAGAGATGGATAATATCTCAAAAATTCCACAGGTTCTAGATTTTGTAGACTTTAGTCTTTTAAAAGAGGTTGATAAAGACCTTGTAAAAGTTGATTTAAAATAGTGGTTTTATTTATTCTCTAATATAAATCTTCTAATCAAACAAAGCGATTAGAAGTCTAGGAGGAATAAAGATGGATTTGGTTATCAGAAATGCCAAGGTTGTTAGCAAGGAGGTAACTGAAGTATTGGATGTTGGAGTAAGAAATGGTAAGGTTGTTAAAATCGGAAAGATAGATGGGATGGCGTCTAAAGAGATCGATGCTAGTGGTAAATTTCTATTACCTGGTGTAATAGATGTTCATACCCATATCGAGCAACTATCTGGTGATAATTTAACCTGTGATGATTTTTCTGATGCTACATATGCAGCTGCTGTTGGTGGGACTACTTCTATTTTAACCTTTGTGATTCAACAAAAAGGTAAATCACCTCTGGAATCTGTTAGTGAAAAGATGGTGTCAGCCAAAGAGAAGATGTATATTGATTATGGATTTCACATTGCCTTTACAGATGTGAATGAGAGGACGATTGCAGAGATTCCAGAGCTTGTCAATATGGGGATAAAGAGTATAAAAGTTTTTATGGCTTTTGAAAATTCAAATCTAATGGTAAGTGATTATGATTTAATTAAGTTAATGGAAGAAAGCAGAAAATATGGTGCTCTGGTCGGTGTTCATGCAGAGAATGAAGATATATGTGTTAATGCTACTGAAAATTTAAAAGAAGAAGGGTTTACAACATTAGAACACTATTATAAGAGCAGACCAGAGATTGCTGAACTTGAAGCAACTAACAGAGCCATTACTTTTGCTGAGGATATAGATTGTCCTGTCTATATCTTCCACTTAACAAGTAGTAAAGCATTAAGCAAAATAGAAGAGGCACAGCAACGAGGAGTAGATGTTATAGCAGAGACTTGTCCTCATTATTTACTGCTTGATAAAGAAGAGTTTGAAAGTGATGATGCTTATTTAAAAGTTATGAGTCCGCCTTTAAGGGAGAAGAAGGATCAAGATGCGTTATGGAAGGCGATAAAAGCAGGGGCAATTAAGATTATTTCAACAGACCATTGCCCCTACACGCCAGAACAAAAAGCTGTAGGTAAAAATAATTTTACTACAATTGCACCTGGTATTCCGGGTATCCAGACCTTACTTCCTTTGATCTACTCTAAAGGGGTTGCCAGTGGGAAAATATCAATTAATAAGATGGTAGAAGTATTAAGTTATAATCCTGCTCAAATATTTAATCTAAATAATAAAGGGGAAGTAAAGGTTGGTTATGATGCAGATTTTGTGATATTCAATCCTGATACAAAACAAGTAATAGATAAGGATTATTTGAAGATGAAGAGTGGATACTCACCTTTTGCAGGTTTGGAATTAAAGGGTAAAGTTGAAACTACAGTACTTAGAGGAAAAATTATTTATGATCAGGGAAAGTTCGTAGGTCAAAAAGGAAAAGGTATATATATCAATAGAAAATAAAAGGGGGATTAATTATGAAGATTGTTGTAATAGAACCATTAGGAATTAGTCAAGAAAAGGTAGAGATGATTTCAAAAACCTTAGATCAACATGGATGTGATTTTGTTTATTATGATACAAGAACTGAGGATACAGAGGAGTTAATCAGTAGAGCGAAAGATGCTGATATTGTTATTTTAACAAATTTACCATTTAGAAAAGAGGTCATTGAACATTGTCCTAATTTAAAGATGATATCTGTTGCCTTTACAGGTGTTGACCATATTGATTTAGATATTTGTAAAGAGAGAGGAGTTGATGTCTGTAACTCAGCGGGTTACTCAACTAATGCAGTAGCTGAGCTTGCTTTTGGACTTGCGATAGCAGTTCTTCGTAAGATTGTAACTTGTGATAAAGTAACAAGAAATGAAGGAACAAGGGCTGGATTATTAGGTTCAGAATTATATGGAAAGAAGTTTGGAATCATTGGAACTGGAGAGATTGGATTAAAGGTTGCTGGAATAGCTAAAGCCTTTGGTTGTGAATTGTTAGCCTATAGTAGAACTGAAAAAGATGAAGCCAAAGAGCTAGGTGTAGAATATGTTGAGCTAGATACTCTATTAAAAGAGAGTGATATTGTATCATTGCATCTACCTCTTAATGGAAGTACTGAGAATTTAATTGATAAAGATAAGATTTCTCTTTTAAAACCATCTGCGATCTTAATTAATACAGCAAGAGGTCCAATTGTAGATAATACAGCATTAGCAGAGGCATTAAATCAAGGAAAGCTTGCAGGGGCTGGAATCGATGTATTTGAGATAGAACCTCCTATAGCAACTACTCACCCTCTTGTAGAAGCTAAGAATACAGTATTAGCTCCCCATGTAGCATTTGCCACTGAGGAAGCTTTATATACTCGTGCAGAAATAGTATTTGGCAATATTGATCAATGGCTTAAAGGGGAACCTCAAAACTTAATTAGCTAATGTAGGGAGGTAGTTTAAATGGCACTTAAAAGGGCATTAAAATCAAATATACAAGAGATGATTGAAGGGTTGGATAAATTTAATTCTGATCCTAAAGATGGTACAACGAGAATATTATTTACTGAACCTGAACTCAAGGCACGAAATTATATTAAAGAAGAGATGGCTAAAGTTGGACTTAGTGTTAGAGAGGATGCTATAGGAAATATTTTTGCTACCTTAGAAGGATCTGATCCTAGTTTACCTGTTGTATGGACTGGTTCTCATATTGATACAGTTATTAATGCAGGAAAATTTGATGGTATGGCAGGAGTAGTAGCTGGTATTGAAGCTGCAAGGCTTATTAAAGAATTTGGTCAAAAGCATAAACGAAATATAGAAGTATTAGTCTATACTTCAGAAGAACCGACTAGATTTGGCTTGGGGTGCCTTGGCAGTAGGGCTATGGCTGGCGAACTATCCCTTGATAAGGCAAAAGAGTTGAAGGATGAAGAAGGAAACTCTTTAACAGAGGTTTTAGAGAGTTTGGGATATGATTTAGCCGAGTTTGATCAAATTCCTGTTAAGCAAGGTGGTGTCTTTGCTGCTGTGGAGCTTCATATTGAGCAGGGAGCTGTTTTGGAATCTTTAGAAGTGCCGATAGGAATAGTAGAGAGTATTGCAGGCCCATCAAGTTTTGAAGTGTCAATAGCAGGAAAGCAGTCTCATGCAGGTGGTACACCAATGAACTTAAGGCATGATGCCTTTTTAGCTTGCTGTGAGATTGCCCTGGAGGCTGAAAGGCTTGCCAAAGAATCAGCAAGTAAAGATACTGTGGCTACAGTAGGAAGAGTAGAAGTATTACCTAATGCTTCTAATGTTATCTCAGGTGAAGTTTATTTTTCAATTGATATCCGAGATAGTGATTATGAGGTTAAAAGTGAATGTATAGATAACTTAATGAAATTTATTGAAGAGGTAGAAGAAGATAGAGGTCTAACTATAAAGGTAGAAAAGATTAATGATGACCAACCTACACCTTCAGATCAAAAGATTATAAAGATCTTAGAAGAAAGCTGTACTAATAAGGAAATACGTTTTCATAAAATGATAAGTGGAGCATTTCATGATTCGATGATGGTTGGGAAGTTTGCTCCTATAGCAATGATCTTTGTACCTAGTAAAGATGGAATAAGTCATAGTCCTAAGGAATGGAGCGATTATTCTGATATTGCAAGAGGTACAGATATCTTAGCTGATACATTATTAAAACTTGCCAATGAATAATAAAAAAAGCTGAATTCAAAATCTATACCTATAGATTAATCTATAGGTATAGATTTTTGTTCTTATTAAGGAAACTATGCTTTTTTAGAGGTTTTGGATAACTTTTATTAATCAAAACTCAAGAGCAATTTGACACAGACTAAGTTCTGACTAAGAGCCGACTAAAAATTAAAAGATTTGAATTATTTAAAGTCAGGTTTTGCTCAGATTTTAGTCTACGTCTAAAAGGTTTCATTTATTTTAAGGAATTTGGTAATTGCATCAGCTATAGTTTTATAGTCAATGATTATACAAAAGTGGGCGTTAGCCCAATTTGTTCTATTTTATTGTGTTAAAATAGATGCTGTGATTGAATTAAAAATAATAAGATGTGAGGTGTTTATAAATGTTTGATTTATTGATTTATGGTGGAACTATTGTAGATCCTGAAAAAATGATTAAAGGTTCTCTAGCTGTAAAGAATGGTAAAATAGCTGAGATTGTTAATGAGGAGGGTGATAGATTAGAAGCTAAAGAGGTAATTGATGCAACAGGTAAAATGATCTTCCCAGGTGCTATTGATTGCCATACCCATTTCAATGAACCTGGCTTTGAATGGCGAGAAGATTTTCTTCATGGTACTAAAAGTGCTGCAGCAGGTGGAGTTACTACTATTATCGATATGCCTTTGCAAAATGATCCAGCTACTATCTCTGCTGAAATTTTTGAGCGTAAAGTAAATATAGTACAAGAATCGGCAGTTGTAGATTATGCTTTATGGGGTGGATTGGTAGATAATAATGTAGATGATTTAGAAGGAATGTATGATGTTGGTGCTGTAGGTTTGAAATCCTTTTTAGGTCCTGTTTCTCCAGATTATTCTACAATTAATTCTGGAATTGTTAGAGATGCCATGAAGGTTACTGCTCCTTTAGATATTTTAATTGGTTTTCATGCTGAAGATTACTCGATTGTTAAATATGAGCAGGATAAGGCTATTAAGGAAGCTCGTTTAAATATAGTGGATTATTTAGCTGCTAGACCAGTCAGTGCAGAAGTATTGGCAGTAGAGAATATAGTTAGGTTGGCTAAGGAGACAGGGGCTAAGGTACATATTTGTCATGTGAGTCATCCTGAGGTAGCAGAGATAATCAAAGAAGCTCAAAGTGATGGAGTAAAGATAACTGCAGAGACCTGTTCCCATTACTTAATATTTAGTGAGGATGATTTCTTAGAAAATGGTCCCATGTTTAAATGTGCTCCCCCTTTACGTTCTAGGCAAGCCCAAGAACAGCTCTGGGAATATACTATTAATGGTACGATTTCTTGTGTAGCCTCGGATCATTCCCCTTGTACTATTGAAGAAAAAGAAGCAGGAGCTGATAATATCTGGAAAGCCTGGGGTGGTATTAGTGGTGTCCAGTCAACATTTCAAGTTATGTTTGATGAGATTGTACATCAGCGTAAACTTAGCCCCCAGTTATTAGCTAGAATTTTGGCTTATGGACCTGCTCGGGCTTTTAATCTATATCCACAGAAAGGGACTTTGGCTTTGGGTGCTGATGCTGATATTGTTATTGTAGATCCTGAAGCTTCTTGGAATATTACTCCAGAATCATTGCTTTATAAGAATAAAATTTCTGCTTTTGTAGGTTTGACTGGAAAGGGGTTAGTAGAGAGAACTATTGTTAGAGGAGAAACAGTTTTTACTGATAGTCAAATTACGGTTCAATCAGGATTCGGACGTTTAATAAAAGTAACTTCTTTTACAGGGGAGCTTGCCAATGGGTATTAGATGTGTGAACATAAAATATAATTTATTCTTACTCCCCTCTTAAAAACAAGAGGGGTTGCTTGCGTTATGATAATTTAAAAACTCATCCCTTAACTACTTTGTAGACAATAGTCTATCTTTATCTAAAGTGAAATAAAAAAACAAGTGAGAAATTTCGTTTATGTGTTGGTTATATTGTTTAGGTTATGGTCAGAATCCAGATGTCAACTTCATGTATATTTCTCTGAAAAAACTTGACAAAATTTAAATATAACTTTATAATTAACTCAATAATTAACATACAGTTAACATTTAATTGTGAGTTTGATATAGAAGGGTTGGAGAAATAGGAGGTGTAGCATGAGGGATTCTTACAATAGAGTTATAGATTATTTAAGGATATCGGTAACGGATTTATGTAATTTAAGATGTAGATATTGTATGCCAAGTGGAGGAGTTAAGAGGATGGGAAGGTCTAAGGTGCTGACCTCTGAAGAGATAGTTAGGCTAGCGAGGGAGTTTGTTGCTTTGGGGATAAAGAAGGTTAGAATAACTGGAGGAGAGCCCTTGCTTAGACCGGGTATTGTTGATTTGATAAAGTCTATTGCTAAGATAGATGGCTTAGAGGATTTGGCTCTGACTACCAATGGTTTACTGTTAAAGGAGTATGGAGCTAAGCTAAAAGAAGCTGGGTTAAGAAGGGTTAATGTCAGTATTGATACCCTAGATCCTGTCAAATATAGATATATCACTAGAGGTGGTGATTTGAATCTGGTTTTGGCGGGACTAGAAGAGGCTGATAGGGTTGGCTTGACCCCGGTTAAATTAAATGTAGTCTTAATGAAAGATTTTAATGAAGATGAGATTCAATATTTTGTTAATTTGACTAAAGAGAAGGAGATTGATGTCAGGTTCATTGAGCTGATGCCTATTGGAGAGATGGTTGCTTGGTCCTATTCAAGACTAGTCTCTAATCGCTTGGTTTTGGATAAAGTAAAGGGGTTAGAGAGGGTGGCTTCCAAGGATAAGTCGTCGCCAGCAGTTTATTATAAACTACCTCAGGGGAAAGGGAAGGTTGGTTTAATTAACCCGCTTTCCTGTAAGTTCTGCCAAAACTGTAATCGAGTAAGATTAACAGCCGATGCTAAGATGAAGTTGTGCCTCCATTCAAATCAGATGATAGATTTAAGAAAGACTTTAAGGTCTGGGGGAGATTTGCGCTCAAAAATATTGACTTCTATTTATGAGAAGCCTTTAGAGCATGATTTAGAAGGTGGAGGGTTTTCTAAAAGAGATATGTTTCAGATAGGAGGTTGATAAACTATGGAGTTCACACATTTTAATGATGCTGGTCGGGCTTATATGGTTGAAGTTGGGGATAAGGATGATAGCAAAAGAACAGCAGTAGCTAAAGGGAGAATAGAGATGGGAGCTGAGACTGTTGAAATGATTAAAGAAGGTATGGTCAAAAAAGGGGATGTGCTCTCTGTATCTCAAATTGCTGGGATTATGGGGGCTAAAAAGACTAGTGACTTAATCCCGATGTGCCATAATATACCCTTAACAGGGGTTGATATAAGCTTTAACTTGAAAGAAGATGGATTAGAGATAAGGGCAGAAGTCAAGACTGTAGGTAAGACAGGAGTAGAGATGGAGGCTTTAACAGCAGTCTCGATAACAGCTTTAACGGTCTATGACATGTGTAAGTCTGTTGACAAGGCGATGGTGATTGAGGAGATTGCTCTTTTAAAGAAGACTGGTGGTAAATCTGGAGATTTTATCAGGGGTGAAGGTGATGAAAAAGATAGCTAAGGTAATATCTATAAATAGTAGCCGAGAAAAAGGGATCAGCAAGGAAAAGGTAGAAGAGGGCTTCTTTAAAGAAGATCATGGATTAGTCGGAGATGCTCATGCGGGTAAATGGCATAGGCAGGTCAGTTTATTGGCTGTTGAGAGTATAGAGAAGATAGCTGATAGAAGTTATATTGCTAAGTTTGCAGAAAATATAACTACTGAAGGGATTTGTTTGCATGAATTAGCAGAAGGTACCAAATTGAAGGTGGGAGATAGTGTACAAGAGGTCACTCAGATAGGTAAAGAATGCCATAATAGTTGTGCTATCAAAGAGGAGATTGGTAAGTGTATTATGCCTAAAGAGGGTATCTTTACTAAGGTGTTGGTAAGTGGAAAGGTTAAAGTTGGCGATGAAATTGAGGTTTTGGCAGATGGAGAGTGATTATACAGTTGGAATCATAACCGCTAGTGATAAAGGATTTAAAGGAGAGAGAATAGATGAAAGTGTTCAAGTGATCAGGGAGATACTTGAAGGTAGAAGTTATCAGGTGGCAAGATATACTCTATTGCCTGATAATGAGAAGAAAATTTATCAGGAGTTAGTTTATATGTCCGATGAATTGAATTTGAATCTAATTTTAACTACTGGAGGAACTGGCTTTAGTAAGAGGGATGTGACACCTGAAGCGACAAGAAGAGTTGTAGAGCGATTGGCTCCTGGGATTTCTGAGGCTATTAGGGCTTATAGTCTCAAGATCACCCCAAGAGCTATGCTCTCTAGAGCTATAGCTGGAATCAGAAATGAGACCTTGATTATCAATTTACCTGGAAGTCCCAAAGCTGTCAGGGAATCTTTAGAATATATTATTGATACCCTTGACCATGGCTTAGAGATATTATTGGGTTATGCTGGTGATTGTGCTAGAGACTAGTTTTTAAGCCTGCGTGATAGTTAGATGTAAGTTAAATAGTAAAATAAGGAGAGTGCTAAGATTTTTCTTAGCACTCTCCTTATTTTTTATTAAGGGAACTATGTATTGCAGAAATTATGAATAACTTTTAAAGAAATACAAAGATATAAAATGAAAATATAATAAGAACAGAATAAATTAGAAGCAACTAACATGAATTATATAAGAATAGAAGTTAAATTTTAAATTAGGATTAATTTTTTTAATTTAACCACACAAGAAAAATTCTAAATGTTTACATTTGGTAGTGTTTTAAATTTGGATGTATATCTTAGTGGTATTTTTGTGTAAATTTTACGTTATATTTATGTAATGTATTTGTAAATAAAGTTAACGCATGGTTAAATACCACTGAAAAAACCTGTTAAAAATTTAAAAATACTTGACACAATGCTATCTTGGTTGTATAATTAACATAAATTTAACATGTACTTCACATGTGATTGTAAAATAAGTGAGGTGATATCTTTGTAATGATTAGTAATAAGGATTTAGGAAAGAAGATTAGAGAAAAGAGAAAGCAAAGAGGTCTAAATTTGAGTCAGCTTGCTAAAAAGATAGGATATACATCAAGTTTTTTAAGTCAGGTTGAGAGAGGAATTGCAGATCCATCGATTACATCTTTAAGAAAGATTGCCGAGGCTTTTGAAGTCCCTATTTTTTATTTTATGCTAGATAAGATTGAATATAATCCAGTTGTTAAAAGAGGGGATAGAAAGTCATTGAGGTTTCCAGGGTCAAATCTAACCTTTGAACTACTCTCTCCAGATTTAAAAAGGAATATAGAGATGATTTCGGCAAGATTAGAACCTGGGGCAGTTACCTGTGAGGAGCCTTTAACCCATCACGGAGAGGAGTGTACCTTAGTTATTCAGGGGAGTATGGAGATTCAAATTGGAGAAGAGGTCTATAATCTAGAAGAGGGAGATACTATCTATTATTTTGCCAGTATTCCTCATAAGATAACCAGTACTGGAGAAGAGGATCTTATCTTTGTTTCTGCGATTACCCCACCTGACTTCTAGTATTGGTAATGACTTTTATAAGGGAGGGTGAGTAGCTTGTTATTAAAGAATGCCAAGGTTGTAAGTGCTGACAAGATCAAAGAGGGTGATGTTAGAGTTGAAGGGGAGAAGATTAAGGAGATAGCTAAAGCTTTGAATTCTAAGCAAGACGAAGAGGTGATTGATCTTGATGGAAAGTTTCTACTACCAGGTCTGATTGATAGTCATGTTCATTTCAGCCTCCATTCTCGGGGAACAGTAACTATAGATGATTTTTATAGTGGAGGTTGTTCAGCTGCTTTTGGTGGTGTAACTACCATAATAGATTATGCAGATCAAGTTGATAACTCTTTAATTAAAGGTTTAGTAAAGAGGAAATTGGAGGCTAGAGATAGTGTAATAGATTACAATCTCCATTTATGTGTAGATAATAAGTTGAGTTCAGAAAGATATCTTAAAGATTTTTATCGTTTAAGGGAGAATGGTATTTCCAGTTTGAAAGCCTTTACTACTTATTCAGATATTTATATGCTTAATAATAAGAAATGGATTTCTTTACTTAAAGCGGCTAAACAAGCAGAATTATTGCTAACGGTTCATGCTGAAAAAGACCAGCTTATTCAAGCTAATACTCTTAAATATCGGGCTAGAAAGCAATTGGGGGTAGAGTATCATTCTGATATTCGTTCTAGTAGTGTTGAGGCAGAGGCTATTAGTGAATTATGTGAGTTGCTTAAGCTATTAGAAATGCCCTTGTACATAGTTCATCTCTCTTCACAAAAAGGTTATCAGCAGATACTAAAGGCAAGAGAGCAGGGGGTAGATATTTATGCTGAAACTGCTCCGCATTATCTACTGTTAACTCGCCAATTGTTAGAAGGTGAAGGGGGAAGGTTGAACTTGATGAGTCCTCCTTTAAGGGAGAAGGAAGACAATCGGGTATTATGGGATGGGATTATGAATGGGAAAATAGATGTAATAGCAACAGACCATTGTGCCTTTAGTGTCGAGCAGAAGAAAGCAGGGAGCAATTCCCTTGATATCCTACCAGGAATTCCTGGAGTAGAGACGATGCTACCTTTGATTTATACTTATGGTGTTAAAGTAGGTAGGATCTCTGTAAACAAAATGGTTGAGTTGCTCTCAACAAATCCAGCTAAAATCTTTGGTCTTTACTCTCAAAAGGGAAGTATAGAAGTTGGCAAGGATGCTGATTTGGTGGTCTTTGATCCAGATTTAGAGGTTAAATTACATGGTGATAGGCTACATTCTAAGGCTGGCTATACCAGTTTTGAAGGGATAAAAGTCAAGGGGATGCCTGTAATGACGATTTTAAGAGGTACCAAGATAGTTGCTGAGGGTAAGTTTTTAGGAAAAAGAGGTTATGGGAAGTTTATTAAGGCTGATAAGTCAGTAGTATATAGATAAACAACTCTAGGATAAGACTTAAATATTTTACTAATTCAATACCTTTAATTTCTTAACCAAAAACCTTAAAAGATAACTTTCTGCAACGAATCTCCCGAATTTATACGAATAAAACCAAAAGATTTAAAACATTAATTAATTTTTTACTATTTAATTCACCCCAAGAGTACTTCCTCAAAAAGCAAAAACCGCTTCTTTCAGGGCGCGTGAAATTCGTGTTAATTCGCTGCTAATCTTTATCTTTTGACCTTTAGTCTTTTATTTCACTTTAGACGTTGAAATCCATATTAAAACAAGCTAAGAAAATAGTATAAACTCTAGGAGGGATTAAATTGGAAAATAATCAAGCTTTAAGTCAACCGTTATATGGATTAGAAGATAGACCGTCAACTTGGGAGACATTTTTATTAGGATTCCAGCATATGCTAGCAATGTTTGTAGGGGTAATTACTCCACCTTTAATAATTGCAGGGGTATTAGGGTTGAATGTAGCAGAGACTGGATTTTTTGTCAGTATGGCGTTAGTAGCTTCTGGAATTACAACTTATATTCAATGTAGGAAGGTTGGTCCAGTAGGGTCTGGTCTTCTGGGAGTACAAGGAACGAGCTTTACCTTTGTACCGATGGCGATTGGGGCAGCAAAAACCGGGGGAATGCCTTTGGTTTTAGGGATGTCCTTAATAGCTGCACCTGTAGAAATCATCTTAAGTTACTTTATCAAGCAGACCAAAAGGTTCTTTCCACCGATAGTAACAGGAACTGTGGTTATGCTAATTGGCTTAAGTTTGGTTCAAGTAGGTATTACAGATTTTGGTGGTGGGGTTGGAGCTAAGAACTTTGGTGGTTTGCAGAATCTATTTTTGGGATCGTTGGTTTTAGTTATGATTATCATTGCTAATCGTTATGGAAAAGGGATGATGAAGGTTGGTTCTATTGCCATTGGATTGATTGTTGGTTATATAGTAGCTATCTTTATGGGGTTGATCGATTTTACTCCAGTAGCAGAGGCGGGATGGTTTACCCTTCCAGTGCCTTTTAAATATGGATTCTCTTTTGATTTTATGCATTTATTACCTTGGTTGATTGGGTATCTAATCACTACTATTGAATCGATTGGAGATTTAACGGCTGTAGCTGAGGTCTCTGGAGAGAGAGTAGATACAGAAACTCATATAGAGCGCTTAAGTGGAGGTATCTTAGCTGATGGAGTGGGAAGTGTAATTGCAGCTATCTTTAATTCTCTACCAAATACCACCTTTAGTCAGAATACTGGTGTGATTCAATTGACTAAAGTAGGAAGTAGAGTAGTTGGTTATGCTGCGGCAGGAATCTTATTGGTCTTAGGTTTAGTTCCTAAATTTGCTGCTATTGTCAGTGTGATGCCTAATTCAGTTTTGGGGGGAGCAACGATAGCTATGTTTGGAATGATAGCTACTTCGGGAATCAAGATAGTTACTAAAGGTGGATTAACTGATAGAAAGTTATTTATTTTAGCACTTTCTTTGGCCTTTGGTTTAGGGGTAACTATGAAGCCTAGTATAGTAGCTCAATTACCACAATGGTTGTCTGCTATCTTATCTTCAGGAATTACTGTAGGTGCAATTATTTCAATTGCTTTACACTTAATCTTGCCAGAAGATGAAGTGGTAGAAAATGTAGATAATATAGATGAGGAAGTAGCAGTATAATATATCAATGTATAATGACAGTGTACAGTTGACAGTTAAGTTCAAGATCATTAAATTCTTTAAGATATAAGATTTACTCTTTTGACTGTCAACTATGTATAAGGAGGAAGAGCTATGGCTGAAGGTATAAGTTTAGTAATTAATGGAGAAAAGGTAAAGGTTAGAAATGAGGAAGGCTCTTTAACTCTGCTAACTTTTTTAAGAGAGAAATTAGGATTATTAGGAGCAAAAAATGGCTGTAATCAGGGGCATTGCGGTACTTGTACTGTAATCATTAATGGTAGAGCCCAAAAATCATGTGTCTGGAAATTATCAAGATTAAATGAAAGTAAGATAGAAACCATTGAAAATTTAAGTAAAGGTGGTAGTTTACACCCTTTACAGCTTGCTTTTATGGAGACGGGTGCTATCCAATGTGGTTTCTGTACTCCAGGAATGATTATGTCAGCCAAAGCTTTATTAGATAAGAATAAGCAACCTTCTACTCAAGAGGTCAAGAAGGCTTTAAAGGCCAATATCTGTCGCTGTACAGGATACCAAAAGATTATTGAAGCTATTCAATTGGCAGCTAGTTATTTAAGGGAAAATAGAGAATTTACTATAGCTAAGAGTAAAGAGTTATTAGCTGCTAAGGAGATTCGAAACGATGCCTTAGAGAAGGTAACTGGTAAACCGCTTTATGTAGATGATCTCTTTCGAGAAGGGATGTTATATGGAAAACTACATTTGAGTAGTGAACCCCATGCTGAGATAATAGAGATCGATACTAGTAAGGCAGAGAAAATCCCTGGAGTTGTAGAGGTATTAACGGCTGAGGATATTCCAGGTGAAAAGGATTTTGGTTTAATTATCAATCACCAACCAGTATTGGCCTATGATAAGGTCCGTTATATCGGTGATCCCATAGCTTTGGTGATAGCAGAGAGTCAAGAGGCTGCAGCTAAAGGGGTAGAGGAAATAGAGGTTAAATATAAGCAGCTGCCTACTTACTATAGTCCAGCAGAAGCTTTAGTAGATGATGCTGTTGATATTCATGAAGATGGTAATATTCTAACTGATATTAAGCTACGTAAGGGTAATTATGAAGATCCCTTTGCCGAAGCTGATGTGATAATTGAAGATACTTATCAGACCCCTTTTACAGAGCATGCTTACTTGGAGCCTGAAGGATGTTTGGCAGAGTATATAGATGGTAGGATAATAGTCTGGACTCCTAGTCAGGGTTCCTATGAGTATCGGAATATAATTGCAGCCAGCTTGAATCTGTCTGAAGATAAGGTAAGGGTAATTACCACTTGTACTGGAGGTGCCTTTGGTGGGCGAGAAGAGCCTACTGTTCAAGTACATACAGCTCTAGCTGCTCTGCTTTTAAAGAGACCAGTGAAGATGGTCTTGACTAGAGAGGAATCGATTCGGATTTCAACTAAACGCCATGCTGCTTATCTCCATTATAAGACGGGGGCAACAAAGGATGGGAAATTGGTAGGGGCTGAGGTTGAGATTTATACCGATACTGGGGCTTATGCTTCGGCTGGTCAGCCAGTAGCAGGAAGGGCAACCTCTTTTGCTTTAGGACCATATCAAGTTGCTAATGCCAAGGTTGATGTCAAAGCTGTTTATACCAATAACCTGCCAGGGGGAGCTTTTAGAGGCTTTGGAGCTCCACAGGTCTGCTTTGCTGCTGAGATACAGATGGATCGTTTAGCTGAGAAACTAGGAATGGATCCCATTGAGCTTAGGTTGAAGAATGCTTTAGAAGATGGGAGAGATACCTTAACTGGTGAGGTTGTAGCAGGTGGGATCGGCTTTAAAGATTGCTTAATTAAGTTACAAGAAGCAATAGCTAAGGAAGAAATTGTAAATACTGATAATAAGAAAAGAGCTTGGGGAATAGCTGCAGCTTATAAGAATGTAGGTTTGGGTACTGGACTAGAAGAAGAGACTGAGGCTAGAATAGAGTTGAATTCAGATGGAAGCTTTACCTTATATGTAGGGTGTATCGATTCTGGACAGGGCTCTGATACAGCAATGGCACAGATAGCTGCTACAGCTTTGGGGATTGATTATCGAGAGGTCAAGGTCTTGGCAGGTGATACAGAACTGACCCCTGATATTGGTGTAACTACTGGTTCGAGGATGGTCTTTCTATCAGGAAATGCTGTCAAAGGTGCTGCAGAAGGATTAAAAGATAAAATCTTAAAAGCGGTAGCAGAAGTTAGTGGAGTCTCTATAGATGGCTTATACATAGAAGATGGAGAGGTTAAGGATAAGGATACTCGAGACTTAGTAATCACTTTGGCTGAAATTGCTAATAAAGATATTCAATTATTTGACTCTTATAAGTATATCCCTCCTAGAACTGCACCACTTGCTAAGGATGCTATCCCGGCTACACCAACTGCAGGCTGGGATAAGCTACACTTTGCTTATTGCTATGCTGCCCATGGTGCTTTGGTAGAATGGGACCAAGCTAATAATGATGTCAAGGTCTTGAAGGTAATTGCAGCCCATGATTTAGGAAAGACAATCAATCTCAAGAGTGTCGAGGGGCAGATAGAAGGAGGAGTAGCTATGGGCTTAGGTTATGCTCTTAGCGAAGATTTCTATCTTCAAGATGGCAGATTAGTCCAAGATAATCTCCTCAAGCTAAAGTTACCTAAAACAACAGATATGTCAGAGGTAAAGAGTATCTTAATAGAGGAGAATCATCCTGATGGGCCCTATGGTGCTAAAGGAATGTCTGAATTGCCCGTTGCTCCAGTGGCACCAGCGGTTGTCAATGCATTGTATCGCTTAACAGGGAAGAGATTGACTAAAATACCAATTGACATTGAATTATTAAAGTCTGAGTCCGAGTCTAAGTAAATTGAAGAGTATAGTTTAGACTTGAGCTTAAGCTTAGTTAAGAAGGAGGAAGAATTATGGCTGATATAGGAATTGAGCTATTAAATATGGATTTGAAGAACCCAGTGATGCCTGCAGCAGGACCACCAGTTAAAGATGCCAAAGCAGCTAGCTTAGCTGTAAAGGGAGGGGCAGGAGCAATTGTAACTAAGACAATTTCTGTTAAAGGTGCAGAGGTCTCTCGTCCCTGCATTGCTAAGATAGAAGGAGGGATGTTGAACTCTGAACTCTGGTCAGAGCTGGAACCAGAGATTTGGTTAACAGAGGAGTATCCTCAGATTAAAGAGTTGGGCTTACCTGTAATTATAGGCTTAGGCTATTCTGCTGAGGAGATCAAGACGTTAGCTCCCCAAGTAGCAGAATTTGCCGATTGTTTAGAGCTATCTACTCATTATTTGGGTGGTGATACTACACCAGTAGTTGAGGCGATCAAAGCAGCTAAAAGCTCTGCAGATTTACCAGTATTGGTCAAGTTAAGCCCACAGGTTGATATACCCAAATTTGCACAAGCTGCTGAAGAGGCTGGTGCAGATGGGATCGTTCTGATTAATTCCTTTGGACCATGTTTAGATATAGATATTAATAGCGGTAAAGCCTTATTAGGTAATAACTATGGTTATGGCTGGTTATCTGGTCGAGCTATCTTTCCTTTAGCCTTACGATGTGTCTTTGAAGCTGCTCAAGCAGTAGATATCCCAATTATTGGAGTAGGCGGAGTTTCTACAGGAGAAGATGCTATTAAGATGATGATGGCAGGTGCTTCAGCAGTCCAAATCTGTACAGCTGCTATGGTCAAAGGAGCAGATATCTATGGGAGGGTTGCCCAAGAGATGGCAGACTTTCTTGAAGAAAAAGGATATGGTTCTTTGGCTGAGATTAAAGGCTTAGCTCTAACAGAGATAAAGGAAGAGAAGAATTTGAAAAAAGAAGTACCTTATGTTAGTGATGATTGTTGTCAGTGTAATATCTGTGTTAAGGTCTGCCCTTATGATGCGTTGGCTTTTGATGATAAGTTAGAGATAGATTCAGATAAATGTTTTGGTTGTGGTTTCTGTGTGACCAGTTGTCCAACAGAGGTTTTGAAGTGGTCTAGGAGGTGAAGGAATGGCTAAAAAGTTAATTAAGAATGCTGAGACAGTAATTACAATGGATGAGCAGAGAAGGGAGTTGAAGAATTGCTCCATCCTAATTGAGGACAAAGTGATTAAAGCCATTGGGAGTAATCTAGATGTAAGTGAAGATATAGATGAAGTGATAGATGGAGCAGGAATGTGGGTCTTTCCCGGATTGATCAATACCCATCATCATTTTTATCAGACCTTAACCCGTGCTATCTTGAAGGTACAGAATGTAGAGCTGTTTTCATGGTTGAAGAATCTCTACCCTTTATGGAGAAATTTAACTGCTGATGCTGTTTATACTGGTACTTTAATTGCTTTAGGAGAGCTATTAAAGACAGGTTGTACTACTAGTGTTGATCACCATTATGTCTTTCCTAAGAATGCAAGTGGGAAGCTAATAGATGAACAAATCAGAGCTGCTCACAAGATTGGAGCTAGATTTCATCCTTGCCGAGGTAGTATGTCCTTAAGTGAGAAGGATGGTGGGTTACCACCAGATTCAGTAGTGCAGAATGATGAAGAGATTTTAAAGGATAGCCAGAGATTGATTGAAGAGTATCATGATCCTAAACCTCAATCGATGTGCCAAATTGTATTAGCACCTTGCTCACCCTTCTCAGTAACACCAAATTTAATGAAAGAGACTGCTAAATTGGCTAGAGAATACGGAGTACAATGCCATACCCATCTAGCAGAGACTGAAGATGAGAATGAGTTCTGTCTAAGTAAATTTGGGATGCGTCCACTAGGGCTGATGGAGAGTGTCGGCTGGCTTGGTGAGGATATCTGGTTTGCCCATGGGGTTCACTTCTCTGATCAGGAGCTGGAGGTATTAAAGAGTACTGGTACAGGGGTAGCCCATTGTCCAGTCTCTAACCAGAAATTAGCCTCAGGAGTAGCAAGGATACCAGAGATGATGGAGCAAGGAATCAAAGTAGGTTTGGCTGTCGATGGGAGTGCTAGTAATGACTCTTCTGATATGATTGGTGAGTTGAAGGCTGCCTTCTTATTGCATCGGATAACAAGTGGGATTGACGCTATCTCCTGCCGACAGGTCTTGGAACTATCCACCCGAGGTAGTGCTAAAGTCTTAGGAAGAGATGATATTGGCTCCTTGGCAGTAGGTAAATCGGCTGATCTGTTTATGGTTAATAAGAATAGATTAGAATTTGCAGGTTGCTTCGATCCAGTGACAGCTTTAGTGACCTGTGGCAATGACCACCGAGTTGATCTGACTATGGTCAATGGTCAGATAGTAGTTAAAGATGGTAAACTGTTGAATATAGATGAGAATAAGTTAGTGGATAAAGCAAATCAAGTAGCCAAGAAGCTAGTAGGAGTAGAGAGTTGACAGTTGATAGTTATAAAATTATTAAAGGAGCTTATAAATATTTTTAGTCACGCGCTCTGAGGGAGACTTTTTTGTCGAATGAGGAAGTACTCTTGGGTGAATTAACACAAATTTAGGTCAAGAGCTTTTAAATCTTTAATTTAGTCTTTTAATCTCTAATTCGTGGGATTCGCGTTAATTCGTTGCTAAATCATTTTTTATTTTTATCATTAATCTTGAGTTTTAAATCAAAACTTATAGAGATATTTTTTGCAACGAATCTCTCGAATGGACACGAATTTAAATCAAGAAATTTTAAACCTTTAATTTCATCATTTAATCTTTAATTCGTTAATTAATAAGGCTTTAAGTCAGACCTTAGTCAGATTTTAGTCTGCGTCAAAAAAGATTTTGACCTTTAATTATATACACTTTCAACTGTATACCGCACATTAAAAAACGGGAGGTGGTCTTTTGAAACTAATTGAGAACGGTCTAATCATTACCTTAAACCAAGATCAGATAATTATTGATGGTGGAGTAGTTATAGCCGGGAATCTAATTAAAGATATTGGCAAATCTCAAGAACTTAAAGAAAAGTATGGCTTAGAGATTATAGAAGTTATTGATGCTCAGGGCAAGATTGTCTTACCAGGAATGATCAATACTCATATGCATCTATACAGTTCCTTTGCTCGAGGGATGGCTTTGGAAGGGGATCCTCCGCAGAACTTTATTGAAATCTTGGAGAAGCTATGGTGGAAGCTAGATAAGGCTTTGGATTTGGAGGATGTCTATTATAGTGCTTTATTGGCTAGCATTGAAGCTATTAAAAATGGGACCACTACAATCTTTGACCATCATGCCAGTCCCAATGCTATTGCAGGCTCATTAGATATGATTGCTAAGGCTGTTAATGAAGTTGGGATTAGAGCTAATTTGGCTTATGAGGTTTCAGATCGTGATGGTAGAGAGGTTAGAGAAGCAGGAATTTTAGAGAATGAACGCTTTATCAGATTCTGCCAACAGCAGGATAATGAGCTGTTGACAGCATCCTTTGGCTTACATGCTTCCTTTACCTTGGGCAATGAAACATTGGAAAAGGTCAGTCGACTGACTAAAGAGTTGGATACAGGGGTTCATATTCATCTCGCCGAGGGATTGGCAGACCAAGAGGATTCGATAGAAAAGTATGGTCTAAGAGTAGTTGAGCGCTTAGCAGAGTATGGTCTCTGTAATGAGAAGATGCTGGCTGCTCATGGAGTTCATTTAAGTCCAAAGGAAGTTGAAATCTTGGCTAAAAGTAATGTTAACCTAATCCATAATCCAGAGTCTAACATGTCAAATGCTGTGGGTTATACACCGATAGTTGAGATGTTAACGAAAGGATTAACGGTAGGTTTAGGAACTGATGGCTATACTACCGATAATTTTGAATCGATTAAGGTTGCTAACTTACTCCATAAGCATCAATTGCAGAATCCATCAATCGCAGGAGTAGAGGTGCCTCAGATGGTTTTTGAAAATAATCGTCAGATTGCAGCTAAATATCTTAAGCATCCAGTGGGGAGCTTGGAAGAAGGAAGTTATGCTGATTTGATTATAGTCGATTATCAGCCAACTACCCCGATAACAGAAGAAAATTATTATTATCATCTGTTGTTTGGCATCTCTGGTGGAATGGTAGAGTTGACAATGGTCAATGGTCAAGTAGTGATGCAGGATAGAGAGATAGTAGGTGTTGATTTGCAGAAGGTTTATGAAGAAGGTAGGAGTAGAGCTCAAAGGTTATGGTCAAGGCTTTGAGTTGAGAAGGAGATGATAAGGATGGAATATTATAGTCCTAAAAGTAGTACCGAACTTTTTAAATTATTAGCAGAAATGGATCAGCCAACTTTTTTGGCTGGTGGTACCGATCTATTGGTTAGGTATTATAATAAGTTAGATTTGTTGGAAAAGGTAGTTGACCTTTCTAAGGTTAAAGAGTTTGTTGGAATTAAGCAAGAAGGAGATCAGATTCATATTGGTGCTTTGACGACTCATCAAGAGATAGAAGATTCACCGATTTTAGAGAAGGTTCTTCCTGCTTTACAAGAGGCGGCAAAAGAGGTTGGTTCACCCCAGATTCGACACCGAGGAACTATCGGTGGAAATATTGCCAATGCTTCACCAGCAGCCGATTTGGTACCGGTTTTAACGGTTGTAGATGCTAAAGTTGAGTTGAGTGGAGTTGATGGTAAGAGGGTAGTAGGATTAGATGATTTTCTGTTAGGACCAGGTCAGACACTATTAAAGGAGCAGGAAGTACTTACAGATATCTTCTTCTCTGTTCCTCAAGATGATGAGGTAGTTGTCTTCCAGAAGCTTGGTAAAAGAAGAGCATTATCGATCTCAGTGGTTAATTTGGCTTTATTATTAAAGGTTAATCAAGAGGACTCTGAGATTGTTGATATAAAGATTTATTTAGGGTCAGTAGGACCTAAGGTACTTAGAGCAAGAAGTGTTGAGAATTTTTTAAGAGGAGAGAAGGTTAACTTAGAGCTGATAATAGAAAGTGCTAAGAAAGTAGAGAATGATATCAGTCCCATTGATGATATTCGTTCTACTGGAGAGTACCGCTACGAGGTGGCTCAAGAGTTGATTGTTAGAGGGATCAAAGCTGCTTTAAATAGGCTGGAGGTGGATCTAGATGGGCTTAGTTGATATCAAGGTAAAGGTAAATGGAGAAGAGTATAAATTACAAGTGGCAGCCAACTTAAGATTGGTTGATTTACTAAGAGATAAGTTAGGGCTGATTGGAACCAAAGAAGGCTGTGGTGAAGGTGAGTGTGGTGCTTGTACTGTGATTATCGATGGAGAGACAGCTAACTCCTGTTTGGTACTTGCTGCTCAAGTAGATGGTAGTGAGATTACTACTATCGAAGCCTTGGGAAATGAAGATAAGCTTCATCCCTTACAGCAGTCTTTTATTGATAATGGAGCGGTGCAATGTGGTTTCTGTACCCCTGGAATGATCTTATCGGCTAAGAATCTATTGGATCATAATCCACAGCCCAGTGAAGAAGAGATTAAACGGGGGCTTTCAGGGAATATCTGCCGTTGCACAGGATATACCAAGATAATCAAGGCTGTACAGGATGTTGCTCAAAGAGGTGATAATCATGGGAACTAGAGCAGTTGGTAAGAAGGTAGCCAAAGTCGATGTGATTGATAAGGTTCTTGGCAAGGCTATCTTTGCCCCTGATTATTATTTGGATGATATGTTATATATCAAAGCCTTTAGAGCTCCCCATCCCCATGCACTAATTAAAGAGGTTGATATCTCTAAAGCAGAAGAGTTAGCAGGAGTAGAGCTGATAGTAACAGCTAAAGAGTTAGCTGAATTGAATAATTTTGGCTTGATAATCAAGGATCAAGAGATTTTAGCTAGAGAGAAGACCAGAAGTATGGGAGATGCGATAGCCTTGATTGCAGCTACAAGTGAAGAGGTAGCTAGACGGGCAGAACGGTTGATTGAGGTTGCTTATGAAGAATTAGAAGTAATTGAGGAGCCTTTAAGGGCAATGGAAGACGATGCTCCATTAATTCATCAAGGTGGAAATATTCTCTGCTCCCATAATCTAAAAAAAGGTGATATTAAACAAGGATTTGCTGAGGCTGATTTGATTCTCACTAATGAATTTAGAACCCAAAGGATTGAGCAGCTGCCATTACAGACTGAGGCAGGAGTGGCTGAGTATGACCCAGAAACAGAAGTATATACTATCTGGGCAGCAACCCAATGGCTCCATGATACCCAAATTGATGTAGCCCACGCCTTAGGTGTATCGCCAAGTAAGATTAATATAGTGCAGCCTATAATTGGTGGTGCCTTTGGTAAGAGGGAGGATGTCTCTGTTCAGATTCATCTAGCCTTGATGGCTAAGCTGACTGGGAAGAAGGTAAAGCAGGTCTATACTAGAGCAGAATCGATGATAGCTCAATCCAAACGCCATCCCATGATTATTAGGATCAAAAGTGGAGTAACCTATGCTGGAAAGATTACTGCGTGGGAAGTAGAGGTGATTGGTGATACAGGGGCTTATGCTTCCAGTGGTCCAGCAGTTGTCCATCAGGCATTATATCATTCTACAGGTCCCTATAATATCGACAATATAGCAGGAAAGAGCTATACAGTTTACACCAATAATACTTACTCAGGGGCAATGAGAGGTTTTGGAGCAACTCAAGCAGCCTTTGCCTATGAATCTCAAATTGATATTTTAGCCAAAGAGATTGGAATGGACCCAGTAGAGTTTAGGTTGAAAAATGGCTATCAGAGGGGGTCAATTACCCCTAATGGTCAAGAGTTGACCTCTAGTGTAGGCTTAAAGGAGACGATAGAACAGGCTGTAGAGGCTTCAAATTATCAGCAGATTAAGGTAGAGCGAGGTAATAAAAAGCGGGGGGTAGGAATAGCATCTATTATGTTTGGTAATGGTTATGGAGAGGGTTATCCAGATCACTCAACCTGTCAAATTAAGGTAGAAGATGATGGGACTTTGACGATTAAGACTGCTGCTGCTGATGTAGGGCAAGGTGTCTTAACTCTAGTAGCACAGATTATTTCAGAGGTGTTGAACTATCCGATTGAAGGAATGAACTTCCTGCAAGGAAATACTGCTACGATGAAGAATGCTGGTTCTACCTCAGCTACTCGCCAGACTTTATTTACAGGTAATGCTACCAAGAATGCTGCTGAGAATATGCTAGCTCAAATCCATCACCATGCCTTCTTAGAGTTAGGAGCCCATTATCCTTCATTAGAGATCAAGGATGGGAAGATTATAGTTAAAGGTGAAGATAGAGGTTTAACTTTTGGGAAGTTAGCTAGGCTGGCTAAAGCTAAGGGGCAACCTCTAATAGCTGAAGGAAGCTATTTTCCAAAAACTGATGTCCCTGATAAAGAGACAGGTTTTTCTGCAAAAAACTATCTAGCCTACACCTTCAATACCCAGATTGCTGAGGTAGTAGTCGATACTGAGACTGGTCAGGTAGAGGTAGAGAGAATTGTTGCTGCTGTTGATATCGGTAAAGCAATTCATCCTCAGAATATAGAGGGTCAGAGTGAAGGGGGAACAGCTATGGGTCTAGGGATGGCTCTGATGGAAGATCAGATTATAGAAAAGGGTATTACCAAAAATCCTAATCTAAGCAACTATTTAGTCCCGACTTCTTTAGATATGCCTGAGATTGAGACGATTATCGTAGAGAGCAAAGATGCTGTAGGACCTTATGGAGCCAAAGGGATTGGAGAACCAGCCATGATTCCTACTGCACCAGCAATTATCAACGCCATAGAAGATGCCATTGGAGTCAGAATAAAAGAGCTGCCAGCAACACCAGAGAAAATCTTAAAAGCAGTGAAGAGTAAAGAGTGATGAGTGATGAGTTGTTGGATTTGAGTTTATAGAATGATAATGTTATATTTTTTAAAACTCACAGTGTACAATGTACAGTTAATATAGGTCCAAGTTAAAAGGTTTTAAAGATTTTTAAGCCGAAAAAAATTCTTGTTTGAACGAAGCAAGTATTTTAAAAGAATAATAAGTTAAGTCTATTCTTTGAATTAGAAGTATTGTATTTCTGAATCTCAATAGATATTAATTGCGTAGTGAGTTAAATTTTTTTCTTGATTGGATTTATCACGAAGAGTTTTTATTCTTTAAAACTCGTAGGTTTGGTTACTTTTTTATCAAGAAAAAAGGTAACCCGCCCTTAGGCAGAACCTAAGAAATTTTATTTACTTTTATAAAGTGAAAATTATGATAATATATTTATTGAATTTAATGAAGAAAAAAGAAAGGAGGAAGAAGAATTATGAAACATCTATTAAAGCAAGCTAGAGGAGATAAACCAGTCGATTTACTCTTTAAGAATGGCAAGATAGTAGATGTCTTCAATGGTGAATTGGTGGAAGAGAGTTTAGCTGTTAGTGATGGAGTAATTATCGGTTATGGTGATTATCAAGCTCAAGAGGAGATAGATTTAGCAGGAAGGATCTTGGCTCCTGGTTTTGTAGATGGACATTTTCATCTTGAAAGCAGTATGGTTGGGGTGCAAGAGTTTGCCAAACAGGTAATTGCTTTGGGAACTACTACTGTCTTTGCTGATCCCCATGAGATTGCCAATGTCTCAGGAAGGGCTGGGATAGAGTACATTTTAAAGGAGGCTCAAAATCTTCCTTGGAACTTTAATTTAATGTTACCTTCGGCAGTACCTGCTACCAGTTTTGAAAGCTCAGGTGCTAAACTAGGTGTAGATAAATTAGCTCCCCTATTAAAGTATCAAGAGGTCTTTGGTCTTGGGGAAGTGATGAATTATTCAGGAGTCATCAAGGGTGAAGAGGATATTTGGAATAAGGTTGAGCTGATGGAGGATAGATTTAAGGATGGTCATGCTCCAAATCTCAGTGGTAAAGAGCTAAACGCTTATCTTTTAGCAGGGATTAAAGCAGATCATGAATGTACCACAGCTAAAGAGGCTTTAGAGAAGATAAGAGCTGGAATGTATGTGATGATTCGAGAAGGCTCTATGACTAAAGACTTATTGAGCTTAATCGCTGGAGTCAATGCTAGAAATTCTAGAAGATTCTTATTTGCTACCGATGATCGACATCCCGATGACTTGATAACAGAGGGGCATATTAACTTCTTGATGAAAAAGGCTACTCAGGCAGGATTAGATCCGATTGAAGCCCTTCGTTTAGGGACGATTAATTCTGCAGAAGCCTTAGGCATGGCTAAACTAGGGGCAATTGCACCAGGTTATCAAGGTGATCTAGTAGTTATTGATAACTTTGATAGTTGGGAGATTGAGATGGTCTTTAAAGATGGAAAGCTGGTAGCTAAAGGAGGGGAAGCTCTGTTTGAGATAGATTCTATTAGCTATCAAGATCAAATCTTTAAGTCTGTCAATCTAGGAGAGTTGAGTGAGAGAGATTTTATGTTACCCAAAGGCAGAAGGTTTAGAGTGATGAAGCTAGAGCAAGAGCAGATTATTACCAAAGAAGCTGTGGTGGCTTTAAAAAGTGGTGATAGTCAAGAGTTAATCAATCATGATTTGGTCAAGTTAGCAGTGGTAGAACGCCATCGTGGTACAGGTAATCTTGGTTTAGGTCTTTTGAATAATTTCGGTCTAAAAGAAGGTGCAATTGCCACTTCTATTGCCCATGATTCCCATAATATTATAGTAGCAGGATTAGAGAGTGAAGAGATGCTATTGGCAGTCAAGCGTTTAGAAGAGCTACAAGGTGGGATTGTGATTGTTAAGGATAATAAGGTTTTAATGGAGTTGGCTTTGCCAATTGCTGGCTTGATGTCAGACCAGCCTTTAGTGGAGGTAGCATATAGGTTACAAGAGATGAAAGAGAAAGCTAGGCACTTAGGGGTAAAAGCAACTGATCCCTTTATGTCATTGTCCTTTATGGCCTTGGCTGTAATTCCTGAATTGAAGCTGACCGATCAAGGATTGATAAATGTTAAGGAGTTTAAACAGGTATCTTTAGTGGTAGATTAGGAGGGGTAAAGATGAGGTTAGAGGGAGTGCTGGAATTAGAGTCTGACAGGATAATCTCTTTAGTAGGTGGTGGTGGTAAGAGTAGTATTATGTATTATCTGGCTGAGCAGCTAAATAAGCAGGGGAATATCTTGGTTACTACAACTACCAAAATATATTTACCAGAATTAGATAAGATCGATGCTTTGATTATGGCTACTACGTTAGAGCAGTTACTAGAGGAGCTTAGAACTGCTTTAAAACGAGAAGAAGATCAAGTAATTGTGATCGGTAATGATGTAGATGATGGCAAGTTGATTGGGGTTCCCTCAGAGTGGGTAGAGGTACTTGCTGATGAGTTTGAGGGGATCAAACATATTTTAGTAGAGGCTGATGGTGCTAGAAGGCGTCCTTTCAAATTGCCAAGGGAAGATGAACCGGTGATTCCAATTAATACTACCAAGGTGCTGTTGGTAGTTGGTGCTTCGGTAATTGGCAAAGAGTTCAATGATGAGTATGTCTATCGGGCTGAGCTTGCCAAGGGAGTTTTTGAGCAAGATGCTATTGGTCAGGTTACCCCTGAAATTATTGCAGAGATAATCTGTAGAGAAGAATGCTATGGGAAGTTGAAGAATAATTCCTATCAAGTTATTCCTATCATTAATCAAGTTGATGATAAGATAGTCTATAATCAAGCCTGCTCTTTAGCCAAAATCCTGCGAGAAGAGAGCTTTGAAAAGGTGCTGTTAACTTCATTGGAATTATTTAACCCTTTGGTAGAGGTCTTTGAATGATAGCTGCAATTGTCTTAGCAGCAGGATTATCAAGTAGATTGGGCTATCCCAAACAGCTATTAAACTTAGGGGAGCAATTTGCTAATAAAAGGCTAATAGAAGTGGTAGTAGATCAGGTTTTAGCTTCTGAGGTTGAGCAAGTTTTAGTTGTATTAGGTCATCAGGCTCAGCAGATAAGAGAATTGCTACAAGATAAGGAACTGAATCTAATCTTTAATAGTGATTATCGAGCAGGATTGAGTAGCTCTGTCAAGGCTGGGGTTGAAGCTATTAAAGAGGAAGAAACTTTAGAGGGGATTTTATTCTTACCAGGAGATTTACCTTATATTAATACTGTAATTATAAATAAATTATTAAAAGTCTTTCTGGAAGAAAAACCTCTAATCTTGGTACCAGAATATAAAGGGTTCAGAGGAAACCCGACTATCTTTAATGTTGACTTGTTAGATGAATTAAGTAGAGTTAGTGGAGATAAAGGGGGTAGAGAATTGATTGCTAAGTATGATAGTCAAGTTGAAATAGTAAAAGTAGCTTCCCCTGCAATCCATTTTGATATAGATAGAGCAGAGGATTATCAGAGGTTATTGAAAGAAGGGATGAACTATGATTAAAGATAAATTGATTTTAATTAGAGGAGCAGGTGATTTAGCTACTGGTGTAGCTTATAGGTTATATAAGTCAGGATTTAAGATAGTTATGACTGAAGTTGAGAAACCTCTAACTGTTCGCAGAACCGTTGCTTTCTCAGAAGCGATTTATCAAGGTTACTGTGAGGTGGAAGGGATTAAGGCTTATAGAGCAGAGGGGCTGCAAGAGGTTAAAGATATTTTAGCAGAAGGAAATATCCCAGTAATTATCGATCCTCAAGCTAAGGTTAAAGATAAGATGGACTTTAGTGTATTAATAGATGCTATTATTGCTAAACGTAATTTAGGAACTGCTATCGATGATGCAGAGGTTGTGATTGCTTTAGGACCAGGCTTTGAGGCGGGGGTAGATGTAGATGCTGTAATTGAGACCAATCGAGGTCACTTTCTAGGTCGAGTGATTAGAGCAGGAAGAGCTCAAGAGAATACTGGTCTGCCTGGGATGATTGCTGGTTACTCTAGAGAGCGAGTCTTGAAGGCTCCTATAATAGGAAGATTCACTTCACGGTATAGTATAGGTGATATGATTGAAGCCGGTGGGGTCTTTGGCTATATAGATCAACAGCCAATTAAGGCAGAAATCTCAGGGGTGATTAGAGGGGTTTTAAGAAGTGATATAATGGTTAAAATTGGAACGAAGTTGGGAGATATAGATCCTAGAGGTGAAATCAAGCATAGTACCACTATTTCAGACAAGGCTTTGGCAATAGGAGGGGGAGTTTTAGAAGCAATCCTCTCTTTTAGTTAAGAAGGGGGATATAATATGGAAAAGGTTAAAGTAGAGGATGCAGTTGGAATGATTTTGGGTCATGATATGACTCAAGTTATTCCTGGAGAGTTTAAGGGGGTTAGATTCAAGAAAGGACATTTGGTTCAAAAGGAAGATATTCCTGTGCTTAAAAGTATGGGCAAGGATCATATTTATCTTATGGAATTAGGTGATGATGAATGCCATGAAGAGGAGGCGGCTAATAGAATTGCTCAAGCGATAGCAGGTCAAGGGGTAAGCTATACCCAAGCTAGTGAAGGCAAGGTTACCTTAAAGGCTGAGTATGGTGGATTATTGAAGGTAGATGTGGATTTATTATATCGATTAAATAATATTGAAGATGTGACTATTGCCACCTTACACAATAATACAGTAGTAGAGGCTAAAAGCAAGTTAGCAGGTACTCGAATAATTCCTCTTAAGACGGCTAAGGGAAATATTGAAGAGGTTGAAGAGTTGAGTAGAGAAAAAGAGTTGTTAAGAATAAAGCCTTTTATCAGGAGGAGAATAGGGGTTATTATCACTGGTAATGAGGTCTATTATGGAAGGATTGAGGATAAGTTCGCTTCGGTCTTTAAGTCAAAGGCAGCAGAGTATAATCTGCCAATTGAAGAGGTGATCTATGCTCCTGATGACCCTCAAAGGATTGCAGAAGCTATTCAAAAATTAGTAGAGACTGGTATAGAGCTAATTTTGACTGGTGGTGGGATGTCGGTTGATCCTGATGATGTCACCCCAACTGGTATTAAAGCAAGTGGAGCTAGAATAGAAAGTTATGGAGCTCCAGTCTTACCGGGCTCGATGTTTATGGTAGCTTATTTAGGAGAGGTAGCTATTTTAGGGACTCCAGCCTGTGCTATGTTTAACAAAAGAACAATTCTTGATTTAATCTTGCCTAGGGTGTTGGCTGGTGAAGAGGTCAGTAGAGAGGATATTATTGCTCTAGGTCACGGAGGTCTATGCCGTTCTTGTCAGGAGTGTAATTATCCTATCTGCCCTGTGGGAAAGGGGGTCTAAGATGAAAGAATTATTCACTAAATTAAATGAACTGCCTAGAGCTAGAAAGAAGCTGTTGCTAATGACTATAGTTGAGAGTAGTTTTCAAAAATTATCTGATATTAAAGGTGGAAAGATATTGATTGGAGAGAATGACTATTATAGCAGTATAGATCAGCAGAGTTTGACTAAAGCTCTTCTAGAGCAGGGGAAGAAATATCGGCTTGAAGATAGTATTGAATTAGTTGAATTTGTAGTTGGGGAGGAGAAGGTCGAGGTCTTATTAGAGGCCTATCTACCTTCGACAAGGCTGATTATCTTAGGTGGTGGTCATATAGCCCATGCTCTAGCTAAAATCAGCGAAGGTTTAAATTTAGAGTTGATAGTCATCGATGATAGACCTTATTTTGCTAATCAAGAACGCTTTCCCCAAGCTAAAGAGGTAATCTGTAATGACTTTATAAGTGCTTTAGAAGCTTTAAATTTACATTCAGAGGACTTTGTGGTGATTGCTACTAGAGGACATAGGCATGATTTGGAATGTTTAAAGTTTGTATTAGCCAAGGAGACTGCTTATGTAGGGATGATTGGTAGTAAGCGTAGAATCAAGAAAATATTTAGCAATTTAGTAGAGGGAGGTTTTGCTCAAGAGAGCCTTGAGCAGGTCTATACCCCTATTGGCTTAGATATAGGAGCCCAGACCCCTTGGGAGATAGCGATCAGTATTCTTGCTGAAATCATTCAAGTTTATCGAACAGCAGTAGAAGTAGCAGTAGATCAAGTTGCTAGTCAGGAACTTATAGAAAGGATTGTAGAAGAGTTGGGTAAAGAAGATAACTCTTATGGAATGGCTTTAGTAACTATAGCTCAGACAAAGGGTTCTACTCCTAGAAAGGCAGGTGCTAAGATGTTAATCTTGGCTGATGGAAGGTCTTTTGGAACTATCGGTGGTGGTTGTAGTGAAGCAGAGGTAAAGCAAAAAGCAGTAGATTTAATCAAAAACCAAGCAGAAAGAGTGTTGCTTTATAGGGTTGATATGACTGCAGAGCTTGCTGCTGATGAAGGAATGGTCTGTGGTGGTGTGATGGATGTGGTTATTGAAATTATAAATTAAGAGAACAGAAGTTGATGTTAGATAATCTGACGTAAAGTTCACGCGATAAATTATTTTTTAACTTATAATATTAAATAATATTTAATTTATATCAAAATAATTAATATTCACTTGATTTTAAGTCTGCTTTTATTTATAATTTATATAAAGTTAACATATGTTTTACATGTGATTAACATTAGTTTGCAAGAAGTAATCTTTGTAAATAATTTTATTCTAAAAGGGGAGAAGTATTATGGGTCAAAAACTTAGTATAGATAATTTAATTAAAAAGTGTCAGCGATTTATCTCCTTCCCAGGGGAGTCTGGTCAAGAAAAGGAGGCTGCTACTTACTTAAAGGAGGTAATGGAGGATTTGGGCTTTGATCGGGTCTGGATAGATGATTGGGGCAATACTATTGGAGTGATTGAGGGTCAAGGGACAGAGAAGATACTATTACAAGGTCATATGGATACAGTGGGTGTAGAGAATCAAGAACTGTGGAGTATTAATCCTTATGGTGGTGTTATCAAAGATGGTAAGTTATATGGGCGAGGAACTTCTGATATGAGAACAGCAATCATGACAATGGCTTTTGCTGCAGCTAGCTTTATTCCTTGTAAAGAAGATTTACAAGGAGATATAATTGTAGCAGGCACTGTCCATGAGGAGATCTTTGAAGGGGTAGCTCAAGGAAAGGTAGTTGATCAAGTCGATCCTGATTTGGTGATTATTGGAGAGGCGACTAATTTGAATTTAGCTATTGGTCAGCGGGGGCGGGCTGAGATTCAAGTAACTACTTATGGTAAGAGTGCCCATTCTGCTAACCCTCAAGAAGGGGTCAATGCTGTTAAGCAAATGATGAAGTTCTTAGCAGAGGTCGAGCAGCTAGAGCTACCTGTTGATGATTTTCTTGGTGAGGCTATCTTGGAGCTGACTGATATTCATTCTAGACCCTATCCTGGTAGATCGGTAGTTCCTGAAGAGTGTCTAGCTACCTTTGATCGGAGGTTATTGGTTGGTGAGAGTGAAGAGAGTGTCTTGGCTCCTTTAGAAGAGATTAGCGATAATCTAAGTAAAAGAGATAAGACCTTTAAGGCTGAAGTCAAGTTGGTAGAGGCAGAGGTTGATTGCTACACTGGTAATACATTAGCTAGCAAGAGATTCTTCCCTGCTTGGAAGTATAGTCAAGAGGACTCTTTTGTTAAAGAGGCTTATCAGGCTTTACAGGACTCAGGTTTAAAGAGTCAGATCTCTCATTACTCCTTCTGTACTGATGGAAGTCAGAGTGCAGGGATACGCCAGATTCCTACTATAGGTTTTGGTCCATCAGTGGAGAAGTTAGCCCATGTGGTCGATGAGTATGTGGAACTAACAGAGCTAGAAGGGGCTTATAGAGGTTATGTTGCTATTTTGAAAAAGTTTTTAGCAGAGGATAGTAATTATGAAGACCTTGATTAAGAATGGAATTATCATTGATGGAATAAAAACTAAGAAGTTTAAAGGAGATTTAGTAATTGAGGGAGATTTAATAGTTGGGATTGGTCAATTTGATGAGGATGAATTTGATCAGATAATAGATGCAGAGGGTAAGGTAGTTTCACCAGGCTTTATCGATACCCATAGCCATTCTGATTTAGAGGTCTTAATCAATCCCTATATAGAGCCTAAGATTAGGCAAGGAATCACTACTGAGGTCTTGGGGCAAGATGGTATTTCGATGGCTCCTCTTCCTTTAGAGTATGTTGGTCCTTGGCGTAAGAATCTAGCTGGACTTGATGGCGATAGTGATCATCTTAGCTGGGATTGGCAGACGACCGATGGTTATTTGAAGTTATTAGAGGAGACAGAAATAGCTACAAATTTAGCCTATTTAGTCCCTCATGGGAATATTCGGATGGAGGTTATAGGCTTAGAGAATTGTCAGCCTGATGCTGAGCAAATGGAGAGAATGAAAGAGATTACTCACAGGGCTTTAGAAGCAGGGGCAGCGGGGTTATCAACGGGATTAATCTATATGCCTTGTGCCTATGGAGAACAAAAAGAACTGATTGAGCTATGTAAAGTGGTAGCAGAGTATGATAGACCATTAGTTATTCATCAACGAAGTGAAGCTGATGATATCTTAAATTCCATGCAAGAAGTAATTAAGATAGGTGAAGAGAGTGGAGTTAAGATACATTTCTCTCATTTTAAGGTCTGTGGTAAGAAGAATTGGGATAAGATTCCCCGAGTAGAAAAGTTCTTGGAAGAAGCCCAAGCTAAAGGAGTAAAAGTATCCTTTGACCAATATCCCTATGCAGCAGGCAGCACTATGTTAGGAGTAACCTTACCACCTTGGGTCCATGATGGTGGAACAGATAAGTTATTGGAGAGGTTAGAGGATGAAGAATTAAGAGAGCAGATGATTGCAGATGTTGAGTCAGGGATCCCTGGCTGGGATAACTTCATTGATTTTGCTGGCTTTGAGAATATCTACGTTACCAGTGTCAAGACAGAAGAGAACAGAAAATGTATCGGTAAGAACTTACTTGAGATAGCTCAACTAAAAGGAAAAGATCCTTATCATGCCCTCTTTGATCTGCTATATGAAGAAGAAAATGCAGTAGGGATGTATGACTATTATGGTCGGGAAGAGGATATTATTAGATTTATGAAAAGACCTGAGCAGAACTTCTGCACCGATGGTTTATTGGGTGGTAGACCCCATCCTAGGGTCTATGGTTCTTTTCCTAAGGTCTTAGATAAGTATGTCAGGGAAGAAGGAGTATTGACTTTAGAGGAGGCTATCTATAAGATGACTGCTAAGGCAGCAGAAGCCTTTGGGTTTAATGATCGCGGGACTTTGGAAGTAGGCAAAAAGGCTGATCTGCTTATCTTCAATCCAGCAACAGTTGCAGATAGAGCTACATTTATCGATCCTATCCAGTACTCTGTAGGGATTGAATTGGTGATGGTCAATGGAGAGCTAATTTTACAAAAAGGTCAGAAGACCAATAATCGACCAGGAGAGGTAATTAGATTAAAATGAAGTCAAGGAGAAATGAGGGATAGATAATGTCAAAAAATAATATTAAGGTAACTTATAATCAAGATACAAAGGATAATAAAAGGAAGGTCAGTGTAGACTCTTTTTCTAAGGAGGTAATTAAGGAGGTTAGAGAATTTCACCAGAGCTTCTCTCAATATGAAGTTACTCCTTTACATACCTTGAGTAATTTAGCAGAGGAGTTTAAGCTAGATAAGATTTGGGTTAAGGATGAGTCTTATCGCTTTGGCTTAAATGCCTTTAAGGTTTTAGGAGGCTCTTATGCCATCATTAAATATTTGAGTCAAAAATTAGAGATGGATATTAGTGAGTTGAGCTTTGAAAAGTTGAAATCTAAAGAGATTAAAGATAAGCTTGGTGAGATTACCTTTGTGACAGCAACCGATGGTAATCATGGTCGAGGTGTAGCTTGGGCTGCCGATCAACTAGATCAGAAGGCGGTAATCTTTATGCCTAAAGGGTCTGCTAAGATGAGGCTGGAGAATATCAGAAAAGAAGGGGCAGAAGCTACGATAACTGATTGTAATTATGATGATACTGTGAGAATAGCCCAAGAATATGCCAAGGAGAATAATGGGGTAATCGTTCAAGATACAGCCTGGGAAGGCTATGAAGATATCCCTTTATGGATTATGCAAGGATATATTACTGTTATCAGTGAGGTCGTAGAGCAGTTAGTGGCAGAAAAACCAACCCATATTATCCTACAAGCTGGAGTAGGTGCCTTTGCAGGCGCTATTTTGGCAGCTTTAGTATTTATTTATGGTGAAGAGTGTCCTTATACTATTATTGTTGAACCTGATAAGGCAGATTGTATCTACCAATCAGCACTAGCCAAGGATGGTCAGGCCCATAATGTAACAGGTGAGCTTGATACTATTATGGCTGGATTGGCCTGTGGTGAACCAAATCCAATAGCTTGGGAGATTTTAAGGGATTATGCCGATGCCTATCTATCCTGTCCAGATTATATAGCAGCCTTAGGGATGAGAATTGTAGCCAATCCACTAAAAGATGACCCAAGAATAATCGCAGGAGAGTCAGCAGCAGTAGGTATTGGTCTGTTGCAGATCTTATTAGAGGATGAAGCTTGTGGGGATATAGTAGAAGCTTTAAAGTTAGATCAAGACTCTAAAGTCTTAATCATCAGTACTGAAGGAGATACTGATCCAGTAGGGTATAGAGATATCGTCTGGAAAGGAAAGTACCCTCTACCAGAATTGTCTTAAAGATGTTTAGACCAAGTTTAAGTTTGAGCTTAAGTGTGCATTAGTCTTCTTATTAATTGCCTTAATTTTAGACTTTTACTTAAACTTAAAATATATAAATTTAAGGAGTGGATAACTATGTCAAGTTTATTAGAATCATTATTTTCATTAAAGGAGCATAAGACCAATATTAAAACAGAGGTTCTTGCAGGGATTACAACCTTTATGACCATGGCTTATATTATCTTTGTTAATCCTAGTATTGTTAAGGCTACAGGGATGCCCTTTGAAGCAGTAATGATTGCAACTGCAATGTCGGCAGCCTTTGCAACTTTATGTATGGCTTTTTTAGCTAATTATCCTTTTGCTTTAGCACCAGGGATGGGGCTGAATGCTTACTTTACCTATACTGTTGTTTTGGGAATGGGTCTTAGTTGGCAGGAGGCTTTAGGAGCAGTCTTTATTTCGGGAGTTGTCTTCTTATTATTGACCTTGACTAAGATCAGAGAGACAATTATTAATGCCATGCCAGCTACTTTAAAATCAGCAGTAAGTGCTGGAATTGGACTCTTTATTGCCTTTATTGGAATGCAGGGAGCAGGGATTGTGGTTAATAGTGATGCAACCTTAGTTACTTTAGGGGATCTAACCAATCCTAGTGCTTTTTTAGCTATAGTAGGGCTGATTATTACAGGGCTATTGATGGCTAAAGGAGTAAAAGGTAGTATCTTATGGGGGATTATTATTACCACAATCTTGGCAATTCCTTTAGGTGTAGCTCAGATGCCAGAGAAGATAATTGAGTTGCCAACTTTAGCTACTTGGTCTCCAGTCTTATTTAAGGCCGATATTAGTGGAGCCTTGGGTAAAGGAATTTTGACGATTGTATTTGCCTTCTTATTTGTAGATCTATTCGACACAGCAGGGACTCTGGTAGGGGTAAGTCAGCAGGCAGGCTTTTTAGATGAAGATGGTAACTTACCTAAGGTAGAAAAAGCATTATTGGCAGACTCTGTGGGAACAATTGCTGGTTCTATGATGGGAACTCCAACGGTTACTACCTATGTCGAATCGGCTTCTGGGGTAGCTCAAGGTGGTAGAACTGGTCTAACAGGAGTAGTAGTGGCACTTTGCTTTATATTATCAATCTTCTTTACTCCGGTGATTGCTATTGTACCAGCGGCAGCTACGGCACCAGCTTTGATTATTGTAGGTGCTTTGATGTTGAAGAATGTTGTTTATATTCAATGGGATAATATTGCTGAGAGTTTAGCTGCTTTTGTAACTATTGTAGCAATGCCCTTTACCTATTCAATTGCTACTGGTATTTCTTTAGGATTTATTATCTATCCGATTATCAAGTTCTTCTATGGTGAAGGTGAAGATGTTCATTGGATTGTCTACTTATTAGGTTTCTTATTTATAGTTAAGTATATCTACTTATAAAAACATATGGTTTTTGTACTTAAACAATCAATAAGGTGGCTATTTAGCCACCTTATTGATATGATTGAATTGATAATTTCATCAAAAATTAAAAATAATTAATTTAGAAGGTGAAGGATATGGATGATAAAAAAACATTAAAGTTGATTTTAGCAGCTTTAGGAATTGTGATTAATATGGTTTTTGGTACAGCGGTTTCTAGTTTTAAGATTCCTCTTTTATTTTTGGATACTATTGGTACTATTTTTGTGTCAGTGGTTTTAGGTCCTGTTTATGGGGTTATGACAGGAGGTTTAACTAATGTAATTCAAGGGGTTTTATTCAATCCTAAAAATATTCCCTTTGCTATCGTCAATATTGTGATTGCTTTAATTGTAGGATTAATTGCTAAAAGATATAGCTTTAATTATCTAACTGCTCTAATAACTGGACTAATCTTATCAGTAGTTGCCCCTTTGGTTGGGACTCCAATTGCAGTTTTTCTCTTTAGTGGTTTAACTGGTGGTGGAGTTGACCTACTTTATGCTTGGTTACTTCATTCAGGAGAGAGTATCTTTCAAGCTGCCTTCATTGCTAGGATTACTAGTAATTTAGTTGATAAGATTGCTAGCTGCCTTGTAGTAGCTTTTTTAGTGCAGAGATTCGATTATCAGATTCGAAAGAGATTCTAATATAGTAAAAGGAGAGGCTAGTTAATAATGAAGAGAGATAAAAAGATAGTTTTAATAGCCCATTGTATACTAAATTGTAATTCTAAGGTAGAAGGACTATCTCAATATAGAGGAGCTTTATCAGAGGTTGTTAGTCTATTAATGGAGCAAGGTTTAGGGATTATTCAGCTTCCTTGTCCAGAGTTAACAGTTTATGGTGTGAAAAGATGGGGGCATGTTAAAGAGCAGTTTAACACTCCTTATTTTCGAAAGCATTGTCGAGAGGTATTTAAACCTTACTTAGAACAGATTAAGGATTATCAGGCTGCTGATTATCAAATTGTGGGCTTGCTTGGTATAGAAGGTAGCCCTAGTTGTGGTGTAAATAGAAGCTGTTCTGGAGATTGGGGAGGAACATTTAGTTCACCCAAACTAGAGTTTAACCTTAATAATGTAAAGAGTATAGATGGAGCAGGGATATTTATCGAAGAGATAAGAGAGATTTTTAAAGAAGAGGAAATAGGTATTCCTATTATCGGGGTTGATGAGAAAGATTTAAAGCAAACATTTAAAATAATTAAAGGACTTTCATAAATTATATTAAATTATTAAAATTGAGCAATTAAAGAATAATCTTAAATTTCTTAAAAACTATGTTAATTATGAGAGGAGAATTTAAACTATGAAACAAGAGCAAACTAATTTAATTGAAAGTGCCCGTCAACAAGCGGAAGGATATTTTAGAAGGGGAGAGTATTATTGCTCTGAGGCAGTATTGACCACTATCAATCAATTATTGGGAGAAGAGTTGCCAGCAGAGATTGTTAAGTTGGCTTCAGGATTTCCAGTCGGAATCGGTAAGTCCAAATGTCTATGTGGGGCGATTAGTGGTGGAGTGATGGCTTTGGGTTTAAAGTATGGAAGGACAGAGCCAGGAGCCAAGATGCCAGCTAACTCTTTTCCTAGAAGTGCAGAGCTCCATGACTATATCAAAGAGGAGTATGGTTCTACCTGCTGTAGGGTGATTACTGCCAAATTTGAAGATTTTGCTAGTCCTAAACGGGCTGAGCATTGTATTGGGATCACAGGAGAAGTAGCTGCTTGGGTAATGAGTAAGTTCATTGAAGATGGAGTTTTAGATTAAGAATTGATTAAACCTTCAATTTGAATTAAAATAAATAGGGGGTAAAATAAATGACAGAAATTTTTAAAAGGGTGCCAGTACCGATAGCAGGTCTGATGCTTGGTTTAGCGGGTTTAGGTAATTTAATTCAAGGTTATGGTAATCAGTATCGTTATTTAGCTGGAATATTAGCTATGTTGGTGGCTTTGTTATTAATTGGTAGTTTCTTTGCTAATAAGAAAGGCTTCTTAGCTCAATTAGAGAATCCAGTTGTAGCTAGTGTTTTCCCAACCTTCTCTATGGCAATTATAATTTTAGCTACTTATCTGCTTCCTTTCTCTTACCAATTGGCCTTATATTTTTGGTATGGAGGGATTGTTCTACATATTTTATTGATGATCTTATTCTCTATTAGCTTTATCTTTAATTTTAATATCAAGAAGGTCTTTCCTAGTTGTTTTATTGTTTATGTAGGGATAGTAGTAGCTAGTGTAACTGCTCCAGCTTTTAATCAGCTGCAACTTGGTCAGATAATCTTCTGGTTTGGTTTTGCTACTTATCTGCTTTTGCTCCCAATAATCACTTATCGAGTCTTAGTTATTAAGGAGATTAAGAAGGCAGCCTTACCTACTATCTCTATCTTTACAGCTCCAGCAGGTCTTTGTTTGGCAGGTTATATGAGTGCTTTTACTAATAAAAGTCTGATGATGGTAGGATTACTTAGTCTATTGACCCTAGTTATGATAACTCTGGTTACAAGCTATCTGCCAAAAATGATTTCAAGAGATTTTTATCCCAGTTTTTCTGCTTTTACTTTTCCTTTTGTAATCACAGCCATTGGTTTGAAGATGGCTTCATCTTTTTTACAGAAGAATTTCAATAGTCTTTTGCTCTATTATCCAGCAAGGGGAGTAGAACTATTATCAATTGCTCTAGTGTCTTTTGTTCTATTCAAATACTTAGTACATATAGTTTCTGTTAAAAAGCTAAGAGAATTATCTACTCAAAAGAGTTAAATTAATGTTAGATAACTACTTTAGTATTAAAAAATAAGATTGGTGTGGACAGTTGTTACTAATTGCCTATTAATGAATTAATAAAAGGAGTAAATTAATATGATTTATGTCAATAATGCTGCCACAACTTGGCCTAAGCCAGAAGGGGTTTATCAGCAGATCAATTCTTGTATGAGGGATTTTGGCTATAACCCTGGTAGGTCTGGTGGTGTTGGAATATCTAGAATTGAAAGAGATATATTTAATGTTAGAACTAAGGTAGCCAAGTTAATTAATGCTGCTAATTCTTCTAGAGTTATCTTTACCTCTGGTGCTACAGAGGCATTGAATTTAGCGATAAAAGGGGTTTTACGGAAAGGTGATCATGTCATCACTACTGAGCTTGAACATAATTCTGTATTGCGTCCCTTAAGGAAATTAGAAAAAAGTAAGTTAATTGAGTTAAGTATTATTCAAATTGATCAAAAAGGTAGATTGAATTTAAAGCAGTTAGAAGAAGAAATTCAAGAGAATACTACTTTGATAGTAACTACCCATGCTTCTAATGTGATTGGAAGTATAGTCGATATCAAAAGAATTGGAGGGTTAGCTCATAATAGAGGGATTACTTATCTAGTTGATGCAGCTCAGACAGCAGGTGTAGTTGAGATTGATGTTGAGAAGATGAAGATAGATTTACTGGTTTTAGCAGGGCACAAATCACTATATGGTCCTCCAGGAATAGGAGTTTTATATATTAATGAAGGAATTGAACTAGATACCCTAATAGAGGGCGGAACAGGAAGTGACTCCTTATCGACTTATCAGCCGACAATCTTACCAGATCGCTATGAAGCAGGAACTCTCAATACTATGGGGATTATTGGTTTAGGTGCAGGGATTGATTTTGTTCTAGAGACTGGAATTGCTCAGATTAGAGCAGAAGAGCTAAGGTTGACTAAGAGGTTGATAGCAGGCTTAAAGAAGATAAATGATATTATAATCTATGGTGATTTAGAGATGGAAGCTAGAGTAGCCGTTGTAGGATTTAACTTAAAAGAAATAGCAGCAGCTGATTTGGGATATATCTTAGAAAGTCACTTCAATATCTCAGTTAGAGCAGGCTTGCACTGTGCTCCTTTACTCCACCAAGCCTTGCATACTAAAAAGATAGGGATGGTTAGAGTCAGTTTTTCCTATTTCAATACAGAAGAAGAGGTAGATATTATCTTAGAGGCTTTATCTAAAATAGCTAATAATAAGGAGGAGTTTGGTTTATGAAAGAGCTTGATGTACGAGGAATGATCTGTCCAAAGCCAGTTATTGAGACTAAAAAGGCTTTAGAGAAAAGTGATAAATTATTGGTGTTGTTAGATGATCAGGTGGCTAAGGATAATGTAATGAAGTTGGCTAAGAAGTTAAATTGCCAAGTTACTTTATTAGAAGATGGCAATGAATATCAGTTAACCATTAAAAAAACTGATATGGTTGTTGAGAAGCAGGATGAAAGTGGAGGGAAGGTCTATTTTATCAGTACTGATACTTTGGGTAAGGGTGAAGAAGAACTTGGTTATGCCTTGATGAAGGGTTTTGTTAGTACCTTATTAGAAATAAACCCATTGCCAGCTAAGATTATTTTTATCAACTCAGGGGTTAAAATTCCTACATTAAATCAGCAGGCTCAAGAGCATTTACAACAGCTAGTAGAGCAAGGGGTAGAGGTTGTATCCTGTGGAGCTTGTTTGAACTATTATGGACTAACTGAAAAGTTAGAGGTAGGTAGTATTACTAATATGTATGAGATAGTTGAGAGCTTAAATACAGGTGAGGTAGTATCATTATAGATAGATAGTGCGATACTTTAGCTACCAGCTACTGGCTTCTAGCTGTTAGCTAAGAACTTATAGGTTTACTAGCTAGAAGCTAGAGGCTAGTAGCTATTGGCTAATGAAAAAAGTGTCGCAATATCTCCATAAAGTATCATAATTAAATGTGATTTTAGCGATAGGTGATTATAAAGGAGGATTAAATTAGATGAAAGACAAAATCAAATTAACAGAGTATAGTAAGACTTCAGGCTGTGCAGCCAAAATGAGCCCTCAGGCTCTATCTAGGGTTTTGCATCAGGTTGATTTTAAATCAGGAGATGAGAGATTATTAGTAGGTTTGGACAAATCTGATGATGCTATTGCCTATCAATTTAGTGATGATAAGATATTGATTCAATCTGTTGATTTCTTTACACCAATAGTTGATGACCCTTATTTATTTGGGCAGATTGCTGCGACCAATGCTTTAAGTGATATCTATGCTATGGGAGGAAGACCATTATTAGCAATGAATGTAGTTGGTTTTCGGACCTGCTTAGGTGAGAAAGTTTTAGCTGAGATTTTACAAGGAGGAGCTGATAAAGTGGCAGAAGCAGGAGCAATTATAGCAGGTGGGCATACTATTCAAGATGATGAGCCTAAGTATGGCCTATCTGTGACAGGTGTGATAGAAGAGGGCAAGCTACTTACCAATTCAGAGGCTCAAGCAGGTGACTTTTTGATTTTGACCAAGCCTTTAGGTATGGGGGTTGTAGCTACTGCGATTAAAGGTGGTCTAATTACTAATATTAAAGATCACCCAGCCGTTAAAGCGATGAGGACTTTAAATAATAAAGCTGTGGCTCCAATGCAAAAAATTGGAGTTAATGCCTGTACTGATGTAACTGGTTTTGGTCTGTTAGGTCATCTATGGGAGATGGCTAAAGGTAGTGATGTTGAAATAGAGATCTTTTCTAGTGAACTGCCTATCTTTGCTGATGCTTTAGAGTATGCAGAGATGGGAATGATTCCTGAGGGGGCTTACTCTAATAAGAAGCATTTAGAGGACAAAGTTACATTTATAGGGGAGATTAAGCAGAATATAGTTGATATACTATTTGACCCTCAGACCTCTGGTGGACTATTAATTTCAGTTGCTGGGGATAAGGTTGCTGATTTATTGATAGAATTATATGCTTTGGGTATTGATGATGCCACTGTGATTGGGAGAGTTAGAGGTCATGGTGCTAAGATAAAGGTTAGTTATTAAAGAAGAGAGGTTATAGTAATGGGCTTAAATAATGAATATAATCTGTTAGTCTTTAATTCTACCCATCATGCTTTAGCGGCAGAAGGGATTCTACAAAAGCAAGGCTATAAAATTATGATGGTACCTGTCTTAGCTGAAATTACTGCTGATTGTGGAATGGCGATTAGAGTTAATACTAAGGATAATCCTTTAGAGATATTAAGAGAGAATAAGATAGAGATTGCAGGCTACTATCAAGTGATAAAAGATAAATTAGAGAAGAGGATAATAAGGTTAAAGAAGTAGATTGAAGCTTGTCTTATATGGTATTGAGAATATGTAGATTTAGATATTTTAAAGATATATTTTTAATAAAAGAAGAATCCTACTTTAGGATTCTTCTTTTGGGTAAATTTGATATTTTTAGCAGTATCCCATAGTAGATAAAACCAATAAGATAAGGATTAAGAATAGAACAAAAGCTTCATTGTCTCCGCCATCAACGCCTCCATAGCATCCCATGATACACACCACCTTTCTTAATTAAAGATAATTTTCAATTTGAGATTAACAGTATCCCATAGTGGATAAAACCAATAGGATAAGGATTAAAAATAGAACAAAAGCTTCATTATCTCCACAATAGTCACCCATCTTTTATCCCTCCTTTCTAGCTTGAAGGTTTTACCTGAGTTTATTTATTAATAAAATTAAGAACCTAAGAGCAATAAGATAAGGATTAAGAAGATAACAAAAGCTTCATTTCCTCCACAGTAGTCACCCATTATAATGTCACCCCCTCTTCTCTTGGTATATAATATTCAGTTATCCATTTTTTGTGATGATAATATCTACTATTTTTGAATGAAATTGTTTATATCGTTGGGTTTATTTAGTTTTGTATCATATTTCTAACAACTCCCGCCTAATATTAATAAGATAAGAACTAAGAAGATGATGAATTCATATCCGTATCCACATTTACCCATTGTAGTACACCTCCTTTTCCTCATTTGGTATATAATATTCACTAAACCATTTTTTGTGATTAGACAAGATTTGAGACTTGGTCTGAGATTAAGTTTAAGCTTGAGTAAACCATAAAATATTGTTCTGATTTTTACTTAAACTTAAATCTAAACTGTTGCAATATTTTCATTAAAAGAGAAGATATATATAAGTTAATTATTGTAATCTATTATTCAATGAAAAAAGAGCTCGGAGTTTCGAGCTCTTTTTTCTCCAGCTAATATCAAAGTAGCTGAATATCCGCTAGAGGTGATATTAGGATAAGATAATGGGTATGATGAACCAAGATTTATTTTACTTGACTTGGTTAGTATATCATATTCATTATGGTAAAAAATGTTAATAAAAATATCTGAAATTGGTCGTATGCCTTTTGTTGTAAAAATTATTACAGTTTAGACTAGTAGTTGTACAAGTGTATTTTTAGTTATTTTCCTCAAGTGAATGTAAGAATTTTGTAAAAATATAAAAATCCTATTGATATAATAGCTTTTATGCCTTATAATTAACACATATATAACATAAACTTTACACAAGAAGGAGTTGGTGATGGTGAAAAGGGTGATTTTTCCTTTTGTCTTATTATTGTTAATCTTACTTATAACATCAAATACAGTTTGGGCAGAGAGTCTGGTGAGGGGTGAAGAAGAGATTGCCATTGATACGATGTGGACCCTATTGTCGGCATTTTTAGTCTTCTTTATGCAGGCGGGCTTTGCGATGGTGGAAGCTGGCTTTACTCAGGCTAAGAATGCAGGGAATATTATCATGAAGAATCTAATGGACTTTTCTGTAGGCTCTTTAATTTATTGGGTTTTAGGTTTTAGTATCATGTTTGGAGTAGGGAATAAATTCGTATCTTTTAATGGTTTCTTTTTAAATGGTGATTTTAGTCATTTGGGATTAGATATTCCATTGGCTGCTTTTTGGTTATTTCAAGTTGTTTTTGCTGGAACTGCAGCGACTATCGTCTCTGGAGCTATAGCAGGTAGAACGAAATTTAATGCATACTTAATATGTAGTTTGGTAATCAGTGGTTTTATTTATCCTGTGGTTGGTTATTGGATCTGGGGTGGTGGCTGGTTAGGTGATATGATTGATTTTGCTGGATCTACTGTTGTCCATTCTGTAGGAGGTTGGGCTGCTTTGGCAGGGGCGATGGTCTTGGGTCCAAGGATTGGAAAATATAATGAGGATGGTTCTGCTAATAAGATTCCAGGACATAATTTGTTAATGGCTGCTTTGGGGGTATTTATCTTATGGTTTGGCTGGTTTGGTTTTAATGCAGGAAGTACTCTTGCTGGTACTGATTTGAATATTGCTAGTATAGCGATGACTACTAATTTGGCGGCGGCTGCTGGAGCTAGTTTAGCTTTAATTACTAGTTGGTTTAAATCTGGTAAAGCTGATGTCGGTATGACCCTAAATGGTGCTTTGGCAGGTTTGGTAGGTATTACAGCAGGGACAGCTAATGTTAATGATTTTGGAGCTGTGGCTATAGGGGCTATGGCGGGAGTTGTTGTAGTTTTTGCTATGGATATTATAGAAGGTTTACATGTAGATGATCCAGTTGGTGCTGTTTCGGTACATGGGGTCTGTGGTATCTTTGGGACGTTGATGGTGGGGATCTTTGCAACAGAAGGTGGATTGCTCTATGGAGGGGGGATTGAATTATTTCTTGTCCAATTAAGGGGTGTAGTGGCTGTAGCTCTATGGACCTTTTCTTTATCTTATCTTCTCTTTAAAGTAATTGATTTAGTCATTGGCTTGAGAGTTTCTAATGATGAAGAGATAAAAGGTCTTGATATCTCAGAGCATGGTTCTAGCTCTTATCCTGATTTTGGTTCTTTAAGTGGTAAGGTTATTGAGCAGGTACTGTTAGGTTTAAATAAGATGGCTAAAGGAGATTTCAGTACCCAATTATCCTTGGATGGTTTGAACGATAGTGAAGACAAGCTCTTGAATGTCTTTAATCGGACAAATAGGAAGGTTAAGGGATTAATTGGTGACTTGGCTAAAATGATTAATACATTAACTTCTTATAGTGGGGAGTTGTCCTCAGCTGTTGAGAAGAGTAATCTGATAGCAGAGAATACTGTGGCTAATATTGATAGTATGAAAGTTGGGATCGATCAAATCTCTGCTGGTAGTCAGCAAGCCAGTGCTCTTTCTCAAGAAGCAGCTTCTAAAACTGAAATCGGCAGCAGTAGTCTAGGAGATGCTATCTTGAAGATGGAAGAGATAAATGATTCTGTAAAGGAGGGGGTTGCTGCTATTAATCAGCTAGTAGGTAACTCTAATGAAATAGAGGATATTGTGAAGCTAATCAATGATATTGCCTCCCAGACCAATCTCTTGGCTTTAAACGCGGCTATAGAGGCTGCTCGTGCTGGTGAAAAGGGGCGTGGATTTGCCGTTGTAGCAGAAGAGATTAGAGTCTTATCCCGTAATACTAGTCAGGCAACTGATAAGATTAGAGATTTGATAAATGAAACTCAAGCTACTTCTAGAAAGAGTTTAGAGGCTGTGACTGATGTTGAAGAGAAGGCTTTGGTAGGAAAAAGTGTTATTAAAAATGCAGGAAGTGTCTTTAGAGATATAGAGAATTGTATTGTGGATGCTGCTGCTAATATTCAAGCTTCTTCTGATGATGCTCAAGGGTTGGTCGTGGTAGGTGAGGATGTTGAAAGTGGTGCTAGTGATATTGCTACTATGTCTGAAGAACTTAAATTATCCTCCCAAGAATTACTTTCTTTAGCGGAAGGTTTAAAAAGCTCTGTAGATGGCTTTGCTATTTAGACAGTTTTTAATAAAAAATAAATAAGCTTATACACTTGATAAGGGTCTCTGCAAAAACAGAGACCCTTATTTTTATTATTATAATCATGTTAACTTCAGAGCTAGGAGAGTTCTCGAAGAGTTTTAAGCGAAATCGTTATGTAAACTTTATCGGAACAACTAACATATAGGTGTCATGTATTTGTTATGTAGTTGTTATATTTGTGTTAAGTTTACCAAAAAAATCTATTTTTTTCTTGACATAGGATAAAAACAAGGCTATAATTAACACATACTTAACACAAAGGTGTAAGAAATAATAGTTTTGGTGTTGGGTGTGGGGTATGTTTAACATCTGTAAGTGAGTTTTTGCTATTATATTAGAAATTTAATGCTTTGGGTGATCTATTTGTGTCATATATATAGCAAACCTTACATATGATTAATATATCTGTGTTATTTATTTGTTATGTTTTTGTCATATATAAGTAAATATTTCTAAAAAATCTATTTTATTCTTGACACAGGAGATAAACGAAGCTATAATTAACACATACTTAACATTATTTCGCAAAAACAACGCTCTTTGATGTTAATTATAGCAAAATACTTAACATGTAATATTGTTTATGGAACTTATGTTAGTTTACTTTTGATTTGAAGACAGATTAACTTGTCTTTAAATAAATATAAGAAAATAAGAAGAGGAGGAATTTTTGTGAGACAGGTAGCTATTTATGGAAAAGGTGGTATTGGTAAGTCAACAACTACTCAGAATTTAACATCATCATTGGCAGAGATGGGTAAAGAAATTATGGTTGTTGGATGTGACCCAAAAGCTGACTCGACAAGAATGTTATTAGGAGGAATGGATCAAAAGACTGTACTTGATACTTTAAGAGAAGAAGGTCAAGATATTGAATTAGATGATATTATGAAAAGAGGTACTGATTTCAGTAATATCCGCTGTGTAGAATCTGGTGGACCAGAGCCTGGAGTTGGATGTGCAGGGCGTGGAATTATTACTTCGATCAATATGTTAGAAGGTTTAGGAGCTTACACAGATGATTTAGATTATGTATTCTATGACGTATTAGGAGACGTTGTTTGTGGTGGATTTGCGATGCCGATTCGTGAAGGAAAGGCTCAAGAGATTTATATCGTAGCAAGTGGAGAGTTAATGGCGATGTATGCGGCTAACAATATCTGTAAAGGTATTAAGAAGTATGCTGAATCAGGTGGAGTAAGACTTGGAGGAATCATTTGTAATAGTCGTAAGGTAGATGGAGAGCTTGAATTATTAGAGGCTTTTGCTAAAAGATTAGGAAGTCAATTAATTCATTTTGTTCCAAGAGATAACGTTGTTCAAAGAGCAGAGATCAATCGAAAAGTAGTTATTGCTTATGAACCAGAGTGTGAGCAAGCAGATGAGTATAGATCTTTGGCTAAAGCAATTGATGATAATGAATTATTTGTAATTCCTGATCCAATGGAGCAAGAAGAATTAGAGTCATTGATGATGGAGCATGGTATTTTAGAATTGTAATTTAGTGCTTTTAAACATATGAATCGATTACTAGTGAAAGTCAGTTAATATTGATTGTTGAGTGATAAAATATTAGAGATAAAGAATATATAGATAAAATATTAGGCGATATTAACTGACTGTATTTAAACTAAGGGGGGTATACAGATTATGAAAATGGTGAGATCAATTGTAAGACCTGAGAAGGTTAATGAGATATTAGCAGAAGTAAGTGATGCAGGATTTCCAGCTGTTACTAAGATTGATGTGGCAGGTAGAGGTAAGCAAAGAGGTGTTAAGGTAGGAGATATCCACTATGATGAATTACCTAAAGAGATGTTATTAATGGTAGTAAATGATGAGGATGTAGATGATTTAGTTAAGATTATAATTAGAACTGCTAAAACTGGTGAAGGTAACTTTGGAGATGGAAAGATATTTGTAAGTGAAGTTGAAGAGGCTTACACAATTAGTACTGGTAAAAAAGGCTTATAAAAGGAGGTCTTGTGATGAAGGAAGTTATGGCTATTGTCCGCATGAATATGATTAATAAGACCAAAAAGGCTCTTTCTGCAGAAGGTTTTGACTCAATGACCTGCCGTAAGGTTTATGGTAGAGGTAAGAAGAAAGTTGATTATGAGTTGATTAATTCACTATTATCTGGAGCGGAGATAGAATCTCCAGAGGTAGCTGAAGCAGTATCTGAAGGGCATCGTTTGGTTCCAAAAAGGTTAATTACCTTAATAGTTAATGATGATGATGTAGAAAAGGTCGCTAATACTATTATTAGTGTTAATAAAAGTGGTAATGCAGGTGATGGAAAGATATTTGTTATTCCTGTAACTGGAGCTGCAAGAGTAAGAACAGGAGAAGTGGGAGAAGAAGCTATATAAGGTTATAAGTTTAAACTTTGGGGGTGAACCAATATGATAGATAATAAAAATTTATTAGAGAATTTATTAAGTGCTTATCCTGGTAAATCTATGAAGAACAGGAAAGAGCATATGATGATTAAGGATTCAGGAGAAGAAAAACAGCATATTATGGCTAATACCAGAACTGTACCTGGTATTATGACAAATAGAGGTTGTGCTTATGCAGGTTGTAAAGGGGTAGTTTTGGGACCGTTGAAGGATGTAGTTCATATTACCCATGGTCCGATAGGATGTTCTTATTATACTTGGGGAACAAGACGTCATAAAGGTAGAGCAAAAGATGGTGAAAAGAACTTTATCAGTTATTCATTCTCTACTGATATGCAAGATCCAGATATCGTATTTGGTGGAGAGAGGAAGTTGAAGCAAGCAATTAAAGAGGCTGTAGAGATCTTTGAACCTGAAGCAATTAGTATCAGTGCTACTTGCCCAGTGGGATTAATTGGTGATGATATTAATGCAGTAGCTAAAGAGGCTCAAGCAGAGTATGGTATTCCCGTATTGGCTTTTAGTTGTGAAGGTTATAAAGGTGTAAGTCAGTCTGCAGGTCACCATATTGCCAATAATAATTTTATGGAGAATGTAGTAGGAACTAAAGATAGAGAACCTAAGACTAAATATCCAATTAACTTATTAGGTGAGTATAACATTGGTGGAGATGGATTTGAAATCTCTAGAATCTTAGATAAGATTGGCTATGATGTTGTTTCTATAATGACTGGTGATGGTACTTTAGAGGAGATTAAAGAAGCTCATACAGCGGATTTGAACTTAGTACAATGTCACCGTTCAATCAACTATATTGCTGAGATGATGGAAGAAAAGTATGGTATTCCGTGGTTGAAGATAAACTTCATTGGAGTACAAGGAACAATAGAAACTCTTAGAAATATGGCTAAGTACTTTGATGATGAAGAGTTAATTCAAAGAACTGAAGAGGTAATTGAAGAGGAATTAGGAGAAATTAAAGATGTAATAGCTCAGTATAAGAAGATGTGTGAAGGAAATACTGCATGCTTATTCGTAGGTGGATCTAGAGCTCACCATTACCAAAACTTATTTAAAGAGATTGGTATTGAGACTGTAGTAGCAGGATATGAGTTTGGTCATCGTGATGATTATGAAGGAAGAGAGATTATTCCAGATATTGAGATGACTGCTGATGATAGAAATATTCCTGAATTGAAAGTAACTAAGGATGAAAAGCGTTATAAGTTACGTTTGTCTGAAGAAAGATATGAACAATTAAAGAAAGAGATGCCTTTAGGTGAGTATAAAGGTTTAGTGACAGCAATGGAAGATGGTCAAATTTTGATAGATGACTTAAACCATTATGAGACTGAAGTTCTGCTTGATGCTTTAAAACCAGCTGTCTTTGGTTCTGGTATTAAAGATAAATATGTAGCTCAGAAGATGGGTATCTTCTCAAAGCAGTTACACAGTTATGATTACAGTGGACCATATGCAGGATTTAAAGGTGCTGTCAACTTTGCTAGAGATATATCTGCTGGTATAAATACTCCAACTTGGAATTATATCACAGCTCCATGGAAGAATGATCCAGAAATAGAAGCTGAATTAGGAGGTGCAAGCTAATGTCGTTAACACCAAAGAAAATTACAGAAAGAAGTGGATTAGTAGTTAATCCAGTAAAGACTTGTCAACCGATAGGAGCAATGTATGCTGCTTTAGGAATAAATAAATGCTTACCTCATAGTCATGGTTCTCAAGGATGTTGTTCTTTTCATAGAATGCATTTGACTAGACATTTTAGAGATCCAGTAGTAGCAACTACCAGTTCATTTACTGAAGGAGCTTCAGTATTTGGGGGAAGATCAAACTTAAATACTTCAATGAAAAATATTTGGAAATTATATAATCCTGATGTGGTAGCGATTAATACAACTTGTTTATCAGAAACAATTGGTGATGATGTAGGGTCTATGATTGCATCCATGGATTTACCAGAAGGTAAGACTGTTATCCATGCTAGTACTCCAAGTTATGTTGGTTCTCATATCACTGGTTATTCTAATATGGTGCAAGCAATGATTAAGCAACTTGCTCAAAAGGATGAAGAGGCTAGTAATGAGAAGATCAATCTTATCCCTGGATTTGTAGATCCTGGTGATATGAGAGAGATCAAAAGAATTACAAAATTAATGGGAATTCCATTTACTATGTTACCAGATACTAGTGGAGTAGTAGATTCTCCAATGACAGGAAAGTATGAGATGTATCCTAAAGGTGGAACTACTATTGAAGAGATAAAAGATTCTGGAAATTCTAAAGCTACAATAGCTCTAGGAAGCTTTGCTTCTGAGGCTGGTGCTTTTGAATTAGAACGTAAATGTGATGTTAAACCTTACGTTTTAAAGACTCCAATTGGAGTTAAAGCAACTGATGAGTTCATTATGCAATTAGTTAAGATTACTGGACAAGAGGTTCCTTATGCTTTAGAAGAGGAGAGAGGTCAGTTGGTTGATATTATGACAGATACTCATTTCCACTTCCATGGTAAAACAGTTGCTATCTTCGGTGATCCTGATGTAGTAATTGCTATGACTGAGTTTGTAGTTAGTCTTGGTATGACACCTAAGTATGTTGTAACTGGTACTCCAGGTAAAGAGTTTAAGCAACAAGTTGATGCTATCTTAGAAGATGCTGGAGTAGAGGGTGTTAAAGTGAAGAATCCAGGTGACTTATTAGAGTTACATCAATGGATTAAAAATGAGTCAGTAGATTTAATTATCGGAAATTCTTATGGGAAGTATATTGCTAAAGAAGAGGATATTCCTTTAGTAAGATTTGGTTTCCCAATCTTAGATAGAAGTGTTCAAAGTTATCTACCGATTGTGGGATACAAAGGTGCTATGAGATTAATTGAGAAGATAAGTGGTGCTTTATTAGATAGAGCAGATAGAGATGCAACTGAAGAGGATTTGGAATTAGTAATGTAATTATTATAAGCGGTATGGTGAATCTGGTACATTCACTATACTGCTTATAAATAATACCAATCAAATCACTAAGTTTAGTTACTACCTGCTCTCTATAAATATGCCATCATTATTATACAATACTATAAGGTGGTGAGTCAAGTGAGTAGAAGTGCGGAATTAGGGACGTTAGAAGAAAGAAAAGATTCTATTCTTCGTAATTCAAAACAGGAGAAAAAAGATCTAAAATGTGATCAAAATAGTGTAGCAGGAGCAGTAAGTCAAAGAGCTTGTGTGTACTCTGGAGCTAGAGTTGTCTTAAACCCAATTACTGATGCTTATCATTTGGTCCATGGACCAATTGGCTGTGCTAGTTATACTTGGGATCTTAGAGGTAGCTTGACCAGTGGTGCTGAGGTGTTTAGAAATAGTTTTTCTACTGATTTAAGAGAGAAAGATATTGTCTTTGGAGGAGAGAAGAAGTTAACTGCTGCTATTGATGAAATAGTAGAAGCCTATGATCCAAAGGTTGTCTTTGTTTATTCAACCTGTGTAGTAGGTGTAATTGGTGATGATTTAGCTGCAGTCTGTAAAGCTGCTGAACAGAAGTATAATATTAGAGTGATTCCAGTACAGGCTCCAGGTTTTGCTGGTAATAAATCTACTGGTTATAAAGCAGCTGGTAATGCCATTTTGGAATTGATGGATACTAATGTTACACCCCTTAAAAAGAAGGGTATTAATATTTTAGGTGACTATAATTTAGCTGGAGAGCTGTGGATTCTTCAGGGTTATCTAAATAGAGTTGGGATTGAGGTCAATGCTAAATTTACTGGAGATTCTAGCTGTGAAGAGATAATGAGAGCTCCACAAGCAGAGTTGAATATAGTCCAGTGTGCTGGATCTATGACTTTGTTAGCTAAAAAGATGGAAAAAAGATATGGGATACCTTTTGTTAAGATCAGCTTTGTGGGGATAGATGATACTATTGCTTCTTTAAGAAAGATAGCTCAACTATTAGGTGAACAGAAGATAATTGATAATGTAGAAGAGTTGATTAAAGAAGAGCAAGCTAAGGTAAAGGAAGAATTGGAGTTTTATAGACAGAGACTAGAAGGCTATAGTGCTGCTATCTATGTCGGTGGTGGATTTAAAGCTATTTCATTGATTAAACAGTTCAATAGTTTAGGAATAAATCCTGTAATGGTAGGAACTCAAAATGGAAAAAAGGAAGAGTATGCTCGGATTAGAGATTTGACTGATGAAGGGACTATCATCCTTGATGATGCCAATCCTACTGAACTTGAGAAGTTTATGAAGGAAAGAGGAGCAGATATCTTGGTTGGTGGAGTAAAAGAGAGACCTTTAGCTTATAAGCTAGGAGTAGCTTTTTGTGATCATAATCATGGTAGAAAGCATCCTTTAACTGGTTTTGTAGGAGCTGTAAATTTTGCTAAAGAGCTGGATTCTACCTTAAATAGTCCAGTATGGAAGATTATTGCTAAAGAAAGTGGAGGTGAATAGATATGGCTCGTAATTTTATAAATTTAGATGTAAATCCCTGTAAAATGTGTATGCCTATGGGAGCGGCGATTGCTTTTAAAGGGATTGAAAAATCAATTTTGATGATGCATGGTTCCCAAGGTTGTAGTACTTATATGAGGCGACATATGGCTACCCATTATAATGAGCCAGTAGATATTGCTTCTTCTTCTTTAACTGAACAGGGGACTGTTTATGGTGGAGAGAATAATTTGAAAAAAGGTTTAAGAAATACAATTCAATTGTATCAACCTAAAGTTATTGGCGTTGTAACCACTTGCTTGGCAGAGACAATTGGTGAAGATATTGATAGATTGATTAACGAGTTTGTAGCAGAAGAGGAGATTGCAAAGGATATAACCTTTATTCCAGTTGCAACCCCAGGCTATGGTGGAACAGAGTATGAAGGATATTATTTATCTTTAAGAAAGATGGTAGAAAGACTTGCTGAAGAAGGGTCAAATGATAAAGTTAATATCATTGCTGGAAATTTAACTCCTGCTGAAATTAGAAGGATTAAGGAAATCTTAGAGTCTTTTTCAATTAGCTATAATTTATTACCTGATATTTCTAAGACTTTAGATGCACCTTATTCTAAAGATTATCAAAAACTGCCTGATGGTGGGACTACGATCGAAGAGATTAAAAGCATGGGCGGAGCTAAGGCGACGATTGAATTAGGGGCTTTGCTTGATGAAAAGATCTCTGCAGGTCAGTTTTTAGAAGATGAATTTAGAATACCTTTATATCGGGTTGCTCTACCTATTGGCTTAGCTAATGTCGATAAATTTATTAATGCTTTATCTAAAGTTACTGGAGCTAAGCCAGATCCTAAATTGACAGAGGCTAGAGGAAGAATGCTAGATGCTATGGTTGATTCTCATAAATATAATGCCCAAGGAAGGGCTGCTATCTTTGGTCAACCAGAACTGGTATATTCTATTGCTACCTTATGCTTAGAGAATGGGCTTGTACCTGCTTTGTTGGCTACAGGAGCTAAGACGTCTAAATTAGAAGAGTTGTTGAAAAAAGACTTTGGCTTGGCTGTTGAAGACACTGTGATTATAGATGATACAGATTTTGATACTATCAGAGATTATGTCAATAAATTGGATGTCAATATCCTAATTGGACATTCTGATGGTAAGTTTATTACTGAAAGGGATGGAATACCTTTAGTAAGAGTAGGCTTTCCAATCCATGATAGAGTGGGAGGTCAAAGAAAGGTCACTATAGGATATGATGGTTCTGTTAACTTTTTAGATGAGATTACCAATACGTTATTAGATAGAAAATATAGTTCTTATCGTGAAGATATGTATGATAAGCACTTTACTGGATAGATTAGGGCTGACTAAATATTTTGAATCTTTAAGAATTTATGCTTAAAACTATTTTGGGATAAAAAGGGGGGATTGTCTTGAAAATAGCTGTAAGTGTCAATAATAATGAAGAGATAGTTTCTCATTTAGGCAAAGCAAAGATATTCTATATCTTTTCTAAAGATAAAGAAGAGATTTCTTTTATCGAAAGTAGAGTCACTGAAGGGAATCATGAAAATCATATTATAGAAGATATCAAAGATTGTAATACTGTTATCTCTGGAAAGATTGGTACAGGGATGGTAGAGAGTTTAAAAAAATTAGGTATTAAAGCAATAACTGAGAAGAGTACTTTAAACCCTGTAAAAGCAATAGCTAAGATATAGGTGGCTATCATAATTTATTTTGATAGAGATGAAAAATTTTAATGGCTGACAAAATATAATGGTTAAAAGAACTCCTATAGATAAGAGAAGAGAGTAGGGAGTAAAAAAAGGGGGGTATAAGATGGGTGGTTGTTCAGTTGATTTAGATATGAATTTCCCAGAAGAAACATCATTAGATACTATGTTAAAGACTTCGAAACATCCCTGTTATAGCGAATGTGCTCATGAATATGCGAGGATGCATATTCCTGTTGCGCCAAAATGTAATATCAGCTGTAATTATTGCAATAGAAAGTATGACTGTTTACATGAGAGTAGACCAGGTGTAACCAGTGAGGTGTTAACTCCGCAGGGAGCTTATAAGAAATACTTATTGGTTAAAGAGAAGCTTCCTAATTTAAAGGTAATTGGTATTGCAGGTCCTGGTGATGCTTTGGCCAATTTTGAGGAGACTAAAAAGGCTATTGAATTGATTAGAGAAAATGATCCTGAGATGACTATCTGTATCTCTACAAATGGCTTAATGCTACCTGAATATGCTGAAGAGTTAGTGCAATTGGGAGTTAGACATGTTACCATTACTATCAATACGATCGATCCTAAGATAGGAGCTTCAATTTATAAATGGGTCTATTATAAGGGGAAGATATTAGTTGGAGAAGAAGGGGCACAAGTGCTTTTAAATAATCAATTAAAAGGGTTGACCTATCTGGCTAGTAAAGGGGTTTTATGTAAAGTAAATATAGTAATGGTTAAAGGGTTAAATGATGAGCATATTCCAGAGGTTGTTGATAAAGTAAAGGAATGTGGTGCCTTTATGACCAATATAATGCCTCTTATTCCAGCAGAAGGTAGTGAATTTGAAGATATGCCTTTGGTTAGTAATAAGGAATTAAATGAGTTAAGGGATAAATGTTCTCTTAATTTAAAACAGATGTATCACTGTAAGCAGTGTAGAGCTGATGCTATTGGTCAGCTGTCCCAGGATATATCGATTGAGTTTAGAGGTTCAGTCTCTGAACCACAAGAAGAGAAAAAGTCAGATAACATTGGAGGTTCTGAATTATTGTTTGCAGTGGCTTCAAAGACTGGTAGGTTGATCGATCAACATTTTGGACATGTAGAGGACTTTTTGGTATATAAGTATACAGAGCAAGGGATAGTGCTTGTCGATAAGAGGAGTATAGATAAATACTGTACTGGTAAAGAATGTGATGATAAAGATGATAAGATGAGTAGTATAATTGATTTGTTAGCTGATTGTGAAGCTGTCTTATCGATGAGAATAGGTTATGAACCAAAGAAGAAGTTATTAGAAAGAGGTATTAAGTCCTTAGAGTTATATGATGCTATTGAAGATGGGATTGAACATGCAGTAGAAAAGTTGAATTTAAAGCAAATTAGTTAAGTAGTCATGACCAGTAACTGGTAAGGGTTAATAGTTGAGGAGTAATTGATAATAAATAGATTGAACTATTTTAAAGTTTTTTACCTAAACTGATTACTGGTGATAAAAATATATAAAAGGTGGAGATTAATATGAATAAACCTAAGTATCATGTTTTTGTCTGTTCTAGCTCAAGAATTAATGGTCAACAGAGAGGTTACTGTGTCAATAAGGATTCTATAGAGATTATCCAAAACTTTATGATGGAGATTGAAGATTATGGCTTAACAGGTGATGTAATGGTAACTAACACAGGCTGTTTGGGGATCTGTGATAAAGGCCCAATAGTAATCGTTTATCCAGAAGGAGTCTGGTATGGTAGTGTTACTCCTGATGATGTAGAGGAGATAGTAGAAAGCCATTTAGAAAATGGTAAGGTAGTAGAGAGGTTAGAGATATAATCAATCGATTATATCTTCCCTTCTCTAAAGGGGAGAGGAATTTTCAAAATCATAGATGGCTATAGATTCTCTTGCTATTGTTAAAGGAGATATAATAGTATTATCTTATTAAAAATAAATAGTTATTTATTTTTAATAAGATAATTTTGTTATTTTAGATAGTTATCTTAAGTTGGTTTATATTTAAAATTTAATTGTGAATAGTAATACCTGTTAAGCCGGTTATAAGAGTTTAGGATAAGGGAATGTCACAATGAAGAAGATCTTAATTATTCTTTTGATATTAGTTGTCGTTATAATTGCAAGATATCAAGGGGGGTAAGAACTATGAAGTGGGAGCTGAGAAGAGAGATGCTAAAAATCAAGGGCTTACAAAGTGAAAGCTAAGCTTTAAAGATAGCTTTATTTAGAAGTTAATTGAGCAAACCTGGCAGCTTACTTAATACCTTCTAACTTTTACTTATAATAGTGAAGGTTTTAGTGTTGACTAGCTGTCGAGTAAAAGAAAGTAGGGGTAATATGGCCAATGATTTGATTTATCAAGAAGTACAAGGGTGTAATGAAAGGGCAGATATATTTAAATTACCAGGAAGTAAGAAGGTAGATTTAACTAAAATTTTAATTTGGGGGATAATGATATTCAATGTCGTTTTTATTACCTTGATTATCTTATCTTTATTCTTAAAGTCTTCAATAGGAGATGTAATTTCTGTTGTAAAAGATTTAAATACTTTAAAAGCAATCAAGATAACCATTAGCTCTATCTTCTGTTCTGCTATTATGACTATTATTATTGGGGTTCCCTTTGCTTATGTCATGGCCCAAAAACAAGGGAAGGTTTATAGAATAATTAATATGATCTTAAATCTACCTTTGGTGATGCCCCCTACTGTCGCAGGGTTAGCTCTGTTAATGGCCTTTGGAAGAAGGGGTGCCTTTGCAAATGTAATTAGGGTTTTTGGTTTTGATATTCCCTTCAGTTTTGTGGCATTGATTATAGTGCAAGTATTTGTGATGCTACCACTCTTTACTCAGGCATTAAGAAGTGGCTTTGAGGCGATCAATCAGGATATCAAAGAAGCTGCTATGGTCTTTGGGGCAGGTGAGAAGGAGCTGTTATTTTTAATCTACTTACCTCTAAGTATTAGAGCTTTTATGACAGGGCTGATTATGGCTTGCTTGCGTGCAGCAGGAGAGTTTGGTGCAACTATGATGTTTGCTGGAAATCTATCAGGTAAAACTCAGACATTATCTACAGCGATTTATACTCTTTCTCAAAGGGATTTAGGTCAATCTATCTCTTTGGCAGTAGTATTGATCTTAATATTTTTGCTACCATTACTTGTTTTAGAATTGAAATTAAAAGAGTAATAATATATAGGTGCCTGTAAAGGTTATATTCTATTTAGAGATGAGTTTATCTGGTTGAAAGCATAGAGGAAACTTAAATGTTTTCAATTTAAAATAGAATTTAAATAACTTTGCAGGTGCCTTTAATTTTTGATTACTAAAGTGTCGTAATATCTTTAAATTGTATCAGCTTGCTATAAATCTATAACTTGGGGTGATAAGATGAAGTTGATTACTGTATCTGGTCCACCGTCAACTGGAAAGACTTCTGTAATTATTAAGACGATCGATCATTTAAGTCAGAAAGAGATTAAGGTTGGAGTGATAAAGTTTGATTGCTTATCAACAAATGATGATATCTTATATAAGAGAAAGAAGATAGCTGTGCAAGTAGGTATTTCAGGAGGGTTATGTCCAGACCATTTTTTTGTTAGTAATATTGAGGAATGTTTTGAATGGGGGTTAAAGGAAGAGTTAGATATTTTGATCAGTGAAAGTGCAGGCTTATGCAATAGATGCTCTCCTTATTTAAGAGGTTCCTTGGCTGTCTGTATTATAGATAATTTAATGGGGATTCATACCCCTAAAAAGATAGGACCGATGCTGAGATATGCTGATATAGTGGTGATAACTAAAGGTGATATAGTCTCTCAGGCAGAAAGGGAGATCTTTGCTTATAGGGTTAAAGAGGTAAATTCTAAAGCTAAAATCTTATTTATTAATGGGATTACCGGTCAAGGGACCTTGCATCTAGCCGATTTATTTATGAAGGAAGGGGAAAGAGAGAATTTAAAAGATAGCAAACTCCGCTTTACTATGCCAGCTGCTTTATGCTCTTACTGTTTGGGGGAGATGACAGTTGGGAAGGATTATCAAATAGGGAATATTAAGAATATAAATCTCTAAAAGATGAGGCTGGTGGTGAAATTGGAAGATGAGAAAGGTTTTGATATAACTATAATTGGTGGTCATGATAAGGATGGTAATCCAGAAGATTTAAATCTGACTATCTATTCAGGTGAGGTTGTATCGATTGTGGGACCTACTGGTTCTGGAAAGAGTCAACTACTAGGTGATATTGAATGGATGGCCCAAAAGGACACACCAACAGGAAGGAAAATTCTGATTAATGGTCAGGTGCCTGATGTAGAGAAACGTTTTGATATAGATTCAAAGCTGGTTGCCCAGCTATCCCAGAATATGAACTTTGTGATGGATGTGACTGTCAAAGAGTTTGTAGAAATCCATGCTAGTAGTCGTAAGATTGAAGACTCTGAAGAGGTAATTGAAGCAATTATCACTCAAGCCAATCAATTAGCAGGTGAAGAGTTCTTGGAGGATACACCGATTACTTCTTTAAGCGGGGGTCAATCTAGAGCGTTGATGATTGCTGATACAGCTTATCTTAGTAAATCGCCAATTGTATTGATTGATGAGATTGAGAATGCAGGGATAGATAGAAAGAGTGCTTTGGATTTGCTTGTAAAAAGAGAGAAGATAATTTTAATGGCAACCCATGATCCGATCTTGGCCTTGATGGGGGATAAGAGGTTGGTTATTAAAAATGGAGGTATCAATAAGATTATTGAATCTACAGCAGCAGAGAGAAAGAATTTAGTCTTACTTGAGAAGTTAGATAAGAAACTGTTGATGATGCGTAATAAGCTTAGAAATGGAGAGATAATCGACTGTATAGGATGGGAGTGAAATTTTTATGGGAGAGTTTAGTGATTGTAATCTATTAGCTTTAATGCCATGCCCTTTGAAGGTACCTTTTGAAAGGTTGATAACAGATTATGTGAAAAAGAAGAAGGAAGAAGGAGTAGAGCTTAACTGTAGTATAGTTGCTAATGCCAATAATCATCTTACCTTTTATGAACAGATTGATGCCTTTAGAGAAATAGACGAGATACCTGATATTGTGATATCACCAGGGCTTAATAACTTCTTTTATGATGAATTTCATAACAGATTTATTAGTAAGGGATATTTTAGAAATCCAATTGAATATAATGAAGCTGAAAATTTCGAAAATATAGGATATCAAGATGTGGCTAAAAATTATACGATGTTTACTTTAAATTTATTGGTTATAGTTGTGAATAAAGATAGACTAAGGGGAGCTGAAGTTCCTAAGAGGTTTGGTGATTTATTATCCAAAGAATATTATAAGAATATCTCTATTAGAGGAAGGGATGAATTTGTCTGTGAAACAGTCCTCTTAAATTTTTATAAAGAATATGGTTTTGAGGGGATAAAGTTGCTTTCAGAGAATGTCAAAGAAGGTTTGCATCCAGCAGAGATGGTGAAGAGGGCAACAAGCACTAATTATCAAGACCCAGCAATTTATGTAATGCCCTATTTTTTTGCTAGAAATATAAGTGCTAGGGAGAATATAGAACTTATCTGGCCAGAGGATGGAGCTTTGGTCAATGCTATTTCAATGTTAGTTAAAAAAGGTATCAGTAAAGATGTTAAAGATTTGACTGAATATATAGTAGGGCAAGAGGTGGGAAGAGTCTTTACAAATGCTGCATTTCCTGTATCGAATCCAGCTGTTGAGCTTGGGATCTTTGAAGATAAGGAATATAAGTGGCTTGGTTGGGATTTTATACAGAATAATAACTTAAGAAAAGTTATGGATGAAATTACAGGTTATTATATGTCTTTTCAAATTTAAGGTGGAAAAAAAGCGGGTAGAAGTTCAGTTTGCATTTGGGTGTTAACTATGTGTAAAATTTATTCAAAATGTTACCAAAAAGGCTGCTCAATCGTTGACAAAAAAACAATCTTGAAGTATAATTAACACATAGTTAACATGTAGATAATTACTTTTGGTGTAGTCGAAAAAAGAAGGGGGTGAGTATGATGAATAGCTTCTATATTTTAGATACAACTTTGCGAGATGGAGAGCAGTCTGCAGGGGTATCATTTTCTAAAAAGGAGAAAATAGACATAGCTTGTAAATTAGATGAACTAGGGGTAGATGTTATAGAGGCGGGTATTCCGGCTATGGGCACAGAAGAGAAAGAAGTCCTTAAAGAGATTATATCTCTAGATTTAAATGCTGAGATATTGGCTTGGAATAGGATGAAGATCGAAGATATAGACCAATCTCTTGATTGTGGTTTTAAAAACATTCATATTTCAGCTCCGGCTTCCGATATTCAGCTTAAGCATAAGTTGAAAAAAGATAGAGGCTGGTTGTTGGCTGAGTTAACCAAAGTTATTAATTATGCTATCAAAAAAGGATGTATGGTGTCTGTAGGGGCAGAAGATGCTTCAAGGGCTGATATTGACTTTTTGATCCAACTCTATAAGGTTGCTCAAAAAGAGGGTGCTGTTAGAGTTCGCTATGCAGATACTATTGGAGCTTTAGACCCTCTTGCCACTTATGATAATATCAAAAAAATAAGAGAAGCGATCGATTTGGAGGTTGATTTTCACGGGCATAATGATTTTGGGATGGCTACAGCCAATGCTTTGAGTGCTTTTAAAGCCGGGGCTAAATATATAAGCTGTACCGTTAATGGCTTAGGGGAGCGTGCGGGCAATACAGCTTTAGAAGAGATAGTTATGTCTTTGAAATGTATTGAAGGTTGTGAAAGTGATTTTAAGATTAAAGGTTTAAAAGAGTTATCAAAACTTGTAGAGGATTCATCAGGAAGAAGAATCTCCATAGATAAGCCTGTTGTGGGTGATGGTGTCTTTTCTCATGAGTCTGGAATACATGTGGATGGTCTATTGAAAAATCCTTCAACCTATGAGTTCTTATCTCCAGGTGATTTAGGAAGAGAAAGGAAATTTGTAATTGGTAAATTCTCAGGGGTTAGCTCAATTCTTCACAAGTACAAAGAATTGGGAATTTCTCTTAGTGAAGATGAAGCCAACAAGGTCTTAAGAGGGATAAAATCTTATTCTGGTAATGTTGAGAGTGTTATTGGTTAATTGGTAGATGTCATAAGGTGATATCATGTTTAATGACCTGTTTTTGTTAACCAGATGTTAATTAATAAGAAAAAATAAGATAAAAGACTTGACTTATTAAGTCCCAAACCGTATAATTAACATGTAATTGACATTAACTTTACATCAAACTGTTTTTAAAGGTATTAAATTGTGTCTTTGGTGGAGAGTTTTGGTTGGGCGAAATCACATACACTGAGGTGAGGGAGATGATGCTTGATGTAGGTGCAAATACTCCTGCTTATACTATTGGAGTGGTTGCAGATATGACTGGTCTAACGGCCAGACAGATTCGTTATTATGAGAAGGCTGATTTGCTTAAACCTATCAGAACAAAAGGTAATCAGAGATTATATTCTCAAAATGATATTGAAAGGCTTGTCCAAATTAAAAAATTATTGAACAAAGGCTTAAATGCGATAGGGATAAAAAAGATTTTGGAGGAGCAAGAATAATTTTACTAAGTTGGGTTTAGGGATTGTTTATAATGGTTTTTATTTTTATTCTTCAATGTCAGGTTTGTGTTAATTTTTTTCAAAAAAACCTTGACACTTTGGCACAAAACCTTTATACTTGACATATAACTAACATATACCTAACACAAAGATGGTCTTGAAAAGAGATTTTAATAAAATAAGCGAGGTGATTTTAATGTGTTTTGTAATGAAAAATGTTAATGTAACCAGTGAGCATGGGAGTTATAAGTCGGATATTGTTGTTAAGGATAATAATGTTGTAATGGTTGGCAAGGGCATTAAAATAGATGGTATCAAAGAGATAGATGGAGCAAGTTTAGTTTCTGAAAGCATTATAACTTGGTTCTCAGGTTCAAAAGAAGATTTAATTTAAGAGGAGGAAAATAAGAATGTCTAAATTAACAAAAGAAGATGTATTACAGAAAGCAAAAGAGTTGAATGTAAAGTTTGTTAGATTACAATTTACTGATATTTTAGGGATAATTAAGAATGTTGCAATTACAGTTAATCAATTAGAGGATGCTTTAGATGGAAAGATTATGTTTGATGGTTCATCAATTGATGGCTTCACTAGAATCAATGAGTCTGATATGTATTTAAAGCCTGATTATGATACTTTTACAGTATTTCCGTGGAGACCAAAGGATGGTGCAGTAGCAAGATTAATCTGTGATGTTTACAAACCAGATGGCAGTGCTTTTGCAGGTGACCCACGTCAGGTATTAAAGAAGGTCTTAGATGAAGCTGCAGAGATGGGTTATGAGATGTTTGTTGGACCAGAGCCAGAATTCTTCTTATTCCAAAAAGATGAGAAGGGTGACGCAACTACTATTACTAATGATCAAGGTGGATATTTTGATTTAGCACCAATGGATGCTGGTCAAGATCCAAGAAGAGACATTGTCTTAGCTTTAGAAGAAATGGGCTTTGAGATGGAAGCCTCTCACCATGAAGTAGCACCTGGACAACATGAGATTGACTTTAAATATGATCATGCTTTAACTACTGCTGATAATGTAGCTACCTTTAAATTTGTAGTTAAAGCTATTGCTGAAACTCATGACTTACATGCGACATTTATGCCAAAACCAATCTTTGGAGAAAATGGTTCTGGAATGCATGTTCATCAGTCATTATTCAAAGATGGAGAGAATGCTTTTTATGATGAGAATGATAAGTTAGGCTTAAGTCAAATTGCTAAATATTATATCGGTGGATTATTAAAACATGCGAAGGCAATTGCAGCTATTACTAATCCAACGGTTAATTCTTACAAACGTTTGGTACCTGGATATGAAGCACCAGTTTATTTAGCATGGTCTAGCTCTAATCGAAGTGCTTTAATTAGAATTCCAGCTGCACGTGGAGCTGGAACTAGATTAGAGATGAGAAATCCTGATCCATCTTGCAATCCATATTTGGCTTTTGCTGTAATGTTAAAGGCTGGTCTAGATGGAATTAAAAATAAGATTGAAGCACCAGCAGAGGTTCTAGAAAATATCTATACAATGAGTGCTGATAGAAAAGAAGAATTGTCTATTGAAAGTTTACCTAGTAGCTTAAAAGATGCTTTAGGCTATTTATTAGAAGATGAAGTTGTTACAAGTGCATTAGGTGAGCATGTTTTAGAACATTTCTTAGATGCTAAGATTATTGAATGGGATATTTATAGAACTCAAGTTCATCAATGGGAATTAGATCAATATTTAGAAGTATATTAATAGCTTTTGAGTATTGACTAATTATATATAATCTCACTCTTTATATGCTTAGAGAATCCTTGATTGCTATAAATGAGTAGACAGTTTAAGAGTAGTTAAGCAAACAGAAGGGTTCTCTAGGCTATAAAAATAAGTGAGGCAAATAGTTAGTAAAGGAAGTGCTAAAATGTTGAATAAGGACTATAAGTTGATTACAGAGAAACTGGTAGTATGGATTCAGCAAAAAGTGAAGGAAGCTGGCTGCAAGGGGGCAGTTGTTGGCTTAAGTGGAGGTATTGATTCTTCGGTGACAGCAGCCTTATGTAAGAAAGCCTTTCCTGAAAACACTTTAGGGTTGATTATGCCCTGCGAAAGCAACCCTGAAGATCAAAAAGATGCTAAATTGTTAGCAGAAAAGTTTGAAATAGAGTATAAGAAGATAGATTTAGCTTCCGTCTTTAATTCAATGTTAGATGTGGTTGATCTAGTTGATGATCAGAAACTAAGTCTTGCTAATATCAAACCAAGATTGAGAATGACTACTTTATATTATTATGCTAGTTTAAATGGTTATTTAGTTGTAGGAACAGATAATAGAAGTGAGCTGAAATTAGGCTACTTTACCAAATTTGGTGATGGGGGAATAGATTTAGCACCATTAGGTAATTTGGTCAAAAGTGAAGTTAGGGAGGTAGCCAGAGTTTTAGGTGTGCCAGAGAAGATTATTACTAAAGCACCATCAGCTGGATTGTGGGCAGGACAGACTGATGAAAGTGAGTTAGGAATTACTTATGAAGAGGTTGATAATTATATCTTAACAGGTGAAGCTAGCTCTAAAGTAAAGGAGATAGTAGATACTTTAGAGGAGAAAAATCAACATAAATTAGCTTTACCACCAATACCGAGCTTTTAAATTATAGGTTTTATAAGTATTTATTATAAAATATATATTAATTATAAGGAGAGTGAAAAAAGTGAGAAGAAGAGTAGTTAGTTTAGGTTTACTTGTGATGTTAGGAGTGATTGGTTTATCATCAATAGCTTTTGCAGCAGATGCAACAGCAGAAAGCAATGCAATTGCGATTGATACAATTTGGACTTTGATAGCAGCATTTTTAGTATTCTTTATGCAAGCAGGATTTGCGATGGTAGAGGCTGGATTTACTAGAGCAAAGAATGCAGGAAACATTATTATGAAGAACTTAATGGACTTTTCAGTAGGATCATTAATTTATTGGATTTGTGGATTTGCATTTATGTTTGGGGCAGGAAATGCTTTTATAGGAACTAAAGGATTCTTCTTAAGTGGAAGTTTTGAACATTTAGGATTGAGCATACCTTTAAGTGCTTTCTGGATCTTCCAAGCTGTATTTGCAGCAACAGCAGCGACTATTGTATCAGGAGCTATGGCTGAAAGAACTAAGTTTAGTGGATATTTAGCTTATAGTGCTGTAATCACTGCAATCATCTATCCAGTAGTAGGTCACTGGATTTGGGGTGGCGGTTGGTTAGGCGACATGGTTGACTTCGCTGGTTCAACAGTTGTTCACTCAGTAGGTGGATGGGCTGCTTTAGCAGGAGCAATAGTTTTAGGACCTAGAATTGGTAAATTTAATGAAGATGGTTCTGTTAATGCAATGCCAGGACATAACTTATTAATGGCTGCACTTGGTGTATTCATCTTATGGTTTGGTTGGTTTGGATTTAACCCAGGTAGTACAGTAGCAGGTACTGATTTAAGTATTGCTGATATTGCAGTAACAACTAACTTGGCTGCAGCAGCAGGTGCCGCTTTAGCAATGGTAACTAGTTGGTTCAAATATGGTAAAGCTGATGTAAGTATGACTTTAAATGGAGCTTTGGCTGGTCTTGTTGGAATTACTGCAGGGTGCGCTAGTGTGGATAACTATGGAGCTGTAGCAATTGGAGCTTTAGCAGGAATCTTAATAGTTTATGCTGTAGAGTTTATCGATAGTTTACATGTAGATGACCCTGTTGGAGCAGTAGCAGTACATGGTGTTTGCGGAGCTTTTGGAACATTATTAGTTGGATTATTTGCAGTAGATGGTGGTCTGTTCTACGGAGGAGGAATTGGATTATTTTTCACTCAGTTAAAAGGTGTAGTAGCAGTAGGAGCTTGGACCTTTACAACAGCATTTATCCTATTCAAAGTGATTGCTAGTACTATTGGCTTAAGAGTATCTAGAGAAGAAGAGGTAGAAGGATTAGATATTACAGAGCATGGTTCCGTATCTTATCCAGATTTCATTCCATTACATTGGAAGAGTGTTAAAGTTAGTAAAAAGTAGTGTGAGCAATGAGTGTGAGGGGAAATGTCTAACTTATAATTATAATTACGCTCGTTAAATATAATAAATTAGAATAATTAAGAGGATAAATTTAAAAGATAGTGAGAGTTTGAGTTATTAGTGCAGGGTGTAAAGGTTTTACTCACACCCACACTAAGCACTCCCACTAATAAAGGGGGAAAGAGAATGAAAAAGGTAGAATGTATTGTCAGACCAAGTAGTATAGAAGAACTAATCGTGGCTGCAGAGAATTTAGGTGTAAACGGTTTAAATATAACTCAGATTGCTGGATATGGTAAGCAAAAAGGTGCTACTAATATCTATCGTGGTGTAGAGTATGAGGTCAAGTTAAAGGAGAAGCTTAAAGTAGAGATCGTAATAGAAGAGGATAAGGTAGAACCTTTAGTCAATGCTATTATGGAGGCTGTTCGTACTGATGAAGTCGGTGATGGTAAGATCTTTATCTATCCAATAGAAGAGACTATTAGGATTAGAACAGGTGAAAAAGGTATAAAGGCTATTTAACATTAAGCAACCTACCCCCGATTTAATCGGGGGTATTTTTGTAAAAGTATAGAAGGGAGGGTTGATGATTGATGAAGCTGATTAGGGCGATTGTTAGACCTAAGAAGGTTGAAGCTGTTGTAGAAAGATTAAGTGCTGAAGGGTTTCATGCCTATACCAAAGTAGATGTTAGTGGTAGGGGTGAGCAAAAAGGAGTTAAGATTGGAGAGACCCACTATGATGAACTTTCAAAGACTATGATTTTAATTGTGGTAGAGGATAAAGATAAAACTAAAGTAGTCGATATAATTGCTAGGGAGGCTAAGACTAAGAGAAAGGGCAGCTTAGATGCAGGGGAGATTAAGTTTAAGATGGGTGTAGATGGTGTTGCTGGTGATGGTAAGATATTTGTAAGTACTATAGAAGAGGATTATACAATTAGTAGTTACATGGGGATATAAAAAGCTGGTCGATATCGACCAGCTTTTTAGTTATAAAACTATATTTTGAATTCATCGACCATATCCATTAAACTATGGGATATCTCTTTGAGCTCTTGGGAAGAAGAGTTGAGCTCTTCAGAGATAGTTTCAATATCCTGATAGGAATTAAAGATTTCTTTGCTATATGTTCTCCAGTTATCGGTAGCACTAGCTGTTTGCTGAACTTGTATTGAGCTTTCCTGACTTGAATTTTTTATCTCTGTAAATAGTAAGCCAGTCTCTTTAGCGATCTTTTGACTTGTTTTTGTTTTACATTCTACTTCTCTAATAGCAGTTAATGCATTAGTTGATTTCTGCTCTATTTTATCAATTATAGTAAGGATATTCTCAGTAGCACCATTAGTTTCAGTCGAGAGGGCTCTAATTTCATCGGCGATGACTTTAAAGCCATTGCTGGTATTATTAGAGTTATTGGCTTCAATGTTAGCATTTAAAGCTAATAGATTGGTCTGTTTTGTTATATTGGTGATTAGTTCAACTATTTGATTGATCTCTTGGTAGTCATTATCTAGATCTTCTATAATCTTTACAGTTTCTTTGGTGACTAGACTGATTTTATTGATACTCTTTAAGGTATCATTGATATTGTTGTTACCAAGGTGAGTCTTATTAGAGGACTGTTGAGCAAAAGCAGCCATCTCCTCCATACTCTCTGAAATACCTTGAATAATTGAAGTGATATTATTCATTAGATTCTGATTTGCTGTGATCGTTCTATTAGCCTTTTGGGCAGAAGATAATAGCTCTTCACTATGGGAAAATAACTCCTTTGATGTCTTACGGATATTGATGATGGTATCTTTTAGGTTTGAGTACATCTTATTTAGAGCTGATGCTAAAATATTAAGTTCATCTTGTGTTTTGATATCAAGTAGCTTAATATCTAGGTTTCCTGAAGAAATTTTATTAGCAAAATTGGTAGCAGACAAGATAGGTTTAGTTATCTTATTACTAAATAACAAAGATATAAGAATAACTAAAGTAAAGATAACTAGACTAGAGAAGATAGAAATAAGAAAGAATTTATCCTCTAAACCTTTAATACAGGTCAAATCTTGGCTGATTCTAAGCATTCCTTGAATCTTTTGAACAGTTGGGTCAAATAAGGGCAGATATAATTCTAATCTATTATCTTCCGCCATAGAGATTACTTTCTCTCCTGACGATACTTTATTAAAGATGGATTTATCCTCTATACTTTTGCCAATCCTATCTTGCTCTGAATCCCTAGAACTTTGAATTAATTTATCCCTTTCATAAAAGGCTACATCACCCGAAATTAAATTATTGATATTCTTTAGTAAGTGGTTGTTTAGATTGAAACCAACTTGGAGAGTACCTATAATCTGATTATTATCTTTGATAGGAACAAAGGCTCTAACAGCCAGCCCGCTCTTACCAAATTCAAAGCCTTTAACCTCTTCTCCCTGTAAAGCCAGATTAATTGAGTTGTTATCACTCTTATCATCACCAAATTTGCCGGGGTGATGGGCTCTAGTAAAGACAACCCCTTTTTCATCACCAAATTCAAAGACGGTTAAGCCTTTATCCTTTTTTAATAGCTTGAAGATTGGTTTAAGCTTTTGGTCTAATAAAGCTCGGTCCTTTTCTTTGAAGGCGGAAATTAGATTCTTTTGTTGGGCATAGTTGTGAGCAATAGAGAGTGCTACCTTCTGTTTTTCATTAAAGTAGAAGTTTGAGACCTTAACAGCCTGTTCTAACTTAGAATCTATTGTTTGCTCAAAGCTCTGTCTACTCTGCTTATATAATATTGTAGAGATGATTAGTGTTGGAATTATTGAAATTAGTGAGAGAAGGATGAATAATTTCTTCTTTAAACTGAATCTTACCATTATGCTTTCCCCTTTCTTTTACTCTGATAATTGTAGCTTACGAATTCTATATATTATATAACTTTATTTCTAAAACCTTGTATTTTCTAGAAAGTTAACCCATAGTTAACCTACTGTTTACAAAGCTACTTTTTATTAAAAGATAATAGATAACAAATAATAAACAATAAACTAATGCCAATATCTTGTGCTAGTAGAAAAAATGATACAATATATAGATATTATGATACTTTCGTGTAAGTGTACAGTGTACGGTTGACAGTTAAGATCTTTAAAAGCGAAAAGAATTATTGTTTGAACGGAGCAAAAATTGAGATGGAATTTAGAGTACAATTAGGTTTAAATTAAAGATATAATAATTGATAATTTTTATTATTTTGATTGCGTAGTGAGTGGGCTCTGCCACGAAGAGTCTTGTTCTATAGACTCGTTGGTTAATTCTTTTCTAGACTTTTTGCTTACTTTTGGGGCAATGCCAAAAGTAAGGCGCCCTTAAGCGCAACCTAAGATTTTGCTTACTTTTTAAAAAGTAGAAGCGTCGCAATATTCCCATAAAGACACATTATCTATATTAAAATTTAATTAGCACAATAGAATAATAAAAATCAAAATAATGTTTGCATATTTATTCTCAAAAATGTATAATTATAAATAACATGAGGAGGGAGGAGTTACTATGAAAGATTTATTGACAGTTAAGGACTTAACACTAACAGAGATTGAGGAGTTATTTGAGCTAGCGCTTAAGTTAAAGAAGGAATTAAAAGCAGGTGTTGAACATAAAATTTTGGCTGGTAAGAGCTTAGGAATGATCTTTGCTAAATCTTCTACAAGAACAAGAGTTTCCTTTGAGGTTGGTATCTATCAATTAGGAGGTCAGGGGATCTTCCTAAGTTCAAATGATATTCAACTTGGAAGAGGGGAGACGATAGAGGATACAACTAAAGTACTCTCGCGTTATGTAGATGGGATTATGATTAGAACCTTTGCTCACAGTGATGTAGAAGAGTTAGCTGAACATGCAACTATTCCTATTATCAACGGTTTAACTGATGATTACCACCCTTGTCAAGCATTGACTGACTTACTTACTATTAAAGAGTATAAGGGTGAGTTGAAAGGATTAAAAATGACTTATGTTGGCGATGGTAATAATATGGCTCACTCTTTATTATTAGCAGCAGCCAAAGTGGGAATGGATATCTCTATTGCTTGCCCTCAAAATTATCAACCAGATGAAGAGGTAGTAGCTGCTACTAAAGAAATTGCTCAAGATAGTGGAAGTATGGTAGAGATAACTAGTGATATTTTAGCAGCTTCTGAAGATGCTGATGTACTATATACCGATGTCTGGGCTAGTATGGGTGATGAAGATGAGATGGAAGAGCGACAAGAAGCCTTTACTAAGTATCAAGTTAATAGTGAAGTGATGTCAGTAGCAAAAGCTGATGCCATCTTCTTACACTGTTTACCTGCACATCGTGGTGAAGAGGTAACGGCAGAAGTAATAGATGGAGAGCAATCAGTAGTCTTTGATCAGGCGGAGAATAGACTACACATGCAGAAGGCAATTATGGCAAAATTAATGAAATAAACTTTAAGTCGGGGCAGATAATAATGTCTCGGCTTTTTTATTTATTGGGTTTTTAAGTATAGTAATAGACTTACTTGTTATAATAAATATAAATAAGTTCTATATTATAATCTTTAAGTTAGATATATTAAGTTAAAAAGAATTGTCAGCCATGAATTAATAGGAATTAAGAACTAAAAATAAAAGATTTTAACTTATTTATATAAAGTTATAGCAGGGAGTTAGTTTTGTTCTAATCACCTATTTAATAACCTAAATATTGCAATTAATAGTTTAGGAGGGGAGTAATGAATTGGGCAGGTTTGTGTTATACAGGATTGATTTTTATGAGTATATCCGCATTATTTTATACTATAATAAGGACAAAAGATAGGTTCTTAATTCCACTTTTCTTCTTAACTATAGGAATGATATTTTTTGGTGAGTATTTAGTTTTATTTGTTTTTGAAGGGTATATTTATAAAGTAGATTATTTTAAGGAGTTTTATTATAACAACTACACAGGACATATAATTTCTAATGCACTCTCTTTACCAGCAGCGGCAGTTTTAGTTGCAGGGTTTTCTTTAAAGTTTAGACATATCTTAGGGATAACATTATTTTTTGTAGGAGTAGAGTGGTTATTTTTAAAGTTAGATATTTATGAGCATCGTTGGTGGAATTTATCATTTACAGCTATTGCTTTAATAAGTCTTTTCGTTATAGTTAAAAAGTGGTATGGTTATATTAAAGCCCCTGCTAGTCCACTGCTAATGGGTTTTGGCTATGTCTGTATTCTCTTTTCATTACATATCCTATTACGTGAGTTTCCTTTGGGTGTAGTCTTGAATAAAATAAAATATTCTCCAGGGTGGTTTGAAAATCCCTTGCGTGATAGTGGAGTTTTTTATCCACTAGTAGGCGTAACGAAATCATTTATAGATACATTTTTTTTAAGATACGTCAATAATAGATATCTGGCAGTAGTATTGATGGTCAGTACTAGTGTATTATTGGATATATTGCTTAAATCTTTGAATCTAATGATCTTTGAAGGGATTGGTATCTTGGGGTTAATAATAATAGAAGTGCTTATTATTTGTGTGTTTGTGTTGATAGAAGAGTTTATATTGGTTAAGAAGTTATCAAAATTATAAAAAATTGTAATAAAAATAATTAATTAGAATTTTCTAAGAATAAAAAATTAAGGGGTTTAAATAAATGAAAGGTTCTAACAAATTTAAGGGGAGACGACATCAGGCCTATGTCAGTATATTTGGTACAACACAGGTTCATTTAAGAAACCCTTGGATAATTTCTTGGTGGTCAGCAGCATTTCCTGGATTGGGTCATCTCTTATTATCAAAGTATTTAAGAGGCTTTTTATTATTTATTTGGGAGGTATATATTAATTATCAAGCTCATGTTAATCTTGCTATTCTCTACTCCTTTACAGGTAGTCTTGAACAAGCAAAAGAAGTAATTGATATTAGGTGGATGCTCTTATATATTCCAACTTATATCTTTGCTATTTGGGATAGTTATCGAAGTACAGTTGATCTTAATCATCAGTATTTATTAGCAACTAGGGAAGATGCTGATATTAAAATCTTTCAAATAAGTGCCATGGAGATTAATTATTTAGATAAAAGAAATCCCATGATTTCAGCTATCTGGTCATTCTTAATGCCAGGTGCAGGTCAGATCTATATTCATCGTATAATTACTGCCTCCTTTATTATGACTTGGTGGATAATGCTTGTTTATTATTCAAAATTATTACCTGCTATTCATTATTCCTTTCTAGGAGAATTTGCTAAAGCTAAAGATATTATAAGTTGGCACTGGCTTTTAAATATTCCCTCAGTATATGGGTTTGCACTATACGATGCTTATGTTAATACTGTAGAGAATAATAAGTTGTATGACTGGGAACAGGCTCTATTTTTAAAGAAGAATTATCAAAATAAAAGCTTTGAATTACCTTGTGAAAATAAAAAAGATGTAGGTGAAGCTATGCATATTATCTGTACATTTGAATATTCAAATTATCTAGAGTTAGCAATTAGTACTATGGAGATGCAAGGGATTAAAAAGGAGGATATTTTGGCTATTCCTATGGACAAGAGAAATTCATCTAGAAGGTTTTTTGATAGTATTCATCACTCTGATGGTTTAAGTTTGTTAGATTTATCTTCTATTTTGGGAACTATATTTATGCTCCTTGGCAGTATTTATGGTTTTATTTTGAAATGGGGGCCAATTGTGTGGGGGTTAATTGGATTGTTAGTAGGTGGTTTTTTAGGTTTGCTTATTAGATTGTTAATAAGTAAAAATAAATCATATAGACAGAGAAATAAAAAGTCTACAGAGGTAGTTTTGATTATCAAGTGTGAAGAGAAGAAATTAGAGTTAGTTAAGGATATACTATGGGAGAATTATGCTCTTGGAGTTGCTAAGCTTGATTTGGCTGACAAAGTGGGAAATATTCAGATTTAATTAGACAGTAGCCTTTTTTTTTGTTAACATACCAATATAACTTATAGTAAAGGAGATTAGAATATGTCAGAAGATAAGATTTTAGCACAGGTCAATGGAGAAGTGATTACAGAAGAGGATATTGAGATGGTTATTAAAAATGCCAATCCTCAACAGGCACAGCAACTACATACAGAACAGGGTCGTCAACGTTTATTAGACCAATTAATCAATCAAAAGTTATTTTACCTAGATGCTCTTGAGCAAGGTTTAGAAGATAATCAAGAGTTTAAGGAGAGTCTTGAGAGGGTACAAAATAACCTATTAAGCCAATTTGCTATTAAGAATCTTTTAGAGAACGTAGCTGTAGATGACAGTGAAATAGAAGAGTTTTATGATCAGAATAAGGATAGATTTAAGAAGCCAGAAAGTGTACAAGCAAGCCACATTCTTGTTAAGGAAGAAGAGAAAGCAGAAGAGATTTTGGACCAGCTAAAAGAAGGTCTTGCATTTGCTGAAGCAGCTAAGAAATACTCTACTTGTCCTTCTAAGGCTAGAGGAGGCGACTTAGGTGACTTTACAAAAGGTAAGATGGTTCCTGAGTTTGAACAAGCAGCCTTTGCAATGGAAGAAGGAGAGGTCAGCTCAGAGCCTGTTAAGACGCAATTTGGTTATCATATTATTAAGGTTACAGCTAAGAGTGAAGCTGCCAGTAGTTCTTTAGAAGAGGTTAGAGAACAGATTGAACAGCAATTGACCTCAATGAAGCAGAATCAGCTTTATCAAGGTAAGACAGAAGAGTTAAAAGAAAAATATACTGTAACAATTGGTGAGTAAAAAAAGAGTTTCTGGAGTTTAACTCCAGAAACTCTTTTTTTAAATTAGCTAAGTTTTTGAGGTCAGTTTACCACTTAATCATTATATAAAGATAGATTTAATTATATTCTAAAGTTATAATTTATAAAAATGGTAGAGTACTCCACTTTTTAATAATTACCATTGTTACTTTTTCTTGAACTTGATATAATTTTAATAGATATCTTAATATATTCTCAAAATTTACCTTTTAAAGGTACTAGCTAGTGGTTGATAATTACTTATTTGAATTTGAGGGGAATTTATTGATAATTTATATAATTAAGGGTAATCTAAATATTACATTAATTGGAATATGGGGATTTTTAAAAGTTATTGTATGAAATTGAATAATTTATGGAGGAATTTGATAATTAAATGTCGAATGAGTTAAGGTAGTTTTAGTCTTAATAAGTTTATAAGATTATAAGTAGCAGTGATTAATCTAATAAATAACAATAAATTGAAAAAGAGGGAGGCTTAACAGGTGGGGCGTAATAAACTTGTCATTATAATGGTATTATTTATATTCTTATCTTCTTCCATAATCAGTGTTGAAGCCAGTTATAGAGTCTTGCAGCAGGGGATGAAAGGTAGAGATATTAGAGAATTACAGGAGAATTTAGTGATGTTAGGCTATAGAATAATTATTGATGGTAATTTTGGACCTGCAACTAAGAGTGCTATTATCGAGTTTCAAAGAAAATCTAAACTCCCAAATGACGGTGTTGTAGGAAAGCAGACTTGGAACAGATTAAAAGATGCCGTTAGTTTTGAGAAATATAAAGTAAGATCTGGAGATACCTTATCTAAACTGGCACATACATATGATGTTCCAGTAACTGTGATAAAAGAGGCAAATAAGCTTGATAATGATATAATTCGTATTAATCAGGAGCTGATAATACCTAAAACTGCTTTAGGTGGAGGGATTGATACAGACTTCTATGAAATGGTTTCTTATAAGGTTAGAAGGGGAGATACTTTAGATAAGTTAGCAAACAGGTTCCACACTACAATTAGGACTATTAAGCAAGTAAATAATTTTGAGACAACCCGTATTAGAGAAGGTCAAATGATTAAAATACCTAAATTAATCATTGATTTGTCACAAACTTCTAAGAATACAACAGCAGTTAAAAAAGATTTTATTTGGCCAGTAAGGGGAAGGATAAGTTCAGGGTTTGGTTATAGGATACATCCAATCTTAAACAAGAGAAGTTTTCATAATGGTATTGATATTGCTGTAGGAACTGGAACTCCAATCAAAGCTGTTAAGTCAGGGAAGGTATTAAATAGTGGTTGGGTAGGAGGATATGGTAAGACGGTAACTATTGATCATGGAAATGGTGTAGTTAGTTTATATGGTCATAATTCAAAATTGTTGGTTAGACCTGGGCAAAGTGTAAAACAGGGGCAAATAATTGCTAAATCAGGGAATACCGGAAGAAGTACAGGACCTCATTTACACCTTACAATATTAATTAATAGTAAAGAAGTAAATCCATTAAAATATCTAGATTAAAAAGATTTTAAATTGTTAAGTAGGATGGTTGAATTCAACCATCCTACTTTTATTTTTATTAATGATTATTTATTAGTAACTTCTTACTTTTTTAGTTTGCAAATAGGTTTAAATTTAATTATAATAGTAAATAATAATTGATAAGAAGGATGTGAGGAGTATGAGCAGTCAGAAAATATTCTTAAATGGTAAATTAGTAGATAAGAGTGAAGCAAAGGTATCTGTATTTGATCACGGTTTCTTATATGGTGATGGGATCTTTGAAGGTATCCGTGCTTATAATGGAAGGGTATTTCGTTTTGATGAGCATATTAAGCGCCTATATGAATCAGCTAAAGCGATTATGTTAGATATACCGATGACTCCTGAAGAGATGAAAGAAGCAGTATTAGAGACTATTAGAGCTAATGAACTAACAGATGCTTATATACGGTTAGTTATCTCTCGTGGAGTTGGTGATTTAGGATTAGATCCTAAAAAATGTGATCAAGCAACTGTAATTATTATAGCTAGTGACATTACTCTTTATCCAGAGGAGTTCTATCAAAATGGACTGGCTGTAGTTACTGTACCTACTAGAAGAAACATTCCAGAAGCAATCAATCCAAGAATTAAGTCATTAAATTACTTAAATAATATCTTAGCTAAGATTGAAGCAAATCAAGCTGGAGTTTTAGAAGCAATTATGTTAAATAATGAAGGTTATGTAGCAGAATGTACAGGTGATAATATCTTTATTATTAAAGATGGTGTATTGGTTACTCCTCCTACATATATTGGAGCATTAAAGGGTATTAAGCGTGGTGTAGTATTAGAGGTAGCTCCTGAACTTGGATTGGAAGTAAGAGAAGAGGTATTTACTAGACATGATATATTTACTGCAGATGAGTGCTTCTTAACAGGTACTGCTGCTGAAGTAATTCCTGTTGTTAAGGTAGATGGTAGAGAGATTGACAATGGGAAGCCTGGTGAGTATACTGCTAAGCTAATCAAGAAGTTTAGAGAGTTGACTCAAAGCACTGGTACTGAAATTTATGATAATTAAGAATTTCAAGCACAGCCATTAATGGCTGTGCTTTTTAATAATTTACTAAAAAAGTATTTAAAAAATACTTTTTTAAATTGAAAAAAACTTGCAAATTATAAAAGTTAATGTTATAATTCAAAGCAGTTGTTCACAAATAAAACACATATGTATTTATTACGAGAACAAAAATCTGTTTTAATAAATCTAATTTTGAACTAAGAAGGAAGGATATAATGGAAGAAAAGTTCTATATAGTTAGTGAAGAGATTTTATCTGATGCTATGAAAAAGACAGTAAAAGTAAAGGAGTTGCTTAAAACTGGTGAAGAGGATCAAATAAAAGAAGCGGTTAAGAGAGTCAATCTAAGCCGCAGTGCTTATTATAAGTATAAAGATTATATCTTTCCCTTTGTTCCTGAGGAAGAAGAAGAGTTAGTAACCTTGTCATTGTTAGTAGTGGATAGAAAGGGAGTTTTGTCAGAGGTATTAACTAAAGTAGCAGAATATCAATCTAGTATCTTAACCATTAATCAGGATATACCTTTAGACCAAGTAGCCCATATAACAATGACAATTAAGGTAAAGAAATTATCAATTTCTTTAGAAGAACTATTATCTAGGATAAAGGATATAGCAGGAATTAGAAGAGTTGAATTGATTAGTAAGAGCTTTAAAAGCAAATAATCTTTAGCTGTTAGCCAATAGCTGATAGCTAGTAGCTAATAATAAGGAGGAGATGAGAATGAAGAAGGAGATAAAGATAGGTTTATTAGGGTGTGGAACAGTAGGTTCTGGTGTCTATAAGATATTAGAGCAGAATGCTGAAAGTATTGCTAATAAATCAGGAGCTAAGCTAGTAGTTAAGAAGGTGTTAGTTAAGGATAAGAATGAACCTTTGGCAGTTGATGTTGATAAAAATCTTCTAACAGAGAATTTTGAAGATGTTATCAATGATGATGAGATAGAGATTATTATAGAGGTGATTGGTGGAGTAAATCCTGCCAAAGACTTTGTTTTAAGATCCTTAGAGAGTGGTAGAAGTGTAATCAGTGCTAATAAAGAGTTGATAGCTAAGCATGGTGAAGAAATTTTAGCTACTGCTGATGAAAATAGTGTTGATTTTTACTTTGAAGCCAGTGTAGGTGGAGGAATTCCTATTATCAGTCCATTAAAAGAGAGCTTGGCTGGAAATAAGATTACTAAAGTAATGGGAATTGTTAATGGAACTACTAACTATATCTTAACTAAGATGGATCAAGAAGGGGCTGAATTTGATCAAGTACTAAAGAAGGCTCAAGAGCTAGGTTATGCAGAGGCTGATCCAACATCTGATATAGAAGGATATGATGCAGCTTATAAATTAGCAATTTTGGCTTCTATTGCTTTTGAATCTAGAGTTAATATTGAAGATGTCTATATGGAAGGTATTACTAAGATAACTAAAGAGGATATTACTTATGCTAAGGAGTTAGGCTATAAGATCAAGCTATTAGCTATCGGAAAACAGAACGATGGAGTTGAGCTTCGAGTCCATCCAACATTATTACCACAAGAGCACCCAATTGCTAAGGTAGATGATGTATTTAATGCAATCTTTATTGAAGGTGATGCTATTGGTGAAGCGATGTTTTATGGACCAGGGGCAGGTCAGATGCCAACAGGAAGTGCTATAGTTGGAGATGTAATTGCTGCAGCTAGAAATATTAACTTTGGAGCACAAGGCAGAATTGCTTGTACCTGCTTTACTCAAAAAGAGATTAAGGATAGATCTGAAGTAGAGAGTAGTTTCTATATCAGATTAGAAGTACTAGATCGACCAGGGGTCTTAGGTGAAGTTACTAGTCTTTTAGGTAAGCAATCTGTCAGTCTAGAATCGGTAATTCAGCATGGAAGAAGTAATAGTACTGTACCATTGGTTTTAGTGACTCATGAGGTCAAGGAAGGAAACCTTAATGCAGCATTAGAAAAGATTAAGGCTTTAGATGATGTAAAAGAGATTGCAAGTTTAATTAGAGTCGAAGACTATAATTAATATAGTCTACAGTGCAAGCTGTTAACTGCTTTAAAGAATGGGAGGAGAAGAAATGGGCTTAATTGTACAAAAATATGGAGGAACTTCGGTAGGAAGTTCTGAAAGAATCAAAAGGGTGGCTAACCGAATTGTAAAGAGAAAGAGAGCAGGAAATAAAATGGTAGCAGTAGTATCAGCAATGGGAGATACTACTGATGAGTTGATTGGATTAGTAAATCAAATTACTGATAACCCTCCTAGAAGAGAGTATGATATGTTAATCTCTACTGGAGAGCAGGTATCTGTCTCTTTATTGGCTATGGCTATCCATGAACTTGGGGAGGATGTTATCTCTTTAACTGGTTCACAGGTGGGGATTATAACAGATGATATACATAGTAAGGCTAAAATCCTAGAGATCAAACCTGACCGTGTAGAGAAGGAGCTAGCAGAAGGAAAGATTGTTATAGTGGCAGGTTTTCAAGGGGTAACTATAAATAATGAAATTACTACATTAGGTCGTGGAGGCTCTGATACAACGGCTGTAGCAGTTGCCACTGCACTAAGAGCAGATCTATGTGAAATCTATACTGATGTTGATGGTGTTTATACTACAGATCCTCGTATGGTAGAAGATGCTCGTAAATTACCTGAAATCTCCTATGAAGAGATGTTAGAGCTAGCAAGTCTTGGAGCAAATGTATTACACCCACGTTCAGTGGAGATTGCTAAAGAGTATAATGTCAAGTTGGCTGTTAAATCTAGCTTTGCTTGTAGTCCAGGGACAATTATTAAGGAGGTAGAAGAATTGGAGAAGAATATAGTTGTAAGTGGAGTAGCATGTAATAAAAGTGAGGTAAAATTATCATTAGTAGGAGTACCAGACCATCCAGGCATCGCTTCAAAGGTCTTTACTCGGTTAGCACAAGAGTCTATTAATGTGGATATGATTATCCAGAATGTAAATTATGATGGGGTAAATGATATTACTTTTACTACTGATGAAGATGATTTTAAACAGACTAAAAAAGTATTAGAAGAGATGAAGGATGAGTTAAATTATAGAGAGTTACTTTGTGACAATCAAGTGGCTAAGGTATCTATCGTTGGTGCAGGGATGGTTACCAATCCAGGCGTAGCAGCTAAGATGTTTGAGGCTTTAGCAGAAGAAGAGATTAATATCGGTATGATCAGTACCTCTGAAATCAAGGTCTCTTGCTTAATTGCTAGAGATAAGGCAGAAAAGGCAGTTAGAGCTATTCATAGTAAGTTTGAGTTGGACAAGCTAGGGATAGACAATGATTAAAGTAGAGGTTCCTGCTACTACTGCCAATTTAGGACCAGGCTTTGATACTTTAGGGATGAGTCTAGAACTATATAATGAGGTAGAGGTTGCTGAGATTGAGGAAGGCTTAGAGATTGAAGTGGTTGGTTATGGTAGTGATGAATTGACTACAGATAAGAGTAATTTAATCTATCAATCTATGGAAAGGGTCTTTACTAAGGTAGGATACTCTCCTCAAGGGTTGAAGATTAAGTTGAAGAATAGAATTCCTCTAGCCCGTGGTTTAGGAAGTAGTGCTGCCGCAATAGTGGGAGGATTGGTTGCAGCTAATAAATTAGCAGGTGAAAAACTATCGATAGATCAGCTGGTAGATTTAGCTACTGAGATAGAGGGGCATCCTGATAATGTGGCTCCTGCACTATTGGGGGGAGTTGTGATTTCGACAGTCAAAGGTTCTAAGGTAGTCTATAAGAAGCTAGCAGTACCGGCCAAATTAAAGACCGTTGTCTGTATTCCTGACTACCAATTATCTACTGCTAAGGCTCGAGAGGTATTGCCAGCAGAGGTTTCCTTTAAAGATGCAGTCTTTAATTTAAGCCATACTGGATTACTCTTAACGGGATTATTGACAGAGGATTATACTTTGATTAAAGAGGCTTTAGATGATAAATTACATCAGCCATATCGCCAAGATTTAGTGCCAGGGCTGGCAGAAATCTTAAAAGAAGTAAAATCTGATGCTTTAGGAGTAACTATCAGTGGTTCAGGACCTACTGTAATTGCCTTTACTTTAGAGAATGAAGGTAAGATTGGAAAGAAGATGGTAGATATCTTTGCTGAACATGGTTTGGATTCCCATTATATGATTACCCATCCCACCAATCAAGGTGTTATTATCTTAGAGGATTAAACTAGAATATTTCGTTAGTCTTAAAGAGGTACAAATTATTGTACCTCTTTTTTCTATATCCATTTGAAAAAGTGTCACAACATCCCCATAATGTATCAACTACTACATTTATTTAATTGAATTTATGCTAAGCTAATTGGTAGAGATATTAGTTATTTTTTAAATAAGGTGGAGAGATAAAAAAGAGGGTTTAAAGCTTAAATGTAGAATTATGTTATTAGATGTATAAATTCAGAGATTTTCATAAAAATATATTTTTTAAAAGTTTTTTTGTACGGGAATTGATTATTATTTTTATTATTGGAAAGGCAGCTGAGAATCTCTGAAAAAAATAAACTAAAGGAAGGTAGGTATTAAAATGAAAAGAATTTATGTTCTGCCAATGGTAGTATTATTATTAATAACAATGGTCACTCCATCTTTTGCAGCTAACAAATATGGGTCAAAAGCCTATGGTATGGGAGGAGCCTTTACTGCTGTAGCTGATGATGCCAGTGCTGTTTACTGGAATCCAGCGGGTTTAACTCAGAGTGGATTGTTGGGCTTAGGGCTTAATCTTGGTGGACAGGCAAAATCTGATGATATAGAAGCAATCCAAGACTTTATTGATAGTATCGATACTATCCAAAGTGAACAAGATGATCTGGAAAAAATAAATAAGGTTAAAAACTTAGAGTTTCCTGATGACGTTGATTTGAATGTCAATGGAATGTTAGCTCTCAATTTGAAGAGCTTTGGTCTAGGGATAATCGGTAATAGCCAATTACAGACTAGTTCTTCTGAAGTAAATGGTCTTAAGACCAAATATGCTCAAAATATGGTAACTGGAGAGGGGATCGTCTCTTTAGGAACTAAGATTATAAATCCTCCATTAAATATTGGGTCTATTGCTTTGGGAATGAATGCTAAATATGTATCTAGACGCTATGATGCTGTAACATATACCTATAATGAGGATATAGCATATTTTAACTCATCAGAATTAAATGATGAAGCTACTGGTTATGGAGTAGATGCAGGAGTTTTAATTAAGGTAACTAACATGGTTAATCTGGGGGCAACAGTTAGAAATGCAGTTTCTAAGCTAGAGTGGGATAAAAGTTCTGATTTTTCAGATGAATTAGAAAGAACAGTAACTTTAGGTGCAGCTGCTAAATTGCCATACCCACTTGCTGCAACAGTAGCTGTTGATGTGGAGATGCCAGAGGATCAAGAGGATATCTATCATGTTGGATTAGAGAAGAGAATTATTGCTGGATTATTATCTTTAAGGTTGGGGGCTTATGAACAAGATGGTCAGGACAGAGTTTATACTGGTGGTTTAGGAATAAATATACCATTTATAGATTTGAATGTAGCTGTTGATTCTGATGACTATGTCAGTTTATCAGGAACCGTTAAATTCTAAAGATATATTATTTAAAGAAATATTAATAGCTAAGACTGCTAGAGATTTAATCTTTAGTGGTCTTATTTTATTTTTTGTACTAGTAAATTGGAGTCTTATCCGCAAATTATAAAGAAATTGGAGCTAAATAGTTATTATTACTAATAAGAGCGGCTGAGAACCCTTGATTTAAAGTTATAGAGTTTGATTATTTGGCTATTATTTCCTAAAATAAATTATAGAAGGTAATAGTTAGGAGGTGTATTCATTATCATCTACTAATTTTTTCAGTATTATAGTTTTATTAGTATCTTAAAGAGTATTTGCAATAGTTAAGATAAGAATAACAATTATCAGACTGAAAGGGGATGACATAAATGTTACGCTTAGATGAGCAGATAAAAAAGGATGTTATTGACCAGCTCTATTGGGATAGCCGTGTTGATGCTTCGAATATAAATGTTAAGGTAGATCAAGGGAGAGTAACTTTAACTGGGACAGTTCCTACTTATTTTGCTAACAGCTCAGCTGTAAATAGTGTCTGGGCTGTAGAGGGTGTTAAGGATCTAAATAATCAGCTTGAGATTAAATATCCTCAAAGTATAGTTAGACCTACCGATAATGAAGTTGAAGCTAAAGTAGAGAATAGAATTATGGATAGTCCTGATATTGGTATCCAAGATATAAATATTAATGTAGATGCTGGATGGGTTAAATTAGAAGGTTCAGTAGATACTTATTGGAAGAGGATCTATGTTGAAGATATTATCTCTAAGCTGAATGGAGTTAGAGGAATTGAGAATAAGTTAACAGTAGTACCTAGTGAGGATTATTTAGATAAGAATATTGCTGATAAGGTCAGTAGTGCCTTAGAGAGGAATATGTATGTCAATGAAAATAAAATAAATGTAAAGGTTGAAGATGGGGTTGTAACCTTAAGTGGAAAGCTGAGAAATCAAAGAGCTATACAAGAAGCCTTTGAGTCAGCTTATCATACCATTGGTGTTAAAGATGTAGATGATCAATTCTTATTGGCTAGTTAAGAGGTTAGAAGATTTTCTAACCTCTTAACTTTCACTGATTAGATCTATATCAATTAAGGAGGGGTATAGTTATGGATACAATTCATGATAAAAATGGAGATACAGTTGCTTGGTTAAAGGATGGAGCTGTTTATGATGAATCTGGAGAACATAGATTGTTTATCAAAAATGATAGAGTCTTTAATAGTGAAGGTGAATATCTTGGTGTCTTTAAGAACGGGTTCTTTAGAGATAAAAACGGTGAGATAGTTGCATTCACAGATAATGCAGAAAATTTACCAATACTACCAACTACTCAGATAGGTCCTGCACCTACTCTAGCAGCAATAGCCCCGATACCTGATGCAATTTCCTTCCCTCAAATAATGCCTGATCCTATAAACAATTGGTCTGATTTGAGTTGGGAAGAGTTTGTGAAAGCCAAAACTGAGGAGAATAGTAATGAGCAACAATTAATTAATAAGGTTTAACAGGATATTATCCTAGTTTAAGGTTAAGTCTAAAGCGGAATTTAATGGGGATATTGGGACACTTGTCACTTTGGCAGTTAGGGGTTGGATAGTTGGATTTTCTAATCCCTACCCACCTAACTCCTGAAGGTCGCTTTTTTCTATATAAAGACAGATTTAAATTTGGTTTTAAAGTTGAATGACTACTATATCAAGGAGGGGATCAAATGGATGCATTTTATAATAAGTTAGGAAAGGTAGTAGCTTGGTTAGAGGATAAGTATATATATGATATAGCGGGAAACTATCAAGCCTTTATCAAAGAAGAGAAGGTCTTTAATAAGGATGGAGAGTATATTGGAACCCTCAACAATGGTTATTTTAGAGATAAAGAAGGATATATAGTAGCTTTTAATAGTGATGTGACAGAGAATTTAGATCTGCCACCTCTGCAAGTTATACCAGAACCTGGTTTAGCTGATGTACCGTTTATTCCAGAGGTTATGTATAGCTCTGAAAATACAATCCGAGAGTTTAATCAATGGTCTGATCTTAATTGGGAAGAATTTATAGAAAATGATTATCAATTAGTAAGCTAATTAGTTGAACCAAGATAAAAAAGTCTTACTTTCTATTATAGATGAAAGAGGTGATAGCTAGATGGACTTCTTTGAGAAGAACCATCAGAATTATTTAAAGAAGAGATTAGCTTATTTAAATAACGATGTTAAGATTTTATTCTTTACTAAAGATATAGATTGTAGTATTTGTAAAAAGACAGAAGAATTTTTAAAGAATCTAGTCCAATTATCTGATAAGTTGAGTCTTAAGGTCTATAATTATAGAGTGGACAAGAGTAAGTCAGAGGAGTATGATGTTCATAAAGCTCCAGCAATCTTAATTTTGGATAAGCAAGGTAATGAATCAGGAATTAGATTCTATACTAAGCCTACAGACCATCAATTAGAGGCATTTATTAAGTCTTTATTATTGGTTTCAGGCAATGGAGCAGAGCTACCTGAGAGGTTAGAAGAGAGAGTCGCAAAGATAGATGAGATGGTACACATTCAAATTTTTGCAGATAAAGAATCTCCAGATGCTAGCCAGCTAGCAGAGATGACAAACCAGCTAGCTTTAGCAAATAAGAAGATTAGAGCAGATATGATTGAAACTACAATCTTTGATAATTTAGCTGATAATTATAATATTAGTAGATTACCAAAGGTTATGATCAATAATAAAAGAGAGTTTGTTGGACTAAAGGGGATGGAAGATATTTTAGAGGAGATAGAGAGAGTACATTAATAAGTTTAATATATAATAGATAAGAGCCTAGCTAATTAGCTAGGCTCTTATCTATTATATATTTGAAGATTGAATTATTTTTTACTCTAGTTGTTTTGCTATCACAAATAACCTAGTATTAATGTAAGTCTAAGAAATGGTGTAAGTGCTTCCCAAAGAGTCCGATAATAGAAGCTAAATGATATAAGTTCTTTCTAAGGTAAAAGGATTTATTGAAATTATTATTCTGATAATTATAAAAGGATATAATCTCTTTTTTAATATGAGCATCACTACCAAAGGTAGCAAATTTGTCTTTGCTCTTTCGTATTCTGCTGGCAACAAAATTTCTTTTCTTAGATAAGGTATGATTATAGGTTTCGATAGCATCTACTTTAGTGGTAATCTGGTGAATATAATCTTTATTCTTCAGATAATTTTTCTGGGCCATTCCAGCAATGTGGGGGATAGAGATAAAAGAATCATATCTTCTGGCTTCTTTTAAGTAATAATCATAGGATTGCTTAGTACGAGCAATTTTATTTCTATATTTAAAAGGTTCTACATTCTTAATATAAAAGTCAATTAAATCTTTGATCTCTTTAAAATAGATTAAAAATTCAAAGCCATCATGACAGCCAACCTCTATCCCTGGGACTATATTTATTGCTCCACTTTCATATAGTGCAACATTACTTTCGATATTATTATGGTCTGTAACTGAGATTAGGTGGGGTGTATCTTTTAGAAATTCCTTCAAAAACTCGGTATCAATCAATCCATCAGATGCATTGGTATGAATATGGAGATCTATATAGCTGTGAGTGGTTCCAATTAGAAAATCATCAAAGAAGCTGGAAATCTTATTCTTCTCTAGCATTGAATTTCTCCTTCTATTAGGATTTTAAGAGAAATAATCTCTTAATTTATACATCTTTTTAAGTAATAATATGAAATAAAGCGACTTATGTTAATTATATCAGTAAGTAGAGTTAACTACAAGAATAAGATATTTGGATGATAATTGCTAGTACAATAGTATATGGTTAGAGAGGTCTATTTTGTGAGGATGTGAAGGCAGTTAATTGAGGTATTGAGTGATAGCTGATTGATAATGGGTATATTGGGACACTTTTATTTTTTAAAAAGTAGACAAATTATTAGGTTCCGCCTAAGGGCGGGTTACGTTTTTCCTTGATGAAAAAGTAACCAAAAAATCAAGAAGAAAATTAAACTCACTACGCAATCAAAATATTAATTATTATCATTAATCATATTCTTTATTTAAAATTTGATTAAACTCTAAATTCCAGCTCAATTTTTGCTTCGTTCAAACAGGAATCTTCTTCGGTTTTAAAGATTTTAACTGTCAACCGTCAACTGTAAACTGAAATAAAAGTGTCGCATTATCATTATATAACAACACTTTTATAGTTATAGGATTCTATATTACTATAACTTTACAGCAGGATTTGAGTTTATAATAGCAAAGCTTTATAATAAGTTGCTATAATTTTATTAAGTTTAAAGGATAAATTCTCTTAGATTAATATAGATCTGCTTTTAGTAATAATTTAGCGAGAATTTGAGTGAAATTTAGAGATAGGAGTGGAGATGATTTGAAGTATAAAAGAGTATTTTTGATTATGATTATATTACTTTTGATGACTATTCTAGTGGGATGTGAGGGGCAGGGAGATTTAAAGATAATTACCTATGATAATCAAGGGGATTTATTAGATGATGTTTATGTAGGTCTTTATTCAGCAAAGTATGAACAACGTCTGGATTTTGCTTATACAATCAATGGAGAGGTCAACTTTATAGGGTTACCTAGTGGCATATATAGAGTTAAACTGGTCTCATGGGAGAGTTCAGAGGAGTTAGAGATACAGATTAAAGATGGAGAGAGCACTTATTTAAAGCTAAAGATTGAGTAACTATAGTCATTCAACTTTACAAAGAAATTTAAATTAAGGTTAAGTTGGATGACGGTAACGGGTAACGAGTTGAAATCAAAAAACATAAAAATACTACAAGTTTCACTTTAGGCTTGGTTATCAGTATTTATATAATTAATTTCCTAAAATTTTTAAGTAAGAATTAGAGGTAGGAGTGGTTAAATGTTAAAATATAGTAAGAGCTTTTCCACTATATTATTTATAATATCAGCTCTATTTTTGATAAATCTACCAGCAGATGCGGTTTCAGATTTGGAGAAGGAGATTGCAAAGAAGAACTTGGTCAAGTATCAAGAAGAGTATGGGCTTGCTTATTTAGAAGCAACAGCTAGAAATCGGATTTATAATATCTTTGATAGACTGTCTGCAGAGGCTGCCAAAGATGCTCGAGACTTGAACTTCAAGTTATATATTGTCGATGCACCTGTATTAAATGCAGCTTATCTTGGTGATGGGAACTTAGTACTCTTTAAAGGGCTAGTAGATCGCTTAAAAGATGATAATCAGTTAGCAGCAGTTATCGCCCATGAGTTAGGCCATGGTGTCAATAATGATATAGAGGAGAGTATTAATCTAATTCAAGGCTTACAGGTAGGTGGAGTACTTTTTGAGACCTTTACCAAGGGTAATAGATATGAAGGGATTTTAGATGTGGCAGGAAATATTGGACTTAATTTATTGGAAAAAGGTTATAGTCGAGAACAGGAAAGGGATGCTGATGAATATTCAGTATCTTTAAGTGAAAGGGCTGGCTATGACTCTTATGGTGCTATAGAGCTAATGTATATTCTTAAAGAAGGTGGTAGTAATGATACTAGATTAGGAGAGCTGTTTTCTAGCCATCCTAATTTAGATAATAGAGTAGATTATTTAAAGGACTTGGTTAAGAGCTTTAAGGATGCCAAAGAGTTATATTATTCACCGATTGCTACTGCCAGGGCTTTGGCTCAAGGGATATTAAGTGATAATTTAGAGATGGTTTATGGAAGTTACTGGAATAAAGTTCAAGGGAATAGGTCTTTAAATCAACTTAAGAATAATAAGAATTTAAAGCAGATAGAAGAAAGGATAGTGATAATAAGTTTAGATAATTTTGGGGAGCTTGGGTATACTTTAGAGCTAAGAAATCAAGTGGAAAACACAGCCAGAGTAGCTATCTCCTTTTATGATGATAATAATCAACAAGAAGATTTATCATTAGCTATTGATCTAATTAAAGATCAGTATGGTTGGAAGCTTGTAAGGGACCCAAGAATTTATAATTTAAAATGAGAAGTTAGATCTAAAAGTCAGTATTAATACTGACTTTTACTATGCCTTTATGACAGTGTTAGAAAGTATAAAAAGTGCTACTTAAATAAATAATCACTTATTCTAAGCAGAAGCAAGGAGTGAAGTTATTGATTTTAATTATCCACATCGTCATATTTTTGTCAAAATTAAGGTTTATAATGTAATAATAAGGTACAATTTATAAAATAGCTCATTTAATTGATATTAATTGGGCTATTTTTTATAATAAAGCTATAATTGTTAAGGAGGTTGTTTTTAGATATGGATATTGCACAGCTAGAAATGAAGGTTGCTAAGAAGAAGGAGTTAATCAGTTTAGTCAAGCAAGAGATAGCAAAATCAGTAGTAGGACAAGATTATATGGTTGAAAGAATCTTAATTGGAATCTTTACTGGTGGTCATATATTATTAGAAGGTGTACCAGGTTTGGCTAAATCACTGACAGTCAACACCTGCGCTAAGGTTTTGGGGGTTGATTTTAAAAGGATACAGTTTACTCCAGATTTATTACCAGCAGATATTTTGGGGACAGAGATCTATAAACAGCATACAGGAGAGTTTGTGACCAAAAAAGGTCCAATCTTTGCTAATATTATCCTTGCTGATGAGATTAACCGGGCACCAGCAAAGGTACAGTCGGCTTTATTGGAGGCTATGCAAGAAAAGCAGGTTACTATTGGTGAGAAGACTTATCTGTTAGATAGACCTTTTTTGGTATTGGCTACACAAAACCCATTAGAACAGCAGGGAACTTATCCTTTGCCAGAGGCTCAACAGGATAGATTTATGATGAAGTTAAAGGTAGGTTATCCAAGTAAAGCTGAGGAGAAGAAGGTTATTGACTTAATAACTGAGCAAGGAAGATTGGAAGATATTCAGATAAATAGACTGTTAAGTAGAGATAGTATCTTTGAGATTAGAGAGATAGTCAGAGATATCTATGTTGATGAGAACCTAAAGGACTATGTTCTTGATATTATCTTTAAGACTAGAGAAGAGAATGAATACATAGCTTGTGGAGCATCGCCAAGGGCTTCTATTAATTTAATTTTAGCAGCTAAGGGGCGAGCCTTCTTAGAAGGCAGAGCTTATGTAATACCTGATGATATTAAAGCAGTAGTTTATGATGTCTTGCGTCATAGAATCTTACTTAGCTATGAAGCAGAGGCTGAGGAGATCAGTGAAGAGGATATAATTGCTGATATTTTGGATAATGTAAGATTACCATAGAAACAGTGAAGAGTGGATTGGAAAAATTCGGTCGGAAATTTTTCTCTATGAGTTTTGAGAAGCTCTCCGTGATTATAAAGTTTCTCAGAAACATGAAGCTTTATTTCTCCTCACGAAGAGTTCGAAGAACTCGAAGGAAGAAATTTGATAATAATTATTGTTTTACTGGTCACTCGTTACCCGTTACTTATCACTGAACTTTAGGAGGTGAATTATTATCGTTTCTAAAGATTTGATTAAAAAGATAAGAAGGATAGAGATTAAATCTAATAGAATTATTGAGGAGATATTTTCTGGAGAGTATCGCTCTGCCTTTCAAGGCAAGGGGATGGAGTTTGATGAGATCAGGGAGTATTATCCTGGTGATGAGATTAGAAGTATAGATTGGAATGTAACGGCTCGCCAGAACAAGGCCTATATCAAGAAGTTTCATGAAGAACGGGAGCTGAATATGTTTCTCTTAATAGATATGTCCCGCTCTAATAGTTTTGCTAAGAAGAAGGATATTATAGCTGAGATTGGTGCTACTCTTGCCTTTTCGGCAGTGAAGAATAATGATAAGGTAGGTAGCATTCTATTTACTGATAAGGTGGAGAAGCTGATTCCGTCTAAAAAGGGGAAGAGGCATGTCTTATCTATTATTGAGGAGATTTTAAGTTTTCAACCTAATAATCAAGGTACAGCTATTAAAAAGGCTCTACAGTATTTCAATAGAGTAGAGAAGAAGCGGAGTATAGTTTTTTTAATCTCTGATTTTCTTGATAAGGATTATGAGAAGGAGTTAAAGATAGCTGATAAGAAGCATGATCTAGTTTTAATTAGAGTTATCGATAAAGGAGAAGAGAGTCTACCAAAGGGTGCTATCTTTGAATTTGAAGATTTAGAGACTGGTGAGACTATTGTTTTAGATAATTTACAGGGTAGAACTGAGCTGGAATCTACTATTAAATTACCAGTTAGGAATTTACTTAATATCTATACTGATGAAGATTTTGTGAAAGCATTAATGCTATTCTTTAAAAGGAGAATGAGATGAGAATGAGAAGAAATTTTATTTTATTAGCTGTGCTCTTAGCTGGGTTAGTTTTAGTTAATAGTTATGTATATGCTGAAAGTAGAGCTATTCATATCGGCGATTTGATTCAATTAGAGATAGCTAAGACCGATCTATCCCAAGCAGAGATTAGAGATAGCTTTAAAGATTTTGAGATAGAGAGCTTAGAAAAGATAGATTCAGGATACAAAATAGCGATTAGGAGCTTTGAAGCAGGTAAGAAGATTGTCAAGCTAGGTGATAGGCAGTTGAAGATTCAAGTAGCATCTACTTTGGATGAGATCGATCGCCAGGATATCTTTAAAGGTGATTTAGAGGCTAAGGAGGTCGATAAGATGCTTCCTATGTATAAGCTGTTAGTTGTGATGGTGGCTGTGATTGCATTATTATCATTTTTGCGTTTAAGAAAGATATTTAGCAATAGAAGTAGAAAAGAGTTGAGTGTTTATAGTCAGTTTAGAACTAAGATAGAGGAGATTAAGCTAGAGGATGATAATTATTTTGTCTATTTAACCCTTGCTTTTAAGGATTATTTAGAACAGACCTTCAATCGTAAAATTATAGGTAAGACCTCTAATGAAATTATTGCAGAGATAAATTATATTCCCCAATTAGATGATTATTTAAATCAGATTAAAGAATGGTTGAGCTTTGTTGATATCTGCAAGTATAGAGGCAAGGAGGTCAGCTTAGAAAAGAAGAAAGAGAAGCGTGAAGAGTTGATTAGAATAGTCGATTTGATAGAAGCAAGTAAAGAAGGTGTGAATTATGTTTAGATTCTTGCACTGGTATCTTTTATTTTTGATTCCGATATTTATCTATCTTTTTTTGAAGAAGAGAAGGAGTAAGAGTATAGGGTTTTCAAGTATAGCTCTGTTAAAAGAAGCAGGGTTGAAGAAGACAATTAAGCATAAGTTTGGCAGGTATCTAATCTTAGCTGGAGTTATTTTATTGGTAGTTGCTCTAGCCCGTCCTCAGTCTGGAAAAGAGCTTAGCAATATCAAAAAAGAAGGGATAGATATTGTAGTAGCTTTAGATGTTTCGGGGAGCATGAAGTCGATAGATTTTGATCCAAATCGTCTAAGTGTAGCTAAGGATACTATTAGTAAGTTTGTTGAGGGCAGGGAGGGGGATAGAATCTCTTTGGTTATCTTCTCTGGTACAGCTTATACTAAGATACCTCTGACCTTAGATCATAATATCTTAAAAGAGACTTTAGCAAGGACAAGTACAGAGGATGTTAATAGAGATGGAACTGCCATTGGGATGGGGATTTCTGTTGGGATTAATCGTCTCAAGAAGAGTAATGCCAAATCTAAGGTCATCATCCTAGTGACCGATGGTGAGAATAATGCAGGAAAGGTTAATCCCAAGACAGCAACCCAGTTAGCTAAGGATATGGGGATTAAGATCTATACCGTTGGGGTAGGCAGTGATATCACTAAGATACCTGTTGGAAAAGACTTTTTTGGTCAAATAAGATATCAGACCTATCGTGGTGGTTTAGATGAAAAGCTATTAAAGCAGATTGCTACAGATACTCAGGGAGAGTACTTTAGAGCTAAGGATCCCAATGCTTTAAAGGAGATATTTGATAGAATTGACCAGCTTGAAAAGACAAAATTTGATGTTAATAATTATTTTGAATATAGGGAATTGGCTTTTGGGTTTATTAAATGGGGACTATTACTCCTTTTAGTTGGGGTCTTTTTAGAGAAGTATCTCTTTGTTAAAATACCGTGACTATAATTTACAATTGATAATGTACAATTAAAAGATTAAGTTCTTAAAATATTTTGATAGTTTTAATTATCAATTGTTAATTGTAAATTGTACATTGCTTTAATTTGGGGGTGAGTTGAAGGTGGAGTTTAGTAATACACATAATTATATATTTTTTTTAATTCCAATTTTAGTACTTATAACTTTAATTTTGGCCTATCAGAAGCGTAATTCAATTATTAAAGCCTTGTCTTTTAATATAGATTATAGGTTTAAGGTAATTAAACCTACCTTAATGACCTTGGGGATTATATTGATAGCCTTTTCTCTATTAGGTCCTCAGATTCTTAAGGGGTATCAAGAGGTCGAACGATCAGGCTTAGATCTATACATCTTAGTCGATACCTCTAAGAGTATGTTAGCTGAGGATATCAAACCAAATAGGTTGGCAAGGAGCAAAAAGAGTATAGAGAATTTAATCGATTCTCTAGAAGGAGATCGGATTGGTTTGATTCCTTTCTCCTCAGACTCTTATGTCCAGATGCCTTTAACTGATGATTATGATCTAGCAAAGATGTTTTTAGAGGTAATCGATACTGATCTGATTGCTGGAGGAGGAACAAATATTGCTGCTGCCCTAAAGTTAGCTAAAGAGTCTTTTGACGAATCGGCTAAGGGTGATAAAGTTGTAGTTATCTTTAGTGATGGGGAGGAGCACAACCAATCTGGAATAGAGGTAGCTAAGGGTCTAGAAGAGGTGAAGGTATATACAGTAGGTGTAGGTAGTAAAGAAGGGGCATTAATTCCTGCATATGATAGTCAGGGAACTAAAGTCGGCTATAAGAGAAATCAAGCAGGCAAGTATGTCAACTCTAAATTGAATATCGCTTCCTTAAAGAAGATTGCTGAGAATGGAGGAGGGAAGTTCTATCTTGCTTCTTTAACCGGTGGTGAGATTGGACAGTTGATTGATGACATATCCAAATTAAAAAGGGATAAATACAGTAAGGATAAGGTGAAGAAGTTTACTAAGATATATCAGTATTTCTTAGCCACTGGTCTATTCTTATTCTTAGTAGGATATCTTTTACCTGAATGGAGGGGGCTTAAATGAAGAGAAGCTCTTATTACTTTATCTTTATTTTAATGATAGTAATCTTATTGACAGGATGCAACAGGGAGCAAAAGAGTATAGCTCAGCTGCTAGAAGAAGGGAATCAACTTTATAATCAGGGTAAATATCAGGAAGCTATAAAGCATTACCGATCAGGATTAAAAGTTAATTCCAATAACCAGCAGCTAAATTATAATCTAGCCAATGCTTTATATAAGCAGAAGAGATATAAGGAGTCTTTAACTTATTATAATCAAATAGCCAAAGATAAAGATCTTTATATGAACATAGGAAATGCTTATAAGAGGTTAGGAGATCAGAGCCAACAGATAGCTGAGAAGATTAAAAATTATCAAGAGTCTTTGCACAACTATAAATCAGCAATTAAACTAGATATGAATGATAGAAAGTTGAAGTTTAACTATGAATATGTCGATCAATTATTAACTAAATTGAAAAAAAAGCAGAAAAATCAACAAGATAATAAGAAAGAACAAGAGAATAAAGAAAGTCAAAAGAAGAAAGAGAATCAGGATGGTCAGAAGGGCTCTCAAGATAAAGAAGAACAGAATAAGGATAATAAGCAAAATCAAGATAATAAAAAAGAAAATCAAGGGGATAAGCAAAATCAGGAAAATAATAAAAAATCAGATGGAAGAGAAGGACAGAAAGACCAACAAGAGCAAAAATCTAGTGAAGATAGTCAGGTCAAAGAGAATAAAGCAGACGATAAACAGAAAAATTCTGCTCAAGAAGCTACTCCACAACAGCAGGAGGGCAAGCTAGACCCAAAAAAGCTAGAGGAAGCATTAACTATACTCCAAGCACTGGAGAAGGAAGAGAAGGATAGTCTTAAGAATAATCAACAGATGAAGCAGTCTGGAGATAATCAAGAGGATAATTATGATTGGTGATAAGGACAGTGAGAAGTGATGAGTAACGAATGATTAGTTAAGAATTAAAAACTACTGACTTGCCTTATTTGTCATTCACTGTTTTTTACTACTCACAGGTAATATTTAAATCGGGGGTGAAATTGTGAAGAGGATAAGCAATGTAATAGTATCTTCACTACTGTTTTTATTAATCTTCTCTGCACTGGCTTTTGGAGCGGAAGAGGAGTTTCGTTTAGATATAGATAATCTTTATTTATCAGAAGGAACAAATACCAATTTAGTAGTATCACTAAAGGATGCTAAAGGGGCAGAGCTCATTGAAGTAGAAGGATTAGATGATTTTCAAGTTCTATCTCAGAAATCTGGTACTCAAACAACTATTATCAATATGAAGAGAAGTTATAGTAGGCAATATCATTATGTAATTATGCCTAAAGAGGTAGGTGAGTTTAGCCTACAAGGGGTAGTTGAATACAAAGGAAAGACCTATAGAACTAATAAATTAGAGATCAAGGTTACTAAAAGAAAAACTAGTCCAAATCATGAGAATAGCAATATCTTTATTAGAACGACTCTATCTAAAGATAAGATTTATTTTGGTCAGAAGGTTATCTTAAAATATGACCTTTTTACTCGCTATAATCTTGATAACTATGGTTTCTTAGATCAGTTTAACTTCAATGATTTTATCAGTCAGCCTAAATCCAAAGACCAATTAAAGGCCAATTATGTCTATCTTGATGGTAAAAAGTATATCAAGTATGAGGTTGGACAGGTTATCTTAACACCAACTAAGACAGGAACTTTAGAGATAGCAAGTTACCCTTTCCAAGCAAATATCAATACAGGTGACTTCTTTAGTTCTTCCAAAGCTACCTACTTTAATACAGAAGCTAAAACAATTAAGGTTTTGCCCTTACCTCAAGAGGGTCAACCCGAGGATTTCACAGGAATTGTTGGTAATTTACAATTTGATAGTAATTTGGCTGATCAAGAGGTGAATTACGGTGATTCCACTACCTTAAATATTAAGTTATCTGGTGATGTTAATCTAGATAGTCTAGATAAGGTATTAAACGGGGACATCTCTGATGTTGAGATTTATCAGACTCAAAAGGATAAGAAAGAAGAGATTAGAGGGATGGAATACTATGCTGAAAAGAGTTTTGATATTATCCTTGTTCCTAAAAAAAGTGGTGAGCTTAGCCTTCCTGAAATCAAGATACCTTACTTCAATCCAGAGAAGAAAGAGTATGAATATGGGACTATAGCAGCAAAAACTATCAAAGTTACGGGTCAAGCTAAACAGGCTCAACAGAGTCTAACTACAAGTAGCAATTCTACTAATCAGTCCCAAACAAAGGGTATCGAGATAACCCAAATTAATACTGATAATCAAGATAATGAAGATTATTATATCTTTAAGGTAAAGAAGAGTTATTTTAAGATAACTTTGGCTATAATTGGACTATTGATTCTGTTAGTACTTGTCTATTTAATAATAAAAAGATACAAAGGTAGTCAAGACCAAAGATTAAAGGAATATTATAAACAGATCAAAAAAACCAAGGACGAAGAAGAAATTTATCATATCTTCAACGAAATGATAAAGTATAAGTATAATATCAGTTTTAAGGCTAACTCTAAGGCAGAACTATCAGTTAGAATCGATGATGAAGAATTATTAGCTGATATTTATGAGATCATCGATTATATAGAGAATAGAAGATATGGTGGAAGTAAGGAAGGTCTAGATTTGAAGGAGAAGATTAAGAGAGTTTATAAGATGATGAATTGATATTATAATTTAGTAGTCAGCAGTGAATATGGATGTAAAGATTGAGACTTAATGGATATATTGCGACACTTTAGCTACTAGCTTCTGGCCTCTCCTACGGGTTTGAAAATCATAAACCCTCCGTGATAAATCTGCTATTAGCTAAGAACTTATAAAGCTAGAGGCTAGTAGCCAGTAGCTAGTGGCTATTTATCCATTCGTTACTATTAAATAAAGGCACAGCTTTCAAGCTGTGCCTTTATTTGTATACATTTAGCAGCAGGAATCATCTCGACCAATCGCTAAGTATAAGAATAAGTATAACTAGATTAAATCAAAAAGCAATCAGTAAAGGGGAAGAAGCTATGAATAAACCTATCATTGGAATCACAACTTTTTGTAAAAAAGAGAATAAATTCAATAAATCATATAATAAAGTCAGCTATAATTATATCAGCTCAGTTATTAAGGCAGGTGGAGTTCCTGTATTAATTCCCTTACTTGAAGATAAAGCTGAGGTCAAGACCTATATTGAGATGATAGATGGATTGATCTTAAGTGGTGGTGATGATATCTGCCCTAATAGATATGGGGAGCATCCAATTGCTCAAGTTACTAAATTTGATAGCAAGAGAGATGAATGGGAGATTGAACTATTTAGAGGGGCTTATCGACGAGAGCTCCCAATTTTAGGTATTTGTCGAGGGATGCAGTTGATGAATATTGCCTTGGGAGGTAGCTTATATCAAGATATCATCGAAGAGTACCAAGATGGGATTTGTCATCTTTCCTGTAGTACAGATGTATGTGAGCTTTACCATTCTCTAAAGATTAAAAGGAACACTAAGCTCTTTAATATCCTAAAAAGAGAGGAGATTGAGGTCAACTCCTACCATCATCAAGCTGTTAAAGATTTAGGTAGAGAACTAATAGTTACTGCCAAGTCAGAGGAAGGGATTGTAGAGGGGATTGAATCAGAGAATAGAGAATTTGTAATAGGGGTACAGTGGCATCCTGAAGATTTGACTTTAAGGTATTCATCCTTTTTAGAATTATTTAAGAAGTTAGTGATAACAGCAGAGAAAGAGAAAAGATAATAAAAAATCTATATAAAGCTTTAATCCTATTACAAATTTATGATATAAATTAAGTAGAAAAAATAATTTATTTAAAAAGAAGGAAGTTAGAAAGGGGTTTATGAGTTAGTCTAGAATTTATAGCGATAAAGAAGCAAATGAGATATAGTATAAAAAAAGGAGGGACAAAAGATGCAACTTAGCACTTTATTAAAGCCAGAGATGATTAAATTAGATTTAATAGCTTCTGATAAAGAGATGGTCTTAAAGGAAATGGTTGGAGTTTTATATCAAGGAGGTAAGATCAAATCTGAAGATAATTTTTATGATAAGGTTTTAGCCAGAGAAGCTGAGACTACAACAGGAATGGGGCGTGGAATAGCCATTCCGCATGGGAAGAGTGATGAGGTCAAAGAACTCTCTCTTGCTTTAGGTATATGCAAAGAAGGTATGGATTTTAAGAGTATCGATGGACAGCCAGTTTATATAATTTTTATGGTTGCAGATTTTGCAGGTACTTCTCCTGAATATTTAAAATTATTATCCAAAATTTCGTTTTTAGTAAGAAAGGATGAATTTAGAGAAGCTCTGCTAACTGCTGAAACTTCCCAAAATGCCTTAGATATAATTAAGAGATATGAATAGAATAAGCTAAATTGAAGAATTAATTTCAATAAGACATTAGTTTTTATATTTTGATAAAAAATGACAGTAAATAGAGGATAAATAATTTTAATAAGAGAATATAATATTATATTCTCTTAATTTTATTAGCAGAAGTTATCTTATATTTTGTTAATTGCTAACTAGACCAATAGTACAATCAAATTACTTTAAAGATAGATTGGTATATCTTATAAGGTGGGAAGAAGATATGAGAAGAATACTTATTATTTTAATCTTGTTGGGGATAATATTTAATATTGTGTTAGCTAGGCACATAGAAAGTTTAAGCTTGATTGATATAGTGGCAGTATTAAGTTTATCTTTAATTTACATAGTTTTATTTAAATTTGTCAAGCTATATTCTAAATCTAAGGTTTTAAATAAAGAGTTAGCAGTAGAAAGAGATAACTTAAAGGAATATATCAATCTATCTAAATTTATCTTATTAGTGTTAGACAAGCAAGGGAGAGTAGAATTTATTAATCAAAGGGGCTGTGAGCTATTAGGTCAAGATCAAGAAGAGATTATAGGAAGTTTCTGGTTTAAAGAGTTTAATCAGAATCAGCAGAAGATAAAACTATTAGAAAGAGTAGTAAAGGGAGAGGTTGAACTACCTAATTATACCTCAGGAACATTAGTAGATAAAGATGGTAATGAGCGAATAATAGGTTGGTATAACAGTACTTTAAAGGATGAGGCAGGAAATGTGGAAGAAATCATCAGCTCAGGGGTAGATATGAGTAAAGAGAGATTAGTGAAAGAGAAATTCATCCCTAACAAAGTAAAAGAGAATTCGATTACAGATATATCTAAGCACTTAAATTATTCACTGGAACTGATATTTTCAGCTTTAAAGGTATTGGGGATTGTTGATGTGATCTTTATAGTCGTCAATAAAGAACAGAAGATTACTTTTTTTAATCAGGGAGGATTTAAAGAGTTTGGATATAGTGAAAAAGAAGTAGTGGGAGAGAGCATCTTTAAATTCTATCAAGGGGATGGAATAGAGGCAAAGAGCTTCTTTAAAAGACTATTTAATGAAGAAGAGGAAGTACCAGAATATGTTGAGACTGAAGTTTTAACAAAATATGGAACAGTAAGAATCGTTTCTTGGCATCTTGCCCGTCTAAAAGATAATAATGGGGAGATTCAAGGGGTTTTTGGCTCAGGAATAGATATCACTGAGCGTAAATGGCTAGAAGAGAGAGTAGAGAGTAATAAAGCTCAGGGGGAATTTTTCGCCAATTTATCCCATGAGATGAGAACACCTTTGAATTTAATCTTCTCTGCAGTGCAGATGCAAGAGATTTATACTAAAAGAAATTTAGATAAAGATAATTATAATAATCTCAGTAAGTATAGTAAAATTATGCGGCGTAATATTTATAGACTATTGAGATTAATTAATAATTTAGTGGATATCACCAAGATTGATGCTAATTTCTATGATTTCAACCTACAAAACCATAATATTGTAGAACTTATTGATAACATAGTCCTATCTGTAAAAGATTATTTAGACAGTTCTGCTAGAGAGATTAGCTTTGAATCTGAATTATTTAAGAGAGTTATTACTTGTGATGCTACTAATATTGAAAGGATTATGTTAAACCTCTTATCAAATGCTGTTAAGTTCAGTAACAAAGGTGATAAGATAATAGTTAGAATCTTTGAAGAGCAGCAGTATATATACATATCTGTAAAGGATACAGGGATAGGTATTAAAGAAGAGCAGAAGAAGATAATTTTTGAAAGGTTTGGTCAAGCTGATAAATCTTTTACTAGAAGAAAAGAGGGTAGTGGCATCGGTTTAGTAATAGTTAAGCTGCTAGTAGAGATGCATGGGGGAGAGATTGAGGTAGAGAGTGAATATGGTAAAGGGAGTGAATTTATAATTAAGCTACCAAATATAGTTTTGGAAAAAGAGGATATAGAATTTGCTGCTACAGAAATTTCTCTAAAGGAGGAGTTAATTGATAGAATAGATATTGAGTTTTCAGATATATATGAGTTATAGAAGGTTTGGGTTGTTTTCAGAAAATTCAAACTTTAATATTGTACTTGTATTTTTATGCAATAACATGTATAATCATACTAACAAAAATAAATAAAAATCATTTTGAGATAAATTAGGAGGCGTTGATGATGGAGAAGAAGATAAACAAGGTAGTTATGGCTTATTCAGGAGGGTTAGATACATCGGTAGCTATTAAATGGTTACAGGATACATATGATGTAGAGGTAGTCTGCTTTTCAGCAGATGTAGGGCAGAATGAAGATTTAGCACCTTTAGAAGAGAAGGCCTTAAATACTGGTGCAAGTAATATCTATATTGAAGATTTACAAGAAGAATTTTTAAAGGAGTATGTCTTCAAAGGTTTAAAAGCAGGAGCATTATATGAAGCTAAATATCCATTGGCTACAGCTTATTCTAGACCGTTGATTGCTAAAAAGATGATCGATGTTGCTAAAAAAGAAGGTGCTGATGCAGTAGCCCATGGTTGTACTGCCAAGGGTAATGATCAGGTAAGATTTGATGTTTCTTTCCAAGCATTATCTCCAGGAATTGAAGTTGTAGCTCCTTTAAGAGAGTGGGAGTTTAAAGCTAGAAGTCAAGAGATCGAATATGCCGCTAAGCATAATATACCAGTAGGTGCTACTAAAGAGAGTCCATATAGTATCGATAGAAACCTATGGGGAGTTAGTATAGAGTGTGGAATTTTAGAGGATCCTTGGGCAGAACCACCTGCAGATGTATATCAGATTACTACTGCTCCAGAGGATGCACCAAATGACCCTGAGTATATAGAGGTTACTTTTAAAGCTGGTGAACCAGTAGCATTAAATGGACAAGAGGATGGTCCAGTAGAGTTAGTATCTAAATTAAATGAAATTGCAGGTAAGCATGGTATTGGAAGAATCGATATGGTGGAGAATAGATTGGTAGGAATTAAATCTAGAGAGATCTATGAAGCTCCAGCTGCTACTGTATTAATTACAGCTCATAGACATTTAGAGGACTTAGTCTTAGATAGAGAGACCTATCATTACAAAGAATTAGTTGCTCAAAAATATTCAGAATTAGTTTATTATGGACAATGGTTCTCACCATTAAGGGCTGCTTTAGATGCCTTTGTTGATACAACTCAACAGTATGTAAATGGAACAGTTAAGCTTAAATTATATAAAGGAAATGCTACAGTAGTAGGAAGAAAGTCTGATAATTCATTATACCAAGAGAACTTGGCTACTTATGAAACATCTGATACTTTCAATCATGATTCTGCTATCGGATTTATCGAATTATTTGGTCTACCATTAAAGGTACATGGAAGTGTTAATAAAAAGTAACAAGTGATGAGTAATGAGTGACGAGTAAAAGATAGAATAATGAGAACTTAACTCGTTACTGGTCACTCTGTCACTTGTTACTGAATTTAGAGGGGGAGAGTGGATGGAGATGTTTATCAAAAAAGCAGAGCTTGCCGATAGTCAATTGGTCTATAATTTGACTAAAGCTGCTTTTAAAGCTTATGATGATCCCTCTCTCTTTCCTACAACACCCGCATTATTAGAGAGTAAAGATGATATTATTAAAGATATTAAAGATAAAGAGATTTTAATTGCTTACTTAGATAATAATGCAGTAGGAACAGTCCGTTACTATGGTCAAGGTGAAGATTTCTATTTAATAAGATTAGGTGTACTTCCTGAGTATCAAGGCTATGAAATTGGAAAAAAACTGATCTTAGAGGTTGAGGAGAGAGTGAGAGCAGAGGGAGGAAGAAGAATTATTCTTTATTCTCCTAGTAGATTAATGAATTTAATAAATTTTTATAAAGATCTTGATTATCAGGTTATAGAGATAAGAGAAGATGAGGATTATACTAGAGCTAAATTAGCTAAAATAATAGATTCTTAAAAGAGGGCGATCAATTCGCCCAATTATTATATCTATATCAATTTATATAGTCATCCAGCTCTAAAGTGAAGTAAAAATAAAAATCAAAGGATAGTTAGCCACTAATTAACACGAATGGACATGAATAATGAATAACTTATAAATTATAAAGAGGATTTTTAATTCACCTCAAGAGTACTTCCTCATTCATTCTTCTTCACAGTGGGTGAAGATTAGTGAAATTGGTGGCAAAAAATAAGGTTTTAAATGTCATTCTAAAGGTATTTATCTATAGTAGTGATAGGCGGAAAATAAGAGAATAGAAAGTAATAGGGAGTGAAGATTATGAAGATGTGGGATGGTAGATTTCAAGAAAGTACCGATGCTTTGGTAGAAGAGTTCAATGCTTCCATCGGTTTTGACTATAAATTGGCTCAATATGATATTCAAGGTAGTATGGCCCATGCCAAGATGTTAGCCAAGTGTGGGATTATTACAACAGAAGATAGTCAAAAGATAATTAAGGGCTTAGAAGAAATATTGGCAGAGGTTGAAGCAGGTGAGTTTGAATTTACAGTAGAACTTGAGGATATTCATATGAATATTGAAAAGAGGCTAACTGATAAGATCGGTGCAGTTGGTGGTAAGCTACATACAGCCAGAAGCAGAAATGACCAAGTGGCTTTAGATGTAAGGTTATATTTGCGAGATCAGATTGAGCAGATTAAAGGCTTAGTCAAGCAATTACAGGAGGTATTACTGGAGTTAGCTGAAGATAATATTGATATTATTATGCCTGGGTATACCCATTTGCAGAGAGCACAACCAATTAGATTGGCACACCATTTACTAGCATATCAGCAGAAGTTAAAGCGTGATTATGACAGGTTAGTTGATTGTTATAAGAGGGTCAATATCTTACCTTTAGGCTCTGGTGCTTTAGCAGGGACCAAGTTCCCAATTGATAGGGAGTTTGTAGCTAAAGAGTTAGGATTTGCAGGAGTAAGCCAGAATAGCTTAGATGCAGTTAGTGATCGTGACTTTGTAATTGAATTTTTAGCAGCAGCATCTACTATGATGATGCACTTAAGTCGTTTCAGTGAAGAGTTGATCATTTGGACTAGCTCTGAATTTGATTTTGTGGAGATATCTGACTCTTTCTGTACTGGTAGTAGTATTATGCCCCAGAAGAAGAATCCTGATATCCCTGAATTGATTCGTGGTAAGACAGGAAGGGTTTATGGTAATCTAATGCAGTTATTAGTTACTATGAAGGGCTTACCATTGGCATATAATAAGGATATGCAGGAGGATAAAGAAGGATTATTTGATACTGTAGACACAGTTAAGAAGAGTCTAGAAATCTTTGCAAGGATGATGGCTAAGACTAAATTTAAAGCTGATAAGATGAAAGCATCTACAGAAGGTGGCTTTGTCAATGCTACCGACGTAGCCGATTATCTAGTTGATAAGGATATTCCTTTTAGAGAGGCCCATGAGATAGTTGGAAAGAGTGTATTTTACTGTATAGAGCATAATAAGAAGCTATCAGAGTTGACTATGGAAGAATGGCAAGGTTTCTCTGAAGTATTTAGTGATGATATCTATCATGCGATTGCTATCGAGACCTGTGTAGATGCTCGTAATACTATAGGTGGTCCTGCTAGGGCAGAGATAGAAAGAGTAATTAAACAGGAGAAAGAGGCTTTAAATTAATTGACAGTGCTAAGGGTGGAGATTAACCAAGAATCTTCACTCTTGTTTTATGTAGTCAGATAACTTTAGAGCGGAATTTAAATATGAGTTTATAGATATTGTGACAAATTGGGTATTAGATGGTTAGGTGGTTGCCTAGGTAGGTAAAACCTAAGCATCTAACCTCTAACTACCTAATAAAATGTGTTACAATGATCCATTAAATTACACTTTAGACTTGCTTATCTACAATGTATATATTTAAAGAGCATTACATAAATTATTGAAAAACAATGAATTTTTACTAGATAAATAAAGGAGTTTATCTAATAAATATAGAATTGAAAATAGAAGTAAAATAGAGGAGGGAGTAGTACGTGTCATTAAAAGAAGAAGCCTTATTGTTACATAAGAAGAATCAAGGAAAGATATCTGTTAATAGTAAAGTAGAGGTTAAAAATAGAGAAGACCTGACTTTGGCCTATAGTCCTGGGGTGGCTGAGCCTTGCTTAGAGATTGTAAAGGATAGGTCAGAGGTATATAATTATACTGCAAAGGGAAACTTAGTAGCAGTTGTTTCTGATGGAACTGCTGTTTTAGGACTAGGGGATATTGGTCCAGAAGCAGCGATGCCAGTTATGGAAGGAAAAGCAGTCTTATTCAAAGAGTTTGCTGGAGTTGATGCTTTTCCTATCTGTTTAAATACCAAGGATGTTGATGAGATTGTGGAGACTGTTAAGAGGTTAGAGCCTACCTTTGGTGGGATAAATTTAGAGGATATTTCAGCACCACGCTGTATAGAGATTGAAGAGAGGTTAAAGAAGGAGTTAGAGATTCCTGTCTTCCATGATGACCAACATGGAACAGCAATTGTAGTTTTAGCAGGGCTAATTAATGCAGCCAAATCTGTTGCTAAAGAGCTAGAGAGTTTGAAGGTTGTAGTTAATGGAGCAGGGGCAGCTGGACTGGCTATTGCTAGATTACTATTAAATGTTGGGATTAAAGATATAATCTTGGTTGATAAGTTTGGAGCTTTAGCTTCTGGTATTGAAGAGATGAATGAGATTCAAAAAGAGCTAGCAGAGATGACCAATCAAACAGATAAAAGAGGTAGTTTAGGTGAGGTAATAGTTGGCATGGATGCCTTTATTGGCGTTTCAGCTCCTAATATTTTAACTAAAGAGATGGTTAAGAGTATGGCTGAGGATCCAATTATCTTTGCTATGGCAAATCCTGTTCCAGAGATCGATCCAACTTTAGCTAAAGAAGCAGGTGCTAAAGTAATAGGAACTGGTCGTTCTGACTATCCAAATCAGGTTAATAACGTATTGGCTTTTCCAGGAATCTTTAAAGGTGCTTTAAAGGTACAGGCAAGAGAGATTACCGAGGAGATGAAGATTGCTGCTGCATATGGTATAGCAGAATTGATCGATGAAGATGAATTATCAGCTGATTATGTTATTCCTAATCCTTTTAATAAGGAAGTAGTCAATAGAGTGGCTTTAGAGGTGGCTAAAAGGGCTATAAATGATGGCTTAGCTAAAAGAGTTCTTAGTGAGCAAGAGTTACAAAAGGAGTTCTCTTAATTATAAAATAAAGTAGGTTAAAATAAAAAAAGCAAGGAGGTTAATCTTAACCTCCTTGCTTTATATTGAATTAATATGCTCTTTCTACCTTGCCTGCTTTCAAGCAAGAAGTACATACTTTAATTCTTTTAGTAGTACCATCAACAACAGCTTTAACTTTTTGTAGGTTAGGTCGTTGAGTTCTTTTTGCAATACCAGTTACATTACGACCAACTCCACCTTCTTTTTTAGCCTTACCTCTACGAGTAACACTATTAGCAGTATTAGATCCTTTTCCACAGATTTCACATATCCTTGCCATTTATTGCACCTCCTTTAATCTATATCAATATTTTATGTTTTAGCTAGAACCACTTAAACATTTTAACACAAAAGGTGGGTAAGTAGCAAGGTTAATTTTGTATTTTATCTTATAAAGAAGGATTTTATTGACTTCTATTGAATAATAATCAGGTAGGAGGTCAAAGATGAAACTTAGTAAAAAGACATCAGTATTAAAAATTTTACAGGAGTATCCAGAGGTTAATCAGATTTTTAAAGCTTATGGTCTAGGATGTGCTAAGTGTTTAGCTGCCAACTATGAAGACTTAGAAACAGTAGCTAAGGCCAATAATTTGGATTTAAACTTGCTATTGAAGGAATTAAATAATCTTATTCAGAATAATTGATTTAACAAGGGGGAATAAAGTATGACAATGGGGCAAGAGTTGACAAATGAGTTAGGAATGGTTAAAATATCTGAGGAAGTTATTTCAATTATTGCGGGTTTAGCTGCAATGGAATGTTATGGATTGGTGGGTATGGCCAGTAAAAGCATTCAAGATGGTCTAGCAAAGCTGTTAGTAAATGATCATCTAAGTAAGGGTGTTGAAGTAGAGACTACCGAAGAGGGAGTAAGAGTTGATTTATATATTATTGTAGAGTATGGAACTAAAATTTCAGAGGTAGCTAATAATATAATTGATAGAGTAAAATATACATTAGAAGAGATGACAGGGGTAAGTGTGTTGGAGGTCAATATTAATGTACAAGGAGTGAGGGTGAATAATGCTACCTGATTCATTGACTAAGGAGATAAAGCAGATAAATTCAGCTAAATTCAAACAAATGCTACTAGTAGCAACTAATACTTTAAAAGAGGTAGAGGATGAAATCAATGATTTGAATATCTTTCCTGTTCCCGATGGTGATACAGGAACCAATATGTATCTGACTCTATCAAATGCTGTCGATGAGCTAGAGTCTACTACAGAGGATTCAGTAGGGGCTGTGGCCAATAGTTTAGCAATGGGGGCTTTGATGGGAGCTAGAGGAAATTCAGGGGTAATCTTATCCCAGCTTTTAAGAGGTTTGGCTGATGGCATTGGTAATGCTAAGTTATTGACAGCAGAAGTTCTAGCTAATGGTTTACAAAAAGCTGCTGATAAGGCTTATCAAGCGGTAATGAAGCCTGTGGAAGGAACTATTTTAACAGTAGCCAAGGATGTAGGAAAAAAAGCTAAGAAATTGGCTGCTGAGTTAACTGTAGCTGAACTTCTAATAGAGTCGGTAAAAGAGGCTGAGAAGTCTGTAGCCAACACACCTAATTTATTAGATGCTTTGCAGGAAGCTGGGGTAGTAGATGCTGGTGGTAAAGGCTATCAAATGTTTCTAACAGGACTCGTACAAGGTCTAAGCTCTGATACTCCAATCGTTATCAGAGAAGGAGTTAGAGCAAAGACTAATACTACAATAGAGCCATCAGCTATAGAGGAGTTTGGTTATTGTACTGAATTTATTGTGAAGAATGCTAAGGTTGAGGCTGATGAATTTAAAGAAATATTAAGTGATTACGGTGACTCTATTATTGCTGTTAAATCTGATGGCATTTTAAAGGTTCATGTCCATGCTAAGCACCCAGGGGCAGTATTAGAAGAAGGGTTAAAGTATGGGCAATTGACTCGAATTAAGATTGAAAATATGTCTGAACAGCATGAGGAGAGGCTAAAAAAAGAGATTGAAGCAGAGCAAAAGGCACTTAAGCAAGAGCAAGAAGTGCTTGATGGAATAGGAGTTTTAGCGGTAGCTGCTGGAGAAGGGTTAGAAGTTATCTTTAATAAGCTTGGAGCAGCTAATGTACTTCTAGGTGGTCAATCAATGAATCCAAGTATTCAAGATTTATTAGACTCTGTAGAGCAGATTAATACCGATAAAGTAATTATCTTACCAAATAATAAAAACGTTATCTCTACTGCTAAGCAGCTTAAAGAGTTGACAGATAAGGAGATTGAGGTTATTCCAACTAAGACTATTCCTCAAGGTGTAACAGCAATGATGGTCTTCAATCCAGCAGGTAATCTTAAAGAGGTTGCTGCTCAGATGAAAGAAGAGCTTGAATTTGTTAAGACAGGAGAGGTTACTTATGCTGTTAGAGATACTAAGATTAATGAGTTAGAGATCAATAAAGGTGATATTTTAGGCTTGATAGAAGGAAATATAGAGGTTGTATCCTCCCATTACAATCAAGCGACCTTAGAGTTATTAACAGATATGGTTGAAGCTGATGACTCCTTAATTACTATTTATGTAGGAGAAGAGGTATCTTTAGAAGATAAAGAGGAATTAATACATAATTTGGAAGAGCTATATGAAGACTTTGATATTGAAATCTATGATGGATATCAGCCTATATATTATTATATTATTTCTGTAGAGTAGGAGTGTTAAGTGATGGGTAAGATAGCAGTTGTAACAGATAGTACAGCAGATTTACCGTCTAGGCTTATAGAAGAGTATAATATTAATGTAATTCCTTTAAAGGTTAGATTAGATGGAAAGGAATATGAAGATGGCATTGATATTAGTAGAGAAGAGTTTTTGGATAAATTAGAAGAAAGTAATCAAGTACCGACTACATCACAGCCACCTATTGGAAAATTCCTTGATTTATATAAAGCTTTAGCTAAAGAGTATGATCAGATTCTGTCATTACACTTTTCTGAAAAGTTGAGTGGAACTATTAAAACAGCTCACTTGGCTGCTAATATGTTAGAAGATATAGACATTAAAGTTATAGACTCAGAGACTGTAACGGTACCTTTAGGGGTTATGGTAGTAGAGATAGCTAAAGCTGTTAAAGCAGGTAAGCAGATGAATGAACTGATAAACTTAATAGCTGAATTAAAAGAGAGCATTAAGATTTATTTTACTATAGATGATTTAACTTATTTAGAGCGTGGAGGTCGTATAGGTAAGGCTACTGCTTTTATAGGTAATTTATTTAATGTTAAACCTATGTTGACAATAGAAGCTGGTGAGATTACTCCTTATAAGAAGTTAAGAGGAGAGAAACGATTATATAAAGAGTTTATGGGCTTGGCTGAAAAAGAGTTAGAGGGCAATACAGGTCATAAACTGGTAATCATATATGGAAAATATTTAGATAAGGCCAATCAATTAAAAGAGATATTAACCCAGAATTTTGAGTGGGAAGAGATAGATATGCTTCAATTTGGTTCTGTAGTAGGCGCACATGTTGGTCCAACTCCCTTTGGAATGATAGTTTATAAATAATCTATGTATTATAAAAGGTTAGTTGGGTAATTCCTAATGCTAAGTTAAATAGTATTAGGAATTTTTTTTAATATAGATTGTGAATACTAATAATACTGCCTTAATAGCTTAAACTTGTTTTTAAGGTTTATTATTGTTTTATTATAATATTTCCCCCAGATATTAATGGGTTTGAATGATGAGGTGATTGTATGAAGGGGATAGAAGATATATTTGAAAACCTTATAAAGCCAATTCCAACAGAGATTAAAAGTAATGGATTAAATACTTCAGTCTTTGGGGGATTTGATAGTTATATCTTAAATTGGAGCAATAAGTTACAGGCAAGCACAAATGATGAAGAGATTAAGAGCCTTGCCCAAGACTTATATGTTCTATTTATAGATTATGAGAAGGTTATCTTGGAAAAAAGGCATCAGAAGTTAAAGGAATCGATTAAACTGGTCAACGAGTTGGGTCGAAAAATAAAGGGAAGAGCAGTCTTTGACTTAAATGATAAGAAGCTAAGAATAGTCAAGGACATCCCAGTAAAGAAGACTAAAAAGAGAAAGAACACTCCACAGAACTCTTTACAGTTTGATTTTAATCAAGAAAAAGAGGCTAACAAAAAACAAGTGATTGTAAAGAAGGATAAAGCTAAAGTAATTAAGAAGCAGCAAGAAAAAAAGATTAAAAAAGAGAAGAAATTTAGAGCAACTAAAGATGAGGCTGGATTTTGGCATCAGCCTATTAAATATGTTAAAGGGGTCGGAGATTATTGGTCCAAGCGTTTAAAACGCTTGGAGATTGAAGAGCTAAAGGATTTGCTTTATTATTTTCCTAGGGATTATAATGATTGGAGTCAGACTAAGAAGATTAGAGAGTTAAGAACTGGGGAGAATGTGACTGTTCAAGGTAAGGTTGTAAATATCAATGAGATTAAGCCCCGTTCAGGTCTTAAAATTATCAAAGTTGCTATCAGTGATGGTACTGGGATATTGCATGGCGTCTGGTTTAATCAAGGCTATATTAAAAAGACCTTCAAAAAAGATGCTACCTTCTTATTCAGTGGTGAGGTCAAATATAGCTATGGTAATTTTGAAATTAATAATCCTCATTTTGAAGAGATTGATTTTCAAGATAACTTACATACTGGTCGAATAGTTCCAGTTTATCCTACAACTAAAGGTATCAATCAAAAGAGATTAAGAAGGATCATTAAAAATGCTCTTGATAAGTATTTAGTGGATGTTGAGGAGTTTCTTCCTACAGATATTATTGGTAGGCATGATTTTTTAGATTTAAGCTATGGTCTCTCAATGATCCATTTTCCTGATTCTAAAGAGGTCTTAAAGGAAGCAAGAAGGAGATTTGCCTATGAAGAACTCTTTGTCTTGCAGTTGATTTTAGCTTTAAGAAAGTCTGAGGCTCAGAGTGATAAGCTGGGAATTAAGCACTCTAAAGATGATGGTTTAGTGGATAAGTTCTTAGAGTTGTTACCCTTTGCTTTGACTAATGCTCAAGCAAGGGTTTGGCAGGAGATTAAAGGTGATATGGAGTCTAATAAGAATATGAACCGCCTCTTACAAGGTGATGTAGGGGCAGGAAAGACTGTGATTGCTACTTTAGCATTATTAAAGACGGTGCAGTCAGAATTTCAGGGGGCATTGATGGCTCCTACAGAGATCTTAGCAGAACAGCATTATTTAGGCTTAAAGGATGATTTAGAGCCTTTAGGACTCAAATTAGGTCTTTTAGTGGGAAGCTTAAAGGCTAAAGAGAAGAGAGAGCTACTAGAAAAAATTGAAGCTGGAGAGGTAGATATAGTCATTGGAACCCATGCCTTGATTCAGGAGGGGATCAACTTCTCTAATTTGGGGCTAGCTATTGTAGATGAACAGCACCGCTTTGGAGTCAAGCAAAGGGCTACTTTACAGGAAAAAGGTGATAATCCTGATGTACTTGTGATGACTGCTACTCCAATTCCTAGAACTTTGGCTTTGACTGTCTATGGTGATTTGGATGTCTCTGTAATTGATGAGCTGCCACCAGGGAGAAAGCCAGTGATTACTGAGTGGAGAACACAACGAGTAAGGGATAAGATCTACTCCTTTTTAAGGGAGGAGATAGATAAAGGAAGACAAGCTTATGTGGTCTGTCCTTTGGTAGAGGAGTCTGAGAAGTTAGATATAGAATCGGCTACAGAGCTATCTATTAAGCTGCAAAATGAGTACTTTCCAGATTTAAAGATTGCTCTCTTACATGGTCAGATGAAGGCGGCAGAGAAGGAAGAGGTTATGGAGGAGTTTAGGGTAGGGAATACTGATATTTTAGTATCTACTACTGTCATTGAGGTAGGGGTCAATGTTCCTAATGCTTCAGTAATGATTATTGAGGATGCACAACGCTTTGGATTGGCCCAACTCCATCAATTAAGAGGAAGGGTTGGAAGAGGGCAATATCAATCCTATTGTATCCTAATTTCAGATCCATCTACAGATGAGGGTGTAGAGCGGATGAAGATTATGACCAAATCTACCGATGGCTTTGTGATAGCAGAAGAGGACTTGCACTTGCGAGGTCCTGGAGAGTTTTTTGGTACTCGCCAGCACGGGATGCCAGATTTAAAGGTGGCAGATATCTTACGGGATCATAAACTCTTAGAGCTGGCTAGAGAGGATGCCTTTGCTCTAATTAAAGCTGACCCTAAATTAGAAAATAGAGAGAATAAACGCTTAAAGAGCATCTTAACAGAGAATTTTAACTATGACTTTGAATTGATAGATATAAGCTGATGAGTTTAGTGACGGGTAATGAGTAATGGGTAACAAGTAAAGAACAGAAAATAAAAATTAGTTGCTTTACTTATCACTCTTGACTCGTCACTCATTACTGTTTTTCGGGGGTGTGTTAATGAGAATTATTGCAGGAAGAGATAGAGGTAGGCGATTAAAGTCTATCGATAGAGGTGATGTTCGACCTACTACTGATAGGACTAAGGAGTCTTTATTCAATATTATAGGTCCTAATATAGGTGGTGTTAGATTTTTAGATTTATTTGCAGGTTTTGGTGGAATTGGCATTGAAGCCTTAAGCCGGGGGGCAGCAGAGGTAGTCTTTGTAGAGCGGGATAGGCGAAATGCTAAAATTATCAATGAAAATCTAGCGATAGTCGGCTATGAAGATGATAGTCAAGTAATCAGCAATGATGTTCTTAAGGCTTTGGAAGGATTGACAGGGGATTTTGATTTAATCTTTATGGATCCTCCCTATGAAGAGCTAGAGCTATATAATCAGACTTTAGATAAGATTAAAGAGTATAAGCTACTGCATCCAACAGGAATCATAATTATTGAACATTTCTCTAAGGATACTATAGCTTTACCTGAAGGATATGATATAATAAAGGAGAAGAAATATGGTAAAAGTGGTATTACTTTATTAAAAATAAGAGAAGGTGAGGAATAAGATTGAGTAATATAGCTGTATATGCAGGGAGTTTTGATCCTGTAACCAATGGACATTTGGATATTATTGAACGAGCTAGCAAAACCTTCGATAAGGTGATTGTAGCAGTATTCCATAACCCTAATAAGAATCCTCTCTTTACTATGGAAGAAAGAATGGAGATGCTAGCAGAGGCTGTTCAAGACTTTGATAAGGTAGAAGTCGATGGCTTTGAGGGACTACTAATCGATTATATTAATAACCAGAAGGCAGGGGTAATTATTAGAGGTTTAAGGGCTGTCTCTGATTTTGAAGCAGAGTTTCAGATGGCTTCAATGAATAAGAAGTTAGCCCCTGAGATAGAGACTTTATTTATGATGACAAGTACCAAGTATGCTTATTTAAGTTCTAGCTCTATTAAAGAAGTAGCCAGTTTTGGAGGATGTATTGAAGGGCTGGTCCCAGACCATGTAATCAAGAGATTGATTAACAGGCTTAAGGAAGAGGATAAGATGATATAGAGAAAAAAAAGAAGAAAGGAGGTAAAACCTCCTTTCTTCTTCTTTTTGATTTGAGTATAAGTTGAAATAGAGTAATTATATTTTTAATTTACTTAGATTTAAACTCAATCTTAGGCTATTTTAATCAGTTTGATAACTCTTCTTCAAGTTGTTTAGTAATTCTTTTGACTCCAACTCTCTTGCTAACCTTTAGGGCTTCTTTAAAATTTTGGAGAGCATCTCTTTTTCTATCTAATTTCAAATAGCTTTCTCCAAGATACCTATAGGTTCTAGCATGCTTGTATTTAACAGTGGTTATCTCTTCAAAGTCTAAGAGAAGGGATAGCTTCTTTAGATGAAGGCTCACTTCTTCTTTAGATAAACTCTCGAGGTCTTCTTTATGAGTTTCTTCTAATCTTTCAAATAATTGTGAAGGATCAGTTATTTCAAGATGGTCATCATCCAAGTCATCATCCAAGTCATCATCCAAGTCATCATCCAAGTCATCATCCAAGTCATCATCTAAACCATCATCTAATTCTTCCTCACCATTTATTTCAATAATAGCAGTTTCATCATTATTCTCTTTCTCCCATTCTGCTTTATCTAACAATCTACCTTCAAAACTATAGCGATAAGACTTATTATTAGAGTAATGTAGAGTTAATATCTTCTCATCTAAATCAAAGCTATAGGATTCTGCTATACCAGTCAGGGAATTGATCTTCCAAAGTAGTTTCCTCTCTATTAAGTTAAAGAATAATAATTTATTAGAATCCTCCTCATGTTTACTCTTGTAGGTCTGACAGATAGCATAGCTACCATCAGCTGAGATACTATTATTACATAAGTTTGCTTTTAGCTTCTCTTTAATTATAATCTCCCCATCTTTAGTAAAAGCAGTAAAGAGACCATAGAGGTTAGTGGATATGCCCCAATTATTAATGATAAAGGTACCATTGTTAGCTACACTAGCAAGGCTAGGTCTATCTATATTACCTTTAACTAATATGTTCTCCCCTTTTAAAAGGACATATTTATTGCTAGGGCTCTCTGAATAAGCAACTGTATATATTTCGTTAGGGGATTTGTTGAATTTACCAAAGAAGTCTAGTGAATCTATATCTATATAGTTACCATGATAGCTAATATTTTTTTGATAGGTAGAATATTCTTTTTTGGGAGTAGGAGGGCTTGTAATAGCTGAAGGCTCTTTCTTTTTTTTGCTCTTTACTAAAGTTATTATTAGGATGATTAAAGTTATAAATGAGATTGCTATGAGTATCAAATTATTTGATAGCATCAGTAATAATACCTCCCCTAACTAATACTTAATAGTAGTTAATGAATATCTAATAATAATACATATCTACTATATATATTATAAAAATTACTAACTCTTTTCAACTATTATTGCTGGAAAGTAGATTATTAAAGTATTTTTGCTGACTTAGAGAAGAGAAGTTGAATTAAAATTATCTTTAAAAAGCAGTGGAAGAGATTTTAAGTGTGATTATAACAGGTAGTTAGCATTGGACTGTATTATTATGAAGCGGGATACTATGATAACGAGATAGCTAGGTTTATTACTGAGAATAGTTATTACTTAAAGTTAACTTATCTTCATTTATCATAATCACTATGTTATAATTAAAATATAACTATAGAACGGGAGGTTTAATTAAAATGTGCCGTTTAAATCCAAGGGTAGACTTTGCTTTTAAGAAGCTATTTGGGAGTGAAGAGAATAAGGATATCCTAATCTCTTTTATCAATTCCGTCTTAGACCAAGATGAGCCAATTACAGATTTAATCCTAAAGAATCCTTATGACGCTAAAAACTTTAAAAATGATAAACTTTCAATTCTTGATGTGAAAGCTGTTGATACAAAAGGTGTCTGGTATAATATTGAGATGCAGATCACAGACCAAGATTATTATGATAAAAGAGCCTTATATTATTGGGCGAGATTATATACAGGTCAGTTAGAGTCAGGGGCTAATTATGATAAACTAGAAAAGACAATCGTAATTAATGTTTTAAACTTTAACTGTTTAGAGGAAGATGATTATCATAATATCTATCAATTATTGAACCGTGAATCAAAAGAAGAGTTAATAGATCACTTGGAGATTCATTTTATCGAGTTAGAGAAGTATAATAAGGACTTAAGTGAGGTGCAGACTGCCTTAGATAGATGGACAGAGTTTTTAAAACGAGCTGATAAATATGATAAAGACAAAATTCCAACTCAATTAGCAGAATTAGCCAGCATCGAAAAAGCGATCAAAGTATTAGATACTATAGGTTTAACTAAGGAAGAGAGAGAAGCTTATGAAGCTAGGTTAAAATGGTTAAGAGATGAAGAGATGGCATTGAAGAAGGCTGAGAGAAAAGGTATGGAAAAAGGTATGGAAAAAGGTAGAGAAGAAGAGAGAAAACAGCTAATAATAAATATGTTGAAAAATGGAATTAGTGTTGAAGAGATAGCTAAAATGACTCAGTTAGATAAAAAAGAGGTAGAAAAGATTAAAAAGAAGATATAATATTCAATTTAAGCAGACAACCTGTAAAAGGGTTGTCTTTTTTAGTTGTTTTATATTAGTTACACCACTTTACAAGTTTGACTATGCAATCTTGTCATCTCGTAGAAAAGAACTAATAGCTTTCTGAACTTTAGAATAAATTTTGCTACTTTCGAGT